>NZ_JARUBP010000001.1:6636054-7963265 GCF_029626225.1 Asanoa sp. WMMD1127
CGACCGCGGCCGTCGAGCATCTCGAGCAGGTGTGGGGCGCCACCGAGATCGCCGCGCTCGACCCCGAGGACTTCTACGACTTCCAGGTCAGCCGACCCACGATCACGATGGCCGACGGCGAGACCCGGCGCATCGAGTGGCCGACGACCCGGTTCCTGCGGGCCAGTCCGGCAGGCACCGACCGCGACGTGGTGCTTATCCGCGGCATCGAGCCGAGCATGCGCTGGCGCACGTTCTGCGAGCAGGTGCTCGAACTGTGCCACAGCCTCGAGATCGACCGCGTGGTGCTGCTGGGCGCGCTGCTCGCCGACGTCCCGTACACCCGGCCCCTGCCCATCAGCGGCAGCGCGTCCGACAAGGACGCCGCGGAGCGCTACCAGCTCACCCCGACGCGGTACGACGGCCCGACCGGCATCGTCGGCGTCCTCCACGACGCCTGCCAGCGCGCCGAGGTCGAGGCGCTGTCGTTCTGGGTGCACGTGCCGCACTACGCCAACAACCCGCCGTGCCCCAAGGCCACGCTCGCCCTGCTGCACCGCGTCGAAGAGGTGCTCGACCTGCCGGTGCCGATGGCCGACCTGGCCGAGGAGGCGGCGGAGTGGGAGCAGCGGGTCCGGTCGGCGGCCGAGCAGGACGCCGAGCTGGGTGAATACGTGCGCGAGCTGGAGGAGCGGGCGGGCGACGCCGGCATCCAGCCGCTGAGCGGTGACGAGATCGCCCAGGAGTTCGAGAAGTACCTGCGGCGCCGCGGTGGCTCGGCGGGTCCGACCGCTGGTTCCTGGTAGACGCGTGTCGCGTCGGCATGGCCGCCCGCGGAATGGTGCATCCTAGGATCATCGTGCCGCGGGAGGTCATGCCATGCAGAGCAACCCGGGTGCGGCCGAGGTGCCGCACCGCCAGATAGCCGAGCAGATCAAGGCCCAGATCCGGCGGGGCGACTGGGCCGCGGGCGAGCGGCTGCCGTCGATCCCGGCGCTGGCGGAGACGTTCGGCGTGGCCAAGCAGACGCTGCAGCGCAGCATCGACCAGCTCCGGGTCGAAGGCGTTCTGATCACCAAACCCGGCTCGGGTACGTACGTCCGCGGCACCAAACGCCGCCTCAACCGCCTGTCCCGGGGCCGCTATGGCGGGCACCGCGGCTACCACGCCGACCTGGCGGCCCGCTATCGGCAGCACCTGACCGAGGTGGGCCGGGCGCCGGCGCCGCCGGAGGTCGCCGACGCGTTCGGCGTGCCGGACGGCACCGCGCTGCTGGTGCGCCGCCACCTGGTCCGCACGGACGACGTCCCGGTGGAGATCGGCGCGGCGTGGTTCCGGGTCGAGGATGCGGCGGGCACGAGCCTGGAACGGTTCGAGGGCTTCGGCCGGCCGTTGTACCAGGAGGCCGAAGAAGCCCTCGGCCGCCGCTACGCCACCGCCAAGGACGTCATCACGGCCCGCCAACCGGACCGCGACGAGGCGGAGATCCTGCAGATCCGTGGCGACACGCCGGTCCTGCATCTGCTCCATGTGGCGTTCGACGACAAGCACCGGGCGATCGAGGTCAGCCAGGCGACCTGGCCGGGGCCGATGACGACGCTGACGGAGAACTACAAGATCCCGGGTCCGGCCGAGGAACTGCCGGACGACGAGCCCGGGTTGGCGCTGGGCTGACCCGCGGCCCGGTCCGGCGCCTCACCGCGGCGGGCCGCTCCGATGCGGCGTCGCATCGCCCGGCGCGGTCTCAGACGGTCCAGGGCGGTTGCCGCCCGCAGTGGCCGTGCTCCCGGCGCGGTCTCAGACGGTCCAGGGCGGTCGCACGCGGTTGACGCCCGCGGTCGCCGTGCTGTTGGCGGCGCTGGTGACGATCGCGGTCAGGCCCTTGGTGGCGTCTGCCGTGAGCTGGCGTTCCACGTCCGGCGCCAGGATCAGCGTGTCGCCCGTGGCGATCCCGACCGGGTCGGCGGCGCCGAGGCGGACCGCCGCGCCGCCGGACAGGACCGTCCAGATCTGCTCCGTGTCGATCGTGTGCACCGGGCCCGCGCTGCCGGCCGGCATCTCGACCCGCCAGACCGGCCGCGTGGCGCCGCCGAGCGTCGGCGAAGCCAGGGTGGTCATCACTCCGGCCGGCGTCTCGGCGCGACGGGTCTGGTCATGACGGATGACATTCATGATTGCGCTCCCGTAAGATAGTCAACGTGGTTGTCCAAAACGTAAACCAGGTTGTCTAATCGTGTCAACCGAGGCCGGCTACCTGCTGCCGTTGCGGCTCTTCGTGGGCTTCCGGCAGCTCATCGACGGCGTGCACGCCGAACTGGCCCGCGAGGGGCATCCGGACCTGCGGCCGCTGCACGGCTTCGTCTTCCAGGCGATCGGCCTCGAAGGCACGACGGCGGTCGAGCTCGGCCGCCGGCTCGGCGTGTCGAAGCAGGCGGCCGGCAAGACGCTCGACGGCCTGGAACGCCAGGGCTACGTGCGGCGCGACACCGACCCCACCGACGCCCGCCGCAAACTGGTTCGCCTCACCGACCGCGGCGTCGAGGTGCTGACCCGATCGGCGGAGATCTTCGACGAGCTACGCACCGAGTGGGCGGTCCGCATCGGCCCGGACCGCCTCCGCCAGCTGGAAGCCGACCTCGTCACCGTCACCGGCGCCGAGGCCTTCCGCCTCGACGTCCCGGGCTGGTTCGGCTCCTGAGCCGAAGGAACGGCCCGTTCCTAACGCTTTCCGCATAGGAACGGGCCGTTCCTAACTTCCGGTGAGGATTTCCGGCGGGCCGGTCAGGAGTCGCGTTCCGGGTAGCCGATCGGGATCGCGCTCACGTCGTCCAGGGCCGTTTCGATCTCGGCCGGGAGGCTCATCTCCTCGACCTTCAGGGCGCCCAACAGCTGGCCGACGGTGCGGGCCCCGAGGACCGGCGCCACGACCCCCGGACGGTCGCGGACCCAGGCCAGCGCCACCTCCAACGGCGACACGCCGAGGCCCCCGGCCGCGGTGGCCACGGCCTCCACGATCGCCGAGGATCGCGAATCGAGATAAGTCGCGACAAACGGCCCGAAGTGCGGCGACGCCGCCCGCGAGTCGGCCGGCCGACCGTGGCGGTACTTCCCCGTCAGCACCCCACGCCCCAGCGGCGACCAGGCCAGCACCCCGAGACCAAGGGCAGCACACGCGGGCAGGACCTCCCGCTCGATCCCCCGCTCCAGCAGCGAGTACTCCACCTGCGTCGCCACCACCGGCGTCCGCCCCGGCAGGGCCTGCTGCCAGGCCGCGGCGCGCGCCGTCTGCCAGCCCGCGAAGTTCGAGACCCCCGCATAGCGCACCCGGCCGCTCAGCACCGCATAGTCCAGAGCGGCCAGGGTTTCCTCGAGCGGCGTCGTCTCGTCGTACCCGTGGACCTGCCAAAGATCGACATGGTCCGTGCCGAGCCGGCGCAGCGAGGCGTCCAGCGAGTTCAGCAGGTGCCCGCGCGACCCGTCGCGACGCCGTCCCGGCCCGGGTCGCAGGCCGCCCTTGGTCGCGATGATCAGGTCGTCGCGGGAGATCAACGTGCCCAGCAGCGAGCCGATGACGGCCTCGGCCTCGCCGTCGCCGTAGACGTCAGCCGTGTCGACGAGGTTGCCGCCCGCGTCGACGAAGCCCTTGAGCTGGGCCGCCGCGTCGTCGGTGTCGGTGT
This sequence comes from Asanoa sp. WMMD1127, assembly GCF_029626225.1. Classification (NCBI taxonomy): domain Bacteria; kingdom Bacillati; phylum Actinomycetota; class Actinomycetes; order Micromonosporales; family Micromonosporaceae; genus Asanoa; species Asanoa sp. WMMD1127. Next base: position 6,639,711 of record NZ_JARUBP010000001.1, read on the forward strand.
CGGCACCCCACGTCATGGTGCCGAGCGCGAGCCGGGAGACCGCGAGCCCGCTACGGCCTAGCGGTCGCTGCTGCATGGGTGCACCTTATGCCGCCGCGCCGCGCCCGGATAGCCGGCCGGTCGGTGCATGATGCACCTAGGGTTCACGCGAGACCGGGCACGGGGGTTTCGTACCCTAATCGCGCGTCGCCCCTCACGGCGGCATTGGGGAGGGGCACGGTGAAACTCGGACTCAACCTCGGCTACCAGACTGCCTGGAGCTCGCCGGCGACCGATCTGGCGATGGCGCAGGAGGCGGAGCGGCTGGGCTACACGGTCGTGTGGGCGGCGGAGGCGTACGGCTCCGACTCGCCCTCGACCCTCGCCTGGCTCGCCGGCCAGACGTCGACCATCGACCTCGGCGCGGCGGTCATGCAGATCCCCGCCCGCACGCCGGCCGCCACCGCGATGACGGCGACCACGATCGACAACCTGTCCGGCGGCCGCTTCCGGCTGGGCCTGGGCGTGTCGGGTCCGCAGGTCTCCGAGGGCTGGCACGGCGTCCGGTTCGGCAAGCCACTGGCCCGCACCCGGGAGTACGTCGACATCGTCAAGCTGGCCGTCGGCCGCAAGCCGGTCGAGTACGCCGGCGAGCACTACACCCTCCCGCTCCCCGACGGCCCGGGCAAGACGCTGCGCCTCGGCTTCCACCCGCCGCGCGAGCACATCCCGATCTACCTCGCCGCCGTCGGCCCCAAGAACCTCGAGCTGGCCGGCGAGATCGCCGACGGCTGGCTGGCCGTCTTCTACTCCCCCGAGTTCGCCGCCGAGCAGCACGCCAGCGTCAAGGCCGGCCGCGAGAAGGCCGGCCTGACGCCCGACGGCTTCGACATCGTGCCCAGCGTCCCGGTGGTCATCGGCGAGGACGTGGCCAACGCCGCCGAGCTCGTCCGCTGGTACGCGGCCCTCTACGTCGGCGGCATGGGCAGCCGCAAGCAGAACTTCTACAACGACCTCGCGATCCGCATGGGGTACGCCGACGCGGCCAGGACGGTGCAGGACCTCTACCTCGACAAGCGCCAGCGGGACGCGGCGGCCGCCGTACCCCTGGAGTTCATCGACCGCACCTCGCTGCTCGGCACGAAGGACCGGATCGCCGAGCGGATGCGGGCGTACGCCGAATCGGGTGTCACCACCCTGTCGGTGAACCCGTTCGTGGCGGACGCGGAAACGGGCGTGCGGACGTTGCGTACGGTGGCTGAGGCGCTGGACAAGTCGGGGGTCGGGGAATGACGTGGACCGAGGCGATCGTGCTCGGCATCGTGCAGGGGCTCACCGAGTTCCTGCCGATCAGCTCGTCCGGGCACATGCGGATCACCTCGGCGCTGTTCTTCGGTCAGGACGCCGGCGCCTCGTTCACCGCGGTCACGCAGCTGGGCACCGAGGCCGCCGTGCTTCTCTACTTCGCCAAGGACATCTGGCGAATATCCAAGACCTGGGTCGTCGGCATCTGGGACAAGTCGGCGCGCAAGGAGTTCGACTACAAGATGGCGTGGTACGTCATCATCGGCTCGATCCCGATCGGCATCATCGGCTTCGCGTTCAAGGACCAGATCCGCACCGCCGCCCGCAACCTCTGGCTGGTGTCGATCGTCCTCATCGCCTTCTCGTTCGTCCTCGCGTTCGCTGAGTACTTCGGACGGCAGGCCCGCAACCTCGAACGCTTCAAGATGCCCGACGCGGTGACGATGGGCCTGGCCCAGGCGCTGGCGTTGATCCCCGGCGTGTCCCGTTCGGGCGGCACCGCGAGCGCGGGCCTGTTCCTCGGCCTGACCCGCGAGGCGGCGCTGAGATTCTCGTTCCTCCTGGCCATTCCCGCCGTGGTGATGTCGGGCGTGTTCAGCCTCCCCGACGTGTTCGACAAGAGCGGCGGCGGTCTCGTGCCCTCCGGCGCCCAGATGATCGTCGCCACCATCATCGCGTTCGGCCTCGGCTACGCCTCGATCGCCTGGCTGCTCAAGTACGTGTCGGCACACACGTTCTACCCGTTCGTGCTCTACCGGGTCGCGGTCGGGTCGATCGTCCTCGCGCTGCTGATCAACGGCACCATCTCCGCGACGTAGAGTCGTCGGCGTGGCGACCCTTCTGCTCCTGCGGCACGGCCGCACGACCGCCAACGCCGACGGTGGGCTCGCCGGCCGGCAGCCCGTCGAGCTCGACGACACCGGTCGCGCCCAGGCGGTCGCGGTCGGCGCGCGGCTGCGCGGCCTGCCGCTCGCGATGGTGGTGAGCAGCCCGCTGATCCGCTGCCGGCAGACGCTGGAGCTCGCGCTGCCCGACACGGTGCCCAGCGTGGAGGACGGCCTCATCGAGTGCGGCTACGGCGAGTGGGAGGGCCAGCCGCTCAAGAAGCTGGCCAAGGATCCGCTGTGGCCGGTCGTCCAGCTGCACCCGTCGGCCGCGGTGTTCCCCGGCGGCGAGGCGATGGCGGCGATGTCGGCCCGGGCGGTCGGTGCGGTGCGCCGCTGGGACCGGGTCGTCAACGAGACACAGGGGCCGGACGCGCTGTGGCTCGCCTGCACGCACGGCGACATCATCAAGGCCATCGTGGCCGACGCGCTCGGCCTGCACCTCGACCAGTTCCAGCGGATCGTCGCCGACCCGGCGTCGGTGACCGTGATCCGTTACACACCCACCCGCCCGTTCCTGATGCGCCTCAACGACACCGGCGGCGAGCTGGCCTCGCTGGTGCCGCCGAAACGCCGCCGCCGGCCGCGCAAGAGCGCCGCGACCTCGTCGGACGCGGTCGTCGGCGGAGGCGCCGGGGCGGCGTGAGATTCGCTCTGGGCGAACGCGGCTGATCCGCTCCCCACATTCGAGGCAGTGCGCTACGCAGGCGTACGCGTGGGCGGATAGGGTTCTTCTTATGACCCACCAGGTGCACGCGTTCGAGCCGCCGGAGCGGTTCGTGGCTGGAACCGTGGGACCACCCGGCGAGCGCAGCTTCTTCCTGCAGGCGCGCGGTGGCGGCCGCGTGGTCAGCGTCGCGCTCGAGAAGGTGCAGGTCGCCCTCCTGGCCGAGAAGCTCGAGGAACTGCTCACCGAGGCGGCCCGCCGGTTCGGCGTCGACCTCGAGCTGCCGCCCGAGGAGCCGACCACCTCCAGCGACAACGAGCCGCTGGAGAGCCCCGTCGACGAGGAGTTCCGGGTCGGCACGCTGGGCCTGGCGTTCGACGTCGACACCGCGACCGTGGTGATAGAGGCGATCGCGGCCGGCGAAGGCGAGCTTGACGTCGAGGACGCCGAGGCCGAGGCCGTCGAGGAAGACGAAGACGACGATGACGAGCCCGACGACGACCTCGACCGGCTCCGCGTGCGGCTGACGCCACAGGCCACCCGCGAGTTCATCAGCCGCGCCCGGCGTGTGGTGGCCGCCGGCCGCCCGCCCTGCCCGCTCTGTGGCCAGCCGCTCGACCCCCGCGGGCATCTCTGCCCGCGCCACAATGGCTATCACCGGTGACGGCGCCACGCCGGTGGACGCTCCGACCCGGCTTCCCGAGCCAGACGCACTGACCCTGCTGCGCTCGGGCGAGCTCGAGCTCGAGGGCCGGCTGGTCGACGCCTCCAACACCACGCTGCGGGCGTTCGTGTCGCTCGACGGGGTCACCGCGCGCTGCGTCTACAAGCCGATCAGCGGCGAGCGGCCGCTGTGGGACTTCCCCGACGGCACGCTGGCCGGCCGGGAGGTCAGCGCCTACCTGGTGTCGGCGGCCACCGGCTGGGACCTGGTCCCGCCGACGCTGCTGCGCGACGAGGGGCCGCTGGGGCCGGGCATGTGCCAGCTCTGGATCGACGAGCCCGAGGGCGCGCAGCCGCTGGTCGACTTCGTGCCGGCCCGGCAGCTGCCGACCGGCTGGAAGCGGATCGCCTCGGCCCGCGACGAGGACGGCAACCCCTACTCGCTGGCCCACGCCGACGACCCGCGCCTGGCCCGCCTGGCGGTCCTGGACATAGTGATCAACAACGCGGACCGCAAGGGCGGCCACGTGCTGATCGGCCCCGACGACCGCGTCTACGGCGTCGACCACGGCGTGACGTTCAACGTCGAGCCCAAGCTGCGTACGGTGCTCTGGGGCTGGACCGGCGCCGTGCTGCCCGACGAGGCGGTCGACGTGCTGGGGCGACTGACGTCCGAGCTGCGCGGCGCGCTCGGCACCGCGCTGCGGGCGCACCTGACGGGCCACGAGGTCGGCCGGCTGCGGGGCCGGGTGCGCCGGCTGCTCGAGAACGCGAGCTTCCCGGAGCCGGGCACCGACTGGCCGTCGGTGCCCTGGCCTCCGATGTGACCGGCGCCTAGAGCGCGGTCGGCTTGAGGGTGATGCCGAGGAGGGCGTCGACCGTCTTGGCCATGAGCTTCGGGGCGTCCGGGTCGTCGCCGGCACCGGCGAGGGTGGCGTCGGCCCAGGCGTCGACCAGGGCCAGCGCGCCCGGGGTGTCGAGGTCGTCGGCGACGCGGCTGCGTACCCCCGCGAGCAGGTCAGCCCCCGACGGCCCGGCGGTGGCGGCGGCGGCCGCACGCCAGCGGGCCAGCCGGTCCTCGGCGGTCTTGAGCAGGTCGTCGGTCCAGGTGCGGTCGCCGCGGTAGTGGTCGGCGATCAGACCGAGGCGCAGGGCCATCGGGTCGACATGGTCGGCGCGCAGGCGGGAGACGAAGACCAGGTTGCCCCGCGACTTCGACATCTTCTCGCCGTCGAGCCCGATCATGCCGGCGTGCACGTAGTGGGCCCCGAACGGCGCCTTGCCCGTCAGCCGCTCGGCGTGCGCGGCGGAGCACTCGTGGTGCGGGAAGAGCAGGTCGTTGCCGCCGCCCTGCACGTCGATCGTGTCGCCGAGCAGGCCGAGCGCGATCACCGCGCACTCGATGTGCCAGCCGGGGCGCCCCGGCCCGAGCGGCCCACCAGGCCAGGCGGGCTCGCCGTCGCGGGCGCCGCGCCAGAGCAGGGGGTCGAGCGGGTCGCGCTTGCCTTTGCGCTCGGGGTCGCCGCCGCGCTCGGCCGCGAGCACGAGCATCTCGTCGCGGCTGAGGTTGGACTCGTACCCGAAGTTCGGCGTGGTCGAGATGTCGAAGTAGACGTCGCCGGTGCCGTCGTCGAGCGTGTAGGCCGCGCCGTCGTTGAGCAGCTCGACGACCCGGTCGACGATGGCGGGAATCGACTCGACGGCGCCGACGTAATGCGCCGGAGGAATCATCCGGAGGGCTTCCATGTCCTCGCGGAAGAGGGCGGTCTCCCGCATCGCGAGCACGACCCAGTCCTCGCCGTCGCGCTCGGCCCGCTCGAGGAGCGGATCGTCGATGTCGGTCACGTTCTGGACATATCGGACAGGAACGCCGGCGTCGAGCCAGGCCCGCTGCACCAGATCGAAGGTGATCATGGTGGCGGCGTGACCGAGGTGGGTGGCGTCGTAGGGGGTGATGCCGCAGACGTACATCGTGGCCCCGGTCTCCCGGTCCGGGTCCGTGGGATGGGCGCCCTGCCGCGCCGAGTCGAACAACACGAGAGGCTGACCGACACCCGGTAGCCGCGGCACATCGTGCCCGGTCCAAGACTGCATCCCGCCAGCCTAACCAGCACCCGAACAAGATCAAGCGGAGCTGCGCCGGGCGGGGTCCCGGGTGGCGGAGGTCTCCTCCGGGGGATGGTCGTCCGGAGCGGACATGCTTCGGCACGTACCCACATGCGAAACCATGTACGGACCCGGAGACCCTGCCTCCCCCGCCCGGGTGGAGGATGGCGCGGCCTGCCGACGGGTCACGGCGCGCCCGGTGATGACGGTCCGGCCGGGGCCAGAGCGGACCCCGTTGTCGCTGCTCGCGGCGCCCAATCGAACCGGCGCACCTGGCTGACGCTCGAACCGTGCCCGGCACGAACCTGTCGCCCATCCTGGCGGCACCTGGTCGGCCCGCCTCACTCGGGCTGCCGGCCGCGCACCCGTTGTCGACTGCTCGCGGGACGTGGTCCATGCGGCTCCTGGCTGCAAAGCCGCCGGCCTCCCCGGCCCACGGCCGCGAAGGGCTCCGCGGTTGATCAAGACGGGTTTCGATCTTGCTCCAGGTTGGATTCGGCCGCTGAGGGGTGGTTGTCCGGTTTCGGCTGGCGGGTCGGGCTGGGCCGTTGGCGGGTGGCCAGCTGGTTGGGGGAAGGGCTGGTGCCGGCCCACGGAGAGTGGGCAGGATAGGTGCCATGGACTACGAATACGCGCCCCTGCGGTTACCACCGAATGTCGACCGGTCGACCGCGGAGGCGCAGCTCGCGATCCAGGCGGAGTTCTCCGGCTGGGAGCTGGCCCGGGTGCGTTTGTTCCGGGACGGCACGCGGCAGGTCATGCTGCGGCGCCGCCTCGTCAACAAGACGCAGCCGGGCCTTAGCTATTAGCGGACCGGTCCGCCGGCCCCACCCGGCCGGCCCTGGGTGCGCCTAGCGAGCCAGGAGCAAGACCCACCGGACGGCGGCGTCCACCAGCCGCCCGGCGATAACGCGCCGCCCGCCCATCGCGGATTGCGACCGCAGCACCGGAGAGCAGCGGCTGGCCAGGTGATCAGGCTTTCGGGCACGTGAAAGCAGCGACCCCCGCTCCGCAGGGAGCAGGGGTCGCAGCGACTTTCGAATCGTCAGGCGTTGCGCGGGCCGTCTTCGTCCTTGTCGTCGTCTTCCTCGGCGTCCTCCGGCAGGGTGCCGTCGAGGTCGAGGTCGCCCGGCAGGAACGGGTGTTCGTCGAGGCGGCCCACCAGACGGTCCTGGCCGCTGTGGCTGAACGGGCCCGCGGCGTCGTGTTCCTCGTAGACCTCCAGGTCAAGCGCCGCCGTCACCTCGCTGACCATGACGACCCCGTCCAGCGGCTCGAGCTCCGGCACGTCGAGCGCGCTCAACGAACCGTCACCCGCCTGGAGGAGCTCCAGGACCGCCTCGCCGACCGTTTCGACCGGGCCGCCGGCCTCTTCCGGCCCTACCTCCGAGCGGGCCTCCTCGGCCCGGCGGACCAGGGCCACCACGCTCGGCACGCGGTAGTCGCGGCGCTGGCGGACCGAGATCACGTGCGGGTGGGCGTCGCGGGCCTCGTCGCCCTCCGCCAGGGTGGCGGCGCCCAGCTGGCCCTCGATCTCGTCCGGGTCGATCGACTCGACGTCCCAGGGCGTGACCTCGCCGAAGGCGTCGAGCAGCAGCTCGTCGTAGTGGTAGGACGCGTTGTTGAGCGCCACATATGCCTGCCAGACGTCGTCGTCGTCGACGCGGCCCTCGGCGGCCTTCACCGCGGTCAGGTGGGCGCGCGCGGCGGCGATGACCTCCTCCAGGGCGGCGTCGAGCGAAGCGTGGTCGTCGGTCATGGTCAAACCATCCCTAGAGAGAAGTCAGCAGGTACGCAGGAAGCGGTCGAGCACCCGCGCGCCGAAGCGTAGGCCCTCGACCGGCACCCGCTCGTCGATGCCGTGGAAAAGGTTGGCGAAGTTCAGGTCCGGTGGGAGCCGCAGCGGCGCGAAGCCGAAGCACCGGATGCCCAGTCGCTGCCACGCCTTGGCGTCGGTGCCGCCGGAGAGCATGTAGGGCACGGCCCGAGCGCCCGGGTCGAAAGCCCGCAGCGCCGCGGACATCGCCTCGACCAGGGCGCCGTCGAAGGTGGTCTCGACGGCCGGCTGGCGCTGCACGTGGGCGATCTCGATGTCGGGGCCGAGGATCTCCCGCAGCTCGGCGAGGAACGACTCGGACTGGCCCGGCAGCGTACGACAGTCGATCGTGGCCGTGGCCCGGCTGGGCACCACGTTTTCCTTGTAGCCGGCGTCGAGCCGGGTCGGGTTGGCCGTGTTGCGCACCGTGGCGCCGACGAACCCGGCGATCGGCCCGAGCTTGGCGATCGTCGCCTCGGGATCGGCGGGGTCGAACTCGATCCCCAGCAGCGCCGACACCTCGGCCAGGAAGGTGCGCGCCGTGTCGGTGAGGACCAGCGGGAACCGGTGCCGCCCGACCCGGGCCACCGCCTCGGCCAGCGCCGTGATCGCGTTGTCGTCGTGGATCATCGAGCCGTGCCCGGGCCGGCCGTGCGCCGTGACCCGCAGCCACTGGATGCCTTTCTCGGCCGTCTCGATCAGGTAGAGCCGCAGGTCCTCGGAGACCGTGAACGAGAAACCGCCGACCTCGCCGATCGCCTCGGTGCAGCCCTCGAGCAGGTCGGCGTGGTTGTCGACGAGGAAGTGGGCGCCGTAGTCGCCGCCGGCCTCCTCGTCGGCGGTGAACGCGAGCACGAGGTCGCGCGGCGGGCGCACGCCGGTGCGCTGCCAGTCGCGGATCACCGCGAGCACCATCGCGTCGAAGTCCTTCATGTCGACCGCGCCGCGGCCCCACAGGTAGCCGTCGCGGATCTCACCCCCGAACGGGTCGACGGACCACTCCCCCGGGTCGGCCGGCACCACGTCGAGGTGGCCGTGGACCAGCAACGCACCGCGGGACGGGTCGGTGCCCGGGATGCGCGCGATCAGGCTCGCCCGGCCCGGCGCCGACTCGCGGATCTCGCTGTCGACACCCACCTCGGCCAGCTTCTCCGCGACGTATTCGGCGGCCACCCGCTCGCCGGCCGAGGTCGCGTTGTCGCCGGTGTTGGTCGTGTCGATCCGGATCAGGTCACGGCACAGGTCGACGACCTCGTCGGCGCTGGCGGGGCTGGAGGGGCCGGGGCTGGTCATGCGCTCTTTCTTACCAGCAGACCCGACACGGAGCCCGACCGGGCGCGCACCCCTGTGGATAACTACAGCGCGTCGGCCCGGGCGGTGAACAACGACCGTTCCGCGTCGTTCCGCGTCAGCGACGCCGCCCGCAGAAAGCACGAACGCGCCTCGGCGGCGCGGCCGAGGCGGGCCAGCAGGTCACCGCGGACCGCCGGCAACTGTGGATAGTCCCGCAGCGACTTCTCCCCCGCAACCGCGTCGACCACGGCCAGCCCCCGCAGAGGATCACCGGCCAGCCCGTACGCGACGGCCTGGTTGACCCGCAGCACCGGCGACGGTCGCAGGTGGAACAGCACCTCGTAGAGCGCCGCGACCCGTTCCCAGTCGGTGGAGTCGTGGGACCGCGCCCGCGCGTGACACGCCGCGATCTCCGCCTCGACCGTGTAGACACCGCCGCCCAGGGACCCCGCCAACGACAGCGCCGCCAGCCCGCGCCGGATCAACAACCGGTCCCACCGCCGGCGGTCCTGGTCGGGCAGCAGCACCGGCGAACCGTCGTCAGCCACCCGGGCGGGCAACCGCGACGCCTGCAGCTCCATCAGGGCGGCCAGCCCGTGCACCTCCGGCTCACGCGGCAGCAACCCCTGCAACAGCCGACCCAGCCGCAACGCCTCGGAGGCCAGCTCGGGCCGCGCCCAGGACGGTCCACCCGTCGCCGCGTACCCCTCGTTGAAGATCAAGTAGACCGTGGCCAGGACGGACGCGACCCGCGGGCCCAGCTCGGCAGCCGGCGGCAAGCCGAAGGAGACGCCGGCCAGGGACTTCTTCGCCCGGGTCAGCCGGGCCGCCATGGTGGCCTCGGAGACCAGGAAGCCCCGGGCGATCTCCGCGGTCGTCAACCCGCCCAGCAGGCGCAGGGTCAGCCCCACCCGCGACTCGGCCGGCAACGAGGGATGGCAGACCGTGAAGATCAGCCGCAGCAGGTCGTCGCCGATCCGGCCCTCGTCGAGCACCGCGTCGTACCCGCCGTCGTCGATCTCGGAAACGTCCGACGCGACCAGTCGCAGCTTCCCCGCGTAGTTCTGCCGGCGGCGGATCTGGTCGATCGCCCGGCGCCGCGCGACGGCGAGCAACCACGGACCCGGATCATCGGGTACGCCGTCCCGCGGCCACTGCTCCAGCGCCACCACCAGGGCGTCCTGGGCGATCTCCTCCGCGAGCGAGACATCGCCGGTGAGCCGGGCGACCACCGCCACGATCCGGGCGGCCTCGATCCGCCACACCGACTCGACGGTGCGGCGCACAACGGCAGGATCGACGGCCCCCATCACCGCCGATCCTGCCACGTCGGTCGATCACGCCGGCGGCGCGAAGTCCTCCGGACCCATCACCTTGAGCACGCGGGACTCGCCCTCCCAGCCGGGCCACAGGTCCCGGTGGGCCCGCATGAAGCGCGACGTCCACTCGACGGCCTCGGCCTTGTCGCGCACGTCGTACACGGCGTAGCTGATCACTTCCTTCGCCTCGGCGAACGGCCCGTCGGTGACGGCGAGCTCGCCGCCGGAGACCCCGACCCGGGCGCCGAACGCGCTCGGCGAGAGTCCGGCCTGGTCGACCAGGACACCGGCATTGGTGGCGTCCTCGCCGAGCTTCATGATCGCCTCCATCAGCTCCGGCGGCGGCGGGGTGTCGGGGTAGGTGGCGGTGAGCAGAACGATGTAGCGCATGGCGATGCCTCCTCAGGCGACGGAACGGTAGAGACGGACGGAGACGGCGGCCAGCCAGGCGGAGACGGCCAGCACACCGGCGGTGAAGGTCAAGATTCCCCAGGGCGCGCCGCCGCTGGCGTTCATGGCCAGGAACGACCCGACGAAGAACACCCCGACCAGGCGGGACAGCAGCGGCATGCCGACCGGGCGGGCGAGCAGGAAGCAGGCGATCGCGAGCCCGACGAACCCCACCCCGGCCGCGCCCAGGTGCACCAGGCCGTGCCAGCTCACCGTGTCGCCGGCCGAGCCGGCCGGGAAGCCGGCCCCAGGGTCGGCCCGGAACAGCCCGGCCACGATCATCCCCACACCGTAGATTCCCAGCGGCACGGCGCCGCGCCCGACGGCCCGCCGCACACCGACGGCCGCGGCCACCACCATCAGCCCGGAGAGGATCAGGTTCGTCGTCTGGATCCAGCCGAGCGAGCCGTTCTGCAGCATGCTCCACGCGTGCCGGGTCGGATCGAAACCGTCCCGGGTGTACGCCTGGGCCAGCGAGACGGTGACGTACAGCGGTCCGGCCAGCACGCCGTACCCCAGCAGGCTCCTGGTCACCCGGTCCTCGAGCGCGGGCGTAGCGCAAACAGTCATGTCGATCTCCTTAAGGTCCCGTTTCGGGTCTGTCACCCCTAGCTCGAACGGGGTCCGCCGGATTCGACACATGGTCGGAGATTTTCTGAAAGACAGATATCAAGGTCTTCCGATGAATCGCCCCGGAGTCCTACCGTCACGCTATGAACCTGGAGCTGCGGCACCTGAGGGTGGTCACCGCCATCGCGGAGACCGGCAGCGTGACCAAGGCCGCCTCCATGCTCGGGCTCGCCCAGCCGGCGCTCACGGCCCAGCTCCAACGGATCGAGCGCGCCCTCGGCGGCCCCTTGTTCGAGCGTGACCGGCGCGGCGCCCGGCCGACCGCGCTCGGTGAGTTGGTGCTCGACCGGGCCCGGGTGCTGCTGCCGGCGATGAAGGGCCTCCAGGACGAGGCGGCCCGGATGGCCGGCGGCGACGCGCTGAGCCGCTACCGCCTGGGCGGGGTCAACAGCCCGTTGCTCGGCCGGCTCGTGCTGCGACTGACCGCCGACCAGCCCACGGCGCAGATCAGCACGTACGCGAGCTGGTCCGTCGACGAGCTGGCCCGGATGGTGCTGTCCGGCCGTCTCGACTACGCGCTCTGCGGGGTCTGCGGCGACGCCGTGCCCAGCGCCGAGCTCGGGCTGGCCTGGCGGGTGGTGGCCAACGACCCGGTCTGGCTGCTGCTGCCCGAGGACCACCCGCAGGCGGCCCGCGACGAGATCGACATGGCCGACCTGGCCGAGGAGCGCTGGGTGGCCGCGCCCGGCGACGGCTGCTTCGCCGACTGCTTCGCCGCCACCTGCGCCCGCTCCGGGTTCACGCCGAAGAAGGTCTACGAGACCGACCTCAAGGGCAGCATCGACCTGGTCGAGGCCGGCGAGGCGATCGCGCTCTGCCAGGCCACGTTCCGCCCGGTGCCGGGGCTGGTCGCCCGGCCGATCAAGGGCGCGCCGCTGCGCTGGCGGCTGCTGCTCGGCTGGCACGCCGAGGCGCAGGCCGCCGCGTTCGCCGACGTGATGGTCAAGCACACCGCCGGGGCGTACGCGGACATCATCGACCGCAACGCCGCCTACAAGAGCTGGCTGCGCACCCACCCCGGCTTCGGCGCCCAGGTCAACACGGAGTTCGAGCCGGCGGTATGAGCCAGCTGGTATATACCAGCGTCGATAGTTCGTCGCTACGTTGACGGTGCTTTTCCTTTTAACCCCCAAAAGGAGCGCCCGTGAACCGTATCCTCGCCGGCCTCGCCGCAGTGACCCTGCTGCCGGCCGGCATCACCGTCGCCGTGGCGGCACCCGCCATGGCCGCGCCGGCGCCCGCGCCGGCACCCGCGACCGCCGAGGCCGCATCGCCGGAGATGCTCGCCGCGATGCAGCGTGACCTCGGCCTGACCGCCGTCCAGGCCAAGGCCCGGATCGCCAAGGACGACGCGGCCAGCCGCACCGAGCTGCGCCTGCGCAAGACGCTGGGTGGCGCGTTCGGTGGCGCGTACATCAGCAAGGACGGGTCCTTCGTCGTCAACGTGACGTCCGCCGCGCGGGCCGCCGAGGTGACCGCCGCCGGCGCCACCGCCAGGGTGGTCGCGCGCAGCGAGGCGGCGCTCGACGCGGTCAAGGCCCGCCTCGACAAGGCAGCGGCTTCGGCCCCGGCGGCCAGCGTCCCCGGCTGGTACGTCGACGTCACCACCAACCGCGTCGTCGTGCTGGCCAAGGGCGGCACGGCCGCCGCGCACCGGTTCATCGCCGCGAGCCGCGCCGACGCCGGCGCCGTCACCGTCGTGGCCACGTCCGAGACCCCGCGACCCCTCTACGACGTACGCGGCGGCGACGCCTACTACATGGGCGGCGGCCGGTGCTCGGTCGGCCTGTCGGTCAACGGCGGCTTCGTCACCGCCGGCCACTGTGGCACCCGCGGGACCGCGACGCAGGGCTACAACCAGGTGTCGCAGGGGACGTTCCAGGGTTCCTCGTTCCCCGGCAACGACTACGCGTGGGTGTCGGTCAACAGCAACTGGACGCCGCAGCCGTGGGTCAACAACTACAGCGGCGGCAACGTGACGGTGGCCGGCTCCACCGAGGCCGCGGTCGGCGCGTCGATCTGCCGCTCCGGCTCCACCACCGGATGGCACTGCGGCACGATCTCCGCGAAGAACCAGACGGTCAACTACTCGCAGGGTTCGGTCAGCGGCCTGACCCGCACCAACGTCTGCGCCGAACCCGGCGACTCCGGCGGCGGCTGGCTGAGCGGCCAGCAGGGCCAGGGCGTGACCTCCGGTGGTTCCGGCAACTGCAGCAGCGGCGGCACGACCTACTACCAGCCCGTCAACGAGATCCTCTCGGCGTACGGCCTGACGCTGCGCACCTCCGGCGGGGGCAACCCGAACCCGCCGACCGGCTGCACCGGCTACGAGTTCACCGCCAGCGGTTCCCTGTCCTCCGGCGGCAGCGCGTACCAGCCGAACGGCAGCTACTACTACTCGTCGCTGTCCGGCACGCACCGCGCCTGCCTCGACGGCCCGACCGGCACGGACTTCGACCTGTACCTGCAGAAGTACAGCGGCTCGACCTGGGTGACCGTGGCCCAGGGCATCACGGAGGCCGCGGACGAGACGGTCTCCTACAGCGGGACCGCCGGCTACTACCGCTACCGGGTGCACGCCTACAGCGGCTCCGGCAGCTACTCGCTCGGCTACTCCAACCCGTAAAAGATCCTTGCGCGACCCGCCCCGTCCGCCGTGTCAGCCACGGCGGGCGGGGTAGGTTGCGGTTCATGACCGATCGTGAGAACGCGCGCCGCGCCGCCGCCGCGCACACCGAGGCGTCCCGCGAGCTGGAGGCGTTCCTGCGCCGGGTGCCCGAGGTGCCGGAACCGCAGCACATCGCCGAGTTCGCGACGCTGCTGGCCCGCGAGGAAGAGGTCCGGGCGGAGCGCCAGGACGCCCTGGACGCCTTCGGCCTGAGCGCGCCCAGCATCGACGAGCCCTGAGGCCGTCCGGTGGCCACGCCGCTGGTGGTGGTCGACGTCGCCAACGTGATCGGCGCACGCCCGGACGGCTGGTGGCGCGACCGGGCGGGAGCGGCCGCGCGGCTGCGGGACGAACTGGCGGCCACGGTCGCCGCCGGCCGGCCAATCGGCGACCTGCCGCCACCGGTCACGCTGACCCTGGTCGTCGAGGGCCGCGCCAGCGGCGTCGAGTCGGTGCCGGGCGTACCGGTGGTGGCGGCCCGCGGCTCGGGCGACGACGCGATCGTCGACCTGGTCCGCGACCACGCGACCGACGGCCCGATCGTTGTCGTCACCGCGGACCGCGAACTCCGCGCCCGCGTCTCCGCCCTCGGCGCCACGGTCCACGGCCCCCGCTGGCTCCGCCGCTAACCTGGGGATCATGCGCATTCTGGTGGTCGGGGCCGGTGCTACCGGTGGTTACTACGGGGGTCGGCTGGCTCAGGCCGGGCGTGACGTGACGTTTCTGGTGCGGCCGCGCCGGGCCGAGGTGCTGGCCGAGCGTGGGCTGCGCATCCGCCAAGGCGTCGACGGGCCCGCGGAACGGGTCGACGTCAGGACGGTCGTGCGGGAGCGGCTCGACGGGCCGTACGACGTCGTGATCCTGGCGGTGAAGGCCTTCGCGCTCGACGACGCCGTCCGGGACTTCGCGCCGGCGGTCGGGCCCGACACCGCCGTCGTGCCGTTCCTCAACGGCATCGCGCACCTCGACACACTGCGGGCGAGCTTCGGCCAGGCCAATGTGTACGGTGGCGTCTGCTACCTCGTGTCCACCCTGGCCGATGACGGCGACATCGTGCAGCTGCCGGGGCCGGAGCAGCTGCGCTACGGGAACCTGCACGACACGCAGCACGCCGAGCGGGTGCACCAGGCCCTGGCCGGCGCCGGCTTCCCGGCCGAGCTGTCCGACTCGATCGAGCTGGACATGTGGGAGAAGTGGGTGTTCCTCGCCTCCGTCACCGCGGTGACGTGTCTGATGCGCGGCACCGTCGGCGACGTCAACGCGGTCCCGGGCGGCACCGACCTCGCGACCGCGGTCGCCGAGGAGGCCGGTCGGGTCGCCGCCGCGGCCGGGTTCGCGTCGCGGCCCGACGCGGCCCAGCGCCTCGTCGCCACCCTGACCCAGGCCGGCTCGCCGCTGACCTCGTCGGTCTACCGCGACCTGCGCCAGGGCCGGCGCCTGGAGAACGAGGCCGTCATCGGCGACCTGGTCCGCCGCGCCCGCGACCTCGGCGTCGCCACTCCCCTGCTCGCCGCCACCGACGTCAACCTGGCCGTCCACGAACGGGCGCGCACCGCCTAGGCTTCCGGGCGTGAGCGCCATCGACGAGATCCGCCGCAGCAAGCACGTGAGCCTGGTGACCTACCGCCGTGACGGCGCCGGTGTCGCCACGCCCGTCTGGCACGTCGTGGACGGCGACCAGCTCTACGTGGTCTCCGAGGCCAAGGCGTGGAAGGTCAAGCGGGTCCGTAACACCGGGCGCGCCCAGGTCACCGTCTGCGACATCCGCGGCCGGGTCAAACCGGGCGCGGCCACCGCCGAGGGGCCGGCCCGGCTTCTCGACGAAACGGAGACGGCGGCGGTGCGCGCGCAACTGGCCCGCAAGTACGTGACGTCGCGGCTCGGCAACTGGTTCGCCCGCGTCCTCCACCTGCGGCGGCCAGAGCTGATCGCGATCGCCGTCTCGCTCTAGGTCCGCCGGAAGACGACGACCAGGACGCGCAGCACGAGGACCACGGCGACGATCAGCAGGCCGTAGCCCAGCAGCGGGAACAGGCCGACCGTGGCACTGACGCGTGGGCCCTCGCCCGCGCCGAGCAGGAGCACCGCGATCACGCCGGCCGCCGCACCCAGGAAGGCCAGCAGTCCCTGGTGGACCAGGCCGGTGAGCAGCCGGCGGTCCTGGTCGTCGGCGAACAGGCGCACGTTGACCCGCAGCCGCCCGTGTTCCAGCGCGTCGCCGAGGCGGTCGACGCGGCGCGGCAGCCGGCGCAGCACCGGGATCAGCGCCATCAGCTCGTCCTCCAACGTGCCCCGCAACCGTTCCGGGCCGAGCGCCTCCGCCACCCGCCGGCCCGTCGCCGCGCGGGCGTGGGCGACCAGGTCGAAGCCGGGGCGGACGAGGCCGAGCGTGCCCTCCAGCGTGGCGAACGCCCGGAAGACCGCGGCGACCGGCGGCGGCACCCGCAGGCCGTACGACGTGAAGGTCCGCAACAGCGCTGCCACCGCCGCGGCGCCGGGCGTGCTGCCGGGGGCGGCGTACCGGACGATCAGCGCGCCGATCGAGCGCTGCAGCTCGCGTTCGTCGATCTCCTCCGGCCGGTCGACGACCTCGAGCAGCGCGTCGCTCACGGCGACCGAGTCGCGCCGGGCCAGCGCGCCGAGGAGCTGGCCGATGGCCTCGCGGGTGGCGACGTCGAGGCGGCCGACCGAGCCCAGGTCGAGCAGCCCGAGCCGGCCGTCGTCGGTGACCAGGATGTTGCCGGGGTGCAGGTCGACGTGGAAGATGCCGTGGACCAGCACCTGGTCGAGCATCGTGTCGACGAGGCCGGCCGCGACCCGCTCCCGCCGCTCGTCGCCGAGCCGGTCGAGCACGGCGGCGGCCGCGCCCAGTGGCGTGCCGGCCAGGCGGCCCATCACCAGCAGGCGTTCGGAGCTGAGCGCGGTGTGCGGCACGGGCACCGCGACGCCCCGGTCCGGCGAGCTGGCCAGCGCCGCCGCCATCGCCTGCAGGTTGTCGCGCTCCACCGTGAAGTCGAGCTCCTCGCGCAACGCCGCCGCGAAGCCCTCGGCCAGGGCGCGAACCCCCAACCGCCGGCCCCACGACGTGCGCTCCTCCAGGGTCGCCGCCAGCCGCAGCAGGATGTCGATGTCGCGCTCGACCACCGCGGCGATGCCGGGCCGGCGCACCTTGACCACGACCGCGGTCCCGTCGGTGAGGTGCGCGGCGTGCACCTGGGCCACCGACGCCGCGGCCAGGGGCTCCGGCGAGACGCTGGCGAACGCCTCGTCGACCGGCCGGCCGAGGTCCGCGGCCAGGGCGTCGGCCACCTGCGACCACGGGACCGGCGCGACCCGGTCCTGCAACGCGGTCAGCTCGTCGACGATCTCGGCCGGCAGCAGGTCGCGCCGGGTCGACAGCAGCTGGCCCAGCTTGACGAACGTGACGCCGCCCTCGTCGAGCGCCGCCCGCAGCGACCGGCCCAACTGCCGGCGCGCGGCGGCCGACGACGGGCCGGGACCGGGCCGGCCGCGCAGGAACCGGCCGAGCCCGTGCCGCATGGCGATGCGCACGATGGTCGCGTACCGCCGGGTCCGGGAGATCCGCCGCCGCGTCGCCCGCCAGAGCTCCACCGGCCCCGGCATCGACCCGGTCGGCACCAGCACCTCGAGGATCACCAGCGCCGCCATGGCGACCACCGCCGACAGCACGACGGCCAGGAAGCCGTAGAGAACGATGTCGCCGCCGCTGACGTCGCGCGGATCGGGCGGCGCGAGCGCCTGCAGGATCGGCGTGGCCGCGAACAGGGCCAGCACGCCGGCCAGCAGCGTGCGCACCGGCCCGACCCGCACGCCCAACAACCGCCGGATGACCGCCGCGAACAGCAGGACGGTCACGACCATCGTGGGCACGAACAACAGCACACCGATCGTCTCCACGACGACCGACGATAGGCGTTGACCGGGCCGCGGTGGGTACCCACGCGCCATGACGGCACGGTTACGGGTGGCGACCCAGAACGTTTTCGGCGCGTACACCGACTGGCCCGCGCGGCGGGAAGCGCTGCGCAAGAGCTTCGAAACGCTCGATCCGGACTTCGCGACGTTCCAGGAGGCCATCGCCGGCGAGGCGACCGATCAGGCGGCCGAGATCCTCGGCGCCGGCTACCACTTCGCGCGGCAGACCGAGCGGGAGGACGACGGGCGCGGGCTCGCCACCGCCAGCCGGTGGCCGATCCGGTCGGTCCACGAGGTCGACCTCGACGTGACGCCGCGGACCGCGGACTTCGCCTGCGGCGCGCTGGTGGTCGAGGTCGACACGCCGCTCGGTGACGTGCTGCTGGTCAACTACTGCCCCAACCACCAGCCGGCGTACGAGCGGGAGCGCGAGCTCCAGGCCGTGGCCCTGGCCCGCTACCTGGAGTCCCGCGTCGACGCGGTCGACCACGTGCTGATCCTCGGCGACTTCGACGCGGACCCGGTCGCGGCCAGCGTCCGTTTCCTGACCGGCCGGCAGTCACTGGCCGACCTGAGCGTGTGCTACCGCGACGCCTGGGACAGCGCGCACCCCGGCGAGCCCGGCGGCACGTTCGTCCCGGAGAACCCGATCGTCGCGGACTGGGACTGGCCGTCGCGGCGCATCGACTACATCCTGGTGCGCTGCCTGGAGCACGGCGGACCGTCGCTGGCCATCGACTCGTGCGAGCGGCTCCACGACCAGCCGGTGGACGGCGTCTGGGCCAGCGACCACTTCGGACTGACCGCCGACCTCGTCGCCCCGCCTAGGTGAGCGCCAGCGTCCACGAGCCGTAGGCGGAGATCTCGAGGATCTCGGTGTCCGGTGGCAGCGCGGCCGTGGTGAACGGAATGCTCGGGGTGTCCAGCTGCCGCCACACCCCGTCGGTCGCGACCGCCCGTACCGTCACCTGGTCGCAGCCGTCGCAGTCGAACACCACCTGCTGCTTCCGCCGGGCCGCGGCGCTGAGGGTGACCACCGTCTCCTGCGTGCCGGAGGCGGTGCCGTCGATCATCGGGGCTTCGCTCGCCTCCCGGAAGACGACCTCCCACGAGCCCTGTGCGCTGACGTCGAGCTCCGCGGGCGGGTCCTCCGCGACGCCGAACAGGACACTGCCGTGGTACGGGCCGAGGTGCGAGACCGCGCCCCAGACCAGCGCGACGCCGTCGCGGCGCGGTGTCATCGAGAAGCCGCCGCCGGAGTGGGACACAGTCGCCACGTACGCCTTGCCGGCGTCGAGCTCGACCGGCACCAGCCCTGCGCCGTCGCCGCTGACTTTCACCTCGCCCCAGCCCAGCGCGCGCGGCCCGCCGGCCGCGACGACGAAGCCGGCGGCCGCGAGCAGCACCACGACGACGCCGCCGGCGATCCATGGCCAGACGCGGCGACGAACAGGGGTTCGGGTCACGGCGCGCAACGTTACGGCAGCCGGGGACTCATTGATCATCCGCCGTTCGGCGCGGTTGGATGGGCGGATGGCCTTCTCCGTACGCGGCGCGGCGGGCACGGTGCCGGCCGTGCTGTGGCGGCCGGATGTGTCCACCCCCCGCCCGCTCGTCCTGCTCGGCCACGGCGGCAGCGGCCACAAGCGGTCCGACCGCATCGTCGCGCTGGGCCGGTGGTTCGCGGAGCACGCCGGGTGTGCGGCCGTCGCGATCGACGGCCCCTTCCACGGCGACCGGTCCGCACCCGACTACCAGGCCAGGGTCGCCGCCGAGGGCATCGACCACGTGCTGGACCGGATGCGGGACGACTGGCTCGCCGCCGTCGACGCGGTCGTGGCCGACGGCGCCGCCGACCCGGGCGCGATCGGCTACGTCGGCCTGTCCATGGGCACCCGCTACGGGCTCGCGGTCACCGCCGCCCTGGGCGACCGGCTGCGGTGCGCGGTGCTCGGCAAGTTCGGCCTCCGGCAGGGTCCGGCGCTGGCCCCGGCGCTGGCCGCGCCCGAGCGGGCGGAGTGCGACGCCGCACGGACCACCGCGCCGGTCCTCTTCCACCTCCAGTGGCACGACGAAATCTTCCCCCGCGACGGCCAGCTCGCCCTCTTCGACGCCTTCCCGTCGACGGACAAACAGCTCATCGCGTACGCCGGCCCGCACGCCGACACCCGGCCCGAGGCGGTCGCGGCGTGGCGGGAGTTCGTCGCGGCGCGGCTTACCCGGCGGGACCGGGGCGAGGCTGTTTGACTGGGTGCATGAGCGAACGACCGATCCTGGTGCTCGGGGCCACCGGTACGACCGGTCGGCGGGTGGCCCGTCTCCTGCTCGCCCGCGGCGCGGAGGTACGCGGCGCGTCCCGTGGCGGCGACGTCCGGTTCGACTGGTCCGACCGGGACACGTGGGCGCCGGCCCTGGCCGGTGTCGAGCGCATGTATCTCATGGCGCCCCATGAGACCCCGGTCGACGAGGCGTTCGTCGGCCAGGCGGTCGAGCAGGGCGTACGCCGGATCGTGTTGCTGTCGAGCCGCGGCATCGAGGAGATGGGCGACCAGCGGCTGCTCGACGCCGAGCGGATCGTGCGGGACTCCGGGGCCGGCTGGACGATCCTGCGGCCCGACTGGTTCGACCAGAACTTCGACGAGGGCTTCCTGCGCCCGGCCGTGCTCGCCGGGGCGCTCGCGCTGCCCGTCGGTGACGCCCGGCAGGGCTTCGTCGACGCCGACGACATCGCTGCCGTGGCCGCGGTCGCGCTGACCGAGGACGGGCACGAGGGGCAGACCTACGAGCTGACCGGTCCGGCGACGCTGTCGTTCGCGGAGGCGCTCGCGGCGATCAGCCACGCGTCCGGGCGCGGCGTCGAGTTCCGCGGCGGCGACGACGACTACCTGGCCCAGCAGACGGCGCTCGGCTTCCCCGAGGAGCAGACCCGCGCGGAGATCGCCGCCTTCGCCGCGCTGCGGGAGCAGGGCGACGCCACCACCACCGACGCCGTGCCGCGGGTCACCGGGCGGGCGGCCACATCCTTCGAGGAGTACGCGGCCGAGGCCGCCGCCGGCCCGGCCTGGCGCGAGTGACGCCAGGCCGGGCCGCGCGCGTCAGCGCACCCAGTACGCGTAGAGGTCGGTGTCGACCAGCGTGAACCGCAGCTTGACCGGCTGACCGGCCAGGTCGGCCAGCGACCGGCCACCCGTCCACCGCACCTGGGTGTCGAGGTGGTCGCCCTTGACCGGCAGGGACGTGAGGAGCGGCTGGCCGGCCGCGTCGAGCACCTCGACCGTCAGCGAGCCCTTCGGGCGCACGTCCGCGTTGACGCGCAGGGCCTTGCCGTCGGTGACCAGTGGCTTGGTCGTGAGAGTGCCCGGATCGCCGACCCCGGGCAGTGAGGCGTTGGTCATCGAGACGAAACCGTCGCGGCGCCAGGTCGCCATGCCGACCCCGCTGGTGTACGTCGGCGCGCCCTCCGTGGTCGGCTGCCCGCCGTGGCCGGCGTTGAACGCGCCGTAGTACATCGTGACGGACCTGTCGTCGACGAGCACATTGGACGCCGTGTAGAGCGCGCCGTCGTCCCACGCTCCGGGCCGCCCCGGCTCGATGATCGGATCGCGCACCGGCCGGCTCCAGTCGACCAGGTCGCGCGAGGCGGCGATCTGCGGCAGCACCGGCCCGTCACCGGCCGACGCCTGGGAGCCGTGCGTGAAGTTGGTGATGAGCAACATCCACGGCACACCGACGTACGTGCTCTCGTAGGGCAGCACCGGCATGCCGTAGACCTGGCCCTCGAGGCCGTTGCGCGCCTGGGCCGCGCCGTCGTCGGCGTAGTCGCCGCTGACGCCGAGCACCGGCGTGCTCCAGTTGAGGAAGTCGGTGCTGGTCGAGACGAACGCCGAACGGTCGTACACACCCGGCGTACGCGAGGTGAACATGCGCTTCTTGATCGTGGCGATGTAGCGGCCGGTGCGGGCGTCCCAGGTGACGTTGGAGACGTCGCCGTCGAGGAGCGCCGGCTTGTCGCTCGCCTGTGTCCAGTGGTAGCCGTCCGGCGAGAAGTAGACGTAGTAGCCCAGCGTCTCGTTGACCACGCCGGTGTGGAACTGCATCAGCGCGAAGCGGCGGTCGGCCGGCGCTGTCGGGTTGTAGGCGACCGTGCCGCCGCCGGCGATGACCAGGTTGGTCCGCGACGCCGGGATGTCCTTGTAGCCCAAATTGCCGCGGCCCAGCGGCTTCGTCCACCGCACGCCGTCCCTGCTCTCGGCGTAGCAGAGGTAGTAGCCGGGGGCGACGTCGTTGTTGCAGTCGTACCACATGCGGTAGACGTTGCCGATCTTGAAGACCGAGCCGTAGATGTAGGCGTTCTGCTCCCACGGATAGGTCGCCCGGATCAGCGGCTCGGGCGCCTTGCGGGCCGGATGCACCACGCGGCCCACGTCCTGGCTCGACTCGACGCGGTAGTCGTCGAGGAACAGCTCACGCTCCGCGCCGAGCTTCGGGTCGTACGCGACCGGCGCGCGGTTGAGGCTGATCTGGTCCCAGTAGGACCAGCCCGCGTAGCTGCCGGCGATGCGGATCGTCACCTGGGCCGTGCCGGCCGGCGCGGTGCCGTTGACGGTGACGGTCTGCCATTCGCCGCTGAACGCGGTGTCCGCCGCGCTCACGCCGACCTCGGTGCGGTTGAAGTCGGCGAAGGCCATCGAGAGCACGGCGGGCTTGCCGGCGCGGCCCTTCACCCGGGCGGTCAGGGTGTATGCGACCCCCGGCGCGGCGACGATCCGGTCGCTGGAGACGGTGACCGGGTCGCCCTCGGGCACGTTGAGCTCCAACGAGCCCGGCCCGGCGGTGCGGTAGGCGGACAGGTTGACGACGTTGGCGGCCGCCTCGTTGCCCTCGACGCTCCAGCTGATGGGATGGCCGGCGCGGTCGCCGACGTCGAAGCCGCCGTTGGCGACCAGGTTGCCGTCCTGCGGCGCGCCGGTGTCCGCGGGTGTCTGCCCGCTCGCCGCCGTCGGCACCACGAGCGACGCCAGCGCCACCAGCGGCACCAGCACGCGCCTCCCCACTCTTCTCTCGACCATGCGGCCAGTCCATCTGGAACGTCGTTCCATGTCAATGTCAAAGATTCATTGACATGGAATGACGTTCCGAATAGCTTCGGGCCGACCGCCGAACCCCCGCCGAATGCCTGATGGGAGTGGATTTCGTGCGTCGTCTTATGCGTCGCCTACTGGTGATCGCGTCCGCCGCGACTCTTGCCGCCACCTCGACCACCGCCGCCGCCGCGGCCGCGTCGCCGTCCGGAACGCCGACCGACCCGGTCATCGTCGCGCCGGCCGAGAGCGGCAAACGCGCCTTCTTCGGCGACATGATCAAGCTCAAGGACGGGCGCCTCCTGGTCGCCTACCGGGAGTCCGTCGCACACATCAACCAGGACGGCCGCATCATGGTCGTGCAGAGCCTGGACCAGGGCCACACCTGGAGCACGCCGCGGGTCGCCATCGACACCCCGATCGACGACCGCGACCCGAAGCTCATGCAGATGAGCGACGGCACGGTGCTGATGAACTTCTTCCGCACCGACTGGGCCGGCTATCCCGGCCGGACGGTGACGCTGGTGGGCACGTTCGTCACGCGATCGACCGACCAGGGCGGCTCGTGGAGCACGCCCATCGAGGTCGGCACCGCGATGGAGGGACCGTCCGATGTGGTCGTCGGCGCTTACTACGCCGGCCACGCCGCCACCCACGGCCCGATCCTCCAACTGCGCAACGGCGACCTGCTGGTGCCGCTCTACGGCCGGCTGCCCGAGGGCGGCACCGGTCCGGCGACGGTGGTCCGCTCGACCGACGGCGGCCGCACCTGGCCGCGCGAGAACGAGTCCGTGATCGGCCGGGCCGCGACGTTCGACTTCCAGGAGCCCAACCTGAGCCTGCTCAAGGACGGCTCGCTGCTCTCGGTCATCCGGACGTCGATCAACATCGCGTACGTGTCACGGTCGTACGACGACGGTCACACCTGGACGACGCCGGAGTCGACGGGCCTGCCCGCGTCGTCACACCACCAGCTGGTGCTGCACAACGGCGACATCCTGTTCACCTACGGCGACCTGTCCGGCACCTTCGGGCCCGGTCGGCCGACGGTCGGCCGGCTGCTCAAGCACCCGGAGCGCGACATCGAGGCGAAGCGCGACATCCTCATATATGACGCGGCGATCAACGGCCCGGCCACCACGGACCAGGCCAACCCGTCGAGCGTCGAGCTGCGCCCGAACCGCTACTTCACCATCACCAGCGACCCGCACCTGGCCGCGATCGTCGGCGTCTACACCGAGCGTCACGACTACTGAGCTCGTGGCCCCGTCGCGGTCGCGCGGCGGGGCCTAGAGCAGTGCGGCGGGGCCTAGAGCAGTTCGGCGTCGTGGACGAGCAGCGCGACCTGGACGCGGTTGTTCAGGTCCAGCTTGGTGAGCAGGCGCGAGACATGGCCCTTGACCGTCGGCACGCTCATCCGCAGCTCGGCGGCGATCTCGGCGTTGGACCAGCCGCGGCCCAGGGCGACCGCCACCTCGCGTTCCCGGTCGGTGAGCGCCGCGGCCAACCGGGCGCGGGCCGTGGCGCGGCGCGGGCCGGCGGCCGGGTCGGCGACGTGGTCGATCAGCTGGCGGATCACCGCGGGCGACAGGGTGGCCGAGCCGGCCGCGACCGTCCGGACGGCCGCGATGATCTCCAGTGGCGGGGTGTCCTTGAGGAGGAAGCCGCTCGCTCCGGCCCGCAGGGCGTCCAGGACGTACTCGTCGTGGTGGAAAGTAGTCAGCACGATCACGTGCGGCGGTGCCGGGCGCGACCGCAGCCGTCGCGTCGCCACCAGACCATCCACTTTGGGCATCCGGATGTCCATCAGGACGACGTCGGGCCAGTGGGCGTCGGCCAGCGCGTCGACCTCCGTGCCGTCCTTGGCCTCGGCGACGACCACGATGTCCGGCGAACCGCCCATCAGGATCCGCAACCCGGCCAGGACCAGCGGGTCGTCGTCGACGATCGCGAGCCGGATGGGCCGGTCGGCGCCGGTCAACGCGTGGTCCCGGTGCGCCGGCCGATCGTCAAGCCGGCCATGGGAGCCGCGCCTCGAGCCGGAAGCCGTCCGTGGCCGGGCCGTGCTCCACCCGGCCCCCGACCAGCGCCACCCGCTCGGCGATGCCGACCAGGCCCATGCCCGCGCCGGGGACGGTGGCGGGCGCGACGCCGAGCGGGTTGGTGATCCGCACCAGCAGGTCACCGCCCGGCGCGCCGTCGAGCACCACGCGGACCGCGGCGCCGGGGGCGTGCTTCCCGGCGTTGGTGAGTCCCTCCTGGACAACCCGGTAGGCCGTGCGGCCCAGCACCACCGACGGCCCGGGCTCGGGGACCCGGCAGGTGTAGGTCACGGCCATCCCGGTCGCCCGGGCCCCGTCGACCAGGTCCGGCACGTCGGCGAAACCGGGCTGAGGTGGCTCCGGCCGGCCGGCGGCGCCTTCGCGGAGGACGCCGATGACCGTACGCAGCTCCTGCAGCGCGTCGTGCACGCTGCCGCGGATGGCGCCGGCGGCGATCGCGATCTCCTCCGGCCGGGCGTCGGTGCGCACCTCCAGCGCGCCGGCGTGCAGGCTCACCAGCGACATCCGGTGGGCGAGCACGTCGTGCATCTCCCGGGCGATGCGGGCCCGCTCGGTCAGCCGGGCCTGCTCGACCCGCAGGTGCTGCTCGGCCGTCATCCGCGCGGCCCGCTCCCGGAGCGCGCCCACGAACAGGCCCCAACCGATCGCGGCCGCCGCGGGGCCGGCCCGGGCGACGATGTCCATCCACAGTGGAAAGCTAGGCGAACCGTGGAGGAGGTGGTAGGCCGGACCGGCCGCGACGTACCCCGCGCAGAGCAACAACGGCACGCGGGCCCGGCGGCGGACCGCGACCGTGAACAGCGCGACGAGCGCGGCACCCGTCGCCAGCACCGACACCGCCGTGACGGGGATCAGCGCCGCGGCCAACGCGACCGGCCGGCGCCGCCGGGCCAGCAGGGCGAGCGCGCAGCCGGCACCGATCGCGGCGTCCACCGGCCAGGGCACGAGCGCGCCGGGCCGGGTGGCGTCGCCGATCGCCAGCATCAGTCCGCCATAGGCACAGGCGCCGCCGACGGCGATGGCGTCGGCGAGCCGGTCGCGGGTCGGCGCGCCGGGCGGCTCCGGCACGAGCAGCGCGAACAGCAGACCCGACACGCACCGAGCGTACGGGTCGGCGCGCGCGGCCGGCAGGGTCCTTGGTCCGGGGTGGACCCCTACCAAAGTCGTGGGCGCGAGCGGATCCATCGCCCGATGTGCGGCCGCGGCGGCGTACCCATGCTCGGTCCCATGACTCGACGTTGGATGGCCGTGCTCGCGCCGGTCGCATGGGGGCTCGGCGCCGGACTCTGGACGCCGCGGGGGCCGCTGACCGCCGCCGAGGCGCTGTGGTCGCTCGTGATCAGCGCGCTGGTCGGCGGCCTCGCCGGCTGGGCGGCCCGGTCACGGTGGGCGATGGCGTACGCGCCGGCCCTGTTCGTCGCCGCGTTCGAGATCGTGCGGATCCCGGTCGCCGGACCGTCGGTGGACGGCCCGCACGCGAGCCCGTTCGGCCTGGTGGCGCTGCTGAGCGGCCGCGGCGTGCACGGTGTGCTGGCGGTGCTGCCGATGGTGGTCGGTGCGGCGTACGGCGCGGCCGTCGGCCGGCCGGCGACCAGCTGGTGGCGACGGATCGGGACGGGGGCCGTCGCCGCCGCGCTGGTGGTCGTCGCCGTGGCCGTGGCGCTGCCGGCCCGGACCCCGCCGATCCCGGGCGGCGTCGCCGCGCTGGTCGGCGTCGACGCCGGCGGCTACCGCCTCGGCGTGCTGCTGCGCGGCCGGGACGTCGCCCGCCCGGTGCTGCTCGTCGTGCCGGGCGCGCCGGGCGGCATGGAGATCGGCTCGATGCGCCGCCTGCTGGCACCGCTCGAACAGCACTTCGTGGTCGCGACCCTGGACCGGCGTGGCGGCGGCGGTTCGTCGGCGGCGCTGGACGCCGACCCGCCGGTCAGCCTGGCGAGTGGCGTGGCGGACATTCTGGCGGTGGCCAACTACCTGCGGAACCGGTTCGGCCAGGACCGGATCTACCTGGTGGCGGCCTCGGGCGGCTCGCTGCTCGGCGCGCTGGCGGCGGCCCGCCATCCGGAGCTGTTCCGGGCGTACGTCGGCGTCGGCCAGGCCGTCCACCTCCCGACGACGGACCGGATCCTCTACTCCGATGTGCTGGCCTGGGCCCGACGCACGGGCGACGCGGCAGTCGAACGGCAGCTCGTCGCCCAGGGCCCGCCCCCGTACCCGGACTTCTGGTCCTACGAACCGATCATGACGCATCAGGCATCGGCGTACGCGTACGACCGCACCAGAAACGCCGAAGGCGAAGCCGGCGCGGTAGGGAATGTCAACGTCCCGGAGTACACGCTGCTGGAGAAACTGCACACCCTGAACGCGCTGATGGACTCGTGGCAGGCCCAGTACCCGGACATGCAGCAGGTCGACCTGCGCACCGAGGTGCCGCGCCTGACGGTCCCGGCGTACTTCGTGCAGGGCGCCCACGAGATGCGCGGGCTGGCGGAACCGTTCGCGGAATGGCAGACACTCCTCGACGCACCCCGCAAGCGAACGTTCGTCTTCGACACGTCAGGCCACCGCCCGATGTTCGAACAACCGACCCGCTTCATCGAAACCATGACGCAAATCGCCGCCGAAACCGGCGCTTGACCGCGGACTGCTCAGAGCGGCGTGGCCGGCAGCCCGGTCGCGAACCGTGCGACCGCTTCGCAGAACGGCTCGAGGTAGGGCGGGAACTCCGGGCGGGGCGGCTCCGGGCAGCCGGGAAGCTCCACCGCGTGGGGCAGGATCCGGAGCAACGCGTCGACGGTGCGGCGCTGGTGGGTGGGATTGTCCGGCACCGCCGGCAGCAGTGCGACCGGCATCCTGATCGTGGCTAGCTCGTGGTTGGTCACCCCGCGCAGCGTGGCGCCGCCCAGCAGCGCGTCGACGACCTGCGGCGCCGCCCCGAGGTCGGCCAGGCCAGCCCTGATGCGCGTGTCGACGCCGGGGTCGCCGGCGGTAGCCGGCCAGGCGAGCACCAACCGCTCGACCACACCGGGATGATCCAGCGCCAGTCGCACGGCGGGCGAGCACCCATTGGATCCGGCGACGACGGTCACCGGTCGCGCATCGGGCAGCACCGCGGCTAGGTGGTCGGCCTCGGCGGACCAGGAAACCGCCCGGACCAGCCGATCCGGCGCGCACACCGCCACACCTCGGCGCTGCAGGCGGGCCACGATCCCGGTCGCACGCCAGAACTCATCGGCGCCGATGTCGTCCCAAAGCCCCCCGTGAATCAGCAACATCGCCATCGCCCAAAGCCTACGCCGGACGGGGTTGCTAAACGCGTTAGCGTCCAGTGTGGCCTGAGGTATCTGTCAGGCCCCCCTTATCGAGTCCCGCGATTGATCTCTTCGGAGATTGGCACAGATGATTCTCCGCGCGGGCCAACAATGTCGCTGGAGGGTTGGATAATAGGAGCATGCGGCAGCTACAGCTATTCACCAAAAGCGAAGTGGCTGCCATGCGCGACCCCACGAGATCCCGCAACTATTCTCCCGAGGGTCACCAATTCCGTCAGCAACATGCGCGCCACCGGGTGTGGGGTCTGGCTCAGCGGCACGCCCAGAAAGAGCGCCGCCTCCGCGATCGTGCGGCGATGCCGTTGCCGGAGAAGTCGACTCTGCAGCGCGCCTGTGCGGTTGACGTCGCCGCGAAGGAACCGCCGGCCCCGTCCGAGTCGTGCGCCACGCCTGCACAGAACAGCCGCGCGGCGGCCCGAACTCACCCGGAGGAAAATCCATCAGCGTCGGATCGTCGCGACCGGACAGAAAAGTCCCGGGCAGATTCGCCGCAGGCTTTCCGGATGAGCGTCGGCTGCTGTGAACGCAATTCATTGGGGCTGGCCGCCGTCTCCGTTACAAGCCGCGCTGCCGCGCCTTCACGTCCGCCCGATGGCGGGATTTTGTGCCGGCTTCGGGCGGAGCAATGGCACGCAGAACGACGACGACTCCGAACCGCCGCACTCCCACTGGGCAAGCGCCCACCTGGCGCCGCAAGCGGCACCAACGCGAGCGGGGCGTCGGCAGCACAAGGTGAAGAACGACGAACTCGGCACGAGCCTGGCCGGAAGATCACGCCCATCCCAACAGCGGAGCCGACCTCGTCTCGCGACACGCGCGTGGGCGTGCTCCTGAATACCCACCACCTCACCGCGTCGACCACACAAGGCCCTCTTGGCGTGTTGCATGCCGGTGGTCGGCCCGACCGGCCGGCGGACACCGCGACGGCGGGCACGTGGCGCATCCAAGAATCCGCCACAGGCCCCGAACGACCGCAGCCACGTGGCCCCCCACCACCCTGGCCGCCTACACGACTGCCGGCAGATCGTGGACCGCGGTCTAACGCGCGTCAGGCCGACGACCGAACCACCCGACCGAGAAGCCACCCACGCGACCGCAGGCGACGGGCGGCGAACCGCGGGCAACCCGGCGGCGATGTCCTCGTGCCGGTCACCCTGGGCGGTGCCGCCGCGATCGGGCGGCAAGGTGGCGCCGTGGTGGACGGGTACTGCGAGCGCTCGGGGCCCGGCCTCTGGGGTGAGCCGCTCAACGCCCTGTCCAATGTGGCCTTTCTCCTCGCCTCCGCCATCCTGGTCGGGCTGCTCGTGCGTCGGCCGACGGCGCCGCCGCGCATAGCGTGGGTGTTGGCCGGGCTGCTCGGCGTGGTCGGCCTGTGCAGCCTGGCGTTCCACACCTTCGCCACCTCGGCCACCGGCGCCCTTGACACGCTGTCGATCCTCGTCTACCTGCTCGTCGTCGTCGGGTTGTTGCTGCGGTTCGGATTCGGGGTGCGCGCCGGGCGCGCCTGGGTCGCGGCGCCCGCGTTCCTCGTCCTCGCCGTCGGGGTCGACGTTGCTAGCGGCGGTGGGAGCCAGCCTCGGCGGTCACCTGGCGGCGCTGCTCGGGCTCGCCGCCTTCGCCGTCGGGCTGCGTTCGCGGCTGCTTGGCCTCGCGACGGGCGTGTTCGCCGCCTCGCTCGCCCTGCGTCCCCCGTCGTGCTCGCCCTGGTCGCTGTGCGTGTGCGGCGTGACGCGGAGCGCGTCCGCACGGGTGAAGGTGGGTTTCCCGTTTCGCCGGCTGGGTAGCCCTAGCTGCGATGGAAGGCACCCAGCGGCTCGACGGCCGCTACCGGCTGGAGCGGCGCATCGCGGTCGGCGGCGCGTCCGAGGTGTGGCGTGGGCACGACGAGACGCTCGGTCGGCCCGTCGCCGTCAAGGTGATCGTGTGCGCCGACGACGAGTCGGAGGTGTCGACCGACGAGCTCGTGTTGGCCGAGGCCCGGTCGGTGGCCGCGCTGGCCCATCCGAACATCGCCGAGGTGTTCGACATCGGCGTCTGGCGTACGCCCGAGGGCACCGCCCTGCGCTACATCGTCATGGAGTTCGCCGAGGGTGCCACGCTCGCCCAGCACCTGCGGGCCGGGCCACTCGACTGGCGGATCGCCGTGCGTGTCTGCGCCGAGGTGAGCGCCGCGCTGGCCGCCGCGCACCTGGCCGGGCTCGTCCACCGCGACGTCAAACCGGGCAACGTCATCCTCACGCCGTACGGTGCCAAGGTCCTCGATTTCGGCATCTCCATCATGGTCGGCAGCCACGACCGGCTCAGCGACGGCACGATCGTGGGCACGCCGGCGTTCATGCCGCCCGAACGCTTCCGCGGCCTGCCCGCCGCACCGGCCACCGACATGTACGCCCTCGGCGTGCTCCTCTACCTCTGCCTCGCCGGCCGGCTCCCGTTCCCGCCGCAGCTCCTGCCCGGCCGCCGGATCGCGCCGCCCGTGGTCGGGCCGGCCCGGCTGCCGGCGATACCCGACCTGCCCGTCGAGGTCGCCGAGGTGTGCCTGTCCTGTCTCGACCCAGACCCCGACCAGCGGCCCAGCAGCTTCGCCGCCGCGCTCCTACTGGCCGAGGCCGTCGACGCCCGGGTGCAGCTCCCGCCGCTCGCGCCGCCGCCACCGGTCGACGACTCGGCGCAGCGGCTCTCGCCGTGGACCCAGGAGGCGGCGGAGGCCAACACGGAGGTCGCCGACGAGAGCGAGCACGACGTCGTGGGCCGCCACCGCGCCTGAGGCTCAGCGTTGCCAGACGGCGGCGACCTCGTCGGCCATCCGGCGGCCCTGGGTCGTCGCCGCCTGGATCGCCGGCTCCCAGCGCGCCGGGTCGAGCACGTTGGGGCCGATGGTCTCCAGCACCGCGGCGTCCGGGGCCACGAGGGCGACCGCGGAGCGGGACCGCAGGGCCTCGATCTCCTCGGCCGGCGCGCCGCGCATCCGGATCGGCGCCAGCGGTGCCAGCACCACCACCCGCGCGGCGCCGGTGGCCAGGTCGGCGTTGGTGCCCGACCGGACGCCGCCGTCCATGTAGGGCTGGCCGTCGATCGTCACGGTCGGAAAGACGCAGGGCACCGCGCAGCTCGCCGCGACCGCGAGGTCCAGGGGCACACCGGAGCCCGCGTCCCAGACGACCGGCTCGCCGGAGGCCGCCGACACCGCGGTGATCAGCAGGCGCCGCTCCGGCGGCCACCCGGCCAGCGGCAGCCGGCGGCGCAACGACTCCACGTAGGGCTGCTCGGCCACGACCGCGGCCGCCCGCGCGAGCGCGCCCACGCGGGCCCGCACCTCGGCGGGATCGCGGCTGGAGTCGGAGAGCAGCGCGAACACCTCACTGCCGCGGGCCCAGTCGGGCCGGATCGGCGGGTCGTCGGCACCGAACCGCGCCTCGATCTTGGCAGCGTCGACGGGATCCATCCCGGACGCGATCAGCGATCCGGTGACCGACCCGGCCGAGGTGCCGACGATCAGGCCGGCGTCGGTGAGATCGACGCCCGCCTCCTTGAGTCCGATGAGGAGCCCGAGCTGCCAGGCGATCCCGGTAATACCACCGGCACCGAGTACGAGAGCGGTTTCGACCACGGCACCATCCGTATCACGTCTCCGTGAACGGCGCGGCACGGTCACACGGGGCACACGGCGCGTGACGGCGGCGGTATCGTGCCCTTGCACGTCCGGCTCCACGGTTTTCGCGCCCAAGCTGACGGTCCCTCACCAAGGAGCAGCGCGATGAGCGAAGACATCCGGCCGTTCCGCATCGAGATCTCCGACGACGAGCTCCACCACCTGCACGCGCGACTCGCCGATGCCCGCTGGCCCGACCGCACGCCGGGCGAGGGTTGGAGTCGCGGGGTGCCCGCCGAGCACCTGCGGGCGCTGGCCGATCACTGGCGCACCGGCTTCGACTGGCGGGCGCAGGAGGCCCGCCTCAACCGCTACCCGCAGTTCACCACCGAGATCGACGGCCAGCGCATCCACTTCCTGCACGTCCGGTCGCCGCACCTCGACGCCAAGCCGCTGCTGATCACGCACGGCTACCCCAGCTCGGTCGCCGAATTCCTGCTGATGATCGACCCGCTCGTCGACCCGGCCGACGGTCAGGCGTTCCACCTCGTCGTGCCGTCGCTGCCCGGCTACGCGTTCTCGACGCCGCTGTCCGACGCCGGGTGGGCGATGGGCCGCACCGCCAACGCCTGGGCCGAGCTGATGCGCCGGCTCGGCTACGAGCGCTACGGGCTGCACGGCGGCGACGTCGGCGGCGGCGTCTCCGGCATGGTCGCCACCCACGACGAGGCGCACGTGATCGGCGTCCACGTGGTGACCGACCCGCTGACCGCAGCCGCCGTCGCGACGTTCATGCCGGGCCTGGCCGACCACCTCGACCCCGACGACCCGGTCGACAAGCTGATCCGGCAACGGATGGACGCGTTCACCAACGACGGCTCCGGCTACCTCGCGATCCAGAACACCCGGCCGCAGACGATCGGCTACGGGCTGGTCGACTCGCCGCTGCTCCAGCTCGCCTGGATCGCCGAGAAGGTCCACGAGTGGACCGACCTGCCCGTCGACGACGACCTGCTGCTGACCAACGTGTCGATCTGGTGGTTCACCCGGTCCGGCATCAGCGCCGCGCACACGCTGTGGGAGCAGGCCCACTCGATGGACTGGGGCGCTCCGGCGTCGGTCCCGCAGGGTCTCGCGATCTTCGGGGCCGACGAGACCATGGGCAAGCTCATGCCCGTGCCGGAGGGCAGCCACCGTTCGGAGTTCGCGCGCGGCGGCCACTTCCCCGCACTCGAGGCCCCGCGCGAGCTGGTCGCCGACCTCCGGGCCTTCTTCGGGCCGCTGACTTAGGCAGCGGGCACCGCGACGGCCTCGCGGAGCAGGCGGCGGGCCAGCACCAGGCGCGACGCGTCGTCGTCCAGCCCCGGCAGGTCGCCGACGCGGGTGACGTCGCCGTCGAGGAACGTGCGCAACGCGTCCGCGCAGCCCGCCGGGAAGGTCACCGCGCGGTCGAAGAGGCGCAACCGGATCTGGTCGGCGCCGTCCGGCTCCAGGCGCCAGCGCAGCAACGGACGCGGCATGATGCGGTCGTCGGCGGTCAGCGTGCGGATCGCCGCGGCCTGGGCCAGCGGGCGCAGCGGGGCCGGGCGGGCGGCCGGCCACGCGCGGCGGCGCAGCCGTTCCGCCACCGCGGCCGGGGACGCCGTGTCCAACCAGGACCGCAGCGCCTCGATGGTCTCGGTCAGCTCCGGCTCGATCTGGTCGGGGTCGCTGACGTCCAGGGCGTACGGCAGGGTGGCCCGCAGGCGCTGGTCCTCGGCGGCCTCGGCCAGCAGCGCCTCGACGAGGGCGTACCGCGTGAGGGCCTTGATCCCGATGGTCAGGTGCAGTGAGGAGTCGTCCTGGGCGGCGGCGCTGTGCAGCCAGCCGCGCGGCAGGTAGAGCGCGTCGCCCGGGGTGAGCACCACGTCCAGCGCGGGCTCGCCGGCGGCGGTGGCGGTGACCTCGTCGGCCCGGCCGCCCCAGGTCTGCCGCTCCAGCGGGTCCGGGAGGACGGGCGGGTGGATCCGCCAGCGCTTGCGCCCGTCGACCTGCAGCACGAACACGTCGTGGGTGTCGTAGTGGGTGGAGAAGCCCTGGTTGCCGGGCGGCGTCAGGTAGGCGTTGACCTGCAGCGGCTGGCCGAGGGCGGCGCCGAGCTCGCCGGCGAACGCGATCAGCGGCGGCCAGGTCCGGTGCAGGCCCTGGAGGACCAGGGTCGCGCCGTCGGCGTACTGCTGGAGGATCTTCTCGTCGAGCACCTGGTCGTCGATCTCGGCGCCGGTGCCGCCGCCACCGGTGTAGCGGCCCGGGGCCACCAGCTTGCCGTCCTTGGCGAGGCGGATGAACGGGGTGCGCAGACCCCGCCGGCTCAACAGCTCGTCCGCGTCGGCCGGCGAGAGCAGGTCGAGGAAGCCGCCCGGGCCGTCGAGCTCGTCGGCCAGCGAGAGCAGCGGCGCCCGGCCCCAGTACGCGGTCGCGAACTTGGCCGGGTCGACGCTCACACAACGGGTGAGCGCCGGGCGGCGCGGGCCGCCCGGCGTGGTCCCGTCAAGCACCGCCGTCTGCGCCACCGTCGTGGCCGGCCGGGTTGGTCCCGCCGTCCGCGGGGCCCTCGCCGGCGCTGCCGTCGGCACCGCCGTCGTGACCCTGCGGGTTGGTGCCACCGTCGGCGACACCCTCGCCACCGGCGCCGCCGTCAGCGCCGCCGTCCTGGCCGCCGGCGTTGGTCCCGCCGTCCGCGGGGCCCTCGCCCGCGCCGCCGTCGGCGCCGCCGTCGTGACCGCCGGGGTTCGTGCCGCCGTCCGCCGGGCCTTCTCCGCCGCCACCAGAACCGGTCGTGGTCATGTCGTCGTCGTCGAGTGTCATCGAGTAGCCCCCTCGCGCTTTGCGCGCCCCGGCTCGAGGGGCGCTCCAGCAGGCCCTGTACCCGCCGAACGATCACCTGTAACCCAGAATGACCCGGACCGGCGGGCCTGCGGGGCCGAATCCGGGGTAAGTCTGGATCCGTGATTCTCGTCGGCACCTCCGGCTGGCAGTACAAGGACTGGCGCGGCCGCTTCTACCCCGAGAAGCTGCCTCAGAAGGCCTGGCTGGAGCACTATGCGGAGCGGTTCGCCACCGTGGAGATCAACAACGCGTTCTACCGGCTGCCGGATCGGGCGACCTTCGTGCAGTGGCGCGAGCGCACTCCGGACGACTTCTGCGTGGGGGTCAAGATGAGCCGCTACCTCACCCACATCAAGCGCCTCAAGGATCCCGCCGAGCCCGTGCAGCGCTTCCTGGACCACGCCGACGGGCTCGGCGACCGGCTCGGCCCCGTGCTGGTGCAGCTGCCACCCACCCTCAAGGCCGACGCCGGCGCCCTCGACGAAGTGCTCGCCCGCTTCCCCGACCACGTGCGGGTCGCGGTCGAGCCACGCCACGACAGCTGGTGGACCGACGAGACAAGAGCGGTGCTGGAGAAGCGGCGCGCCGCGCTGTCGTGGGCCGACCGCAAGGGTCGCCCGACCACGCCGTTGTGGCGCACCGCCGACTGGGGTTACCTGCGGTTCCACGAAGGACGGGCGACACCCTGGCCGCGGTACGGGCGCACGTCGCTGCGCACCTGGGCGGGCCGGCTCAAGGATGCCTTCGGGGTCGGCGGCGACGCCTACGTCTACTTCAACAACGACCCGGGCGGAGCTGCCGTGGTCGACGCGGAGGCGTTCGCGCGCCAGGCGTCGGCACTCGGTCTCCGGCCCACGCGTACGCCATGAGCCCGCGGGTCCTGGTCACCAACGACGACGGCATCGACGCCGTCGGCATCCGCGTGCTCGCGGCGGCCCTCGCGGCGCGCGGGCTGGACACCGTGGTCGCCGCGCCCCGCGTCGACTCCAGCGGCACGAGCGCGGCGCTGACCGCCACCGAGGACGACGGCCGGGTGCTGATCGACCGGCGGGACCTCGACGGCCTGACCGCGTACGCGATCGCCGGCTCCCCCGCCTACATCACGCTGCTGGGCCTGCACGGCGCGTTCGGACCGGCGCCGGATCTCGTCGTGTCCGGCATCAACCGGGGCGCGAACGCCGGGCGGGCCGTGCTGCACTCCGGCACGGTGGGAGCGGCGCTGACCGCGTCGGCCGCCGGTTGCCGGGCGATGGCCGTGTCACTGGACATCCTGTCCGCCTCGGCCGCGACCACGGCCAGCGGCGGCGCGGTGATGCGGATGTCGGAGGCCGACGAGGCCGCCCGCAACTGGCGCACGGCCGCCCGGGCCGCGGTCGACCTGGTCGACGGGCTGCTGGCGCTGCCGGCCGGGGTGGTGCTCAACGTCAACGCGCCCGACGTGCCGCCGGACCGGCTCCGCGGCGTGCGCCAGGCCTCGCTGGCCGCGTTCGGCCAGGTGCAGATGACCGTGGTGGAGTCCGGTGAGGGTTTCGTCCGCACCGCGCTCGAGCAGAACGGCGAGCGGCTGGTGCCCGGCACCGACCTCGCGGCGCTGGCCGACGGCTTCGCGTCGGTGACCGCCCTGCGGGCGCTGGGCGAACTGTCCGATGTGGAGATCGCCGGCGTCAGCTAGCGGCGGCCGCGGCCTGGGCGTCCCACATGGCGATGACGACGGCCAGCACGAAGATCTGCACCGCGACCGGCACGCCGGGCAGGTCGACCTCGACGTCGCGGCGCCAGGCGCTGGGCCGGTTGACCGTGCCGACCGGGCCGGCGTCGGTGTAAAGCTCCTGCCGGTTGCCCCAGACCGAGGCCCGGCGGAACTGGTAGGTGCGGCCGGCCGACGTCACGGTCCACCGCTTGCGGCCGATCCGCTCCGCCGTCGCGACCTCGCCGCCCATCTCGTCGAGCAACGTCGAGCGGTTGCCCCAGAAGCTGCCGCGCACCTCGTAGTGGCGGCCGTCGAGAGCGAACGCGCCGCCGTTCTTCCAGAACGAACCGTCGAACGTGGTCACCGGCGCGCCGTCGAGGGCCACGTCGTAGCGGTTGCGCCACGCGCTGGCCGGGTGTGCCGTCAGCATGGCGTCGAGCCTAGCCGCGCAGCGCCAGGGGGCGGCCGTCCCAGCGCCACGACTCCCGGCGCGGGTGGTCCGGCAGGGCGGCGCGGCCGGTCGCCCAGAGCAGCCGCTCCCACGGGTCCGGGTGGTCGGGCAGCCCAGGGAACAGGCGCGCGATGGCCCGGGCGCACAGGTCGGCGGGCGGCGTGAAGTCCAGGCGCAGGGCGGTGGCGACGTCGTTGGTGTGCACGAGGGTCTCCACCACACCCATCGCCGCGAAGCCCTCCGGGTCGCTGGCGCCGTAGACGTGATGCGACAGCCGCTCGGCGGGCGCGGCGGCCACGACACCGGCGAGCATCGCGCCGCAGGCCTCGGTCACCCGCATGAGGCCGAGCGTGCCGGCGGCCCGCTCGACGAAGATGGTTCCGCCGGGGCCGCCGTCGCGCTCGTGCCGCCAGCGGGCCGGCACGTGCGTGTCGGTCGGCGGGTCCGACGGGCCGATCTGCAGCGCGTAGGCGAACAGGTCGTCGGCCGTGTGCTCGACGGTCTCCCAGCAGGTCCAGGTCAGGGTGCCGGCGGGCACGTCCCAGGCGTCGTCGGGCACGTCGCGCAGGGTGGCCCGGAGCAGCGCGACCGCGGTCGTCACGTCGGCAGGGGTAACCGTCACGGCCGGCACCGTAGCAAAGTCTTCCAAGGTCCTCAGCCGTCACGCTGCTGGCGCAGCGCGACGCCTTCCGGTCACGTCGTTCACGTGAGCAGCGCGGCGATCAACACGAGGGCGGGCACGGCCGCGAGGGTGGAGAGCACGATCGCGTCGCGGGCGAGGCCGGTGGCGCGGTCGTAGCGGGTGGCGTACACGAAGAGGTTCTGTGCGCTCGGCAGCGCGGCCAGCACGACCGCCGCGAGCAGGGCGTGGCCGTCGAGGTGGAAGACGAAGTGGCCGATCGCCCACGCCACCGCCGGCTGCACGGCGACCTTCAGCGCGACCGCGAGATAGCGCTGGGCGGCGTCGGGGCCGGGCGCGAACGGGCGGCTGCCGCGCAGCGCCAGGCCGAGCGCGAGCAGCGCCAACGGGACGGCCGCGCCGCCGACGAGCTCGAACGGGCGCAGCGCCTCCGGCGGCAGCCGCCAGCCGGCCGCGGCCACCACGAGGCCGCAGAGGCAGGCGACGCTGATCGGGTTGCGCAACGGGGCGGACAGCAGCCGCAGCGGCGCCGGTCGGTTGCCGGCCGCCGTCACGTCGAGCACGGCCAGGCCGGTCGGCGTCGCGATCAGGAGCTGGAAGAGCAGCACCGGTACGACCAGGGAGGCGTCGCCGAGCACGTACGCCGCGATGGGCAGGCCGAGGTTGCCGGCGTTGACGTAGGACGCGCAGAGGGCGCCGATGGTGACGTCCGCGGCCGGCCGGCGACGCAGCGTGACCGCCACGTAGAGGGCGGCGACCACCAGCGTGCTGAGCACGAACACCGCGAGCGCGGGCGTGAACACCTTGTCGAGGCTCGACGTGGCCAGCGTCGCGAACAGCAGCGCCGGCGCCGCCAGGTAGAAGACCAACCGGGCGAGCAGCGTGGTCGCGTCGGGCCCGAGGACGCCGAACCGGCCCGCCAGGTAGCCGGCCAGCGTCACCAGCCAGATCCCGGCGAACCCGGTGAGCACCGCCCGCATGCCGGACATCCTGCCGGTGCCGGGGCATCATGGGCGGGTGCGTGTGCGGCCGATCACTCCGGAACTGTTCGTCGAGGACCTCGCGGAGCGAATCGTCCGGGAGTCGCCGGAGACCCGGCTGCGGGTGGCGCTGGACGGGCCGCCCCCGGCCGACGGGGCCACCGGCCCGCTGGCCGGTCCCGACCTTCTCGCCGCCGCGCTGGTCGAGGAGCTGCGGTTGCGCGGGCGCCCGGCGCACGTCGTGCCCGCCGGCGGTTTCCTGCGCGCCGCGTCGCTGCGCTTCGAGCAGGGCCGGACCAACCCGGACGCGTTCTACACCGACTGGCTCGACGAGGCGGGGCTGCGCCGAGAGGTGCTCGATCCCGCCGGCCCGGACGGCAGTGGGCGCATCCTGCCGTCGCTCTGGGACCCGGCCACCGACCGCGCCAGCCGGGCCGCGTACCGGACGCTGGAGTCGACCGCCGCCGTGCTGGTCACCGGCGGTTTCCTGCTGGGCGGCGGGTTGGCCTTCGACCTCACCGTGCACCTCGCGGTGTCGCCGGCCGCGCTGGCCCGGCGGACCCCGGCGGAGTGGGCGTGGACACTGCCGGCCTGGGAGCGGTACGCCGACGAGGTCGACCCGGCCGGCTGGGCCGACGTGGTGGTGCGGACCGACGATCCGCGGCATCCGGCCCTCGTGCGGCGCGAGTGAACAGGAATGAAGTGAGGTGACCGGTTTGGTGACTGGGACGCTTGGGTAATCGCCCGCACCTCCGAACGTCCTGGAAAGGCGGCCGCCATGCTCCTCGAGGAACCGACCCGGACCGACCAGATCCGGCTCACCTTGCAGGCCCGCTACGACGAGCTGACCGCTGAATACGAGGCGGAGCGCGACCGCGGCCACCTGCTGCGGCTGGTGGAGGCGAGTGACACCGCCGGCGACGACCAGGCCGACAGCGGCACCAAGGCCGCCGAGCGCGACGCGTTCCGCTCGGTGCTGGGCGTCATCCTCGACCGCCGGGCCCAGTACGAGCACGCGCTGTCCCGCCTCGCCGCCGGCAGCTACGGCCACTGCGAGGGCTGCTCGGCCCCGATCCCGGTCGAGCGCCTCGAGATCTTCCCGGCCGCGACAAGCTGCGTCGCCTGCAAGCAGACGCGGGAGCGGAGAGCCGCCTAAGGTTTGCGTGTGGGCGACATCAAGGTCGGCACCGCGTCGTGGACCGACAAGACGCTGCTCGAGTCGGGGTGGTACCCGCCGGGTGAGGACACGCCGGAGAAGCGGCTGGCCTACTACGCCAGCCGCTTTCCGCTGGTCGAGGTCGACTCGACCTACTACGGGCCGCCGTCGGAGCAGACCGCGGCGTTGTGGGCGGCCCGCACGCCGCCGGGGTTCACGTTCAACATCAAGGCCTACAGCCTGCTGACCGGGCACCCGACCCGGGTCAGCTCGATCTACAAGGACCTGCGGCCCGAGACCGACAAGACCAACGTCTACCCCAAGGACCTCCCGGACCAGACCTACGAGGAGATCTGGACGCGGTTCCTCTCGGCCCTCGACCCGCTGGTGTCCGCCGGCAAACTGGGTGCGCTGCTGTTCCAGTTCCCGCCGTGGTTCGGCATCCGGCGGTCCAACAAGAGCTTCCTGCTCGAGGTGCGCGACCGGGTCAAGCCGCTGCGGCCGGTGTTCGAGTTCCGCAACGCGTCGTGGTTCGAGGGCGACAACCGGGTGGAGACGCTCGAGTTCCTGCGGCAGCACCACCTGCCGTACGTCGTGGTCGACATGCCCCAGGGCCACCGCTCGTCGATCCCGCCGATCCTGGAGGCCACCGCGGAGCTGTCGGTGGTGCGCTTCCACGGGCACAGTCTCAAGTGGACGAGCAAGAACATCTACGAGAAGTTCGGGTACGAGTACTCGCAGCGGGAGCTGGCCCAGTGGGCGCCGAAGCTGCGCAAGCTGTCGGACTCGGCGGACGAGACGCACGTACTCATGAACAACTGCTACTCCGACTACGCGCAGCGCAACGCGCAGGGCCTGCTGGACCTGTTCGGCGCGGACTCCGACGACGACTAGCTTCGGCGGACCATGCGGATCTCGCGTACGCCCTGGTCGATCTGGGTCGTGCCGTCGGGTTCGAAGCCGTGCCTGCGATAGAACGCCTGGGCGCGCGGGTTGGGGTCGGCCACCCACAACGCGGCTGACTGGTCGGGGGCCACGACCGCGTGCAGCAGGGCGGGGCCCGCGCCGGTGCCGTGGTGGGCGGCGAGCACGTAGAGCACGTAGAGCTGGCGGGACCAGGCGGGCTCGGCGTCCAGGGGCGGCCCGGACATGGCGACGCCGATCAGCGCGCCGTCGTGCTCGGCGACGGCGGTCACGTTGTCGCGGTAGCGGTCGTCGGTCAGCGCCGCGGTCCAGAACCGCTCGCGGGCGGGCACGAAACCCGGGTCGTCGAGGACCGCGTCCGGCATGAGCCCGCGGTAGGTCTCCTGCCAGCAGCGGACGATGACGCGCGCCAGCTGCGGCACGTCGTCGACGCGCGCGGGACGAACGGTGACCACCGTCGGATGCTAGGGGGTGTCTCGTGGATCAGGGTGGTGCCCCGGCGAGGTCCAGGCGGCGTCCGGGCGTGCGCGGAGGTGGGTCGGATACCGGTGTTGTATCCGGCCCGGCTCCGCGTGCGGTCGGACGTCGTCTGGGCCCGGCGGGGTGCCGGCATGATCCACGAGACACCCCCTAGTCCTCCAGGAGCGTGATGGCGGCCTCGTCGGCGAGGCGGTAGCCGACGCCGTAGACCGTGCGGATCACGGGCGCGTCGAGCTTGCCCCGCAACCGTCTGATGTGGACGTCCACGGTGCGCGGGCCGGCGATCGCGTAACCCCAGACGGTGCGGAGCAGGTGGTCGCGGGTGAAGACGCGGCGCGGGTGGCGGGCGAGGAAGAGCAGGAGGTCGAACTCGAGGCGGGTCAGCGGGACCTCGCGGCCGGCGCGGAGCACCTGGCGGGCGGCCACGTCGATCAGGACGTCGGTCGTCGTCCCTGTTGTCGGGAACG
The DNA here is from genome assembly GCF_029626225.1 of Asanoa sp. WMMD1127. Classification (NCBI taxonomy): domain Bacteria; kingdom Bacillati; phylum Actinomycetota; class Actinomycetes; order Micromonosporales; family Micromonosporaceae; genus Asanoa; species Asanoa sp. WMMD1127. Next base: position 6,681,148 of record NZ_JARUBP010000001.1, read on the forward strand.
CGAGGAGGGTGGTGTGGGCGGGCTGGGCGGTGTGCCTTGGCTGGGCGGTGATCGTCACGGGTCCTCCCGGGGTGCGGGGTGTGCGCCGACGAGCTGGGACTCCAACCGGGCCGGTCCGGCCGGCTGGAGGACGGGCAGGCCGGCCGCGCGCCAGGCGACGAAACCGCCGGCGAGGTCGGTCGCCCGGTGCAGGCCGAGGTCCTGCAGCGAGGCGGCGGCCAGCGAGGACGAGTAGCCCTGCTGGCAGAAGAGGATGTAGTGCGTGTCGTAGGAGTCGGCGATCGGCAGCCGGGCCTCGCACCGCGGGTCGAGCCGCCACTCGAGGACGTTGCGGTCGATGATCAGCGCGCCCGGGATGGTGCCGGTGGCCTCGCGCTGGCCGACGGGCCGGGTGTCGACGAGCACGCTGCCGCTGGTGCGGGCCGCCACATGCGCGGCCTCGGGCTCGAGCCGGTTCAGGCGTACGCGTGCCGCTTCCAGGATCTCGTCGATCGAGCGAGTCACCAGGCCACCCCCGCGCGGGCCACGTCGGCGACCCGGAGGACGCCGTCGGTCAGGTCATATCGGGTCATGCTACGCAGTTCCGGCGCGTAGCAGTGGACGCTGATCGCCGGGTCGGGGCCGTGGTTGCTGACGCGGTGGACGTAACGCGGGCCGAACCGGCGACCGTCGCCGGGGTGCAGCGGGCGTGCCCGCAGCGCGCCCGCGCGGGAGACGGTCTCCTCGGTCAGCGTGCCGGAGACGACGGTGAAGCCGCCGCTGGCGCCGCCGTGGTCGTGCAGGTCGGTGTGCTGGCCGGGCAGCCAGGTGAGCAGCCAGACCTCGTGCTCGGGCGTGGCGGCGATCCGGTGGTACCACCGCTCGACCGGGTCGAACCGCGGTGCGACCGGCCAGCCGGCCGGGTCGCCGGCGAACCGCCGAGCGACGCTGAGCAGGTCATCAGGGAGGAACATGGGTCCGAGCATAGCCCACTATTCCTACTGAGTTAGTAGGTTGTCCCGCGTGTTGGGAACCGGCTCAGGACCGGACGTACCGCCCCTTCCCCGGCACGCCCCGGATCAGGCCGCGGTCCTCGAGCGTCGTGGTGACGCGGTGGATGGTCGAGACGCTGACGCCGTAGTCGGCCGCCAGCCGGACGGTCGAGGGCAGCTTCTCGCCTGGCTTGAGCTCACCGCCCTCGATCCGGCGAACGAGGTCGTCGAGCACACGGCGATATTCGGTGGTGGGTTCCACGATGGAGCTCGCTTTCGAGTTGGCCACCGCGAGTCCACCACAGACGTGCTTGTCATGTCACCTTGTTGGAACAAGTTGAGATTGCACATTGACCAGATGCAACCAGTTGGAATAGGTTGGGTCCCGGAACGCGACGGGTCACTTCCGGGTTGGCGCCTTCGGTGACACGCCGCGTCCGAGCGGGGGCCGGCTGGGCAGCGCGGCCCCCGCCTCCTGCCGGCCGGCGATCCCCCATCACCGGCCGGCAGGATCGCTTCCGGCCGCGGTAGAAATCCGGGGTCTGCCGTTCGTCGTCTGTGTGGCGCCCATCGTGGGTGGCCGGACGGAGGACGGGCATGGGTGGGCGAGCGCGGTGGGCGATCACGGCGGTGTTCGCGGTGAACGGGATGTTGATCGCGACCATGGCGGCCCGGGCGCCGTCGGTCAAGGTGGACCTCGGGTTGTCGACCGGCCAGCTCGGGCTGACCACCGCGGCGTTCGGGGTGGCCGCGGTGATGGCGATGCAGTGGGCCGGCGGGCTCGTCGCGCGGTACGGCAGCCGGTCGGTCGTGCGCCTCGCGGTAAGCGTGCTGCCGGCGCTGCTGGTCGCCACCGCGGCGCCGGACGGGCTGGTCGGGCTCGCGGCGGTGTTCCTCGTCTTCGGCGCCGTGCACGGCGTGCTCGACGTCGCGATGAACGCCCACGCGGTCGCGGTCGAGCGGGAGCTCGGCCGGCCGATCCTCAACGGCTGCCACGCCGCCTGGAGCATCGGCGCGGTCGGCGGGTCACTGCTCGCCTCCGGAGCGGCACAGCTCGGATTGAGCCGGGCCGTCCACTTCGGCGTGGTGGCCGCGGTGCTCACGCCGCTGATCGCGGTCTGGACCCGCGCCCTGCTGCCCGCCGCCGTCGACGCCGCAGCGCCCGCACGCCAGGCCGAGCCGGCCGCCCACCGGGCCTCGACCGCCGACCATCCCGCGACCGCCGGCCAACCGGCCGCCCCCGCCCACCCCGCAACCGCCGGCCAACCCGCGGCCCCCGCCCAACCCGCGACCGCCGGCCAGGCCGGCGGGGAGCCGGCGCCGCGCAGGCCGCGCGTGCCGTGGAGCAGGCCGCTGGTGGTGCTCGGCGCCATGGGCGCGACCGTGCTCACCGTCGAGGCCGCGGTGGCCAACTGGAGCGGGATCCTCCTGCACGACCGGCTGGCCGCGCCGCTGGGGATGGCGGCGCTCGGGTACGTCGCGTTCACCGCCTCCCAGACCGCCGGCCGGCTCGTCGGCGACCGCCTGCTCGCCCGCCGCGCGCCGCACGACCTGCTGCGGGTCGGCACCCTGACAGCGGCCGCCGGGCTGGCGCTCGTCCTGGTCAGCCCTTGGCCCGCGCTGGCCATAGCCGGGTTCGCCGTCGTCGGGATCGGGCTGGCCACTCCCCTTCCCGTGCTGTTCGGCGCCGCCGGTCATCTCGGCGCCGCGGCGGGCGGGGCGGCCGGGGCCGTCGCGCGGTTCACCACGATGACCTACAGCGGCATCCTGCTGGCTCCGGCGGTGATCGGCGCGGTGGCCGATCTGGTCGGGCTGACCTGGACGTTGGCCGCCCTCGTGCCAATGCTGGCCGCGGTCGCGGCCGTCGACCTGCGGGCGCTGACCACGACGCCGGCGCCCGTCACGCCCTAGCGGCGGCGAGGGCGTCGACCCCGCGGACCAGGTCGTTGGGGCCCGCCAGCGTCAGTTTGCCCTGGCCGTGCAGGTCGGCGAGCTTCGTCCGCAGCTCGCGGATCCGCTTGGCCACCCCCTCGTCGTCGCCCTCCTCCTGGTGGCGGGCGATGTCGTCCACGCGCTTGTGGAGGTCTTCGGCGGTCTTCGCCGGCAGCTCGGCCTGGGCGTCGATGGTCCGGTGCAGGTGGACGACCGGATCGACGGGCGGCCTGGGCGGCCGGGACGTGCCGGGCGTGGTGGACTCCGGCGCCGGCCTGGTCCGCGACGGCGACGGCGACCGCGTCGAAGGCGAAGGCGAAGGCGGTGCAGGGAGCGCGGGCGCGGTCGTGGCGGTCGCCGGTGACCTGGTGGCGACCGGCACCACGGCGGCCGGCGACGCCGAGCCCACCGCCGACGGCGCGGCGGCCACCGACCCGGGACCATCGTCCCGGGTGGCGGCCAGCAACGAGACCACGGCCGCGGCAGCAGTCGCGGCCGCGACGCCCCAGACCAACCTCCGCCGTCCACGCCGCGCCGGAACGTCCGGCGGCGCGGTGACCTCAAGAGCGGCCAGCCGGCCCACGACCGCCGCGGCGTCGGCCGGGCGGTCGGCCGGCGACTTGGCCAGCAGCTCCCGCACCAACCGGGCCAACGCCTCCGGCGCCTCGGGCCGTGCGTCCCGCACCTCCGGCGGCGCGGCCGTGACCTGCTGGTGCACGACGGACAGCGGCGTCGCGCCGACGAACGGCGGGCGGCCGGCGAGCATCGCGTAGAGGGCGCAACCGAGCCCGTAGAGATCCGTCCGCTCGTCGACCGGCTCGTCGTTGATCTGCTCCGGCGCCATGTAGCTGGTCGATCCCATCGCGATCGCGTCGCCGGTCAGCCGGGCCTCGCCGGCCGACTGCCGCAGGTGGGCGATCCCGAAGTCGCAGATCTTCACGACGCCGGCCGGGGTGCGGATCAGGTTGGCCGGCTTGACGTCGCGGTGCACGACGCCGGCCGCGTGCGCGGCGGTCAGGCCGGCGCACACCTGGGCGGCGACCGAGACGGCGTCGGCGACAGGCAGTGGGCCGTCGGCCAGGGCCGCCGCGATGCTGCGCCCCGAGACCAGCTCCATCACCAGGTACGAGTCGCCGCCGTCGGAGCCGAAGTCGTACACCGCGACGATGTTGGGGTGGTTGAGCCGGGCGACGGCGCGCGCCTCGCGGTCGAACCGGGCGGCGAGGGTCGGATCGTCGAGCGCGTCCCCGGCCACCAGCTTGACGGCCACGGGCCGGTCGAGGCGCAGGTCACGCCCCCGCCAGACGACGCCCATGCCGCCGCGGGCCAGGACGTCCTCGAGCTCGTACCGGTCGGCGAGCCGCCGCCCCGCCATGCGCCAACCTCCCGAGCCCGCCGCCGCGACTGATTGCAACCTCGCAACCATAGTTCACCGGCGTCGATGCCGCCCGGGGCCGGTCAGCAGCGCGCCCGCCGGGCGGCCGCGGCCACCGGCGAGCGCGATGTGGATCCGCTAGACGAGCATGCCGTGCGGGTCCAGGACGTACTTCCGGGCCGCGCCCTGGTCGAACTCCTGGTAGCCCTCCGGTCCCCGGTCGAGCGGGATGGGTGTCGCGTTGACGTTCTTGGCGATCGACACCCGGTCGTTGAGGATCGCCATCATCAGCTGGCGGTTGTAGCGCATCACCGGGCACTGTCCGGTGACGAACGACAGCGACTTGGCCCAGCCGAGCCCGAGCCGGATCGACAGCGAACCCTCCTTGGCCGCTTCGTCGCTGGCGCCCGGGTCGCCGGTCACGTAGAGGCCCGGGATGCCCAGCCCGCCGCCGGCCCGGGTGAGGTCCATCAGCGAGTTCAGCACCGTCGCTGGATGTTCGGTCTCCGCGTCGTCGCCGTGACCGCGGGCCTCGAAGCCGACCGCGTCGACACCGCAGTCGACCTCGGGCGTACCCAGGATCTGCTCGATCTGCTCCTTGGGCTCGCCCGCCGACACGTCGACGGTCTCGCAGCCGAAGCTGCGGGCCTGGGCCAGCCGGTCCTCCTGCAGGTCGCCGACGATCACCGTGGCCGCGCCCAGCAGCTGGGCCGAGGTCGCCGCCGCCAGACCCACGGGTCCCGCGCCGGCGACGTAGACGGTCGACCCGGTGGTGACACCGGCGCTGACGCACCCGTGGTAGCCGGTCGGGAAGATGTCCGACAGCATGGCCAGGTCGAGGATCTTCTCCATCGCCTGCTGCTTGTCGGGGAACACCAGCATGTTCCAGTCGGCGTACGGCACGAGCGCGTACTCGGCCTGCCCACCGACCCAACCACCCATGTCGACGTAGCCGTACGCGGAGCCCGGCCGGTCGGGGTTGACGTTGAGACACACGCCGGTCTTGCCGGCCTTGCAGTTGATGCACCGTCCACACGAGATGTTGAACGGCACCGAGACGAGATCACCGACCTGGACGTACTCGACGTCCGGGCCCTTGTCGACGACCTCGCCGGTGATCTCGTGGCCCAGGATCAGCCCGGGCGGCGCGGTCGTGCGGCCGCGGACCATGTGCTGGTCGCTGCCGCAGATGTTGGTGGCGACACACTTGACGATCGCCGCGTGCGGGAGTGGGCGGCCGACGTTGTCGGGATGGACGCCGGGCCCGTCCTGGAGTTCGAACGTCGGGTAGTCGATCTCGTGGACCTCGACCTGACCCGGCTTGACATAGGCGACGCCTTTGTTGCCTGGCATGACGTACTCCCGGTGGTTCCGATGCGCGGCCGCATCACCACCAGCGACGCCACCGCGCGCACCTCTTTCTGAGGAGTTACCCCCATTTCTCACGGGGTACCCGGCAGCCATGCTGGATCCTCGCGTGGTTGTCGTGACCGGTGCGTCCAGTGGGATCGGACGGGCCACCGCGCTCGCGTTCGCCCGCCGTGGCGACCGCCTGGTGCTGTCGTCCCGCTCTCCCGAGGCGCTGGGGCGGATCGCCGACGAGTGCCGGGCGCTCGGGGCCGTGGTGCGGGTCGAGCCGGTCGACATCAACGACGCGGCGGCCGTGCGGGCCCTGTCGGACACGGCGGCAACGGTGTTCGGCCGGGTCGACGTCTGGGTGAACACGGCGGCGGTCATGGCGTACGGCACGTTCGAGGAGCTGCCGGCGGAGGTGTTCGACCAGGTGGTGCGCACCGACCTGCTGGGCGGGGCGACCGTGGCCCGGGTGGCGTTGGCCCGCTTCCGCGCTCAGGGGGCGGGCGTGCTGGTGCTCGGCGGTTCCCTGCTGAGCGTGGCCACCGCGCCGTACATGAGCGCGTACATCACCAGCAAGTGGGGCCTGCGCGGGCTGGCCCGCACCCTGCAGCAGGAGACCCGCGACGCCCCCGACATCCACGTCTGCCTGGTCGACCCGGGCGGCGTGGACACGCCGATCTACCGCACGGCCGCCAACTACACGGGCCGGATCGGGCGGCCGCCACCGCCGGTCGACCGGCCGGAGAAGGTGGCGAACGCGATCGTCAAGTTGGCCGAACGACCGCGGCGGGCACGCTCGGTGGGCCTGGCCAACCGCTTCGTCCGGCTCGGCTTCGCCACCATGCCCCCGGTGTACGACGTGCTGGTGGGCCCACTGATGCGGCTGGGCGGGCTGTCCCGCGACCCGGTGGACGCCAACACGGGCAACGTCTTCGCGCCCCTGGCCGCGATCGAGGACACGGCCGCCCGCTGGGGCCGCCACTGGCTCCGCCCCGCCGGCGCCGCCGCCGCGATCCTGGCGGCGACGGCGGCCGCGGGCGTCGTCGCTAGGCGCCGCCCTCGTTGAGGGTCACCGTCTTGGGCGTGAAGCCGGCGCCGTTGACGTCGATGTTCTGCGACTTCAACGTGTCCAGGGCCCTGCGGACGTAGTCGTTGGTGTAGGCGAGGCCCTCCGGCGCCTTGCTCAGGACGGTCTGGCCGTCGGCGTTCTTCGTGGTCATCGACAGGTCGACGGTGGCCTTCCAGGCGGCCTCGTCGATCACGCCGGCACCGGCCGGGGCGGGCCAGACCAGCTTGTTGACCTCGTTGACCTGCCAGAGCTGGTGGCTCGCGCCGAGCTTCGAGCCGCGCTTGACGACCAGGTCGCGGCAGGCCTCGGCATTGTCCCGGCAGTACGCCCAGCCCTTGATCGAGGCGGCCAGGAACTTGACCGCGGTGTCCTGGTAGGCCTGGTCGGACTCCAGCTTGGCCGTGTTGGCCCAGACCGCGTCCTGCAGCATCGCCGTGCCGACCTGGTTCCAGTCGAGCACCGTGAACGCCGACGGCTCGTAGAGCTTGCCGGTGTCCGGGTCCTTGGCCTCCAGCAGCTGCGCGTACTCGTTGTAGCTCATCGCCTGGGCCGCGTCGATGTCCTTGCGCAGCAGGCCTTGCATGTCGAACTGCTGCTGCACCAGCGTCACGTCCTTGCCCGGGTCGAGCCCGGCCTTGGTCATCGCGGCGAACAGCTCGAACTCGTTGCCGAAGCCCCAGTTGCCGACCTTCTTGCCCTTGAGGTCAGCCGGCGACTTGATGTTGGCCGAGGCGAACGAGACCTGGTAGGTCCCGGACCGCTGGAAGATCTGGCCGATGTTGGTGATCCCCGCGCCCTGCTCGCGCGAGGCCAGCGCCTTGGGCACCCAGGCGATCGCGAAGTCGGCCTGGCCCTGGGCCAGCACGGTCTGCGGGACGATGTCGACGCCGCCTTCGAGGATCTCGACGTCGAGCCCCTGCTCCTGGTAGAAACCCTGGTCGGCGGCCGCGATGTAGCCGGCGAACTGGCCCTGCACGAACCACTGCAGCTGCAGCTTGACCTTCGTGGTGCCGCCGCTGCCGGTCGACGTCGACGGCTCGTCGGCGGTGCCGCAGGCGGCGAGCAGCACAGTGGACAGTGCGAGGACCGCGAGAATTCTCGTACGCATCATGGTGGTCCTTTCTTCAGACCCTCCGCCACGGCATGGCGAGCCGTTCGAGGAGGAGGGCCGCCAGATAGAAGACGAGACCGAGCACGCACGCGCCGACCACGAAGGCCCAGGCACGGGGGTACGCGGTGTTGGCCGCCGCCGAGGTGATCCGGGAGCCGAGGCCGTTCTGCAGACCGCCGAAGTACTCCGCGACCACCGCCGCGATCACCGCCAGGGAGGACGCCTGGCGCAGACCGGTGAAGACGAACGGCAGGGCGGCGGGGAGGCGGACCAGCCGGGTGAACGTCCAGCCGCGCGCCGCGTAGCTGGCCATCAGGTCCCGGTGGATCGGGTCGACCTCGCGCAGCCCGCGCAGCGCGTTGACGAACACGGGAAAGAAGACCACGATCGCGACGACCAGCCGGCGGGGGACGTTGCTGGTCGACTCGAACATGTTGTTGAGGATGGGGGCCAGCGCGATGATCGGCAGCGCGTTGAGCGCGGCCGCCACCGGGATCGAGACTTCGCCGAGGTACGCGAACCGGGCCGCGACCATCGCCCCGAGCAGCGCGACGACCGCGCCGAGGAGCAGCCCGATCAGCGCGTTGGTGCCGCTGGCCAGGCCGGTGCGCCAGACCACGTCGCGGTTCTGCCAGAGCTGCTCGCCGATGGCCGACGGGGCGGGCAGCACGTAGGGGGCGACCCGCCCGACCCGCACCGTGACCTCCCACAGCAGCAGGCCGGCGATGCCGACGACCAGCGGCGGGAGCAGCGCCAGCAACGGGCGGCCGCGGCGCCGGCGCGTGACGACGGGCGCCGTGGGGTCGGCCGCGACCACCGGGTCGACGGCCGTGGTCATGGCGTCGCCGCGGCGGGCACGGGGCCTTCGCGCAGGGCGCGCCGCACCTTGGTGATGCCGGCGAAGAAGCCGGCCGACTGGCGGGTGGCCTCGGTGCGCGGGCCGAGGTCGACGGTGACGATCTCGGTGATCCGGCCCGGCCGCGCGGACATCACGACCACGCGGTCCGACAGGTAGACGGCCTCCGGGATCGAGTGGGTGACGAAGATCGTGCTGGTGCCGGTGCTGGCGCAGATCCGCAGCAGCTCGTCCTGGAGCCGTTCGCGGGTCATCTCGTCGAGCGCCCCGAACGGCTCGTCCATCAGCAGCAGCGGCGGGTGCACGGCCAGCGCCCGGGCGATCGCGACCCGCTGCTGCATGCCGCCGGAGAGCTGGGCCGGGTAGTGCCCGGCGAACTCGGCCAGCCCGACCAGCTCGAGCATCTCGCGCGCCCGGTCCTGTCGCTCGCGTTTCGCGGTGCCGCGCAGCTCCAGGGGCAGCTCGACGTTGCGCTGCACCGTGCGCCAGTCGAAGAGGCCGGCCTGCTGGAACGCGATGCCGTACTCCTGGTCGTCGCGGGCCTGTCGCGCCGACTTGCCGGCCACGGTGACCGTCCCGGCCGTCGGCTTGATCAGGTCGCCGACCAGCCTGAGCAACGTGGACTTGCCGCACCCCGACGGGCCGATCAGCGAGACGAACTCGCCGCTGGCGACCGTCAGGTCGACGGCGGTCAGCGCGGTCACCTCGTCGGTCCGCCCCGCGTTGAACACCTTGGAGACTGCTTCGAGCACCACCGCGGTCATGACGGGACCCTTCGCCGGCGGACCAGGAACTCGCCGAGACCGACGACCGCGGCGACCGCCAGCCCCAGGACGGCCGCGCCGATCATCGCCGTGAACACCTTGGCGGGATCGGTGGTGGCCTCCCGCGAGTATTCGATCACCAATCGACCGACTCCACCACGGGTCCCGGTGGAAATCTCGCCGACGACCGCGCCGACCACGGCCGCGGCGGCCGCCAGCCGCAGGGCCGGGAACAGGTAGGGAGTTGACGCCGGGAGCCGGAGCTTGACCAGCGTCTTCCACCAGCCGGCGGCGTAGCTGCGCATCAGCTCCTCGGCGATGGGCGCCGGCGACTGGAGCCCGCGCAGCATGCCGACGGCGACCGGGAAGAACGCGAGGTACATCGCGATCACGGTGACGGACATCCAGGGCTGCCACGGGTACGCGCCGATGGACAGCCGCCCGCCCCAGCCCGCGATCACCGGGGCCAGCGCGATCAGCGGGACGGTCTGCGACAGGATCACGTAGGGCAGCAGGCCCCGCTCGACGATCCGCAGCCGCTGCATCAGCACCGCGAGCAGCAGCCCGACCAGGCCGCCGGCGACGAACCCGATGGCCACGCTGCGCAGCGTGAAGAGGCTGGCCTGGAGCACGACGAGCCAGATCGGGTCACCGCCGGCCAGCTCGGGCTCGCCCAGCCGGGACAGCACCGTCCACACGTGCGGCATCGCGGCGTCGTCGGTGCGCGGCAGCACCCGCGTGCCGAACAGCACCGTGCCGTCGGGGTCACCGACCGCCTTGTAGCCCTCCCAGAGCAGCACACCCACGACCACGGCGCCGAGCGCGCCGAGGACCAGCCGGCCGCGGCGGCTCATCGCGGTGGCGGTGCCGTGGCCAGGGCGGGGATGACCTTCTCCCCGTACGCCTGGAGGGTGTGCTCCTTGTCGTCGTGCTGCAGATAGAGGGCGAACTGGTCGACGCCCAGCTCACGCAGCTCACGCAGCCGCTCGATGTGCGCCTCGACCGGCCCCAGCACGCAGAACCGGTCGACGATCTCGTCGGGCACGAAGTCGGTGTGGGTGTTGCCCGCCCGGCCGTGCTCGGCGTAGTCGTAGCCGTGCCGGCCGTGGATGTAGTCGGTGAGCGCCTGCGGCACCGCGCCGGACTCGCCGTAGCGGGACACGATGTCGGCGACGTGGTTGCCGACCATGCCGCCGAACCAGCGGGTCTGCTCGCGCTGGTGGGCCAGGTCGTCGCCGACGTAGGCCGGCGCCGCGACGCAGAAGGTGATCGAGGCCGGGTCCCGTCCGGCGCGCTCGGCCGCCGCCCGCACCGACTTGATCATCCATGCGGCGATGTCGGGGTCGGCGAGCTGCAGGATGTAGCCGTCGCCCACCTCCCCCGCCAGCGCCAGCGCCTTGGGCCCGTAGGCGGCGATCCACATCTCGAGCTCGCCGTCACGTACCCAGGGGAAGTGCACTGGGCGGCCCTTGTAGTCGGCCTCCCGCCCGTGGGCCAGGTCGCGGATGACCGTGACGCACTGCTTCAGCTCGGCGATCGTCGTCGGCTTGTAGCCCAGCGTCCGCAGGGCCGAGTCACCGCGACCGATGCCGCAGACCGTCCGGTTGCCGAACATCTCGTTGAGCGTGGCGAACAGCGACGCCGTCACCGTCCAGTCGCGGGTCCCGGGATTCGTGACCATCGGCCCGACCTTCACCCGCGACGTCTGGGCGAGGATCTGGCTGTAGATGACGAACGGCTCCTCCCATAGCAGATGGGAGTCGAACGTCCACACGTGACTGAAGCCGAGCGTCTCCGCCTGCTGGGCGAGGCGGACGACCTCGCTGGCGGGCGGATCGCACTGGAAGACGACGCCGATGTCCATCCATGCTCCTTTCAGCGGACCTTGGGGAAGCCGAGGTCGACCTCACTGGTGGCCGGGTCGGGCCAGCGCGAGGTGACGACCTTGGTGCGGGTGTAGAAGCGCAGGCCGTCCGGCCCGTACATGTGCAGGTCGCCGAAGAGGGACGCCTTCCAGCCGCCGAAGCTGTAGTAGGCGACGGGGACGGGGATCGGCACGTTGACACCGACCATGCCGCAGTCGACGTCATATTGGAAGCGCCGGGCGGCGCCGCCGTCGCGGGTGAAGATGGCGGTGCCGTTGCCCCAGGGGTTGTCGTTGACGAGCTTGACGGCCTCGTCATAGGTGTCGACGCGGACCACCGACAGCACCGGGCCGAAGATCTCGTCGGTGTAGTAGGCGGAGTCGGTCTCGACCTTGTCCACAAGGGACGGGGCGAGGAAGAAGCCGGGGCTGTTGGAGATGTCGGCCGCGCGGCCGTCGACGACGACCTCGCCGCCGGCACCGTCCAGGTAGGACCGCACCTTGTCGCGGTGCGGCCCGCTGATCAGCGGCCCCATCTCGGCGTCGGGGTCGCTGGCCGCGCCGACCCGGATCCGGCCGATGCGGGTGGCGATCTCCTCGACCAGCGTGTCGCCGACGGCGCCGACCGCGACCACGACCGAGACGGCCATGCACCGCTCCCCCGCCGAGCCGAAGCCGGCCGAGACCGCGGCGTCCGCGGCGGCGGGCACGTCGGCGTCCGGCAGCACCACCATGTGGTTCTTGGCGCCGCCCAGGGCCTGCACGCGCTTGCCGTTGCGCGTGCCGGTCTCGTAGATCGACTGGGCCACCGGCGTCGAGCCGACGAAGCTGATCGCCTTGACGTCGGGGTCGACCAGCAGCGCGTCGACCGCCTCCTTGTCGCCCTGGATCACGTTGAACACGCCGTCGGGCAGGCCGGCCCGGCGCAACAGGTCGGCCAGGAGCAACGAGACCGAGGGGTCCTTCTCGCTGGGCTTGAGCACGAACCCGTTGCCGGCGACCAGCGCGTTGCAGAACATCCACATCGGCACCATGGCCGGGAAGTTGAACGGCGTGATGCCGGCGACGACGCCGAGCGGCTGCTGGATCGAGTAGACGTCGACGCCGCCGGCCGCCTGCTCGCTGTAGCCGCCCTTGAGCAGGTGCGGGGCGCCGGCCGCGAACTCCGCGTTTTCCAGGCCCCGGGCCACCTCGCCGGACGCGTCGGCGACCGTCTTGCCGTGCTCCGAGGACAGCAGGGAGGCGATCTCCTTGCGGTGCCCGTCGACCAGGTCGCGGAACCTAAACATCACCTCGGCGCGGCGGGACAGGCTGGCCGCCCGCCAGGCCGGTTGCGCGGCGAGCGCGGTCTGCACCGCCGTGCGTACCTCCTCGGCGGTGGCGGCGAGGACCTCGGCCTGGATCTCGCCGGTGGCCGGGTCGAACACCGGCAGCCGGCGCGTGCCCGTGCCGGCGACCTCGCGGCCGTTGATCCAGTGTGGAATCTGACGCATCCTGCTCACCTCAGCGTAGGTAGGAGGACAGGCCGCGCTTGAGGTAACGCCCGCGACCCTTCCGCCCGTGGTAGTTGCCGTCGCGGTCGACCAGGACCTCGCCGCGGGAGATGACGGTGTCGACCTTGCCGGCGATCTCCACGCCCTCCCACGCGGAGTAGTCCAGGTTCATGTGGTGGGTCGCGGCGCTGATCGTCGTGCGCCCGTCGGGGTCGTAGAGCACGATGTCGGCGTCGGAGCCCGGCGCGATCACGCCCTTGCGGGGGTAGAGGCCGAACATCCGCGCCGGCGTGGTCGCGATCGTCTCGACCCAGCGCTCGACCGACAGCTTGCCCTCGGCGACGCCCTGATAGACGAGGTCGACCCGGTGCTCGACGGTGCCGATGCCGTTGGGGATCTTGGAGAAGTCGCCGAGCCCGAGCTCCTTCTGGTCCTTCATGCAGAAGGGGCAGTGGTCGGTCGAGACGATCGCCAGGTCGTTGGTGCGCAGGCCGCGCCAGAGGTCGTCGCGGTGCGACTCGTTCCTCGGCCGCAGCGGCGGCGAGGCGACCCACTTGGCGCCCTCGAAGCCGGGCGCGCCGAGCTGGTCCTCCAGCGTGAGGTAGAGGTATTGCGGGCAGGTCTCGGCGAACACGTTGCGGCCGGCGTCACGGGCCGCGGCCACCTCGGCCAGGGCCTCGCTCGCGGACAGGTGCACGAAGTAGAGCGGCGTGTCCTGGGCGACCTGCGCGAGGGCGATGGCGCGGTGGGTGGCCTCGCCCTCCAGGATCGAGGGGCGGGTGATGCCGTGGTAGACCGGGTCGGTCTGGCCCTTGGCGAGCGCCTGGGCGACCAGCACGTCGATCGCGATGCCGTTCTCGGCGTGCATCATGATCGTCGCGCCGTTCTCCCGGGCAGTCTGCATCGCCCGCAGGATCTTGCCGTCGTCGGAGTAGAAGACGCCGGGATAGGCCATGAACAGCTTGAAGCTGGTCACGCCCTCGTCGGCGACGAGCTGATCCATGGCCTTGAGCGCGTCGTCGTCGACCCCACCGATGATCATGTGGAAGCCGTAGTCGATGTGCGCGTTGCCGTCGGCCAGCGCGTGCCAGGCGGCCAGGCCGTCCTGGACGACCTCGCCGGTGCGCTGCACGGCGAAGTCGACGATCGTGGTGGTGCCGCCGAAGGCGGCCGCCCTGGTGCCGGTGTCGAAGTCGTCGGAGGCGAACGTGCCGCCGAACGGCAGCTTCATGTGCGTGTGCACGTCGATGCCACCGGGGATGACCAGCTTGCCGGTCGCGTCGATGGTCTTCTCGGGCTGCCCCGTCCAGGTGCCCGGCGCGAGGAGTGCGCTGATCGTCTCGCCGTCGACCAGCACGTCGGCGGCGAAGCGGCCGGTCGGGCCGACCACCTCGCCACCGGTGATGAGGAGGGTCATGGGGGTGGCTCCCTTACGGCTTGACGAGCTGGTCGTAGGCGTCCGGGCGGCGGTCGCGGTAGAACTGCCAGCGGTCGCGGACCTCTTCGAGCAGCTCCATGTCGAGGTCGCGGACGATCAGCTCGGGCTCGTGCGCGTCGCCTGTCTCGCCGACGAACTTGCCTTCGGGGTCGACGAAGTAGGACGTGCCGTAGAAGTCGTTCTCGCCGAGCGGCTCGATGCCGGTGCGGTTGATCGCGCCGATGAAGTACTCGTTGGCGACGGCTGACGCCGGCTGCTCCAGCTTCCACAGGTAGCTGGACAGGCCGCGGTGGGTGGCGCTCGGGTTGAAGACGATGCGCGCGCCGGCCAGGCCCAGGGCCCGCCAACCCTCGGGGAAGTGCCGGTCGTAGCAGATGTAGACGCCGATGCGGCCGACCGCCGTGTCGAACGTCGGGTAGCCGAGGTTGCCGGGCCGGAAGTAGAACTTCTCCCAGAAGCCCTTCACCTGCGGGATGTGCGTCTTGCGGTACTTGCCCAGATAGGAGCCGTCGGCGTCGACCACGGCCGCCGTGTTGTAGAGGACGCCCGGCTGCTCCTGCTCGTACATCGGCAGGATCATGACCATGCCCAGCTCTTTCGCCAGGGCTTGGAAGCGCTCGGTGGTCGGGCCGGGGATGCTCTCGGCGTAGGAGTAGTACTGCTTGTCCTGCACCTGGCAGAAGTAGGGCCCGTAGAACAGCTCCTGGAAGCAGATGACCTTCGCGCCCTGTGCGGCGGCCTGGCGGGCGTACTCCTCGTGCGCCTTGATCATCGACTCTTTGTCGCCGGTCCAGCTCGTCTGCACCAGCGCCGCGCGGATGTTGTCCGCCATCGGAACCTCCTCGTCCCAGGCCAGCGTGAATCCGTTCAGCCTATGACCGAGGGCGGCCTTCCGACAGGTTCTCAGAGCCCCAGCGTGGCGGGGTCCGGCTAGTCTCTCCGTTCGCCGGGCATCCAGACCGCGGCGTCGTGGGCGAAGACGACGGCCCGGGGGTCGAGCTCTTTCAACCTGTCGATCCATCGCGGGTACGGAATGCCCGGCTCGGCGCCGGCCAGCACGTCCCGCCCGTAGGTGGTGGCGTCGTCGCGGGCCTGGCCGGCGAGGATGACCGTGCCGTCGGGGCCGCGGACGGCCACGGACTGGTGCCCGTCGGTGTGGCCCGGGGTCGGGATGATCCAGACGCCGGGCCACAGCTCGGTCTCGCCGCTGGTCTCGACGTAGTGGACGCCGGCGAAGTCGACCAGCTCCGGCAGCGTGTAGTCGGTGGTGCTCCGGGCCGTGGCCAGCTCGTCGCGCTGCACGACGATCGGGGTCCGCGGGAAGGTCGGGTTGCCGCCGCAGTGGTCGAAGTGCAGGTGGCAGTTGACGATCATGGTGATGTCGTCGTGGGTGACACCGGCGGTTCGCAGGGCGTCGGCGAGGGGCCGGCGCGTCGGGCGGTAGTGGGCGTCGGTGTCCGGATGCGCGCCCATGCCCGTGTCGAACAGGAGCAGACCCTCGGGACGGCGCACGAGGTACGCGTACAGCGGCTCGACCCTGGGGTGGGAGGCGCCGGCCTCGTCCGCGGGGCGGACGAAGTGACCGAGGTCGAGCCGGCGGACGTCTCCCACGTTCTTGATCCTTGCACGGTGTGTGTGGGCGCGGTGTGTTTGGCTTGTCGGGTGACGGACGGACTCGACGACGCGACGCTGGCGTTCGCCCACCGGATGTTCGACCTGGCGCGGGCCGGTTCGACCGACGAGCTCGTGGCGCAGGTCGACGCGGGGCTCCCGGTGGACCTGACCAACGACAAGGGCGACACGCTGCTGATCCTGGCGGCCTACCACAACCATCCTTCGACGGTGGCGGGGTTGCTGGCGCGGGGTGCCGACCCGGACCGGGCCAACGACCGTGGTCAGACGGCGCTGGCGGCCGCCGTGTTCCGGCAGAACGCGGTGTCGGTGCGGGCGCTGCTGTCGGCGGGGGCGTCACCGGCGGCGGGTGGTCCGTCGGCGCTGGACACGGCCGCGTTCTTCAAGCTGCCGGAGATGGCTTCGTTCCTGCGGGGTGAGTCGTGAGCGATCTCGCGACGTCGATGGTGGCGGCGGCTGCGGAGCTCGTGTCGCTGGTCGGCGCGCCGCTGCCGTACCCGTTCGACGACTCCGGGCGGCGGTGGATCGAGTACCGGCCGCGCACCCGGCCCGGGGTCGCGCTGGCGACGCTGGACGTGCCGGCCCGCAAGGCGGCCTACCGGCTGCTGGCGACGGGGTTGAGCCCGCACGCGTACGCCCAGGCGTTGGCGATCGTGTCGCTGGAGGAGGTGCTGGACCGGGCCGAGGGGTTCGTCCGGGGGCGGCATCTGGAGGACTACTGGGTGTCGGTGTTCGGGACGCCGTCCTCCTCGGCGCCCTGGTCGTGGCGGTTCGAGGGGCATCACCTGTCGGTGTCGATGACGGTGGTCGGGTCTGCGGTTTCGCCGGCGCCGGTGTTCTTCGGTGCCAACCCGGCGCGGGTCGGCTACGGCGCGCACACCGTGTCGCGGCCGCTGGCGCCGGAGGAGGACGTGGCGTTCGCGCTGCTGGCGGCGCTGTCGCCGACGGAGCGGTCGCTGGCCGTGGTGGCCGACGAGCCGCCGGCGGACATCGCGAGCGGCACGTCGCCCTCCGCCGGCTTCCTCGAGCCGGCCGGGGTTTCGGCGACGTCGCTGAACCCGGCGGCGGGGGCGCTGCTCGCGTCGCTGGTGGAGGTCTACCTCGACCGGTTGCCGTCGTCGCTGGCCGAGTCGTTGAGCCCGTCGCTGGAGTCGTTGCGGTTCGCGTGGGCGGGGCCGGAGCGGGTGGGGGTGCCGGTCTACTACCGGGTGCAGGCGTCGGACCTGTTGATCGAGTACGACAACACGGCCGGGGGCAACCACGCGCACACGGTGCTGCGGCGGCCGTCGGCCGACTTCGGCGCCGATCTGCTGGCCGAGCATCGGCGGGCGTACCACCTCGGGGTTAACCCGGGCGGCTGAGTCCGGGCGTCGATCGTGTGGTTATGTCGTCTCCGCGCCGCGTGGGCGCTTTGGTTGTGTTCAATGGCTTAGTCCCGCTGGTGTCGCGCGTGACGGAGCTGCCCCATGCCTACTACGCAGACCTCCCCTGTGCCCGAATGGCAGTTGACCCCGCGTGCCCGCACGACCTTCATCGGCGTGATCGTCGGCGCGGTGGTGGTGATCGTGCTGGGCAGCATCTGGATGGCGTACGACGTGCAGGTCCGGCAGGATCCCGGGCTGCGCGCCTGCGGGTCCTTCGCCCGGCGGGCGTCGGTCGAGCTGAGCGAACGCGAGTACCAGGAGCTGCGCTCGATGTTCGCGCGCTCGACGAAAACGGCACTGCGCGAACACGGCGTACGCGCGATCGAAGCCGGCGTCGTGACCCGCGGCCCGGTGCTGGTCGCGGTGGTCCACCCGACGGAGTCGGAGGCCGCGGCCCTGCGAGCGGCCTGCGTGCGCGAGGGGGCGCTGCCCCGCTGACGGTAGGGTGACCGCCGTGGACGTGGTGTCGTATGCGGATCCGCTGCTGAGCTTCTACGACGACGCGACCGGCGAGCATGTGGCGCTGTCGGCGGTCGAGCTGGGCTCGTGGGCGGCCCGCTCGGCGGCGCTGCTGACCTCGGGCTGCGGCCTGGGCCCGGGCAGCACGGCGGCGTTCGTCCTGCCGCCGCACTGGCAGACCGCCGCGGCCCTGTTGGGCGCCTGGTCGGCGGGCGTCTCGGTGTCGTTCCGCCTGGGCGCGACGGCCGGGTTGCCGGTGCTCGCCGTCGATTCCGGGGAGCCGCTGTCGGCGGTCTTCGTGTCGCGGGGGCAGCTGGACGACTGGCTCGTGGACGTGCCGGCGGCGACCCACCGCTTCCTGCTTGACGTGGGCGACGAACGGCGCCCGGTGGCGACGCCGCCGGACTACCGCGAGTTCCTGACGGCGCTGTCGACGCACACGTCGTCCCCGGACCCGGAGGTGTCACTGCGGGCGACGGATCCGGCGAGCGTGGACGGGACGACGTATGCGCAGTGGGGAGCTCTCGCGGCGGAGATCGCCTCGCGGGCGTCTCTGTCGCCCGGGGACCGTCTGCTGGTCGACGCGTCGGAACACGAGCATCCAGTGAAGTGGTTGCTGGCGCCGCTGTCAGCCGGCGCTTCGGTGGTGCTGTGTGCGAACCTGGACCGCTCGCGGCTGGACAGCCGCATGGCCGCAGAACGCGTCACCCACGTCCTGTAGGTCGCGGTCGGCGCGGTGGGGCTGTAGGTCGCGGTCGGCGCGGTGGGGCTGTAGGTCGCGGTCGGCGCGGTGCGGCTCTAGATCGCGGTCGGCGCGGTGCGGCTCTAGATCGCGATCGGCGCGGTGCGGCTCTAGATCGCGATCGGCGCGGTGCGACTCTAGATCACGATCGGCGCGGTGCGACTCTAGATCGCGATCGGCGCGGTGCGACTCTAGATCGCGATCGGCGCGGTGCGACTCTTGATCGCGGTCGGCGCGGCGGGGCTATAGGTCGCGGTCGGCGCGGTGCGGCTCTAGGTCGCGATCAGGCCCGGCTGGGGCCGTCGGCGCCCAGGCCGCCGAGGCCCGCGAGGCCCGGGCGGATTTCGGCGGTCAGGTCCATGTCGGCGGGCTCGGGCTGACGGAAGTTCATGCCGGCCCGCTGGGCGGCGCGGTTGGTCGCGTACACGGTGCCTGATCCGTCGGCCGCAGGTGTCGCGACCAGGCGGCGTCCGGCGGGGCCGGAGCGGTCGCCGGCCATCGTCCCGAAGCGGCGCATCAGGCCCGCGCCGAGGCGAATGCCGAGCACCCCGACACCGAGCGCCAGGATCTCCATGATCACCATCGGTACGCTGGCCAGCGGATGACCACTGCCCGCCCGCATCAGGCAGACAACCAGGAAGATGCCGGCCATCGCGGCGTTGACCGCGTTGAACGTGATCACGTCGCGACGCACCGGCCCGGCCGGCACGTCCCACAGGTCGATCATCCCGGCGACCATGGTCAGCGCGGTCGCCACCAGTCCGGCGACGGCCGTCCAGTAGCCAACCTCGCCGACGATCGACGGCGCGCCGACGAGCCGCCCGACGTCGAAGACGACGGCGCACACGAACAGTCCGACGGGAAAGGTCATCAGCACCGGCTGGATCGGATGGCCGGAGATCCGAAGGCGGGTATCCACGAGCTCCTCCACCCCATTTGGTCGAGGTCAGGGTGCCACGCGGCATTACCCGAAACGCCCGGACGAAAACCCACGTCGCCCGATTCACCCGATCGATACGGCTTGAGCAGTGTTAGCGCCATCCGTTCGGGCTCGCCACTTCAGCCAGCCGTGTCGTCCACTGCCGACGGTCGCCGTCCGCCGTCCGGCGCGGGCGGCGGTCAGCTGGCGCGAGCGGCGGTCAGCTGGCGCGAGCGGCGTCAGCTCGCGCGGGCGCGGTCCTCGGCCGAGCGGACCAGGCGGCGGGCGACGTCCTCGACCGGGATGGAGAGGGCCGTCGACGCGCCGCGCAGGACGTCGAGGGCCTCGGCCGGCGGGCAGCGGCGCTGCATCATGACGACGCCGATCGCCTGGCCGATCACCTCGCCGGAGGCGAGCGTGTCGGCGAGGTCGCTGGGCACGGAGTCACGCCGGTCCCGCTCGCGTACCGCCGCCAGCAACAACCCCGCGTGCTCGGCGAGGAGCATGGCGGTCAGCTGGGCGCCTTGGCCGAGGATGTCGGGCTGGCACGCGTACAAGCTGATCGACCCGAGCACCTGGTCGTCGACGTCGACCGGGGCGGCCAGCACGGCGCACGCGCCGTAGGTCACCGCCCGCGGCGTCCACTCGGCCCAGCGCGTCTCGGTGGTCAGATCGTCGGCGAGGATGACCTCACGCTGCCGGATGGCGCTCATGGCCGGCCCGTCCGCCGCGTACTGCAGTGAGTCCAACCGCCGCGCCCGCCGGTCCGAGGCGGCGACGCTGGCCGGCTCCCCCGCCCGCAGCAGGGTGACGCTCGACCACGACACGCCCGGCAGCGCGTGCCGGCTGGTCTTGGCGAGGTGGTCCAACGCCTCCTCGAGGTCGTTGCTGGCCAACAGCCCAGCGGTCAGTTCCCGGAGCAGGGCCGCGGTCTCCACGGCCACCAGACTGATCGGATCCCCGCCCGTACCCGGACCCGCCATATCGGTTGTCCTCCCCCCGCACCGCGAGCCCGAAGGGCCCCCGTTGCGCGTCGCGCGCGCCCGGCGAATACCCGGGTCACGCACCTCCACGCCATCCTGCCCGCCCCGAGATCCAGGCGGGCAGCTTCCAGGGCGCTCTGCGCCCAACATCACCAACTCACCCCGCAACGTAGTCCACGCCCGAACGTCCGAATCCGGTCTCACGCCCTCGCCCGCCGCGGCCCAGGCGCGCAGCGGCTGAAGGTCCGTTATCCATCGCGCGAGGCCGCGCGCGGCGGCAGCCTCGGGTCCATTGGGCATCGCCCTGCGGCGCATGCGGCGGCCTCGGCAACGCCGAGCACCGCCCCGCGGCACACGCGGCAGCCTCGGCAACGCCGAGCACCGCCCCGCGGCACACGCGGCAGCCTCGGCAACGCCGAGCACCGCCCCACGGCGCACCCGGCGGCCTCGGAAACGCCGAGCATCGCCCCGCGGCACACGCGGCAGCCTCGGGGCAACGCCGAGCATCGCCCCGCGGCACACGCGGCAGCACGGCGACGCTCAGCATCGCCGCGCGGCTCGCCTCAGCAAGCTGAGCCCCGCAACCAGACCTGGCGCCAGGCCGGCGGGCGGGAACGCACAGACCAACCAGCCATCGGCTTGTCCCGCGCCCCGCACCGCTCCAGCGGTCAGCGCGAACGAGCCTGTCGCCGGCGTCGTCGCTCCCCCGGCCTAGCCGCCGTTGGCGCCGGAGCTGAGGCGGCGGCCGACGGCGGCGATGAGGCGGTCGAGCTCCGAGCCGAACGGGTTGTCGTGCACCAGGTAGGTCCACGTCGCGCTCGGCCGCACCAGCGTCTTGTCGTCGGGCGCCCAGTCCTTGTCGAACTCGTTCTCCTCGAACGTCTCGACCGTGCGCTCCTCGATCCGCGGGATCAGGGCGTTGAACGCCGGCACCGCGGCCCGGTGGAACTCGTCGAGCGGGTCGAGGCGGCCGAGGGCGCGTAGGTGGACGCCCTCGCGTACCTCGGACAGCTCCGCCAGGTGCTCGGCCCACAACCGGTCGATGTGGTAGAGCGCGATCGACCGCGCCACCCGCGGCAGCAGCTCCTCGTCGAGCTCGACCAGCTCCTCGGCCTTCTCGGGGCTGCGCTTCTTGAGCATGTCGGCGGTCACGTCGGTGGTCAGCACCCGCTCGCGGCGCTCGGAGAGCGCCTTGCGCTGCTGCTCGATCACCACGCTGTATCGCCAGGTGTTGCGGTGGATCTCGTGCTGCACGCCCTCGGAGACCCGCTGCGCGTGCTCGACCGCGTAGTCGACCTGCTCGTCGGTGACGAGGCCGTCGAAGTTCATCCGCGGCGAGGCCGGGATCGCGTCGGGCGCGTTGCGCTGGATCAGGTCGTCTTCGAGGCTGACGAAGAAGGCCGAGGCGCCCGGGTCGCCCTGCCGGCCGGCGCGACCACGCAGCTGGTCGTCAACCCGCCGGCTGTGGTGCCGACCGCCGCCGAGCACGTAGAGGCCGCCCAGCTCGGCGACCCGCTCGCGGTCGGACTGGTCGCTGCCACCCAGCCGGATGTCGACACCGCGGCCGGCCATCTGGGTCGACACGGTCACGGCGCCGAACTTGCCGGCCTCCGCGATGATCGCGGCTTCCTCGTCGTCGTTCTTCGCGTTGAGCACGTTGCACGGGATGCCGGCCGCCTCGAGCGCCTTGGCCAGGCTCTCCGACTCCTTGACGTCGAGCGTACCGACCAGGACCGGACGGCCCTTCTCGTGGCTGAGCGCGATCTCGGCGACGAGGGCGTCTTCCTTCTCCTGCCGCGTCGCGTAGATCCGGTCGGACTCGTCGACCCGGATGCAGGGCGTGTTGGGCGGGATGACCGCGACCTCGAGCTCGAAGTATTCGCGGAGCTGCTCGCCCACCAGCACGGCCGTCGCGGTCATGCCGCAGACCGTCGGGTAGAGGGCGATGTAGGCCTGCACCGTGATCGTGCCGAGAACCTCGCCCTCGGCGGTGGCGTCGAGGCCTTCTTTGGCCTCCACCGCGGCCTGCAGGCCGTCGGGCCAGCGGCGGCGCTGCGCGACGCGACCGCGCATCTCGTCGACCAGCTCGACCGCGCCGTTGCGCACGATGTAGTCGACGTCGCGGTGCAGCAGCGCGTGCGCGTGCAGCGCGACGTTGACGGCCGAGAGCTGCTCGACGTGCTCGTCGTCGTAGAGGTCGATGCCGCCGAGCTTGCGCTCGACCACCGCCAGGCCGGTGCTCGTGAAGGCGACGCTGCGCCCGTCGTCGGCGATCTCGTAGTGGCGCCCGGCCCGCAGGCCCTTGACCACTCCGGCGGCGACGTGCACCGGGTCCTGCTCGCCCGGCACCGCGCCGGCGAGCACCATGGGCACCCGCGCCTCGTCGATCAGGATGGAGTCGGCCTCGTCGACGATGGCCGTCGCGAGCGCGGTCTGCACCCGGTCGTCGATGTCGACGACCAACTGGTCGCGTAGGTAGTCGAAGCCGGCCTCGCTCACCGACGCGTAGGTGACGTCGCTCGCGTAGGCGGCGCGTCGCTCCTCGGGCGTCGAGGACTCGGTGACCCAGCCGGCCGAGAGGCCGAGGAGCTTGTAGACGGGAGCCATCCACTCGGCGTCACGGCGGGCGAGGTAGTCGTTGACGGTGAGCACGTGGACCGGGCCGTTGTTGCTGCGCACATGCCCGTACGCCGCGATCGCCGCGGTCAGGGTCTTGCCCTCACCGGTGGCCATCTCGGCGACGCTGCCGCCGAGCATCGCCAGCACGCCGAGGAGCTGGACGTCGTAGGGCCGCTCGTCGAGGGCGCGACGCGCCGCCTCACGGCCGATCGCGCAGATCTCGGCGGGCTGGGTGGCCTCGCCGGCGCGCTCGGTCAGGGCCGCGTCGTCGAGCTCCTTGAGCTCGTCTTCGAGCGCCTCGATGTCGGGCAGCACCTTCTGCAGCGGCGCGAGGTCGACCGTCGTGCCGGGCCGCTGGAGGAACCGCTGCGCCCTGTTCTTCAACCGCTGCATGACTCCCATGGACGCAAACGGTACCCGGAGGATGCCTCGATGCGGAGCCCCGGCACGGGCCTGTGGACAACTGTTCGAAACTGCCTGTGGACAACCGACCTGATCTTGGTTCAGACGCGCAGAATCACCTGCAGCTCCTGGCGTCTGCGGTCGGCGAGATCGACGAGCAGGTCAGCCGCCGACTCGAAGGGCACGACCGCCGACACCAGGTGCTGACGGATCAGCGCGCCCCAGTCAGAACGGAGCAGGTCGATGGTTTCAGCGGAGAGGCGGTCCCGGTCCCAGGCATGGGCGAGGCCGCGCGGCACCCGTCCGATCTGCGCACAGCGCAACGAAAGTCCGTTGTGATGGAACTCCTCGCCGAGCCGCACCGCGTCCGCGCCCGCCTGGTAGAAGGCGAGGTCGACGACGGTGCCCTGCGGACGCAGCAGACGCAGCGCGAGCTGCAGCGCGAACGCCTGACCACGGCACTGGAAGACGACGTCGGCGCCACGGTCGGCGGCGGCGTGTCGCCAGCGGGTCTTCAGCACCACCGCGGGGTCCTCATCGCCGTCCGGGTCCAGCACGTCGAAGCCCAGCGCGGCCGCGACGGCCCGGCGCTCCGGGGTCGGGTCGATCACCACCACCGAGGCGGCGCCGTGATGACGGGCGAGGGCGGCGGTGAGCAGGGCGACCACGCCGGCACCGAGCACCGCGATCCGCCGGCCGCGCACCCCGTCGCCCAGGTCCCGCACGTCGCCGTTGGTCAGGTCGGCCGCCGCGTGCAACAGGCCGTTGGCGCAGATCGGCCCCATGTGGGCGGCATAGACGCCGAGCATCGGATCGAGGTCGTCCGGGAGCGGCACGACCCGATCGACGAGCGGATCACCGAGGTACGCCGTGCGGTGCCCATAGGTCATCGCCACCAGCGCGCCCTCGGCGACGGCCGGGGTCCGACTGGTCGCGACCCGCCCGACCTCCATGTAGCCGAGGCGCTCCACCGGGTACGGCGAGGCCGAGTCGCCCGGCTCGAACAGGCCCAGTTCGGCGTTCCAGGTTGATCCGAGATAGGGGTTGGTGCCTTTGACGTAGCTCAGCTCGGTGCCGGCCGACACACCGGTGAAGACGGTCTCGACGCGGAACGTGCCGGGTCGCACCGGCTCGGCCGCGACGTCCCGGACGTCCACCTTTCCCGGCCCGGTCACCACCACCACGCGGTCACTCATCGGCCGATCCACCGTCTCCGGTCGACGGGTTGGTGGCTGCCGCCGGCGCGCCCTGCGCGTCGCTGGCGGGACTCGCCTCCGTTCGAGTTGCCGGGATGGGCGGCGCCGGCGCGCTCTGGGCGTCGCTGGCGGGGCTCGCCGCTGTTCGGGGCGCCGGGATGGGCGGCGTCGCCGGCCGGCCCGGCTCCGGGGGCGCCGTTGATCCTGCCGGCGCTGGTGCCCAAGGTGCTGCCGGTGGGGCCTGCGGTGCCGGCGGCGCCGATGGCATCGGCGCGACCGGCGGCATGCTCGGCATCGGTGGCATGGCCGGCATGGGCGGCATCGCCGGCATCGGCGGCAGCGCGGATGCGGGCGAGGACGCTGGCGACGCTGCTGAGGCCGGCGACGCGATCGTTGCCGGCGAAGCACCTGAGGCCGGCTGGGTGAGCGTGGGCGTCGCGGGAGTCGCAGGTCTCCCGGCGTACACGGCGGGCGCGGCGGACCCGGCGGGCGCGGCGGACCCGGCGGGCACGGCGGCCGGCGAGGCGGCGGGCACGGCGGCCGGCGAGGCGGTGGGCGAGGCGGCGGGCGAGGCGGCCGGCGAGGCGGCGGGCGCGGCGAGGGTCACGACCTGGCCGGTGCGGGCCGACTCGGCGATGGCGCAGGTGACGCGGTGGGTCTCGAGGGCCTCGGCGTACGGGACGCGGATGTCATCGCCGATGCCGCGGACCGCATCGACGAAGGCGCGGTCGACCGCTACCCGGGCCGCGTCCGGATCGCCCGGGATGCGGCGTTCCTGTCCGGTGCTGTCCCGGACGACCAGCTCGTCCTCGCCCACGAAGAGGGCCAAGCCCTCGGCCAGGATCTCGAGACCGGCCCGCTGCTTCCAGCCGAGCACGCAGGTCGAGCTCACCGTGCCGACGGCGCCGCTGGCGAAGATCAACGTGGCGGCGGTGGCGGCGTCCACGTCGGCGTCGGGCACGGGGGGCGGCGTGCCGGTGCCGGCGGCGTACACGGCGCGCACGTCGCCGACCAGCGCGCGGGCCAGGTCGACCACGTGCGCCGCCTGCTCCACCACCGGCCCGCCGGACCGGTCGGACCGCACCCACCACGCGACGGGAGGCACCTTGTCCCACCAGACGCCGTTGACGAGCCGCACGGGGCGGTCGGCCAACAGCTCCGCGGCGCTGCGTACGACATCGAGGTATCGCCAGTGATGACCGACCGCGGTCAGCGTGCCACGTCGGGCGATGTCCGCAGCCAGGGCGGTCGGCACGGTGAGGTCGACCCCGATCGGCTTCTCGACGAACAGGGCCGCGCCGGAAGCCAGGACCGCCTCTTCGGCATGGCCGTGGGCGAATGGGGGAACACACACGTACACGGCATCGGGTTCGAGCGAGAGGAGACCTGCGGCATCGGGGAACGCCGGCGCACCGAGCGTCGTGGCCAGGGCTTCGGCCGCGGGCGCCACGACATCGGTCACACCGACGATCTCCACATCGGCGAAACCGGACAAGACGCGCGCATGCCGCTGAGCCACATTGCCCGCACCGATCATCCCGATCCGGCACTTTTCGCTGAACGCCATAAACCGACCTTTCATCTCGAATGTCTGCGCCACACCGGTTACTTTTGCCACTGGCGTATGCGGATCAAACATCTGATATGTGGCGGACATCGGGAACCATCGACACTTCCTGCGTCATCAAACGTTCACACAGATGAGTGGGCAAGGCGCAATTCGATGATCAGTATGTGTAAAAGCGGGCGTGGTTTGGTTCGGGCAAACCGGGGAAATGGAACGCGCTTGCCGCGGCGCAACGAAGCACGACGGAGCGCAAGGGCACAGCAGAACTGAAGGCACAGCGGATCGCGTCTGGGGGTGTGCCTGTGTGGCACTCGCGAACAACCGTCTCACCAGTGGTCGAGGCCTGGTCGACCTATCGCACCGGCTCGGCGGGGCAATGGACGCCGCGCCAACTCGTGGCCGCCAAACGCGGCACGACAGTCAGCGTGGTCATTCCCGCGCGTAACGAAGAAGCGACAATCGGTGCGATTGTCGCCACCATCCGACAGCAGCTGGTCGAACGGGTGCATCTGGTCGACGAGCTCATCGTGGTCGACTCCCGGTCGTCCGACGCGACCGCCCGGGTGGCGGCCGCGGCCGGCGCCCACGTGGTCAGCCAGGACCAGATGACCCGCGGCCTGCCGCGGCTCGAGGGCAAGGGCGACGCGCTCTTCGCCGGTCTGGTGGCGGCCAGCGGCGACGTCGTCGCGTTCGTCGACGGTGACCTCGAGGACTTCGACGCCCGGTTCGTCACCGGGCTGGTCGGGCCACTGCTGACCGACCAGAGCGTCGGCTACGTCAAGGGCTTCTACCACCGCGGCCTGCACCACTCGGCCGGCGTGGTCGAGGCCGACGGCGGCGGCCGGGTCACCGAGCTGACCGCGCGGCCGCTGCTCAACCTGTTCTGGCCGGAGCTGTCCGGGTTCGTGCAGCCGCTCGCGGGCGAGTACGCGGGCCGCCGCAAGCTGCTGGAGCAGCTGCCGTTCGTCTCGGGCTACGGCGTCGAGATCGCGATGCTGATCGACCTGCTCGAGCTGGTCGGCCTCGACGCGCTCGCCCAGGTCGACCTCGGCGAGCGGCGCCACCGGCACCAGAGCACCGAGGCGCTCGGCCGGATGTCGGCGCAGATCATGCACACCGTCTGGGTACGCCTCCAGCGCCAGGGCTGGGTCACCGCCGACACGCAGCCCTCGCCACTGCTCACGCAGTTCCGCCGCGGCGGCACCGACGCGCTCCCCAACCTCGACCGGGAGATCGTCGTCAACGACGTCTCGGTCCAGGAGCGCCCGCCGCTACGCGAGATGGCCGACCTGGCCTCCCGCCGACGGCGCAGCCGGGTGGCGGCATGAGCGGGACAGCCGCACACCGCGGCCGCCACGCCACGCCGCATGGCGGCACTAGCCGGCTCCGCCGCGCCCGCGCCCCACGCGGCGCCAGCGGGATAGCCGGACCGCACGGCCGCCACACCATGCCGCACGGCGGCACGAGCCAACTCCGCCGCGCCCGACGCGGCGCCAGCGGTAGAGCCGCACAGGCCGGCCGCCACACCATGCCGCACGGCGGCACGAGCCAACTCCGCCGCGCCCGACGCGGCGCCAGCGGTAGAGCCGCACAGGCCGGCCGCCACACCATGCCGCATGGCGGCACGAGCCGGCTCCGCCGAGCCAGCGGGATAGCCGGCCGGCCGCAAGCCGTCAGCCTCAGCGGGGTGCCGGCATGACCTTCACCGTGCTGGTCAACGCCGGCCCATGGCTCCCCGTCCCACCGAAGGGCTACGGCGGCATCGAGAACATCGTGGCGACGCTCGTGCCGGAGCTGCGCCGGCTCGGCGTCACCGTCGTGCTCGCCTCGGTCGGCAGCAGCACCGAGCCGGTCGACGAGCTGCTGGCGCCGTACCCGGACGGGCAGTTCGGTTGGCTTCAACGCCCCTACAACCAGGCCAACGGAGTGGCCACCGCGCATCAGGCGGCGGTCGTCCGGACCGTGCGGGAGCGGGACGACATCGACCTGGTGCACGACCATGTCGAGGCGATCGGGCTGGCGATGCTGGCCGCGATGGAACCGACCGCCACGCCCGTCCTGCACACGCTCCACTGGGACCTGGGCAAGCATCCCGAGCTCTACGGCGAGTTCGACGGCGGCGGCCGGGTCAGTGTCAACGGCGTCAGCGCCGCACAGCTGAGGAGGGCGCCGCGCGCACTTCGCGCGCACGCCATAGGCCACGTCCACCTGGCCACTCCCCTCGCCGTCGACGCCGAGAAACGACCTCTCCCCGACCGCGCCGAGCACGTCGTGATGCTCGGCCGCATCACCCCCGGAAAAGGCCAGGACCTGGGCGTACGCCTCGCGCACGAAGCCGGTTTCGACCTCGTGCTGGCCGGCCCGGTCGGCCCGCACAAGCAACCCGACGACCTCGCCGAGGCCCTGCGCGACCCCGCCGCGGCGAGCAACCCCGACGTCCGGTTCTGGTGCGAGCAGGTGGCGCCGTACGTCGACGGCAGCCGGGTCCGTTGGGTCGGCACGCTGTCCGGCGCCGACCGCGACAACCTGGTCGCCGAGGCCCGCGCCATGCTCGCCCCGCTGCGGTGGGAGGAGCCCGGCGGCACGTTCGTGGTCGAGTCGCTGGCCCTCGGCACCCCAGTGGTCGCCACGGCCCGCGGCTGCCTGCCCGAGCTGATCGAGCACGGCCGCACCGGCCTGCTCACCAACTCCGAAGAGGAACTGGCCGACCTCGTGCTCGCCGCCGGCAAGCTCGACCCGGCCGAATGCCGCCAGGAAGCCGCGCGCCGCTTCACGCCGCGGGTGATGGCGGAGCGCTACGTCGAGCTCTACGAGGAGGTGGCCGGTCGCCCGGTCGGGTGATCTTCACGGCGATTCATTCACGGGCGATCATCAGCGCTGATCAATACACTGGGTGAACACGGCCTGACGCAAAGTGGTGGTCAGCGATGAGCGACACGGTCTTCTATCACTCCGGACCAATCGTGACGGGCCGCGTCGTGCGGCTGATGCCGGGGTACGCCCGCGAGATGAAGGTAGGCCAGCCGGCCCTCGTCGTGGTCCTCGCGGCCGCGACCGTGGGCCGGCTCATCGGCCGCGCGATCCTCTCGGTCCTCCAGGCCGGCACCCGCGGGGGCGCGCCCCGGCGCTGGCGAGAGCTGCGCAAGGCCCCCGAGTTCCTGGTGACCCCGCTGCGCCTGCGCGACGGCGCCGGCCGCCTCTGCGAGGTCGAGATCCACGGCCATCTGCCGCAGAGCGCCCTGGAACCGTCCGACCACATCCAGATCACGGTCACGCGCCAGAAGGACCGCACGATGCCGCCCAAGGTGGAACGCATCGTCAACATCACGACGGGCCAGCTGCTGCGCCCCCGCATCCCCACCCTGTGGTCCCACATCGGCCCGGCCCTGCTCCTGCAGGCGTTCCTCGGCCTGTCCCTGTTCGGCGTGGTGGCCGCCGCCTACGCCACCACCCGCTGACCGCCACGAACGCCGCCGAGCGCGATGCCGAGGGCTACGGGAGCGGCCACTCGTGGACCGGCTCGTTGCTGTGCATCAGGGGGACGTAGCGCCGCACCACCTCGCGGAGGGCCTCGCGGCGGTCCAGGTTGCCTTCGACCTCGAGGTGGTGGAGGGTGTCGACCTGCCAGCTCGCGCCGTTGCGGCCCAGCAGGCACCGCTGCTCGATGATGCCCAGCAGGCGGTCGCGCTCCTCGGACGCCAGGCCCCAGCGGTCCAGCCCCTCGGACGCCAGCGGCAGCAGGCGGCGCAGGACGAGCTCGGTCACCGGCAGGTAGCCGAGCCCCGGCCAGAAGACCTGGGCGGCGATCCCGTTGCGGGCGCAGTTGTGGAAGTTCTCCTCCGCCGCGCTGAAGGACATCTGCGACCACAAAGGACGGTCGGACTCGGCCAGCGTGCGTACGACTCCGAAGTAGAACGCCGCGTTGGCGATCGTGTCGATGACCGTCGGGCCCGCCGGCAGGACCCGGTTCTCGACGCGCAGGTGGGGGCGGTTGCGCACCACGTCGTAGATCGGGCGGTTCCACCGGTAGATGGTGCCGTTGTGCAGGCGCAGCTCGGCCAGCGTGGGCGTGTCGCCGTTGGCCAGCGCCTCCGCCGGATCCTCCGGGTCGCAGATCGGCAGCAGCGCCGGGAAGTAGCGGACGTTCTCCTCGAACAGGTCGAACACCGAGGTGATCCAGCGTTCGCCGAACCAGACCCGCGGGCGTACGCCCTGCGCCTTGATCTCTTCCGAACGGGTGTCGGTGGCCTGCTCGAACAGCGGGATCCGGGTCTCGCGCCACAGCTCCTTGCCGTAGAGGAACGGCGAGTTCGCGCCCAGCGCGACCTGGACGCCGGCGATGGTCTGTGCGGCATTCCAGTAGGACGCGAACTGCGCGGGCGACACCTGCAGGTGGAACTGGGTCGACGTGCAGGCCGCCTCGGGCGCGACCGTGTCGGCGGTCGTGTTGAGCCGCTCCACGCCGTCGATCCGGATCGTCAGGTCCTCGCCGCGGGCCGCGAAGATCTGCTCGTTGATCAGCGCGTAGCGCGGGTTCGCCGACAACGACTCGACCGTCAGGTGGCTCTGCCGCAGCGTCGGCAGGATGCCGACCATGACCATGTGCGCGCCGACCGCGCGCGCCTTGTCCTCCGCGGCGTTCAGCGAAGCCCGGATGTCGGTCTCGAACTCGGCCGAGCCGCGCGCCCCGAGCCGCCGCGGCGACACGTTGATCTCCACGTTGAACTGGCCGAGCTCCGTCTGGAACGCCGGGTCGGCGACGGCGGCGAGCACGTCGGCGTTGCGCATCGCCGGGTCCGCCGAGTCGTCGATGAGGTTGAGCTCGATCTCCATGCCGGTCAGCGGCCGCTCGAAATCGAAGCGTGCCTCGCGCAGCATCTCCGCGAACACGTCGAGACAGCGGCGCACCTTCTGCCGGTAGCGCGCCCGGTCTTCGCGGGTGAACTCCCGCTGGTCGACCTCTTCGCCCATCAGTCACCGCCCGTAGGAGAGGGATCACCCCCATGTACCCACAAAGCTCCCACGACACGCGGTCCACTGGAAGGGTTACGGGCGGTTGTCCTCGAACTACGGCCCGGCGCGGACGGCCCGGCGCCCGTGTGGCAGCGTTGACCGGGTGTCCCTCCTGCCCGCCCTGACCGGCACCGGAGCCGCCGGAACCGACCGACCCGACGCGGTCCGGTTCGGTGACGAGGCCGTCTCCTTCGCCGACCTGGCCGGCCGCGCCGGCGCCGTCGCCCGCCGCGTCGCCGGCGCCCGGGCCGCCGCCGTCCTCGCCACCTCCACCGTGGACACCGTCGCCGCGGTCCTCGGCGGCCTCGCGGCGGGCGTGCCCATCGTCCCCGTCCCACCCGACGCCGGGCCGGGCGAGCGCGACCACATCCTCCGCGACTCCGGCGCCGACCTCCTCCTCAACGCCGACGCCGCGCCGCCGGGCATCGAGGCGGTCCCGGCCCCGCGGGACAGCGCGCCCTGGCCCGACCCCGAGGCGACCGACCGCACCGCGCTCGTCCTCTACACCAGCGGCACGACGGGCAAGCCCAAGGGCGTCCCGATCACCGGCACCGCGATCGCCGCCTGCCTCGACGGCCTGGCCGACGCCTGGGACTGGACGCCGGACGACCGTCTGGTGCACGCGCTGCCGCTCTACCACGTACACGGCCTGGTCCTCGGCGTCCTGGGCCCGCTGCGCACGGGCAGCCGCCTGCACCACACCGGCCGGCCCCGCCCGGACCTGCTCGCCGCGGCCGGCGGCAGCCTCTACTTCGCCGTGCCCACGATCTGGCACCGCGTGGTCGCCGACCCGGACGCCGCGCGCGCCTTGCGGGGCGCGCGCCTCCTGGTCTCCGGCAGCGCCGCCCTCCCCGCCGGCGTCTTCGCGAAGCTGCGTGAACTGACCGGCCAGGCCCCGGTCGAGCGCTACGGCATGACGGAAACGCTCATCACGGTCGCCACCCGCGCCGACGGTCGCCGAGCGCCGGGCGCGGTCGGCATCCCGGTCAAGGGAGTCGAGACCCGCCTGGTCGACGAGGCCGGCCACCCGATCGCGCACGACGGCACGACGCCGGGCGCGCTGGAGATCCGCGGGAGCACGGTCTTCGCCGGCTACCTGGACCGGCCGGACGCGAACCGGGCCGCGTTCACGGCCGACGGCTGGTTCCGCACCGGCGACGTCGCCACGATCGACGGCGAGGGCGTCCACCGCATCGTCGGCCGCGCCTCGACGGATCTCATCAAGACGGGCGGCTACCGGGTCGGCGCCGGCGAGATCGAGGACGCCCTGCTCACCCACCCGGCCGTGCGCGAGGCCGCGGTGGTCGGCCGGCCCGACGACGACCTGGGCCAGCGCGTCGTCGCGTACGTAGTGGCCGACGCCGTGGCCCCGGACGTGCTGGTCCAGCATGTGGCCGCCACGCTGTCGGCACACAAGCGCCCCCGCGAGGTGGTCTTCGTCGACGCCCTCCCCCGCAACGCCCTCGGCAAGGTCCAGAAGCACCGCCTCTGACCCCGCAGGCAACACCCGTCAGCCCCCCGGCCGGTCACGGCTCCGGCGGCGCATCATCGCCGGTGTCGGCGTTCCCGGACGGCCCGCTCGACCGCCTCGGTGGCGGCGCCGTCGCCGGGTGACACCGCGGCGGGGAGCGCGAGCACCATGGTCAGGCCGCCGCCGTTGGTGGTCTCCGGCACGAGCGTGCCGCCCATCGCCTCCGCGAGGCCGCGGGACAGCGCCAGCCCGAGGCCGACGCCGTTGTGGTTGTCGCGATCGCCCATCCGCTGGAAGGGGACGAACACCTTGTCGCGGTCCGGCTCCGGGATGCCCGGGCCGTGGTCGACCACCCGCAGCTCGACCCGGTCGTCCTGGTAGCGGGCCGTGACCTGGGGCGGCCGGCCGGGCGGGCTGAACCGCAGCGCGTTGGCGATCAGGTTGACCAGGATCCGCTCGAGCAGGCCCGGGTCCGCGGCGACGGCCGGCAGGTCGGCGGTGAGGTCGGACCGCACCACCAGGCCGTTCGGGCCGAGCTCGTCCAGCGCCCGGGGCACCGCGTCCTCCAGGCCGATCTCCGCGAGGGTCACGCCGAGCGCGCCCGCCTGGAGCCGGCTCAGGTCGAGCAGGTTGTCGACGAGGCGGCCGAGCCGCACGAGCGACTCGTTGGCGGCGGCGAGCAGTTCGTCGCGGTCCTCGTCGGAGAACGCCACCTCCTCGCCGAGCAGGCTGTCGACGGCGGCCTTGGCGGAGGCCAGGGGTGTACGCAGGTCGTGGCTGACCGCCGCCAGCAGGGCGGTCCGCATCCGGTCGGCCTCGGCCAGCGGGCGTGCCTGGGCCGCCTGCTCGGCGAGCCGCTCGTGCCGCAGGGCGACGGCGGCCTGCGCCGCGAACGCCTCGATCAGCCGGCGGTCGGCGGCCGCCGGGGTCCGCCCGCGCAGCGCGAGCACGAGGCTGTCGTCGACGGCGACCTCGGTCTGCGCTTCGCCGGGCGCGCAGCACGGCGGTCCGCCGACGCTGGCGGCGACGTCCCAGGACTGCGGGCTGCGTTGCCGGTCCGGGCGCTCGCCGGCGCCGGTGCGGCGCTCCAGCAGCGTCACCGTCTCGAGCCCGAACGTCTCCCGCAACCGCTCCAGCAGTGCGGTGAGCGGCCCGGTGCCGCGCAGCACGCTGCCGGCCACCGTGGAAAGGGTCTGCGCCTCGGCGCTGGCCTGCGCGGCCTCGCGGGTGCGGCGGGCCGCCACGTCGACGATCCACGACACGGCGGCCGCGATGGCCACGAAGACGGCCAGCGCCAGGATGTTCTCGCGCTCGGCGATCGTCCACTGGTTGGTCGGCGGGGTGAAGAAGTAGTTGAGCAGGAGGGACGCCCCCACCGCGGCGAGCAGCGCGGGCCAGATGCCGCCGACGAGGGCGATGCCGACGACCGCGGCCAGGAACAGCAGCATCTCGCTCGGCAGCGAGAGGTCGGGACGCAGCGGGAGCAGCGCGCCGGCGAGCGCGGGCAGGCCGGCGAGCACGAGCGCGAAGCCGATCAGGCGGCGCCGGGGCGAGAGCGCGGGTGCCGGCACCGCGAGGCGGCCGCGGCCGACCTCGGGGTGCGGCACCAGGTGCACGTCGATCGCGTCCGAGCGGGCCGACGTGGTGACGCCGACGCCCGCGGTGACCAGCTGGGCGAACCGCCCGCGCCGGCTGACGCCTAGGACGAGCTGGGTGGCGTTGACGCCGCGGGCGAAATCGAGCAGGGCGCGCGGGATGTCGCCGCCGACCACCTGGTGGAAGCTGCCGCCCAGGCTCTCCACGAGGAGGCGCTGCTTGGCCAGCAGGGCGGGGTCGGCGCCGGTCAGCCCGTCGGAGTTGGCGACGTGCACCGCCATCAGGTCCGTGCCCTTGCCGCGGGCCGCGATCCGGGCGGCGCGCCGGATCAGCGTGTCGCCCTCGGGACCGCCGGTCACGGCGACGACGACGCGTTCCCTGGTCTCCCAGGTCTTGCCGATCCCGTGCGCGTCCCGGTAACGCTCGAGCTGCTGGTCGACCTTGTCGGCGAGCCAGAGCAGGGCCAGCTCGCGCAGCGCGGTCAGGTTGCCGACCCGGAAGTAGTTGCCGAGCGCGGCGTCGATCTTGTCCTTGTGGTAGATGTTCCCGTGCGCCATCCGCCGGCGCAGCGCCTCCGGTGTCATGTCGACCAGCTCGACCTGGTCGGCGGCGCGCACGACGCTGTCGGGCACGGTCTCCCGTTGGACGATCCCGGTGATCTGCTCGACCACGTCGTTGAGCGACTCGAGGTGCTGGACGTTCACCGTGGACAGCACGGTGATGCCCGCGTCGAGCAGCTCCTGGACGTCCTGCCAGCGCTTCTCGTTGCGCGATCCGGGCACGTTGGTGTGCGCGAGCTCGTCGACGAGCGCGACCTCCGGCCGCCGGGCCAGGACGGCGTCGACGTCGAGCTCGGTGAAGGAGGCGCCGCGGTACTCCGCCGTGCGGCGCGGCACCACCTCCAGGTCACCGATCATCCGGGCGGTGAAGGCCCGGCCGTGCGTCTCGACGAGGCCGACGACCACGTCGGTGCCACGCTCGATCCGGCGTCGCGCCTCGTCGAGCATGGCCACCGTCTTGCCGACTCCCGGGGCGGCCCCGAGATAGATGCGCAGTTCTCCGCGTGCCATGTCCCGGAACCGCCCCGCCTCCGTCAGCGACCCGAAAGCTCGCGGTCGAGTGCCATGTTGAGTCGGAGCACGTTCACCGCGGGCTCACCCATGAAGCCCAGCGCCCGGCCCGTGGTGTTCTCCTCGACCAGCTCGCGCACCGCCGCCGGGTCCACGCCGCGCTCACGCGCGACCCGGGCCACCTGGAGCTGCGCGTACTCCTCGCTGATCTGCGGGTCGAGACCGGAGGCGCTCGCGGTCACCGCGTCCGCGGGCACGGCCGGCTTCGCCGGAGCGTCGCCGCGGATCGGGACGAGCACGCCACCCGAGTAGTCCTCGCCGGGCTTGGCGGCCTCGACCGTGACGCCCTGGTAGGTGGCGATGAACGGCGTCGCGGGTGCGGCCTGGTTGACGCTGACGGCCCGGGTCACGGTGCCGGTCAGGCCCTCCGAGTAGTAGACGCGCAGGACCGCGCCGACGCCGTCCGCGGTGCAGAACGGGCGGGCGCCGGAGACGCCCTCGCGCTCGCCGACCTCGACGCTGCGCGCGCAGACCTGCGTGAGCAGGCTCTGCGAGCCCTCGTCCGGGTTGCCCTCCTCGTCCACCGCGCCGGGGACCGGCAGGGTGTCCTCGATGCTCTCCGGACCCAGGTTCGACGCGGACGTCGAGGTCGGGTCGTAGCCGTCACCCGCGGCGGACGGACGTGACTGGAAGTACGTCAGGACCGCGTTGCCGTCGGCGTCGGTGAACGACTGGCCGATCAGCGAGCTGCCGACGTCCTTGCCGTCGGCACCCTGCACGATCGAGCCGTTCGCGTTGTCGCGCAGGCCGGGGAGCTGGGCGACGCCGAACACCACGAAGGGGTACGCGAGGCCCAGGATGACGGTGAACACCAGGACGGCGCGCAACGCCGCCAGATGCTGTGAGATCCAGGAAGGAAGGCGCATCAGAAGATCCCTTGGACGATCAGGTCGATGATCTTGATGCCCACGAACGGGACGACGATCCCGCCGAGGCCGTAGATCCATAGGTTGCGGGTCAGCAGCTTGGACGCGCTGCTGGGCCGGTAGCGCACACCGCGCAGGGCCAGCGGGATCAGCGCGATGATGACCAGCGCGTTGAAGACCACCGCCGACAGGATCGCCGACTCCGGACTGCTCAGCTTCATGATGTTGAGCGCGTCCAGGCTCGGGTAGATTCCCGCGAACATGGCCGGGATGATCGCGAAGTACTTCGCGATGTCGTTGGCGATCGAGAACGTCGTCAGCGCGCCCCGGGTGATCAACAGCTGCTTGCCGATCTCGACGATCTCGATCAGCTTCGTCGGGTCCGAGTCGAGGTCGACCATGTTGCCGGCCTCCTTCGCGGCCGACGTGCCGGTGTTCATCGCGACGCCGACGTCGGCCTGCGCGAGCGCGGGCGCGTCGTTGGTGCCGTCACCGGTCATGGCGACCAGGCGGCCGCCCTCCTGCTCCTTCTTGATCAGCGCCATCTTGTCTTCGGGCTTGGCCTCGGCGAGGAAGTCGTCGACGCCGGCCTCGTCCGCGATGGCCTTCGCGGTGCGCGGGTTGTCACCCGTGATCATGACGGTACGGATGCCCATGCGGCGCATCTCGTCGAACCGCTCCCGCATGCCGGCCTTGACGACGTCCTTGAGGTGGACGACGCCCAGGGCGCGGGCCGCCTGGCCCTCGACGTGTTCGGCCACGACCAGCGGGGTGCCACCGGAGCCGGAGATCGCGTCCACGGTGTCGCCGACCTGCTCGGTCGGGTGGCCGCCGTTCTCGCGTACCCACTTCATCACCGCGGACGCGGCGCCCTTGCGAATCCGCCGGTCCGTGAGGTCCACACCGGACATCCGCGTCTCGGCGCTGAACGGCACGAACTGGGCGTGCGGCACCAGGCCTTCCTCGCGGGCCCGCAGGCCGTAGTCCTGCTTGGCCAGCACGACGATCGAGCGGCCCTCGGGCGTCTCGTCGGCGAGGCTGGACAGCTGGGCCGCGTCCGCGAGGGTCTCCGGTGTGACGCCCGCGACGGGCAGGAACTCCGACGCCTGCCGGTTGCCGAGGGTGATCGTTCCGGTCTTGTCGAGCAGCAGCGTGTTGACGTCGCCCGCGGCCTCGACGGCACGGCCCGACATGGCCAGCACGTTGCGCTGGACGAGGCGGTCCATGCCGGCGATGCCGATCGCGGACAGCAGGGCCCCGATCGTGGTCGGGATCAGGCAGACCAGCAGCGAGACGAGCACGATGCCGGAGATGCCGTTCGCGTTCAGCGCCAGCGTGTCCGGCGCCGCGCCCTGGAAGGCCTTGGCGAAGATCGCCATCGGCTGGAGCGTGACCGTCGCGAACAGGAAGATGACGGTCAGCGCGGCCAGCAGGATGTTGAGCGCGATCTCGTTGGGGGTCTTCTGGCGGGAGGCACCTTCGACCAGGGCGATCATGCGGTCGATGAAGCTCTCGCCCGGCTTCTGGGTGATCTTGACGACGATCCGGTCGGACAGCACCTTGGTGCCGCCGGTGACCGCGCTGCGGTCGCCGCCCGACTCCCGGATGACCGGTGCCGACTCACCGGTGATCGCCGACTCGTCGACGCTGGCGATGCCCTCGACGACGTCACCGTCGCCGGGGATCGTCTGGCCGGCTTCGACGTAGACGATGTCGCCCAGCCGGAGCGCGGAGGCCGCGACGGACTCCTCGCGGTAGCGGGTGCGGTCCTGACCCGGCGTCCATTCGACGAGCCGCAGCGCGATGGTGTCGCGCTTGGCCGCCCGCAGCGTGGCCGCCTGGGCCTTTCCGCGGCCTTCGGCGACCGCCTCCGCGAGGTTCGCGAAGACCACGGTGAGCCAGAGCCAGACGGTGATCAGCCAGGCGAACAGCGACGGGTCGCCGATGGCCAGCACGGTCGTGAACACCGCGCCGATCTCGACGATGAACATGACGGGGTTGCGCCACAGGGTGCGCGGATCGAGCTTGGCAAGCGCGTCGGGCAACGACTTCCAGAGCTGTTGGGGGTCGAGCAGGCCGCCGCCGATCCGGCGCGGCGCGCCGGCCGGTGTGGTCGTGACAGTCATCTCCATTATCCTTTGTGGACGGCGGCTCAGAGGCCTTCGGCCAGCGGGCCGAGAGCGAGGGCGGGCAGGAAGGTCAGCGCGACCAGGATCACGGTGACGCCGACGAGCATCGCGACGAACAGCGGCTTGTGCGTCGGCAACGTGCCCTTGGACTCCGGCACCGGCTGCTGGCTGGCCAGGGATCCGGCCAGGCCGAGCACCATGATGATCGGCAGGAACCGGCCGAACAGCATCGCGAGACCGAGCGCGGTGTCCCACCAGCCCGTGTTGACGGTGATGCCGGCGAACGCGGAGCCGTTGTTGTTGGCCGCCGACGTGAACGCGTACAACACCTCGGAGAAACCGTGTGGCCCGACGTTCAGCATCGTCATGTGGTTGTCCGTCGCCATCGCCGCGGCCACGCCGGACAGCACCAGCAGCGGCGTGATCAGGAAGTAGATCGACGCGAACTTGATCTCGCGAGCACCGATCTTCTTGCCCAGGTACTCCGGAGTCCGGCCGACCATCAGGCCGGCGACGAAGACGGTGATCACGGCGAGCACGAGCATGCCGTAGAGACCCGCGCCGACACCGCCCGGCGCCACCTCACCGAGCATCATGTTGAACATCGGCATCATGCCGCCGAGCGCGGTGTAGGAGTCGTGGAACGAGTTGACCGCACCGGTCGACGTCAGTGTGGTTATCGAGGCGAAGGTCGCGGAGTTCGAGACGCCGAACCGCATGTCCTTGCCCTCGAGCGCGGCGCCGACCGCGTGCGGGACCGTCCCGGCGCCACCGATCTCGAACACGTTGGTCAGGGCGATGCTGGCGATGGCCAGGATGCCCATCACGGCGATGATGGCGTAGCCCTGCCGGTTCTGGCCGACCATCCGCCCGAACACCCGGGGCAGCGACACCGGGATCAGCAGGATGAGGAACAGCTCGATCCAGTTGGTCCAGCTCGTCGGGTTCTCGAACGGGTGCGCGCTGTTGACGTTCATGTAGCCGCCACCGTTGGTGCCGAGCTCCTTGATGACCTCCTGGCTGGCCACCGGCCCGCCGGTGATCGTCTGGGTGCCGCCGGTCAACGTGGTCACGTCGTGGCCGCCGGAGAAGTTCTGCACCGCTCCGCCGATGATCAGCACGATCGCGCCGAGGACGGCGACCGGCAGCAGGACGCGCAGCGTGATCCGGGTCAGGTCGACCCAGAAGTTGCCGAGCTCGTTGGTCCGACGGCGGGCGAAACCGCGGACGAAGGCCACGGCCACCGCGATGCCCACGCCGGCGGAGACGAAGTTCTGCACCGCCAGGCCGGCCATCTGCGACAGGTGGGTCATGGTCGACTCACCCGAGTACGCCTGCCAGTTCGTGTTGGTCACGAAGGAGACGGCGGTGTTCCAGGCGATGTGGTTGGTGACGCCGGGGAAGTCCGGGTTCGGCCACAGCACGTTCTGGAGGCGGAGCAGCCCGTAGAGGAACAGGAGCGAGATCGCGGAGAAGGCGAGCAGGCTGCCCGCGTACGCCTTCCAGCTCTGCTCGCCCTCGGGGTTGACGCGGAGCACTTTGTAGATGCCCCGCTCGGCCACCGAGTGACGGCTGCCGACGACCACGCGGTACATGTAGTCGCCGAAGTACCTGTAGGCGACCGCCAGAACAGCGACCAGCGAGAGGATGAACACCACGCCCGCGGCAGTCATGCTCATCAGAAGCGCTCCGGGAACAGCAGGGCGGCGAACAGGAAGACCGCCAGCGCGGCCGAAACGATCAGGCCGATCAGGTTGACGGCGCTCACAGCTTCGACACCCCCCGCACGACCAGTCCGAGGATGGCGAAGCACGCCACCGTCACGAGTACCAGCAGCACGTCAATCACGTGCGTAACTCCTATTCATCGAATCGAGGGCAGCCTGGACGTCGGACAGGCGCCAGAAGGATGAAATCCGCTCTGATTCGGTCGCGGAACGGGTCGCGACGACTTCCATACGCGGCCCGACGCTTTCTTGACGCGTTCGCTACGCGGCGGTGACCGGCACCACGCGCGGAGCGAGCACGCCGGGCGGCTGGCGTACGGGTTCCGGCGCGCGGATGAAGTCCGGCACGGTGATGGGTTGCGGCCGGCGGGACGTCAGACCTCGGCGAGCCCGCGGGCGCCGAAGGTCTCGATCCGCTCGCGGACGAGCTCGCCGCGGGTGTTCAGGTCGCGGACATAACGCACCACGCACTCGAATCCCGAGGGAAACCTGCGGTGGTACGCCGCCATCTCCTCGAGGTTGTCGAACGCGGCTCGGGCCGTGGCCAGCGTGCCGAGCCCGTGGGCGCCGGCAAACACGAGGAACGAGATCAGTTGCCCGGTCGGCTGTCGCCGGTCGGCCCGGACGACGATGCCGTGCTCGACGGTCGTCGAGCCACTCGGCACCTCGGGCCGGAGGTCGCGGATGCCGTGGTACTCGTCGAGACGCGAGTCCCACACGGTGTTGCGGCCGCCGCGCGTCACGTGGCGGTAGCTGCAGCCCAGCCGCTCGGTGAGCGCCCGGGTACGCGGGTTGACGTCGTCGCCGCCGATCAGCACGAGGTTGCGCCCTTCGGCTGCGCCGCTGCCGGCATCGATGACCGAGAGGACGTGCGGCATGCCGGCCTCGTCCAGCCGGCGGTTGATGTACATCAACGCCTGCAGGTCGCCCAGCCCGATCAGACCGGAATTCTCCTGTGCGTCGAGGTGGTTCGTCAGGCGTTCGCCCAGTTTCCGACGGTCGTCCGGGCTGAGGACGTCACGGAAGAGCTCGTCAACGGCTTCCGCATCGAGCAGCACATCGGCCTGGAGGCGGCCGACCGCGAAGGAGCATCGGTCGCCCGAGAAGGGCTGCCAGAAACGGCGCGGGCCGCGGAACCGGTAGCGCCGGGCCGCCGCCTGCCACGCCAGGCCGACGAGAAAGCCGATGAACGCGGCGACCAGGTTGATCGCCACGTCGAACCACGCGTCCACTCGGCGCTCCTCCCCAGCGTCGGATGGGTCCTGGCTACGTCAGTCGGTGTGCGAACTCCTGCTCGTGCCGGCCGTCGGGAAGCGGACCCTCCCGCCCCGTCGGCGCGTAGCCGTGCGACTCGTAGAGGCGCAGCGCGGCGTCGTTGCCGCGGACGACCCAGAGGCCGAGGGTGGTCTCGCCGCAGCCGCGGGCATAGGCCTCGGCGTAAGCCAGCAGGTCCTTGCCGATGCCCTGCTTGCGACTGGGCGGGTCCACCCACATCGCCTCCAGATGGAGGCGGGGAGACTCGTCCGGGTAGTTCGC
This sequence comes from Asanoa sp. WMMD1127, assembly GCF_029626225.1. Taxonomy (NCBI): domain Bacteria; kingdom Bacillati; phylum Actinomycetota; class Actinomycetes; order Micromonosporales; family Micromonosporaceae; genus Asanoa; species Asanoa sp. WMMD1127. The sequence goes on from NZ_JARUBP010000001.1 coordinate 6,722,787, forward strand.
GACCCGTCCCAGCCCGACCGCGACGTCGCCGGTCCAGGCGATGAACCAGTGTGACCGCTCGCAGGCCGCCATCCAGTGCGCCCGCGACCAGGACGCTGGCTCGCCGGGCTCGGAGAGAAACGCCATGGGCGACTCGTTGAGCGCGCGGATCCGAATGTCCCGCAGGTCGCGCCAACTCTGCGGGGGCACCGGTGTGACGGCGGGTCGCGCTGGTGTGCTGCTCAAACCTCGTCTCCGCTCAGTAGGGCTGCCAAACAAACGCCGCCCAGGACCGCCGGATACGGCTCGGCCGGCGAATGCACACGGACTGTGCACACCACCCCACTGAGAGCGATCGATTCATGGCCACCATTAGAAACCTTGGAGCGCTCTCCGTCCAGACCCGCCGTCGCACACCGTGTGCGGTCCGCGCAAGGCCGCGACGCCTCAACCGGATGGGTTGTCAGCCGGTCGCTCTTCGAATGACCGCCTTCGCGTCGATCGGGTGGGGTGGAGACGCTTGTCGGGGGTCACGGTCCGTACGAGAGTGCGTGGTGGCCGGCATCGGTCCGGCGACAGACTGCGACGATGACGAATCGAGGCGTGGTGGCGCGGATGGTGGCCGTCGGCGCGGCGGTGGTGCTGGTCGCCGGGTGTGGCAGCGCGACACCGACCAGGCCCGTCGACGCCGCCCTGCCCGTGCCGACCGGGATCGCGGCCGTCGAGCAGACGCCGGAGGCGGTCGAGCCGAGCGCGACCGAAGCGGCGCCGGCCGCGCCCGTTGTCGAGACGAAGATGGTCAAGGAGACCAAGCGGATCGCGTACGCGACCCGGACCGTCAAGGACGCGACGCTGGCGTCCGGCACGAAGAAGGTGCGCACCAAGGGTGTCGCCGGGCAGCGGACGCTGACCTACGAGGTGACGCTGACCGACGGGAGGCAGACCGCCAAGAAGCTGGTGAGCGACGTCGTCACCCGCAAGCCCGTCACCCAGGTGGTCGCCGTCGGGACGAGGACCGCGACCCGCGAGTGCGACCCCAACTACAGCGGCTGCGTGCCGATCGCGTCCGATGTGGACTGTGCCGGCGGGAGCGGCAACGGGCCCGCCTACGTCAGCGGGCCGGTCAAGGTCATCGGCGACGACATCTACGGCCTGGACAACGACGACGACGGCTACGGCTGCGACTGACTCAGGCGAGAGCGACGATCACCGCGGACTCGGCCGGGAGCTGCACCCCGTCGCGCATGACCGTCGCGCCCGTTTCCGTGGCCAGCAGGACCGAGCGGATGAAGCCCGGCAGGGTGATGCGTTGCGGCTTTCCGGCCAGGTTGGCCGCGACCGCCACCCCGCCGCGGTGCATGACCAGCCACTGGTCGCCGTGCGTTACCTCGATCTTGTCGAGGCGCGGGTCGGACAGGTCCGGGTGCGACTTCCGCAGCGCGATCAGGCGGGTGTAGAAGGCCAGCAGCTCCGCGTGCTCCGGCTTGTCGATCTCGGCCCAGTCCAGGCGCGACCGCAGGTAGGTGGCCGGGTCCTGCGGGTCCGGCACGTCGCCCTCAGGCCAGCCGTGCGCGGCGAACTCGCGGCGCCGGCCCGTGACGACCGCGGCCGCGAGCTCCGGCTCCGGGTGGCTGGTGAAGAACTGCCACGGCGTCGTGGCGCCCCACTCCTCGCCCATGAACAGCATCGGGGTGAACGGCGCCGTGAACAGCAGCACCGCGCCCACGCGGAGCAGGCCCGGCGACAGCGACGCCGTCAGCCGGTCGCCGACCGCGCGGTTGCCGATCTGGTCGTGGTTCTGGAGGTACGCGACGAAGCGGTGACCCGGCACGCGGGAGCGGTCGACCGGCCGCCCGTGCACCCGCTGGCGGAACGACGACCACGTGCCCGCGTGGAAGAACGCCCCGGTCAGCACGTCCGACAGCGTCTGCAGCGACCCGAAGTCGGCGTAGTAGCCCTGCCGCTCCCCCGTCAGCAGCGTGTGCAGCGCGTGGTGGGCGTCGTCGTTCCACTGCCCGGTCAGGCCGTAGCCGCCACCCTCGCGCGCGGTGATCAGCTTCGGGTCGTTGAGGTCGGACTCGGCGACCAGCGACAGCGGCCGGCCCAGGTGGGTCGAGAGCGTGTCGACGGCGACCGCCAACTCCTCCAGCAGGTGGGTGGCGCCGCGGTCGACCAGCGCGTGCACGGCGTCGAGCCGCAGCCCGTCGACGTGATAGTCGCGCAGCCAGGACACCACGCTGTCGACGATGTAGGAGCGGACCTCGCCCGACAGCGGCCCGTCGAGGTTGACGGAGGCGCCCCAACTGTTGCCGGGGCCCTCGGACAGGTAGGGGCCGAACATCGGCGCGTAGGCCCCCGAAGGGCCGAAATGGTTGTAGACGACGTCGAGGACCACCCCCAGCCCACGCTGGTGGCAGGCGTCGACGAAACGCTTGAGGCCGTCGGGCCCGCCGTAGGACTCCTGCGGCGCGAACCAGCAGACCCCGTCGTAGCCCCAGTTGTGGTCGCCGTTGAACGCGCCGACCGGCAGCAGCTCGACCAGGTCGACGCCGAGGCGGACCAGGTGATCGAGGCGCTCGATCGCCGCGTCGAACGTGCCCTCGGGCGTGAACGTGCCGACGTGCAGCTCGTAGAGCACGCTGCCGGGCAGTTGCCGACCGGTCCAGCCGCCGTCCGACCAGGCGTAGGCCGACTGGTCGTAGACCCGGCTGAAACCGTGCACGCCGGCCGGCTGCCACGCCGACCGCGGGTCGGGCAGCGCCTGCTCGTTGTCGTCCAGCACGAACGCGTAGTCGGTGCCGGGCCCGGCGGACGGCACGTCGAGCGTCCACCAACCGGCCCGCGCCGGGTCCCGCGAGAGATCGAGGTCATCGCCGGCCGAGAGGCGCAGCCGCACCCGGGACACGTCCGGGGCCCACACGGAGAACACAGTCACGGCGCCACCACGGGTTCGGCGGGGGTCAGCAGGGCGACCGGATAGCGGCCCAGCAGGTCCGCCATTGGCACCCGACGACCACTGTAGACCTCTCCCGTGAACGAATCAGTAAAACGCCGCGAAGACGCGGAGTCATCGGGAACGGACGGAAGGCTCAGGTACGTGTCGCCCCAGCCGCCCCGCAGCGACAGCCCGACCGGCAGCCGGGTGGCCACCGCGATCGCGCCGCCCCGGTCGAACGCGACGACGTGGTCCGCCGCCGGCCCGAACGCCGGCACCTGCCGGTACGACGAGAACAGCGACGGCTGGTCGCGGCGCAGCCGCAGCGTCCGCGAGACCACCAGCAGTTTGGCCGCCCCGGTCTCGTCGATCGGCGGCAGCCACCCCTCGTCGAGCCGGCCCAGCAGCGCCGCCCGCTCGCCGAAGTCCACCGGCCGCCGGTTGTCGGGGTCGACCAGCGAGTTGTCCCACAGCTCCGTGCCCTGGTAGACGTCGGGCGCCCCCGGCATGGTCAGCTGCACCAGCTTCTGGCCGAGCGCGTTGGACCAGCCCGCCGGCGTGATCTCACCGGCGAAGGTCGACACCGACGACGCCAGCGCCGGGTCGTCGTAGATCGCGTCGACCACCGCGTGCAGGGCCGTTTCGAACGAGGCGGACGGCGACGCCCAGCTCGTCGACACCGACGCCTCCCGGGCCGCCTTCTCCACGTACGCGTGGAGCCGTTCCCTGGAAATCGGCCAGGCGCCGGCGACCGTCTGCCAGAGCAGGTGCGCGAAGGCCGGGTCCGGCAGCGGCGCCGCGGCCATCCACTGGCTCAGCGCCCGTTCCCACCGGTCCGGCACCTCGGAGAGCACCGCCAGCCGGGCCCGCACGTCCTCGCCGCGCTTGGTGTCGTGCGTCGACAGCGACGTCATCCCGCGCGGCCAGGAGCGCTGACGGCGCGCGGCGGCCCCGTGGAACTCGCCCAGCCCGACCCCGAACCGTTCCGGCGCCCCGCCGACCTCGTTGAGGGCGACGAACCGGGTCCACCGGTAGTAGGCCGTGTCCTCCACGCCCTTGGCCATCACCGCACCGGTCAGCTGGCTGAACCGCTGGCCCAGCTCGTCGGCCGGGTCGCGCAGCCGGGCGGTGAGCGCGTCCAGCGTCGGGATCAGGTCGGGTCGCCGCCGACCGGCCTCGGAGCGGGCGCGGGCGAGGTGGCGCAGCCCGTCGGACCCGTAGGACCGGTAGACCGGGAAGTTGGCCGCCAGCTCGGCGAGCCCGGCCGCGGCGTCCGGCAGCTCCGGGGTCAGCGCTGAGAGCCGGCGCAGCTCGGCCGGGAAGAGCCGGTGCGCGGCCTCGAGCTTGCAGGCGTGGGTGAGCTCGGGCCACGACACGGTGACCCCGGTCAGCGACGTGTCCAGGGCGGTGAAGGCCCGTTCGCCGGCCGGGTCGACGAACAGGCCGCAGACCTCGCGCAGGGCGTCGTACCCCGTGGTCCCGTCGACCGGCCAGGCCGGGGGCAGCTCCTCGCCATATTCGAGGATCTTCTCGACGACCAGCCACGCGTCCGGGGCGGCGGAGCGCAGCCGGGCGAGGTAGCCCACCGGGTCGCGGAGCCCGTCGGGGTGGTCGACCCGGAGGCCGTCGACGTCGCCGGCCGTGACCCAGCGCAGCACCTCGGCGTGCGTCGCGTCGAACACCGCCGGGTCCTCGACCCGCAGGCCGGCCAGGTCGCTGATCGCGAAGAACCGGCGGTAGTTGAGCTCGCTGTCGCCGCGCCGCCAGCCGACCAGCTCGTAGTGCTGCCGGGCGTGCACCTCCCGCGCGGTCCCGGCGCCGGTGCCGGGCGCGATCGGGTAGCGGTGCTCGTAGTAGTGCAGCTCCCCGTCCTCGACCTTGAGCGCGTCGAGGTCGCCGTCGTGGCCGAGCACCGGGACCAGGATCCGGTCGCGGGACCAGTCGATGTCGAACCAGTCGGCGTACGCGGAGTCCCGCCCGTGCTCGAGCACGTCCCACCAGGCCGGGTTGGCCGCGGGCACCGCGATACCGGCGTGGTTGGGCACGATGTCGACGACGAAGCCGAGCCGGGCCAGGCGCAGCGCGGCCACCAGCCGTCGCCGGCCCGCCTCGCCGCCGAGCTGCGGATTGGCCTCCCGGTGGTCGACCACGTCGTAGTTGTGCGCCGAGCCGGGCGCCGCCGTCAGCAGCGGCGCGCTGTAGAGGTGGCTGGCGCCCAGGTCGGCGAGGTAGCCGGCGATGGCCGCCGTGTCGTCGAAGGTGAAGTCGGGGCGGATCTGGACGCGGTAGGTCGCGGTCGGCGTCGCCATCCCCGGCTCCCTAGATCGTGCGGTCGAGGACGACGAGGGACCGGTCGGGCACCACGATCGACGCGCCGGCCTCCACCACCTGCTGTCCCTCCTGCGGATACTCCGCCGTGCTGATCACGGACTCCCATTTCTGTCCGTACTCGTGGCTCGGCACGGTGAACCGCAGGTCACCGTCGTGGGCGTTGAAGCACAGCAGGAACGAGTCGTCGAGGTGCCGCTGCCCGAACTGGCCGCGCTCGCGGATGCCCTCGCCGTTGACGAAGAGCATCACCGCCCGGCCGAAGTGGTTGCCCCAGTCCTCGTTGGTCATCTCCCGACCTTCGGGGGTGAACCAGGCGAGGTCCGGCAGCGGCGCGCCGGCGCTGCGGGTCTGCACCGGCAAGCCGCTGAAGAACCGCCGCCGGCGGAACACCCGGTGCCGGGCCCGGAACGCGGTCAGCTTGCGGACGAACGCCAGCAGGTTCTCGTCGACGTGCTCCCAGTCGACCCAGCTGAGGTCGTTGTCCTGGCAGTACGCGTTGTTGTTGCCGCGCTGGGTGCGGCCGAGCTCGTCGCCGTGGCCGATCATCGGCACGCCCTGCGAGAGCAGCAGCGTCGCGAGGAAGTTGCGCCGCTGCCGGGCCCGCAGCGCGAGCACGCCCGGGTTGTCGGTCGGGCCCTCCACGCCGCAGTTCCAGGACCGGTTGTGGCCCTCGCCGTCACGGTTGTCCTCGCCGTTGGCCTCGTTGTGCTTGTCGTTGTAGGACACGAGGTCGTTGAGCGTGAACCCGTCGTGGCAGGTGACGAAGTTGATGCTGTGGAACGGCCGGCGGCCGTCGTCCTGGTAGAGGTCGGCCGAGCCGGAGATCCGCGACGCGAACTCGGCCAGTGTCGCGGGCTCGCCGCGCCAGAAGTCGCGTACGGTGTCGCGGTATTTGCCGTTCCACTCGGTCCACACCGGCGGGAAGTTGCCGACCTGGTAGCCGCCGGGCCCGATGTCCCACGGCTCGGCGATCAGCTTGACCTGGCTCACCACCGGGTCCTGCTGGACGACCTCGAAGAACGTCGAGAGCCGGTCGACCTCGTAGAACTCGCGGGCCAGCGTGGCCGCGAGGTCGAAGCGGAAGCCGTCGACGTGCATCTCCTGCACCCAGTAGCGCAGCGAATCCATGATCAGCTGGAGGGAGTGCGGGCTGCGCATGTTGAGGCTGTTGCCGGTGCCGGTGTAGTCGACGTAGTACTTCCGGTCCTGCTCGGAGAGCCGGTAGTAGCTGGGGTTGTCGATGCCCTTGAAGCCCAGCGTCGGGCCCAGGTGGTTGCCCTCGGCGGTGTGGTTGTAGACGACGTCGAGGATCACCTCGATGCCGGCCGCGTGCAGGGTCTTCACCATGCCGCGGAACTCCTGGACCTGCTGGCCGAGCCGGCCCATCGCCGAGTAGCCGTGGTAGGGCGCGAAGAAGCCGATGGTGTTGTAGCCCCAGTAGTTGCGCATGCCGAGGTCGACCAGCCGGTTGTCGTGCACGAACTGGTGCACCGGCATGAGCTCGATCGCCGTCACGCCCATCGTCTTGAGGTGCTCGACGATCGCCGGATGACCGATCCCGGCGTACGTGCCGCGCAGCTCCTCCGGGACGCCGGGGTGCCGGCGGGTCAGGCCCCGGACGTGCGCCTCGTAGATGACCGACTCGTGGTAGGGAATCCGCGGCGGGCGGTCGTTGCCCCAGTCGAAGTAGGGGTTGACCACCACGGCCTTCGGCACGAACGGCGCCGAGTCGGTGGTCGACATCCGGTCGGGATCGTCGAAGTCGTAGTCGTAGACCGCCGGGTCCCAGCGGACGTCGTCGTCGATCGCCTTCGCGTAGGGGTCGAGCAGGAGCTTGTTGGGGTTGCAACGGAGGCCGGCGCTCGGGTCGAACCGGCCGTGCACCCGGTAGCCGTAACGCTGGCCGGGCTCGACGCCGGGCAGGTAGGCGTGCCAGACGTAGGCGTCGACCTCCTGCATGGTGACCCGGCGTTCGTTGCCCAGCCCCCACTCGTCGAACAGGCACAGCTCGACACCCTCCGCGACCTCCGAGAAGAGGGCGAAGTTGGTGCCGGTGCCGTCGTAGGTGGCCCCGAGGGGATAACGCTGGCCGGGCCAGACCTGCATGTGACGCGAGCCTCCTGTGGTGTACGAGCGGCACCGGCCGGGTCCCGGCCGGTGCCGCCTATTGCCCCACCGACGGTAGCGTCAATCCTGCGAAGGCGTCCGGTGACGACCTTCACCGCGCAATTTGCCGGATCTTGTGCAGATTACCGTCAGCGCTGCTCGATGTTGACGTAGTCGCGCTTCGGAGCGCCGGTGTAGAGCTGGCGCGGGCGACCGATCTTGGTGGCCGGATCGGTGATCATCTCCCGCCACTGCGCGATCCACCCGGGCAGGCGGCCCAGGGCGAACAGCACGGTGAACATCCGGGTCGGGAAGCCCATCGCCTTGTAGATCAGGCCGGTGTAGAAGTCGACGTTCGGGTAGAGCTTGCGGGACACGAAGAAGTCGTCGCCGAGCGCGATCTCCTCGAGCTGCATGGCCAGGTCGAGCAGCGGGTCCGGCTTGCTCATCCGGGACAGCACGTCCTGCGCCGACTTCTTGACGATCGCGGCGCGCGGGTCGTAGTTCTTGTAGACCCGGTGCCCGAAGCCCATCAGCTTGACGCCGGCCTCGCGGTTCTTGACCTTGTTGACGAACGCCTTGACGTCGCCGCCGTCGGCCTGGATCTGGCCGAGCATCTCCAGCACGGCCTGGTTGGCGCCACCGTGCAGCGGACCCATCAGCGCGTTGACGCCGGCCGCGACCGACACGAACATGTTGGCGTTGGCCGAGCCGACCAGCCGCACGGTCGAGGTGGAGCAGTTCTGCTCGTGGTCGGCGTGCAGGATGAACAGCATGTCGAGGGCCTTGGCCATGACCGGGTCGACCTCGTATTTGGTCGCCGGCACGCCGAAGGTCATCCGCAGGAAGTCCTCGACGTAGCCGAGGGAGTTGTCCGGGTAGAGCAGCGGCTGGCCGATCGACTTCTTGTAGGCGTACGACGCGATCGTCGGCACCTTGGCCAGCATGCGGATCGTGGAGATCTCGACCTGGTCGCGGTCGAACGGGTCGAGGCTGTCCTGGTAGAAGGTCGACAGCGCGCTGACCGCGGAGGAGAGCACCGGCATCGGGTGCGCGTCGCGGGGGAAGCCGTCGAAGAAGCCGCGGAAGTCCTCGTGCAGGAGGGTGTGCATGCGGATCTTGTCGGTGAACTCGGCCAGCTGGTCCGAGGTCGGCAGCTCGCCGTAGATCAGCAGGTAGGTCACCTCGAGGAAGCTCGAACGCTCGGCCAGCTGCTCGATCGGGTATCCGCGGTAGCGGAGGATCCCCTCGTCACCGTCGATGTAGGTGATCTCGGACGAGGTCGCGGCGGTGTTGACGAAACCGGGGTCGTAGGTGACGTAGCCGGTCTCCTTCAGCAGCGCGCCGACGTCGAGGCCCGCGGGGCCCTCTACGGCCGGGCGTACCGCCATCGAGAGCTGTCCGGCCGGGTGGTCTAGCTTGACATCGGTCATCAGGTCCTCGCTTTTGACGGGTGGGGGGATGTCGCATCGTTGTTACGCCTCAGTACAACGGTAATCGTTTAGCATGATCGGCCGGAATCACGCCCTGGTCCCCGTTGGCGAGGGATTTACCACACCCTGGAACGCCATTATGCGTTCGGCAGTCGCCGCAACCCGTCGCCGGTGACCTCGTAGACTGCCACGTCGTTGCTCCCGGGCCGGAAGAGACCCTCGTCGGGGACCAGCGCCGCGAACCGCCGGCCCTGCTTGTCGGCCCAGGTCGCCTGGGTGACGGCGCCGATCCGGCCGTTGATCGCGATCGCCAGGGGCGTGCCGTCGCGCACCGCGCCGGGCAGCTCACCGTAGACCAGCGCGGGGAGCACGCCGGTGTCCGGCGCGACGTCGGCGAACGCGGAGGCATTGTCGATTTTCACCCGCGGGCCGGTGGTTTCGCTGACCCTGTGCGCGTCGACGGGCTGTCCGATCAGTTCCGGGTGGATCCGGGGCGCCATGTGCGGACCGGCCCGGCCGGTGATGATCTTCTGGAATGTTCCGGTATCGGAGACGTTAACCGGTTTGCCGGGGACGTCGCTGTAGGTGTGGTCCGGGGTGTTCCGCGGCGAGGCGGACGCCGGGCGCCCGTCGACCTCCCACGGCACCGAGACGCCGGCGAGCTCGGCCACCGTCGGCAGCAGGTCGACGTGCTGCCAGTTGCGGTCGTCGACCGCGCCGGCCGCCTGCGCCGGGGTCCGGACGAACAGCGGCACCCAGAGCACCTCCTCGGGCGAGGCGTCGACGGCGCCCATCCCCCGGCCCTGGTGGTTCATCGTGAACGAGACGCCGTGGTCGGCCGTCACGATCAGCGCGGCCCGGTCCCACAGCCCGGTCTGCTTCATCCGGTCGATCATCTTGCCGACCAGCCGGTCCGTGTAGCCGACCTGGGCCAGGTGGCGGTCGCGGGCCGTCTCGACCCAGCCGGGCCCGTCGAGCGGGAAGTCCTCCGGCGCCTCGTACCGCGTGCCGGACGGCAGGTAGTTCCACGGCGTGTGCGGCATCAGCAGGTGCAGGAAGTGCAGCTTCGGGCGCGGCGTCGGGGTCAGCCCGTCGAGGAACGAGGTGAACCGGGACGGCTGGTTGTCGTCGAGGCTGTCCCAGCGGAACTTGGGGTCGCCGGGCGCCACGCCGGAGCGCGCCTCGGCGAGGGTGTCCTCGCGGTAGGACGCCTCGGGATCGCTGGCCGGCTCGTCGCGCGGCGAGGCGATCTGGCGGAACAGGCCGGCCACCTCGCGCAGCAGCGCCGGCAGCCCGCCGGGCCGGTCCCGCCGCTCTTGGGCGTCACACTCGGCCGGCGGGCACAGCTCGGTGATCGTCTCCTGCACGTCGGTGTCGTAGGTTCCGCCGAGCAGGGTGAACAGGTTGTCGGGGTAGGCCGCGTAGTGCGGCGCGACCTCCTTGGCCGGGTGGCGGCCGGTGAGCATGGCCGGCATCGCGTAGGGGGTCCAGCCGCTGACACCGGTCGCGTTGCGGTACCAGGTGGAGCTGTCGGCCAGCGCCGCGATGTTCGGGTACTTCGCCTTGTCGATCCGCCCGTCCGGGCCCAGCAGGCTGACCAGCGGGAACTCGTCGAGCATCAGCATGACGACCGGCGGGTGGCTGTCCCTGGTCTGCGTGACGTCGGCCCGGGCCTTGAGCGCGGCCGAGGGCAGCACGACGGCCGAGGTCGGCGACGCGAACGCGAACAGGGCCACGAACACCAGCGGGCCGATCGCCGCGATCCGCATCAGCTGGCCCGGGACGCGCCAACGCCAATAGGCGTACGCGATGCCGGCGCCGACCGCGACGCCGAGCGCGGCCAGCGGTAGGCCGCGCATGGGCAGGAGCTGCTTGCCGAACTGCACGGCGATCGCGGCCACCAGCAGGCCGACCGTGGTCGCGTGGGTGATCCGGCGGGTGCGCGCGCCGACCAGCCCGGTGAGCGCACCGAGTGCCCAGAGCGCCAGCGGCGGCACGACCGTGACCAGGGCGACGAGCAGCAGGATCTCGCCCCGGCCGGCGCCGTAGAACAGGAAGAAGTCGGGACTCTGGCCGGTGACGTCGAGCAGGGGCTGGGCGATGGCCAGGCCGCACAGGGCCAGGATCTCCAGCAGCGGGGCGATCTCGCTCTTGGCCCAGGTCCGTACCCGTTTGCGGGGCTTCTCGTCAGTCACGCCGGACGCCCGCGATCAGGGTGCGGCTGCCACCGGGCAGCGTCTCCCTTTGCGCGATGTCGAAGCGCTCGCCGAGCAGCCGGACGAACGTGTCCACGTGGTAGTCGGGGAAGAGCCCGTCGGGCTTGTTGGCCAGCAGGCGCCGGGCCATCGGGTCCTCGGCGTGCACGAACTCGACGACGACCGTGCGGCCCATGCCGGTCAGCCAGTCGACGATGCCCGGCAGCGGCACGTTGCGGCCGATCGCCAGGTGGTGCACGAGGGCCAGGGCGAGCGTGACGTCGGCCCGGGCCGCCCGGGCCGCGAAGCCGGCCCGCTCGACGCCGCCCCAGCCGCCGCCCGGCGACGGGTCGGCGAGGTCCATCACGATCGGCAGGATCCGCTTGTCGCCCTCGGCGCGCAGCTGGCGGTAGAGCGTGTCGACCACGGCGGGGTCGGCCTCGACGGCGACCACGTGCTCCGCCTTGGCCGCGGCCTGGCGGGAGAAGATGCCGTCGTTGGCGCCGAGGTCGAGCACCAGGCGCGTCGTCGCCGCGGCGGACAGGGCCTGGTCGACGAACCGCTGCTTGGCCGCCCGGTCGTCGTCGGAGTAGCTGCAGGTCTCGCGGTAGCCGCCCCAGTGCGTGGCCGGCGGGGCCCAGTCGAGCTTGTCGACGAGCTTGGTCATCGCGCGGACGGCGGCCAGCACCAGCTCGCTGTTGAAGCCGGCGTCGCGCAGCTGCTCGCGGACGGCCCCCGTGCTCCGGTCGGCGTTGCGCGACTGGACGCTGTCGTGCAGGTGGACGTGCTTGAGCACGCCGGCCGCCAGCCGCTTGGTGCCACCGAGCAGGCGGCGCATCTGGGCGGGCTCGATGCCGTCGATCTGGGCCCGCAGCAGCGGCCGCGGGTCGAGGTCGAGGTGGGCCTGCAGCATCAGCGGGTAGAGCAGCGTCTGGCAGAACTGGCGGTAGCCGGCCCACGGCTCGCCGGGCTTCGCGGGCTCGAACGAGCCGACGTCGATGAACTCCGGCGCGGCGCCCCGCCACTGCAGGTTGTAGGCCGAGCCGTCCTTCATCGTGAAGCCGGCCTTGAGCGCTTCCTGGAGGAGCTCGAGGTGGAGCCGGGCGGCGTCCTGCCGCATCGCGTGCGACCACTCGTAGGGATAGCTCACGAACGGCAGCGGCGCGTGCCGCAGCGTGGCGCTCCAGGTGCCGGGCGCGCCGGGCAGCTCGCGGTCGACCTCGTCGGTCGCGGTGACCGTGCCGTCGGCCTGGGTGCGGGCGAAGAAGTCGCTGGCACGCAGCGCCTTCCAGTCCTGGGCGGCCTGCGCCCCCAGCCCGCGCAGCACCTCGCCGTCGGCGTGGAACACACGGGTCTGGGGGTCGCGGAAGGAACCCGGCTCCGCGTGCGGCCGGGTGTGTTCTGGTGTCACCGAACGCTCAGTCCTTGTCGGCCGTCGCCGGCGTGGTGGTCTCCGCCGCCGGCGCGCTCGTGGCACTGGACTCAGCTGGCGTCTTGCGGCGGAAAACGCTGGTCAGCCGCCGCCAGTAGAGCTTCGCGGCGACCACGACGCCGGCCGTGCCGGCCACCACCGCCTGCACGATCAAGCTGCCCGACCCAGCGTCCAGGTAGGCCAGATGAGGCTCCATCCGCCCGTCTCCTCCCTCGTCGCACCCACGCGTCATCAACCGCCCCCGCGGTCGCGCGCGGTGTTTGTCTGCCCCGGTCCTCCCCGGCACCGCGTCATCGCGAAGACCACGCCTGTTTCCCACCGTGACAGGAGTTAGTCATGTGCCGTGCCCCGACCCTACGCTTGAGATCGGATTAGCGCAGCGTCCGCAGCGTACCGTCTGATGTGTTTTGTCCGGCATGTGCGGGTCCGATTCGTTCAAGACCTGAGGCCGCGGCCGGGCCTACGGTGCGGTCATGACATTGCGAATCGATCTTTTCGGGCTGGTCGTGGCCGATATGGCGCGGTCGTTGGCGTTCTACCGTGCCCTCGGGTTGGCGATTCCGGCGTCCGCCGACAAAGAGCCGCACGCCGAGGTCGCGCTGCCCGGCGGGCTGCGGCTCGCCTTCGACACGGTGGAGACGATCCGGTCGTTCGACCCGAAATGGCAGGCGCCGACCGGCTCGGCGCGGACCGCGATCGCGTTCCGGTGCGACTCACCGGCCGAGGTCGACGAGGTCTACGCGCGGATGACGGCGGACGGCTGGGACGGCGGCGTCGAGCCCTTCGACGCGTTCTGGGGTCAGCGCTACGCGACGCTGCACGACCCGGACGGCAACGGCGTCGACCTGTTCGCGGCGCCCTAGTCGACGAGGTCGCTCAGTGTGACACCGGCCAGGGCGCGCACGTCGCGGGACAGGTGCGGCTGGTCGGCGTAGCCGGCGTCGGCGGCCGCCGTGGCCTTCGGCGCACCGGCGCGGAGCAGGGCCAGCGCCCGGCGCAGCCGCAGGATGCGGGCCAGGGTCTTGGGGCCGTAGCCGAACAGGTCGCGGCTGGCCCGGTGCAGGTGGCGCTCGGTGAGACCGAGGCCGGCGGCGGTCTCCCCCACGGTGCGGCCGGCGGCCAGCGCCGCCGTGATCGCCCCGGCTCGCCGGTCGGGACCGCCGACGGCGGCCAGGCGCGCGGCCGCGACCCGGTCGAGCAGGTCACCGGGGTCGTCGCCGCCCATCCGCTCCTCGATCTCGCGCACGGTCGCCGCCGGCCAGACGGCGTCGAGCCGGACCCGCTGGTCGGTGAGCGCGGCGGCCGGGACGCCGTAGACCGCGGGGCCGGTGCCGGGTGGGAAGCGCAGGCCGACGATGCGCTCGCCGGCGGTCAGGGTGGCCAGCGCGGCGGTGGTGTCGGGGCCGGCGATGACCAGGCCGGTGCGGCTCGACCAGATCAGGTCGGTGCAGCCGTCGGGCAGGATGCGGGCCTGGCGCGCGGCGGGCACGGTGCGCCGCCAGATGACTCCGCCGGTGCGCGGGGCGCGGGACTCGTGCGGGCTCATGGTGGGGATGCTCGCATCCGGGTACGACAGTCAGTCGTCCTCGCGGGCGCGGTTGTCCCCGTTGTTCCTGCCGGCGCCGAGAGCGATGCCGATCGCCAGGCCGATGCCGATTCCCGCGCCGATGCCGATGGCGATGTTGTCGAACACCGTCAGGCCGAGCACGATGCCGATGGCCAGGCCGATCGCGATGCCGGATCCCATGGTGCGGGCCATGTCTGTTTCGTACCCGGTGGACCCGTTTCACAAACGCGGCCATCAATCAGGGCGGGCAGCGTCCGGATTAGCGGCATCCGCGAACAGCGGCAGGCGTACGGTGAAGGCCGTCCGGCCCGGCTCGCTGGCGACCGTGACCTCGCCGCGGTGGGCGCCCACGACGGCGGACACGATGGCCAGGCCGAGGCCGGTGCTGCCGGCGCCCGCCCGCGACCGGGACGAGTCCCCGCGGGCGAACCGGTCGAAGACCTCCCCCTGCAGCTCCGGCGGGATGCCCGGACCGTCGTCGGTGACCGTCAGCAGGGCGCTTCCGTCGTCGGTGGTCAGTCCGGTGACGACGGTGGTGCCGGGCGGAGTGTGCACACGGGCGTTGGCGAGCAGGTTGGCGAGCACCTGGTGCAGGCGTGGGCCGTCGCCGCGGACGAGGATCTCCTCGGTCGGCAGATCCAGGCGCCAGTGGTGGGCGGGACCGGCCACGTGGGCGTCGCCGACGACGTCGAGGACGGTGGCGGTCAGGTCGACGGCGTCGGCCTCCAGCGGGCGGCCGGCGTCAAGTCGCGCGAGCAGCAGCAGGTCGTCGACGAGGCTGGTCATCCGGGCGCTCTCCGACTCGACGCGGCGGATGGCGTGGGCGACGTCGGCGGGCACGGGGCCGGGGTTGCGGCGGGTCAGCTCGGCGTACCCGCGGATGGCGGCCAGCGGGGTGCGCAGCTCGTGGCTGGCGTCGGCGACGAACTGGCGTACGCGGGTCTCGCTGGCCTGGCGCGCCTCGAGCGCGTCGCCGACGTGGGTGAGCATCCGGTTGAGGGCGGCGCCGACCCGGCCGACCTCGGTGTCGGGGTCGGTGTCCTGCTCGGGCACCCGCATCGGGAGCGCGACCTCGCCCCGGTCCAGCGGCAGGGCGGTGACCTGGGCGGCGGTGGCCGCGACGCGTTCCAGCGGGCGCAGCTCACGGCGGACGACGAGGGCACCGGCGCCGCCCGCGAGCAGCAGGGCAGCGAGGGCGATGGCGGCCTCGATCAGGACGAGGTCGCGGACCGTGTCGTCGACGGCGTCGAGCGGGAGTCCGATCACGACGGTGCGGCCGCTGTCGTCGCGCGCGGCCAGCCGGTACTCGCCGAGGGTAGCCAGGTCGCGGGTGTGGGCGCGACCGTCGGCGGGGACGCTGGCCAGGGCGGCGTGGGCCGCTGCGGGCACGGCGAGGATCTCGGTGGTGGAGTCGGGGTCGCGGCGGCCGGACAGCGCGACGGCGCCGTCGTTGACGACGGCGGCGAGGGTGTCCGGGGGTTGGCCGTTGATGGCGGGGCCGACATCGACCCAGTCGTACGGCGGGGGTGGCGGGTCCGGCGGTCCGCCGCGGCGGGGCGGGGGTGGGCCGTTGCCTTGGCCGTCCGGTGGCCGGTCGCCGTCGGGGGGCGGTCGGTCGCCGTCGGGTGGCCGGTCCGGGCGCACGCCGGCCGGGGGCAGGCCGGCCCGCTGCGCAGTGGCGGTGAGCTGGCGGTCGACCTGGCCGATCAGGGATTCGCGCAGGGCGATCGTGGTGATCGTGCCGGCGGTGAGCAGGACGATCGCCAGCAGGGCGATCAGGACGACGAGCAGCCGGGCGCGCAGGGTGCGCCGGCGTCTGCCACGAGGCGCCGGAGGCGCCGGGGAGGGCGCCTCCGGCGGCTCAGTCGGCGGGCTTGAGGACATACCCGGCGCCGCGCAACGTGTGGATCATCGGTGCGCGCCCGGCGTCGATCTTCTTCCGCAGGTACGAGATGTAGAGCTCCACGACGTTTGCCTGCCCGCCGAAGTCGTAGTTCCACACCCGGTCGAGGATCTGGGCCTTGCTGAGCACCCGCCGCGGGTTGCGCATCAGGAACCTCAGCAGCTCGAACTCCGTGGCGGTCAGTGCGACCAGGCTACCGGCGCGGCGCACCTCGTGGGAGTCCTCGTCGAGGGTGAGGTCCCCGACGGTGAGCACGGCCTCCTCGCGCGCGCTGACCCCGACGCCGGCGCGCCGCAGCAACGCCCGCAGCCGCGCCACCACCTCCTCGAGGCTGAACGGCTTGGTCACGTAGTCGTCCCCTCCGGCGGTCAACCCGGCGACCCGGTCCTCGACGGCGTCCCGCGCGGTCAGGAAGAGCACCGGAACGTTGGGCGCGTGCACCCGCAGCCGCCGCATCACCTCGAGCCCGTCGAAGTCGGGCAGCATCACGTCGAGCACCACGACGTCGGGCGTGAACGCCTTGGCGGCGTTGACGGCCTCGGTGCCCGAGCCGGCGGCCCGCACCTCCCAGCCCTCGTAGCGGAGCGCCAGCTGCAGGAGGTCGGTCAAGGTCGGCTCGTCGTCGACGACGAGCACCCTGATGGGCGCGCCGTCGAGCCGCCGAAAGTCCGCCAGCCGCCCATCCCCGATCGTGACCATGCGCCCCATCGTCCCGACCTTCCCTGTGCCTCCCTTAGCCGTTCCCTGTGTACCACCTGTGCGCCCGCTAAGCGCACCCACCAATGGGGACAGTTGGTCGCCCGCACGCCGCCACCCCCGCCGAGCCGCCGAGCGTTGGGCTTGTCGCGCGGGCATGGCTTGATGCGTCAGCGAATTTGTCCGGCGGGAGCGACGGTCCGGACCACCGCGGGCCCGGGCCCTGGTTCATGGGTGTTCCGGGACGACGGCGGTGAAGAGGGCGACGACGGAGTCGCGGAGGCCGGCGAAGGAGCCGCCGGGTTCGCCGCTGGGGCCGACCACGTCGAGCATGAGCTCGTTGATGCCGCCGACGAGGGCGAGCGCCATCGGTGGGGTGAGGGGCGCGATCCGGGGGTTGGTGGTGCGGGCGGTGTCGACCAGGTCGACGAGGGTCTGGGCGAACTCGCGTTGCATGCGCTGGCGCATCCGGTAGGCACGGACGCCGGCGGCCTGCATCTCGACGACCACGGCGCGGTTGACGGGGAGCAGCGCGTCGAGGGTGCCGAGGTAGGCGTCGGTGAGGGCGCGGACGCGGTCGGGCCAGGGCTGGTCGACGGCGCCGGCGCTGCGGAGGGTGGCCATGATCCGTGTGCAGGCGTCGCCGTAGAGGGCCATCAGGCACTCCTCCTTGTCGGCGAAGTGCTCGTAGAAGGTGCGTTTCGAGACGCGCGCGTTGGCGACGATGTCCGCGATGGTGGTCGCGGCGTAGCCTTTCTCGGCGACGGCGTTGGCGAGGGCGAGCTCGAGGCTCGCGCGGATGTCGGCTGCGGTGCGCGGGGCGGTCATGGGTGTCGCCTCCGTCGGAGTGCTCGTGGAGGTGAGCCGATCATGGACGCCGACGCTGACGCCGCGCCCGCATCGTCCCGGCACACCCGGATCGCCGTCGTCGGCGCGGGCTTCGGCGGGATCGCGGCAGGCCTGCGGTTGCGCCGGGCCGGGCACACCGACTTCCTGATCTTCGATCGCGGGGCGGAGGTGGGCGGCACGTGGCGCGACAACACGTACCCGGGTTGTGCCTGCGACGTGCCGTCCCACATGTATTCATTGTCGTTCATGCCGAACCCCGGGTGGAGCCGCAGTTTCTCGGGGCAGGCGGAGATCTGGGCGTACCTGCGGGGCTGCGCGGCCGAGCTGCGCCCCCGGTTGCGGCTGCGGCACGAGGTCCGGGGCGCAGCGTGGGTCGGCGATCGGTGGGTCATCGACACCTCTTCGGGTCAGTACACGGCGGAGTTCCTGGTCGCCGCCGGCGGGCCGCTGTCGGAGCCGGTGGTGCCCGCCCTTCCTGGTTTGAGCGCGTTCGCGGGCACGACGTTCCATTCGGCCCGCTGGCGCCACGATCTGGACCTGCGCGGCCGGCAGGTGGCGGTGATCGGCACGGGCGCGTCGGCGGTGCAGTTCGTGCCCCGGATCGCGCCGTCCGTGGGCGGCCTGGCGTTGTTCCAGCGCACCGCGCCGTGGGTGATGCCCCGCCGCGACCGTGACCTCACCGCGCGCGAACGCCTGGCCTTCGCCCGCGTGCCGGCGCTGCGGCGCCTCGCCCGGGCGGGCGTCTACTGGGGACGCGAGCTGGCGGCGTTGGGTTTCCTGCATCCGCCGCTGGTCGGCCTGGCCGAGCGGGCGGCCCGGCGCCACCTCGCGGCGTCGATCACCGACCCGGCGCTGCGGCGGGCGCTGACGCCGTCGTACCGGTTGGGCTGCAAACGCGTGCTCCTCTCGGACGACTTCTATCCCGCGCTCAACCGGCCGAATGTCACGCTGGTCACCTCGCCGATCACCGGCGTGACCCGCGACGCGCTCGTCACCGCGGACGGTGTCGCTCATGCCGCTGACACGATCATCTTCGGGACCGGGTTCCAGGTGACCGATCCGCCGTTGGCTTCCGTTATCCGCGGTGTTGACGGCCGCACGCTGGCTCAGGCGTGGGACGGGAGCATGCGCGCGTACCTCGGGTCGTCGGTCACCGGCTTTCCCAACCTGTTCCTGTTGCTCGGCCCGAACACCGGCCTGGGCCATACGTCGGTCGTGTTCATGATCGAGTGCCAGCTCGACCACCTGTTGGGCTTGCTGCGGCATGTTGGGCGCTCGGGTGGCGGGGCGTGGGAGCCGACGCCGGCGGCCCAGGCCCGCTATGTCGACTTCGTCGACCGCCGGATGGCGGGGACGGTGTGGCAGTCGGGCGGGTGCCACAGCTGGTACCAGGACCGCACCGGCCGTGTTTCCGCCCTCTGGCCTGGGCACACGTGGTCGTACTGGCTCCGGACTCGGCGCTTCGACGTTGACGCCTATCGCCGGGTCGCGGTTTCGTGAGCGCTGATCGCGGCGGGCGCGTCGCGGCTTCGGCTGGCGAGGCCGTCTGTCGCGGCGGCGGAGGCCGGGCATGCGTCGTAGGCTCCCCCTCACCGAGGTGATCGCATGAAAGACAGCGTCCTGTTCATCACCGGCGCCGCCCGCGGCATCGGCGCGCACACCGCGCGGCTGGCCGTGGCGCGCGGCGCCCGCGTGGCCCTGGTCGGCCTCGAGCCAGACCTGCTCGCCGACCTGGCCGCGTCGTTGGGCGACGCCGCGCGCTGGTTCGAAGCCGACGTGACCGACCAGGCGGCGCTCGACGCCGCGGTCCGCGGCACGGTCGAGGCGTTCGGCGGCATCGACACCGTCGTCGCGAACGCCGGCATCGCCAACCGCGGCACGATCGCGGTCGGCGACCTCGAGGCGCTCGTCCGCACCATCGACGTCAACCTGATCGGCACCGTCCGCACGGTCGGCGCCACGGTCGCGGCGGTGTCCGCCCGCCGCGGGTACTACCTCCTCGTCTCCTCCGCCGCCGCCTTCGCGGCGTTGCCTGGCATGTCCGGTTACTGCGCGGCCAAGGCCGGCGTCGAGCACTTCGGCAACGCCATCCGCCTCGAGCTCGCCCACCGCGGCGTCGCGGTCGGCACCGCCCACATGACCTGGGTCGACACCGACATGGTCCGGGACGTCAAGGACGACCTGCCCTCCTTCCGCGCCGCCCTCGACCGCATGCCGGGCCCGTTCGGCCGCAGCGTGCCGGTCGAACGCTGCGCGGCCGCGTTCGTCGATGCGATCGCCCGCCGCCGGCGCCGCGTCTACGTGCCGCGCTCGATCGTCCTGGCCGCCGCCGCCCGTACGGTCGCCAACGGCCCCCTCGGTGGCTGGGTCAGCCGCCGCGCGGCCGCCACGTCGGTGCCGGAGCTGGAGGAGCAGCTGCACGCCCTCGGCCGCGGCTACGGCCGCAACACGGCGCCCCAGACGAGATGACCGCGGTCGACCTCGTCCACGAACGCCGCGGCTCGGGGCCGCCCCTGGTGCTCCTGCACGGCATCGGGCACCACTGGCGCGCCTGGGAGCCCGTGCTCGACCTCCTGGCCGCACACCACGACGTGATCGCCGTGGACCTCCCCGGCTTCGGCCGCTCCCCCGTGCCCGCGGCCGGCGTCACCGGCATGCCAGGTCTGGTGAATGCCTTGGCATCGTTCATCACCTCCCTCGGTCTGGCCCGCGAAACCCTGCCGCACGTGGCCGGCAACAGCCTGGGCGGCGCGATCGCGCTCGAGCTCGCCGCCGCCGGCCACGTCGCCTCCGCCACCGCGCTGTCCCCGGCCGGCTTCGCCAGCGCCGGCCAGCTCCGCTACGCGGTGGCCGTGCTCACCGCCCACCGTCTGGTCTCCCGCCTACCCACCCCTCTCGTACGCGCCGTGCTCCGCTCCCCTCGCCTACGCGCCGCCGCGTTCGGCATGCTCCTGTCGCGCCCGGGCCAGATCACGGTCGAGCGCGCCGTCGCCGACTCGCTGGCCCTGCGGCACGGGCCGGCGTTCCGGTCGGTCGCCCGCGCCAGCCGCGGCTACGCCTTCACCGGCGCGCCGACGGTGCCGGTCACCATCGCGTGGGGCACGCGGGACCTGATCCTGCGGCCCCGCCAGGCCGCCGTCGCCCGGCGCGGACTGCCCAACGCCACCCACGTCGACCTGCCCGGTTGCGGCCACGTCCCGATGAGCGACGACCCAGACCTCGTGGCCGACCTGATCCTCACCACCACCGGCGCCAAACAACCCCCTTCCTGAAACCTCACGTCCGCCGGACCCGCGACCCCGGTCGTGGGCCCGCACCGGCGACGCTGCCGCCCCGACGCAGGTCGGGCCGACCCGACGCGGCCGAGCGACCCCGACGCGGCCGAGCGACCCCGACGCGGCCGAGCGACCCGACGCGGCCGAGCGACCCGACGCGGCCGAGCGACCCGACGCGGCCAGGCGACCGGGCGCGGCCGAGCGACCGGGCGCGGCCAGGCGACCGGGCGCGGCCGAGCGACCGGGCGCGGCCAGCTCGGGCGGGCGCGGCCAGCTCGGGCGGGCGCGGCCAGCTCGGGCGGGCGCGGCCAGCTCGGGCGGGCGCGGCCAGCTCGGGCGGGCGCGGCCAGCTCGGGCGGGCGCGGCCAGCTCGGGCCGGCGTGGCCGACACACGGCGTGACCCGCCGCGTGCGCGTACCCTCGCCGCTTCCGCCTGTGAAAAGGTGCCTGCGTGACGACTGCCTCAGGCCGCCGCTGGTACCGGCCCATGCGAGCCAGGTCTTCGACCGAGGCGCATCGTGCCTCGACGCCGTTGGAGCTGTTCTTCGACCTGTGTTTCGTGGTGGCGGTCGCGCAGGCGGCGGTGTTGATCGAGCACGCGGTCGAGGAGCACCACTTCGGCCATGGGATCCGCTCCTACGCCATGGTGTTCTTCGCCATCTGGTGGGCCTGGATGAACTTCACCTGGTTCTCCTCGGCCTATGACTCCGACGACGACGTCTTCCGCCTCACGGTGCTGGTGGCGATCGTCGGCGCGCTGATCATCGCGGCCGGCATCCCGCGGGCCTTCGACAACGACGACTTCCTGATCGTCGCGATCGGATATTCGGTGATGCGGTTCGCCAACGTCGGCCAATGGATCCGGGCTGCGGTCTCGGATCCGCAGCACCGCCGCACCGCCACGCGCTATGCCATCGGGATCGTCGTCGTCCAGGTCGGCTGGTGGCTGCTCCTGTTGGTGCACGGGAGCGGCTTCTACTGGCTGTTCCTCGGCCTGGTCGTGGCGGAGCTGCTGATCCCCGTGTGGGCCGAGCGAACGGGCATGACCGAATGGCACCCGGGTCACATCGCCGAACGCTACGGCCTGTTCACCCTGATCGTGCTCGGCGAGGCGGTGCTGGCCGCGTCGCTCGCCTTCGAGAGCGGACTCGGATCGGGCGCCGACGCCGAGCTGATCTGGCTCGCGGCGGCCGGGATCATCATCGTCTTCGCGATGTGGTGGCTTTACTTCGACCGCGAGAGCATGCCGAAGCCACGGTGGAGCTTTCTGTGGGGGTACGGCCACTACCTGATCTTCAGCTCGGCCGCGGCGGTCGGCGCCGGCGTCGCTGTCAACGTCGTTCACCGGACCGGCGAGGCGCACATCTCCGACCTGGCGGCGGGCTACGCGATCGCGATCCCGGTCGCGGTCTACACCGTGTGCGTGTGGGGCCTGCACTTCCTGCCGCATGAGCGTGGCCTCCTTCTCCTGACGCCGCCGGTGGGGGTGGTGCTGATCCTGTTGGCGCCGCTCGTGCCCGCCACACCGCAGGTGATCGCGGTGCTGCTGGCACTCGTGGTGGCGGTAACCGTAGTCCTCACAAGACGCGCCCTCGCGTTATCCACAGATGAGAGTTATCCACAGGCCGAAAGCTCCGATTGACCGATCGATGGGATGCTGTCCGCCGTGGCAGATCCCAAGCGCACCGACGACCTTCGTGTGATGCCGTGGTGGTACGTGCTCGTCGGCGTGCTCCTCGCCATCGCCCTCGGCTGGCTGGTCATCGACTGGCTGCTCGGCGAGGCCAACCGCGCGAGCGGCGTCGACGCCCGCGCCACGCTGCGCGTCGACGCCATCCGCACCGGCCTCACCGTCGTCGCCGGCACCGGCGGCGGCCTGGCCCTGCTGCTCGCCGCGCGCCGCCAGTGGCTGAGCGAGCGGGCGCAACGCCACCAGGAGTTCACCGGCGCCCGCGACCACACCCACCGCGAGCGCGTCCAGGCCCACACCGAGAAAGCGCAGGAGGAGCAGACCCGCCTCACGGAGTACGACGCGACGGAGCGCCGGGTCACCGACCTGTTCACCAAGGCGGTCGAGCTGTTGGGCAGCGACAAGCCGGCGGTCCGGCTCGGCGGCCTCTACGCGCTGGAGCGCCTCGCCCAGGACAACACCGGCCAACGGCAGACGGTGGTCGCGGTGGTCTGCGCCTACCTACGCATGGGCCATGACGGCGACCACGAGGACGAGGTACGCCGCAGCGCTCAGCGTCTGCTCACCCGCCACCTGCACGCCGACGTCCCGGACAGCCACTGGCCGGAGGTACGGCTCGACCTGGCGGAGACGCGGCTGGTCGACTTCGACGCGAGCGGCTGCACCCTCGTCGAAGCCGACTTCACCGGTGCCCGCCTCACCGGCACCACCCGCTTCGTCGACGCCAAGGCCCAGGGCCGGTTGACGTTCGCCCGCGCCACGTTCGACACGGTCACGTTCCAGGGCCTGCACGCGTCGGGCGACCTGATCCTCGACGACGTGACCGTCGAGGGCGAGGCGACCTTCGACCGCGCCGAGTTCGGTGGTGAGGTCTCCGCCCGGCGGGCTCGTTTCGGGTCCGCGTCGTTCGTGGAGGCGGTGTTCGACAAGACGGTGAACCTCGACCACGCCGGGTTCGAAGAGGCGACGTCGTTCCGGTCCGCGACGTTCCACAGTGGCCTCTCGATCGAGCGGGGCACGTTCGAGGCTGACGCCAGCTTCCGGTCCACGACCTTCGAGGACATGGCGTTCTTCCGCTGGACCGCCTTCCACGGCGACGCCTACTTCGACAACGCCGACTTCCAGGGCGCTGTCAACCTCGCCCGGTCCGAGTTCCACGGACGCGCCCGCTTCGACAACACGGCGATGCGGCGCCGTCCCAACATCGACCACGTCCGGGCCGCCGCCGACCAGAACCACATCTGGCCGACGGGCACGGAAACCGAGAAGGAGAGCGACAACTGGATAGTGCTGATCGATCGACGCGCCTAGGCGCAACCGCGGAATGCCCGCATCAGATGATGCGCCGCGCGGCGGACACACCGCGGCGCGCGCGACCGGCCGGTGAGCAGCGCCCGGCCACTACGGGCGAGCCGGCCCCAGCGCGGGTTGCCGACCAGCACCGGGTCGGCGACCGCACGCTGAGACCACAGACGCGGATCGCGCGGTCCGCGCACGCCGAACCGCACGCCGTGCGCCCCCGCCGCACGCCGCGACAGCGGCGTCAGGTTCGGAGGCGGGAACGCGGCCCGAACCGTCGTGCGAGGGCGAAGCCTCCACCGGCGACAGCGGTCACGATGCCCAGCGCCGACAGCAGCGCGAGCGCCGTGCGACCGCCTCCGGACTCCGCAGGCTGTGCCGCGGCGGCAACACCGACCACCAGCGTCGCGTCACCGGCCCGCCCGTCGTCACACTCGGCCACCACGTCGTAGCTGCCGGGCGCAGCGTCGGCCGGGATCTGATAGGCGACACGGAAGGCACCCGGTCCCCCAGCCGGATGCGGCGCCAGCGGGAGCTCGGGCGGCCCACCGAACGGCGTGACGTTGACACTGGCCGACGTCGCGCGGGCCCCGCACCAGACGTCGATCGTCGTCTTCCGACCGGGCACCGACTTCGGCGCGAACACGGTGGCGTCGGCCGGCGCCTCGCGAGCGGCAGCCCGGTCCGCCGCCGCGGCCGGCACGGCCCGCCCGACCAGGCCGGAAGCCGCCAGCGCCGCGCTGGCCAGCATGACGAGAGACGCCAGCGGCACACCGACACGCACGCGGTCGAGCCTCCCACCCGAGCCACCCCGGCCGCCCAGACTTCGCCGCATGACGCCATCCACCCCCAGCGCGTACCCGCTAGCCCCAGGAGATCAGAAATTCCGCATCAGCCGCCCTTTTCGGGCATTCCGGCGCCTCGCCGAGACGCTCCAGTTAGGATCATCAGCCCGTGACCACGCCAGCACCGAGAGCGGACGCCGACGATCGGCAAATGCGGCACAAGCTATATACCCGGCTCATCGTCCAGACGGGACGATATGGCCGCACCAGCGCCATGAACGCCAGGCCACCAACAGGCGACCGATAGACGCCAGGCCCACCCCCGCCTCGTACACCCGGCGACCGCTACTCCCCCATTCGACCGACCCAGCGGCATGGGCCCCGATTGAGGGTGGACGCTTCCGAACTGCCAGGCTTGTCCGCGTGTGCATGGATTAAACGGACAAGCCGGTATGGCACCTTGCCGGCCCGAGCCCTCCCACGGTCGTCCCGCCTGCCCACCTGACCGACGACCAGATGTGGCGCAGACCACAAAAGTGGCAGGTCAAAGTGGTGCGAGCCCTGTCTAACCTCTTCGGGTGCCGCGCAAGGAAATAGGAAAACATCGACATGACGGAAATCGCCCCACTACCCGTTCGGTTGAGGTCACCCCAGGCGGACAGCCGATCGGACGTCACAGGAGAGAGCTCGAGTCGAGTGAGCTGAGCAAGCTCCGTACCCGGCTCCAACCGATATTCGCGACCCCCACCGCGCGTATCGGTCTCGTCGCAGGACTCGCGTGCTGCCTCGGCCTCGCGGCCGCGGTGGAGACCCGCGACGCGAACGAGCCGGCCCGGGCCGTCACCTCGGTGGCGGCGGCGGAGCAGGCGGCGGCGCGAGCCGCGGCCGAACGGTCACTGGCCGAGACGCAGCAACGCGCGTCCCGGTCCAACGCCCGCGAAGCCCTCACCCCCGCACAGTCCCCCACGTCCACCCCCACCCCGACGCCGACGGCCACTACCCCCAAGGCCCCGGCGCCCACCAAGACCAAGACCCCCACCCGCAAGCCAACCCCCCGCACCACCACGACGAAGAAGGCCAGCACCGCGACGGCCACCAAGGCGAAGGCCGCCGTCGTCGCGCCGGTCGCCGGCCTGACGCAAGCCCAGATGAACAACGCGGCGACGATCGTCAAGACCGGCGTCAGCATGGGCATCCCGGAGCGCGGCCTGATCGTCGCGATCGCCACCGCGATGCAGGAGAGCACGCTGCGCAACCTGGCCAACACCGGGCTGCCGGAGTCGCTCAACTACGCCAACGAGGGCACGGGCTACGACCACGACTCGGTCGGGCTCTTCCAGCAGCGCACCAGCACCGGCTGGGGCACGGTCCAGGAGCTCATGACGCCCTCGATCGCGGCGTCGAAGTTCTTCGCCGCACTGCAGCAGGTGTACGGCTGGCAGAACATGTCCATCGCCGGCGCCGCCCAGGCGGTGCAGGTGTCCGCGTTCCCGGACGCGTACGCCCAGCACGAGTCGGCCGCCACCACGGTGGTCGAGGCGTTGATCTGACCCGAGCACGCATGACGACCCGGGCGGCCCACTGGTCGCCCGGGTCGTTCCGTCGCAGGGTCAGCGAATCACCGAGGTGCGCCGCCCCCGAAGCCGCGGCCACTTGCCCTTGCCCTGCTTGCCGTCGTCCGCCGCTTCCTCATCACCGGGTACGGCCGACCGGGGCGCCTTCGGATCCACCGGCGCCGCGGGCGGGGCCTCCCGCCCGTCGCCACCGTCGGGCGCGCCGGGCCGCAGCGACGGCAACCCCCCGGTCCCCGCCGTCTCGCCGACCGCGGAGCTCAGCCCGTTGTCGCCCACATCGGCCTTGGCCGACAACCCACTCGGACCCGGCGGTACGCCCTGCGCGTCACCGTCACCGGCCGCGCCCCCGCTCGACCCGCTTCCGCGCCGCTTCCCGCCCTTCGCCGCCCCTGGGGCGCCGGTATGACCAGATGGGCTGCTGTCGGCGTTCTCAGCCGCCTTGCCGTCGCCGGACCGCTTCCCGCGGCCGCCCTCGGCCGAACCGCTGTCGCCGGCCGCCTGGCCGCCGCCCTGCCGCGCGCCGTTGTCACCGGGACGCCCACCACCGGGAGAACGCCCGGCCGCGTTACCCGACCGCCCAGCCGGCGCAGCCTTGGGCGCCGGCCCGTTGCCACCGTTGGTCGTCGGCGCCGGCGCCCGCCCGGTGATCGGCACCCCGGTACGTCCGCTCTGCCCCGCCCGCGCAGCGCTCCCGTTGCCGGGCGTGGCCACCCGACCCGCGGCCGGTCCGGCCCCGTTCCTGTCGGCCGCCGCCCCGCCTGGCTGAGCGCCTGTCCCATCGCCGCGCTGGCCGGAAGCCGCGCCGCCTGGCTGACCGCCGGTCCCATCGCAGCTCTGGCCCGCACCGTTCGCGGACTTCCCCACGAAGCCGTTCGAACCCGCCTGCCCGCTGGAGGTGGCCGCGGCCGACCCGGCCGCCGGCGCCTTGCCCGCACCCGGCTCGTTCGCCTGGCCATTGCCACGGCTCGAATCGGCCTGGCCCTTGCCCGCACCACCGGCGGCCGGGCCTGATGCCGATGAGCCCGCAGCGCGCGGCTTGCCGCCGTCGCCCTGGGTGCGCCCAGGAGCCGCACCCGCCGAGGCGGGACCAGCCGCAGGAGACTTCGCCGCGCCGGGAGCGCCCGCCGCCGAGGACTGACTACCGTTGGCACCCGCCGAGCCAGCAGGACCCTGCCCACCCGAGGCCCCCGTCGAACCACCAGCCGGCGACTTCGCCGCGCCAGAAGCGCCCGCCGCTGAAGGCTGGCTGCCATTGGGGCCCGCTGGACCCCGCGCACCCGACGTACCAGCGGCCGACTTCGCCGCGCCGGGCGCGCCCGAGCCCCGCGGGCCGGCGCCGTTGCCGGCGTCCGACCCTGCCGGCGACTTCGCGGCCGGCTTGCCTCCGGTCGCGGTGGGTGGCTTGCTGGTGCTGCCGGGCACGCCGGCGCGCCCCGTCGCCTTCTGCGCGGCACCGCCGCCGCCGGACGCCGGGCCGGCGTGGCTGCCCTTCGCAGGAGAGACGTCCTTGGCCGACCCGCCCTTGCCGCGCCCCTTGCCCAGCAACCCGCCCTTGCCGAACAGGCCGCCGGCCTTGCCCTCCTTCGAGTGCGACGACTCCGGCGCCGCAGCGCTCGGAGCCGACCCGCTGATCGGCGCGGCGTTGTGCACCGGTGCCACCTCGCCGTTGACGGGGGTGGGCGCCGGGCGACCGGCCGCAGCAGCGTCGTGCCGTGCCGCCGCCGCGTTGCCCTGCACTGCGGGCTTGCTCGCGTCGTGGTGGCCGCCGCCGTCGTTGCGCTGGGTGCCCGCACCCGCGCGAGACCCCGCCGCGGAGGAGGCTCCGGCATTCGAGGGGGCTTTGGCCGGGGAAGCGGGGGCCGCGGCGGGCTCGAACGTGATCGTGGAGAGGACCTGGTCCGCGTTCTCCTCGCGGCGGCGACGGGCGGCCAGGGCGAGCTCGAAGTCGCGGCGGGCGTTCACCGCGTCGTGGTAGGCCTCCGCGCGGATCCGCTGGGCGTCCTCGCGGGCCTTGGCCACCACCTCCCGCGCCTCGGCGATGATCTCGGCCGCCTCTTCCTCGGCCAGCATGACCATCTGCTGTACGCGGGCCGTGTTCCGGTATACCGCGGGGCGCGAGCGCAGCATCTCGTGCAGGCGTTCGGCTTCGGCGCGGACCATGCCCAGTTCGACCCGCATCGTGGCGGCGCTCTCAGCCTGCGCGGTGGCGCTCGCGAGCTGCTCGCCCAGGTCCAGAAGGCAACTGTCGACCTCGTCGCGGTCGTAGCCGGATTCGACGATGGAGAAGTCCATTAGCTCGCCCCCAGGTAGCCAGTCGTATCCCCTCCCGGCCATCCTCCCGAGGCATTACCCCGTTTCGGGCCGTTTCGCGGAATTAAATCCACATTGGCCCGCGGGGGCGGCTACGTGTCGATGTCGTCGCTCAACAGCGTGTCCAGCCCACTGATCTTGAGTACGCGCGCCACGACTCCCCGCGCGCCGGTCAGCCGCAGGGAGCCCCCGGCAGCCGAGCTGAGGTGATGACCGCGGATGAAGGCCGACATTCCGGTTGAGTCACAGAACGTCACAGCCCGAAGATCGATAACGATCAGGGTACGGCCGTCGCCGAGCACCTCGTCGATGCGCTCACCAAGGTACGGCGCGGTGCTCAGGTCGAGCTCGCCGGCCAACCGCAGCACCACCACATCGGGCCGGTCGTCCCGGCTGACCGTCAATGTGACGGGGGCGTCGTCAATCGTTGCCACCTAGCAAGGATATAGCTCAGCAGGCCGCGCCGCGCCCCGGGTACGACCACCAGATTACGCACCCACCGAGGACCGGACCCCGGTAACCGACCAACCACTTCGGACCAGGCACGAAACCCGCCGCCCACACCCCGATAGCGGACGCGAGGCGACCGGATTCCCCGTCTCGCGGCACCCAAACGTCCAACCAAGACGCGGTCCCCACGGCCAGCCACAGAGAGCGACCATCAGCGACGGGCGACGGACAAAGCCTCGACGTGCGACACCGCGGCATCGAGATCAATCAGGTGGACCGCTTCGCGGCCTTGCGCGTCGCCGTCTTGCGCACCGGGCTCGTCGCCCTGGCCGACGACGGCGTCCGGCGCGCCGCGCTGGTCGTCTTGCGCGCGGCGCTCGTGGACTTGCGGCCCGAGGTGGACTTGCGCGCGCCTGCGGACTTGCGCCCCGCGCCGCCGCGGGCGGTGCTGGCCTTGCGGGCCGTGCCGGACCGGCGGGCCGGCCCGGTGGACGCCTTGCGCGGCGCGGTCGACTTCCGGGCGGTCGTCGACGTGCGGGTCGCCGGCGCCTTGCGAGCCGCCGACTTGCGTGGCGTCGACGCCTTACGGCCGCTCGACTTCCGCGCCGACGTCGACTTGCTCGCCGTCGACTTCCGAGGCGCGGCCGACGCGCCGGCCGTCGACTTCCGGGCCGAGGTGGACCTGCTCGCCGTCGACTTCCGAGCCGACGTCGACTTACTCGCCGCCGACTTCCGAGCCGACGTCGACCTGCCCACCGTCGACTTACTCGGCGTGCCAGCCTTACTCGCCGTCGACTTGCGCGGCGCGGCCGCCTCGCTCGCCGTCGACTTCCGCGGTATACCGGCCCTACTCGCCGTCGACTTCTGCGGTGTACTGGCCCTGCTCGCCGTCGACTTGCGCTGCGTGCCAGCCCTACTCGCCGCCGACTTCCGCGCGGACGTCGACTTGCGCACCGTCGACTTACTCGGCGTGCCAGCCTTACTCACCGCCGATTTGCGCGCCGACGTGGACCTGCTTCCCGCCGACTTGCGTGGCGTGGCCGCCTTGGTCGCCGTCGACCTGCTCGCCGACGCGGACTTGCTCGCGGACGTGGACTTCCGCGCCCCAGTCGACTTCCGCGCCCCAGTCGACTTCCGCGCCCCGGCCGACTTGCTCGCGCCAGCCGACCTGCTCGCGCCACCCGACTTGCTCGCCGTCGAAGCCTTGCTCGCCGACGAAGCCCTGCGCGGCGACGTCGACTTCCCCGCCGAAGCCTTGCTCGGCGATGTCGACTTCCCGGCCGCCGTGGCCTTGCGACCACTCGAAGCCTTCCGCGGCGTCATCGACGTGGCCGCCGCGCGGCCGGGGCCCGAAGCCGCCTTGCGGGCCGTGGAAGCCTTGCGCGGCGCCGACTTGCGGGCCTCCCCACCGCCCGCCGCCCCGTCGCCGACCATGCGCCCGTCGCGCGCCTGCGGCGTCGCCAGCGCCGCGCCGATGATCCCGGCGTTGTTGAGCAGCATCGCCGGCACGACGGGGGTCTCGATGTCGAGGCGGGACAGGAAGTTGTCGGACTTGCGGCTCACGCCACCACCCACGATGAACAGGTCAGGGCTGAGCAGCTGCTCGAGGTGCTGCAGATACTTGCGTACCCGCTTGGACCAGGCGCCCCAGCCGAGGTCCTCCTCCTGGCGCACGCGGGCGGCCGCACGCTTCTCGGCGTCGACGCCGTGCATCTTGATGTGACCGAACTCGGTGTTGGGCACGAGCTTGCCGTCGATGAAGACGGCGCTGCCGATGCCGGTGCCGAACGTCAGCATCACCACCTTGCCCTGGTGGCCCTTGCCGGCGCCGAACGCCATCTCGGCCAGGCCGGCCGCGTCGGCATCGTTGATCAGCGCGACCGGGCTGCCGATCTCCTGCGAGAAGAGTTTGGCGCCCTCGGTGTTCATCCACGACTTGTCGACGTTGGCCGCGGTGCGCACAACGCCGTTCTGGATCACGCCAGGGAACGTGATCCCGACCCGCTCGGGGCTGGAGCCGAAGTGGCGGACCACCTCACCGACGGCCGATACGACGCTCTTCACGTTGGAAGGCTGCGGCGTGTCCACCCGGAAGCGTTCGCCGACGAGCTCGCCGCGCTTGATGTCGACCAGCGCGCCCTTGATGCCCGAGCCGCCGATGTCGATGCCGATAAACGCCATGAATTCACGTTACGCCCGGTACGGGCGTTGCGCAGGGATTCCTCACGGACCACTCAGCGCTCCGGTCCAGCTCAGGACAGGGGTGGCGGCGTCAGTTTGCGCTTATCCACAGTGGATTCGGAAGTGCGGCTGTAGCGCCGCTCGCCGGCATTCGCCCGCCGGCTGCCGACCCAGGTCGCGGCCGGTGGCTGCCCGCCGACGTCCCGCGGCGCCCGGGTGCCCGCGTCGGCCGAGGGAGGCGGGACCGACGCATCGTCGTGCGGCGGCACCGTGTCATGGTCCCCGGCGCGCGACTCGTCGAGCACCTCGCCGACGATCTCGGTGGCATCCTCGCCGGAGGACTCGGTCGTCGCGACCTCCGCACCGTGCGCCGCCG
This sequence comes from Asanoa sp. WMMD1127, assembly GCF_029626225.1. NCBI lineage: Bacteria > Bacillati > Actinomycetota > Actinomycetes > Micromonosporales > Micromonosporaceae > Asanoa > Asanoa sp. WMMD1127. The sequence continues at coordinate 6,754,153 of NZ_JARUBP010000001.1, forward strand.
CGCTCTGCGTCGACACCCCTGCCACCAGCCCACCGGCCACGGCGCCGCACCCGACCGCGGTGGCGCCGCCGATCACGCCGGCATGCGAGTGGCATCCACCGGTAAAGGCAGCACGGACCCGAGCCCCCAACCCCGGCGCACCCGCTCCAGCCGCACCCGCGCCAACGGCACCTGCACCAGCGGCACCCGCGCCGACCGCCCCGGCACCAGCCGCACCCGCTCCAGCCGCACCCCCGCCTGCCGCACCCGCGGCCGGCCGAGGCCCGGCGCCGAGCAGATGACCGTAAGCCCCGACCGGCAGGCTCGCGAAGGTAGGCGCCACGCCGTCCCCGGACCCATGCCCGGCGCCAAGTAGGTGGCCATAAGCCCCGACCGGCAAGCTCGCGAAGTAGGGAGCAGGACCGCCACCCGTCTCCGGCAGCACCACCGGCGCCGACCCGGGCCCGCCCAGCGGAGGCGGCCCCGCCGACAGCGGCCGACCGCCGGGCGCCGGCTCCATCAGCCGCCGCGACGGCGGACCCAACGGCGGCGACGGCGTCGCGAACTCCGGCGCCGCCCCGGCCGCCGTGATCGGTCCGGGATACCCACCGGGCCCGACATCCGCCGCACCCGACGGCACAGCCACCCCACCGTCCATCGAAGCCATCGCCGGCGACGCACCTCGCCGCGGCAAAGACGGAGCGGCCGAGCTGCCAGCGGACCCCGAGGACAGCGCCGGGACCGCCACACCAAGGCCAGGACCAACACCAACACCCACCGGCGACCGACGCCCGGCCTCCTCCGCCTCGGCCGAGCCCTCGTCCGCCGCCGCCTCCTCACGCACGGCGTTGCGGATCGCGAACTCCAGCGCCGCCAACAGCAGCAGGTCGATCAGCAGCGCCGGGATGGCGGCGAACTGGTACACCGCGAACTCGAACACGCGGGTCAGCAGCAGGTCGATCAGCACGGCCCGCTGCAGCCACCGGTACCCCGTCACCCGTCGCTTCTGCCGCAGCCGCACCAGGCCCCAGACCACGCACGCGGCCGAGACCAGCGCGGACGCGCCGCCGACCGCGGTCGGCACGGGGTCGGTGAACCGGAGCACGACGTCGGCCCCGGCCTCCCGGGCCAGCAGCGCCGCGACGATCAGCAGGGAGATCGCCAGCGTCACCACCGTCTGGATCAGCAGCACCACGATCGTCGCGATCATCGCCGGCCGGGTACGCAGCGCCCGCGCGATCCGGGCGGCCACGCGCGTGCCCATCTGGCTCACGTCGTACTTCTCGGCCCGGCCCTTCGGGATCTGGTGCACGAGGGCGGTCGCCGCGTCGGTGCCCGGCAGGCCGCCGGCCGCGTGCAACCGGCGCAGCGCCATCTCCCGCGAGTGGTCGGTCATGCCGTTGGTGACGCCGGCGGCGGCCGTGGTCAGCGCGGCCGCGTAGAGCTCACGGTCGCTGAGCGGGCGCCGCCCGTGCAGGGCGTGGATCCCGAGGACCAGCAGGACGATCACCACGTACATGATCGCGATGCTGGGGGTGAAGAAGTAGTCGTTGTCGGTGGTCAGGAACTTGCCGACCTCGTCGATGAACAGGCCGAACCCGACGCCGGCCAGGAACGACCCCAGGGGTCTGATCACCCGCCCGTTGAACGACAGCAGTCCCATCACGCCGACGGCCATCAGCAGGCCACCCCAGAGGACGTGCGCGATGTGCAGCCCGTCGCCGCCGAGGCGCGGATAGCCGGTGATGAACAGGGCGAACCGGATGGCCAGCACCGTCGCCACGGCGACGACGATGAACTCCATCAGCAGGGGCACGGCATTGGCGGCTCGCGGGAGCCCCCAGCGCACCAGGCGATCGCCCACGATTTCTTCGTACCAAATGCGAGTGAGATTCGCGGCATTAACCCGAAATGGTCCAGAGCACCGCACCCAGCACGTACGCGAGGCCGTTCGTCGCCCAGTGCAGCCCGATCGGCGCGAGCAGACTCCCCGACCGCCACCGCAGCACCGCCAGCACCAGCCCCGCCAGCACGGTGACCACCACCGCCGAGACGGTCACCGCGAACGCCGCCGAACCGTAGACCTCGCCGACCACCCGGTTGTTGCCGCCGAGCCCGAGCGACGGCAGCACGTGCCACAACCCGAACAGCACGGACGAGACCCAACAGGCCCACCACGGCCCGCGCAGCCGGGCGACCATGCCCCAGACCACGCCGCGGAAGGCGACCTCTTCCAGCAGCACGGTCCCGACCGGCACGCCGACCAGCGCGGCGAACAACGCGCCGCCCACGCCCAACCGGGCCCGCTGGTCGAGAAAGGCGTCGCGTCCGGCAGGCACCGCCAGGGCCAGCAGGTAGACCACCAGCACGAGCACCGCGGCGACCAGCGCCCACCGCGCTCCACGCCGCCACGAAGCCCGCGCCAGACCAAGATCAGCAAGCGACAGTCCGGCCGCCCGGGCCAGCCCGAGGAGCACCAGGACCTCCACCACCGAGATCCACGGGTACGCCCACGCGAGCGCGACATTGTTGAGGTAGTTCGCGACGCCGAGCACCGCGACCACCGCCACCAACCACCGAACCCGCACGCAGACCAGTGTCGGGGGGTTGGCACAGGTCGCGCGCGGGTTCGGCGTCCCTGAAGTCAGGGTGTCAGCGCGGCAGGACGGTCACTTCCAGTCGTGGCCACCACGAGGGCCGTGACCGCCGCCCCAGCCGGCGCCACCGCCCGGGAACACGCCCTTCTCGGCGGCGGCGATGATCGCGTCGGCCTGGGCCTGGGTCAGCTTGCCGTCCTTGACCGCCTCGGCGAGCCTATCCTTCAGCTGGTCGGCCCGCTGCGTCTTCGCGTCGGCCGCGACCTCCTTCTGGGCCTTGGCCAGCGCGTCGGCGACCTTGTCCTGGTCGATGCCGAGCTCCTTGGCCAACGCGGCCGCCAGCTTCTCCTGGCGGTCCTCGCGCGCCTGCTTCGCCTTCTCCTGCCAGTCCTTGCCCTGGTCGGCGGAGGCGGACGACGACGAGGACGGCGCCGGTGACGGGCTGTCGTCGCCGGCCGCGAAGGCCGGCACGCTGATCCCGATCGCCAGAACGCCGGCGGCGCCGGCACCCACCAGCGCGATCTTCCTGGGTACTCGCATGAATCCAACTCCAGATCGTTGAGGGGACCCGGAGCACTCTGCGTCACGTCGCTGGGGGAAACATTGGTCCTAGCTAGCAGTTTCCTGACAATCTCGACAGCGACCTATGTGCCGACGGTGATCTCGATCCGCCAGCGGTCCAGCGTCCCGGCGTCGTCCTGTGACGCGTCGGTGACCCGGAGCAGCCAGGTGCCCGCGACCGGCTGCCCGACCATGGGTGCGAGCGCCGACGGCGGCTCGGTGTCGAGCTCGAGGTGCAGGTTCCGGCCGGTACGCACCCGGTCGTGCAGCACGGCCCGCCGGCCCGTCGGCGAGAGCAGCACGATCCGCAGGTCACCGGCGAACGGATGGGTGATGTCGGCCTCGAAGGTCATCGACCGGACCGTGCCCGGCGAGTCGAACGTGATCGTGTCGGCCACGCCGCCGGAGCCGCCGTCGGGGATCGACACCCGGGGCTCGGACTTGCCGACCACCGTGGCGCCGGCGTCGCCGACCTCGCCCACGTTGAAGCCGATCACCGTGCCGGGCGCGCTCACGTCGGAGATGGTCAGCCCCGACTCCGTGCCGTCCCAGCGGCGGGTCGCCGGCCGGGTGCCGTGCGAGGCCGCGGTGCCCTCGACCCGGCCGAACAGGTCGCCGCCGTCGCCCTGGTTGACGTTGGCCTCGAGGTCGAGGTGCCCGTCGGCCTGCAGCAACGCGCACTGGTAGTGCTGCTCCCGGGTGCCCTGCTGGAACTCGTTGGAGCCGCGGGTGTCGCAGTGGTAGACGGCCAGCCCGCTCGACGGCAGGTGCTGGTCGAACCCGGCGCGGGACCGGTTCTCCACCAGGAAGTACTCGTTGTCGAGCCCCGTCGACCACTTCAGCACGGTGTCGTAGTCGCCCTGCTTCGCCTCGAACCGGCCTCCGACGTTGAGGTCGACCTCGGTGCCGGCCCAACCCACGAGCTGCCGCAGGTACGCGCTGACGGGCGCGGGCGTCTTGCCCCGGTCGAGGTGGTTGCCGGCGCCCATCACGCAGTACATGCCGACCCCGGCGCTCTTGAAGTCGTCGCCCTCCCGCTCCGCCAGCCCGTAGTCGTAGAGGTCCGGGAAGCGGCAGAGCATGTGGCCGGCCTCGTGGCAGAACGTGCCGATGCTGAGGTCCTCGGCCCGCCGGCCCGCGCTGGTGACGATGTAGAGCTCGGTGCGGACACCGTTGTATTCCTTGCGGTGCACGAAGTTGTGCGGCCAGAGGTCGCCTTTGTATTCGGTCTGGCCCGCGTACATGATGCACAGCGAGTCGACGATGCCCTCGTCACACGAGTCGAAGCGGGACAGGTCGACGCCGGCGTCGAGGGCGAGCTGGATCGCCTCGGGCACCAGCAGCCCGTCGGTGTTGGCGTAGGCCAGCCGGGGCCGGCTCATCCGGAACGGCCCGACGACGACGTTGCTGAAGTCGAGGCGCCCGGTCGACATGGTGCGGAAGTAGCCACGGACCGAACCGGCATTGCCCCCACCGGCGTACGCGTCGGCGTTGAGCAGCCCGTCGACCTCGGCGGCGCCCACCGCGGCCGGGGTGTCCGGGAAGTCGACGAGGATGGTCAGCCCGGTGACGGCGCCCGAGCTGAGCCGCCGCCCGGGCAGCAGGCCGCCGCTCGGGCCGAAGGTCAGGAACTTCTCGCGCCCGCCGGCCGCCTCGCCCGGCGGCACCATCGCCTCGTGCCGGGCCTTGACCCGGTTGTTGCGGACCTCCGTGGCCTCGTGCAGGTGCCGCTGGACCCCGGCGGGCGGCGGGCCGGCGTCGATCCGCCGCCCGGTCGAGGCGAACGAGCCCCCGTCGACGTCGGCGTAGCAGTAGGCCCCGGCCTCGTGGTCGTAGACGGCGGTGTAGCCGTCCGGCGTCTCGTACCGCGCGTACATCTCGTCGCCGAGCACCACCAGGGCGACGTCGTCGCCGTCCCGCTGCTGGAACCGTAGGGTCTCGCCGAAGATCGCGCTCACCGGACACCGCCTTCACCTGTGGACGGCCCGACGCTAGACCGGCGGGAGCGTGACGGCAGTCACGGATCGGACATCGACGGTGACACCACCCCGGCGGACGGCGCTGACCGTTTCGAGCGACCCCGCGCCACAGTGCGGTTCGGACCGGGCCGCTAAGGTTGCCCGGGGGGAGGGCACGGTCTTGCCCTGGCGGGGCGTACCACCTCGCAACACGGGGTACGGAGGCATGATGCTCAATCCGGGCGACGCGCTTGGCGGGCGCTACCGGCTCGAGGAGCCCATCGCCAGCGGCGGCATGGGCGAGGTCTGGCGCGCCATCGACGAGATCCTCGGTCGGACCGTCGCCGCCAAGGTGCTCCACCCCCGAGCGGTCGGCGACCCGGGCTTCAGCGCGCGCTTCCGCGGCGAGGCCCGCACCATGGCGACCCTGCGCCACCCCGGCGTGGTCGACGTCTACGACTTCGGCGAGGACACCGACGGCGACGGCAAGCCCGTCGTCTACCTGGTCATGGCGTTCGTCGACGGCGAGCCCCTGTCGCAGCGGATCAAGACGGCCGAGCGGCTCAGCGCGGGCGAGACGATGGCGATCGTGGCCCAGACCGCCCACGCGCTGCAGGCCGCCCACGAGGCCGGCGTGGTGCACCGCGACGTCAAGCCCGGCAACCTGATCGTCCGCCCCGACGGCCAGGTCGTCCTGGTCGACTTCGGCGTCGCCCGCTCCGCCGAGGCGGCCAGCCTGACCGGCGTCAACGAGCTCGTCGGCACGGCGCTCTACATGGCGCCCGAGCAGGTGGCCAAGCGGCAGATCACGCCGGCCACCGACATCTACGCGCTCGGCGCGGTCGCGTACCACTGCCTGGCCGGTCATCCGCCTTTCATGGGCGACAACGCGCTGACCATCGCGCTCTCGCACCTCGACGAGGAGCCGCCTCCGCTGCCGGAGGAGGTGCCGCCGGCGGTCCGCACGGTGGTCGCGACCGCGATGGCCAAGGAGCCCGCCGATCGCTTCAAGAACGCCGCGGCCATGGCGCAGATCGCCGAGGCCGCGATCGGGCCGCGGAACTCCGACACCGCGACGGCGCTGACCCGCGCGGGCACGACGGCGCTGCTCGCCGGCGGGCCCGTGGCGACCCGACCGCGACCGGGGTACGCGCCCGGCGCGGCCGCCGTCGGCCGGGGCCCCGGTGACACCTTCGCCGGCAGCGACCCCCGGTTGACCGGCACGGGCACGGTTCCGGTCGGCGCGCCCGGGCGGGTCGGCCCGCCCACTCCCCCGCCGCCCGGGCGGCGCAAGGGGCTCAACCCGACCAAGAAGGCGGGCATCATCGCGGCGGCCCTGATCGGCGTCGCGGCGGTGGTGATGGCGATCGCGCTGAACACCCTCGGCGGCAACAACTCGAACGGCGACACCCCCGTGCCGTCGCAGCCGGCCGAGGCGAGCGTCGAGTCGGCCGACACGGCGCCCACCGCGTCCACCGGGCCGACGCCGAACTCGCCCACGCCGCGCCGCAACACCAACTCGCCGCGCAACAACCCGCCGCCGCCGACGCGCGGACCGACCGGGCAGCCGACGCCGACGAAGAACAACGAGCCGACGCAGAACCCGACGCAGGCGCCGACGACGCCCCCGGCCACGCAGGAGCCGACGGTCGATCCGACGGACCCGCCCGCGGGCGGGCAGAACTAGCGGCAATCCCAATCTGCAAGTTGCCTGGTCAGCACCCGTTCGGGATCGTTTGATCGGCGTTTTCGGCCGGCCGTGCGTACGCGATGGGACGACGGACTGGCATCCGTGCGGTGACCTACTGTGATGGTGAACGCCGGATGAATAGCCTGGTGTCCGATGGGAACCGAATCAGCGCAGGAGCCCGCGGTCGCCCGCGGGCTCCTGAATGGCCTTGTCCATTGCGGCACCTGCGGCGCCGACATGACCGTCGAGACGATCCGGGGGATCCGGCGGTACATCTGCCGGTGCAGCCGGGTCGTGCCCGCCGACGAGTTGGACGTGCTGGTGCTGGGCCGGCTCTACGACCGGAGACGGTCGACGGGCCGGGCCGATCCGGTGCGCCTCTGCGACGAGGCGCACCTGGTCGACACCTACCTGGCCGGCGTCACGATCGGCGCGGACTGGACGCGCCCCTCGATCCGCTGGGCCTGACTCAGCTCGACGGCTGCGGAACCTCGGGGCAGTCGACCTTCGGGTTGACGCCGAAGTAGTTGAGCGGGCCCGCGATGATCGTGACGATGGTGCTGCTGGCCTCGGCGCAGTTCGTGTCGTCGTTGCTGAAGTAGCCGCGCTGTCCCGCCGCGATCGCGCCGATGATCAGCCAGATCACGACTATCAAGCCACCGATCCCTGTGGTGCGCACAGTTCCTCCCAGGTCCACTGTTCCCGCGTTGCGCGGGTGTGGCCTGATACCCGATCTATGCCCCTCGGCAAACCCGAAGGGGTGTCGCACGGGTCAGGGTGGTGCGCGGGCGACTCCCCTACAGAAGCTCGTATGCCTTCAGGGTGAGGAAGGTAGGCATCTCGTCGCCGAGGGTGACCTCGGTGAAGACCGCTTTCGTGTCGTCCGGGCGGCCCTTGTGCCAGACGTCCTCGCCGACCTCGGCGCGGATCTTCGCCATCTCCTCGTCGAGCACCTGGGCGACGAGGTCGCGGGTCACGGTGCGGCCGTCGTCGAGGGTCGCGCCGTGCCGGATCCACTGCCACAGCTGGGCGCGGGCGATCTCGGCGGTGGCCGCGTCCTCCATCATGTTGTTGATGCCGGCCGCGCCCCGCCCGGAGAGCCAGAACGAGATGTAGCGGAAGCCGACGTTGACGTCGTTGCGCAGCCCGGCTTCGGTGATCGCGCCCGGTGTCGCGCCCGCGTCGAGCAGCTCGCCGGCCTTGACCGCGACGTCGTCGCGCCGGCGGTCGATCTGGTTGGGGCGGTCGCCGAGCACGGCGTCGAACTCGGCGGTCGCGACCGGCACGAGGTCGGGGTGGGCGACCCAGGTGCCGTCGAAGCCGGCGCCGGCCTCCCGCCGCTTGTCGGCCCGAACCGCGTCGATCGCCCGCTCGTTGGCCGCCGCGTCGGTGCGCGAGGGGATCAGGGCGGCCATGCCACCCATCGCGAACGCGCCGCGCCGGTGGCAGGTGGCCACGAGCAGCTCGGTGTACGCGCGCATGAACGGCGCCGTCATCGTCACCGAGGTGCGGTCGGGCAGGACGAACGCCGGGTTGTCGCGATAGGACTTGATCATCGAGAAGATGTAGTCCCAGCGGCCGGCGTTCAGGCCGTACGAGTGGTCGCGCAGCTCGAAGAGGATCTCCTCCATCTGGAACGCGGCGGGCAGCGTCTCGATCAGCACGGTGGCGCGGAACGTGCCGTGCGGCAGGCCCAGCGCCTCCTGCGTGAACACGAACACGTCGTTCCACAGCCGGGCCTCGAGACGGTGCTCCATCTTGGGCAGGTAGAGGTAGGGCGCCTTGCCGCGGTCGAGCAGCGCCTGCGCGTTGTGGAAGGCGAACAGGCCGAAGTCGACGAGCGACCCGGAGGCCGGTGCGCCGTCGTCGCCGACCAGGTGCTTCTCGGGCAGGTGCCAGCCGCGCGGGCGGACCAGCAGCGTCGCCGTCTCGTCACGCAGGGCGTAGTGGCGGCCGTCGGAGGCGTCGTAGGAGATCGTTCCGCGGACGGCGTCGACCAGGTTGGCCTGCCCGTCGACCTGGTTGCTCCAGGTCGGGCTGTTGGCGTCCTCGAAGTCGGCCATGAACCCCTTGGCGCCCGAGTTGAGCGCGTTGATCACCAGCTTGCGGTCGGTCGGCCCGGTGATCTCCACCCGTCGGTCGGCGTAGTCGGGCCGCGGCGGCGCCACCCGCCAGTCCCCGCCGCGCACGTCGCCCGTCTCCGGCAGGAAGTCGGCCGGCGCCGACCGCTCCCGACGGGCCGCGACCAGCTCCCGGCGGCGCGCGTCGAACCGGTCGTGCAGCTCGCCGAGGTAGGCCAGCGCCTCCGGCGAGAGGATCTCGGCGCGACCGCGCTCGCTCAGGTCGGGGTGGTCGACGGGGCGGAGTGTCACGGCGCGACTCCTCGTATCGAAGCGTCCAGCAGGGTCATCGGATGGTAGATCGGGACGGCCCGGTCGGGGCCGAGGTGGGCGGTGATCTGCAGCGCGCAGCCGGGGTTGGCGGCGGCGATCGCGTCGGCGCCGGTGGCGGCGAGGTTGTCGGCCTTGCGCTGCCCGAGCTTGGTCGCCGCCTCCGGCTGGAGCAGGTTGTAGATGCCGGCCGAGCCGCAGCACAGCTCCCACTCCCGCGGCTCGACCAGCGTGACGCCGGGAATGCCGCGCAGCAGCGCCCGCGGCGGGATCCGGACGCCCTGGGCGTGGGCGAGGTGGCAGGCGTCGTGGTAGGCCAGCTTCAGCTCCAGCGGGTGCCGGGTGGCCTGCGCCGGATGCGCGTCGAGCAGCTCGTGCACGTCGCGCACCTTGGCCGAGAACGCGGCCGCGCGGTCGGCCCAGTCGGCGTCGTCGGCCAGCAGATGCCCGTAGTCCTTCATCGCCGAGCCGCAGCCGGCCACGTTGACGGCGATCGCGTCGAAGCCCTCGTAGGCGGCGATGGTCTTCCGCGCCAGTCGCAGCGCCTCGGGCTCGAGCCCGGAGTGCAGCTGGAGCGCGCCACAGCAGCGGGGCTGACGGGGGGCGTGCACCTCCCAGCCCTCGGCAGCGAGCACCCGGACGGTCGCCGCGTTGACGTCGCCGTAGAAGACCCGCTGCACGCAGCCCTGCATGAACGCGACCCGGCCGCGCGGCTCGACGCCCTCGGCCGCCGGCGTTCTAATCGGGAGCTGGCGGGTGGCCGCGGCCAGCGGCACCTCGGGGGCGAGGGAGAGCATGGCCCCGATCCGGGTACGCAGGGCGCGGTCCCCGAACAGCCTCGACAGCCGCAGCCGGCCCTGGGCCGCGATCGCCGGCACCATCGCCCGCAGCCGGGCCGGGTGGGTGAACAGGGCGAAGATGGCGGCCCGCTGGAGCCGCTCGCGTCGCGTGCGCAAAGGGCTGCGTTCGAGCTGCGGCCGCACCTGTTCGATCAGCTTGTCATATTGGACGCCGGACGGGCACGCGGTGACGCAGGCCATGCAGCCCAGGCAGCGGTCGAAGTGCTCCACCATGGACGATGACAGCGGGTCCTCGTGGCCCACCCGCATGAGCAGGATCCGGCCGCGCGGCGAGTCCATCTCGTTCTCGAACACCGCGTAGCTCGGGCAGGTGGGCAGGCAGAACCCACAGTGGACACAGTCCTTGATGAGTTCCGGGTCCGGTGGCCGGCGGGCGTCCCAGGCCGTGTCGGTCATCAGAGGCCTCCCACGTAGGTGCCGGGGCGGAACGTGCCGGTCGGGTCGAAGCGGGCCTTGACCCGGCCCATCAGCGCGCGCAGGCCCGGGTCGGGCGCCGGCCAGGGCGCGACGACGAGGCGGGCGCCATCGAGGACGGTGGCCGGACGGGGGCGCAGGGCGGTGCGGGCCGCCTCGACGCGGGTGGCCAGGTCGTCGCCGTCGGGGAAGGAGAGCCAGGAGACGCCGAGGGCAGCCCGGGTGGTCACCGTGGCGCCGCCGGCCGCGGCGAGCACCGCGGGCAGGTCGGTCGGCAGGTGGGAGACCTTGACCACCGCGGGGCCGCGCTGGGCGGCCCGTTGCGCCGCCCAGATCGACTCGTCGTCGAGGACCACGTCGACGTCGACGGCGGGCAGCAGCTTCGCGGTGGCGTCGGCGCGTTCGGGGGCGGTGACACCGCCGAAGCGGATCAGGAGGCGGCCGCTGCCGTCGCGCCAGGCGGTGTCGAGGGCCATCGCCTCCAGGGGGCGGCGGGACATGGCGAGCACGGCGGCGGTGAGCGCGGCCGGGTCGTCGGTGGCGGCCACGACCGTGGCGGTGCGGGCCGGGAGCGGGTGGAGCCGGACGGCGACCTGGGTGACGAGGCCCAGCGTGCCGTAGGAGCCGGCGAACAGCTTGCCGAGGTCGTACCCGGCGACGTTCTTGATGACCGTGCCGCCGGAGCGGGCGACCGAGCCGTCGGCCAGCACGACGGTGATGCCGATGACGAGGTCGCGGACCCCGCCGTAGCGGTGCCGGGCCGGGCCCGAGTCGGCGGTCGCGACCAGGCCGCCGACGGTGCCGCCGCGGTCGGGCGGGTCGAGGGCCAGCCACTGTCCTTCGCGGGCCAGGTGCCGTTGCAGCTCGGCCAGCGGGACGCCCGCCTCGACGATCGCGGTGAAGTCGCCGGCGTTGTGGGCGACGATCCGGTCCAACCCTCCGGTGTGGACGGTCACGGTGTCGGCCCCGTCGCCGCCACCCCACTCGGCGCGACTGCCGGCGCCGACCGGTCGTACCGCTGCGCCCTGGTGTGACAGCTCGGCGAGCGCGGCCGCCGCCTCGTCGCTCGAGGTCGGCCGCACCGCGGACGCCGTCGTCGTTGCCTGCTCCGCAGGCGTCGGAACGCGAGGCTGCGTCATCTCAGAATCGCTCCGCGATTCCAGCGGCTTCCAGCGGGTGCTGCCGGTAGACCCCAGGGACCTCGCCGCAGAGTCGGGGCGTCGGCATCACCTTGCCCGGGTTGGCCCGCCCGTCGGGGTCGAACGCGCAGCGCAGGCGCTGGAACGCCGCGAGGTCGTCCTCGGCGAACATCTTGGCCATGTGCTTGCGCTTGTCGACGCCGACGCCGTGCTCGCCGGTGATCGAGCCGCCCGCTTCGAGGCAGACGTCGAGGATTCGGCCGGCCAGCTCCTCGGCCCGGGCGGCCTGGCCCTCGACGGCGGCGTCGAAGCAGACCAGCGGGTGCAGGTTGCCGTCGCCGGCGTGGAAGACGTTGGCCACGACCAGCCCGTATTCCGCGGCGAGCTCGTCGATGCGGACCAGCACGTCGGGCAGCGTGGTGCGGGGCACGACGCCGTCCTGCACGAAGTAGTTGGGCGAGATCCGGCCCATCGCCGGGAACGCCGCCTTGCGGGTCTTCCAGAACAGCGCGCGCTCCGCCTCGTCGCGGCTGACCCGCACGTCGTCCGAACCCTGCTCGGCGCAGATCGCGGTCACCTGGGCGAACTGGGCCTCGCACTCGGCCTCGGCCCCGTCGAGCTCGACGAGCAGGGCGGCGCCGCGACCGACCGGGTAGCCGGCGTGCGCCATCTCCTCGGTCGCCCGGATCGTGGTCGCGTCCATCATCTCGATCGCGCCGGGCACGATGCCCGCCTGCACGATCTCCGAGACCGCCTCGCCGGCCTGTCGGGTGGAGTCGAAGAACGCGACGAGGGTACGGGTGGCCTCCGGCACGGGCACCACGCGCAGCCAGATCTTCGTGGCGACCCCGAGCGTGCCCTCGGAGCCGACGAACGCGCCGAGCAGGTCGTACCCCGGGGTGTCCAGCTCCTTGCCCCCGATCGTCACCAGCTCGCCGTCGGGCAGCACCACCTCGAGCCCGGTCACGTAGTTGGTGGTGAAGCCGTATTTGAAGCAGTGCGCGCCGCCCGAGTTCTCCGCGACGTTGCCGCCGATCGTGCAGACGATCTGGCTGGACGGGTCGGGCGGGTAGAAGAAGTCCGGCGCGACGGCGGCGGAGACGGCCGCGTTGGTGACGCCCGGCTCGACGCAGACCCGGCCGTTGTCGAGGTCGATCTCGAGGATGCGGTTGAGCCGGGACAGCACGATCAGCACGCCGTCCTTGATCGGCAGGGCGCCACCGGAGAGGCCGGAGCCGGCGCCGCGGGCGACCCAGGGAACGCCGGCCCCGGCGCAGGCGGCGACGCACTCGCGGACCTCGTCGCCGGTGCCGGGCAGCACGGCCAGGCGCGGCACCTGGCGGTACTGGAGGAGCCCGTCGGACTCGTAGGTCCGCAGATCGTGCTCGTCGCGCAGCAGCCAACGCTCGCCGACCACCCGGCGGAGCCGCTCGACCAACTCGTGCCCGTCCATCCCCACTGACCTTACGCCCGCACGCCGGTGATCGCGCCTGTTGCCATGACCACCTTCCATGCACGACTATGGATCTCTGCCCGGGGGCTCTTCCACGCGAGGAGGCGCCATGGATCAAACGTTCGACGTCCGTTCCGATTCACCCGGATCCACCCAGCTCGGCGTCAGCCGGCCACCGCTCGCCGTCGCCGACCTGCCCGAGCCCGAGGAGGTGTTCGGGGTCCGCAAGATCGGGCCCAAGGAGCTGTTCCAGTACGCGGTAGGGCCCAGCCTGATCGCGCTCGGCATCTCGATCGGCAGCGGCGAGTGGCTGCTCGGGCCGCAGGCGGTCGGCCAGTTCGGCTTCGTCGGTGTCGGCTGGGTCATCCTCGTCTCGGCCGTGCTGCAGACCTTCTACAACGTCGAGTGCTCGCGCTACGTGCTGGCGACCGGCGAGGCGCCGGTGGTCGGCTGGGGCCGCGTACCGCCCGGGTTCAAGCTCTGGGTGCCGCTGTCCGTGTTCGTCGTCATCTTCGCGTTCATCGCCGGCGGTTGGGCGGCCTCGGCCGGCCAGGGCGTCTACGCGCTGGTGCACGGCGCCGTGCCGCCCGCGGGGGCCGAGGAGCCACGGATCTGGGCCATCGCCCTGCTGCTGCTCGTCTTCCTCATCACGGTGGCGGCCAAGCGGATCAGCCGCGCGCTGGAGCTGGCCAACTGGGTCATGGTCAGCTCGATCCTCCTCGGTCTGCTGCTGATCGACCTGTTCGTCGTGCCGTTCGACCTCTGGTGGGAGGGCATCCGCGGCTTCTTCACGCCGGCCGCCCCGCCCGAGGGCATCACCGCGACGCAACTCGGCGGCCTGGCCGGCTTCACGGCGCTGGCCTCCGGCCTCAACTGGTACGTGATGGGACACTACCGCGACAAGGGCTACGGAATGGGTTTCCGCACGGGCTACATCTCCGGCCTGCGCGGTGACCGCAAGGAGATGCTGGCCAGCGGCGTCACGTTCCCTGACGACGCGGCCAACACTGCCCGCTGGAAGCGCTGGTACCGGCTGCTGCTCACGGACATGTGGGGCGTCTTCTTCATCGGCGCGATGCTCGGCATGCTGCTGCCGACCATCCTGATGGCGCACGCGGTGAACATCTCCGGCGAGAGGCCCACGGCGTCGACCGTCCCGACGTTCGTGGCGTCGGCCCTGGACGCCGAGTACGGCCGGTGGATGTTCTATCTCGCGCTGGTCCTCGGCGTGCTGGTGCTGTTCAGCACGCAGCTCGGCATCTTCGAGGGCATGGTCCGGGTGACGACCGACGCGGCGCACGCGACGAGCCCGCGCCTGCGCCGCCTGCTGGAGGGCGACCCGCGCCGGTTCTACTACCCGTTCATGCTGCTGCTCCTGGTCATCATCGGGGTGGTCCTGCACCTGGCGGTGCCGGTCAACCTGGTGCAGTGGTCGGCCAACATGTCGAACCTGGGCGCGCTCATCTACCCGTTCATGCTCATGTACCTCAACGCCCGGCTACCCAGGGCCGCCCGACCCCGGCCCTGGCACTACGTGCTGCTGGGCATCAACGTCCTCTTCTTCGGCTTCTTCTTCATCAACTTCATCGCCGACTTCTTCGGCGATCCGCTCGTGGTCTTCTGACCCGTCTCCACCCCCGGCAGAGTCCGCCGGCCACCCGGCCGGCGGACGGCCGGAAGGCGGCCGGCCCGGAACGCGGGCGCCCCAGAAGGCACGCGGCCCGGAAGGCAGGCGGCCCGCAAGGCAGGCGGCCCGCAAGGCAGGCGGCCCGGAAGGCGGCTGGCCCGGAAGGCGGCTGGCCGGGAGGCGGACGGGCCCGGAAGGCGGCTGGCCGGGAGGCGGAGGTTGCGGGTTCGGCACACGAGGCCGCGTTGACCCGTCGGCTTCGGAGGCAGACGGCCGCGGAGACCGGCGTTGCCGGTTCGGCTGCGAGCGGCGCGTCGGCCGACCGACGATGGGACCGTGCCGGTATCCCCGCAGGCCCTCGCCTTCTGGGCGGCGATGCGCGCCGCTGATCGTCAGGTCGACCTGCCGGTCGCCGCCCGCCGGGCGGCCGGCGAGCATGCTGAGGACGCCACGTCGGTCGCCGCCGGGGTGCGGGAGACGCCCTGGCCCGCGGGCGACGGCCTGCGCGTGACGGCGGCCTCACCCCGATCACGGGTCCTGTACTTGTTCGGCGGCGGCTATGTCCTCGGGTCGCCCGCCTCCCGGCGCCGCACCGCCGGGCATCTCGCGGTCGCCGCGGACGCGGAGGTGTTCCTATCGGGCTACCGGCTGGCGCCGGAACATCCCCATCCGGCCGCTTTGGAGGACGTGCTGACCGCCTATGCCCGGCTCGATCCGCCGGCGTTCGTGGCCGGCGACTCCTCGGGCGGCGGCCTCGCGCTCGCGCTGGCCCTCGCGGCGCCGTCCGCCGGTCTCCCACCGCCCACCGGAGTGGTGTGCCTCTCGCCCTGGGCGGACCTGACCTGCTCGGGAAGCACCATGGACAGTCACGTGGACCGCGACATCGAGTGCACGCGGGCGAGCCTGCTGGAGATGGCCGGCTGGTACGGCGGCGACCACGACCCCCGCGACCCCCTCGTCTCCCCTGCCTTCGCCGACTTCGCGGGCTTCCCGCCCGTGCTGGTGCTTGTCGGCAGCGAGGAGGTCCTGCTGTCCGACGCCCTGGCCGTGGCGGGTGGCGTCGGCGCGGCCGGCGGCGACGCGACGCTGCGGATCGCGGCGGGAATGCAACACACCTACCCGATCTGGTGCGGCGCCTTCCCGGAGGCCGACGCCGCGATGCGCGAGGCGGGCGACTGGATCAGGGCGCGGTCCTGATCAACCCGCCGGTCCGGCGGGCAGATGAACGCGAACCGCACGAGACGAAGGCTTGATGCCTGCCGGTCCGGCGGGCTGAGGAACGCGAACCGCACTGGAGCGAGTGTGATGAGCCTGCCGGTCCGGCGGGCCGCGCTCCTGATTGGCGAGGGGTGCGGGCCCTCAACCGACTCGGCGGCGATCGTCGGGTTCGCGGGTCGTCGCGCCGCGGCGGTCTAGTAGTTCCAGCAGCGGTACGGCCACCCGCCGCGTGGTGTCGAGGGCCTGCCGGGCCTGGCTGAGGGTGAACGGCTGCGGGATCTGCCGCAGCACCTCGACCGCTCGATCGACCGAAGCGGGCGGCAGCACGATGCCGTCGGCGATCTTGACCAGGGCGCCGGCCCGGACGGCGGCGGCCAGCTCGCGGGGGCCGAGACCGAGCGTGCGCAGCCGGTCGGCGTCAGGTGCGTGGAACGGCCGCTCGCGTAGGTCCCCGTCGAGGTGATCCAGCGCCTGCTGGATGGCCGCCGGCACCTGCGGGCCCCCGGGCCGGCTCACCCGGCCGTCGCGAGCGATCAACGGCGGGGTGACTAGCGCCTCGACCAGCGCGCGATCGGGCAACCCCAGCGCGCGGCGCAGCGCTTCGACCGGCATGCCCGGCTCGAGCGGATGGGCCGCCGCGTGGCGGTCGACCGCTTCCACGAGCCCTTCGCGGAGCCGAGCCCAGAGGGCCGGGTCCGCGAACCAGTCACCAGCAACCGGCTGCGCACCGGCGGAGGCGGCACCCGGCATGCCCGGATCGCCACCCGTGCCACCGCGAGAGGTAGCAGCACCCCGCTCGCCCGTCGTGCCGCCGCCGGAAGGCGCCGCACCAGCCATACCCCGCTCGCCGACCGCACGGCCCGCGGATGGCGCCGCACCGCCCACGCCTCGCTCGCCGCCCGCGGGAGGTGCCGCGCCCAGCATGCGCAGTTGGGCGCCGGTCATCAGGCCGCGGCGGCGTAGTTCGTCGGCGGCGTCCGGGTGGCCGTCCATGGTGGTCAGTTCGGTCGCCCGGGCCGCCGCGGCGCCGCGGCGGCGGAGTGGCGGTGGTAGCGGGTCCAGCACGGTGACGCCGCCCGCTACGTGGTGGCGGCCCGGGTCGCGGAGCAGTGCGCGGTCGCCGATGCGCAGCGGCAGCGGCGTCCGCAGGCGTAGCCGCGCTGTGTCCTTGCCGAGCGGGCGCACACCCACCGCGACCGCGGCCGACCCCACGTGGAGCACCAGCGTCGCCGGCAGGTCGCTCGTGGGGTCGCCGTGGACCCGCACGTCGACCAGCTCCGTCAGGCGGAACGCGCCCGGTGTCAGCAGCGCGTCGCCGCGGCCCACCGCGTCTTTGGGCACGTGGCGCAGGTTGACCGCGACCCGGGCCACCGCCTCGACGGAGGCGGCCGGGCGGCCGAGTGACTGCAACCCCTTGACCCGCACGCGGCGGTCGCCGAGCGCGAGCTCGTCACCCGCCCGCAGCGTGCCCGCGCCGAGCGTGCCGGTGACCACCGTGCCGCTGCCCTGGATCGTGAACGCCCGGTCGACCCACAGCCGGACCGGTGCGGCCGGGTCGGCCGGCGGCAGGCCGGCGACCAGCCGGTCGAGCGCCGACCGCAGGTCGGCGAGGCCCGCGCCGGTCGCGCCGCTGACGGCGACCGCCTCGACGGCGCCCAGGGAGGTCGCCGCGATCTCGTCGAGCGCCCGCCGGGTGGCCGGGCCCGGGTCGGCGAGGTCGGCGCGGGTGACCACCAGCAGGCCGTGGGTGACGCCGAGCGCGTCGAGGGCCGCCAGGTGTTCGGCGGACTGGGGCATCCAGCCCTCGTCGGCGCCCACGACCAGCATGGCGGCCGGGACCGGGCCGACGCCGGCCAGCATGTTGGGCACGAAGCGCTCGTGGCCGGGCACGTCGACGAACGCGAGCGTGGCGCCCGACGGCAGGTCGGTCCACGCGTAGCCGAGGTCGATGGTCATGCCGCGGCGCCGCTCCTCGGCCCAACGGTCGGGCTCCATGCCGGTGAGCGCGCGGACCAGCGTCGACTTGCCGTGGTCGACGTGACCCGCCGTGGCGACGACGTGCACCCCGCAACTCTGCCACCGCGAGGCAGGATTGTCGGCATGACCTACCGGCTGACCCAGTACGCGCACGGCGGTGGCTGTGCCTGCAAGATCCCGCCCGGTGAGCTCGAGAGCGTCGTCGCGGGCCTGGTCGGTGCCACTCCCCCGGTCGGGCCGGGCGAGCTGCTGGTCGGGCTCGACGACGGTGACGACGCGGCGGTGGTGCGGATCGCCGGTGAGACCGCGGTGGTCGCCACGGCCGACTTCTTCACGCCCGTGCTCGACGACCCCTATGACTGGGGTCGGGTCGCGGCCGCCAACGCCCTCTCCGACGTCTATGCGATGGGCGGCACGCCGGTGGTCGCGGTCAACCTGCTCGGCTGGCCGCGGGACGTGCTGCCGATGGAGCTGGCCGCGCGGGCGCTGGCCGGCGGTCTGGACGTGGCCCGCGAGGCCGGCTGCCACGTCGCCGGTGGGCACAGCGTCGACGACCCGGAGCCGAAATATGGCATGGCGGTGACCGGCATCGCCGACCCGGCCAAGCTTCTGCGCAACGACGCCGGCAGCGAAGGTGTGCCGCTGACGCTGACCAAGCCGCTCGGCATCGGGGTGCTCAACAGCCGGCACAAGCAGACCGGGGAAGTCTTTCCGGAAGCGGTGGCGGCGATGACCACGCTCAACCGGGCCGCCTCGGAGGCGGCGCTCAAGGCCGGCGCCGTCTGCGCGACCGACGTGACCGGCTTCGGCCTGCTAGGCCACCTGCACAAGCTGGCCCGCGCCAGCGGCGTCACCGCCCGCCTGTCGGCGGCGGCCGTGCCCTATCTGGACGGCGCCCGGGACGCGCTGGCCGCCGGCTATGTCAGCGGCGGCAGCAAGCGCAACCTCGACTGGGTCCGCCCGCACCTCGACCCCGGCGCCGCCGCCGAGGACGAGCTCCTCCTGCTCGCCGACGCCCAGACCTCGGGCGGCCTGCTGGTGGCCGGCGAGCTGCCGGGCTATCCGGTGGTCGGCGAGCTGGTCCCGGCCAGAACGGACGGCGTGACGCTGGAGGTCCGCTGAACCGGATGTCGGTTGGCTGCTCACGACGATGAGTACCGCGCGGGCGGCCGAAGGTTCACGGCGAAGAGCTGAAATCGACCGCCGTGGTGTTGGCGCCGCTCAGCACGAACACCGGGACCTCGTCCGGCGCCGGCGCGTAACGGCCGCTGAGCAGCGAGGCGAACGCCGTCGCGCCGCCGGGCTCGACCACCACCCGCAGCGTCTCCCACAGCGCCCGCTGGGCCGCGCGGATCTCGTCGTCCGAGACCAGCAGCACGTCGTGCACACCCGCGGCGATCACCGGGTACGTGTTGACGCCCACCCGCAACGGCGCCAGCGAGTCGATCGCCACGCTGCCGACGGCGGCGTCCACGGGCGAGCCGGCGTCCAGCGCCCGCCGCACCGTCGGCGCCCCCGTCGGCTCGACGCCGATCACCGGACCGGGGTGCCCGGCCACCAGGCCGCCCAGCAGCCCACCGCCACCGACCGCCGCCAGCAGGGTCGTCGGCCCGGGAACCTGGCGGGCCACCTCGACCGCGATCGACCCCGTGCCCAGCATCGTCTCGATCTCGTCGAACGCGTGCAGGCGCAGCGCGCCCGACGTCGCCCGGAACGCCTCGCTGGCCGCCAGCGCGTCGTTGTAGCTGTCCCCGACGACGACGAGCGAGGCCCCGTACCCCCGGATCCGTTGGATCTTGGCCGGTGACGACACGGTCGGCACGAACACGTGCGCCGGCACGCCCATGGCCCGCGCCGCGTAGGCCGCCGCCGCGCCGTGGTTGCCGCCCGACGCCGCCACGACCCCGGCCGCCGGCACCGGGCGCAACAGCAGGTTGGCGAACGCCCCGCGGGCCTTGAACGACCCCGAATGCTGCAGGAACTCGAGCTTGAAGGCGAGCGGCCCGGGCGCCAGACCGAAGTCGGCCCGGTCGGCAAGAAGCACCGGGGTCGCGCGGACGTACGGCTTGATCAGGTCGGCGACCCGGGCGATCTCCGCACCGGTCACCAACTCAGGGGCTGTGCTGGTCACGCTGCCGACCCTAGACCGACTACGGTGGTGGTGTGCGGGCGCCCGTGGTTGCCTATCTCGAACTGGCCTGCCTCTCGTACGCCGAGGACGACGACGAGGCACCCAGGCGAGCCGCGGCGGCCGCCCAGCTGCTGGCGGAACATCCGGTCATCGCCCGCACCGACCCACACGTCGCGGCGGCGGCGTCCGATGTGGACTCATTGGCCCGGCAGCTGGCCGACGATCCCGAGGCGGTCAACCGCGCGGGCGGCCCCCACGACTGGCCGCCGCTGCTCTACCTCTGCTATGCCCGCCACGACCGGTCCCTCGACGAGGCCGCCGTGCTCGCGACGGCGCGCCTGCTGCTGGAGTCCGGCGCCGACCCCGACGCCCGGTTCCACTGGCAGGGCCTCGACCCGCCGTTCACGGCCCTGACCGGCGCGTTCGGCGGTGGCGAGCGCGGTCAGCCGCCACACCCGCACGCGATCGCGCTGGCCCGGGTGCTGCTCGACGCGGGCGCCGACCCCAACGACGGCCAGACGCTCTACAACCGCCAGTTCACGCCGGACGACAGCCATCTCGAGCTGCTCTTCGCCTACGGACTGGGCCGCGGCGAGGCCGGCGCCGCGCTGCTCCGCGACCAGCTGCGCTGGGCGATCACGCACGGCATGACCGATCGCGCGCGCCTGCTCGCCGCCCACGGGGTCGACGTCGAGACGCCGTTCCCGTCGGGGCCGACCCCGGCGGCGCTGGCCCTCACCTCCGGCTATCCGGAAATGGTGGCCGCCCTCGGCGTCCCGGCGCCGACCCTGACCCCGCCGGACGCGTTGACAGCGGCCGCGCTGACCGCCGACCGGGCGACCTGGGACGCGCTCCGCGCCGAGCATCCCGACGAGATCGAGTCGCTCCGGGCGCAGCGGCCCGGCCTGACGGTGTGGGCCGCTTCCCACGGCCGCCCCGGCGCGGTCGGGATCCTGCTCGACGCCGGCTGGCCGGTCGACGCGATGGGCCGCACCGACGTCCCGCGCGACGACCCGTGGCAGACCGCGCTGCACGCGGCCGCGCAGGCCGGCGACGTCGCGCTGGCCCGCGACCTGCTCGCCCGCGGGGCCGACCCGACGATCCGCGACGCCCAGTTCGGCGGTACGCCCGGCGACTGGGCGCGCTTCTTCCAGCACCCCGAGGTGGCCGCCCTGCTGACCCCGACCGACCCGGACGGGCCTTGAAATAGATTCCGTTTTATGCTATGATGTCCGGGTTGGTGGTTAGCCTCGGAGCGTGCAGACCTCCGTTCCCAGCCAGACCGCCTTCCTCGCCGCCGCCGCCCGGGCCGCCCACCGGCTCGTCGACGGCCAGCCGCGCATCCTCGACGACCACCTGGCCGAGCCCCTGCTCGGCGACCGGGCCGACGAGCTGCTCGCCTATCACCGCCAGCACGGGGACCACCCGATCCTGGCCGGCGCCCGGGCGCAGACCGTGCTCCGCAGCGCCTACACCGAGCGCGCCCTGCGTACGTTCGTCCACCGTGGACCGAGCCAGTACGTCCTCCTCGGCGCCGGCCTGGACACCTCCCCGTACCGGCTGGACCTGGCCGGCACGCCGGTCTTCGAGCTCGACCACCCGACGACGTCGGCGGCCAAGCGGGCTGCGCTGACCGCGGCGCAGGTGCCCACCGACGGTGTCACCTTCGTCCCGGTCGACCTGGCCGGCGCCTCCCTGACCGAGGCGCTCGAAACCCTCGACCCGACGAGGCCGACCTTCGTCGCCTGGCTCGGCGTGGTGATGTACCTGTCCCCCGACGAGGTGGCCCGCACGACCGCCGCCCTGGCGGCGGCCCTCGCCCCCGGGTCGGAGCTGATCTTCGACCACCTGCTCCCGCCGGAGCTGCGCGACGCGGCCGGCGACGACTACGCGCGACAGGTCAGCGCGGTCGCGGCAGCGGACGGCGAACCCTGGCGTTCCAGCTTCGTCCCGGCTGCCGTCGCCGGCCTCCTGACGACGACCGGCTGGACGACGCTGGCCCAACCCGAGGCCCGCGCCGCCGTGCCACCATCCACATGGGACCGACACGACGCCCTGCGCCCGATGGGCATCTCCGCCCTGGCCCACGCGCACCTCAGCTGACCGCGGCGCGGGCCTCGTTCAGCGCCGGCTGGTGGGCCGCGCTCCAGGCGCAGATGGCGGCGAGCGGCTCGAGGAGGGTGCGGCCGAGCGGCGTCAGCGCGTATTCGACCCGGGGCGGATTCTCCGCGTACGCCGTGCGGGTGATCAACCCGTCGCGTTCCATCGCCCGCAGCGACTCGGTCAGGACCTTGGGGGTGATGCCGCGCAGCGGCCGCAGCAGCTCGCCGAACCGGCGCGGACCGTCGCGGAGGCAGACGACCAGCTTCGTCGTCCACTTGTCGCCGATGCGGATGAGCGGCCGGGTGTCGGCGCAGGCGGCGAACAGGTCCGGGTCGAGTGGTCGCGTCACGCCACCCACCGTAGCCAGTTTCGTTGCGGTAACCGGCCCACCGGGGGCTACCGTCCGCCGCATGCCGCACATCATCGTCTTCGGCGCCGGCGGCCGGGCCGGTCGGCGCATCGTCGCCGAGGCCCGCCGCCGGCGCCACGCCGTCACCGCCGTGGTCCGCGACCCGGCCCGCCACCCCGACCTCGACGCGACCGCCGGCGACGTCACCGACCCCGCCCGCGTCGCCACCCTCGCCAAGGGGCACGACGCGGCGGTCAACGCGGCCGCCGGTTTCGACGCCGGCTTCTTCCCCGCCGCCGCCCACGCCCTGATCGCCGCCGACGTGCCACGCCTGGTCGCGATCGGCATCGGGACCACGCTGGAGGTGGCGCCCGGCGTGCCGATCCACGACACGCCCGACTTCCCGGCCGAGCACCGCGCCTTCTCGCTCGGCCACGCGGCGCAGATCGACGTGCTGCGCGGGGCCGACCTCGACTGGGTGCTGCTCGTGCCACCGCCGACCCTGCTGGACGACACGACGGACGGCACGGGCCACTACACCACGGGCGCCACGACGGTGCTGCCGACGCGGCAGACCCTCTTCCCGTACGCCGACCTCGCCCGCGCCGTCGTCGACGAGATCGACCACCCGCGCCACCACCGGGCGGTGGTCGCCGTCGGCCCGTGACCTCTCAGAAGTCCTCGGGGAGGCGGAACATCTCGGTGGTGACCGGATGGTCGGGGGCGGTCACCACGACGGCCCAGATGGTGGTCTCGCGGCGGAGCTTGCGGCCCGCCTCGTCGTTCCAACCGGTCGAGTGCAGGCAGCCCGCGACATCGAAGCTCTCGTCGCTCCACGACTCGGGCTGGCAGAGCATCGAACTGTCCACAGTGGCGCAGTCGATCGGGCCGGTGCTCAGGTTCCCGAAGGCGATCGAGCGGAACTCGACCGCGGCGCTGCTGACGGCGTCGATCTCCATGTAGGCGGACCGACGCGCGCCGCAGAAACCGATCAGACCCGACACCGAGGCGTCCGTCTCCGCCTCGAACTCGGCGATCGTCTTCCCGATCGCGGCGGGCCAGCGAGCTAGCGGCCCCGGCCGGAACCGCGCGTCGCGCGCGATGACCGCGATCGCGTCGGTGTCGCCGCGGCGGTCGACGAACACGTGCAACTATTCCCACTCGCGGGCGAACTGCGCGACGAACCCCGCCCTGGTCTCGACCGTCCGGTCGGGCTCGGCGCCGCCCAGCTGCTGCCTGATCCGGTCGTAGCGCGTCCCGGGATCCAGGCTTCCGACGAGTCGCTCCTCCGCTTCCCGGCGCGCGTTGGGGTCGGAGGTCGTCTGGGTGACCGCGACAACGGCCGCGACGGCCGTCACGGCCCCGATGGCCACCACCGCCCGCCGCGTGGTCAGCCATCTCGGGTGGCGCAACGCGTTGACCATCCAGCTCACGACGGCCGCGCAGGCGCCGGCCACGAGGGCGAGCACCAGGGCCGTCACGTGGCGCGCAGGTCGTCGCGCAGGGACGCTTCGAGCACAGCGTCGCCGAGACCGTCCACCACCGCCGCCGCGCGGGTCAGCCGGTCGACCGCCGCCGCCCGGTCGCCGCGGGCCAGCGCGCAGCGGGCCAGACCCTGCAGCGCGCGGGCCTGGCCGCGGCGGTCGCCGATCCGCTCGGTCAGCGCCAGACTGCGGCCGTACGCGTCGGCGGCCGCGGCCAGATCGCCGCTCCCGCGGTGCACGTCGCCGAGGTTGCGCCAGGTGTAGGCCTCGGCGCGCAGGTCGCCCAGCTCGCGGAAGGCGTCGCCGGCGTGGGCCAGCCGGTCCAGTGCCTCCGCCACCCGGCCCTGCTCGCACAGCACGATGCCGAGCGAGCGGGCCGCCTGCGCGGCCAGGCGGCGGTCGCCCGCCGCGGTCAGCAGGTCGGCGGCCCGGACCAGTCGGCGCTCGGCCTGGTGCCAGCGCGCCTCGTTGCGATAGACCATGCCGAGGCCGAGCAGCGCGCTGCCCTCGCCGTGCCGGGACCGCGCCGCGCGGTAGAGGTCCAGCGACCGCCGGTAGTGCCGCAGCGCGCCGGCCGCGTCGCCGCGGTCGCGGTGCAGGGCGGCCAGGTCGAAGAGGATCGCCGCCTCGCCGAGCGTGGAGCGGGCCGCCCGGGCGGCGACCAGGGCCCGGTCGTCGACGGCCCGCCAGTCGTCCCAGTGGGCCCGCAGCTCCAGGAAGCCCTGCAGCGTGTGCGCGAGCTCCCAGGTCGACGACCACAGGCTCTCCGCGTACGCCGCTTCGACCATCGCGACCAGTGACGGCTGCTCGGCGGCGTACCAGGCGACGGGGTCGGTCACCTCTGCCGCCGCGAAGTCGGCGCCGCCCCAGCGCGGCGCCTCGCCGCGGATCTGCACCTCGCCGTGCTCGAACCGGCCCTTCGCCGCGACGGCCAGCTCGAGGTGGGCGCCGGCCAGCCGGGCGACCGCCGCGGCGCGCTCCTCGGCGGGCAGCTCAGCGGCCAGGTTGACGGCGAACGCGTGCACCAGGTCGTGCAGCCGATAGCGCGGGCGCCCCAGCGCGTCGCGCCCGCGCGCGTCGACCAGCTGCGCGTCGACCATCCGCTCGACCAGGTCGGCCGACGTGCCGGCGGCGTCGTCGCGCAGCGCCGCGACGTGCCAGACGCCGAACTCGCGCGCCGGCAGCAGTCCGAGCAGCCGGAACGCGGCCTGGTCGGTCGGGGCGAGCCCGGCGTACGAGAGCCGCAGCGTCGCGTCGACGTCGAGGTCGCCGAGGCGCAGCTCGACCAGCAGGTGCCGCTCGTCGCGCATCCGGTCGACCACCTCGGCCAGCGTCCAGTGCGGCTTGGCGACCAACCGGCCGGCGACGATCCGCACCGCCAGCGGCAGCCGGCCGCACAGGTCGACCAGCTCGATCGCGGCGGCCCGCTCGGCGTCGACCCGGCGCTGGCCGACGACCTGGGCGAGCAGGGACAGCGCCTGCGCCCGGTCCAGCTCCGGGAGGGCGACGTGCTGCGCCCCGCTCAGCGCGCTCAACGGCTTGCGGCTCGTGATGATCACCCCACACGTCTCGGCGCCCGGCAGCAGCGGGCGCACCTGCGTCTCGTCGGCCGCGTTGTCGAGGAACACCAGCAGCCGGCGACCCTGCACCTGTGAGCGTAGAAGGGCCGCGCGATCCGCCAGGCTGTCCGGCACCACGCTGCCCTCGACGCCGAGCGCGCGCAGGAACTCGGCGAGCACCAGCCGGGGGTGGCGCGGCTCGGCCTCGGCGCCGCGCAGGTCGACGTAGAGCTGGCCGTCGGGGTAGCGGGCGACCAGGCGGTGGGCGACCCGCACCGCGGCCGTGGTCTTGCCGACGCCGCCCTTGCCCCACAGCGCCCAGACCGGGGTGGCCGGGCCGGTCGCGGCGAAGAACTCCGCGGCGCCGGCCAGCACCTCGTCGCGACCGGTGAAGTCGGCGATGTCGGCGGGCAGCTGCGCGACCGGCGGCCGCCGCGGCGAGGGGGCGGGCTCGACCAGTCGATGGTTGCGGTACTCCATCACCCCGTTGGCGGTCGCCAGCACCGCGACGGTGATCCACAGGGTCACGGTCAACGGGTGCGGCTGCTCGTTGCCGGACAGCTCGGCCGCCGCGGCCGCCACACCGGCGGCACCGACCACGATGGACGCGCCGACCCCCGCCCGGCTCCGCGGCGCGCTCCCCATGGCGCGGAAGCGTACCGGTCAGGCGTCCTTGTCGTCGGCCGCCAATGCGGCGAGCACCTCGGAGCGGTCGGTGCGCGGCTTGGGCGCACGCGGGGCGCGGGCCGGCCGGTGGGCCGCGGTCGCCACGAACGCGGCCAGGGCCGTGGTGATCGGCACGGCGGCGATCAGGCCGAGCGTGCCGACGACGCTGCGGACGATCTCCTGGGCGATGAACTCGGCGGTCAGCACCTCGCCGACCCCGCGCCCGCCGGCCACCACGAGCAGGAGGACAGGCAGGGACGCGCCGGCGTACGCCAGGACGATGGTGTTGACCGTCGAGGCGATGTGGGCCCGGCCCACCCGGGTCCCGCCCCGGTAGAGCTCGCGCCGGCTGAGCGACGGGTTGGCCCGGGCCAGCTCGCCGACCGTGGCCGCCTGGGTGACCGTGACGTCGTCGAGCACGCCGAGGGAACCGATGATGATGCCGGCCAGCAGCAGGCCGTGCAGGTCCACGTCGCCGTGCAGCAGGGAGAGGGTGATCGCGTTCTCGTCGCCGTACCCCGTCAGGTGGGTCAGCGCGATCGCCAGCGTGCCGATGCCACCGGCGAGCACGAGGCTGGCCAGGGTGCCGAGCACCGCGACGGAGGTCTGCGCGCTGATGCCGTGGGTCAGGTAGAGGACGACGAACATGATCAACGCGGCGCCGGTGACCGCGATCAGCAGCGGCGGGCCGCCGCCGAGGATGGCGGGCAGCACGAAGCCGAGCAGCACGGCGAAGCTGACCGCGAGCCCGGCGAGAGCAGCCAGCCCGCGCCAGCGGCCGAACGCGACGATCGCGGCGGCGAACGCGACCACCAGCCAGAGCAGCGGCGATCCGCGCTGGTGGTCGGCGATCGTGTAGACGGTCGCGGTCGGGTCCTCGGCGTCGGTGAGCGGGGTGACGATCACCGCGTCGCCGGGCTCGATCCGCGGCGAACCGGGGCCGGACGGCAGGTCGGTCTCCCGCGTCTGGCCCTGGTCGGCGCCGGAGTCGAGCCGCACCGTCGCGACGCCGCAGGGTCCCGGGTCGGTCGTCCCCTCGGGCGTCGGCGGGCAGGCCTCGCTGACGACCTTGGTGACGGTGGCGTGGAAGCGCGGGACGGGATCGGCCTCGTCGGCCTTGGGCACGTCGCCCGGCCAGAGCAGGGCGGTGGCGATCCCGGTGACCAGGAACGCGGGCACGAGGATCGCGGCGAGGATGATCCGCAGACGGCGGGGCGCCCGCGGCGCGGGCTGGTGGTCGTGACCCATCAGGCTGGCGCGTCTCCGCGGGCCGCGAGGCGTTCGCGCTGGGGCACCACCGTGTATTTCGGGTCGACCGCCGACGCCTTGCCGGCCTCGAAAACGCCGAACCGGGTGGCCGCCGAGCCGGCCAGCAGCGCCACGCCGGCCAGGGCCGAGGCGACCCGGCTGCGCGCGCCGAGCAAGGCCCCGACGGCGCCGGTCGCGGTCAGCAGCCGGGCCGCGCGCAGGTAACGGCCGGCCTTGCCGGTGCGGTAGGGCTCGCTGAGCAGACCCATCCGGTGCTCGACGCCGTGCGTGGCGGTCAGCTCGAGGGCGGCGCCGGCGACCGCGAGGGTCCGGGCCGGGCCGGCCTCGTGGACCGGCGCGCCGATCAGCCCGGCGGCGCCGCCGCTGGCCAGCGCGCTGCCGGCGAAGACGAAGGGCAGCCGCGGGTACGCCTCGTGCCAGGACGGTGTCGCGGTGTCGGCGAGCAGCACGGCGGTGTAGGTGGCCAGGGCGGGCGCGGTGGCCGCGGCGGCCAGCCCGCCGACCCGGCCCGCGGCCGGCAGGGCGCGGGCGGCCAGCCCGACCACGCCGTCGCGGGGCATCCAGGGCGCGGCCTCGGCGACCGCCGCCACCCCCGCGGCCGCGCCGAACGCGCTGAGGATCCAGGTGCCCATCGACATCGGCGAGGTCGGCTTGGCGACGCGGAGCATGTTGAGGAAGCGCGCCGGCCGCCCGAGGTCCTTCACGAGGAGGTAGCCGCTGGCCCCCACGGCGGCCAGGGCGGTGACCCGGCCGGTGGCGCGCAGCGCGGGCCGCCCGGTGAGGTCGGCGCCGGCGGCGACCAGGGCAGCGCCGGCGGCCAGGCCGCCGGTGAAGAGGTAGGCGGAAATGTCGTGGGTCCAGACGGGCGGCTTGACCACGGGCCGGCCGTAGTAGGACTGGAAGTCGGCGGGCGGCACCATGACCCGCTCGCCGCGGACCTTCTTGCCGCTGGTGTGCGCGGCGTGGTCGGCCCTGGTCACGGTCGGCGACCCAGGAACGCGACGACGGCCGCGGCCGCCATGCTCAACGCTGCCACGCCCGCATGCTTCCACATGCTCGGCAGGTCGCGCGTGGTGACCACCGGATCGGGCGGCAGGCCGTAGACCTCGGGCTCGTCGAGGAGCAGGAAGAAGGCGCCGTCGCCGCCGACGCCGTCGGCCGGGTCGTGGCCGTAGAGGCGGGCCTCGCCGACGCCCCGCTGGTGCAGCACCTCGACCCGCTTGGCGGCCCGGTCGCGCAGCTCGTCCAGCTCGCCGTACTGGATCGACTCGGTCGGGCAGGCCTGGGCGCAGGCCGGGGTCATGCCCTCGCCGATGCGGTCGTAGCAGAGCGTGCACTTCCAGGCCCGGCCGTCGCCCTCGCGCCGGTCGATCACGCCGTAGGGGCACGCCGAGACGCAGTAGCCACAGCCGTTGCAGATGTCCTCCTGCACCACAACGGTCCCGAACTCGGTGCGGAACAACGAACCGGTCGGGCACACGTCGAGGCAGGCGGCGTGCGTGCAGTGCTTGCAGACGTTCGACATCATCAGCCAGCGCAGGTCGCGGTCCTCCCGGCCGTCGGCGCCCGGCAGCGTGGTCGACGGCATGCCGAGGAACTGTGTCGACGCCGTCCGCTCCGCCTCGCGCAGCACGTCCATCGACGCTTCGCTCTTCGGAGCCTGCTCGACGAACGCCACGTGCCGCCAGGTGTTGGCCGACAGCTGGCCCGTGTTGTCGTAGGACATGCCGAGCAGGTCGAAGCCGTCGTCGGGTACGGCGTTCCACTCCTTGCAGGCCACCTCGCAGGCCTTGCAGCCGATGCAGACGCTGGTGTCGGTGAAGAAGCCCATCCGCGGCGGCGCGTCGACGTAGCCCGCGTCGGGCGCCGGGTCGATCGGGCCGTAGAAGCTGTTGGGTCCGGCCATCACTCCCCCGCTCCGGGCGTTTCCAGTGGCGCGTAGTGCGAGGCGTCCAGCCCCGCCCGACGCAGGTAGTCGGCGACGTAGTCGAGCAGCGCCGGCCCGGTCGGGCGCCGGCCGGGGCGGATGTCGCAGGTGCCGACCTTGCTCTCCTGGATCAGCACGTTGGGGTCGAGGGTGATGCCGAACAGGTCGTTGGCCGAGTCACCGGTGACCAGACCCGAACCGCCCCAGTGGTACGGCAGCCAGATCTGGTGGATGACGCGCCCGTCGAGCCGCAGCGGGCGCAGCCGGGCGGTCACCATGACCCGCGCCTCGACGGCGGCCCGGCCGGTGACGACGTGGGCCCAGCCCAGGTGCTCGAGCCCACGCTCCTCGGCCAGGTCCGGCGAGACCTCGACGAACATCGCCGGCTGGAGCTCGGAGAGATAGGCCAGCTGCCGGCTCATCCCGCCGGCGGTGTGGTGCTCGGTGAGCCGGCTGGTGGTGAAGACGTAGGGGAAGACCTCGCTGTGCGGCTCCGGCGGGGCGGGGTTGAGCTGGTTGTCGGGGCGGTCGTAGACCTTGCGGGTCGGGTTGGCCTGCTGCGCGTAGAGCGGGTTGCGCAGCGGCGACTCGGCGGGCTCGTAATGGGTCGGCAGCGGACCGTCGATGAGGCCGCTCGGCGCGTAGAGCCAACCCTTGCCGTCGCCCTGCATGATGAACGCGTCGTCGCCCGCGATCGCGGCCACGCCGGATGCGTCGTGGGGCGGCCGGTAGGACGGGTCCTTGGTCTTCTCGAAGTCGGGCACGTCGTGACCCGTCCACTCGCCCTTGTCGGCGTCCCACCAGACGTAGGCCTTCTTGTCGCTCCACGGGCGGCCCTGTGGGTCGGCGGAGGCGCGGTTGTAGAGGATGCGGCGGTTCGATGGCCAGGCCCAGCCCCACTCGGGCGCGACCCAGCTCTGCTCGCTGCCGGGCTTGCGGCGGGCGGCCTGGTTGACGCCGTCGGCGAACACTCCACTGTAGATCCAGCAGCCACAGGCGGTGGAGCCGTCGTCCTTGAGGGCGGTGAAGTTGTTCACCGGCGTGCCGGTGGCGGTCTCGTAGCCGTTGATCTCCTTGAGGACCGCCTCCGCGCTGGGCTCGTCGTGCGCGCCCGCGGTCGGGTAATGCCAGGCGAGGTGTTGGACCGCCCGGTCACGCTCCAGTGTGGACGTGGCGAGGCGTTCGCGGACCAGGCGGCCCAGGTGGTAGAAGAACCAGAGTTCCGAGCGGCAGTCCTGCGGCGGGTCGAGGGCCTTCTCGCGCCACTGCAGCATGCGCTGGGTCTGGGTGAACGTGCCCTCCTTCTCCACATGGGACGCCGCCGGGAGGAAGAAGACCTCGGTGCGGCACTCCTCCGGCACGATCTCGCCGGTCGCGATCTCGGGCGAGTCCTTCCAGAACGTCGCGCTCTCGATCATGTAGAGGTCGCGGACGACGAGCCAGTCGAGGTTGGCCATGCCGAGCCGCTGCGCCCGCCCGTGGGCCGAGCCGACCGCCGGGTTCTGGCCGAGCAGGAAGTAGCCCTTCACCTTCCCGTCGATCATGTTGAGCACCTGCTGGTAGGTGCCGTGGTCGCCGGTCAGGCGGGGCAGGTAGCCGTAGCCCCAGTCGTTGTCGGCCGTCGCGTGCGCGCCGTAGTAGGCCTTGAGCATGCTGACCGCGTACGACCTGGCGTTGGCCCAGAAGCCCTTCTGTCCTGGATGCCTTATCGCGTCGACCCACTGGTCGAAGGTCTGGTGCTGCTGGAAGTGCGGCATCGGCAGGTAGCCGGGGAGCAGGTTGAACAGCGTCGGGATGTCGGTGGAGCCCTGGATGCTGGCGTGGCCGCGCAGGGCCATGATGCCGCCGCCGGGGCGGCCCATGTTGCCCAGCAGGAGCTGGATGATGGCGCCGGTGCGGATGTATTGGACGCCGACGCTGTGCTGGGTCCAGCCGACGGAGTAGACCAGCGCGGTGGTGCGCTCGCGGCCGGAGTTGCGGGTCCACGCCTCGCAGACCTTGGCGAACTGGTCCTGGCTCACGCCGCAGACCTGCTCGACCAGCTCCGGGGTGTAACGGGCGTAGTGGCGCTTGAGGATCTGGTAGACACAGCGCGGGTGCTGGAGGGTCTCGTCGCGCTGGGTCTCGCTCGGGATGGGCGGGCCGTGCGACTCCTGCTCGAGGCCGGCGCCGGTCTCCCGGGCGGCGTGCGTGTCACCCTCGTCGGGCGACTGCTCCTCGTGGCCCTGGTATTGCCAGCTGACCGGGTCGTAGGTGCCCGTCTCCTCGTTGTAGCCGGAGAACAGGCCGCCCAGGTCCTCGGTGTCCTGGAAGTCCTCGCTGACGATGGTGGCCGCGTTGGTGTAGGCGAGCACGTAGTCCCGGAAGTCCAGGTCGTTGCGCAGGATGTAGTTGATCACCCCGCCCAGGAACGCGATGTCGGAGCCGACCCGCAGCGCGACGTACTCGTCGGCGACCGCGCTGGTCCGGGTGAACCGGGGGTCGACGTGGATGACCGTCGCGCCGCGCTTCTTCGCCTCCATCACCCACTGGAACCCGACCGGGTGCGCCTCGGCCATGTTGGACCCTTGGATGACGATGCAGTCAGCGTTGGCCAGGTCCTGCTGGAACCCGGTGGCCCCGCCACGGCCGAAGCTGGTCCCCAGACCGGGGACGGTGGAGGAGTGTCAAATACGGGCCTGGTTCTCGATCTGGATCGCGCCCATCGCCGTGAAGAGCTTCTTGATCAGGTAGTTCTCTTCGTTGTCGAGCGTGGCGCCGCCCAGGCTCGAGATGCCCAGGGTGCGGTTGAGCGGCCGGCCCTCGTCGTCCTTGTCCTCCCAGGTCTCCTCGCGGACCTTGACCACCCGGTCGGCGATCATCTCCATCGCGGTGGGAAGGTCGAGCTCTTCCCAGTCGGTGCCGTAGGGCCTGCGGTAGAGCACCGTCCTGATCCGGCGGTCGCTGGTGACCAGGCTCTTGGAGGCGGAGCCCTTGGGGCAGAGGCGGCCGCGCGAGACGGGGCTGTCCGGGTCGCCCTCGATCTGGGTGACCTTGCCGTCCTCGACGAAGACGCGCTGGCCGCAGCCGACGGCACAATAGGGACAGACGGACCGCGCCATCGAGTCGGCGCTCTTGGTGCGCGGCTCGAGCGCGTCGGTGCGCGCGGAACGGGCGGCGTGCCCGCGTCCCAGCGGGTCAGTGCCGGTGAGCTGCCGGTAAACCGGCCACCCCTCGATCCACGTCCGGACCCCCACGGACCCACCCTAGATCAGCGCTGCTGGCGCCGCACCCGCTCTACCCCTCCCACCCACCCACCCCTCTGCAGATCTTGGTAAGTCACTGTCGCCATAGCTGTGCCATAGCTGCATTTTTACCTAGATCTGTCGGTGGAGGCCGCGGGAGCGGAGCGCGCGGAGGAGTTGGGTCGCGGCGGGCATCGCCATCGCACCATGAGAGGGCACGGCGTGTCCGGTCGCTGCCCCGGTGCCGAAAGGGCGGTCCTCGGGGACAGCATCCGGCCGTGCGGTGGCCCTACGCCGTCGCCGGTGCGGTTCACCTCGGCGCGTCGTCAATTCGCATACGCGACGGACTCGCTGACCGTCCGCCACTTGGCGTCGGAGGCGGCGAGGGTTTCGGCGGCCGTCAGGGCGGCGGCGACGGCGTCGGAGCCGAGCAACAGCCGCACGGGCGGGTCGGCTGCTTCGGTGACGTCGATGATGACATCGGCGATGCGGGCCGGGTCACCGGGCTGGTTGCCGTTGGCCGCACGCCGCACGCTGGCGGGTCACGGTCGCTCCGATAACGGCCTGATAGGGCTCGGTGATGGGCAGCGTTCGCATCGACGATCCGGCCCAGTCGGTGCGCATGCCGCCGGGTTCGGCGACGGTGACTCTGATGCCCAGCGGAGCGACCTCTTTGGCGAGGACCTCGGAGAAGCCGGTGACGGCCCACTTCGCCGCCTGGTAGGCACCCAGGCCCGGGCCGCCGACACGTCCGCCCACCGACGAGATCTGCACGATGTGTCCGCCGCCGTGCGCGCGGAGCACGGGCAGGGCGGCGCGGGTGACGTTGACGGTTCCGAAGAAGTTCGCGTCGATCTGGGCACGGAAGTCGTCGTCGGGCATGTCCTCGATCGAGGCGACGTCGGCGTATCCGGCGTTGTTGACCACGACGTCCAGGCCGCCGAAGGCGTCGACCGCGGCCTGGACCGCGGCCCGGGCCGCGTCCGGGTCGGTCACGTCCAAGGCGACGGCCCGGACGCGCCCGCCGTGCGCGGTCACGAGATCGTCAAGCTGTTCCGGGGGTAGCGGGCGGTGGCGACCAGGTTGTCGCCCCGGGCCAGCACGGCCTCGGCCAAGCTGCGGCCGAGACCGCGGGAGCATCCGGTGACCAGCCAGGTCCTACTCATATCTGTCGCCTCCTATGTGCACAGTTGGTGGTGCGGTTACCCGGTCAGATCCGGGCGTTGGTGGCGGGGCCCGTAGCGGCCGCCTTTGACCGCCTCGCGGTCGAAGACACGGGCGAGGCAGGCGACGTCGGCGGCGCAAAGCGACGTGTCGGCGGCCGCGACGTTCTCCCTGACGTGCGTCGTGCGTTTGGCCCCAGGGATGGGTACGACGGGATACGGCTGCGCCAGCAACCAGGCCAGCGCGGCCTGTCCCGGCGTGAGCCCGCGGGCAGCGCTGAAGGCCCGCAGCTGGTCGACCAGCCGCAGGTTGGTGGCGAAGTCCTGGCCTTGAAAGCGGGGCAGGGTCGAGCGGAAGTCGTCCTGGTCGAACGTCGACCCGCGGCCGAATCGGCCGGTCAGCATTCCGCGACCGAGCGGGCTGTAGGGCACCAGCGTGATACCAAGCCGACGGCAGTGCGGCAACACGGCCTCCTCCACGCCGCGCTCCCACAGCGAATACTCGCTCTGCAGGGCGGCGATCGGATGCACCGCGTGCGCCCGCCCCAGGATCTCCGGGTCGACCTCGCTCAGACCCAGGGCCCCGACCTTGCCCGCCGCGACGAGTTCGCCCATGGCCCCGACGGTGTCCTCGATCGGCACAGCGGGGTCCAACCGGTGGTAGTAGTAGAGGTCGATGCGGTCCGTGCCGAGGCGGCGGAGGCTCGCGTCGCAGGCCGCCTTGACGTACTCCGGACGCCCGTCGAAGACGCTGCCGCCCTGCGGCGTCGGCCGCGCCGAGAACTTCGTCGCGATCACCACCCGGTCGCGCCGCCCGGCCAGTGCTCGGCCGAGCAGGCGCTCGTTGTGTCCGAACCCGGCGACTGGCGCGCCCAGGGTCGCGCTGCTCGCGCCGTAGAAATCCGACGTGTCGAAAAGCTCCACCCCGAGGTCGATCGCGGCCCGGATGGTGGCGACAGACGAGTCGTCGTCCGCGGGTCCGTAGAACTGCGACATGCCCATCAGGCCCAGCCCGATCGGCGTCACCGACAACCCGGACCGGCCCAGGGCCACCCGTGCGCTCTCACGTTCCATTCGATCGGTCCTCCTCCTCGACGATGGCGGCGAGCACGCGCGCGAGCCGGTCCGTCAACACGTCGGGGTCGGCGTCCCGCAGGGCCGGTGTACCGATGACGGTGCGCATCAGCCACGTCCCCGCCAGCAGCGCCAGGCCGAGATCCGCCCGCTGCGACGCGTCCGGACCGGCGAGCGCGGCGGTGAGACGGGCACCCACGTGCTTCGCGATGCCCGCGCGGATGATCTCGGCGGCTCTGGGGTTGGCGGCGGACTTGAGCATCAGCTCGAACGGACTCAGATGATCGGCCGCCGGATCCGTCCTCGCGACCAGCGACCGCGCCGTCTCGAGCGCCAGGTCGCCGGGAGCGGCGGGGTCGGCCGGGACCATCGTCGGCGGGGTGAACGACACGTCGACAACCTCGACGAAGAGCCCTTCCTTCGAGCCGAAATAGCGATTGACCAGCATCGCCGTCACCCCGGCCGCCGCCGCGATGTCGCGCACGCCGACACCGTCGTACCCGTGCCGGGTGAACGCCGTCACCGCCGCGTCGAGGATCGCCTGACGCGTGGAGGCAGCGTTTCGAGCTCGGGAAGTGGGCTGCGTCATGCCAACAAGTCTACACACGTAGACTGACCGTATGTAGTCTACGTGTGTAGACATCCGCAGATCGAAAGGAGTTCGTCATGGATCTGCAGGTCAAGGGGCGCCGCGCGCTCGTCACCGGGTCGACGTCAGGCCTCGGCGAGGCGACGGCGCGCCTGCTGGCCAAGGAGGGCGCCGAGGTCGTCATCCACGGCCGCGACCCAGGACGGGCACGCAAGATCGCCGACTCGATCATCAAGGACGGCGGATCGGCGTCGATCGCCGTCGGCGACCTGGCCACCGACGCCGGCGCCGACCGTGTCGCGCAGGAGGCGTTGGCCGGCGGCCTCGTCGACATCCTGGTCAACAACGCCGGCGCGTACGAACACCTCAACTGGGCCGACGCGACGCCCGAGATCTGGGTCCAGACCTACGAGGTCAACGTCATCTCGGGTGTACGAATGATCCAACGCCTCGTGCCGGCGATGCGGGAGCGGGGCTGGGGCCGCGTCGTCACCATCGGTGGCGGACTTGCCTCGCAACCGTTCGGCAGTCACCCGCATTACAACGCTTCGCTCGCCGCCCGGCACAACCTGGCGGTCTCACTGGCCCGCGACCTCGCCGGCACCGGCGTCACGTCCAACGTGGTCTCGCCCGGCGCGATCCTGGTCCCCGCGGTCCAGGACTTCCTGGTCAAGCTCTCACCCGGACGCGGCTGGGGCGACACGTGGGAAGAGATCGAGCTCAACTCGGTCCGCGAGATCGTGCCCAACGACCGCGACCGGTATGGCCGGGCCGAAGAGATCGCCGGAGCGGTCGCCTACCTGTGCGGCCACCACGCGGACTACATCAGCGGCGCCACGGTCCGCGTCGACGGCGGCTCGGTCAAGAGCGCGTTCTGACACCTGACGCGCCGGCGGGTCGCGGCGACGCCCTCGCCGCGACCCCGCCGACCGACCCGCGGACAGGTTGTGACAGAACCAAGACATGTTCCGGACGAGTTGCGGATGCCGGGACGCCAGGATCGTCCACGTGAACCCGCGACTGTCCAACGCCAGCCGGCCGCTCGCCCTCGCCGTCGCCGCCGCGGTCGCCTTCGGGCTGGCCTGGTTGCTGTTCGTGCGCACCGCTCCGGGGCAATGGCTCGACGGGGAGCTGTTGCCGCCGATGCGCTGGGGCGGGCGCTACATGCAGGGCACGACCCTGCTCGGCCCGGCCGAACTGGTGCTCAAGCGGTTCGGCAACCCGCTGCTCCTCGGCCTGGTCGTCGTGGCGACGGCGGTGGTCGGCCTGCTGCGTCGGCGCGCCTGGTCCGCCGTCGCCGCGGCCGCGGTGTTCGTCTGCTCCGTCGGCGCCGCCGGCTTGATCAAGGAGATGCTGGAGCGACCGGAGCTGGGCGTCGAGACGTCCACCACGCACAACAGCTTCCCCAGCGGTCACGTCGCCGGTGCGGCGGCGCTGCTGATGGGCTTCCTGCTGGTCGCCCCGCCGCGGTTGCGCTGGTGGATCGCGGTGCCCGGCACCACGGGGGTGTCGGTCATCGGGGCCGCGACGATGATCCTGGGTTGGCACCGCTTCAGCGACGTGGTCGGCAGCCTGCTCCTGGTCGCCACGGTCTTCTGCCTGGCGGCGGCCGCGCTGACCCGGGCACCGGACCGCACGCCGGCCGCGCACGACGAGGAGAACGACGCGGTCACCGGCACCCTCCTCCAGGCGATCGCCCTGACCTTGCTGATCATGCTGGTCCTCGCCTTGGCCCCGGACGCCGGGATCCGTCTCATGCTGGCGACAGCGGCCGTGGGCGTCCTGACCCTGCTGGTCGTCACCGGCAGCGTCTGGCTGCTCAACCCCCCGTCCCCACCGGACGACGAAGTGGCCACCACTCGGTCAGCCGCCGCCTCGGCCGGAAGCCCTACGGGCGGACGACCGTGACCGCTGGCCAGGCGACGTCGTCGATGGCCAGCCAGGGAGCGCTTGCCACGGCTGTCGGGGTGAGACCGCAGATGGATCTGGCCTCTCGGTTCAGGTGTGGCTGGTCGACGTATCCGGCCGCCGCCGCGACCGTGGCCGGGCTGTGGCTCCCGGCCAGCAGATGCGCCGCGTGGTCGAAGCGCACCAACTGGGCCGCCCGCTTCGGGCTGATGCCGACCTGCGACCGAAACCTGGCCCACAGCCGCTTGCGGCTCCAGCCCACCTCGTCCGCCAGGCCCTCCACCCGCCGGCGGCCGCGGCTCGCGAGTGTCAGCCGCCAGGCGTGCGCCACTTCCGGGTCCACGACGGCACGATCGGCCATGCGACGGCCAACGACCTCGGTCACGATCGCGAAGCGGGCCTCCCACGACGGCGCCGCCCGGAGCCGGTGCTCGAACAGCTCGGCGCCACGCCCGAAGACATCGCCGAAGTCCACCAGCTGACCGCTGAGCGCGGCCGCCCCGCCGAGCACCGCGGCCGCGGCGGCAGGCGCCAACCGGATCTGCAGGCAGGCGCCGGCGCCCTGGCCGCCGACGCGGAGGTCCGGCGTCAGGAGCCCGGCCACGACGCTGCCGTGTGACCGACGCCCATGCGACTCGCAGACCAACCCGGCCGAGAGGTCGACGAGCACCGTGACCGACGGATGCGCGACCATTCCGATGTGGACGGCAGCGGGCACGCGCTGGCGGAAGCCGGCCATGCTGACGCCGGGCAACCGCGCGGTCGGGATCGCGACCTCGACGGAGGCCCAGTCAGGTGGCGTCCCGCTGGACAGCACCCGACCATTCTAGGAGCAGCGCCGCGGTCGCCTCGGGCGCTTCGAGCATCGGGATGTGACCCACACCCGGCAGCCGCTCGACGCGGGCGGTCGGGACCGACTCGTAGCGGGCGGCGGAAACGGCGGGATCCCACCGCGGATCCGCGGCGCCGAAGACCACGAGCACCGGGGCGGACAGGGCACGCAGGCGGTCGGGCACGCTCCGCGCGGTGATGTAGTCGCCGTTGCGGCGCAGCACCGTCCGCATCGCCCGGTACGGCACCCCACGCACGGTGCTCACCAGCGAGGACGGTATCGACACCGGGCGGGCGCACGTCACGCTGATCCCTCTGCGGATCATCGCGTCCGACCGCAGCGGCCAGAGGATCGGGCCGATCGGCGGGGCCAACAGCGCCCGCAACAGCCAGGGTTGCGGCAGCAGGGTGTCGAGGCTCGGCCCCGTGCTGACCAACGCCAGCGAACGCACCAGCTCCGGCCGTTGCTCGGCCAGCGCGGTCGCGACGTACCCGCCGCTGGAGTGGCCGGCCACCGGCACCCCGCGCAGGCCCAGACCGTCGAGCACGGCGGCGGCCTCGGCCGCGGCGGTGGGCACGTCGCCACCCACCCGGTCGACCCGGATGACGTGGTGGTGGGCGGCCAGCTCCGGCACCACCGCATCGAAGGAGGCCCCGGAGAAACCGGATCCATGGAGCAACAGCAGCGGCGGCGCGTCGCGCGGACCGTCGTGAACCACAAGCGGCATACCGACCATGCTGGCCGGAAGCCACAAAGCTGTCTTGGACGAATGTCCGCGCGCGCAGAAGCCGCCCAGGGCGTACACCCTGGGCGGCTTCTCGGTGGTGAACTTATGCCGCGGCGAGGAGCTCGCGCTCGTCGGCCGGGCGCAGGGCCAGGGCCAGCACGTCGCTGACGTCACCCAGCACGTGGATGGTCAGGGCGTCCCGCACCTCCTGCGGCAGGTCGTCCAGGTCCGGCTCGTTGCGGGCCGGGATGATGACCTCCGTCAGGCCGGCCCGGTGGGCGGCCAGCAGCTTCTGCTTGACACCACCGATCGGGAGTACGCGGCCGGAGAGGGTGACCTCGCCGGTCATGCCGAACTCCGGGCGGACGGGGCGACCGGTCGCCAGCGACGCCAGAGCGGTGACCATCGTGATGCCCGCGGACGGGCCGTCCTTCGGCACCGCGCCGGCCGGCACGTGCAGGTGGATCCGCTTGGCCGCCAGGGCGTTGGGGTCGATGCCCAGCCGCTTGCCGTTGGACCGCAGGTAGGAGAGCGCGATGTGCGCCGACTCCTTCATGACGTCACCCAGCTGGCCGGTCAGGGTCAGGCCGGGCTCGCCCTCCATCGAGGTGGCCTCGATGAACAGCACGTCACCACCCGCGCCCGTGACCGCCAGGCCGGTGGCCACACCGGGCGTCGCCGTGCGCTCCGCCGACTCCGGCGTGAACCGGGGGCGGCCGAGGTAGCGGACGAGGTCCGTCTCGTCGACCCGGATCGGGGCCGACTCGGACGCCAGCGCCACCGCGACCTTGCGGAGCACCTTGGCCAGCGCGCGCTCGAGCTGCCGTACGCCCGCCTCACGGGTGTACTCACCGGCGATCGCGCCGAGCGCCGCATCGGTGATCGACACCTCGTCGGCGGCGAGACCGGCCCGCTCGACCTGCCGCGGCCACAGGTGGTCGCGGCCGATGGCCACCTTCTCCTCCTCGGTGTAGCCGTCGAGCGTCACGAGCTCCATCCGGTCCAGCAGCGGGCCCGGGATGTTCTCGACGACGTTGGCGGTCGCGAGGAACAGCACGTCCGAGAGGTCGAGGTCGACCTCCAGGTAGTGGTCGCGGAAGGTGTGGTTCTGGGCCGGGTCGAGCACCTCGAGCAGGGCCGCGGCCGGGTCGCCGGAGTAGCCGACGGCCAGCTTGTCGACCTCGTCGAGCAGCACGACCGGGTTCATGGAGCCCGCCTCGCGCAGCGCCCGGACGATCCGACCCGGTGCCGAGCCGACATAGGTGCGGCGGTGGCCACGGATCTCGGCCTCGTCACGCACGCCGCCGAGGCTGACCCGGACGAACTTCCGCCCGAGGGCCCGGGCGACGGACTCGCCGAGGCTGGTCTTGCCGACACCGGGCGGCCCACCGAGGGCCAGCACCGCGCCGGAGCCACGGCCGCCGACGACCTGCAGGTTGCGCTCGGCACGCCGGTTGCGGACCGCGAGGTATTCGAGGATGCGGTCCTTCACGTCGGCCAGGCCGGCGTGGTCGGCGTCGAGCACCTCGCGCGCCGCCTTGAGGTCGGTGTTGTCGTCGGTGCGGGTCGACCACGGCATCTCGAGCACGGTGTCGAGCCAGGTCCGGATCCACGAGGTCTCGGGCGACTGGTCGCTCGCGCGCTCCAGCTTGCCGACCTCGCGCATCGCCGCCTCGCGCACCTTCTCGGGCAGGTCGGCGGCCTCCACGCGGGAGCGGTAGTCGGCCGAGCCGTCGGGCTCGTCCTCGCCCAGCTCCTTGCGGATGGCGGCGAGCTGCTGCCGCAGCAGGAACTCGCGCTGCGACTTCTCGAGGCCCTCGCGGACGTCGTTGGTGATCCGCTCGGTGACCTCCTGCTCGGCCAGGTAGTCGCGCACCCAGCCGACCAGCAGCTCGAGCCGGGCCGTCACGTCGGGCGCGCCGAGCAGCTCGATCTTCTGCTCGAGGGTGAGCCACGGCGCGTAGCCGGCCGAGTCGGCCAGCTCCGACAGGTCGGTCATCCGCTCGACGGCGTCGATGACCTGCCAGGCGCCGCGCTGCTGGAGCACGGACTTGACCAGGGCCTTGTATTCGCTCGCCAGCTCACGGGCCTTGCCCGCGGGCGGGGTCTCGGTCAGTTCGGTGGCCTCGACCCAGAGGGCGGCGCCGGGGCCGGGCACGCCGGACCCGATCCGCGCCCGGGACAGGCCACGGATGACGGCGGCGGGCTCGCCACTGGGCAGGCGGCCCACCTTCTCGATCAGCGCCTCGACGCCGATCGACCCGTACTCGCCGTCAACACGAGGCACGGCGAGCACGCGGTTGTCGCCGGCGGCGCGCGCGGCGTCGACGGCGGCCTGGGTGTTGTTGTCGAGAGTGACCGGGATGGTCATGCCAGGCAGCAGGACGGCATCGGTCAACGGCAGGACGGGAAGAGTTGCCATGTACGTACTCAAGTTACAAAGCATCTACTCTGTTCCCGCGCTGCGGAGTGACCCAGGCCACAGGAGAACCGTCCATTTACGTCCCGTTTTCAGGCGGCCGACCAGCCCGACCAACGCGCCACGTCGACCGCCAGCACCGGACCCCGCGCCACGAAAGCCGGATAGCGCTCCCCCAGTAACACGGCCGCCCGCGCGGCCTCCGGGTCCGCGAGCGGCAGGACCCGGGCGGTCCCGTCCGCCCGGGCCCACCACAGCCGCGACCAGTCCTCGTCGTACTCGTCGACCAGCAGCGACACCCGCGGCTCGGCCGCGATGTTGGCCAGCCGCTTCAGCGCCGTCGTGCGCTTCGGCTTCGCGTCGACGGCGCTGTAGACCGTGTCGCCGGCGACCGCGAACGTGACCGGCACGAGGTGCGGCTGGCCGGTCCCCGACACGGTCGCCAGGCGGGCGACCCGGGCCGCGGCGAACCGGGCCCGGGCCTGGGCCGGGGTCACTCCGGGTTGTACTCCGTGATGGCCGCCTCCCACTCGTCGAACGCCCGCTCAACCCGCGACCGGGAGCCCGACGGCAGCCAGCGCGCCACCCGGCGTACGCCCGCGTCGTGCAGTTGCTCGAAGATCTTGGGGTCGGCGGGGACGCTCATCACCTGCACCTCGACGTCGCGCCCGGCCCGCGAGCGCAGCTCGGCGATCCGCTCGACCAGCCCGTCGTGGTAGTTGGGGAACCAGGCGTCGCCGAAGGCCAGCACCCGGTCGAGCACGGTTGGGCCGGCCCCGCCGACCAGGACCGGCGGGTGCGGCTTCTGGGCCGGCTTCGGGTAGGACCGGACGCCCTCGAACGAGACGTAGCGGCCGGAATAGCTCGCCTCGTGCTGGGTCCAGATGGCCTTCATCGCCTCGACGCGCTCCTGGAGCACGCGCATGCGTACGCGCGGATCCGTGCCGTGATGGCGCATCTCGGTGCGGTTCCACCCGGCGCCGACCCCGAACTCGAGGCGGCCGCCGGAGAGATGGTCGACGCTGGCGACGGCCTTGGCGGTGTGGATGGGGTCGCGCTCGATGACCAGGCAGATGCCACTGGCCACGCGCAGCCGGCTGGTCGCCGCGGCGGCCGCGGTCAGGGCGACGAACAGGTCGTACGTCTTCCAGTACTTGCTGGGCACCGGCTGGCCCGGGAAGCGGTCCGTCTCGGCCGCGGGGATGTGCGAGTGCTCGGCGAAGTAGATCGCGTCCGCGCCCCGCTCCTCGGCGAGACGCGCGACCTCACCGGGCTTCATGCCGTCGTACGTGGGGAAGTAACCGACTCCGAACTCCATCTGAATGGTCTACCACGACCACCGTGAAAGTAACTTTCAGGTTTGATCGATGAATCGGCAACTATCGACATAGACGGGCTTCACGGTATAGCGTGCGCCTCACCTGCCACACCCAGCGTCCTCCGAAGGAGTGCCGTGACCGTCTTCCCACCGCGCCGGCTCGGCCGGCGGGCTGTGCTCGGCCTGCCCGCCCTGGCCGCCGCAGCCGTGACCGTCGCCGCCAAGCCGTCCGCCGCCGCGGCGGCGCCCACCGCGGCCCCCAGGGCCGCCAAGGTCGAGTGCGTCGCCGACCTGATCACCGCCGAACCCAGCCTGGCGCGAGGTGCCTGATGCCCAACGTGCCCTGGTTGCTCGACGTCCTGCGCGGCGCCGGCGTGTCGGTGGTCGTCGAAGGTGACTGGCTCAACCGCTACCGGCCCGGCTCGTTCGACCCGATCGGCGTGCTCTGGCACCACACCGCCGCCACCTCCAGCGCCAGCAACCCCCACCCGGCGCTGAACGTCTGCATCAACGGCCGGCCCGACCTGGCGGGGCCGCTGTGCCAGGCGCTGGTCGACTACCACGGCGTGTTCCACCTGATCTCCGCCGGCCGCTGCAACCACGCGGGCGCCAGCCGCGGCAGCGGGCCCATCCCGGCCGGCGACGGCAACACGCTCATGATCGGCTGGGAGATCGACTACAACGGCGTCAACCAGCAGATGACCACCGCGCAGTACAACGCGTCGATCGCCGCCACCGCCGCCGTGCTGACCCGGCTCGGCAAGGACTCCTCGTACGCCCGCGGGCACCGGGAGACCAGCACCACCGGCAAGATCGACCCGTCGTTCATCGACCTCAACGTGATGCGGGCCGACGTGGCCGCCCGGATGAGCGGTGGCGGCGGCACCTGGTCGCAGATCGTCGACAACACCACCGCCGGCCGGTTCACCGCCAGCGCCAACTGGGGCACGTCGTCCTACTCGGCGCAGCGCTACGGCACCGACTACCGGTTCGCCGACCCGGTCGCGGCCAGCGACCCCGCCTGGTACAAGTTCGCCGTGCCGACGGCGGGCACCTACCGGGTCGACGTCTGGTACGCGGCCAACGCCGGCTACAACACGGCGGCGCCCTACATCGTCGCCACCTCGGCGGGCAACCAGACCGTCAACGTCGACCAGCGCTCGGGCGGCGGCGGCTGGCGTTCGATCGGCACGTTCAACCTGCCGGCCGGCGACGCCAACCGGGTCGCGGTCAGCCGCTGGACGTCCGGCACCGGCCTGGTGATCGCCGACGCGATCCGGCTCACCCGCCTCTGACCCGTTACATTTGGCCGATGAGCGACCGGATCGAGTCCCTCATCGAAGCGCGGATCCGTGCCGCCCGGGAGAACGGCGAGTTCGACGATCTCCCGGGCGCCGGCAAGCCGCTGCCCGGCCACTCCGAGCCCTACGACGAGCAGTGGTGGCTCAAGGAGTTCGCCCGCCGCGAGGGCATCTCCGGCGGGGCCATGCTGCCACCGTCGATCCAGCTGGCCCGCCAGGTCGAACGGCTGCCCGACGAGGTGCGGCGGCTGCCCTCGGAGCAGCGGGTCCGCGAGACGGTCGCCGCGCTCAACCGCGAGATCCTCGACTACCAGCTCCGCCCGTCGCAGCCGTTCGTCCCGGTCCGCCGGGTCGACGCCGACGCGATGGTGGCGCTGTGGCGCGAGGCGCTGGAGGCCCGGTTCGCGGCGGCCCGCCGGCCGGCGCCGGAACAACCGCGGCCGCGACCCCGGCGGCGCTGGTTCCGGCGCTCAGAACCCCCAGACGACGCGTAGCCACTCCTGGAACGCCGGGCTGGTCGGCGGCCAGGTGACCACCTGCGCCCACTGGATCAGCGCCACGGTGGCCAGGAACGTGCTGAGCCGGCGGCTCGGCGCGCGTGGCACGGCGATCAGCGCGACCGCGGTCAGGAGCAGATAACCCGTGACCGGCGAGTACGCGAGCCCGGCGAGCAGTGCGACGAACACGGCGGCGACCGGGGTCAGGTAGCCGATCAGCGCCCGCGGCCGGCGCACCGCGTAGACCACCGCGACCGCGGCGTAGAGCGGGGTGTGCA
Organism: Asanoa sp. WMMD1127; assembly: GCF_029626225.1. Lineage (NCBI taxonomy): Bacteria > Bacillati > Actinomycetota > Actinomycetes > Micromonosporales > Micromonosporaceae > Asanoa > Asanoa sp. WMMD1127. Next base: position 6,798,834 of record NZ_JARUBP010000001.1, read on the forward strand.
CGACCGCCAGCAGCGCCTCGCCGGCGGCCCGCACCGGCCCGGCCGGGTCCAGGCCGACCCAGACCTGGCCGGTCAGCCGCCAGTCGAGCAGCAACGCGATCGTGAACGCGGTCAGCGCCGGGCAGAGCAGCACGGCCCAGGTGGCGGGCGGGGTGGGTTCGGCCCGGCGGCGGGCGGCGGCGACGAACGGCGCGGCACCGGCGAACGCGGCCGCGTAGAGGATGGCGACCGGGTCGCAGAGGGCGGCGCCGGCCAGCGCCAGCCCGGCCCGGACCGCGCCGTCGGGGCGCCCCGCGACCGCGAAGTGGACGAAACCCTCGACCGCCAGCGCGAGGAGGACCAGCGTGAGCACGGCGGCCAGATCCTGCGATCCGGCGTACGCCAGGGCGGGCACCAGGGCCAGCGGCACGGTGACCCGCAGCGGCACCTCCCAGCGGACGAGCCGCTCCCCCAACGCCGCGAGCGCCACGCCGGTCAGCAGGGCGGTGGCCAGGCCGGCGATCATCGGACCGCCGGGGACGAGGGCGACCACCGGCGGGACCGCGGGCGGCGTGAAGCCCCGGCCGGTGGAGTAGAGCGCGAGGGCCGCGAACGGCAGCGCCAGCAGGAGGCGCAGCGACCACCGGGTGACCGCGCCGCGGGGCCGCCGCTCGTCAGCCGGGCTCCACCGTTGCCACCGCGGGATCACCACGTCGTTCGGCGCGATTGCCATGCTTCTCCCTCGTGAGCAGGTTCCGGTAGGCGGCCACGCAGTCCTGCAGCCAACGGATGGGGCTGCGCAGGGCCGGACCGGCGGGCTCGCCACGGCGGAAGGCGTCGAGCAGTTCGGCATGGACCAGGGCGGCCTGACCGACCAGGGGGCTGGCCAGCACGACGCCGAGCGCCCACGCCGGCACCACCCGCTGCGCCGGCAGGACCAGGGCGGCGACGAACAGGGCGTACGCCGGTGGGGTGAGCAGCAGGGCGACCGACGGCCCGACAGCCGCCCGCCCCCGCGCCGACGCCAGGCCGAAGTGGATCGCGAGCGTGGCGGCCACACCGGCCAGGTGCCCGCCGGAGACGAGCAGGGCGACCGTCACCACGGTCGGGCCGGTCGCGAACGTCAGCGCCAGCACCAGCCCGGCGAGCGCCGCGCCGACGCCGAGCCACCGGCCCGCGGCGGGCCGGCGGCGAGCCGCGGGCGGCCGCGCGAAGGCGCGGCGGATGGCCTCCTCGACGTCCCAGTCGCTGCCGACCGCCACGCAGACCGGCCCACCGACCGCCTGCTCCATCATGGCCACCCGCTCCGGCGTGGGCTCGACGGCGGTGACGACCAGCACGTAGCCCTCGTCGTCGTGGTGCAGCGGCAGCCAGCCGTCGCGGGCGAGGACCTCCGGGTCACGGCCGGCCAGCAGGTCGCTGTCGATCCACTCGCTCTCGACGTCGAGGTAGCCGCAGTTCCACTCGGCCGCGAGAACCTGGTAGCGCTCGCGCCGGTCCAGGATCTCGTCGACAAGCGATTCCGGATGCGCCATGCTGTCGATGCTGCCGTTATCAGACCGATTTGTCCGGTTACCCGGATCCGGCGTGTCTGGATCAACGCGCCGCATCCCTGCCAGACTCTCCTATGTGTCCACCACGCCCTCGCCCCCGCGGACACAGCGCATCCTGGGCTGGCACGGCCCGGCGATCCGCCGGGCCTGGGTGGTGGTCGTGCTGTGGGCGGTCGTCGCGACGGGGCTCGCCGTGAGCCCGGTCGGCTGGGAGCTCGCGGTGATCGCGGGCTGGGACGCCGCCTCCCTGGCGTTCCTCGGTTCGGTCTGGCCGATCTTCATGACCGCCAACGGGGCCAAGACGGAGAAGCTGGCCAGCCGCGAGGACCAGACGCACGGCTCGGCGACCGCCCTGCTGGCGGCGGCGAGCGTCGTCAGCCTGCTGGGCGTCGGGTTCGCGCTCGGCGAGGCCGCCAACGAGCACGGCACCTACCGCGGCGTGCTGATCGGCATCGCGGTGCTGACGGTGGCCTCGGCCTGGGTAACCATGAACACGGTCTACACGCTGCGGTACGCGAAGCTCGACTACCAGAGCCACGGTGTCCGCATCGACTTCGGCCAGCCGGTCTCGGAGCACAAGCCGACCTACCGCGACTTCGCCTACCTGGCGTTCACGATCGGCATGACCTACCAGGTCTCCGACACGACACTGCGCAGCTCACCGGTCCGCCGGACGGCCCTGGGCCACGCGCTGCTCTCGTACGTCTTCGGCGTCGCGATCGTCGCCGGGGCGATCAACCTGCTGGCCGGGCTGGTCAACAACTAACAGGTGTTGCAGGCGGAGTCCGTGGTCGGCGTCCAGGGGGTGCGGTGTGCCGGTGCGCACGGCGTGGGCGAACTCGGACCGCAGCACCGGCCAGCACTCGGCGTGGTCGATGGTCGCGAAATCGATCTCGAGTACGCCGGACCGCCCGTACAGCTCGACCCCCGCGCGCGACCGCGGCAGCCGCACCGAGCCCGACAGCGAGAGCTGGCTGACCGCCCCGCCGCGGTGGGCGCAGGTCAACTCCAGCCAGCCCGTCGACGCGCCGTGCCCGGTGACCGTCTCGATCCGGCCGACCGCGGCCTCGACGAGGTCGAGCAGGTGCGGGCCGAGGTCGACCAGGGCGCCGTGGTCGAGCCGCCAGCCCGTGGCGAACGGGCCGTCGAGGAAACCGCCGTGCAGGTAGCGAGCCCGGGCCCCGATGGTCTCGAACTCCGCCGCGGCGGCCAGGAACGCCCGGGTGGCGGGGTGGTAGCGCTTGGTGAGCACGAGCTGGCTCACCACGCCGTTGTCGCGGACGGCCTTGGCGACCCGTTCGGCGTCGGCGACGGTGAGGGCGACGGGCTTCTCCAGCAGCACGTGGCGGCCGGCCTCGGCGGCGCGGACGGCCAGGTCGGCCTGGACGTCCGGCGGCACCGCGAAGGCGACCGCCGCACACCGGTCGAGCAGGGCGTCGAAGTCGTCGGCCGCCGTGGTGCCGAGCTGGGCGGCGAGGCGGCGGGCGGCGTCGGGACGGCGGGCCCACACCCCGGTCAGCGTGGTCTCCGGCCCGGCGGCCAGGGTCGGGCCGTGCATCACCTCGGCCCAGTGGCCGGCGCCGACGAGCCCGACCCGGATCGGTGTGTCCACGGTCCACATTGAATCGCCGCCCGGCCGGCGGCGGCGGACACCACGCCGGTTCAGGCGCGCTCGCCGTGGGCCCGCAGGATCGGGTCGTCGTCGATCGGCAGGGTCGGCGTACGCCCGGCGACCACGGCCTCGGCCATCCAGCAGTACCAGGCGGCGGTGCTGCGGTAGGGGCGGAACGGCTCGCCGAGCGGCTCGAGCTCCTTCTCGGTGGGGGTCGGCACGCCGTAGGCCACGCCGTACCCCCGGCGGATGCCGAGGTCGCCAACCGGCCAGACGTCGGGGCGGCGGAGCTGGAAGACCATGAAGAGCTGCGCCGACCAGGGCCCGATGCCCTTGACCGTCGACAGCCGGCGGATGATCTCGTCGTCGTCGAGGTGGCCGAGCCGGCGGTTGTCGAGCACGACCGTGCCGTCGCGGACCTTCGTGGCCAGGTCGCGCAGTGAGATCACCTTGCGGGCCGAGAGCCCGACCTTGCGCAGCACGGCGTCCGAGAGCGGCAGCACGGTGTCGGGCGTCAGCTCGCCGTCGACGGCGTCGACCAGCCGGCCCAGGATGGCGACGGCGGCCGGCCGGGCGAGCTGCTGGAAGACGATCCCGCGTACGAGCGACTCGAAGTTGGTCTCCTTCCACAGCGGGATCCGCGGCGCCGGCGCGTTCGCGACCAGCCGTGCCATCACCGGGTCACGCCCGGCCAGCAGGTGTGCGGCCTGGCGGAACGTGACCCGGCTTCCCCAGGTGGGCGTCTCCACGCACCTAGCCTGCCGCTGCCGGGGCTTTCCGCGCGGCGAAACGGGGGACGTGGGCGGCGGCGAGGAAGATCCCGAAGACGGCCAGGTTGAGCACCCAGCGGGGGTCGTTCAAATGGAGCTGGTCGACGTAGTCCGCGCGTTCGGCCGCCGTCAGCGGTGTGGTGGACCGCTCCGCCGCGGCGAAGTCCAGGCGGCCGGAGACGAACACCAGGTAGCTCCACACGCGGATCACCAGATAGAGGCCGGCGGCGGCGAGGATCAGGATCCGGCGTACGCCCGGGCGCCAGCCCAGGATCAGCAGCCCGGGCACGACCAGGAGCTCGGTCGGGACGTTGCCGGCGATGGCGACCGGGATGCTCGGGAGGAACATCGCCACGAGGGTCTCGCCGGTCAGCGAGTCGCTGTCCATCGCCCCGTTGAGGAGCAGGAGCCCGGCGAAGCCGCCGAAGGCGAACAGGCCCATCGCGACCGTGCCGAGCACGACCAGGCCGTTCTCGGTCCGGGCGGCGGCGGTGGGACGCCGGGCGATCCAACGGGCGGCCGCGACGACGGCGACACCCCAGGCGGCGCCGGCGAGGTAGGCGAGGGGCGCGGGCATGAACTCCGCCAGCGACAGCCCTTCGACGACGGTGGTGAAGGCGACCGCCAGGGCGGCCGGCACGAGGTGGTTGGGTGTGGTCACGCCGCGGGACGCTAGGGAGCGCAGGGGCCGGCCGGCGTCTGCCGAACGGCCACCAACCCGGTTTATTTGTCGAGCAGCCCGGCATCCCGCGCCCGGGCGACGGCCTGCAGCCGGGTCGTGGCGCCGAGTTTGCGGAAGATGTGGTTGAGGTGGGCCTTGACGGTCCCCTGCGCCAGGTGCAGGGCGGCGGCGATCTCCCGGTTGGACCGGCCGGCCGCCAGGTGCCCGAGCACCTCGTGCTCGCGCGGGCTCAACTGCTCGACCGGCACGGCCGACGAAGCAGCACCACCCGCACCGGGCGACACCGTCATCTCGGCACCGCCTGCCACGGGCGGCGACACCGTCATCGTGGCGCCGCTCGCAACGGGCGCTGACGCAGCGATGGCGCTGACGTACGCAGGCGGCTCCGACGCCGGGATCGCGGTCCCAACCGGCGGTGCGGTCGCCGCCGCGTCGGCGGTGGCCTCGGTCGGTCGCGCCGCCGGGGATCCGCGGCGGAACGCGCCGGTGACGGCGACCGCGACGACCAGCACGACGGCGCCGAACACGAACACCAGCCACCACTGCTCGGCGCCCCGCTCGACGAACGCGAACGCCAGCCCCATGATGATCATCGCCCACAGGAAGCAGCCCACCAGCGCCGCCGTGAGGGCAAGGCGCCGACGCACGGCGGGCATTCGCAAAAGATGCGCGATCACAGCCAAGCAGCCTAGGCGGTGCCGACCGCGAGCAGGTGGGCGCTGGCGGCGACCAGGCCGGCCTCAGTGCCATAGAGGCGGGCCAGCTCGAGGGCGCCGGCGAACACGGTGTCGGCCAGCGGGCCGTAGGCGTGCGTGTAGTGCGCGACGATGTCCCTCGAGTGCTGGTCCACCCGCGAGATCATCCCGATCGGCGTGGCGGGCCGGCAACGCGGTCCACGAGAAGGGTCAGGGATGCCGGACGACGCCGCCGAGTGGGCCGCCGCTCAGGTCGACGCGGTCCGGGACGACCCGCGGCAGCGGATCGCGCTCCTCGCCCGCACCTACCGCGGCCCGTTCGGCGAGGCGCCCCGGCACCTGCCGTTCCGCCGGGCGGCGCTGTCGTTCATGCGCTGGCAGGCCACCCGCGGCGTGCTCAACCCGTTGACCGCGGACCCGCCCGGCAGCCGCTGGTGGCGGGCCGTCAACGAGGGGCTGCTGCGCGACGGCTGCGAGGCCATGGCCCGCTCGGGTGGGATGGGCGGCGCGGTCTCGTCGCCGGCGGTCGCGCTGTGGGACGCCTTCATCGCCGATCCGACGGCCCGCACCTGGTACCGGGCGCACAACGCCAGCATCGTCGCCGGCTACCTGGAGCACCGGGACCTCGCCGAACCCGAGACGGGACCCGAGCGCTTCTTCCTCAACGTCGTGCTGCTCCGCGTGCTCTACACGCACGCGCTGGTGGCCGCGCCGCGGCTGGCGTTAGGCCCGCTGTCGGTGCTCGGCGCCGTCCTGGGCGATCCCCGCCTCGGCGCGGCCGGTGTGTTCCTCTCGCTCCGGCGGGTCCTCCCGGACCGCTATCCGCCGCCGGGCGAGCTGCGCGGCTACCTCGACCGGGAGAACCGGCTGAGCCGCCTGGTCGACTACGGCGTGATCCAGCCCCGTCTCCAGCGGCTCTACGACTGGTCGGCCCGCGAGCTCGACCAGCCCGGCCTGTGCGACCTGGTGCGCGACGGCAACCCGACCTACGCGTGGTCCTACACCGACCGCCACGTCTGGTCGCCGCCGGCCGGCCCGCTGCCCCGGCTGCTGACGAGGCTCACCGCGCCACGGGGCTAGCCGTCGGGGTGGCGGCGAGCTCGGCGTCGACCGCGCTCGGGGAGTAGATCTCGTCGACCACCATCGCGTGGGCGCCGGTCACCGCCGACTGCGGCCCGAGCCGGCTGGTGGTGACCTCGAGGTGCCGGGTCGCGCGGGGCAGGGCGTACGTGTAGAGCATCTCGCGTACCCCGGTCACGAAATGGGTCTCGGCCAGGTCGCCGGCGATCACCAGCACGCCGGGGTTGATGACGCAGACGACCGTGGCCAGGACCTCGCCGACCAGGCGGCCGGCCTCGCGGGCCAGGTGGACCGCCTCGCCGTGGCCGTCCCTGATGCGCTCGATCAGTTCCGGGCCTGACTGCGTCGGCGTGCCGCCGCTGGTCAGCCGCTGCGCCAGGGCCAGGCCGCTGGCCACCGCCGACAGGCACCCGTAAAGGCCGCACTCGCAGCGCGCGTCGGGGAAGGACGACAGCCGGACGTGGCCGATGTCGCCGGCGCCGCCGTCGATCCCCCGGTAGACCCGGCCGTCGACGACGATCCCCGCGCCGATCCCGGTCGCCACCTTGACCAGGAGCAGGGCCGGGGTGTCCGGGAAGTACGCGACCTGCTCGCCGAGCGCCATCAGGTTGGCGTCGTTGTCGACGAAGACCGGGCAGCCCCAGGTCGCCCGGAGGCGGTCGGCGATCGGGATCCCGTCCCAGCCGGGCATGATCGGCGGCTCGGTGACCACGCCGGCGTCGTATTCGACCGGGCCGGGCACCCCGACGCCGATCCCCCGGACCCGGTCGCGCGACTGCCCCGCGGCGCCCAGGAGCCGGCCGAACGCCGCGTCGACCCAGTCCAGCACGAACGCCGGACCCTCGCCGATCTTGATGTGTTCGTGTTCCTCGCGGAGCAGCGTGCCGCCCGCGTCGAGCACCGCCGCCCGGGCGTGGTTGGCGCCCAGGTCGGCGACCAGCACCACGCCGTGGTCGGTGTCGAACTCGAGCAGCTCGGCCGGCCGGCCCCCGGTCGACTCCTCCACACCGGAGCGGCGCAGGAAGCCCGCCGCCCGGAGCGCGTCGATCCGGGCCACCAGCGTCGACCGGGACAGCCCGGTATAGGCCTGGAGCTCCGACCGGGTGCGGGCCCGGCCGGTGCGGACCAGCCAGAGCAGGTGCCCGGCCGAGTTCTGGTTGCCGGCCGCACCGCGGACGACGACCGGCGAACCTGGCGGACCGCCCTGGGCCGGCGGCCTATCCCTTGTCGGCACCGGCGGTCAGCCCCTCCGTCAGCAGCCGCTCGGTGGCAAAGAAGATGATCACGATGGGCAGGGTAAGCACCACCGAGCCGGCCATCAAAACCGTCTTGCTCACTTCGATGCCTCCGGACAGCTGGGCCAGTCCGAGCGAGACCGTCCAGTTGTCACGGTTCTCGACCAGGAACAACAAGGCGAACAGGTACTCGTTCCACGCGATCATGAAAACGTAGAGTGCGTTCGCCATCACGGCCGGTGCCGCGAGCGGCAAGATTACCTTACGCAGGGTTTGTAACCGTGTGTAACCGTCGACCGCGGCGGCCTCTTCGAGACTTTCCGGGATCGTGGTCAGGTAGTTGCGCAGCATGTAGACCGAGACCGGGATCGTCTGCGCGATGTAGACGAAGATCAGACCGGCCAGCGAGCCGCGCAGCCCGAGCCGGGTGAACACCGTGAACAGCGGGATGGCCAGCAGGATCGCCGGGAAGAGATAGACCGCCAGGAACAGGAAGTGCACCTGCCGGCGACCGACGAACTGCAGACGGCTCACGGCGTACGAGCCGGGCAGCGAGATGAGCAGCGTCAGCACCGTGGCGGCGGTGGCCACCAGCAGCGTGTTGCCGATCAGCCGCAGGAACCCCTGGCCGCCGGACCCGGTCGAGCCGAGCACCTCCCGGTAGGTCGACAGCGTCCACTCCGCCGGCCCCGCCCACAGGCCGCCCGGATCGCCCAGCACCGCCTCGATCGGCCGGATCGACAGCAGCACCATGTAGTAGAAGGGGAACAGCGTGACCACGATCAGGATCGCGATCACCACCCAGCGCAGCACGCCGAACAGCCGGGTCTCGAAGGTCGCGCGGTCCATCAGGACTCCCCCTCCACCCGCGGCGCGAAGAACTTGAGATAGAGCACCAGCAGGAGCACCAGGGCGGCGGCGAGCACGAGGCCTTGCGCGGCGGCCGCGCCGACGTCGAGCCGGGCGGTGAGGAACTCGTAGACCCGGACGCTGGTCACCTGGGTGCCCGCCCCACCGCCGGTGAGCAGCCAGACGTCGTCGAACTTGTTGAACGTCATGATGAACCGCAGCACCGACAGCAACGCGATCACGGCGCCGAGCTGCGGCAGCAGGATGTGCCGGAAGAGCTGGGTCGGCGCGGCGCCGTCGACGACGGCCGCCTCCTCCAGGTCCTTGGGCACCGCCTGGAGCCGGGCCAGGATGAACAGGAACGCGAACGGGAAGTAGCGCCAGGCCTCGAACACGATCACCGTGATCAGCGCGAGCGGGATGTCGACGCCCCAGAGGCTGTATTCGCGCTGGCTGAGGAACGCGATCGGCCGGTCCCAGCCGAGGAACCGGGTGCCCCAGTTGTTGGCGACGCCGAACTGCGGGCTGAGCATGATCTCCCAGACGAACGTCACCGCGACCACGGGCGCCACGTAGGGCAGCAGCACGCTGGCCCGCACGAAGGTGCGCCCCGGGAACCGCTTGCGCAGCGCCAGCGCGGCGATCAGCCCGAAGATGATCGAGAACGCGGTGCCGCCGATCGTGTAGACCAGCGTCGTCCAGAGCGAGCTCCAGAAGCCGGGCGAGGTGAACACGTACTCGAAGTTGCGGAGCGTGAACTCGCCGAACAGGCCGGTGCGCCGGATGTTGATCAGCCGGAGCCGCTGGAAGGCCAGCAGGATCGTCCAGAGGATCGGCACGACGACCACGACCAGCACGACCAGGAACGTCGGCGACAGGTAGACCAGGCCGGCCCGGTTCTCCCGCTGCGCGCGGGTCAGTGGCCGGCGCGCCGGCCGGCGGCGCTGCTCGGGCGCCGCCGGCCGGTCCTCGCGGGTCGCGACCATCAGTCGAGCGACTTCTGGATCGCCCGCACCTCGTCCGCCGCGCGTTTGGCCGCGCCGGCGGCATCGACCTCGCCGCCGGTCAGGGCGTTGACGGCCTTGGGCACCGGAAGCTCGCCGAGCGTGGCGCCGAGGAGCGCGCCCTGCTTCTGCGGCAGGCCCCAGCGCTTGAACGTGTCGGGGCTGGCCCGCAGCGCCTCCAGCACGTCGGCCGGATAGCTGTCGGACAGCGGCTTGCGGGTGTCGACGCCGGCCGGCAGCGTGTTCCAGGCGTTGGCGAACTTGGCGGGGTCGGACGAGTCGCCCTTGCGCACCGGGAACTTGCCCTCGGGCGCGATGCCGAGCCACTTGGTGTAGCCCTCGTTCATCATGTACGCCACGAACTTGCGGGCCTGCTCGGTGTTGGGCCCTTCCTTGGTGATCGCCCAGCTGGTGATCTCGCCGAACTGGGCGGGCTGCCCGTTGGGCCCGGCCACCGCGGTCACGATGCCGCTGTTCTTGGCCAGGAACGCCGGGTCGGACCTGCACTCGGGGCAGGTCGGCAGGGCGTCGTTGCGCAGCCCGGCCATCTCGTCCAGCAGGAACGACGACCAGACCACCATGGCGGCCTTGCCGGCGAAATATGTCGCCCGGGTCGTGTCGACGTCCTGGGCGCCCGGCACCGAGTAGTTCTTGAACAGGTCCTCGTAGAGCTGGAACGTCGCCACGCACTGCGGGGTGTCGAGCTGCACGTTCTTCTGGTCGTCGACCAGCTCGCAGCCGTTGCCGAGGGCGAAGTTCTCGAACGTCTGTTCCGTGAAGGCGTCGTTGGGGACGTTGGCCATCGTGATGCCGGCGACCCCGCCGGTGTTCAGCTTCTGCGCCGCCGAGCGGATCTTGTCAAAGGTGTCCGGCGCCTCCAGGCCGGCCTTCTCGAACAGGTCCTTGCGGTAGAAGAGGAGCTGGGCCCAGCCGTCGCTGGGCACGGCGAGCTGGTTGCCGTCCTGGCCGGTGAGCTCAAGGGCCCGCGGCGAGAACGTGTCGCGGCCGAGCTCGTCGACGACGGCCTTGGCGGCGTCGGTGTCGACCAGGTCGTTGGTGGCCATCTGGGCCACCGCCGCCAGCGGCAGGGCGCCGATCACGTCGGGCAGCTGGCCGGCCGCCGCGGCCGAGGTGATCAGGCTGGTGAACTGGTTCTCGTCGGTCGCCACGATCTTGACCTGGATGCCGGTCTGGGCGGTGAACTCGTCGGCGATCTTCTGGGTGGCCTGGACCCGGTCGGTCTGGTTCTCCAGGCTCCACACGGTGATCGACCCGGTGGCGTCGTCCGCCGGGTCGTCGCCTCCGCAGGCGCTCAGTGTGGCGGCCGCCAGGACCGCCGCGGTAGCGGCGGTGAGCAGGCTTCTCGCGTTCACGCGGGTCGCTCCTTCGTCCGGTGTATCGATCTCTCCCTTTGTCCACGATCTACGGACGAATCACACCAAGGTCTTATACGCGAAGGCAAGACATATGTACGTAACGTTCGGCCACTCGGTCGGGTAACGGACGATCTTGCCCGCGACGCCATCCCGGCCTGCCAGGCTTTGTCCACATTTGACACGAGAGATGGCGATGCGGACTTATACTTGATTGCCAGACATAAGTGCGTAACATCTCGGCGGAACATGCCGTCGTTATGTCGCGCGCTTCTCTCTTCGATCATGGGCGGAAGGCCGTCGTGCCGCAGATAGTCCAGTTCACCTCTCCGCGCCACGTGGAGGTCGTCGACCAACCCCACGTGGACCTGCGACCGGGCCAGGTGCGCGTCCGCACCAGCTACTCCGGGATCTCGGCGGGCACCGAGCTGACCGCCTACCGGGGCACGAACCCCTACCTCAACCGCGACTGGGACCCGGAGCTGCGGCTGTTCGTCGCCGGCACGAGCGGGCTGCGCTATCCCGTGGCCGGGCTCGGCTACAGCGAGGTCGGCGAGGTGGTCGAGGTGCTGGCCGAGGAGCCGCACCCCGACGACCCGCGCCCCGGCCAGCAGGTGTGGGGCATCTGGGGGCACCGCGGCGAGGCCGTACTCCCGATCGAGAAGGTCCGCGGCTGTGTCGTGCCGGCCGGCCTCGACCCCGTCGCGGCCACCTTCGCCCGGGTCGGCGCCGTCGCGCTCAACGGGGTGCTGGCCGCCGACATCCACCTCTCCGAAGTGGTCGCCGTCTTCGGGCAGGGCGTGCTCGGCCTGCTCGCCACCCGGCTGGCCCAGCTCTCCGGCGCGACCGTGGTCGGCGTCGACGCGCTGCCGGCCCGGCTCGACAAGGCCAAGGAGTACGGCGCGGCCCACACCGTCGACGCCACCACCACCGACGTCGCGCTCGCCCTGCGGGAGCTGACCGACGGCCGGGGCGCGGACGTGGCGATCGAGATCAGCGGCCAGTACGCGGCCCTGCACGACGCGATCCGCGCGGTCGCGGTCGACGGGCGGGTCGTGGCCTCAGGGTTCTACCAGGGCGACGGCGTCGGGCTGCGGCTCGGCGACGAGTTCCACCACAACCGGGTCCGGATCGTCTCCTCCCAGATCGGGGGCGTGCCGCCGGAGCTCGCCGGGCGCTGGAACCAGGCCCGCCTCAACCAGGCGTTCCTGGCTCTCGCCCAGCAGGGCGCGGTCGACCCCGTCGGCCTCGTCTCGCACGTCATCGCGGTGGAAGAGGCGGCGGAGGCGTTCGCCATGCTCGACCACCGTCCGCAGGAAGCACTCCAGGTGGTGTTGAAGTTCTCATGATCAAGATCTCCTGCCAGGAGCAGCTGCTCCCCGGCGAGAGCCTCCAGGCGAAGTGGGACTTCGCCGCCCGCGCCGGCTACGACGGGATCGAGCTGCGGGCCAAGGGCGACTTCGCGTTCCGCGACCGGCTGCCCGAGCTGCGCCAAGCCGTCCGCGACGGGGTTCCGATGCCGTCGGTCTGCGTCGACATGCTGCACTTCATCGGCGCGTTCGACGCCGACCTGCGCCGCGACGCGATCGCCCAGCTCCGCTCGCAGCTCTCGGTGCTCGCCGAGATCGGCGGGGCGGTGGCCTGCACGCCGGCGTCCTACGGCATGTTCTCCCGACGGCTCCCACCGTTCGAGCCGCCGCGCTCCCCCGACGCGGACCGCGCCGTGCTGCTGGCCGCGCTGAGCGAGCTCGGCGAGCACGCCGCCGCCGAGGGCGTCGCCCTCGTGCTGGAGCCGCTGAACCGCTACGAGGACCACATGGTCAACCGGCTCGACGAGGCGGTCTCGCTGGTCGACGAGGTCGGGCTGCGGTCGGTGCGCGTGCTGGCCGACACGTACCACATGAACATCGAGGAGGACGAGCCGACGAGCGCGCTGGTGAAGGCGGCCGAGCACGTCGGGCACGTGCAGGTCAGCGACTCCAACCGGTTCCAGCCCGGCGCCGGGCACATCGACTGGGGCGCGCTGCTCGGCACGCTCGACGCGATCGGCTACGACGGGCACCTGGCCGTCGAATGCCGGCTGCGCGGCGAGCCCACGGCCGCGGTCGCCGCCATACCGGGGTTCCTGCGGCGGTGGTCATGACCCTCACCGCCGCGCCGCCCGTCCGCACCGCCGTCATCTCGCCGTCCGCGTCGCTCGACCGGGCGGCGCGCCGGGTCCTGGCCGCCAACTGGCGCCGCGGGGCCACCGTGCCCGCCGGCGGCCTCTACCCGCACCAGTGGAGCTGGGACTCCGCGTTCATCGCGCTCGGCCTGCGGCACTTCTCGCCGGTGCGGGCCCAGCGGGAGCTCGAGTCGCTGTTCGGCGCGCAGTGGGCCGACGGGCGCGTGCCGCACATCGTGTTCGACCCGCTCGTGCCGGCCGACGCGTACTTCCCCGGTCCCGCGTTCTGGCGGTCCGGCGAGTGCGCGGGCGCGCCGAGCGTGCCGACGTCGGGCATCGTGCAGCCGCCGGCGCACGCGCTGGCCGCCTGGGAGACGTTCCGGGCGGCGCCGCGGGTGGCCCGCTCGCGCCGCTTCCTCGAACGCCTCTACCCGCGCCTGGTCGCCTGGCACGACTGGCTGCTCTCCGCACGCGACCTGCGCGGGCGCGGGCTGGTCTCCGTGGTGCACCCGTGGGAGTCCGGGATGGACAACAGCCCCGCCTGGGACACGCCGCTGTCCCGGGTGGTGCCGCTGCCGCCGACCGAGCTCGCCCGGCGGGACCTGGCCCACGCGGCCGCGTCCGAGCGGCCCACGGACACCGACTACGGCCGCTACATCCGGCTGGCCCGCGACTACCGCGACTCCGGTTACCGCGAGACGCCCGGGTTCGCGGTCGAGGACCCGCTCTGCAACGGGCTGCTGGCCGCCGGCGAGCACGCGCTGGCCGCGATCGCCGCCGAGATCGGCCTCGACCCGGCCCGGCACCTGGCACGGGCGCAGCAGGTCACCGACGCCATGGTGGCCGAGTTGTGGGACCAGGCGGCGGGCACCTTCTTCGCCTACGACGTGCGCGGCGGCGCGGTGCTCCGGTCGTACTCGATCGCGGGCCTGCTGCCCCTGGTCGTGCCGGACCTGCCGGTCGCGACGGACCTGGTGAAGACCGCGCTCGGCGACCGGTTCCGGCTGGCCGACGCCTGCCCGCTGCCGAGCTACGACCTGACCGCGGCCGACCACGAGCCCGGCCGGTACTGGCGCGGCCCCGGTTGGATCAACACCAGCTGGCTGTTCTGGTACGGGCTGCGCCTGCACGGCGAGACCGCGCTCGCGGACGACCTGCGCGACCGGTTGCTGGCCCGGGTGCGGACGTGCGGTTTCCGGGAGTACGTGGACCCGCTGACCGGGGCCGGCTACGGCACCGACGACTTCAGCTGGACCGCGGCGCTGACGCTCGACCTGCTTCGCACCGCCCCGCGCCGGTGAGTCGTTAGGCGGATATGCGCACTCTCGTGTCCGGCGTGACCTGCCTGCTGACCGACGCCGGCGGCAACGTCACCGACGCCGGTGGCTTCTTCGTCGCGGACACCCGGCACCTGTCGCGCTGGGTGCTGACCGTGCACGGTCGCGCCCTGCGCGCGCTGGCGTCGTCGGCGGCCGAGGTGGTGCTGGCCCCGCCGACGGTCCGCAACGAGAACCCGCCGTTCGTGCTGCGGCGCATACAGCGCCTCGGCTCCGGGCTGCTGGTCGAGGAGCTGACGCTGACCAGCTTCGTGTCGTCGCCGCAGACGGTGCGGGTCGCGCTGTCGGCCGAGGCCGACTTCACCGACCAGTTCGAGCTGCGGTCCAGCCGCGTGTTCGACAAGTCCGACGCGACCCGCGAGGTCTCGGCCACGGACGGCGAGGTGGTCTTCGGGTACGCGCGGCGCGGCTTCCGCCGGCAGACCCGGATCACCGCGTCGCCGCCCGCCCGCCTGTCCGGCGACGGCGCACAGTGGACGGTGACGCTGCCGCCCGGCGGCACGGTCACGCTCCAGGCCAGGATCAGCGCCGGCGACGCCGCCGACGAGGTGCCGGCCCTCGTGGCGGCCGTGTCGAACCGCGGCGACGACCTCGACCGCTGTGTGGCGCGCGGGCTCGCCGACCTCGACAGCCTGCGGGTGCCGGCCGCCGACCTCCCGCCCATGGCCGACGTCGACCTCCCGCCCGGCGCGGTGGTGCCGGCCGCGGGCGCACCCTGGTTCCTCACCCTGTTCGGCCGCGACAGCCTGCTGACGTCGCTGTTCGCGCTGCCGTACCGCCCGGAGCTGGCCGAGGGCACGCTGCGCCTGCTCGCCGCGACCCAGGGCCGCGAGCACGACGTCTCCCGCGTCGAGGAACCGGGCAAGATCCTGCACGAGCTGCGCCAGGGTGAGCTCGCCACGCTCGGCGAGGTCCCGTACGCCCGCTACTACGGCACGATCGACGCCACGCCGCTGTTCCTCGTGCTGCTCGCCGAGCACCACGCGCTGACCGGCGACGACATCCTGGCCAAGGACCTGGAGCCGGCCGCCCGGGCCGCGGTCGGCTGGATGCTCGACGACGGCGGCATGCAGGCGACCGGATACCTGCGCTACCGCACCGACGGGGCGGGCCTCGTGCACCACTGCTGGAAGGACTCGGCCGACTCGATGGTGTTCGCCGACGGCACGGTCGCGGCGGGACCGATCGCGGTCAGCGAGGCGCAGGCGTACGCGTACCGGGCCCTGCGCGGCACGGCGGAGCTGGCCCGGTCGGCCTGGGGCGACCCGAGCTGGGCCGCCGACCTCGACCGCCGCGCCGACCGGCTGCGCGCGATGTTCTCCGCCGACTTCCGCCTGCCGAACGCGTTCGTGGCGCTGGCCCTGGACGGCGCCGACCGCCAGGTCGACGCGCTGGCCTCCAACGCGGGCCACGTGCTGTGGTCCGGCATCCTCGACGACTCGTGGGCGGCCCTGGTCGCCGACCGGCTGGCGGCCGACGACTTCTTCTCCGGCTGGGGCATCCGCACCCTCGCCGAGGGCCAGCCGCCCTACCACCCGCTCTCCTACCACCGCGGCGGCGTGTGGCCGCACGACACGGCGCTGGCGGTGGCCGGGCTGGCCATGACGGGACGCGCCGACGCGGCCGCCCGGATCGCGGAGGGCCTGGTCGCGGCCGCGTCGTCGGCGGACGGCCGGCTGCCCGAGGTGCTCACCGGCCTGCCCCGCCGCCCCGGCCAGCCACCGGTCCCCTACCCGCACTCCTGCTCACCCCAGGCCTGGGCGGCGGCGGCCCCACTGCTCCTGCGCTCGGTGCTCTAGCGTTTCGTGCCGGCGGCGACCCAGATGGTGAGCGCGGCCAGGAACTCGTCGCGGGCGCCGGCGGCGGCGACCGCGGCGAACCACGTCTCGCGCAGGTCCTCCGGGATCATGCCGGCCTCGGGCGGCACGGTCGGGTCGAAAAACGGGACCACGACGGCCGCCGAGGCGGGAGTCGGGAAGACGCAGGTCACCGCCGTCGCGGTCACGTCGGCCAGGCCGGCCCGGACGAGGCGGCGGCGCAGCGTGCGGCCCATGTCGTTGTGGTGGTCGGCCGCCAGGTTGAGCAGGTGGTCGCGCATGGTGGTGGCCAGGTCGGCCGGGACGCCGTCGACCGTGGCGGACTCCCAGTCGGTGTCGACCAGGACGACCCGCCCGCCGGGCCGGGTGACCCGTGCCAGCTCCCGGACGGCCCGGTCGGGGTCGGCCACGTGCTGGAGGACCCGCTCGGAGCGCACGCCGTCGAAGGTGCCGTCCGGGAAGTCGAGGGCCGTGATGTCGCCCTGGACGAAGCGGACCGGCAGGTCGGCCGGCGTGAGCTCCTGGGCGGCGCGCAGGGTGCGGGCGGACGCGTCCATCGCGACCACCTCGGCGGCGGTGGCGGCCAGGTCGCGGGCCACCTCGCCGGCCCCGGCGCCCGCGTCGAGCAGCCGCTGACCCGGCGCCGGGCGGAGGGCCTCGCGCGCGGTCGCGCGTACCCGCTGGATCTCGGGGTGGTCGGCCATCCGCCGCAGCACGCCGATCAGGATGTCGAAGATGGGCTCCGGCAGGGCGTCCACGTCGCTGAACGCCCCCGCGTCGTCGCGCTGCATGCCGGCCAGCCTAGTGCGCTACGCCCTCCGCGAACGACGGCCCGCGGGCGCGTCGGCTCGCCTAGAGTCGGCGGCGTGACGCGACCGCTGCTGCGCGAGGTGTACGGCCGGCTGCTGCGCCGGCGCCGGCTGCGGCAGGGCCGCACGATCGCCGACGTGGCCGAGGCGGCCCGGGTGTCCGCGCAGTACCTGTCCGAAGTGGAGCGCGGGCGCAAGGAACCCTCCTCCGAGGTGCTGGCCGCGGTCTGCGGGGCGCTCGGCGTCGAGCTGCCCGACCTGCTGACCGCCGCCGGCCGCGAGCTGGCCGCCGCCGACCAGCCCGCGGTCGCCCCCGTGCTGCGACTGGACGCCGCCCGCGCGGCGCGCGCACCCCGGTGGGGCGACGCCCAGCTCCGCGTCGCCGCCTAACCGACCCGGGCGAGCGGCGCCCGCTTGCGGTTCTGGACCACGTGGTCGGCGAGCCCGTACGCCACCGCCTCGGCGGCCGAGAACGTCAGGTTCCGGTCGATGTCGGCGCGGATCTTCGTGGTCGGGTGGCCGCTCACCTCGGCCAGGATCTCCTCCATCTCGGCGCGCACCTTGCTGACCTCCTTGGCCTGCACCGCCAGGTCCGGCAGCGTGCCGCGGGCCTGGCTCGACGGCTGGTGCAGGGCCACCTTGGCGTGCCGCAGCACCGCCCGCTTGCCCTGGGTGCCGGCGGCCAGCAGCACGGCCGCGGCCGACGACGCCTGGCCGAGGCAGAACGTGGCGATGTCCGGCCGGACGAACCGCATCGTGTCGTAAATCGCCGTCAGCGCGCTGAACGAGCCGCCCGGCGAGTTGATGTAGAGCCCGATCTCGAGGTCCGGGCTCGCCGACTCGAGGTGCAGCAGCTGCGCCATCACGACGTTGGCGACGCCGTCGTCGATCTCGGTGCCGAGGAAGATGATCCGCTCGGCCAGCAGCCGCGAGTAGATGTCGTAGGCGCGTTCCCCGGACGAGGTCCGCTCGATCACGGTCGGGATCGTGTACTGGCTCATCGTCACAGCCCCACCGGCTGGCGCGTGACCGACGGGCGCACGTCGTCGACCCGGCTCACCACGTGGTCGACCATCCCGTAGGCCAGGGCCTCCTCGGCGCTGAACCACCGGTCCCGCTTGCTGTCGTGGTCGACGGACTCGATCGGCTGGCCGGTGTGCCGGGCGATGAGCTCGACGAGGGTACGCCCGACCCGGTCGAGCTGGGTCGCGTAGATCTCGATGTCGGCCGCGGTGCCGCCGAACCCGGCGGAGCCCTGGTGCATCAGCACCTGGGCGTGCGGCAGGCTGTAGCGCTTGCCGGCGGTGCCCGCGCAGAGCAGGAACTGGGCCATGCTCCCGGCCAGCCCCATGGCGACCGTACGCACGTCGTTGGGGATCAACCGCATCGTGTCGTAGATCGCCAGGCCGGCGCTGACCGACCCACCGGGCGAGTTGATGTAGAGGCTGATGTCCGCGGCGGGGTCCTCGGCCGACAGCAGGAGCAGCTGGGCGCAGAGCCGGTTGGCGATCGGGTCGTCCACCTCCGCGCCGAGCACGATGATCCGTTGATGCAGCAGGCGCGTCGCCAACTGGTCGTCGAGCGAGGCGAAGCTCGTGTTCTGCATGGTCTCTCCCTCGTGGGTTCTGGCTGACCCCACGATGCGGAGACGGGTCGGTCGCGGGCCAGGCCGCGCTGCTGGCAGCAGCGCCGTTCAGCGCTCCGCGAACCCTTGACACCGCGGACCCACGCGATGTGCAATATATCGCGCGCCGGTGGCCGAGTCGCGAAGGAGACTGACCATGCCCCTCGCCGACTTCGACCGCTATCCGCTGCTGTTCGGACCGAGCCCCGTGCACCCCCTCGACCGGCTGAGCGACCACCTCGGCGGCGCCCGCGTCTGGGCCAAGCGCGAGGACTGCAACAGCGGGCTCGCGTTCGGCGGCAACAAGACCCGCAAGCTCGAATACCTCCTCGCCGACGCGCTGGCCACCGGGGCCGACACGCTGGTCAGCATCGGCGGCGTGCAGTCCAACCACACCCGCCAGGTGGCGGCGGCCGCGGCCCGGGCCGGGCTCAAGGCCGTGCTCGTGCAGGAGAGCTGGGTCGACTGGCCGGACCCGGTCAACGACAAGGTCGGCAACATCCTGCTGTCCCGCATCCTCGGCGCCGACGTGCGGCTCGTGCAGGAGGGGTTCGGGATCGGCTTCAAGGAGAGCTGGCGGCAGGCGCTCGACGACGTGCGGTCCGCCGGCGGGGTGCCCTACGCGATCCCGGCCGGCGGGTCCGACCACCGGCTCGGCGGGCTCGGCTTCGCCGGCTGGGCCGCCGAGGTGGAGCGGCAGGAGCGGGAGCTGGGCGTCTTCTTCGACACCATCGTCGTCTGCAGCGTCACCGGCAGCACCCAGGCGGGCATGATCGCCGGGTTCGCTGCGCAGGGCGGCCGGCCGCGGCGGGTGCTGGGCATCGACGCGTCGGCGAAGATCGACGAGACCCGGGCGCAGGTCGAGAAGATCGCCCGCAACACCGCGGCGCTGATCGGTCTCGACCGCGAGCTGGCGTCCGACGAGATCACCGTGCTCGCGGGCTGGGCCGGCGACTTCTACGGCATCCCGGTGGAGTCCACACTGGACGCGATCCGGCTGACGGCCCGGCTGGAGGGCATGATCATCGACCCGGTGTACGAGGGAAAGTCCATGGCCGCCCTCATCGACCTCGTCCGCGACGGCACGATCGCCCCTGATTCGCACGTCCTCTACGCGCATCTGGGCGGCCAGCCGGCGATCAACGCGTACAGCTCGGTCCTGTCGTGATCGTCGGATTGCCGAACGAAGGGTTGACCTGCCCAAACCGGCGCGCGTAGCAAGACCCTGTGTCCAGGACCGGGATCCAGCTCGTCGGACCGTTCGCGGTGGTGCGCGACGGCCGCGTGCTCCCTGACGCCCGGGTCGGCAGCCGCAAGGCCCGCACGCTGCTGGCCCTGCTGGCCGCGGAGCGCCGCGTGGTCCCCGTCGACCGCATCGTCGCGGCGCTCTGGCCGGGCCGGCCGCCGCAGCGCCCCGCCGACAACGTCGCGACCCTGGTCAGCCGGGTCCGCGCGGAGTTCGGGGCCGCCCTGGTCGAGGGCGGCCGCGGCGGCTACCGCCTGTCGGCCGAGATCCCGGTCGACCTCCACGAGGCGACCGAGGCGGCAGCCTCGGCCGAGCGGCTGCTCCCGACCGACCCGGCCGCCGCACTCGACGCGGGCCGCTGGGCCGAGGGCGTGCTCGCGGCCGCGCCGGCGCTCACCGACGAGCCGGTCTCCGACTGGGCCGCGGCGGTCCGCGCCGACCAGGCCGGCGCCCTGCGCCGGGCGCGGCAGGTGATCGCGGCGGCGGCGCTGGCCACCGGGCAACCCGCCCTGGCCCGCGATGCTTCCGCCGCCGCGCTCCGCGCGGACCCGTTCGACGAGGACGCGGCTCGCACGCTGATGCGCGCCCACGCCGCCCTGGCCGAGCCGGCCCGAGCGCTGGCGGTCTACGAACAACTACGCACGCTGCTCGCCGACGAGCTCGGCGTCGACCCCTCCACCGCCACCCGTACCCTCCACGTCACCATCCTCCGCGGCGACGCCGCACCGCCGCCCGGCCCGGCCGCCGACGCATCCCGCCGCACCGGGTCGGCCGCGTCGCCGCCTGGCGCGGCCCCGGCCGGCGGCACTGCGGCTGTCGATGTCGGTCCGTCATCCGGTGAGAGCGGCCTGGTCGGGCGGGCCGCGGAGGTCGACGTGCTGGCGCGGGCCTGGCGTGACGCGGTCGCCGGGCGGTCGCGGCTGGTGTTGGTCACCGGTGAGCCGGGGATCGGCAAGACCCGTCTCGCCGAAGAGGCGGCCCGCCTCGCCTCCGCCACCCCCGGCACCGTCGTCACCGTCCGCTGCTACGCGGCCGAGCGGTCGCTCTTCCTCCAGCCCGCCGTCGAGGCGATCGCCGACCTCGTCGCCTCGACCGACCCCGAACGGGTCCGGACCGCGGCCGCCGCCGGGGCCGGTGCCCTCGCCGCCCTCGTGCCGGCCGCCGCCGCCGTGCTCGGCGCCCCGCCCGCCGGCCACGGCAGCCCCGAGGCCGAGCGCCGCGCCGCCTACGAGGCGGTGACCGGCTTCCTGCGCGGCATCGCCGAGCCGCGCCCGCTGCTGCTCGTCGTCGACGACCTCCAGCACGCCGGCACCGCGACCGTCGAGCTGCTGCACTACCTGGCCCGGCACGCGGGCCACGCCCGCCTGCTCGTGGTCGCCACCGTGCGGGCCGCCGAGGGCCGCCCGGCCCTGGCCACCCTCGACGGCGTCGCCACGACCGTGCCGCTCGGTCCCCTCGACGAGCCGGCCATCGCCCACCTGGCGCGGGCCAACGGCCAGGACGCGCACGCCGCCGAGATCGCCCGCCGCACCCGCGGGCACACGCTGTTCGTGGTGGAGACCCTGCGGGCGCTCGCGGCCGGCGACACCGGCGTGCCGGAGTCGCTGCGGGCGGGCGTGCTCGCCCGGGTCCGCGCCGCCGACGCGGAGGAGCTCCTGCGGGCGGCCGCGGTGCTCGGCCCGTCGTTCGCCCCGGCCGCGCTCGCGGGCCTGCTCGGCATCGGCGTCGCCGACGCGACGCTGCGCTGCGACCGGCTCCTGGAGACCGGGCTGACCGTCGTGGCCGGCCGGGCCTACGAGTTCGCCAACGACCTCGTCCAGGAGGTCCTCTACGACGCGACGCCGGCGCCGACCCGGCTCGCCCATCACCTGCGCGCCGCCGACGTGCTCGCCGACAACCCGGAGGCGGTGGCCCGGCACGCGCAGGCCGCCGGTGACGACCGCCGGGCCGGGCGCGCGTGGCTGGCGGCAGGGCGGCGGGCGGCCCGGCGCTACGCCGCCCCCGACGCGGAGGCCCTGCTGGACAACGCGATCGACGCCGCCGACCGGTGCGCCGACCCCGAGCTGCGGACCAGCGCGCTGCTGCTGCGGGCCCGGGTCCGGGAGACGATGTTCCGGTTCGACGACGCCCTCGCGGACGCCGGCGTCGCCCTGTCGCTCAGCCGTGAGACCGGCGACCGGCGCGCGGAGATGGCGGCCCTGCGCGAGCTCGGCGGCCCGGCCTGGGCGGGCAGCGGGCGGCCGGTCGACACCGGGGTCGGGCACATGCGGGCGGCGCTGCGGCTGGCCGAGCAGCTGGGCGACCGGGGCGCCGAGGCGGAGCTGCTCGGCTGGCTGGCCGTCCTCAGCAGCAACCAGCTCCGGTTCGTCGAGGCCCTGGCGTACGGGCGACGGGCCCGCGACGCCGCCCGGGGCGCCGGTGGGGCCGGGCTGGCCGCGGCGTTCGACGGGCTGAAGACGGCGTACGCCTACCTCGGCGAAGTGGCCGAGCTGTCCGCGCTGCTCGAAGAGCTGGAGCCCCTGGTGCGCCAGGCCGGCGACCTCTGGTTCCTGCAGTGGTGCCGCTTCGAGTCGGCCTTCCCGCACCTCGCCGCCGGCCGCTGGGCGGAGGCGGCGGCCCGCGTCCACGAGGCGATGGCGATCAACGCGCGCAGCGGCTACCAGAGCTACGCCTCCTGGTACCTGGCCCACCTCGCCTGGATCGCCCGCCTCGACGGCCGCCGGGCCGACGCGCTGGAGCTGGGCCACCGGGCGTCCACCTTGGACTCCCACGCCTGGTTCGCCGGAGCGGTGGCCGCGCTGCACGGCACGGCCCTCGTCGAGTACGGCGACCCGGCCGCCGCCGTCCCGGTCCTGGAGGCCGGCCTCGCGGTCAGCGAATCCCACCGCACCGCTGCCTGGCGGCTGCGCTGCCTCGCCCCGCTGGCCGAGGCGACCGGCGACCCGGCCCTGCTCGACGAGGCCGACGCGATGCTCCGCGCCGTCGTCGCCCCGCCGGACGCGGCCTGGCTCTACGGCGCCGACGCCTACACCTCGGTCGCCCGGGCGTGGCTGGCGCGCGGCGAGCCGGAGCGCGCGGCCGCCCTGCTCGACCCCCTGCTGGCAGCCGGTGACCGCACCGGCTGGCGCGCGCCGCTGGCCGCCGCCCGCGCGGTGGCGGCGCGGCTTCAGAACAGCTCCGCCAGCAGCGCGGCGGCCCGGTCGGCGCCGTCGGTCTCCACGGGGCGGTAGTCGACCGGTCGGCCCAGCTCCTCCGCGATCAACGCGGCCAGGTCGTCCGTCTGTCCATAGTCGACGTAGCGGCCGGCGCGGTAGGCCGCGAGCCGGTGCCGGACGTGCACGTTCTGCTCGAAGTGGTTGCGCAGCGGGATGTAGAGGAACGGGCGCCGGTGTGCGGTGAGCGTCATCGTGGTGGTCAGCCCGCCGTGCGTGATCGCCAGGTCGCAGGCGGCCAGCAACCGGTGCAGGCGATGCACGTACCCGTGCACCTCCAGGCCCTCGCGGGGGGTGAACCGCGCCGGATCCACCCGCGGGCCGGCCACCACGACCAGGCGCAGCCCCGGCACCGCGCGGCGGGCGGCCGGGAACGCGTCGACCACCTTGCGCAGCAGGTCGCCGCCGACGCCCGAGCCGCCGACGGTGGCCACGCACACCGGCTCGCCGGGTGCCCAGCCCAGCTCGGCCCGGATCGCCGCCCGCTCCTGTTCGCCGACGGGCGCGAAGTCGCAGACGTACCCGCTGAAGTCGAAGTGCCGCAGGGTCCAGTCGCGGACGCTGGGCAGCCCCGGCCCGAGCGGGTCGGCGACCAGGTCGTCGGGGTTGCCGACGAACACGGAACGGTCGCGCAGCCGGGGGAAGCGGGCGATCTGCTCGACCATCTCGGCGTTGTAGTCGGCGGTCAGCTCCGCCTCGGCCGCGCCACCGGACGGCATCGGGAGCCAACCGACGAAATCGGTGAGCCAGGCGTACGCGGACCGTTTCAGCTCCGGGTTCTCGTGGAGGAAGTAGTCGAGCTCCCAGGCCTCGTCACCGACCCAGAGGTCGTAGTGCTCCCGCTCGACGAGGTCGGCGAAGACCATGAAGTTGGCGACCAGGATCTCGTCCATCCGCCGCACCGCCTGGAACGCGTGCAGGTCGTGCTCGCCCGCCTCGCTCTCGATGTGCGCGGACTCGGCGGCCAGGTGGGCCGAGGCCGGATGCACCCGCTCGCCCCGCCGGCGCAGCACCTCGGTCACGGGGTGCTGCGCCAGCCAGTCGACCTGGACACCGGGCCGCTGCCGGCGCAGGGCGTCGACGATCGCCGCGTCCCGCTCGGCGTGGCCGAGGCCGATCGGCGACGACAGGTAGAGCACGCGGCGCGGTCGGTCGAGCGGACGGGTCCAGCGCACCGGCGGCGCCGGCACGCCGGTGACCTCGCGGACGAACTCGCGCAGCAGCCGGTTGACCACCACGGGCTCCCGGGCGTGCGGGAGGTGGTCGGCGCCGTCGAGCACCACGTCGCGGGCGCCGGTGAGCTGGGCGGTGCGGACCATCTCGGCGCGGCTGCGGCAGTGGTCCTCGGATCCGCGGATCACCAGCACCGGGCGGTCGATCGAGCGCAGCAGCGCCTCGGCCTCGGCCCGGTCGCGGACGCAGCGCTCCGACCGCTCGGCGGCGATCAGCGACTCCGGCGTGGTCCGCTCCGCCCAGTCGACGGCGTCCTCGATCTGCTTGGTCGAGTGCGGCTCGCTGATCACGGTGTGGAAGAAGAACTCCGCGAACGCACGCAGGTCCTGGCGCCAGAAGTGCGCGTTGAAGCGCTCCCAGCCCGTGTAGTCGGTGCGGACCACCTCGAAGTGCGCTCGCATGCGGTGGGGCGGCAGGTCGTCGAGGAACGGGCCGACGGGCGCGATGGCCACGGCGCCGATGACCCGCTCGGGATGGCGGGCGGTGGCGACCAGCGACCACCAGCCGCCCCGGCTGAGCCCGACGAGCACCGCCTTGGTCGCGCCGACCGCGTCAAGCACCGCCAGCACGTACGCCAGGTGGGCGTCGTCGCTGTAGGCGGCCGGGTCGGTCGGCCGGTCGGAGCGGCCGTTGCCGGGCGGGTCGATCGTGACGACGCGGAACTCGCGGGCCAGGAACGGCACCTGCGCCTTCCAGTGCCGCGAGTCGATGATCGACCAGGCCGGCAGCAGCGCGACCGTCGGCGCGTCGGGGTCGCCCGGTTCGAAGACCTCGTACCCGATCCGGACGCCGTCGTGTTTCACGTACCCCTGGATGTCGGGTTGTCGTGCCCGCATGGCGCGCTCCTCTCCCCGCCCGCCAGCCTGCCCGGTGGCGTTGCAACGTGGTTGCAAGCAGCCTGCAACGTCGCCGAGGAGGGTCGGAAGGGACGAGTTCGTTCCTGGAGGGGGAAGCACGATGGCAGTGGACAATGACCGGTTGATGGAGTTCCTCGGCCGGTTCGTGGGGGATCTCGGCGCGACGATGGCGGCCGGCAACGTGGTCGTCGGTGAGCGGTTGGGGCTCTACCGGGCGCTCGCCGCCGCACCGCGGACGCCGGCCGACCTGGCCGAGGCGACGGGCACCGACGCGCGCTACGTCGACGAGTGGCTGCGCGGTCAGGCGGCCGGCGGATACGTCGAGTATTCGGCGGCGACCGGCGAGTACTCCCTCACCGAGGAGCAGGCGTTCGCGCTCACCGACCCGACCGGGCCCGTGTTCGTGCCGGGCGCGTTCCAGCTGGCGCTGGGCGCCCTGAAGGCGGAGCCGCGGATCACGGCCGCGGTACGCAGCGGCGACGGCGTCGGCTGGCACGAACACGACGGCGAGGTGTTCGAGGGGTGCGAGCGGTTCTTCCGGCCCGGCTACCTGGCCAACCTGACCGCGGCGTGGCTGCCGGCGCTCGACGGCGTCGAGGCGAAGCTGCGGGCCGGGGCCACGGTGGCCGACATCGGCTGCGGGCACGGCGCGTCCACCCTGCTGATGGCCGAGGCGTTCCCGGCGTCGCGGTTCGTGGGCTCGGACTACCACGACCAGTCGATCGCCCAGGCGCACAAGCGGGCCGCCGACGCCGGTGTCAGCGACCGGGTGTCGTTCGAGA
The DNA here is from genome assembly GCF_029626225.1 of Asanoa sp. WMMD1127. Classification (NCBI taxonomy): domain Bacteria; kingdom Bacillati; phylum Actinomycetota; class Actinomycetes; order Micromonosporales; family Micromonosporaceae; genus Asanoa; species Asanoa sp. WMMD1127. The sequence goes on from NZ_JARUBP010000001.1 coordinate 6,824,747, forward strand.
CGGCGACCGCGCAGACCTTCGGCGGCGGGCCGTTCGACCTGGTCACGACGTTCGACGCGATCCACGACATGGGCGACCCGCTGGGGGCGGCCCGACACGTCCGGGAGGCGCTGGCCACCGACGGCACCTGGATGATCGTGGAGCCGCGGGCCGGCGACACGGTCGCCGAGAACCTCAACCCCGTCGGCCGGGTCTACTACGGGTTCTCGACGTTCCTGTGCGTGCCGAACGCGCTGTCGCAGGACGGCGGCTACGCCCTCGGCGCCCAGGCCGGCGAGGCGGCGATCCGGCGGATCGCGACCGAGGCCGGCTTCACCCGGTTCCGCCGGGTGGCCGAGACGCCGTTCAACCAGGTGTACGAGGCGCGCCCGTAAAGATTTCGCCGGGGCTGTCGATTCCGGCATCGTGGGGTTCGTCGGTGCGGTGAGGGAGCCGCACCGCGGCTCCGCGGATCGGGAAGGCGATGGCCATGACGAAATACATGCTGCTGATCCTCGGCGACGAGGCCGAGTGGTCGGCGATGACTCCGGAGCAGTGGCAGGCCCACGACGAGGCGCACCACGCCTTCCGGGAGGCCGCCGGCGACCGCGTCCTCGGCGGCCAGCAGCTCGAGCCGCCCGCGGTGGCGACGACGCTGCGGTCCGGTCCGGACGGCGGGCTGGTGATGACCGACGGGCCGTTCCTGGAGACCAAGGAGGGGGTCGGCGGGTTCTACCTGCTCGAGGCCGACCACCTCGACGAGGTCACCAAGCTGGTGGCGCTGCTGCCGGAGGTACGGGCCGGGCACAGCGGCGTCGAGATCCGCCCGGTGGTCGACCACGGATGAGCGCCGACGAGGCGGTCGTCGCGGCGGTGGCGGAGGCCCACCGCCGCGAGTGGGCCCAGGTGCTGGCCACCACCGCCCAGGCGACCGGCGACCTGGACCTCGCGGAGGAGTGCGCCCAGGACGCGTTCGCGCAGGCGCTGGTCGTGTGGCCGGCCAGCGGCGTCCCGGACCGGCCGGGCGCCTGGCTGACCCGGGTCGCGCGCAACCGGGGTCTGGACGAGCTCCGCCGGCGGGCCGCGTTCCGGCGCCGGATGCCGCTGCTCGTCCTCGACCCCGTGGGCGAAGGGCCCGACGCGGCGCTCGACGACGACCGGCTTAGGTTGATCTTCACCTGCGCGCACCCGGCGCTGGCGCGGGAGGCCCAGGTGGCGCTGACGCTGCGGCTCGTCTGCGGGTTGTCGACCGCGGAGGTGGCCCGGGCGTTCGTGGTGCCGGAGCCGACGATGGCAGCCCGGATCACCCGGGCGAAGAAGAAGATCGCGACGGCCCGGATCGCCTATCGCACGCCGGCCCCCGACGAGCTCGGCGCGCGGGTCGACGTGGTGCTCGAGGTCGTGCAACTGATCTTCAGTACGGGGCACGCCGCGCCGGCCGGTCCCGCCCTGCTGCGCCACGACCTGCTGGACCGGGCGCTGGACCTGGGCCGGCTGCTGCACCTGCTGATGCCGACCTCGGCCGCGGTCAGTGGGCAGCTGGCGCTGATGCTGCTGATCGACGCCCGCTCGGCAGCCCGGGTGTCCGAGTCCGGGCGGCTGCTGCTGCTGTCCGAACAGGACCGTGCAATGTGGAACCATGCGCTGATCGCCGAAGGGGTGGCCCTGCTGGTCGACGCGCTCCGCCGTGGTCCGGTGGACCGCTACTCGCTGCAGGCCGCGGTCGCGGCGGTGCACGCCGAGGCGCCGTCGTGGGAGGCGACCGACTGGTCGGAGATCGTCGCCCTCTACGACCGGCTGCTCGTGCTCTGGCCCTCGCCCGTCGTGGCGCTGAACCGGGCGGTCGCCATGGGGATGCGCGACGGGCCGGCCGCCGGCCTGGCCGTCCTCGACCCGTTGCTGCGCGAGCCGGCGCTGGCCGCCTATCCCTATCTGAGCGCGGCCCGCGCCGACTTCCTGCGGCGGCTGGAGCGGTGGGACGCGGCCGCCGAGGCGTACGAGGAGGCGCTGGTGCTGACCGACAACGACGTCGAGCGCCGGTTCCTCCTCGCCCGCCTCGACGAGGTCCGCGGACTGGCCTAGGCGGCCGGCACGAGCGGGTTGGTGGGGTGATAGAGGCCGTCCGGGTTGTGGTACCAGAGCCACACGTGCATCGTGACGAGCTTCGGATGCCAGAAGCCGAACGCGGCCGCGCCGTTGGTCTTCGCGCAGTCGGCTTCCTGCTCGGTGGGCACGAACGTGCCGTCGGCGTAGTGGCAGGCCGCGTCGAACGAGCCGTAGGTCGCGCCCGGCAGCGGTGGTGCGGCCGGCTGTTCGGGCCAGACCCACTCGAGGGCGCCGAGCTGCCATGCGTCGCCGTTCCTGACGTAGACCAGGATCGCGGGCGTCGTGACGTCGAAGTCGGTGACCTCCGGGTTGAGGTAGTGGTAGCCCATCCCGGGCATCATCGGGGTGATGACCTGGTAGCCGGCGGCCTGGGCGGCGGGCAGGTCGGTGACGTACTTCGCGGTGGAGGCGCGGGCCTTGCCGAGGGCGGTGGCCAGCTCTGGTGAGGTGCTGCTCGCGGTGTGGGCCGTTCCAGGTGCCGGCTCCGGCTTTGATCCGGCGCAGGCGGCTGTGACGAGCGTCAGGGTCAGGGCCGCCGCGGCGGCGAGGGCGCGCCTCACTTGTAGAAGTAGGGGTCGAGGACGCGGACCTCGCTGATCTGGTCGACCGGCAGCGCGTTGCGGGTGGCGGCGCGGCGGACGGCTTCGGGGTCCGGGGCGTCGTACACGCAGAAGGTCCTGGTCTTGTCGGTGCTGACGTAGGAGTGAAGCCAGGTGACCCCCTCCTCCGCGTTGCGGTCGACGACGTTCAGGCAGGTCGCCGCGCCGCTGTCGTCGACGGGGATGTGCAGGCCGTCGGCGAAGGTGCGCTCCACGATGTACCTGGGCACTGTTGTGTTCCTTTCGGTTGGGTGTGCCCATCACCGTAGGAATGGGGCGCGGCCCAGGATTCCGAGGAATTACCCAGGTTGCGGGGTCCGGCGTGCCTAGATTGCGATGCCCCGGCGGGTGGCTTCCGAGGACGCCTGGGTGCGGCTGCTGACACCGAGCTTGCGCAGGACGGCCGACACGTGGTGGTGGACGGTCTTCTCCGACAGGAAGAGCCGCGCGGCGATCTCGGCGTTGGACGCGCCCTCCCGGACGAGGGTCAACACCTCGGCCTCGCGGCGGGTCAGGCTGGCCGGGTTGCGGGTGGTCTGGGGCCGAGGGCCGCGCGGGAGCCCGCGGACGCCCTGTTCGCGCAGGCGGCGGGTGGCGATCGCGGCGGCGGGGCGGGCGCCGAGGCGCTGGAGGTCGTCGAGCGCCTGCCGCAGGTCGGCCTCGTCGCCGTCGAGCAGGACGAGAGCGCCGTCGTACGGGCAACCCAGCGCGTCCCACGTCTTGGCGGCGGTGCGCGGGTCGCCCGCGAATTGGCTCTGGTACGGGACGTCCACCGTCTCGGTCTCCGCCATGCCGGCCAGGCGGCGCAGCCAGGCGAGCTCGCCGACGATCCAGAGCGCGCCACGGTCGCGGGCGGCGGCCAGGACGTCGCGGCTCTCGTCGTCGATGCTCTGCCTGCTGGCGCCCCGCAGCCAGAGCGCCTCGGCGCGGGCGAGCGCGACGGGCGCGTGGTACTGCAGTTCGTGCTGGCCGTCGAGGAGCGCGCGGGCCTCGTCGAGCACGGCCCACGGGTCGGGGTCGCCGCGCCTGGCCCGCACGGTGCCGAGGATGGTGAGGGCGAGGATGCGCAGCAAGGGCACCGACGTGGCGTTGCGGAGGACGAAGGCGGCGTCGTCGGCCGCCTGCTGCCAGCGGCCCTGGTCGAGGTGGAAGCGGGCCCGGTAGGCCTGGACGTAAAGTCGCCAGCCTTCGAGGCCCAACTGGTCGCAGAGCTCGACGCCGCGATCGAGCCAGGGCGCCAGCGCGTACGCCCGGGTCCGGCTCATCGCCCATCCGACATGGATGAAAGCGCGGCCGACGTGCTCTTCGAACCCGGGCGTGGCGTTGGCGACGGCGAGGCTGTGCTCTACTTTGCTCAGTCCATTGTGGTCGCCGGTCAGCAGCTCGATCGTGCCGATGTTGTTGAGGCTGTGCACGATGACGGCTTTGTCGTCGAGCTGCTCGGCGAGGTCGATCGCGCGGCGCGCCCAGTCGATGGTCTCGGTGCGGCGTTCGTCGTTGAGGAACAGCTGCGAGAGGTTGCTGTAGGCGAGGGCGAGCTCGCGGCCGGGCGGCAGGGCTTCGAGCAGGCGCACGGCCTCGTGGCCGGCGGCGGTGGCCTCGTCGGCGCGGCCGCCGCACCACAGGCGGCGGGTCAGCAGGGAGAGCGCGGCCGCCTCGCCGCGCCGGTCACCGCCCGCCCGGCGCACGGTGATCGCCTCCTGGAGCGCGTTGATCGACTCGTCGGTCTGGTCGGTGAGGTAGCACTCCTGCGAGCGGCGCTCCAGCAGGTCGGCGCGGTCCGGCCAGGCGAGGCCGGCGCCGAACCGGAGGGCGCGGGCGTAGTGGGCGGCCGCCTCGCGGTGGGCTCCCGTCAGGGCGGCCTGCTCGGCCGCCATGGGCGCGAACCGCTGCACCGCTTCGGCATCGCCGGCCGCCTCGGCGTGGTGGGCGAGCCGGGCGGCCTGGTGGTGTTGGCTTTCGAGCGCGGCGAGGGCCATGCGGTGCAGGTGGATGCGGCGGTGCGGGCTGAGCGACTCCTCGATCGCGCGGCGGGCGAGGTCGTGGCGGAAGGCGATGCCGCCGTGGACGGGTTCGAGGATGCCGGCGTCGAGGGCTTGCCGGAGGCCGGCGGCGGCGTCGTCGACCTGGGCGTCGAGCAGCCACAGCTCGCAGTGCGGCAGGGCGACGGACACGGCCTCGATGACGGTGGTCGCCGCGTCGTCGAGGCGGGCGGCGCGGGCGAGGACGGCGTCGCGGACGGTGGCGGGGATGCCTTGGCCGTCCGCCGCGAGGACCTCGGTCACGAAGAAGGGGTTGCCGCCGGTCGCCTGGTGGAGCGCTTGCGGGTCGTGGTTGTTCGCCAGGGTGGCGACCGCCTCCGGGGAGAGTGGGTCGGCGGTCAGGCGCCGGCCGCGTACCTCGCCGAGCAGTCGCCGCAGCGGATGAGCCCGGCCGATCTCGTCGTCGCGGTAGGTGGCGACGATCAGAAGCGGGAGTCCGGCGATCCGGCGGCCGAGCAGGCTGAGCACGTCCAGGGTGGCCTCATCGGCCCAGTGCAGATCCTCCAGCACGATGATCGCGGGCTGTGTGGTTCGCGCGATCGCCGCGGCGATCTGGTGTGGCTTGGGGTTGTTCTCGAGGAGGTTCCTCAGGTCACCGGAGGGGGTGGCCTGGGCGATGTCGACGAACGGGCCGAGGGGGCGGGGGGTGAAGAGCGGGTCGCAGGCGCCCCAGTGGACCTCGGCGTGGTCGCGGCAGAATTCGCGGACGAGCGCGGTCTTGCCGCCGCCGGCTTCGCCGCCGAGCAGCACGAGGACGCCGCCGTCGCCGCGCGCGACCGCGTCGTACGCGGCCCGCAGGGCGGCGAGGTGCGGCTCGCGCTCCACCAGGTGGGAACCCATCACCGAACACTGACAGAGCGGGCCGCGGTCTACTGTCGGCTATCGGGCTCGAGGTCCTGGCAGTACCACACGGTGGCGTACGGGAGCTCCGCCACGACCCGGGCCGCAAGCAGCCGCCCTTCCGCCGCGTGCGCGTCGTCCTCGGCTCTGGAGACCTCATGGCTGTCGTTCGGATCGGCGATGTCGACCATCGACTCGTACCGCCGCTGCCACGCCGCCAGCCGCCCGACCAGACTGGACGTCAGGCCGAGATCGGCCGGGTCGCGGTTCTCGAAGGTGCCGCCTGGGCTGTCCCTGACCCACAACGGCCAGCAGCCGTAGTCGTCCATCACCTTGATGAGCACGAGCCTCTCCTCGACCCGCCGCCGGCGCTGGGGCTGGGCCGGCCGGGGTTGGCCGGAGCCGGGTCGGCCGGGGGTTGGCCGGGTCCGGGGTCGGCCGGGTCCGGGGTCGGCCGGATCCGAGGCCGACCGGGGTTGGAGCCAGGCCGGGGTCGGAGCCAGCCCGGGGTCGGAGCCAGCCCGGCAGGCCTGGACGATTGGTCAAAGAGCCGCGACGCACGATCAAGCACCGCCGGCCGCGTGCGGCGACGCTTGCCGGGTGACTTTGACATCTGATCTTGACCGGCCCGCGACCGCCGCGGTGGGGCGGTCGGCGCGGTCGCCGTGGTTCGCCGTCGGCGCGGTGGGTCTGGGGATCTTCGCGCTGGTGACCAGCGAGTTCCTGCCGGCCAGCCTGCTGCCCCGGATCGCGGCAGACATGGGCGTCACCGAAGGCGTCGCCGGCCAGGCGGTCACCGCCACGGCGATCATGGGAGCCATCACGGCGCCGACGATCGCGATCGTCGTACCCCGGCTTGATCGGAAGCTCCTTCTTGCTCTCTTGACCCTCCTGGCGGTCGCGTCGAACGCGCTGGTCGCGGTGGCGCCGTGGTACCCGCTGCTGCTGGTCGCCCGCCTGCTCCTCGGCATCGCCCTCGCCGGCTTCTGGGCAATGGCGTTGGCGGTGGTCGGCCAACTGGTCACTGCGGACAAGCTCGGCCGCGCGATGACGGTGGTCAACCTCGGCGTCTCACTGGCGACGGTCACGGCGGTCCCGGTGGGCACGTACCTGGGCGAGGCCTGGGGCTGGCGGCCGGTCTTCTGGCTGGCCGGCGCCGCCGCCCTGGCCGCGCTGGGCCTGCTGCTCGCCTGGCTGCCGCCGATCCCGGCCGCCGGCGCGCCACCGCTGCGCGCCCTGGTGGACACCGCCCGCAGCCGCACGATGGTCCTCGGCATGCTCGCGATCCTGCTGGTCGCCGGCGGCCACTTCGCGGCCTTCACCTACGTCCGCCCGGCGGCGGAACGCGTCCCGGACATCACCCCGTCCTCGCTGGCCGTGCTCCTGACGGTCTTCGGCCTCGCCGCCTTCGTGGGCACGATGATCGCGGGCCCGCTGGCCGACCGCCGCCTACGCCTCGGCGTCCTCGTGGCGCCCCTCCTCATCGCCGCCGCCGTGACCGGCTTCGCGCTGCTGTCCGACTCGTACGCCGCGGTCGCCGTCGCGGTCGCGCTGTGGGGCCTGGCGTTCGGCGGCCTGCCGACGCTGGTGCTGACCTGGGTCGCCCGCGCGGAGCCGAACCGCCTCGAACCGGCCGGCAGCCTCGCCACCGCGATGTTCCAGGTAGCCATCGCCACCGGCGCAGCCGTCGGCGGCGTCCTCGTCGACGCCTTCGACGTGCGCGTGGCCATGGTGGTCGCCGCCGTCGCGGCGGCCATCGGTGGCTTCCTGTTCGCGAACGCCCGACGCGCCTGACCTCGTCGTCCGCGGCGGCGCCGGGCCGCGCGCCGCCGCGTACGCAGACCGGCTCCCCGGGCCGGGCGTCGCCGCGTACGCAGACCGGCGCCCGGGCCGGGCGTCGCCGCGTACGCAGACCGGCTCCCCGGGCCGGGCGTCGGCGTCGCAGACCGGCACCCCGGCCGAGGTCCCCCATCGCAAGGCGCCGGTCAGGCCGGCGGCGCACTCCAGCCGTTGTCACCCTGCCGCCACTGAGTCGGCGGCACGCCGGCGTTCCGGCGGAACGCACGGCTGAACGCCGCCTCGGAGCCGTACCCCAACCGCACCGCGACCTCGGCCACGCTCGTCCGGTCGGTGAGCAGGCGCTTGGCCTGCTCCATGCGGATCCGGGCCAGGTAGCGGGCCGGCGACTCACCCACCACGTCCCGGAAGCGCTTCGCGAAGGCCGATCGCGACGCCAGCGCCACCCGCGCGAGCGTCTCCACCGTCCACGGCGAGCCGGGCGCCTCGTGGATGGCCTCCAACGCCCGCCCCACCTCCGCATCGCGCAACGGCACCGTCAGCAGCGGCAGACTGCCGCAGTCGGACTCCACCCACCGTCTGATGGCGGCCGCGGTCAGGACGTTGGCCAGTTGGGAGACGACCGAACGGGAGCCCGGTCGATCACCGCACGCCTCGAAGGCCATGCCGTCGATGACGGCGGCGACGACCGGTTCGCGCACGGACAGGCAGCACGCGATCAGCATCTCGGGCATGACCGCGGCGACCCGGCCCGCGTTCGGTGAGGCGGCCTCCAGGTCCCCGGTGTGTAGGACCGTCCCGCCGCGCGCGATCAGCGTGTGTTCGCCGCCCCGTGGCAGCAGAAGGAAGTCGCCGGTCCCGAGCCGGGTGTTCGCGGTGCCCCGCACGTCGAGCCCACCCTCGGCCACGAAGTGGAACCGCATGCCGGTTCCACCCACGACGCGGCGCTCGCTGCCCCGCAACGTCTCCTTCCGGTAGCCGCCCACGGACCAGCGGAGCCGCTCCAACACATCGCTCAGGTCGTCCGTAGCCGGCGTCACGGTCATGCCCGGTCCAGCATCGCCGGCTCGAAGAGCATTCCCGGCGTGGCGTCCGCCACGTTCCCAACACCGCGGACCGGACCATTGACCGGGACCGGCCTGTCGGAGGCCCGCCGGCGCACGCGCCGGTGGGCCTCCGGAGCAGGCGGCCGGTCAGACGGCCGGTTTGCTGGTGTAGACCGTGGGATCGCCCTGGATGAGCCAGATCTCGGGCGAGTTGATCGGTAGGAAGGACCGGTCGCCGCCCGGCTCCCGGGTCGACGGGACCGCGTCGCCGTTGGGTAGGTGCATGATGAAGTTGACCGGCTTCGTGTCGTCGGCCAGCGGGATCGGGTAGTCGGCCCAGCCGTCGGTCACACCCGACCGCGGCCACGGCTTGTCCCAGGCGATCTGCGCGAGGACTTCCGGCGCCACCGCCTCGCCCCACATGTGCAGGCCCCAGCCCGCCGCGGGCGGGTCGCCGTAGTCGCCCGCCGGCCGGTAGTAGTGGACCGTCGCCGACGTGGCCGGTGGGCCAGCCGCCCGGACCCGGCGCGTCTCGCTGGTGGCGCCCGGACCGGCCAGGCCGCCGGGTAGCAGCACTGCGCGGTATTCGACCGGGGTGTCCGCCGCGAGGTTGAGCGGCGTCAGGTCGTCGAACACCGTGTAGGCCGGCGACGACGAGTCGGTGCCGATCCGGGTCCACGGGCCGCCGGCGACACGACGCTCGATGGCCACGACGTTGGTGGCCCGTTCGGGGTCGACGACCGCCCGCACCTCGACCGTGCCCCGCACGCCGCTGCCCTCGCCCGGCGCTTCGATCGTGACCAGCGGCGCCGGCACTGCCGCCGAGCGCGCCGCGGACTCCCGCGTGTGGCCCTTGTTGTCGAGCACCACCGCGCGATAGCGGACCGGCGTGCCCGCGCGCACGTCGCTGACGTCGTCGAACACCTGGTAGGGCGCGTTGTCGTCGGTGCCGACCGGCCGCCACGGCCCGCCGTCGACGGACGCGTAGAACGTGACCTCGTAGAAGGACGAGCCCCCCACGTTGGCGGTCACCTGGAGCCGGCCACGCGAACCCGGCGCCGGCACCGGCGCGGCCAGCGACACCGCCGGCGCCCAGCGGGACCCGGCCACCCTGCCGGTCGCCTCGTAGACCACCGCCGACAGCGGCGGCACCGAGAGCGTCAGCCGCCCGTCGCCGCCGGTGCGGACAATCCGCGGCCCGGCACCGTAGACATTCTTGAAGTTCTCCCGGCCCGACGCGTAGGTCGGGATGGTCGCCGACTGCGCGGCCTCGCTGTTGTTGAGGGCGACCACGTATTCGCGCTGGTCCCGCCGATCGAGCCGGGAGAACGCGTAGACGCCCGGGCCCTCGCTCGCGAACCGGTGCTGCTGGGCGCCGTCGCGCAAGGCCGGATGGCGCTTCGTCAAGGCGGCCAGGTCGCCGATCGACTCGTACAACGGGTGAGTGGTGACGTAGTTGTCGTGCGCGTGGGTGGCATCGGTGCCCAGCAGGTCGTCGTCGAGATAGTCGGGCACCCGGCTCGCGAACAGCGTCTGCCGCGCGTCCTGGTCGCCGCCCGGACCGGTGAAGCCCTGCTCGTCGCCGTAGTAGACGACGGGGTTGCCGCGCGACAGGTACATCAGCTCGTGGGCCAGCCGGTCGCGGGCGACCCATTCCGCGTCGGTCGCGCCGGGGTTGTCACCGCGCACGAAGCCGCCGATGCGGCCCATGTCGTGGTTTCCGAGGAAGGTCGGCAGCTGGTAGGCGTTGGAGTCGGCGTCGGTGTACCAGTCGTCGCCGGCGAAGAAGGTCTGCAGCGCCGCGGCCGGTTGGCCGCGCGACGCGAAGTTGCGGGCCGCCTCCTGGAACGGGAAGTCGAGCACCGACTGCATCCGGTCGCGGGTCGTGAACTGCGAGGTGAAGCTCTTCGTCGTGTCGAAGACCTCGCCGAACATGAAGAACTCGCGCTTGCCCTGGCGGTGGGCGTAGTCGAGGATCTCCGGCCCGAACTCCTGCCAGAACTCGTCGTTGACGTGCTTCATCGTGTCGATCCGGAAGCCGTCGACGCCGAAGTCCCGGATCCACGTCTTGTAGATGTCGATCATTCCGCGGACCACGCGCGGGTTCTCGGTGAACAGGTCGTCGAGGCCGAAGAAGTCGCCGTAGTAGGAGTTCTCGCCGACGAACGTGGTGTCGCCGCGGTTGTGGTAGAGCGTGACGTCGTTGAGCCACGCCGGCACCTTGAGGTTCTGCTCGGCGGGGTCGAGCACCGGCGTGTAGGGGAACGACGTCGCCGGGTCCAGCGCGGGGAACGACGGCTTGCCGGCGAAGTCGCGGTCGTCGAACGTCGCGCCGGACGCCGTGCGGTAGGGCGCGACGTCCTTGCTGACGTAGGCCTTCCGCGCGCCCTCCTCGTAGCCGATGACGTCGGCGGTGTGGTTGGTGATGATGTCGAAGTAGACCTTCATGCCCTTGGCGTGGGCGGTGTCGATCAGCGCGCGCAGGTCGGCGTTGGTGCCGAGGTGGGGGTCGATCTGCGTGAAGTCGGTGATCCAGTAGCCGTGGTAGCCCGCCGACGGGCCGTCTTCGAGCTGGACCGCCTTGTTCTTGAAGCTGGGCGTCAGCCAGATCGAGGTGGTGCCCAGCCCCTTGATGTAGTCGATCTTCGACCGCAGGCCCTTGAGGTCACCGCCGTTGTAGAAGCCCTTGCGGGTCGGGTCGAAGCCGGACACCAGCGGGTCGGAGCCCAGGCCGCCCTGGTCGTTGCCGGTGTCGCCGTTGGCGAACCGGTCGGCCATCACGAAGTAGAAGTTCTCGTCGGTCACCGGCTCGCGTAGCGAGTGACGGGCGGGCAGGTCGTCCCCGTGACCGCCGGCGACCGCTGGGGCGGCAGGCAGGGTGGCCACGAGCAACAGCGCGACGAACAGGCCGAGCGCGCGCCGGATGGATCCAGGTATGGACATCTTCCCCCCTCGGACATCGACCGACGGGGACGTTACCTGGGGGCACCGACATTGCAAACCGATGAATCAGTCGGACAAATCACGGGTACGCGGGCACAAACGTCCTCTTCAGACAGCGGCGAGCAACGAATGCACGGAAACGGCGGGGTCGCGTAGGCGGGATCGTTATCTTGCAGGGGCCGGCCCGTGGTGCCACGGCAGCTCCACCGGGCATTCCGGCAGCCGGCCCGCGGCGAGATCGTCGAGCAGGCCGGCCAGGCCGTACGGGATGACCGTCTCCACCGGCGCCACCAGCTCGGCGCGGGTCCACCAGCGGTGACCCACGTGAACGGCGCCCTCGTCGACGCCCATGCCGCCCATGTCCGGCGCGAACGCGTCGACCCGCAGCACGAAGAAGTCATCGCGGAACAGGCCGTTGGCCCAGCCGAGATCGGCATAACCGCCGATGTACGCGACCGGCGCACCGAGGTCGGCCGGCGGCACCGAAAGGCCGACCTCCTCACCCATCTCCCGCGCCGCCGCATCGGCCAGTGACTCGCCCGGCTCGACGCCGCCACCGGGCGCGCACCAGCCGTACGGGCCGAATTCGGGCACGTCCCGCTCGGCGAAGCGGAAGTGAAGCAGCAGCACGCGCAGGTCGGGGTCGAGCAACAGCACCCGCGCGGAGCGTCGCGCAAAATTCTTCACCGCAATATCCCTGCACTCTCTGGACACCGGTTGACCTGCCCATGCGAACATATGTTCGTGTCAGAAGGGACCATCCTCCACGCCGATCTCGACGCTTTCTACGCGTCGGTCGAGCAGCGCGACGACCCCAGGTTGCGGGGCCGTCCGGTGATCGTGGGTGGCGGCGTGGTCCTGGCGGCGAGCTATGAGGCAAAGGCAGCTGGTGTACGCACGGCGATGGGCGGTCGGGCCGCGCGGCAGTTGTGTCCGGACGCCATTGTGGTCGAGCCGCGGATGTCCGCCTACACGCAGGCCAGCCGGGCGGTCTTCGAGGTGTTCCGACAGACCACGCCGGCGGTCGAAGGGCTGTCGATCGACGAGGCGTTCCTCGACGTCAGCGGGTTGCGGCGGATCGCGGGGCCGCCGTCCGAGATCGCGGCCGGCCTACGCGAGCGGGTGCGCGAGCGGGTCGGGCTGCCGATCACCGTCGGGGTGGCGCGCACCAAGTTCCTGGCCAAGGTGGCGAGCGGGGTCGCCAAGCCCGACGGCCTGCTGGTGGTGCCGACCGAGCGGGAGCTGCAGTTTCTTCATCCGCTACCGGTCGAACGACTATGGGGCGTCGGAACGGTGACCGCGGCGAAGCTGCGCGACCGCCGGATCTTCACCGTCGGGCAGCTGGCTGGCCTGGGCGAGGCGACGCTGGTGTCGCTGCTGGGTCGGGCGGCGGGGCGGCATCTCGACGCGCTGGCGCACAACCGCGACCCGCGGGCCGTGCAGACGGGCAAGCGGCGCGGTTCGATGGGCGCCCAGCGGGCGTTGGGTCGCGAGCCGCGCACGCCGGCCGCGCTCGACGCCATGCTGGCCGGGCTGGTCGACCGCGTCACCCGCCGGATGCGGGCGGCGGGCCGCACCGGGCGCACGGTGGTGCTGCGCCTGCGCTTCACGGATTTCACGAGGGCGACCCGGTCCCACACGCTTCCCCGGGCGACGTCGCACACCCAGACGATCCTGGACGCGACGCGCCGGCTGCTGAAGTCGGCACTACCGATGATCGAGGAGCGCGGCATCACGCTGATCGGCATCTCGGTTGGCAACCTGGACGACCGCTACGTGCAGCTTCCGCTTCCCTTCGCCGAACAGGACGGCGTCGCCCTCGACGCGGCCCTGGACGCGGTCCGCGACCGCTTCGGCTCGGCGGCCATCACCCGCGGCGTCCTCGTCGGCCAAGGCCCAGGACTGGAGATGCCTATGCTCCCGGACTGAGCCGACGGGCCCGACGGTGTGACGGGCTCAGGGAGCAAGGCGACGGGCCGCGGGCGCCGAGCAGCTGGGCCGGGCGCGCGGGGCGCCGAGCAACCGGGCGCGAGCGCGCGGCGCCGAGCAACCGGGCGCGGGCCCACGGGCGCCGAGCAACCGGGCCGGACGCGCGGGCGCGCCAGGCAGCCGGGCGGGGGACGCCGAGCAGCCGAGGTCCGGCCGCCCGAGCAGCCGGGACCGGCCGCCGGGCCGCAATAGCGCTGACTGCAGGAGCCACATGTGGCCGCCCTCACGCAAATTGCCCCATTCATGGCGAGCCAACAGGCCCAGCGCGTAGCGTTCCGTAGGTGCGCGGTGACGATCTGGTGAGCGCGCGGGACGGGGTCGCCCGAGCGACCCCGCACAGCCATGACAGCGCCATCGACGGGGTGGATGTGGCGCCCGTGCCGCGAGCGATGCTCCGCGACGCTCTCTACGACGGCGGTCTCGTCATCGCTCCAGGCTGCTACGACGTCGTCGGCGCGCGGGTCCTGGAAGCCGCCGGCATCGACGCCGCCTACCTCACCCCGTTCGGCTTCCAGGCCGCCGACGCTCCCTCACCGCACGCCCCGCAGGACCCATGGGAGCGATACCTCGACCGGGCCCGGGAGCTCGTCGACGCCGCCGGCCTGGCGATCGTCGTCGACGGCCAGACCGGCCTCGAAGGCAACCGGTCGGCCGACGCGCGCGCCGCCGACGCGTTCTCCGCCGGCGCGGCCGGGTTCGTCGTCGAGGACCGGCAGGGCTTCGGCAAGGACCGGCCGCTGCGCACCATGGCCGAGGTCGGCCGGGAGGTCGCCCAGGTCAGGCGCGAGGTCGGCCGCGAGACCACGGTCATCGTCCGGACCGACGCCGTCAGGAACTCCGTCGACGACGCGCGGGCCCGGTGTGAGTCCTATCTGGACGCCGGCGCCGACCTCGTGCTCCCGCTGATGACCCGCTACCTTAACTACCCGGACACGCCGGCCGACCGGGAGCGGCGGATGTCGGCCTACGGGTTCCTGCTGGAACGCGTACCCGCCAACCGGATCGTCGTCCACTCCCCCACCGGGCGCCACCTTCCCGTCGACGAGGCCAGGCGGATCGGGTTCGGCCTCTACCTCATGTCGCAGCTGCTGATCAGCTCCGCGGTGACCGCGATGGCCCAGGAGGTCGCCGCCGTCCTCGCCGACGAACCCGGCACGCTCCCCCTGCTCGCCCCCGTCGACCTGGCGACGCTCACCGGCGTCGGCCAATGGCTGGAGAACCGATGGTGACGCGAGGAGGGACGCGGTGATCGACGCGAAACGCTGGGCCCGGACCAACCTGTCCGGCTACGTCCCCGTGATGTTCACGCCCTACACCGACGCCGGCATGATCGACGAGGCCGCGGTCCGCAAGGACGTCGCGTACACCCTGAGCCTTCCGGGGGTCGGCGGGCTCTACGTCGGGTCCGTCTGGCAGGAGTTCTGGCTGCTCACGCTCCAGGAGCGCAAGCGCCTCGCCGAGATCGTGCTCGACGAGGCGGCCGGGCGCGTGCCCGTCGCCGTGTCCGCCACGCACACCGCGCCCGACGACGCGGTCGACCTCGCCACCCACGCGGCCGAGTCCGGCGCCGGCATGATCATGTTGTGGCCGCCGTTCTTCGGGCCGCGCGGGCAGAGCGGGGTGCTGGCCTTCTTCGACTACGTGCTGGGCCGCGTGCCCGCACCGTTCGGCGTCTACAACACGAGCCTCAACGAGATCGGGTACGAGATGGGCCTCCCGCTCCTGCGCGAGCTCGCCCTCCGCCCGCAGATCGCGCTGCTGCTCGACGGCGCCGTGCGGCTCGACGTGTTCCTCGAAACCCTCGAGGCGATCGGCCGGGACGTCATGGTGACCAGCCCGGTCGAGGAGTACTTCCTCGTCGCCCGCATGCTCTACCCCGAGGTCGCGCCCGACGTGCTGATGGGCTCCAGCCGCGCGCTGTTCCTGCAGACGCCGCGCCAGCCGTACCTGCACGAGTTCTTTGTCGCCGTCGAGAAAGGACAGTGGCACGAGGCGCAGCAGCGGCTCGGTTGGATCATGCAGGCCGGCGAGTTCGCCCACGGCTCCGTGTTGCGCGAGGGCAAGACCCCGCTGGGCCTGATCAAGGCGCTGCGCGGCGCGTACGGCCAATCGGGCGGCACCCCGCGCGTGCCCGTGCCGGCGCCGAGCGAGGTGGAGGTCGGCGACGCCGTCTCGAACCTGCGCGCGGCCGGCCTCGACCCGCTCTGAAACAAAGCGAAACCCGCGCGACCGGGGTAAGACTGGATGGATGGCGAGGGAAGAGGACTTCACGACCGAGGCAGCCGAGGGCCAGCGCGACCGGCGGTTCCACGGTGGCGCGCCGGACCGGCTCGACGACGACGAGCTCGCACGCCGCACGCAGGAGGAGCGGGTCGAGGCCGGCACGGCTGACTACGACCCGGACGACGTGCCGCCCGCCACCGACGACCCGGTGCCCACCGACCTCAGCGACTCCAGCACGATCGACGACATCGAGGGCGTCGCCGCGCGGCAGGAGGACGAGGGCGAGACCCGGCCGCTGAGCCCCGACAACCCGTTCCCACCGACGCGGTACGACGAGTCCTAGTCACGCCGCCAGCGCCGCATAGCGTCCGGCCGAGTCGACCAGCGTGTCGTGCGTGCCGGACTCGAGCACCCGGCCGTGGTCGATCACCACGATCTGGTCGGCGTCGCGGATCGTCGAGAGCCGGTGCGCGATCGTCACCGTGGTGCGGCCACGCGACAGCGCGTCGAACGCCCGCTGCACCGCCCGTTCCGTCTCGGTGTCGAGCGCGCTGGTCGCCTCGTCGAGCACCAGGATCTTCGGATCGCGCAGCAGCGTACGCGCGATCGCGATCCGTTGCTTCTCGCCTCCCGAGAACCGGTGCCCGCGCGAGCCGACCACCGTGTCGTAGCCGTCCGGCAGCTCCGCGATCAGCTCGTGGATCTGCGCCGCCCGAGCGGCGGCCTCCAGCTCGGCGTCGGTCGCCGACGGCTTCGCGTACCGCAGGTTCTCGCGGATCGTGGTGTGCAGCAGGTAGGTCTCCTGGCTGACCACCCCGACGATCCCCGCCAGATCGGCCAGGCGCAGGTCGCGCACGTCGACGCCGTCGATGGTGACGCGGCCGGCGGTCGGGTCGTACAACCGGGCGATCATCGCCGCCAGCGTGCTCTTGCCGGAGCCGGTCTCGCCGACGAGGGCGAGCGACGTCCCGGCCGGCACATCGAGCGACACCCCGGAAACGGCGGGAACAGAGCTGCCCGGGTACGTGAAGCTGACGTTCTCCAGGCGCAGATGCCCGGCAACCGGGCCGAGCGTCACGGGTGCGGCGGGGTCGTCGACCTCGACCGGCAGGTCCAGGTACTCGAAGATCCGCTGGAACAGGGCCAGCGAGCTGGTCAGCGTGACACCGACGTTGAGCAGGCCCATGAGGGGTCGGAAGAGGCCGCTCTGCAGGGCGGTGAAGGCGACCAGCGTGCCGATGCTCAGCGCGCCGCGGGTGAACGGCAGCCCGGCGCTCAGGTAGATCAGCGCGGGGATCGCGGCGAAGATGATGCTCATCGAGGCCATCCGCCAGCGGCCGGCGAGCTCGGAGCGCAGCTCCAGGTCGATCAGCCGGCGCGACGAGGCGGTGAACCGGTCGACCAGCGCGGCGCCGGTGGACAGCGTCTTCGACAGCTGCGCGCCGCTGACCGACAGGCCCTCCTCGATGGTGACGTTGAGGTCGGCGAGCTCGCGCTGACGCTGCTCGGTGATCACGCGGCGCATCCGGGCCACGCGCCGGGTCAGCCAGATCGCCGGCGGCAAGACGATCAACGAGACCAGCGACAGCTGCCAGGACAAGGCGACCATCGCGGCGATGGTGGCGATGGTGGTGGTGAGGTTCGAGGCGATCGAGGTGGCGGTGGTGGTGACCACGGCCTCCATGCCGCCGATGTCGTTGGTGATGCGGGACTGCACCTCGCCGGTCCGGGTCCGGGTGAAGAAGCCGACGGACTGGCGGTGCAGGTGGCTGAAGACGCTCGTACGCAGCTGGTGCATGACCTTCTGCCCCACCGCCGTGGAGATCCAGGTCTGCACGACGCCGAGCGCGGAGGTGGCGGCCGCGACGCCGATCATGCCGATCACCAACCAGACCAGCAGCCGCAGGTTCTGCTGCGGTAGCGCCTGGTCGATCACGGCACGGAGCAGGAAGGGCGACGCCATCGCGATGATCGACGACGCCACGATGATCAGGGTGACGACGGCCAGGGGCCAGCGGTGCGGCCCGAACAGCCGCCCGATCCGGCGCAACGACACCTGGCGCGCCTGGGTCTTCTCGGCCTCGCTCACGCGTCGGCCATGCTCGTGTTGGGGCAAGTCGGATGGTCCTCCCGTGGTTCGGATTTGTTGAGGTTACCTCAACATGAGGTTACAACCAGATCGGTTGGTACGGTATTCCGCGTGGACCAAGGAGAAAGCCTCTCCGAGGCGTTCTGGGGCGTAGCGCGGCGCCTCCGGCACCTCAACCGCCAGACGATGGCGCCGTGGGAGGTGACACCGGCCCAGTGGCGGGCGATCAACGTCCTGGTCGAGCACGGCGCGCTGCGCCTGGGAGACCTCGCCGAGAAGCTGCACATCGCTCCCCGCTCGACCACCGAGGTCGTCGACGACCTGGAGCGGCGCGGGCTGGTCGAGCGGCATCCCGATCCGGCCGATCGCCGGGCGACCCTCGTCGCCCTGACCACCGAGGGCACGTCGGCCGCGTCGGCCATCCGGACCGCACGGACGGCGGAGTCCGAGCGCTTCTTCGCCGCCCTCTCCCCCGAGGACCGCGACCACCTGGGCCGCATCCTCCACAACCTCGCCCACGACTGACCTCGACGGCATCCCGCGGGGCGGGCGAGGGCTGGCCGAAACCGTCCGGGATCCGACTCGAAGACGGGCAGCCAGGGGTGTCTGTCCACGATAGAGTGCCGCGCATGGTAGCGCTCCCACGTCGCTTGGTGGCCGTTCTGGTGTGTGCTTCGTTGGCGTTCGCGGCCGGATGCGGTGGCGACGACGACCCGCCGCCCGCGCCGCCGTCCTCCGCCGACGAAGCGCCCGAGCCCGAGGAGCGCTGCGGCTTCGGCCCGGCGGACGACATCGAGAAGGTCGTCCTGACCACCAACGACGGGGTCGAGCTCGCCGCAGCCCGGTTCGGGCAAGGGGAGCGTGGGCTGGTCCTGGTGCACCAGCGCGGCAGCGACCTCTGCGGCTGGTTCGCCCACGCGCGGCGGTGGGCCGGGGAGGGCTACCAGGTGCTCGCCTTCGACCAGCGCTGCGACGGCCTCAGCGAGTGCGGCGGCCCCGAGCCGGCCCTCGACGTGATGGCCGCGGCGGTCCAGCTCCGCCGCGACGGCGCGAGCACCGTCCAGCTCGTCGGCGCCTCCCGCGGCGCCGCGATCGCGTTGGTCGCCGCCGCGCACGGCGAGACCGAGGCCGACTCCGTCGTGTCGCTCTCGGCCCACGACGCCAGCTTCGCCGCGGCCGCCACCGCCCCCACCTCACCCGCCGACGCCGCCGCCGGCCTCAAGGTGCCGCTGCTGTTCGCCTGCGCGACCGACGACCCGTCCGCCTTCTGCGGCGAGCGCGACCAGGGCTTCTTCACAGCGGTCGCGGCGACCGACAAGAAGCTGATCGAGCTCAAGGGCAGCAGCCTGCACGGCTGGGACATGCTCGGCACCATCGAGTCCGATGTGGACACCTTCCTCGCCGCCCACGCCGGCTAGCTTCGATCCGTCGCACAGCGCCGCATCACCGCCGAGCGACTCGTCGACGCAGTCGAAGCGACGAGATAGGGCGGACGGGAGTGCACAGTGCTCACGGCTGTCCGCTTGGCTCCGGCAGCTACAGTCGACAGATGCGGCCGGCCGAGGACGAGTCGATTGTCGACGTTCGAGATCTGCGGATGCGCTACGGGTCCAACGATGTGCTCAATGGTGTCGACTTCACTGTGCACAGGGGTGAGGTCATCACGTTGCTCGGGCCTAATGGGGCCGGAAAGACCACGACGATCGAGATCCTCGAAGGCTTCCGGCTGCCATCGGCCGGCACCGTTGATGTGCTGGGAGTCGATCCGGCGCAGGGTGACGAGGACTGGCGAGCGCGCGTCGGTGTGGTGCTCCAGTCCTGGCGCGACCACGCGCGCTGGACGCCACGGAAGCTCCTCGCCCACCTGGGGAGCTACTACGCGCCGTACGCCACGCCCCAGCGCACCCGGCCGTACGACGTGGAAGAGCTGATAGCCATGGTCGGCCTCGATGAGCAGGCAGACCAGAAGATTCGTACGCTGTCCGGTGGGCAACGTCGCCGCCTCGACGTCGCGATCGGGATCGTCGGGCGGCCCGAGTTGCTCTTCCTCGACGAGCCGACGGCGGGATTCGACCCGCACGCCCGGCGTGAGTTCCACGAGCTGATCCACCGCCTGGCCAACCTCGAAGAGACGACGATCCTGCTGACCACCCACGATCTGGACGAGGCGGAGAAGCTGGCCGACCGCATCCTGATCCTGGCGGGTGGCCGGATCGTCGCCGACGGCAGCGCCGAGCAACTCGCCCGGCAGGTCGCCGGCGAGGGCGAGGTGCGGTGGAGCCTCAACGGCCGGCACTACGTGGAGTCAACACGGGACCCCACCACGTTCACGCGGGAGCTGTTCGCCCAGCACGGAGTGGGGATCACTGATCTGGAGGTACGGCGGGCCAGCCTCGAGGACACCTACCTCACGATGGTCCAGCAGCACGAGTCCGGCCACGCCGACCAGGCGGCGACCACCTTCGGTACGGCCGAGGCGAAGGTCGACACGGGGGGCGCCCGATGAGTCGAACCGGACAGCGCACGACACACGCGATCCGCGTGGGGCTAGCCCGCGGCTGGACGGAGTTCGTGCTGAGCATCCGCAGCCCGCAGGATCAGGGCTTCTACCTCTTCGTATCGGTCGTCGTCGTCGGCTACCTGTTCGTGCGGCGCAACACCCAGGTCGACGGGACGTCGCTGCTCCTGCCCTCGGTGTCGATGCCGAGCATCCTCGGCGGTCTGGTGGCCTTCGGCGTGATCATCGGCCCGGCCTACGCGCTTGCCATGGAGCGCGAGGACGGCACACTCCTGCGCGCCAAGGCAGTGCCTCGCGGCATCCTGGGCTACGTCAGCGGCCAGGTGCTCTTCCACTCGCTCGGTCTGTTCCCCTCCCTCTTGACCATCCTGATCCCCAGCTTCCTGCTCTTCGACGACCTGGTCCACCGAGGCGCCGCGGGATGGCTCACGGTCGCCTGGGTCCTTGTTCTCGGGCTCCTCGCCACCATGCCGATCGGCATCATCATCGGTTCGCTGGTGCCCAACGTTCAGAAGGTCGGCACCTGGGGGATGCTCCCGATCATGGTGCTCACCGCCATCTCCGGCATCTTCTACCCGATCCAGGCGCTGTGGGGCTGGGTCCAGGTCGTGGCCCAACTCTTTCCCGTGTACTGGCTCGGGCTCGGCATGCGATCGGCGTTCCTGCCAGAGTCTGCGGCAACGCTCGAGATCGGTGACTCGTGGCGCACACTGGAGACGATCAGCGTCCTCAGCGCCTGGGCCATTGCCGGGGTGCTGGTGGCCCCGATCGTGCTGCGCCGGATGGCCCGTCGGCAATCGGGGTCCCAAGTGGAAGCCGCGCGCCACGAAGCCGTTCAGTGGGTGCGGTAGTCGACTAGGTGGGCGTCCAGCGCAGCCAGGTGCGGTCCTGGCCGAAACCGGCCCGGGTATAGAGCGACACCGCCCGGTCGCTCGAGTGCACGGTCACGTGCTCCAGCGACAACTGTTCAGCGCAGGCCAGCACCTCGGCCAGCAACGCCGCCCCCACGCCGCGGCCGCGCGCCGAGGGCAGCACGTACACCGACTGCACGTCGCCGAACCGGCGGTCGCGCCGCGACCGGCTCGGCACCCGCGCCGCGACGAACAGCCAGGCCATCCCGACCACCCGCCCGTCCAGCTCGGCGACGAACGGCAGGTGGGTCTCCACATGCGCGGCCAGCCACTCGGAGAACGACGTGTCGAACGCGTCATCGGCCACCCCGTCGCGGCGTAGCGCCGACAGCGCCGCCGCGTCGGCGACGGTCGCCCGCCGCACGACCACGCTCACCCCGTCGCCGCCAGCACCCGGTGGAGCAGCGAGTTGAGCTGCGCGGCCTCGGCCGCGGACAGGCCGAGCGCCGCAGGCCGGTTCATCCGCGCGATGATCGGCCAGGCCCGCCCGAGCAGCTCGTGCCCGGCGGCGGTCAGGCTGACCGACAGCGGCTGCCCCCGCCGCGGCGCCGGGTGTGTGACGAGGCCTTCGGCGACCAGCCCGCGCAGCAGCGAGCCCATGCTCTGCGGCGTGACCCGCACCTGCCGGGCGAGCTCCGCCGACGACATGCCCGGGTTGCGGCTCAGCGTGGCCAGGATGCCGAACAGGTGCGGCTTGAGGCCCACCTTGGCCAGCTCGGCCGTGAACATCCGGCTGAGCGCGTGGCTGGCCCGGACGACGGTCCACGGGACCACGGCGTCGTCGTCGAACTCCATGTTTAGTAGCGTATGGTCCCGGCTAACCATAAGTCTCCTTACACCCCGGCCGAGAGGCGACAGCGATGTGGACCGAGTGGATCCTGCGGCACCGGCGGCTCGTCATGCTCGGCTGGCTGGTGCTCGCGGTGATCGGCGGCGCCCTGGCACCGCGGGCGATCGACCGGCTCAGCTACGACTTCAGCTTCCCGGGCCAGCCGGCCTACGAGGCCAACCAGCGGATCCAGGAGACCTTCGGTGGCGGCGGCGACGTGGACCCGCTGGTCGTCACCGTCACCCTGCCCGAGGGAAAGACCTTCGACGATCCCGGCGTACGCGATGAGCTCGCCGCCGCGTTCGGTCGGCTCCAGCGGCCGGACTGGCGGGTCGCCTCCCCGCTCGACGTCGCCGACGCCGACGCGTTCGTCCGCGACGACACCGCGTTCGCCCTGGTCTATCCGCCGCTCACCCCCGGCCCCGCCCCGTACGCCGCCGCCCTCCCCCAGCTCGAAGGCGCGCTGGCCGGTGTCACCGTAGGTGGCGCGCAACCGCTGGTCACCGGCGTCGACCCGCTCAACGAGAGCGGCGGCGGGTCCGACCGGCCCATCATCGTGGAGATCGCGCTCGGCGCCGGCGGCGCGCTGATCGTGCTGGCGCTGGCCTTCGGCTCGCTGCTCGCCCTGGTGCCCCTGCTGATGGCCGCCGTCGCGATCACCACGACGTTCCTGCTGGTCCTGGCACTGACCGCCGGCCTCGACGTCTCGTTCATCGTGCAGTACCTGGTGGGTCTGATCGGCCTCGGCGTCGCCATCGACTACGCGTTGCTGCTGGTCATGCGCTGGCGCGAGGAGCGCGCGGGCGGGGCCGACAACGAGCAGGCGGTACGCACGGCGATGGCCACCGCCGGCCGCGCTGTCGTGTTCAGCGGGGTCACGGTGGCGATCTCGCTGCTCGCGTTGATCGTGCTCCCCCTGCCGTTCCTGCGCAGCGTCGGCCTCGGCGGCCTGCTGATCCCGCTGGTCAGCGTGCTGGTCGCGGTGACCCTGCTGCCGGCGCTGCTCGCCTCCGTCGGTCCCAGGCTGGAGTGGCCCCGCCGCAAGCTGCCGAAGACGGAGAGCCGGTCCTGGCACGCCATCGGCGGGTTCGTCGTCCGGCACCGCTGGCTCTCCGCCGTCCTCGCCACCGCCGCCCTGGTCGTCATGGCCCTGCCCGTCTTCGGCCTGCGCCTCGGTTCGCCGGAGCTCGCGGCGATCGGGGGCGGCGACAGCCCGGCCGCCGTGGGCTACCAGAACCTGGCCGAGGCCGGCGCGGCCGGCGCGCTGCGGCCGATCGAGGTCGTCACCACGGATCCGGCGGCGGCCGAGCGGCTGGCCGGCGTGGAGGGCGTGTGGGAGGTGGTCGCCCCGAACGGGCCCGGCTGGACGGCCGGCGACCAGCGGCTGGTGCCCGTGCTGTTGACGGAGGACCCGGCGTCGCCGGCGGGCGCGGCGACGGTCGACCGGATCCGGGCGGCGGCGCCGGGCGAGGTCGGCGGCACGGCGGCGCAGGACGCCGACGCGGTCGACGCGATCTACGGTGACAGCTGGTGGGTGCTCGCCCTCGTCGTGGTGATCACGTTCGCGCTGCTGGCCCGGGCGCTCCGGTCGATCTGGCTGCCGATCAAGGCGCTGCTGCTCAACGTGGTGTCGATCGCGGCGGCGTACGGCCTCACGGTGTTGATCTGGCAGGACGGCTACGGCAGCGAGGCCCTGTTCGGCACGGAGTCCAGCGGGTCGGTCACGGTGTGGGTGCCGATCGCCGCGTTCTCGTTCCTGTTCGGGCTGTCGATGGACTACGAGGTGTTCATCCTGTCCCGGATCCGCGAGGGCCACGACGCCGGCCTGTCGACCGACGAGGCGACGGTGCACGGCATCGCGTACACCGGGCGGTTGGTCACCTCGGCCGCGCTCATCCTGGTGCTGGCGTTCATCGCGCTGTCGACGGTGCCGGTGGTCGACGTGAAGATCTTCGCGACGACGCTGGCCCTCGGCATCGCCCTCGACGCGACGATCGTCCGCGGCATCCTGACCCCCGCCTTGGTGGCCGCGTTCGGCCGCGTCAACTGGTGGTGGCCGGGCCGCCGATCCGCGTGATCGCGCGTCGGGCCCTGTCCCGCTCCCACGGTGTGCGGCGGGGGTTGTCGGCGATGCGGCGTAGGGCCGGCAACGCCCGCTCGTCCGCGAAGCGCGGCGCCGCGTCCACGGCCGCCTGGCGGGCCGCGTCGTGGCGGTCGCCGAGCAGGCGGGGCAGCAGGTCGGTCAAGGCGGGGCTCCGCCGGGCCAGCAGGCTCGCCACCGCCGTCGCCCGCAGATAGCCGTGGCCCGCCTCCCGCACCTGGGCCGCCGCCACCAGGATCGCCAGCGAACCCGGCGTGTCCAGCTCGCGGAGCGCGTGCGCGACGTTGGTGTCGCGGCGGAGCGCCGGGGTCGCGACGACGACCGCCTCGAAGCGCTCGGGCCACCGGCGGGCGGCGACGTGCACCGTCTCGGAGGCGTCCTCCACGACGTCGCGCGGATGGGCGCCGGGTGCCCCGGTCGGCGGGCGCGGCACGGTGCCGGCCACCACCGCGAGCAGGGCCGCGCACGCCGTGTCCGGCAATGTCTCGAACCGGGCCAGCGCGTCCGGGAACCCCGACCCGCCGGCGGCGGTGAGCAACCGGGCGACCTCCTCCGCGGCGTCCACAAGGGAACGTTACAACCGAGGTCCAACCGGGCGCGGGGCGCGACCGGGGCGGCGTGCGGCGGGTGTCGTCGGGCAGAATCACCAAAATGACCGCCAACGAGTCGTCCTTCGACGAGACCGTCGTCGACGACCCGGCGGCCCGGGCGCTCTACTGGGTGCTGTTCCCGTTGCTGGGCGCGGCGCTCGGCTGGGTCGTCCAGTGGGGGGCCGGCTGGGTCGTGGGCCTGCCCTGGGCGCCGTTCAAGTTCGTGTTCCGGTTCGTCGACGAGGCGCCCGACGTGCAGGCGACGCTGGCCTGCGTGGGAGTGGGCCTGGTGCTCGGTCTGGTCGTGGCGGTGCTGGCGGTCGCCGACATGCTGGTCGTGCGGGTCGGGCCGAGCGAGGTCACGCTCACGCGGGGCGGCAACAAGGCCAAGGCGCGGCGGATGTCCCGGGGCGAGGTCACCGGCGTCTTCTTCGACCGCAAGGAGCTCGTCGTGCTCGGCCGGGAGGCCCGCGAGCTGGCCCGGGAGAAGACCGACCTGAGCAAGAAGGCGGTCGAGGCGGCGTTCACCGCCAAGGGCTACCCGTGGCTGGCCGGCGGCGACCCGCACCGCGACGAGTTCCGCATCTGGACCCGGCTCGACGACGACCTGCCCGGTGTGGCGCACGGCCTGCTCATCGACCGGGCCACCGCGCTCGAGAAGGGCCGGACCGAGGAGGCCGCGCAGCTGCGCGAGCAGCTGCTCAAGCTCGGCTTCGTGGTCCGCGACGAGAACAAGAAGCAGCACTGGCGGCGCGACCGACGGGAGCTGGCGTGATCCGGATCGCGATGTGGTCGGGTCCGCGCAACGTCTCGACCGCCCTGATGCGCAGCTTCGGCGCGCGGGCCGACTGCGCCGTGGTCGACGAGCCGCTCTACGCCTTCTACCTGGCGGCCACCGGGCTCGACCACCCGGGCCGGGCGGCGATCCTGGCCAGCCAGCCCACCCACTGGTGGGGCGCGGTCGACGCGCTGCGCCGGCCCGCCGGCAAGGCGCTGCAGTACGAGAAGCACATGGCGCACCACCTGCTGCCCGAGGTGGGCCGGGAGTGGTTGGGCGAGGTCGTCAACGCGTACCTGATCCGGGATCCGGCGCATGTGGTCGCCTCGTACGCCAAGGTCCGTGGCACGCCGACGCTCGAGGACCTCGGCTATCCGCAGCAGGTGGAGATCTTCCGCGCCCACGGCGGGCCGGTGCTCGACTCGGCGGCGCTGCTGCGCGACCCCGCAGGCCAGCTCCGCAAGCTCTGCGCCGAGCTGGGCATCGAGTTCGACCCGGCGATGCTGACCTGGCCGGCCGGTCGGCGGGACAGCGACGGGGTCTGGGCCCCGCACTGGTACGCGGCGGTCGAGCGGTCCACCGGCTTCGCGCCCTACCGCGACGAGCCGGTCGACGTGCCCGCCCACCTGACGCACCTGGTGGAGGCGGCGCAGCCGTTCTACGACGAGCTGGCCGCACACCGGCTCTAGAGCTCCTGAGCGTTGGCCCGGGCGTACGCCTGGTAGATCCCGGACAGCTTGGCGGTCACCGGACCCACCTCGCCGGCGCCGACGACGCGGCCGTCGATCGTCGTCACCGCGGCCAGCTCGCCCATCGTCCCGGTGCAGAACACCTCGTCGGCGTTGTACATCTCGACCAGGCTCACGTCGCGCACCTCGGTCGGGACGCCGGCTTCCGGTGCCAGCTTCAGCACGGTGTCGCGGGTGATCCCTTCCGGACACGCGACGGTACGCGGGGTGACCAGCCCGCCGTCCACCACCGCGAACAGGTGCGTGGCGTTGGTCTCGGCCACGAAGCCCCGGGAGTCCAACATGAGCGCGTCGTCGGCGCCGGCCACGTTGGCCTCGATCTTCGCGAGGATCGAGTTGAGCAGGTTCGCGTGGTGGATCTTCGGGTCGAGCACGTCGGCGCCGGGCCGGCGGACACTCGAGGTGATCAGCGTCAGGCCCGACGTGTCGTACACGGGCGGTTTGTGCTCGGCGAGCACGATCAACGTGCAGCCCGCGGTGTTGAGCCGCGGGTCCATGCCGCTGGTGAGCTTGACGCCGCGGGTCAGGGTCAGTCGCACGTGTACGCCGTCGCGCATGTCGTTGGCCGCCAGCGTCTCGCGGACGGCGGCCGTTATGTCCGCATTGGACGGTATGCCGGCGAAGTTGAGCGCGCTGGCCGAACGGCGCAGGCGGGTGAGGTGGGCGTCGAGCGCGAAGATCCGGCCGTCGTAAAGCCGCAGGCCCTCCCAGACGGCGTCGCCACCCTGGACAACCGAGTCGAACGGCGACAAACCGGGCTCGTCCCGGTGCCGCAGCACGCCGTTGACCGAATACCGGATGTCGGCGTTCCGCGCGTCGTAGCTCTGCAGCATTCACCCAGCAGATCACGGCTATCCACACGACTAGCGCGCAGGGCCGCCGCACGGGCAGAGTGTCTGGCGTGTCGCTGCCCTCCCCGCTCGCCGCCGCGCTCCGCCAGGCCCAGGCGCTGCGCGACGCCGGCGACCTGCCCACGGCCCGCGCCATGCTCGAAGACGCGGTCGACGCCGCCCGCCCGGTGCTCGGCGACGACCACCCGGAGCTGCTGGGCGGCCAACACGCCCTGGCCACCCTGCACCGCGAGGCCGACGACCCGACCGCCGCGCGCCGGGTCCTGGAGGAAGCCCTCGCCGCCGGCGAACTGCACCGCGGCGAAGCCGATCCGCTGCTGCTGGCCCTTTCCTACGACCTGGGCGCCGTGGCCGAGGAGCTCGGCAACCGCCACGAGGCCCGCCGCAACTTCACCCGGGTCACGACGTACGGGCCGGCCGCGTTCGGTGAAGACCATCACATGGTCCGGTCCGCGGCCGCCTACCTGTCGTCCGCGGGTGGGGAACTGCCCCCGCTGCCCCCGCTCCAGCCGACGGTCGCGCCCCCGCCGCCCGGTGGGCCGGCGTTCGGCGCGCCATCCGGAGACGCGCCGTTCGCCGCTGGCCGCGGCCCCAAGGGTCGACCGACGCATCTCGGCGAAGCGACGCGAGACGCGCCGCCGCGGTTCGCGCCGTCCGCCGGGCCGCCGACGAGTTGGCCGCCGCAGGCGCCGCCGGCCGAGCGCACCGGCGCGAGCACGACGGGGGCTCCGGCCTGGCCGGGGCGTGAGGTGGCGCCCGGAGTCTTCGCGCCTGGCCAGGCCGATGCCGCCGCCCGAGCCGCGATCGAGGCGCCGACGCAGGCGCTGCCGACGCAGCGGCCGCCGGGCGGGCAGGCAGCACCGGCCGCCTGGTTCGACGCGAACGCGACCCCGGAGAGCCCGCCCGGGCCGTGGGGACCGCCACCGTCCAAGCCAGCCGGGGCCGCGTGGGGCGGCGGGCCGCCGGCCGGTGCCACCGAGCCGTGGGGGCGGGAGGTGGCGCCGGCGGGCGATCGGTTGCCCACGGCTCTCGGAAACCGCCACGAGCCCGCCGCCTCTCCTGCGACGGCGGTCGAGGTGGCGCCCGTATCCCTGCATGGTCCGATGGCTGCCGCCGCGGCGCGGGAGCGGGCGCGGGGGCGCAGTGCGACGGTGGCCGCGTTCGTCGCCGCCGGCGCGGCGGTCGTGCTGGCGCTGGTGGTGCTGTTCGTGGTGTTCCGGCGGGAGACCGAGCCGCCGCGGGTGGGCGCGGTGCCCGACATCAGCGCGGGCGCGCCGGTGCCGAGCGGGCCGGCGCTGGGCGGTGAACCCCCCAGTGACCTGGCGGTACGCGCGGACGGCGACGCGCTGCTGGTCACCTGGACCGATCCGACGGCGGGAACGGTGCCGTTCATCCTCGCCGCGGGGCGGGCGGGCACCCAGTTGCGGGCGATGGCGACGATCGAGCCCGGTGTGACCCGATATCTGGCGAACGGGCTGAGCACCAAGGCGGACTACTGCTTCACGGTGGTGGCGGTCTATTCGACCGACAAGTACGCGGCGTCCGGTCAGGTGTGCACCAACCGTACGGCCGATGCTCCGCGGTAATCCACAAGACACGGTGCGTACGCGCGAATGGACTGACCTGCGTTGACGTGAGGTTGGTTCGCCGTTGTCCACAGGGCACCGGAGCACTGTCCACAGCCGACCACGACGGGTCCACTTCGCCATCGACGTACCCATATGATGGCCCCTGGCTTCGGGGAGGAACGCCAGGCGACCGGGTCGCCGCACACAGGGGTGGGAGGGGCAGCCGGCTGTGGCCACCACAGACAACGGCACCACGACGGGCGGCGACGGCGCCGCGGAAGATCTCGGCAAGGCGCTCGACGCCGCGCTGGGCAAGCCGCGGCGGCGTGTCCCGCGCGGCGGTCTGGTGACCGGCGGCGTGGTGCTCGCGCTCGTGGCGGCGATGGGCTTCACGGTGCTCGGGTTGGGCGTCGCCGACAACGCGGTGGCCAACTACGACGCGAGCTCCTGGTTGTGGAGCCGGGCCAAGAGCGAGGTGGCCCGGGTCAACGGGCTGACCGGCCGGGTCGACACCCGCGTCGAGGTCGCCCAGGCCCGCAACCACGCGATGCAGGTGACCCAGACCGACCGCTTCCTGATCCTCCGCGACCTGACCACCGGCCAGATCAGCTCGCTCGACCTGGCCACGCTCCAGGTCATGGCGACCACCCGCACCACGTCGGGCCTCGGCGTCAGCGTCGCGCTGCAGGACGACGCGGCGTTCGTGGTCGACGCGCCGCAGGGCGTGGTCCGCCAGCTCGACCCGCGGTCGCTGGTGCCGATCGGCGAGCCGGTGCGCTACCCGCCCGGCATCTCGGGCGGCACGTTCGACGGCGCGGGGCGGCTGTGGGTGGCCGTGCCGAGCGAGGGCACCGTTTCCGCGATCACGCCCGCGCCGCTGCCGAGCGCGCCGGCCGATCCGCTGCCGACCGGCGGCGCCGCGCTGGCCGGCGTCTCCCAGCCCGGCGGGTCCGGCGGTGGCATCAGCCCCACCCAGGTCAAGACCGTGACCGTGGCCGACCCGAGCCACGACCTCGCGGTGAGCACCCTCGACGACGGCGTGGCGGTGCTCGACCGCACGACCGGCGCGCTGACCACCGTCCGCGGCGAGCGCGAGCACCAGGTGATCCTGCAACTGCCGGGCGCCGGCGCGGTGCCGCCCCGCACCAACGGCGACCGGGTCCCGGTGACCGTCGCCGAGGGCCGGCACGTCGTGGTGGTCGGCGAGGGCGGGCCGGTCTCCCGGTTCGTGGTGCCGGGCCAGGGCGCTCAGCTGCGGCCGGCGGTGGCCTGGGCGGGCCGCTTCTACTGCGCCGACGAGCGCTCGGGCACCGTGCACGTCTTCGACGAGCGCGGCCAGCTGGTGGAGACGATCGAGGTCAAGGGGGCCAACGGGCCGCTCGAGCTCGAGGTCCGCGAGAACTACCTGTTCATCAACGCCCCCAACTCGTCGACCGCGCGGGTCGTCGACGACAAGCACCAGGTTCGGGTGGTCGACAAATACGCCGACGACGTGCTGGGCGGCGACCCGCCGAAGGATCCGCCGCTCCCGCCGCCGCCGAAGAAGGACGTCGTCAGCAAGCCGGGCGCGCCGCGCGCGGTGACCGCGACGGCCGGTGACAAGGTGGCCCGGGTGAGCTGGCGCGCGGCCGACGCCAACGGCTCCGCGATCACGAAATACGTGGTCGAGGGCGGTCCGCAGCCGCTCGAGGTCGGCGCGCGGCAGCGGTCGGTCGAGATCGGCGGGCTGACCAACGGCGAGACCTACCGGTTCGCGGTGCACGCGGTCAACGGCAAGGGCGCCGGCCCGGCCAAGCGCAGCAACCCCGTGATGCCGACCGCCGAGGTGCCCGACCCGCCGGCCGCCGTGACCGCCGAGGCCCGGCCCGACGGCACGGTCCGGGTCAGCTGGCCCGCGGCCGACGGGCAGGGCAACCGCATCGCGAAATACTCGGTGACGGCCGCGTCCGCCGGCGCCACCGCGCCGGCCGGCGAGACCGCCAAGACCGAACTGGTCGTGCCGGCGGGCGAGCTGGAATACGGCACGCAATACGCGTTCACCGTGGTCGCCGTCAGCGACAAGGGCGCCGCGTCGAAGCCGTCGACCGCGAGCGACACGGTGGTGCCGTTCACGGTGCCCGGCCAGCCGGCGGGCATCGCGGCGGTCGCGCCCAACGAGCCCGGCACGGTCACGGTCAGCTGGCAGCCGCCGGCCGACAACGGGCGGCCGATCCTCGAATACGTGGTCAAGGTCAACGGCCAGACGCTGCGTACGCCGGAGACCAGCTACAAGATCACGGGGCTGGCGGAGGGCCAGCCGGCCACCGTCTCGGTGACGGCGCGCAACGAGGCCGGCGAGGGTCCGGCGGCGACCGACACGGCCACGACGATCGCCAAGCCGACGGTGACGCTCGGCGCGGCCCGGGTCACGTCGACAACGGTCACGGTGCCGGTGACCGTCAACACCAACGGCAGCCCGACCCAGTGCCAGGTGACGATCTCCTACGGCGGCCGCTCGGTGCCCTCCGGCTGGCGGGCCTGCGGCGACATCGCCCTCGACGCGTGGCGGGCCGGCACCGCATATTCCTATGTGGCCTCCGCCCGCAACGCCGCCGGCCAGGTCGACCAGCCCGCCCGCAGCGCCACCACGACCGCGGTCAACGGCGTGGTGACCTGCAACGACAGCGGCGGCACCTACTGCGACACGGGCATCGGCATCTACACCGGCACGCGCCAGGTGCAGAGCGAGTCCCCCGGCACCGCGCAGAACGGGACCCGGTTCCAGGCGTGGTGCAAGAAGACCGGCACCAACATCCGGGCGGTGCAATACAACGGCAACAAGGCGAGCACCTGGTGGGTGCAGATCACCTTCAGGGGCGACACGACCTACATCCCGTTCGCCTGGTTCAACCTCGACAACGGCGACAACATCAACGGCCTGCCGACGTGCGTGTGAGGATGCCGTGACGTCACCACAGCTGGAGCCGTTGCCGCCCGGACACGTCCAGGGTTTCGCCGCCCTGGCCGGGCGGCTCGCCGACGCGATAGGCGCGGTCGTGCTCGGCAAGGACGAGGTCGTGCGGCTGACACTGACGGCGCTGTTCGCGCAGGGCCACGTGCTGCTCGAAGACGTGCCCGGCGTCGGCAAGACCACGCTGGCCCGGGCGCTGGCGTCGACGGTGCACGGGCAGTGGCGGCGCATCCAGTTCACGCCCGACCTGCTGCCCTCCGACGTCTCCGGCGTCACGATCTTCAACCAGGCGACCCGCGGCTTCGAGTTCCACCCGGGCCCGGTGTTCGCCAACATCGTCATCGCCGACGAGATCAACCGGGCGTCACCCAAGACCCAGTCGGCGCTGCTCGAGGTGATGGAAGAACGCACCGTGACGGTCGACGGCGTACGCCACGGCGTCCCCCGCCCCTTCCTCGTCGTCGCGACGCAGAACCCGGTCGAGATGGACGGCACCTACCGACTACCCGAGGCCCAACTCGACCGCTTCCTCATGAAGCTGTCGGTGGGCTACCCGGACGAGGCGGTCGAGATCGAGGTCCTCCGCGGCGCCACGCTGCGCTCCCCGGACGCACTGGAGCCGGTCACC
Organism: Asanoa sp. WMMD1127; assembly: GCF_029626225.1. NCBI lineage: Bacteria > Bacillati > Actinomycetota > Actinomycetes > Micromonosporales > Micromonosporaceae > Asanoa > Asanoa sp. WMMD1127. Next base: position 6,856,873 of record NZ_JARUBP010000001.1, read on the forward strand.
GACACGGCGACGGTCGGCGAGATGGTCCGGATGGCGCAGCAGGTGCACATCGCGGACCCGCTCTACGCCTACGCCGTGCGCCTCGCCGCCGCAACCCGGACCCATCCGCAGGTGCGGGTGGGGGTGAGCCCGCGGGGCGTGATCGCCTTGACCCGCGCGGCGTGCGCCTACGCCCTGATCGCGGGCCGCGGCTACGTCCTGCCGGAGGATCTCAAGGCGTTGCTCGGGCCGGTGTTCGCCCACCGGATCCTGCTGACGCCGGACGCGCAGCTACGCGGTCTGACGGCCGACGAGGTGCTCGCGGACGCGATGCGATCGGTGCCGGTTCCGCTGCCCGGGGGTGGCTCCGGGGGTAAGGCGGGTTCGCCGCCCGGCGCGACGGCGGGCAACGGCCGGGCGGCGGCGGGTCGCGCGGCGCCAGCGCCCACGGCCACCTACGGGACACCGGCTCAGTCGAACGGGGTCGTCCACGCCAGCTACGGAATGACCCCCTACGGAGGCGGACCGGCTGGCGCGGCGGGCGGCGTGGCCGGACCGGGCGATACCCCCGCAGCTGGCTACCGGCAGCAGGGCGGCGGCGGGCGCCGGGCGGGATGGCGGGCGGCGCTTGGGTTCGGCGGGCTGCGGCCGCTGCCGGGGAGCTGATCCGTGCGGCCGACCGCCCGGGGACTCGGGCTGGCCGCAGCCGGCGTCGCGTTGGTCGTCGTCGGCTGGCGGTTCGGCTATGCCGAGCTTGCCGCGCTCGGCGGGGCCGCGCTGGTCGCGGTCGTGTTCGCCGTGCTGCACGCCGCCTGGCGGCCGCGGCTGTCGGTGACGCGGGTCGTCGAGCCCGACCGGGTCGGCCGCGGCGAGCCGGCCGGCGTGACGCTCACCGTCCGCAACAGCGCCCGCCTCCGCGCCGCCAACCTGGTCGCGCACGACCGGTGCGGCGCGGCCACGGTGCCCGTGCCGGTGCTGCGCCTGCGACCCGGCCGGGACACCACTGTGGACTATCCGGTGCCGACGACCCGGCGGGGCGTCGTGCCGGTCGGGCCGCTGCGGGTGGCGCGGCGCGACCCGCTCGGCCTGGTCACCGCGGCCCGGTCGCACGGCGGCGCCAGCACCGTGTGGGTGCATCCCCGGATCCATCCGCTCACGGCCGTGCCGGCCGGCGCGATGCGCAGCCTCGACGGCCGGGTCGACAGTGTCCCGCACGGCACGATCACGTTCGACTCGCTGCGGGAGTACGTCGTCGGCGACGAGCTGCGCCGTGTCCACTGGCGCACCAGCGCGCGGGTCGGCGAGCTGATGGTCCGCGAGCAGCTCGACACCAGCCTGCCCCGACTGGTCGTACTCGTCGACAACCGGACGACCGCCCACCCCGACCGCAGCGGCGGCGAGGCGCCCACGTTCGAGGCGGCCTGTGAGGCGGCGGCCTCGGTGGTCACCGCCGCGGCCCGCGAGGACGTCGACGTGACCCTGCTGCTGGTCGCCGGCGAAACCGCCCCGGCGTCGCACCCGCTCGACCGGCTCGCCGAGGCCGAGCTGGTGGCCGGCGACCTCAAGGCCGCCACCGACCGCCTCCGTCAGCAACGGGCCGGCGACACCGTGATCTTCCTGACCGGCGCCGGTGCCCGCGCCCACGGGGACCTCGGGCTGATCGGCTCCCTCCGCGGCCCGTACGCCGCCGTGGTCGCGACCGTCTTCGGCGACGGCGGCACACCGTCCACCGCCGACGGCATGGTCGTCCTCGACGCCACCGACGGCGAGGCCTTCGCGGCCGCCTGGGACGGTGTCCGCGGATGGTGATGCGGTTCGCCCGGTCGGCCGTACCGCCGCTCGTGCTCGTCGTGATGATCGCGGCGGCGGCGCTGGCGCTCGGCCGCGTCTACGCCGGCGCGGTCCTGGTGCCGCTGGTCGCCGGGGCCGGCGCGGGCGCGGTGCTCGTCTCCGTCGCAGCCCGCCGCGCCCCGTCCTGGCTGGTGGCGCCGGTGTCCGTGGTCGGCATGGCCGGCTACACGCTCGGCGCGCTCTGGTGGGCCGCCGACCGCGCCGGTCTCCCGGGGCCCCTGCGGGACCTCGTCGTCGAGGCCGCCCGCAACGGCATCCCGCGACTGCTCACCGCGCTGATCCCCGTGGAGCCGACGCCCGACACCGTGATCGTGCCCGTGGTCGCCGGCTGGCTCGCCGGCCTCGCGGGCGCCGAGCTCGGACTGCGGTGGGGCCGCCTGCTCATCGGGTACGGACCACCCGTCCTCCTTTTCGCCGGCGCCCTCTACGTCGTGGGACCCAACGCGGCGCCGGCGCTCGTACCCGCGCTGATGATCGTCATCGCCGCGGCGGCAGGGCTCGCGGTCACCGGCCGGCCGGCCGCGCCCGACGCGGACCTCCCCCGCTCGACCCGGCTCGCGCTCCAGACCCGGGCGGTGCTGGCCGCGCTCGCCGCGATCGCGCTCGTCGCCGCGACCGCACCGCTGATCACCGGGCGGGTCGAGGCCACACCGGTCGACCCACGGCAGTACGTGCAGCCCCCGCAGGTCGACAGCCTCGACGAGAACCCGCTGATCCGCATCTCGGGCTGGGCGCTCAACCCCGACCAGAAGCTGTTCGACGTGCGCAGCGACCGCGCCGAGCCGACCCGGATCCGGCTGGCGGTGCTCTCCGACTACGACGGGATCACGTGGCGGGTCGGCGCGGTCTACCGGGGCGCGGGCCGGGTGCTGCCCGCCCCGGCGACGCTGCCCGGCAACGCCGCCGCACCGGTGAGCCAACGGATCGAGATCGGCGACCTGTCGGGGCGGTTACTCCCGGCCGTCCCCACACCGTCGCAAGTGGACGGTGTGCGGGTGGCCTACGACCCGGCGACCGGCACCATGATCGAGCCGGACGGGTTGCGGCCCGGGCTGGCGTACTCGGTGTCGTCGCTCGCCGAACAACCCGACCTCAACCTGCTCACCGCCGCCGAGGTGCCGTTCGGAGACGGCATCGCGCGGATGCTGGCGCTCGGCGCCGGCGCGCCCGACCCGATCCGCGCGCTGTCCGACCGCCTCGCCACGGAGTCCGGCGGCGGCGCCTACCAGCGGGCGCTGGGCATCGAGGAATATCTGGCCACCCACTACAAGCTGGTCGCCGACGCGCCGAGCGGCCACGCGTACCCCAATCTCGCGTTCTTCCTCTTCGGCCCGGCCAACGGCGGCGGACGGGAGGGCACCTCGGAACAGTTCGCCGCGTCGTACGCCGTGCTCGCCCGTATGATGGGACTGCCGACCCGGATCGTGGTCGGCTTCCGCAGCGCCACCGGCACGGGCCCGGTGCGCGGCGCCGACGCCCAGGCCTGGCCCGAGGTCTTCTTCACCGACGTGGGCTGGGTCCCGTTCGACCCGCTGCCGAAGCCCGACACGGTGCCGGAGCCGCCGGAGCAGGAGCCACCGAAACCCGAGCCGCCGACACCGCCACCCTCCGAGGCGCCGCTGCCGACGCTCGAGCCCGCGGCGTCCCCCACCGCCACCCCGCTCGCGGCGGTCGCACCGGGCGGTTCGGGCGCGGCGTCCGCGTACGCGATCGGCGGCAGCGGTGTGGTGATCGTCGTGCTCGCGGCGATGTGCGCGCTCGTGGTGCTGCGGCGCGGGCTGAGCCGGCGCCGGCTGGCGACCGGCCCGCCGGGTGAGCGGGTGGCCGGGGCCTGGCTGGAGGTGCGCGACGCGTTGCGGCTCGCGGGCCGACCCGCCGCGGCGCACCTGTCGGCGACGGAGCTGGCCGCGCACGCGGCGGCCGCGGCCCGGCCGGCGGTTTCCCCGCGAGATCCTGCCGCCCCGCTCGTGGCCGGGGACGACCCGCCGCCGGAGTTGGCGACGCTCGTCGACCTGGTCAACCGTGACGCCTTCGCACCGGCCCAGACCGGCGACGCCGAGGCCGACGAGGCGGAGACGGCGGCGCGCGCCTACACGGCCCGACTGCGTGCCACTCAATCCCGCTGGCGCCGGGCGATGTGGCCGTTCCATCCAGGCCCGCTGCGCTGGCAGCGATCCCGCGACCGCGGCGACGGACCGTAACGCCGGCACCGGCTCCCCCGGTGCCGCCGATGCCCAAACCCAATCACGCCACGGCGCCCGCCGGTCATCGCCGGCGTCCGGCGCCCCTTGCGCCGGCGCCGTGCGCCGGCAGCCCGGCACGCCGCCCCAGGCCCGCCGGCCGCTCCGGCTGGCGCGCCGTGGCCGATGCCCAGACCCATCGCGCCACGGCGCCGACCGGGCTTCGCCCGCGTCCCGCTTCCAAATGGCCGGCTCGATGCGCCGGTGGCGGCCGAAGGCCGGCATGGGGAGGTCGAAGGCCGGGCGCCGTCGAAGGCCGGGCGCCGTCGAAGGCCGGGTCCCGCGATCAAAGGCCGGGGTCCCGCGGTCGAAGCCGGGCGCAGCGGTCGAAGGCCGGGCGCCGTCAAAGGCCCGGTCCCGCGGTCAAAGGCCGGGGTCCGGCGGGTCGAAGCCGGGCGCAGCGGTCAACGGCCGGGCGCCGTCGAAGGCCGGGCGCGGCGGCTGGTGCGGATCTGACTGGAGTACAACGACCCTGCGCAGTAAGGCCGTCCACGGAGCGCATCGGGAAAGGGGTTGTGCGGCAGCCGGTCCGCCCGGCGGGTAGCTTGGCCAACGAGGACCGCGGCCGCACAACGCGCAAGGAGAACAACATGCCAGCGCCGTCGAACGGGTTCGAGTCGAAACGCACCGCGTTGCTGGTGATGGATTTCCAGAACGGGATCGTCGGGCGGCTACCGGACGCCGACGCGCTCGTCGGCCGGGTGCGCGACGCGATCGCGGACGTCCGGGCCCACGAGGGCGTCATCGGGTACGTGCGGGTCGCGTTCACGGACGACGACTACGCCAGCGTGCCGGCGACGAACGCCCGGTTCGCGGCCGCCGCGGAAAGCCGGGCGCTGACCGACGACGACCCGAGCACGGCGATCGTCGACGCCCTCGCACCGCAGGACGGCGACATCGTCGTGCGCAAGGTCCGCATCGGCGCCATGTCGACCACCGACCTCGACCAACGGTTACGCGCCCGCGGCGTCAACACCGTCGTCCTCGCCGGCGTCAGCACCAGCGGCGTCGTCCTCTCGACGGTGATGGACGCGGCCGACCGGGACTACCGCGTCTACGTCCTGTCCGACGGTGTCGCCGACACGGACACCGACGTGCACGAGATCCTGCTCGACAAGGTCTTCGGCCGCCGCGGCACCGTGATCGACACGGCCGAGCTGCACAACATGCTCGAAAAGGCGGTCTGATCGCGGACGGCCGGGCCCCCAAGCCGGGAATGGCCAAGGCCTCTAGGCCGGGACCGGGTTGCGTAGGCCGGGATGGCCCGGCGGGAGCGTTCGGCGGACCACCCACCAGCTGACCGCCACACAGGCCGCGACCAGTGGCCAGGTCAGCGCCACCCGGGCCGCGGTCAGGGCCAGCACCCGGTCGGCGGCGTACAGCGGCAGGAACACCGCCACCCGGACCACGTACTGCATGACCCAGACGACGCTCCCCCAGCCGTACGCCCGAACCAGGGCCGGGTCGCGGCGCCACCGGGTCTTCTGGCCCAGGGCGAAACCGACGACGACGCCGAGCAGTGGCCAGCGGATGGCGATGCTGACCAGCCAGGCCAGCGCGCTGGCCGCGTTGCTGAGCAGTTGCAGCAGGAAGAAGTCGGCGGCGCGGCCCGTGCGCAGCACGATCAGGGCGGCCAGGCACACGCCGAAGAGGCTGATCACCACGGCCATCGGGCGGTGACCCCGGGAGAGCCGCCACACCGCGACGGCGGTGCCGACGGCGAGCGCGGCGATCACGCCGCCGAGGATCGAGCCGCCCGCCACCGCCCAGCCGACGCCGAACGCGAGCGGCGGCAGTGACGCCTCGATCGCCCCGCGGCGGCCGCCGAGCAGGTCGTTGAGCGACTCGTCGGCCATCGCATCTCCCCACCGGCAGCCGGAAACCCGGGGTTAGGTTAACCTAAGCGACCGTCGCCGATAAGAATCAGTACGCGACCTCAGGCCCGACAACCGGTAGGTTCTTCAAACGTGAGCCACCGTTGGGGAATGACGGTCCCGTTCGCCGGGATCCCGTTGGCCGACCACGGTCGGCTCTATGCGCTGTTACACGACGCCGGCTTCACCGACCTCTGGACCTCGGAGGTCGCCGGCACCGACGCGTTCACGCCGCTGACCATCGGCGCGATCACCACGCCGAAGATGCGGCTCGGCACCGCCGTCACCCCGGTCTTCACCCGCGGGCCCGGCCTGCTGGCGATGACGGCGGCGGCGCTGGCCGAGACCGCGCCGGGCCGGTTCGTGCTGGGCATCGGCGCCTCGTCGCCGGTCGTCGTCGGTGACTGGAACGCGGTGCCGTTCAAGGAGCCCTACAAGCGCAGCCGCGACATGCTGCGCTTCCTGCGGCCCGCGCTCGCCGGAGAGACGGTCGACGGTGAGTTCGACACGTTCGCGGTGCGCCGCTTCCGCCTCGAACGCCCGCCCGCGACGCCACCGCCGATTTTGCTCGCCGCGCTGCGGCCGGCGATGCTGCGGCTGGCCGCGACCGAGGCCGACGGCACGATCCTCAACTGGCTGGCCGCCACCGACGTGTCGAAGGCGGTCGGCGCGCTGGGCGATCGCCCGGCCAACTTCGAGATCGCGGCCCGGATCTTCATCTGCCCGACCGACGACGCCGACCATGCCCGCGCCGTCGGCCGCCGCATGATCACGAGCTATCTGACCGTGCCGGCCTATGCGGAGTTCCACCGCTGGCTCGGCAACAGCGACCTGCTCGACCCGGTCTGGACCGCGTGGGCGGCCGGCGACCGCCGCGGCGCGCTCGCCGCCGTGCCGGACGAGCTCGTCGACGCGCTGATCATCCACGGCACGCCCCACCAGTGCAAAGAGCAGATCATGCGGTACGTCGAAGCCGGCGTCACCACCCCGATCATGGCGCCACTGCCCACGCCGGAGCTCACCGCCGGCGGCGCCGAGGCGCTGTTCACCCTGATCGGCGAGTTGGGTGCACCGTCCACCGTGGAGAGAGGCTGAGCGATGGAGCTGAGCGGCAAGGTCGTCGTCATCACAGGCGCGGCCGGCGGCATCGGCGCCGCCCTGGCCCGCCGTTTCGCCGCCGAGGGCGCGGCCGGCCTGCTCCTCGCCGACCTCGACACGACGGCGGTCGAGGTGCTCGCGGCGTCGATCGACAACGCCCGCGGCGTCGGTTGCGACGTCACCGACCCCGCCCAGGTCGCCGCCCTGGTCGACGCGGCCGAGGAGTCGTTCGGCCCGGTCGACCTGTTCTGCTCCAACGCCGGCATCACGACCGGCACCGGCCTCGACACGACCGACGAGACCTGGGACCGCGCCTGGTCGATCAACGTGCACGCCCACGTGGTGGCCGCCCGGGCGGTGCTCCCCTCGATGCTCGACCGCGGCACCGGCTACTTGTTGCAGACCTGCTCCGCGGCCGGCCTGCTGACGGCGGTCGGCGACGCCCCCTATGCGGTGACGAAGCACGCCGCCGTCGGCTTCGCCGAGTGGCTGTCGATGACCTACGGCGACCGCGGCATCCGGGTCAGCGCGCTGTGCCCCCAGGGCGTGAGCACGCCCATGCTCGAGCAGGGCCTGGCCCGCGGCCACGCCGGCGCCCAGGTCACCGCCGCCGCCGGCGCGGTCCTGACAGCCGAGGAGGTCGCCGACGCGGTGATCGACGGCCTCGCCGCCGAACGCTTCCTGATCCTTCCCCACCCCGAGGTGGCGACGTATCAGCGGCGCAAGTCCGAAAACCCCGACCGCTGGCTGGCCTCGATGCGCAAACTCATCAGCCGCGTCTCCTCCTCCGCCTGACCACACCACCGTCCATCACCACCCCACGAGCTCGCCGGCGTCGACACCGCGAAGCCGGCTCGTCGGTCTCACATGGATGAGTACCGAGCTGAGGGCAGAAGGTTCACGCGACCTCGCAAGAAATCTGGAAAGCCGGCACCGCCCACCGCGACGGGAGTCGAGGCCGGTGCCATCCGCCAGCCCGCAAACCGAAGTCGGCGCCAGCGCAAGAAAACTACTGCGATGCCTCGCGACCGGTCGCGGGCCGCCGGCCAACCTGGGACTTCCCTGCTCGCTGGCGCTCGCCCGACGGTCCGGCGACAGCTGCCCGACCGTTGGCGGACGGCGAACCGCCGCCCGCGCCAGTGCCGCTTGATGCCGCGACTGACGAATCCGGCCCGACCACCGGGCCGTCGCTCGACCCGCCCGCCGTCGAATCCGCGTGGATGTAGACCCCGCCACGGAACAGCGAAACCACCGCCCCCGCAGCCGCCAGCACCGCCGCCAGGATGAACACCACGATCAGGCCGTCGTGGAACGGCCCGCTCAGGACCCCCGGCAGGAAGGTGCCCCCGGTCAGGTGGGCCAACGTCGAAGGCGGCACCTGTGCCGTGACCCCGGCCTGGTCGAGGAGGGTGCCGATCGGGTTCGTGCCCAGGAACGCCGCGAACATCACCGACACCGGCGGCACCGCGACGACCGACGAAACCGCGTCCGGGGGTACGCCCTGCCCGGTCAGGCCCGACCGCAGCGCGTCCGGCAACGACGACGACAGGCCCGCGATCAGCAGCGAGAAGAACACGCCGATCGACAGCACCATGCCCGCGTTCTGGAAGGTGGCCCGGATCCCCGAGGCGACGCCGCGCTCCCCCGCCGGCACCGCGTTCATCACCGCGGTCGTGTTGGGCGCCGAGAACAGGCCCGAGCCGACGCCGTTGAGGAACAGCAGCAGCGCGAACGTCGGATAGCTGAAGTTGACCGGGATCAGCAGCAGCCCCACGAACGTCGCCGCCATCACCACCAGGCCGCCGGTCGCCAGCAGTTTCGCGCCGTACCGGTCCGAAAGGTAGCCACTCACCGGACCCGCCACGATGAAGCCGATCGTCAACGGCACGAGATAGATGCCGGCCCACAGTGGCGTGTCCTCGAACGAGTACCCGCGCAGCGGCAGCCAGATCCCCTGCAGCCAGATGATCAGCATGAACTGCAGACCACCGCGGGCGACGGCGTTGAACAGGGCCGCCGCGTTCCCCGCCCAGAAGGCCTGGATCGTGAACAGGCGCAGGTGGAACATCGGCTGCGCCACCCGCGTCTCGATCACGCAGAACGCGACCAGCAGCACCGCGCCCGCGGTCAGGCCGCCGAACACGAGCGGATTGGCCCAACCCTCGACATGATCACGGTACGGCTGGATGCCGTACGTCAGCGCCGCCAGCAGCACGGTGAGTCCCACCGCCAGCGTCGCGTTGCCCCACCAGTCGATGCGCACGCCCGGCCGGCGGGAGACGGTCTCACGCAGGTTCCGGTACGCCCAGCCGGCGCCGACCACGCCCACCAGCGCGCTGACCGCGAAGATCGACCGCCAGTGCCACGCCGACAGCACGCCGCCCAGCACCAGCCCGACGAAGCTGCCGGCGAGCCCGGCCACCTGGTTGACGCCGAGCGCCGTACCCCGTTGGGATGCGGGAAAGGTGTCCGTGATGATCGCGGCGGAGTTGGCCATGAGCATGGCGCCGCCGACGCCCTGGACGATCCGCCAGCCGATCAGCCACAGCGCGGCCAGGCGCCCGGTGCCCGGCGTCAGCAGGCAGGCCACCGAGGCGAGCGCGAACACGGCGAAGCCGGCGTTGTATATCCGCACGCGTCCGAACATGTCGCCGAGCCGGCCGAGCGACACCACGAGCACCGCCGTCACCAGCAGGTAGCCCATCAGCATCCAGAGCAGGTAGCTGACGTTGCCCGGCGCGAGCGGGTCGAGATGGATGCCGCGGAAGATCGCCGGCAGCGAGATGATCAGGATCGACGCGTTGACCGTCGCCATCAGCATGCCGAGGGTGGTGTTCGACAACACCGACCACTTGTGCGGTACGCGTCCGCCGGACCGGACCTGGATCGCCATCGCGCCGCCTCATCTCATTAGCTGTACTAACCATATTCCGCCGGGCGTACGCGTGCCGCGTGAACTGGGTCGCACCTCGGGCGATGAGCCAGGTGGCTCGCGGCCAGCAGGCCAATGGCGACCTGGCATAGCACAAGACCCCGCATCTTGCAATCGGCAGTTGTCGCTATCTGTGCCATATTCACGTGAGTCTTGTCACGTGCAGTGTCGATCCCTACGCTCAGTGTGACGAAGCGCCGAACGGAACCGCCGGAGGCGCACCCTCGCTGGGGAGGAACCCACATGACCGAGGAGACCAGCTCCAGCCACCAGGCCGACGCGAAGCTCCTGGAAGCCAGCCTGGAAGTAGTCGCCGACCGCGCCGACGCGCTGATCGCGTCGTTCTACGACCGCCTCTTCACCGAGTACCCGGCCGTCCGCCCGATGTTCCCGACGAACATGAGCGCCCAACAGGACAAACTCCTGGGCGCGATCGTCGCGCTGGTGACCAACTACGAAAACCCCGAGGCCCTCCGCCCCACGTTGGAAGCCCTGGGCGCGAAACACGACAGCTGGGGCGTACGCCCGGAGCACTACACCGCCGTAGCCGGCTGCCTGCTGGCCACGCTCCGCGAGTACGCCGGCGAAGCTTTCACCCCGGAAGTAGAAGGCGCCTGGGTCCGCGCCTACACCTTCGCCGCCGGCACCATGATGCAAGGCGCCGCCCTACGCCAATCCGAAACCCAAGCCGCCTAACCGCCCGCACCACACGAACGAAGCCCGGGCCAAGCCCGGGCTTCGTGTGTCCCGGGGCGACTTGTTCTTCCAAGCCCGGGCCGGGTCGGGCCGGGCGACCGAACCACTGGGCTAAGCACGAACAAGGCCGCGCAAAGCGCTACGCCACACGGCGTCGACCGCGCCCCCAGGCCGCGCCAGGACCGCTCCGCAAGAACGTCAACCGCACGAAGAGGCAAGCCACAGAAGGCCCCGCCAGCAGCTGGCCAGGCGAGGAGGCGGCCACGGGGAGAAGGCGCCACGCCAGGAAACGGCCACGCCAGAAGGCGGCCACGCCAGAAGGCGGCCATTCGGGATCGGCTGCTGGGTCCTCAAGCTGCGCGACGACTGGGCCGCACGGGAGCTAGACCGCCGACGAATCGGCTCACACGTAGGTCGACGCGAGTACTGAGCCCCGCTGAAGCCGGAAAAGCCGAATCAGTGCCGAGGGATCGACCGGGCGGGATTGAGCCGCGCCAGGACTGGGCCGCGCTGGACAAGGAGGCTCGGCAGTCGGCGTGGCAATCCGCCATGCGGACGCTGGCCATGCGGACGCCGGCCGACCGAACGCAGCCGACCGGACGCAGCCCGAGCGGTCGTGGGCTGCACAGAGAGCACTTGGGATGCGCCGGGTGTCAAGGCCGCACAGGCCCGAGCTGCCCAAGGATTGACGGCCGAGCAAGGCCAGTACAAGGGCGAGGCCGGCCGCCAGAGTAGGCCGCACAGGCCCGAGCTGCCCAAGGATTGACGGCCGACTAAGGCCAGCACAAGGGCGAGGCCGGCCGCCAGGGGCAGGCCGCACCGACCGAGCATCAGCCGCGACGATCCGGCCGCAAGAGCTGACCACACGCCCACGTCACCACATGGCTGGAGAGGACTACGCCAGCGCTGCAGGACGCCTTCGCGGCGGTCTGCAGCGCGCCGCGGCAGCCGCAGGCGGGACCGCCGCGCGCGCTTACGCAGCGACATGCCACGCCTGGGCCCTGCACGCACTCGCCACGGCTCGACAGCACCGGGCCGACCGCCAGCCGGCACGCGGGCAACTTCCGCACGGCCGATCGAGCCCACCAAAACCGCAACCACCGCACCGCGGGGTCCCCGGGGGCTCGGCCCCCGGGGCCAACATGCCGAAAGCCCCCGTCCGCGCACTCCGCGGACAGGGGCATCCTGGCTTGAGGGAGAGGCCGCCACGGGGGAAGCGGCCCCTCCGCGCAGAACGATACTCCGTTCGGCCCTTTATGGATAGCTGGGTCGATCAACCATTCGGGAAGAGGTGGCCGTAGTCGGCGTACGCCATGGCGACGTCGGCTTGGGCCCAGAAGCGGTGGTAGTTGAAGGTCGGCGCCGCGCCACCATCCAGGTAGGACTGGATCTTGGGCCAGTCCGGGTCGTTCTTGTAGAACGAGCGGATGTCGACGAAGCTCTTGCCCGCGGTGACGATGTCGCCGTTGGGCATGTCGCCGGTCCAGCCCGGCGGCAGGTAGAGGCCCTGGCCGGTGCTGGCGTTGTAGACGTCGTCGAACCGCCGGTAGTCCTCCCGGGTCTCCGGCGTGACCACGCCGCGCGCGTCGCGGTTGGCGTAGAGGGCGTCGATCAGGCCCTTGGCCCCCGTCTTGGCGGCGGCGTTGTTGGCGCGGGCGGCGTAGTACATGAGCGTCCGCGCGTACGCGGCCGCCACGCCCACGTCCCGGCCCATCTTCGTCACCGTCACGTGCAGGCCCGTGTTGGCCGCGGGCGACGTCGGGTTCCAGGTCGCCGGCGCGCCGCTCCAGGTCATGTCGGACGGGATCTCGAAGGCGCCCCCGGTGCCGATCGTGGTGTTCGCCAGCGCCCACGGCACCCACTTGTCGAGCAGCGCCTTGGCCTTCGCGTTGCCGGTCGCGTAGTAGAGCTCCGCGATCCGGTGCATCGACCAGACCTGCATGCCGAACCACTGGTTCGACGGCGGGTCCTCGTAGACGGGGTCGACGTCGTAGAACATGCCGTAGAACGTCGGCGTGCCGGCGGGCGGCTGCGCGTACGAGCCGTTCCAGCTGTTGGTCGCGCCGCCGGCGATGCCGCCTTCGGCCGACTGCAGCCACTGGTAGAACTCGAGCTGGCGGTCGAAGCTCTTCTGCCAGTCCGCGACCGCCGACGGTGACCGCGGCTTGAGCTCGTTGACGTTGGTCAGCGCCCACGCCGCCATGGGGTTCTGGTAGCCGAAGTGGTTGTGGCTGGAACCGATCCGCCACGACCAGCCGGCGTTCACGTCGGTCGCGCCACCCCAGGCGTAGTACCACGACATGAGGTAGTGCGCCGAGTCCTTGCCGGACCCCGCCGGGCAGGCCGAGGCGCCGACGCAGTTGCCGATCTTCTTGAAGTACTTGTCGAACATCGCGTAGCGCAGGTAGTCGCCCATCTTGGCCGCCTTCGCCACGGTGGCGGAGACGTCGGCCGCGCGGCCCTGCTCGGTCGCCCAGGTCAGCGCCCAGTACGCGGCCTCGATGGCCCGCGCGTCGGCGTCCGGCGCATTGGTGTACTTCCACTGCTTCGCCGGCGCGTTCGGATCCTTGATGGAGATGTCCAGGAAGCCGGCCGGGCCGCCGTGGGCGAACGTCTCGCAGGACGGCTGCGGCACGGTCTCCCAGACGGACTCCTGCGGACCCCGCTGGAACGTGTTGATGTACGCGGGCCGCGTGGTCCCGTCGCCGCAGCGCCCGAAGCCGTACGTGTTGTCGACGTCGAGCAGCCAGTGCATGCCGTAGATGTCGCCGGTGCCGTAGGTCGACTGGAGCTCGGAGCGAAGCGGGTCCTGCCCGACGGGCACGTTGGGGTCGAGCGTCGACGGGTACTGGCTCGGCAGGTTGTACTCGGCCGCGTACTGCGGCGTGCCGTTGACGCCCGCGGTCGGCTGGTCGTTGTGCGACGGGATGATGTAGCGCTCCATCACCGTCCAGGCGTTGTTGAACGGCGCCCAGTTCTCGGTGACCCGCCCGTACTGTGCCTCCAGCCAGATCCAGAAGCTGAACGCCTCCGAGGTCGTCTCGTGGCCGTGGTCCGGCGCCTCGACGATCAACGTCTCGATCGAGTGGTACGGGACGCCCTCCTGGCTGAAGTACCCGGAGTTCTTGATCTTCCCGTACTGGTCCAGGAACCGCGTGATGTACTCGTTGTCCCCGGTGGAGCCGTCGTTGTCGATCTCGGTGACCGCGATCGCGACCGGCGCGTACCCGGTGGCGGTGGCGGTGACGGTCGCGGAGCCGCCGGCGGTGTCGGCGTCCTCGGCCGCGGCGATCGTCACCGGCACGCCGGTGCTCCAGTTGCTGCTGGTCAGCTGCACGCTGGTCGGCGTCACCGAGACGTCGGTGTCGCCGGTGCGGGCCAGCGCGACCGTGACCGGCGACGTCGGCGCGGCGCTGAGCGTGAGCCGGGTCGTCGACGTGCCGCCCTCGGCGACCGAGACCGACGTCGGGGTGGCCCGCAGCACGGGTCCGCTCGCCCCGGCGACGGTGAAGCTCGCCTCGTCGGTGGCGGTCAGGTTCGCGTTGTCGTACGCCCGGGCCTGCACCGTGTAGGAGCCGGCGGGCAGGTCCTCCATCGTGTAGCCGTAGGGCGCGGTGGTGTCGGTGTTGACCAGCAGCCCGTTGCGGTAGAACTCGACCTTGGCGACCGTGCCATCGGGGTCGCTGGCGGTCGCGGCGAGCGCGACGTCGGCGGGCGCCTCGAACGGGCCGGCGGGCACGGTCAGGTCCACTGTGGGCGGCTGCTGCACGGGCGCCCCGCCGCAGGTGGTGCCGTTGACGGTGAACGCGGTCGGCTTCGGGTTGCTCCCCGACCAGCTGCCGTTGAAGCCGATGCCGGTGGAGCCGCCGGTGGGCAGGTTGCCGTTCCACGGCATGCTCGTCGCGGTGACCTGGTTGCCCGTCTGGGTCCAGGTCGCCGACCAGCCCTGGGTGACCCGCTGGCTGCCCGGGAAGGTGAAGCCGAGCGTCCAGCCGTTGATCGGGTCGCCGAGGTTGCGGATGGTGAGATTGGCGGTGAACCCGCCGGGCCACTCGTTGGTCGCGTAGACGACGTCGCAGGCGACGGCGGCCTGCGCGGGGCCGGCCGGCACGGCGACCGCCGCGGCGACCAGCAGGCCGGCGGAGACGAGCGCGACGGCCCGTCTGGACCGGGTGAGCCTGGTTTTCATGGATCTCCTCGCGGAAGCGGAAGCAGGGGTGGGCGGCGCGTCCTTGCCCGGGACGCGTGCGCGAAAGGTGGCTCCCGATCCGCGATAGTTCGACAGTCTTCCATGGGAGCGCTCCCGGAGGCAAGCCGTCCCGATCCGCGTACGCTCCGTGGTTCTATGGGTCGATGGACCGCGTCCTGGGCGGGGTGCTCGGCACCTTCGCCGTCGCGGCGATCCTGATCTGGCTGGGCCCGGACCCGGCGATCACGTCGTGGTCGGCGCAGGCGGCGCTCGAAGCCATCTTCACGTGGCTCGCGTGGCGGCTGTGGCGCCGCCCGCGACAGGACTCCCTCTGCAAGCGGTTCTGGGCCGCGGCCGCGGTGGCCGGCGCGTTGAAGACCGCCGGCGGGGTGGTGCGGGCGATCCAGTTCGCGGTCGAGCCGGCCAGCGCCGGCAGCCACCGCACCGTGCCGACCCTGCTGGTCGCCGCGGGCTCCCTCGTGCTCCTGGGTTTCCTGCTGGCCAGGCCGCCGGACCTGGTCGGGCGGGAGCGCGTGCGTCTGTGGCTGGACGCCGCCACCGTGCTGGTGGCGGCCTCGGTCTTCGTCTGGTCCATCGCCCTGACCGGCAGCGAGAGCGCGAAGAGCGCCGGCGACGTCGCCTGGACGTTCATCGGCTCGGTCATCATGATCGTGTCGGCGTTCGCGATCGTCCGCCTGCTGATGACCAAGGACGCGCCGTTCTCCCGGGCGACCGGCATCGTGCTGACCGTCGCGATCGCGCTGTTCGGCGTCAGCCACGCCCTCAACCCGCAGCTCGCCGACGCCGACTCGCGCGGCAGCTACGTGTTGCGGCTGGTGCCGGCGCTGGTGCTGGCGCTCGCGCCGTGCGTCGAGTGGATCCGCGGCACGCTGACCCGCGAGATCCCGCCGCCGAAGCGGATCAAGGTGACGGCGCGACTGCCCTTCATCGCCGTCGCCGCCACCCAGCTCATGCTGATCATCCAGCTCCCGATCGAGGGCCTGACGATCATGAGCTGGGGCACGGTGGTCGGCTCGGTGGTGCTCACCGCGGTGGTCGCGGCGCGGCAGAGCGTGGTGCTGATGGAGAACGAGCGGCTGGTGCGCCGGCTCGACGAGAGCATCGAGGCGCTCGGGCGGCAGGAGGAGAAGCTGCGCCACGCGGCCAACCACGACCACCTGACGGGCCTGGCCAACCGGGCGTTCTTCGACCACCACGCCCAACGGCTCGGCAACGGGCCGCCGGGGCGCGGGCGGGCCGTCCTGCTGCTCGACCTCAACGAGTTCAAGATGGTCAACGACACCCTCGGCCACCACGCCGGCGACGACCTGCTCAAGCTCACCGCGACCCGGCTGCGGCGCAGCGTGCGGCCGGCCGACACGGTGGCCCGGCTGGGCGGCGACGAGTTCAGCGTGCTGCTGGCCGACGCCTCGGCCGACGACGCCGTGGCCGCCGCGCACCGGATCCTGGTGGCGCTGGCCAAGCCCGTGCGGGTCGACGGCCGCACCCTGCGCCCCTCGGCCAGCGTCGGGATCGCGGCCAGCGGCGTCAAGCCCTTCGAGCGGCTGCTGCGGGACGCGGACGAGGCGATGTACGAGGCCAAGCGGCGCAACTCCGGCTTCTACGTGCACCCGGACTCGGCGGCCTGACCGGTGGACCGCATCCTGGGCGGGGCGCTGCTCACCTTCGCGGCCGCCGCCGTCGCGATCGGTTGGGGGCCCGCGCCCGGCGTCGCCTCGTGGGCCGAACAGGCCGTGCTGCTCGCCGGCTTCACGGTGCTGTCCTGGCGGCTCGCCCAGCGGCGCGGCCAGCCGGCGACCCGGCGCCGCTTCTGGGAAACGGCCGCGGTGGGCGGCCTGATCCTCACCGCCGGGGCGGTGCTGCGCGCCGTCGAGTCCATCGCCGACCCCGCGAGCGCCACCGCGATCCGCATCGTGCCGGCCATCCTGCTCACCGCGGGCACGGGCGTGCTGCTGGCCTCGATGCTCGCGCGGCCGTGGCGGATACCCCGGCGCCAGCGCGTACGTCTCTGGCTCGACATCGTGATCGTGCTGGTCGGGGCGGCAGTGGCGATCTGGGTCGTCACCGTGGTCGGGCGCCACGACGCCGACCGGCCCGCCGAGGTCGGCTGGGTGGTCGTGGGCGCGGTCACACTGGGGGTGGCGGCGTTCGCCCTGGTGCGGGTCGTGTTCACCGAGTCGACGCCGGTCCGCGTGCTGGCCGGGGTGACGCTGACGGTCGGGCTCGCCCTCTTCGGCGTCGAACGCCTGCTCCGCGGGGCCGCCCTGGAAGCGCCGGACCTGCGCGCCATCCTGGTGACCCGGATGGTGCCGGCGCTCGTGCTGCTGGCCGGCGCCCGGTTCGAGCAGCTGCGCCGGCCACCCGCGGCGGTGCCGCCCCGGGCCCGCCGCTCCGGTGCCCGGCTGCCGTTCCTGGCGATCGTCGTCACCCAGGCGGTGCTGGTCGTCGAGCTCGCGGTCAACGGCCTGGCCATCCGCACCTGGGGTGCCCTCGCGGGCTCGGTGGTCGTCACCGCCCTGGTGCTGGTCCGCCAGCACCTGGTGCTCGCCGACAACGAGCGGCTCGTGCGCCGCCTCGACGAGACCGTCGAGACCCTCAACCGGCAGGAGGAGCGGTTGCGGCACGCCGCGAGCCACGACCACCTGACCGGCCTGGCCAACCGGGCCTACTTCGACCAGCAGGCCGCCCGGCTGGGCCGTGAGCGCGACGGTCGGCGCCGGGCCGTGCTGCTGCTCGACCTCAACGACTTCAAGGACGTCAACGACACGCTCGGCCACCAGGCGGGCGACGACCTGCTGCGGGTCACCGCGCAGCGGCTGCGCCGGTGCGTGCGGCCCGGCGACACCGTGGCCCGGTTGGGCGGCGACGAGTTCAGCGTGCTGCTGAGCGACACGTCGGCCGAGGACGCCGTGGCCACCGCGCACCGGATCCACGGCGCGCTGGGCCGGGAGGTACGGGTCGACGGGCGCCTCGTGCGACCGTCGGCCAGCATCGGGATCGCGGTCGGCGGGCGGCCCTACGAGGCGCTGCTGCGCGACGCGGACGCCGCGATGTATGAGGCCAAGCGCCGCCATTCCGGCTTCCACCTGCGGCCGGAGAACTGAAAATTTCGATCATGTCCAGGGGGTTTCCCGCGCGCTGCGGGGCGGCTACAGTCTGACCAACGTCGATGGGAGCGCTTCCATTGATGAACATCAGAGTAGGCCGGCGACGGGCCAGCCCGGACTCCGCCGCCGGTCTCCGCTCCCCCTCGAGAGGAGGTGGAACCACCGCCACTCGCGTGGCCCGGCTCCCGCGCGACACGCACGCCTGGTGCCAACCGTCGTGCGTGCATGTAACTGAGGTTGGGGGTGGGGTTGCCCTCCCCGCCCCCAACGCTAGCCCTCGATTGTTTCGGGCATGAATCGGTCGACAGGACAGGCGGTGACGCCGAACCGGTCGACCGTCTGTTTTGTCCGGGGTTCCGGGACCGGGCTTTTCGCTGTACGATCTTGGGAGCGCTCCCAGATCCCACCACGAGGAGACCTGCGACATGACCGTGCTGACCCGGCGGCGCCTGCTGCGCCGCGCCGCGCTCTCGGCCACCGCCGCGACCGCCGCACGGGTGTCCGTGCGCCCGACCGCCGCGGTGGCCGTCTCGGCGGCGTCGCTGCTCAACGCGGCCTGCGACCCCGACTCGCCGGACGCCGACCCGAATCCGGAACGCCGGCTGGGACTGACGTTCCCGGACGGCTTCCGCTGGGGCGCCGCCACGTCCGCGTACCAGATCGAAGGGGCCGCCAAGGAGGACGGCCGGGGCGCGTCCATCTGGGACACGTTCAGCCACACGCCGGGCCGGACCCGCAACGGCGACACCGGCGACGTCGCGGCCGACCACTACCACCGGTGGGCCAGTGACCTCGACCTGATGCGGGACCTCGGGCTCAAGACCTACCGCTTCAGCATCTCGTGGCCACGGGTGCAGGCCGACGGCACCGGCAAGGCCAACCAGCGCGGGCTCGACTTCTACCGGCGGCTGGTCGACGGGCTGCACGAGCGCGGCATCGAGCCGATGGCCACGCTGTTCCACTGGGACCTGCCGCAGGCGCTGCAGGACGCGGGTGGCTGGGAGAACCGCGACGTCGCGTACCGGTTCGCCGACTACGCCGCCGCGGTGTTCGAGGCGCTCGGCACGGCGGTGCCGGTGTGGCTCACCATCAACGAGCCGAAGACCGTGGTGCAGAACGGCTACCTGTACGGTCACCACGCCCCCGGACATCGCGACCCGTCCGCCGCCTACCTGGTCGCACACCACCTGCAGCTCGCGCACGGCCTCGCCGTGCAGTCCCTGCGCGCGACGGCCGAGGCCCGGATCGGGCCCGCGTTCAACCTGCACCCCTGCTACCCCGTCGACGACAGCCCCGAGGCGGCAGCCGCCACCCACCTCTACGACGGCTACGAGAACCGGCTCTACCTCGACTCCGTGCTGCGCGGCCACTATCCGCAGGACGTGCTCGACGACCTCGGCCCCGACAGCCGGATGGTCCGCGGGATCCGCGACGGCGACCTCGCCGTCATCTCGGCGCCGGTCGACCTCGTCGCGGTGCAGTACTACACGCCCTACTACGTCGCCCCCGGCGGCGACACCGAGATGCGCTGGCCGACCTCGGAGGCGTTCTGGCAGCAGATCTTCCCGGACGGGATGTTCGACATGCTGACCCGGATCACCAACGACTACGGCGCGATCCCGCTGACCATCACCGAGAACGGCCTGCCGTGCCCCGACGTGCTGGGCGCCGACGGCGCGGTCGACGACCCCGGGCGCGTCGAGTTCCTGCGCGACCACTTCGCCGCGGCCCACCGCGCGATCGAGGCCGGCGTGCCGCTGGAGAGCTACCACGTGTGGTCGCTGATGGACAACTTCGAATGGGCCGAGGGGTACGACCAGCGGTGGGGACTGGTCTATGTGGACTATCCCACGCAGCGCCGCATCCTCAAGCGCAGCGCGCACTGGTACCGCGGGGTGATCCGCGACAACTGCGTCTAGCGGGGCAGCGCCTGCTGGAGCTCCGCCCGCAGCGCCGGCGTGAGCATCTCGCCGGCCTGCTTGGCCAGCCGCGCCATCTCGTAGCCGACCACACCGATGTCCGCGTCCGATCCCGCCAGCGTCGCCAGGATCGAGCCGTCGCGGATGTGCATGACCAGGAAGTAGCCCCGGCCCATCTCGACGACCGTCTGCTTGACGTAGTCGTTGTCGAACATCTGGGCCGCGCCGCTGGTGATGCTCATGACGCCCGAGGTGACCGCGGCCAGCTTGTCGGCGTGGTCGCGGGGCAGGTGGTCCGAGACGGCGACCAGAAGCCCGTCGGAGGACACCACGATCGCGTGTGCGACGCCCGGCACGCGCTGGGCGAAGCCGCTGACCAGCCAGCTCAGGTCGCGTGCCTCGCGGCTCAGCGTCGTCATCGTTGCTCCCGTTCTCCGCGCCAGGCCGGCGCGCTCGTCAGGTCGTTCGGGTCCTCGGCCTCGGCGCGCCGCACGCCGCCGTAGAACTGGTTGAGGAGGCTACTCACCGCTTCGGGATCGGCTTCACCGCGGGGCGCCGGAACCGGTGCGGCGCCGTTGCCGCCCGGCAGTTGGGCCATGGGGACCCGCATGGGCAGGCCGGTCGGGCCCACTCCCCCGGTCGCGGGCGGCGCGGCCGGCGCCTCCGCGGCGGGCGCCGGGACCGACTCGGCGGCGCTGCCGCTGGCCCGGGAGAACCAGGAGACGCCCTCGGCCGCCGCCGGTGCGGCCGCCGACGCACGGCGGGGGCTGGTGGTGCGCCCCGGCCGGCGGGCGACCGGCGCCGTCGGGCCTGCGGTGGGCACCGGCTGGGCGGCCGGCGCCGGCACCTCCGGCGCGCCGAAGAAACCGCCGCCAGCGGGCGCCGGGTCGATCGGCAACGGGATGGCGGGCGCCGCGACCGCGGGCACACCTCCGCCGGGTGTGGCAAGGGTGAGGGCGGGCACCGGACCGCCGGGCACGGGGCCGCCGGCTCGGGGCGCGGGCTGCAGCGACGGCGCGGCGCCGGAGACCGCGGCGACGGCGGCCAGCATCGGCCGGGTCGGCCGGTACGGCAGCTCGGCGTGCTCGTGCACGAGGATGTCGGCCGGCAGCCGGACCAGGGCGATCACCCCACCGCTGCGGCCGGCCCGCAGCTCGACCCGGATGCCGTGCCGGGCCGCCAGGTGGCTGACCACGAACAGGCCCATCCGCTCGGACGCCGCGACGTCGGCCGTCGGCGGGGCGGCCAGCGTGTCGTTGGCCTCCCGCAACGCCGACTCGGACATGCCCAGGCCGTCGTCGGCGATCTCGATGACCGTGCCGACCCGCGAGCCGCCGTGGGCGAACACGTGCACGGCGGTCGACGGCGGCGAGAACACCGTCGCGTTCTCCAGCAGCTCGGCGAGCAGGTGCACCACGTCGCCGACGGCGTGCCCGACCACGTGCACGGGGTCGATCGCGTCGTGCCGCACCCGGGGATAGAACTCGATCTCGGCGACGGCGGCCAGCACGACGGCCGGCAGCGCCACCGGGTCGCTCCACCGGCGCGGCGACTCGATGCCCGCCAGCACCAGCAGGCTGTCGTCGTTGCGGCGCATGCGGGCGGCCAGGTGGTCCAGTTTGAACAGGTTGTCGAGCTGGTCGGGGTCGCTCTCCTCGCGCTCGAGCTCGTCGAGCAGCTCCAGCTGGCGTTCGACCAGCACCTGGCTGCGCCGGGCCAGGTTGACGAACATCGCGTTGACGGTGCGGCGCATGTTGGCCTGCTCGACGCCGACCGCGATGGCGCTGTGGTGCACGGCGACGAACGCCTCGGCCACCTCGCCGATCTCGTCGGCCGACCGGACCGCCGCCGGCCACACGTCGATCCGCGGCACCGCGCCGCCCATCGCCCGCAGCCGTTCCAGCGCGTCGGGCAGCTGCACCTGGGCGACCTGCAGCGCGTGGGTCCGCAGCGTGCGCAGCGACCGGGCGATCGACCGGCCGACCACGACCGACGCGAGCACCGCGATCAGCAGGACGAGCAGGATGCCGCCGGCGACCAGGAGGCTGTCGCGCAGCTGGGCGGTGCTGCGCTCGTCGGCCGCCCGCGCCGCGTCGCCGCTGACCCGCTCCTCGACCCTGCGCAGCTCCTGCAGGCGGTTCTGGCTGGCCGCCCACCATTCCTCGGCGCCGAGGACCTGCGGCGCCCGGGCCGTGCCGATCGTCTGCTCCTCCAGCCGGGTCGCCTCGACGAAGCCGGGCAGGGCCGACATGTCGTCGTACATCGTGACCTGGCCGGGTGTCGCGGTGACGCGGAAGTCGGCGAGCGCGGCGAGTTGCTGCGTGCGCAGGTCGGAGAGCACGACCAGGTCGTCCGGCCCGTAACCGCCGGCCATCGAGGCCGCGAAGATCCGGGCGCGGGCCCGTGAGCCCAGCTCCTTGACCCGGGCGATCTGCACGGTGCGCAGCACCGCCTGCGACAGCTCCGGGTGGTCGGCGCCCGGCGACGGCTCGGCGAGCAGGGCCAACAGGGCGTCGACGAGCCGGTTGTAGCTGTCGAAGACGGTCTGCGGCGTCGCGCTGCCGCCGGCGGCGGTGCGCAGCGTCGGCAGCTGGTCGATCAGCTCGATGGTGCGGTCGTAGGAGACCTGCCAGGACACGTCGCCGCTGCGCGCCGGGTCGGCCGCCGCGCGGAACCGGGTCGCCGCCGCGTCGACGGCGTCCTCGTAGGGACGGAGCACGTTGGTCAGCCGGGCGAGGTTGGGCTGGCCGGTCAGGTCGCTCGGCGCGGCCAGCTCGCCGGCGGTGCGGTCGCGCTCCTGTTGGACCGCGTCGACCAGCGCGCCGATCTCGTCGGCGACGCCGACCTCGGCCGAGAACTGGCCGAGCGTGTCGGCCTGGGTGAACAGGGTGCGCGCCTGGAAACCGGCGAGCAGCACGAAGGCCAGCGAGGGGACGATCAGGACGGCGATCAGCTTGCTGCGGATCCGCCAGTCGCGCAGGCGGAACCGGGAGCGGCGGCGGTGTGGAGCGAGGCCGGCATCGCCCTGCCGGCGGTGTTGCGGCACGGCGCCCTGGGGCTTCCCGGTCGCTCCTGCCAACCCGACTCCTCCTTGTCGCCCCGGCGCCGGCCACACCGGGAAACCCGTTCATCCAACCAGGCGCGGCTGCGCCACGCACGGGGGCGACAGCCCAGTGTGGCCACCATGGACGCGAGGTGGAGGCACGACCCAACCGTCCGGCGAACCAAACTCGCCGTTTCGGTTGATCTATCCTCGCAGAGCGTTCAGGCCGGGGTCGAGTCACCCGGTGGTCTGGTCTCCACCCGGCCGAGCGCGGCCAGGGCGGCGCCGGTGCAGCCCACCTCCGGGTCGTCGACGTGCGCGACCTCCCGCGGCGCCAGGGCCAGCTCGAAGGCCCGTCGCCACCAGGGCGAGGCGGCGATCGCGCCACCGCCCAGCGTGACCGCGACCCGATGGTCGACCGTGGACTCGATCACCTCGAGGTCGGCCACCACCAGCGTGCAGACCCCGGACATGAGCCCGGCGAACATCTCGGTCGCGCTGGTGCCGAAGCCGATGTGCCGCAGCTCGCCGGAGCCGGCCGGCGCGGTGCCGGGCGGGCGGTCGCCGCCGAGCCGCGGGTCGGCCGTCACGCCGGTGAACGGCGCGATGCCGGCCAGCGTCTCCTCCAGGGCGGCGCCCTCGGGCAGCCGCAGCTCGCGGCGGGCCCAGGCGAACAGGTTGCCACCGGCGGAGTACGCGGCCCCGGTCACCACCCGGTGGTCGTCGACCCGGTAGCGCCACAGCCGGTGCGGCAGGGCCGGCAGCTGGGCGCCCCGCGGGGCCGGTTGGATCAGCCGCACCGCGGCCGACGTCCCGACGGTCACGGCGGCCCGGGTCTCGTCGACGGCGCCCGAGCCGATGTTGGAGGCGGCGCCGTCGCCGATGGCCGGCGACCACCGGGCGGCGGCGAGCTGGGGCCAGCGGCGGGCGTACTCGGGGCAGAGCTTCCCCTGCCAGCCGGGCGGCGCCAGCGGCGGCACCTGACCGGCGTCGACACCGGCGATCTCCAGCGCCTCCGGGTCCCAGTCGAGCGCGGCCAGGTCGAGCAGGCCGGTCCCGGACGCCTGCGACACCGACATCGGCGCCTCGCCGAGCAGCTCGCCGAGCACGTATTCGACGAGGCCGGTGTAGCGGGCCGGGGCCAGGCCGAGGCCGCGCAGCCAGGGCAGCTTCACGGTCCAGTAGAAGCGGTGCCACCAGGCGCCGGTGCGCTGGTGGAACGCCTCCGGGTCGAGGGGGCCGGTGGCGCCCGGGGGAGGCGCCGGCCGGGTGTCGAGCCACGTGACGACCGGGCCGAGCGGGCGGCCGGCGGCGTCGAGCGGGAGCGCCGAGTGCCACTGCGCGGACGCCGCGACCAGGCCGATGTCGTCGAGGTGCCCGGCCTTGGCCAGCTCGTCGACGCAGGCGCAGAGGGCGGCCAGGTACTCGTCGGCGTCGAGGGTGGCGCCGCCGCTGTCGTCCGCCGCGATCGAGAGGTCGAAGCCGCGCCGGGCCAGCGCGTCCGGGCGCGCGCGGGCTTGGTCGTCGAAGACCATCGCACGCACCGAGGAGGTGCCCAGGTCGAGGGCGAGAACGTTCATCGCCCGCCACCGTACCCCGCGGTTCCTCTTCCGAATCCGGCCCGCGGCCGGTACGTTGCTGCCTGTGCACGCGCGACTGAGCATGTGGTGGCCCGCCGACCCGGCGGCCCACTTCCGCGCGTAACCATCCGACGCGGCCGCCCTCGAGGCGGTCCGCTTTCCGGTTTCCGCTCGACGGCACCCGCCCGAGCCACGAGGAAACCGCCATGCAGATCGACCCGCACCGCCCGTTCGCCCTGGTCCGTCGCGAGGGCGCGGACCACGTCGACGTCTACGCCGGACCGGTCCGGACCGTCGCCACCCTCGCCGAGCTGCCCATCCCCGCGCTGGCCGTGGTCCCCTACCGCCAGGTGGCCGAGCGCGGCTTCGACGCCGTCGACGACGGCGTACCCCTGGAATGCCTGTCGATCGAGAGGCACGAGCGGGCGCCGCTCGAAGAGGTCCTCGCGGCGCTGCCGGACGCGCCGGTGCGCACCCGCGGGCCGCGCGGCTTCGACGTCACCGACGAGGCCTACGCGGGAACCGTGTCGCGGGTGCTGGCCGACGAGATCGGCCGGGGCGAGGGCGCCAACTTCGTCATCCACCGGGCGTTCACCGCCCAGGTCGACGGGTCGCCGGTGGCGGCGGCGCTGGCCGCGTACCGCCGGCTGTTGCTGGACGAGCGCGGCGCGTACTGGACGTTCCTGGTGCACACGGGCGCCCGCGTGATCGTCGGCGCGTCGCCGGAGCGGCACGTTTCGGTCGAGGACGGCCTGGTGATGATGAACCCGATCTCCGGCACCCACCGGCACGGCGGCCCGGTCGACCTGCTCGAGTTCCTTGCCGACCCGAAGGAGGTCGACGAGCTCTACATGGTGCTCGACGAGGAGCTCAAGATGATGGCCACGGTCGCCGAGTCCGGCGGCCAGGTGGTCGGGCCCTATCTCAAAGAGATGGCACACCTCACGCACACCGAGTACCTCCTGGCCGGGCGGTGCACCCGGGACGTCCGCGACGTGCTGCGCGAGACGATGTTCGCGCCGACCGTGACCGGCAGCCCGATCGAGAACGCGTGCCGCGTGATCGCCCGGCACGAGGGGCGGGGGCGGCGCTACTACGCCGGGGTGCTCGCGCTGCTCGACCATGACGAGCAGGGGCGGCAGACGCTGGACGCGCCGATCCTGATCCGCGCGGCGGAGATCACCGCGGACGGGGCGTTGCGGGTGCCGGTCGGCGCGACGCTGGTCCGGCACTCGACCACGGCCGGCGAGGTCGCCGAGACCCACGCCAAGGCCGCCGGGATCCTGTCCGCGCTGGGCCTCGTGCCCGCCGCCCCGCCGGCCGGCGCGCCGGTGTCCCGGGCCGGCGACCCCGAGGTGCAGGCGCTGCTCTCGGCCCGCAACGACCACCTGGCGCGGTTCTGGCTCGACGAGCGGCCGGCGGGCGCGCTGGTCTCGGCGGCGCTGGCCGGGCGGCGGGTCGTCGTGGTGGACGCCGAGGACACGTTCACCGGGATGCTCGCCCACCAGCTGCGGGCGCTCGGCCTGCGGGTGTCGGTGGTGCCGTGGACCGCGCCGGCGTGGGGCGACGCCGACCTGGTGATCGCCGGGCCGGGACCGGGCGACCCGACCGACCCGGCCTCGCCGAAGATGGCGGCGATGCGGTCGGTGGTGACCGCGCGGCTGGTCGACGGCCGGCCGCTGCTCGGCGTCTGCCTGGGCCACCAGATCCTGTCGTCGGTGCTGGGGCTGGGGATGCATCGCCGGCCGGCGCCGTACCAGGGTGTCCAGAAGGTCGTCGACCTGTTCGGGACGCCGCGCCGGGTGGGCTTCTACTCCACCTTCACCCCCGTGGCGGCCTCGACGACGTGCGAGTCACCGTTCGGCGCCGTCGAGCTGGCGCGGGCGGCCGACGGGAGCGTGCCCGCGCTGCGGGGGTCCACCTTCGCCGGTGTGCAGTTCCATCCCGAGTCGGTGCTCAGCGAGGACGGCCTGGCCGCGCTGACCGACCTGCTGCTGCACGTGCTCGCTCCGGTCGCGTCGGCATAGTCGGCGCGTTACCGGGTACGGCAGCACCAAGCCGGTGGGTCGGGCGGGTCGAGAGCCCCCGCCCGGCCCGCCGGCCCTCGTGTCCACCGGTTGGTGGACAGTGGAGTTCCGACCGCCGGTCGTCCCGTCGGTGGGGTCCCGCGGCGAACCATCGAAGGCATGACAGACGACGCGGTACGCGTGCGAGGGCTGCGGAAGTCCTATCGCGACACGGTGGCGGTGGCCGGGCTCGACCTGGACATCGCGCACGGCGAGGTGCGGGCGTTGCTCGGCCCCAACGGCGCCGGCAAGACCACGACGGTGGAGATCCTCGAAGGCCACCGGCCCCGCGACGGTGGCAGCGTCGCGGTGCTGGGCGCCGACCCGGCCCGGGCGGGCCTGGCCTGGCGGCGCGAGATCGGCATCGTGCTGCAGTCGACGGCCGACGGGGCCGAGCTGACCGTCGGCGAGCTGATCCGGCACGTCGCCCGCTACTACCCCCGGCCGCGCGGGCTCGACGAGACGCTCGAGCTGGTCGGGCTCACGGAGAAGCGGGACAGCCGGATCCGCAAGCTCTCCGGCGGCCAGCGGCGGCGGCTCGACGTCGCGCTCGGCATCGTCGGGCGGCCCCGGCTGCTCTTCCTCGACGAGCCGACCACCGGCTTCGACCCGGTCGCCCGGCGACAGTTCTGGTCGACGGTGCGCGGGCTCGACACGACCGTCCTGCTCACCACGCACTACCTGGAGGAGGCGGAGGCGCTGGCCGACCGGGTCACGGTGGTCGCCGGCGGGCGGGTGGTCGCGGAGGGCGCGCCGGACGCGCTCGGGGCCCGGGACGTCGCGACGGTGTCGTGGCGCGACGGTCGGGAGCGGACGGCCGACCCCGCCGCGGTGGTGGCACGACTGACCGCGGCGTACGGCGGTCCGGTGCCGGGTCTGTCGGTGACCCGGCCGTCGTTGGAGGACGTCTACCTGGAGCTGATCGGAGAGGCGCGATGACCGTGTTGACGTTGGGCGCCGCGCGGGCCGGCGTCGAGATGCGCCAGTTCTGGCGCGAGCGCGACGCCGTGGTGTTCACCTTCGCGCTGCCGGCGGTGCTGCTGACCCTGCTCGGGTCGCTGTTCAGCGGTGTCTACGACGGGTCGACGGTGACCTCGGCGCAATATCTGGTGCCGTCGATGATCGCGGCGGGCGTCGCCTCGACCACGTTCGTCAACCTCGGCATCGGGATCGCCACCGACCGCGACGACGGGACCCTCAAGCGGCTGCGCGGGTTGCCGATGCCGCCGGTGGCGTACCTCATCGGGAAGATCCTGCTGGTCGTGGCCGTGACGCTGGCCGAGGTGGTGCTGCTCGTGGCGATCGGCGTGCTGCTCTTCGACCTCGACCTGCCCACGTCGCCGGCACGGTGGCTGACGTTCGCGTGGGTGTTCCTGCTCGGCACGGTGGCGTGCAGCCTGCTCGGCGTGGCCGCCAGCGCGCTGGCCCGGTCGGCGCGCAGCGCGGCGGCGGTGATGAACCTGCCCTATGTCGTGCTCGGTTTCGTCTCGGGCATCTACTACACGCCGGTCGGCGCGCTGCCGGACTGGGTGATCAACCTGGGTTCGGTGTTCCCGCTCAAGTGGATGGCGCAGGGGTTCCGGTCGGCGTTCCTGCCGGACACCATCCTGCCGCAGGAGGTCGTGCCGTCATGGGAGCATGGGCGCACCGCTCTCGTGCTCGCCGCCTGGTGCATCGGAGGCCTGGTGCTATGTCTGACCACGTTCCGCTGGCGCGGCCGGCAGACGAGCTGAGCTCGGCGTGGGCGGCCCGGTTCCACTGGTTCGACGCCTATTTCGCGGTGGTCGGGGTCGGGGTCGCGGTGTTCGCGCTGCAGACCGCGGCCTCCCCCGCCCGCGGTTGGGCCGCCGTGGTCCTGGTCGGCGGGATCGCGGTGCTCTACGTGACGCTCGGTCGGCGCTTCATGCGCGACGAGGACGACGGGTGGGCGGGCGTGGCCTACCTGGCGGGCGCGTTCGTGCTCTACACGGCCGCGGTCACGCAGGTCAGCGGCGCCTCGTTCGCCCTCTTCGCGCTCTGTCCACAGTGCTTCATGGTGCTGCCGGCCCGGTGGGCCATCCCGGCCGACACGGCGTTCGCCTCGGTGCACGTGGTCGTGCTGTGGTTCGTCGAGCACGACCCGGGACTGATCGTCGAGTTGCTGCCGTCGGTGGTGATGATCGTTGCGGTGACGTCGATCATCGGAACCTGGTCGCAGCGGGTGTTGCGGCAGAGCGACGACCGGGCGGCGCTCATCCGGGAGCTGGCGGCGTCGCGGGCCGAGGTGGCCCGGCTCGGCATGCTGGCCGAGCGGCAGCGGCTGGCCGGCGACATCCACGA
Organism: Asanoa sp. WMMD1127; assembly: GCF_029626225.1. Lineage (NCBI taxonomy): Bacteria > Bacillati > Actinomycetota > Actinomycetes > Micromonosporales > Micromonosporaceae > Asanoa > Asanoa sp. WMMD1127. The sequence continues at coordinate 6,885,787 of NZ_JARUBP010000001.1, forward strand.
CACGATCGCCCAGGGGTTGTCGAGCGTGGTGATGCTGATCCAGGCGGCCCGGGCGGAACGCGATCCGGCCCTGGCCGACGGCCACCTGGCGCTGGCGCTGGACACGGCCCGCGACAACCTCGGCGAGGCCCGGGCGCTGGTGGCGGCGCTGACGCCGGCGCTGCTCGACGGCCGCTCGCTCGTGGACGCGCTCCGCCGGCTGTCGCCCGCGTTGACGGTCCGCGGCGATGTCCGTCCATTGTCGACGGGGGTGGACGTGGTGTTGCTGCGGGCCGCTCAGGAGGCGCTGACCAACGCCCGCAAGCATGCCGGCGGCGAGGCGTCGGTCGCGCTGGGCTACGAGCCGGCCGCGGTCTCCCTCACCGTGACCGATCCCGGGCCGGGCTTCGATCCGCTGGCGACGACGTCCGGTTACGGCCTGTCGGGCATGCGGGCCCGGGTCGAGCAGGTGGGCGGCGTGCTCACCGTGTCGTCGTCGCCGACCGGCCCGACAACCGTCTCTGTGGAGGTGCCGGTGTGATCACGGTGTTGCTGGTCGACGACCATCCGGTGGTCCGCACAGGCGTGCGGGGCCTGCTCTCGGGCGAGCCCGACATCGCGGTGGTCGGTGAGGCCGCGTCCGGCACGGAGGCGGTGACGGCGGCCCGGGCGCTGCGCCCGTCGGTCGTGCTGATGGACCTGCGCCTGCCGGGCCTCGACGGGGTCGGCGCGACGACCCAGGTCCTGGCGGCGGTGCCGGAGGCGCGGGTGGTCGTGCTGACCACCTACGAGACGGACGCCGACATCCTCCGCGCCGTCGAGGCGGGCGCCGCCGGCTACCTGCTGAAGGATGCGTCCCGCACCGACCTGGTGGCGGCGGTGCGGGCGGCGGCGCGCGGCGAGACCGTGCTCAGCCCCTCGGTCGCCACGCGCCTGCTGCACCGGGTCCGGCACCCCCGCGCCGAGACGCTGTCGGCCCGGGAGGTGGAGGTGCTGCGCCTCGTCGCCCGGGGCTCGTCCAACGGCGAGATCGCGCGAGCCCTGTTCATCAGCGAGGCGACGGTCAAGACCCACCTGCTCCGGGCGTACGCCAAGCTGGGCGTCAACGACCGCACCGCCGCCGTCACCACCGCCATGGCCGCCGGCTTGCTGTGAGGGCGCTTAGCCGAACGGGCGGTCGTCCGGCTGGCAGGTCGTGCCCTTGGGCGGCGTGACGAGGTCGACCAGGTAGCGCTGCCGGGCCTCGTCCAGGCACGCGCTCGGCACCTGGTAGCTCGGGTGGCCGTAACCGTCGAGGGTCAGCAGGACCGCGTTGCCGAGGCGGCTCTCGGCGGTCACCGCGTTGCGATACGGGGTGCCGGGGTCGTAGCGGGCGCTGAGCAGCAGGATCGGGTTCTCGGTCCGGGCGTTCCACGGGCCGGCGTAGCGGCCGGTGGCGTCTGCCGGCCAGCCCGAGGCGCACGGGGCCCACAGCCACCAGGCCAGCACCGGGCCCCACAGCTCGCCGGCCGTGGTGAACCGGGTGACCTGGGCCGGCCAGTCCGCCGACGACACCCGGGCCGGGCCGTCGCCGCAGGAGACCGCGGACGACCAGACCGAGGCGCGGTAGCCGACCGGTGTCTGCATGGCCCGCGCCGCGGTCAGCAGGGCCGTGGCGTCGCCCTCGGCGGCCGCGTCGAGGTCCGCCGCGAACTGGGGCCAGGTCAACGGCAGCCGCAGCGGGTTGAACGTCGAGACCAGCAGGTCGCCGTAGCTCAGCTCGCCCGGCGGGTCGGCGTTCGGCGCCGGCAGCGGCGCCAGGCGGGCGCGGGCGAACAGCCGCGCCACGCGGTCGGCGACCGGCTCGCCGTGCCCGGCCAGCGCGCACTCGCCCGTCGCCGCGGCCTGGCAGAGCGCGACGAACTGCGCGAAGACCTCGTCGGCGGCCGACACGGCGTTGCTGACGTTGGCTTCCATGCTGGACGTCTGGTCGACCGCGTCGACCAGACCGTCGAGCACCATGGCCCGTACCCGGCCGGGGAACAGGTTGGCGTAGGTCTGGCCGATCATCGAGCCGTACGAGAGGCCGACGTAGGTGATCTTCTCTTCGCCGACGAGGGCGCGGAGCCGGTCGAGGTCGCGTGCGGTGTCCGCGGTGGTGATGTGCGAGAGCAGGTCGCCGCTCACCTCGCCGCACCGGCGCGCCAGGTCGACGGTCTTCTCCTGATAGGCCGCCGACTCGGCCGGTGTCGACGGCACCGTGACGCCCGCCCAGAACTCGGCCTCGTCCGCGTCGTCGGCGAAGCAGCGCACGGGCGTGCTGTCGTTGGTGCCCCGCGGGTCCCAGCCGACGATGTCGAACCGGCCGTCACCCCACTCGTCGAGGTCGGCGCCGCTGTCCCGGACGAGGCCGACGCCGCTCTGGCCGGGCCCGCCGGGGTTGACGAACATCGACCCGATGCGCTCGTCGGGCCGGCTCGCCAGGCGGCGGATCACCGCGAGCTCGATCTGCTCGCCGGACGGGTCGTCCCAGTCGAGGGGCACGGCGACGCGGGCGCACTGGAACTCCGCGCCCAGCCCGTCGCAGTCTCCCCAGGCCACCCCCGGCAGCTCGGCCGGCGGGCCGTCCGACGCGGCGGCGGCCGGCGGCACGCCGAGCAGGCACGCCGTGGCGCCGGCGACCGCCACGCGGGCCAGCGCCCGCAGGGTCATGACACGTCCGACCATCACGGCCCCCCGATCACCGATGACAGACTGCCCTCAGGCTATCGAGCAACCGTCCATCCTGAACCAGCTTCACGTTTTGCCGCTGGAACCGTCTCCGGCCCCGTCGCGTCACATCACGTGTGAAGCCACGCCTCGTTCTGCTGGTCCTTGCCGGCCTCTTCTTCACTCCCCTGGCCGGCTGCGGCGAACCCGAAGGATTCGGCCCCGGCGAACCGGTCGAGCCCGAGCCGGACAGCGGCGGCTCGTTCGCCCCGGAGACCTACGCCGGCCGTTACCGCGCCTCCGGGATGGTGCTCGAGAATGCGGAACACGGCCCGCAGCTCTGTCGCCACGTCGCCTTGTCGCAGCCGCCACAGTGCGGTGGTCCGGACATCGTCAACTGGTCCTGGGAGGGTTTGGATCATCACGACACGGCCGGCACCCGCTACGGGACCTACGAGGTGATCGGCACCTACGACGGCAAGCGCTTCACGCTGACGGAACCACCGCGTCCGGCGCGAGCCGACACCTCGCCTGCGGTGCCGGACTTCACCAGTCCCTGTCCCCCTCCGCCCGGCGGCTGGCGGGTCGTCGACGCGACCAAGGCCACCGACGAGGCGTTGGCGGCCGCGCTCGCGCTGGCCGAGTCGTCGCCCGGGGCGGCGGGTGCCTGGATCGACCAGAACGGCGGCGAGAACGACCCGAGGAGGCTGGTGCTCAACGCCCGCTTCACCGGCGACGCGGCCGCCCATGAGGATCGGCTCCGCACCGTCTGGGGTGGCGCGCTGTGCGTCTCGACAGCGGCCCACGCCACCGCGGAGCTGCACCGGGTGCAGACCGAGCTGGCTACTCTCCCGGGCATCCTCAGCACCGGCGTCGACACGGTGGCCAACCTGGTCACCGCCGAGGTCTACGTCGCCACCGACGCCCGGCGGCGGGAGCTAGACGCGCGCTTCGGGCCGGGCGTCGTCACGCTGACCGGGTTCCTCGAGCCGGTCTAGCACCGCCCGGACGCGGTCCCACGTGCCGTCGGCCGACCAGCGGCGGTGGCGCTTCCAGGCCGTCTGCCACGCCCCGAACCGCGGTGGCAGGTCGCGCCAGGCGATCCCGGCCCGGTCGCGATAGATGATCGCCTCGACGAGCTGCCGGTGCGGGGCGGCCGGGCGGCCGACGGTGGTTCGCGGCGTGGACAGCAGCGGGCGGATGCGGGCCCACTGCTCGTCGGTGAGCAGCAGTCCGCGGTCCGCCGGCGGGGCCGGCGCGGGCCGACCGGGCGCCGCTGCCAGCAACGCGACGGCCGCCGCGATCCCGGTCTCCGCCACGTCGCGGACGTCGCCGCCCTCCTCCAGCACGGTCGCGGTCAGCTCCCGCAGGCCGCCGAGGATCACCAGCGCCAGCTCGCGCGACACCGGCGCCAGCCCGGCCCGGCGGAACGGCTCGTGGGCGGTCAGCCGCTGCACCAGCTCGGCCAGGGCGTCCATCGTCTCGCGTCGCACCCGGCCGGCCACCGGGCCGAGCGAGGGGAACTCGCGGATCCAGCACAGCGACAGCTCCGGGCTGGCGGTGACGTGGTCGATGTAGGCCTGCACGGCCTGCCGCGTCTGCGCCGGCCACGGCGCCAGCGGGTCGACCGCGGTGACGATGCGGCGCATCAGCGCGGCGTTGGCCGCCTCCATCAGCGCCAGCAGGCAGTCGTCCTTGGTCGCGTACACCTGGTAGAACGTGCTGCGCGACGCCCGCGCGTGCCGCACGATGTCGGCGATCGTGGTCTCCCGGTAGCCGCGCTCCTCGATCGCCCGGTGCAGCCCCCTGAGCAGGCGCTCCCGGACGGGATCGTCGGTCACCGCCGCAGCCGGGCGATGATGTCGTAGTAGCGGTTCGGCGCGAACCGGGCCAGCGCGTCGACCAGATAGGCGTCGGGACCGACCAGGATCCGCGGCCGCCCCCGGTCGACTCCTTTGTGGATGATCGCGGCGGCGCGCTCGGGCGTGGTGCGGGCGATCGCGTCGAAGTCCGCCGCGATCTGCTCGTGGGTGCGGCCTCGACCCTCCGGGTCCGAGCGGAACCGGGCGTTGCGCGCGATGTTGGTCTTCACCCCACCCGGGTGTACGGTCGCCGCCCGCACCCCGGTCCCCCGCAGCTCCTGCCGCAGCGCCTCGGTGAACCCGCGCACGGCGAACTTCGCGGCACAGTAGGCGCTCTGGTAGGGGACGCCGATCAGGCCGTACACGCTGGAGGTGTTGACGATCGTGCCGTTGTCCTGGTCGACCAGGATCGGCAGGAACGCCCGCACCCCGTTGACCACCCCGCGGAAGTTGATCTCATGCAGCCAGTCGTCGTCCGCCGGGACGGCGCCGAGCACCGACGAGCCGATCGCGACGCCCGCGTTGTTGAACACCGCTCCGAGCGGCGCCGGCGCCCAGTCGCGCACCTCGGTCGCGAAGGCGGTCACCGCGGCCGCGTCGCGCACGTCGAGCACGCGCGGCAGCACCGGCCCGGTCAGGTCGGCCGCCGTCTCCTTGAGCCCGCGCTCGTCGACGTCGGCGAGCGCGACCGGGCACCCGGCGGCCGACAGCCGGCGCCCCAACGCCCGGCCGATCCCGGACGCGGCGCCGGTGACGACCACCGTGCGGCCGGCGAGGGGCTCAGGCCGCGACATCGTCGGCCTCCGCGCGGGCGTGGTCGGCGATCAGGTCGACCAGGCGCGGCCACACGCCGGCCGGGCAGTCGTGGCCGAGCCCGGGCAGCACCACCAGTCGGGAGCCGGCGATCGTCCGCTGGGTCATCCGGCCGCCGCTCGGGTGCACCATCCTGTCGCGGTCGCCGTGCACGACCAGCGTCGGCACGCGCACCTGGCGCAGCTCCCCGGTGCGGTCGCCGGAGGCGTAGATCGCCGCGAGCTGCCGGCCCACCCCGGCCGCCGAGTGGTCGCGGTCCCAGGCGGCGGTGGCGCGGGCGCGTACCCCCGGCTCGTCGAAGGGGTAGCCGTGCGAGCCGATGTGCCGGAACAGCCGCACGGCCCGGTCGCCGGCCTCTTCCCGGGTCCGCGGCGGCTTCGCCGCCATCAGGGCCCAGGTGGACAGCCGCGGGCGGCCGACGAAGCGGGCGCCGGTCGTCGACATGATCGAGGTGAGCGTGCGGACCCGGTCGGGATGGTGCGCGGCCACCGTCTGCGCGATCATGCCGCCCATCGACGCGCCGACGAGGTGGGCGCTGGGCAGCTCCAGCGCGTCGAGCAGGCCGGTGGTGTCGCGGGCCAGATCGCCGAGGTGGTACGCGTGCGCGGGGGTGCGCCCGGCGAGGATCGCGCCCAGCGACGGTGGCCGGTAGTCGGCGTGCGTGGACAGCCCGGCGTCCCGGTTGTCGAACGTGATCACCCGGTAGCCACGCCCGGCGAGCAGGTCGACGAAGCCTGCGGGCCACGAGAGCAGCTGCTGGCCGAGACCGGCGACCAGGACGAGCGGCGGGCCGTCGCCGGTCTCCCGGTAGCACAGCCGGATGCCGCGGCCGACGTCCGCGAAGCGGTCCTCGCTCATGCGCCTGCCTCGCTTCGCTCGGAAGGGCATGACCGGGCTACTGAGCCGAATGATTCGGTCGCAAGCTCCCTCATGCCTCGACCTCCATCCGCTGCGCGGCTTCGCGGCGCGGCTTCGTGCGGCGGTGCAGGACGACCCGGCCGCCCTTGTCCGGCGCGTACGCGACACCGCGCGAGTGCCAGCGCTCGCCGGGCGCGTACGTCGTGCGCAGTTCGAAGTCGCGCAGCAGCGTGCGCAGCACCACGGTCATCTCCAGGTTGGCGAAGGCGGCGCCGACGCAGCGCCGGGTGCCGCCGCCGAACGGGATCCACGCGTAGGTGGCCGGTTTGACGCCGACGAACCGGGTCGGGTCGAAGCGCCGCGCGTCGGGGAACACGGACTCGTCGCTCTGCACCAGGTCGATGCCGGCGAGCACGGTCCAGCCGGGCGGCACGGCGCCGCCGCCGATCACCAGGCCGTCGCCCTTGACCCGGCGGGCCGTGTTGATGACGACGGGTCGGGTGCGCTGGATCTCCAGGACGGTGGCCTGGAGCAGCTCCGTGCCGCCGCGGTCGAGGTCGTCGACGAGGGCGTGCAGGGCGGCCGGGTGCCGGCTGAGCCGCTCGAGCGCCCAGGCGAGCGTGGTCGCGGTGGTCTCGTGGCCGGCGGCGAGCAGCGTGAGCAGCTCGTCCTTGACGTGCGCGTCGGACATCGGCGCGCCGTCCTCGTAGCGGCTCTGCAGCATCATCGAGAGGATGTCGTCGCCGGGTTGCGCGCGGGCGCGGTCGATGAGCACCTGCACGGTCTCGTCGTAGGCGGCGCGGTATTCGCGGAAGCGGCGCCACGGGTTCCACGGCCCGATGCCCCGTTCCTTCATCGGCAGCATGGTGAGCCGCGAACCGTAGGTGACGAAGGCCGGCAGCGTCTCGCGCAGCGTGGCCAGCTCCGCGCCCTCGGCCCCGAACACCGCGCGCAGGATCACGTTGAGGGTGATCCGCATGAACGGGGTCAGGGTCGCGAACTCCCGGCCGACGGGCCAGCTCGCGGCCTCCTTGTGGAACTCCTCCTCGATCAGCCCGGCGTACGCCTGCATGCGCTTGCCGTGGAACGGCGGGACGAGCAGCTTGCGGCGCAGGCGGTGCGGCTCGCCGTCGAGGCCGAAGATGGAGCCGCTGCCGAGCATGCGGCCGAGGTTGGGCTGCGGCGTGCCGGCGACGTCGGGGCTCGCGGTGAAGAGCTGCTTGAGCGCGGCGGAGTCGCTGACCACCAGCGTCTTGCCGAACGGCGGCACGTCGAGCACGAACGTCGAGCCGTAGCGGTCGCGCAGCCGCATCAGGAACCGGCGGCGGGCGAAGACCATGCCGACCGCCTGCGCGGCCTTCGGCATCCGCACCGTGGGAGCGTCGATCTGGCCCATCCGTCCTCCTGCGATGGGAGTACCGTCCAGTACCCGACACCAGCACGGTAGCCCCGGCGTTCGCCCGGACACAAGGGTTGATCTATGTCTCCAAACGGGCCCTGTTTGGAGACAACCGCGCCAGCACCTGGTGGGCCCGGCCGCGCGCCACCAACCTCATCAGGTGGCGCCGCCGCGGCTCGTTGACGATGACGACGTCGTCGAACCGGTGCGCGCCACGGCGTCCGGCGACCGCGTGGGCCGCCTCCCGGACGGCCCGCAGCTGGCCGACGGTCAGCTGGAGCGCGCGCTCACCCGGTTGGTAGGTCGCGCCGATCGGGAAGTCCCGCCGGGGTTTGTCGCGCATCTCCACGTGGCAGCCGAGCACATGGGTCACCTCGTGCCCGTCGGCGAAGGCGACCAGTCGATCCAGCGTCGCCAGGAAGGCGGGATAGTCGAAGGCGTACAACCGTCCAGGTAGGACGGTGTCGCCGGTGAGCAGGACGCCCGTGCGGGGGTCCCAGACGGTGATCGCCGCCGGATGGTGGCCGGGCGAGGCGAGGATCGCCAGCTCCCGCCCGCCCAGGTCGAACGCGACAGTCTCCGCCGGCCAGGTGGCGCCGAACCCGAAGAACTCCTTGACCTCGTCGGCGCCGCGGCCGACCACCGTCGTGGCCGGCCGGTCGGCGAACTGCGGGTCCGCGGCGACATGGTCGCCATGGCCGTGCGAATGCGCGACCACCAGTGGGTAGTCCGGGTCGCCGGTGCGGTGCGCGAGCAGCTCGTCGACGGTCGCCCGCAACGGGAAGAGGTCCGGGTCGGCCGTCGCCCCGGTGTCCAGCAGCAGCGCCCGCCGGTCGCCGATGAGCAGGTAGAGGAACGGAGCCTCGTAACTGACCGCCTTGCTCTGGCGGAGGATGGCCGTGCGGTCGTCGTACCAGTGGACCTGGATCTTCGGCTCGGACGGGCGCGCGCCATGGTTCCAGCGGACGTCGAGGTTGCCGGCGGTGAGGGTCATCGGTCGTCTCCCAGGGGTGTGGCCGCGAAGAAGTAGCGGACGTGTCGCCGGCCGGGTCGCGGACCCTCGTCCCGGGCGGCGTAGGGGGCCAGCAGAGCCGTCCACTTCGCCCTGAGCTCGGCGGCCTCCTCGGGGCTGAGCGACACGACCCCGGAGGTGATGCCGAGCGCGCCGCGCCAGCAGCCGGAGCTCTCGTGCTGCTCACGGTCGGCGTAGGCCCGGATCGCCGCGGTCTCGCGGTCGATGACGACGCGCTCGAGCTGGCGGCGCAGCAGATGGTCGTCGCCGGAGTCGACCTTGATCGTGGGCCGCGGGCTGACCACCCGCCACTGGCGCTCCCGGCGGTCGCCGCCCGGCTCCGCCTCCTCGACGAACCCGTACTTGGCGAGCTGCCGCAGGTGGAAGGAACAGTTGGCCTGCGGGACGCCGAGGAGCCGTCCGCAGTGTGCGGCGGTCGCGGGGCCGGTCGAGGCGAGCAGCTCAAGCAGGTCGAGCCGGAGCGGATGGGTCAGTGCCTTGATCGCCAGAGGATCGGTGACGCGCATATGCCAAAGACTTCTTTGATATCAGCGAAATGTCAAGGACTTCTTTGGCATTGCGGGCCGATAGAAGGAGTGGACCGCGGGCTGGCCGGTGTAGTTGGGTCCGGCCCGGTCGTCGGCGCCCTGATAGGCGTAGGGCAGGTCGTCCGGCTCCCGGCGGCCTTCGCAGGTGATGCGGCGGCGCCGCGCGTCGTAGGCGAAGCCGTGTTGTCGCAGCCAGTTGGTCAGTGGGCGGCCGAGCGGCTTTCCCGTGTCGGCGTCGCGGACGCTGGTGAGGTCGAGGTCGGCGACGAGCAGCCCCGCGTCGGTCAGCCAGCTCGCGGCGCGGACGAGGAGGTCGAGCTTGTCGCCGATGTAGTGCAGCCCGTGCACGACCGTGATGAGGTCGAAGCGGCGGTCCGGCTCCCAGCGCGCGACGGGTGCGCAGACCAGCGTGACGCCGTTGCGAGGGCCAGCGTCGAAGTAGTCGACGAGGTCGACGCCGACCAGCGCGACGTCGGCGCCGCGGGCGGCGAGCGCGGCGCCGGCCTGGAGCAGGGCACGGCCCTGGCCGCAGCAGAGGTCGAGCCAGGCTTTGCCGTGCGGCGGTTCCAGCCGGTCGAGCGGGTTGAAGCCGAGATCGCGGGTGTAGCTGTTCGGGCCGGCGAGCTGGCGCTCGCGGTTCATCGCGGAGTTGGCCACGACCGCGGAGTCGGCCAGCGTCTCGTCGTCCACCATCCGGCGATTCTGCCTCGGCTCACAGGAGCAGGTTGAGCAGGACGGTCAGCACGATCGAGGCGATGACGGAGAAAGCGATCATCAGTAGGCAGCCGAGCCCGCCGCCCAGCGGGCGCACCTCGACGTTTCCGATTCTCATGCGTCGTGGGTACCCGCGGATCCGCGCTTGACGCCGCCGTGGTTCAGAGGGCCAGGTTCAGCAGGACGGTGAGCGCGATCGTGCCCAGCACCGAGACCGCGACCATCAGAAAGCAGCCGATCCCGCCACCGAGCGGCCGTACCCGCGTGTTGCCTGATCTCATGCGGCGGCTGGTACCCGGTGAACGCTCGTTCAAGCGTCGTGCGGATCACACCAACCCGGCGTACGCCGCCCGCCGGATGCTGTCGGCGTAGCCGCTGGGCAGCGCGAGGCCGGCCAGGTCGTCGAGCCCGAAACAGCCGGCGGCGAGGTGCTCGACGCTGATCCGGACCGGCTGCTCGGCGGCGGTGGCGCGGCAGGCGAACGTCTCGATGTGGACGGTCCGGCCGCGCACCTGGTAGTCCCAGGCGTCGACGTGCGGCCCGACCGTGACCAGCAGGCCGGTCTCCTCGCGAATCTCCCTGGCCAGCGCCGCGGGCAGGGTCTCCCCCGCTTCCGGCCGGCCGCCGGGCAACTCCCACTCGGCGCGGTCGTTGCGCAGCAGCAGGAACCCGTCCGGGAGGCGCAGCACGCCCTTGACCGAGACCGTCACCCTCGGCAGCTTAGGGTGACCCGATGGCGTTGATCGACCTCGACCGGCCGGAGCCCGCGGGCCGCGCCACCGCCGCCCGTGGACCGGCGTGGAAGGTCGCCGCCGTGGCGGCGGTCGCGCTGCTCGCCGTGCTGCCGGGTGAGACGCCCGCGCCGCCCTATTCGGCGCCGAACTGCACCCTGCTCGTGAGTCCCGGCGACGGCGCGGCAGTCAATCACGCGCTGATCGACCCCGCGACGGGACAGATCACCGAGGCGTTCCGTGTCGCGCCCGGCAGCGTGACGCGGGTGTCGGTGGTGTGCGACGACTGACCGGTGCGGCTCCGACTCGGCGGTCTCCTGCCGCCGGGTGCGCCTGGTCTCCACGCGGTCGCCGGCGAAGCGGGCGAAGACCTGCGAGCTGATTCCGGCGATCAGGTCCCCGCGCAGGATCTCGACGAGGAACCTGCTCGACCGCCAGCCTCCACTGAATGCCCGACGCGTGCGATGCTCGTGCCCATGTCGATCTTCAAGCGCAAGCAGCCCGAGCCCGTGGACCTGAGCGTCCTGCTGCTGCAGGGGCAGGACATGATCGGCCGGCTCGCCGCCGCCCACGCGGCCTGGGGTCTCGGCACCGCGGAGCGCCGGGACCTCGACCAGCAGACCGGCATGATCACCTGGTCGTTCCCGGACGGGTCGCGACCGCGCCGGCGCAGATCCTCGCCTCCTACAACCGGGCCGCCGGGTCGTGGCTGTGGGCCTGGGCCAACGAGTCGGTCCTCCCCGACCTCAGCCGCGACTCCCGCCGGGTCCGCGACTGGGCTCGCGAGCACGGCCACGCGACGCTGGAACAGCCCCAGCTTCAGGCCGACGACGACCTCGCCCACACGCTGACCGCGCTGGCGGTCCGGATCACCGAAGCGGGCGGCTTCTACCAGCCGACCAACGGCGCGGTCATCCCGATCATCACCTTCGGGCCGGTCACCGTCAGCCCTCGCGCCGGCGACGGGCCGACCGCCCGCCACTGACCGGGCCGCGGCGGGTCAGTGGTCGTCGAGGACGACGAGCGCGATCCCCCGGTCGGCGCCCGCGAGCACGGGTCGCCCAGAACGTCGGCCTGCCAATGAATCTCGGTGTACCCGCCGAGACCGGGCAGATCCTCCGCCGGTTCCACCGCGTGGTCCGTACCGGCTCGGCGTCAGCGAGACCGGCGGACGTAGTCGGCGTAGTCCTCGCCGGCCACCGCGGTGTTGACCCAGCGATCCGGCCTGGCCGCGGTCAGCTCCTCGGCCAACCTGACCGCCTCCTCCGGGTCCGCGCCGCGACCCAGCTCCCGGCCCTGACCTACGTAGTCCTCGTCGACCGGATCCAGTGACACGAAGTTGGGCAGGTCGAGGAACTGGTCATCGTCCGGATCCCGCACCGTGTGCAGGCTGATGCGGTACTCGCCGGACCGGGGCGCGACCTCGACCCACCGGACGGCCGCCTCGCCGTTGACCTCCGCGCCACCGAGGAACTGTTCGATGCCCTTACCGCGGCGCAGCGCGCCCATGGCGAACTGCCGGGTCAGATACCGGGTCACTCGGGGTTCTCCGGCCGGCGCGCGCGGATGGAGCCCGCGTGCGCCTTCTTGCTCGGGTCACGCCGCACCGCCACCAAACTGGCGACCGTCGTGACGATCAGGACGCCGGCGATCACGAGCAGGGACAGGTTCGTCGAGATCTCCCAGACGCTGTCGGAGATGTCCTCGTGGGCCCAGTGCAGCGCGAGCTTCACGCCGATGAAGCCCAGGATGATCGCGAGCCCGGTCGACAGGTAGACCAGCCGGTCCAGCAGCCCGGCCACGAGGAAGAACAGGGCCCGCAGGCCGAGCAACGCGAAGGCGTTGGCGGTGAAGACGATGTATGCCTCCTCCGTCACTCCGAAGACGGCGGGGATGGAGTCCAGGGCGAAGAGCAGGTCGGTGCTGCCGATCGCGATCAGCACCACGAACAGCGGCGTGGCCACCCGCTTGCCGTTCTCCTTGGTGAACAGCTTGCCGCCGCGGTAGTCGTCGGTGACCGGGACCAGCCGGCGGGTCGCCCGTACCAACGCGTTGTCGGCGTCCGGGTCCTCGTCGCGGTGCCGGTAGAGCTGGACCGCCGTGTAGATCAGCAGCAGGCCGAAGACCAGGAACATGAAGGAGAACAGCGACAGCAGCGTCGCGCCGAGCACGATGAAGACGACGCGGAACGCCAGGGCGAGCACGATGCCGAAGGTGAGTACGCGTTGCTGGTGCGCCGCCGGGACGGCGAAGGTCGTCATGATGATCACGAAGACGAAGAGGTTGTCGACGGAGAGGCTCTTCTCGACCAGGTAGCCGGCGAAGTACTCCGTGCCGTAGGTCCAGCCCGAGATCGACGCGAACACCACGCCGAAGACGACGGCCACCGCGATGTAGAAGACCGACCACGCGACCGCTTCCTTGAAGTGGACGGCGTGCGGTTTGAGCGTACCGATGATCAGGTCGAGGGCGAGTAGTCCGAGGATGACCAGGATCGTGAGCGTCCACCCGAGGGCGCTGACCTCCAGCATTACCGTCCTTTCGTCGCTACGTGATCAGCGTTGAGCTTGCCCTACGGCGTCCACCCGGGCGCGGAGGCGGACCCGGGTGATCGCGCGTCCCGTCACCTCGGCGACCTCCGCGGTGTGTCCCGGAAGCTCGACCGTCTCGCCCGGGGCGGTCGGGATGTGCCCCAGCCGGGCCAGCAGCAGCCCGGCGATCGTCGTGTAGTCGCGCGGATCCTCGTCGCCCAGGTCCACGCCGATATCGGGCAGATCATGGATGGGGTACGTGCCGACGAGCAGCAGGTCCCCCTCCTTCGTACGGATGACGTTCTGCACGTCCCGGTCGGTCTCGTCGTAGATCTCGCCGACGATCTCCTCGACCAGGTCCTCCATGGTGACGATCCCGTCGACCGCTCCGCGCTCGTCGACCACGATGGCGAACTGCTGGCGCTGCTGCCGGAGCTGGCGGATCGCGTCGGTCACCTTGAGCGTCTCGGGCAGGAACACGGCCGGGTTGGCGCTCGCCGCGACCGGCCCGTCGACGTCGACGAGGTCGCGGATGTGCACGATGCCGAGCACGTCGTCGAGCCCGGTCGGCCCGACCACCGGCGCCCGCGACTGCCCGGCCTTGACGATCTCGCGGAGCGCCTCGGTGGCGACGGTGTCGGCGGCTAGCGTGAACACCGCACCGCGCGGCGTCAGCACCTCGCGCAGCACCCGGTCGGCGACCTCGAACGCGCCACTGATGATCATGCGCTGGTCGTCGGGGATGGTCTGCTGCGCGGCCACCATGTCCCGCAGCTCCTCGGTGCTGACCTCCTCGCGGGCGGCCTCGGGGTCACCGCCGCTCACTCGTACGACCAGATCGCTGGTCTTTCCCAGCAGCCAGACCAGCGGCCGCGAGATGGTGGAGAGCAGGTCGAGGGGACGCGCGACGGCGAGCGCCCAGCCCTCGGCGCGCTGCATCGCGATCCGCTTGGGCGCCAGCTCGCCGAAGACCAGCGTGAAGAACGTCAGCACGATGGTGACCACGACGATCGACACGGGCTCGGCCGCGCCGCCGAGGAAGCCCAGGGGCTCGATCAACGGCTGGGCCAGCGAGACCGCGGCGGCCGCCGACGCCAGGAAACCGGCGAGCGTGATGCCGATCTGGATGGTCGCGAGGAACCGGTTCGGGTCGTCGGCGAGCCGCGCCAGCACCTGCCCGCCGCGCGACGAGCGCTCCAGCCGCCGGATCTGCCCCTCCCGGAGCGACACGAGGGCCATCTCGCTGCCGGCGAAGACCGCGTTCAACAGCACCAGCACGAGTACGAGCGCGATCTGCACCCCATAGCCCCCCACGGGCGTCCCTCCGTCGTTCGGGCGTTCCAGCACCAGTAGACCGGTAAACCCGGGCGGCCACGCGTCTTTACACGCGCGGCCGCCTGGGAGCCGTGAAGGTTACCCGGTGAGGCTGAAAGCAATCCTGGTCAGCGAGCGGTCGAACCGGCGCGTTGTTACGGTGGCGCCATGTCCCGCGAGGCGTGGATCCTCGTCATCGTGGTCGGGGCGCTCCTGGCGCTCGGCTCGCTGATCGGCGCGATCGTGCTCGGGGTACGCGTGGTCCGGGTCCGCAACCAGCTGGGGACGCTGGGGTTCGGTGGCAAAGTCGCGTTCTACGGCGCCCTGGTCTTCACCATCTTCCCGGTGGACGTGCTGCCGGACCCCATCTATCTGGACGACATGGGCGTGCTCGGGCTGGCCCTGCTCTATCTCAACGGGCTTCTCCGGCGCCGCCAGGAACGCCTGCCGCGGACCCTGCCGCCGCTGCCCCGCACGCCGGCGCCGCAGGTGCCGAGAAAGAGGGGCTCACCAGGTCGGTGAGCCCCTCTTCGCGCGGAGGAGACCGTTGTCTCCGCCGGATCGGACCGGGATCGTGGTGTGCGGGACGGACCTCCTTTCGCTTTCGCGCGGTGGCGGATGACGTCGGCCGTGGCGGCGGATCCTCGTCGGGCCGCGGCGGGGACGGCGGAGGCGGTGGTGGCGGCGGCTCGTCCTCGTCCCAGGACGCGGCGACGATGGCGTCGAACTCGGCCCGCAGCAGCTCCTCGTCAGCGCAGAGCAGCTCGATGAAGGCGTCGTCGATCGTCTCGACCATCGTCGGTCACCCCCTTGGCCCGGCTCAGGCGTCGATCGCCTGCTGTCCACCCTTCGCGTTGACGGCGACCTTGCGCGGCTTCGCCTGCTCGGCCACCGGAATCTTGACCACCAGCACGCCGTCGTCGTAGCTCGCCGCTATCCGGTCGGTGTCGAGGGCGTCGCCGAGGAACACCTGCCGCGAGAAGACGCCCAACGGACGCTCGGACACCTGGACCGCGGCGTCGTCGTCGACGAGCAGCGGGCGGCGTTCGGCCTTGACGGTCAGCACGTTGCGCTCGATGTCGATATCGATGGCCTCCGGCGCGACGCCGGGCAGGTCGAACGCGATCACCAGCTGGTCGCCGCTGCGGTACGCGTCCAGCGGCATCGCCGCCGGCCGGGACCACGTGCCCGGCTGGGCGCCGAGGAGGCGCTGGGCCACCTGGTCGATCTCACGGAAGGGATCGGTGCGCATCAACATCGACTCTCACCCCTTTCACCTGTCGTACGACGGTGTCAATGCGCTTCCCCTTCGTTGTACCATGTCATCGGAACGACGACAAGCTGATTGGTCATCTCACCTATGACATCGAACCCCGTGGCCGCGTTGGAGCAGGCCATGGCCGAGGCCGTCGACCGCACCGAGGACGTCCCGGTCGACGACCTGCTGGCCGCCCTCGTGGCGCTGCGGCGCCTCCGGGCGCGGCTCGACGGCTGGGAACGGCAGTTGATCGCCGGCGCCCGCGATGCCGGCGCCAGCTGGGCCGAGCTCGCGCCCGCGCTCGGCGTGGCCAGCCGCCAGGCGGCGGAGCGGCGCTTCCTGCGCCTCGCGCCCGGCGACGACGCCGAGCCGAGCACCCGCGACCAACGCGTCCAGGTGGTGCGCGACCGCCGCGCCGCCGACCGGGCCGTCGACGACTGGGCCCGCACGCAGGGCGCCGACCTGCGCCAACTCGCCGGGCTGCTCAGCGCGCTCGAGGACCTGGGCCCGGCGGCGCAGCCGAGCCTCGACAACCTCTATCGCGCGATCGGCACCGACGACGCGGCCGCGCTGGTCCCGCTGCTGGCCGAGGCCGCCCGTCACCTGCCCGCCGGCCACGCCTTGGCGAGCCGCCTAGCCGGCGTCGCCGCGCACGCGGATGAGATCCGCGAGTCGACGCGCCGACAGCGCGCCCACGACCGCTGACCGGCAGTTACCCGGCGCGGAACCGTCACGCGATCATCAACGCCAGGTGACCACGGGGGACGGAGCTACCTGCAGGCGCTCGATCCGCGCGGAGTCACGACCGCGGCGGAGCTCGTCGTCCTGCTGCGCGGCGTGCGGGACCGCTGGGGTCTGACCTACCGGACGATCGCGAAACGGGCCGAGCGGGCCGGCGCGGTGTTGCCCGCCAGCACGTTGGCCACGATGCTCGCCCGGCAGACCCTGCCCCGCCGGGAACTGGGGACGGCCGTCCTGACCGCGTGCGACGTCGCGCCCGCCACGGTGCGGCACTGGATCGCCGTGTGGGAGCGGCTGGCCGAGGGCGCGGGACCGGCCGCCGTCGCGCCGGCCCCCGAGCGGCCCGTCCGTTCCAACGCCAACGCGCCGCAAGGAACTCAGCGACCGCTACAAGTCCGAGTCCACACTGCACAACCTTGGAATCGTGCTGCGCCGGCTGGGCCGCTTCGAGGAGGCGTTAAAGCACCACCGGGGGTCTCGCGATCACCCGGGAGCTGGACGACCGGCTTCGCGAGGCGCTGGTGCTGACCAACCTGGCCGAGACCCAGCAGGCGCGCGACCACGCCGAGCAGGCCCTCGCCACCAGCCGGGACCTGCGCCACGACCGCGGTTGCGGGCTCGCCCTGCGGTTGCTGGGCGAAATCCACACGACCCTCACTCTCGAACGCCCCGGCTCGTCAGGCTCCCCTTGCCCACGTGACCAAGGCATGCAAAGCGCGCGGACGTGCCTTCGTGGAGCGTGAGGTTGCGGCCGTCGGAGGGGTCGAAGAGGTGGATCTTCTCCAGGTTGACCCAGACCCGGGCCGTGTCGCCCTCCTTGACCATTGACTCCGCCGAGAAGCGGCAGACCAGGTTCGAGCCGCTCGCCGGCAGGTCGCCGCCGCCGGCGTCCGCCGCCAGCTCCGCGCGCCAGCGCCACCGGCGCGACAACCACGCCCCCGTTGTGTGCGACGGCATCCGCGTGGGCTTGCGGGTGTGGACTTCCACACCTCCTGGCTGTGGTCAGCCCACTGCGTTCGGCGGTCGACCTCATGGTCCGGACCGCGGCGGGTTCATAGCGTCGTGGCATGATCCATATGTCAGCTGAATCGATGCGCACCGGCGTGTCGCGAGAGCACGCCCGGTGGCCGATTACGCCGGGTGTCGAGTCGCCCGCACCGGCGGGACGCCGGCGGCGGACCGCCGCCCGCTCGCCGTTCACCTCCCGGATCGGCCGGTGGAGAGCCCAGCATCCCTGGCTCGCGATCGCCGCGTGGCTGTCGCTGGTGGCGGCGAGGCCGGCCGGCGGCAGCCTGGTCAGCACGGTCGAGGCGAGCTCACGCGACAGCCTGCACGGGGAACTGGCCCGCGCGGACCACATCGAGCAGGCTGGCGCGTTCGCCGATCCCCCGGCGGCGGTGAGTGTCCTGATCACGGCCAGGACCGGCGATCTCGACCTTCTGCGGGACCGGGCCGTGGCGGAAACTTGTCAACGCGGATGCGCGCCCTGCCCGACCTCGGTGAGCCCATCGTTGGGCCGGCCTGGCACCAGAATCGCATCACTCACACCGGAAGGAGGCTGGGTACGCCGCGCGGCGGTGGCCCTGACGACAGATGAGCATCTCATGGGACCCCGCCGCGGCAGGTGTGCTGCGACTGCCGTCCGGTCGACTTGTCCGCGGCCGCGCACTGCGCAATCCGCTCCCGCCCGGAGCGCGCCCCAACTTCGCGCTCTACCTCCTCGGCCGCCGGCCGCCGGCCGTGGAGTGGGAGCATCGCTGGCTGCGCTGGCCTGATTTCCGGTTGCCGTCCGACGACGCCGAGACCGCCGACGCGCTCCGCGAGGCGTGGGCCCGCGCCGTGGACGATCGTGTCGAGATCGCCTGCGGCGGTGGGAAGGGACGCACGGGCACCGCACTGGCCTGCCTCGCCGTGATCGACGGTGTGCCCAACGACCGAGCGGTCGCCTACGTACGGCAGCACTACGCGCCGCGTGCCGTCGAGACCCCGTGGCAACGCCGTTACGTCGCCCGTTTCCGATAGCCCGGTGAAGACGCCGTCCCGGGATACGCGCCGCGATCCCGGGACGGCACTGGCGTCAGGCGGTGACGCCCGCGGACCTGCCTTCGTGGAGCGTGACGTTGCGGCCGTCGGAGGGGTCGAAGAGGTGGATCTTCTCCAGATTGACCCAGACGCGGGCCGTGTCGCCCTCCTTGACGCGGGACTCCGCCGAGAAGCGGCAGACCAGGTTCGAGCCGCTCGCCGGCAGGTCGCCGCCGCCCGCGTCCGCCGCCAGCTCCTCCAGTTCCGCCGACGTCGCCTTCTCGCCCTCGACGGTGAAGTAGACGTACTTGTCGGAGCCCATCGACTCGACCAGGTCGGCCGTGGCCTCGAACTCGGCGCCCCGCTGGCGGATCGAGTCCTCGATCAGCGACGCGTCCTCGAAGTGCTCCGGCCGGATGCCCACGATCAGGTCGCCCGACGCGTCCGCGACCGCGCGCCGCATCCGCTCCCCCAGCGGGAACTCGCCCAGCGACGTCTTCAACCGACCCTCCGACGAGACCGAGGCCGGCAGGAAGTTCATCGACGGCGACCCGATGAAGCCCGCCACGAACAGGTTGTTGGGGTGGTCGTAGAGCTGCTGCGGCTCGCCCACCTGCTGGATCGCGCCGGCCCGCATGATGACCACCCGGTCGCCCAGGGTCATCGCCTCGGTCTGGTCGTGCGTGACGTATACCGTGGTGGTGCCCAGGCGCTTCTGCAGCCGCGACACGACCGTGCGCATCTGCACCCGCAGCTTGGCATCCAGGTTGGACAGTGGCTCGTCCATCAGGAACGCCTTCGGCGACCGGACGATCGCCCGGCCCATCGCCACCCGCTGCCGCTGGCCACCGGAGAGGTTGGCCGGCTTGCGGTCGAGCAGGGCGGTCAGCTCCAGCACCTTGGCCGCCTCGTCGACCTTGCGATCGATCTCCTCCTTGGACAGTTTGGCCAGCTTCAGCGGGAACGCCATGTTCTCCCGCACGGTCATGTTCGGATAGAGCGCGTACGACTGGAACACCATCGCGATGTCCCGGTCCCGGGGCGCCTTGTCGTTGACCTTCTGCCCGTCGATGCGCAGCTCGCCGGAGGTGATGTCCTCCAGGCCGGCGATCATGTTGAGGGTCGTCGACTTCCCGCACCCGGACGGGCCGACCAGGATCACGAACTCGCCGTCCGCGATCTCCAGGTTGAACTCCTGCACCGCCAGCGTGCCGTCGGGGAACGCCTTGGTCACCTTGTCGAGAACGATGTCAGCCATTGAGTACCCCTAACCCTTCACGGCGCCGGAGGTCAGGCCGGAGACGATGCGCCGCTGGAAGAACAGCACGAACAGGATGATCGGTACGGTGATGACCGCGGCCGCGGCGCAGATGGCGCCCGTCGGGTCCTCGAACTGCGACGCGCCCTGGAAGAACGACAGCGCCGCCGGGACCGTGCGCGAGCGCTCGGTCGAGGTCAGCGAGATGGCGAACAGGAAGTCGTTCCAGCAGAAGATGAACACCAGGATCGCGGTGGTGAACACGCCCGGTGCGGCCAGCGGCGCGATCACCCGCCGGAACGCCTCACCCTGGGTGGCGCCGTCCATCTTGGCCGCCTTCTCCAGGTCCCAGGGGATCTGACGGAAGAACGCCGACAGCGTGTAGATGGCCAGCGGCAGGCCGAACGTGATGTAGGGCAGGATCAGGCCCGGCCACGTGTCGAACAGGCCGATCGACCGCTCGATCTCGAACAGCGGCGAGACCAGCGACACCTGCGGGAACATCGCGATCAGCAGCGAGATGCCGATCAGCAGCTTCTTGCCGGGGAAGTCGAGCCGGGCGATGGCGTACGCGGCCATCGTGCCCAGCACCACCGCGACCAGCGTCGAGATGAGCCCGATGCCGATCGAGTTGATCAGGGCGCGGACGAACTGGTCGGTGCTGAAGATGTTGCGGTAGTTCTCCAGCGTCCACTCGCGCGGGATGAAGTTGCCGTCCGTGACCGTCGCCGGGGTCTTGAACGAAAGCGAGGCGATCCACAGCACCGGGATCAGCGCGAAGACGATCACGACAACATCGAGCAGGCCCCACCGCCACTTGGCGGCGGCGGACTGGTCCATGACGGCCATCAGCGCCTCCCCTCCTCGTCACTGCCGGGTGCCGCCGTGCCGAAGAGCTTCACGAAGATGAACGCGATGATGGCCACCGCGATGAAGATCAGCACCGACATGGTCGACCCGATGCCGAGGTTGAGACCGCGGATCAGGTTGTTGTAGGCCAGCATCGAGACCGACGAGGTGTTGTTGGCCCCGGCGGTCAGCACGTAGATGTTGTCGAAGACGCGGAAGGCGTCGAGGGTGCGGAACAGCAGCGCGACCAGGATCGCCGGCTTCATCACCGGCAGCATCACCTTGGTGAACCGCTGCCAACCCGTAGCGCCGTCCATCGAGGCGGCCTTGAGCAGGTCGTCGGGCACCAGCGCGAGGCCGGCCATCAGCAGCAGCGCCATGAACGGCGTGGTCTTCCAGATCTCCGCCAGCATGATGATCGCCAGCGAGCTGGCCCGCTCGGTCAGCGGGGCGCCGTCGGCGAACACGCCCGCGAGGTAGCCGGTGTCCGGCGTCCACGCGTACTTCCAGGAGAACGCGGCGACCACCGTGACGATGCCGTAGGGGATCAGCGCCGCGGTGCGCACCAGGCCCCGGCCGACCAGCGTCTTGAACATGATCCAGGCGAGCGCCATGCCCAGCACGAGCTCGACCGCGACGGTGACGACGGTGATCAGCACGGTGATGCCGAACGCCGTCCACCAGTAGCCGTTGCTCAGCACGGTGATGTAGTTGCCGAGCCCGATGAACTCGCGCTCGTCCGGGAACTTGAGGTCGAAGCGCTGGAAGGACAGCCAGACCGAATAGAGGATCGGGTACGCGGTGACGGCGAGCATCACGATCGCCGCCGGCGCGCAGAGCAGCCAGCCGAGCCGCCGCTCCTGCTTCTTGCCCTCGCTGAGCTGGGTCTTGGCCTTCCGCTCCGCCCGTGCCCGGTGGGTGGTGGGTTTGGTGGCGGTCTCCGTCGTCACGGCAGGACCCCCTTCGACTCGAGCGCGTCCTGGATCGAGCCGCGCAGCTCCTGCGCGTCCTGCTCCGGCCGGATGGCCGACGGCGGCGACAGCGTCGCCGAGAGCACCGTGGACAGGTTCTGGTAGGCCGGGGTGATCGGCCGGTTGGCGCCGTCCTTGACCTGGGCCAGGATGTCGGCCTTGAAGGGGTACGCCTCGTCCATCTGGGGGTCGTCGTAGACGGACTCGATGGTCGGCGGCACACCGTCGTTGACCGCCGAGAACAGCTGGTGCTCCGGCGAGCGCAGGCAGAGCGCCGCGGCGTACGCCTCCGCGGGGTGCTTGGAATAGGACGAGACCGCGAGGTTGTAGCCGCCGATGGTCACCTTGCTCGGCGTGTTGGCGTCGATGCCCGGGTAGCGCGCCCACTTGACCTTGTCCTTCAGGTCCGGCGCGCCCTCCTGCAGCGCCGGCCAGACGAACGGGTAGTTGAGCTGGAACGCCCCGCTGCCGCCCTGGAACTGCAGCCGGGCCCCGTCCTCCTGGGTGTTGGTGAACGACGGGTTGGTGACGCCGGCCGACGCGAACTTCTGCAGCGTGCCGAGCGCGGCGACGGCGCCCTGGTCGAACTCGACCTTGGTGCCCTCGTCGTTGAGCAGCTTCCCGCCGCCGCTGGCGACCATGTTGTTGTAGAGCACCACCAGGCCCTCGTACTGCGCGCCCATGGTGTCGATCTCGTAGGGCTTGCCCTGGCTCTTGAGGTCCTGGGACATCTGGATCATCTCGTCCCAGGTCTTCGGCGGGTTCGGCACGAGGTCGCTGCGGTACCAGAGCAGCTGCGTGTTGGTGTTCTTGGGCGCCGCGTAGAGCTTGCCCTCGAAGGACGCCGACTCCAGCGGCTGCTGCAGCGTGCCCTGCGACGCCTCCTGCTTCTCCTGCCCGGTCCACTCGCGGATCCACTTCGCGCTCGCGAACTCCGCCGTCCAAGTCACGTCGAGCCCCAGCACGTCCATGCCGTCGTCCTCGGCGGCCAGCCGGCGCACCATCTGCACCCGCTGGTCGTCGGCGCCGCGCGGCAGCACCTGGTACGCGATGCGGTAGCGCCCCTGCGCCTGCTGGTTGCAGTCGTCGACGACCTTCTGGAAGTTCTCCTCCGGCGCGTAGTAGACGTTGATCTCCGGTATCCCACCGTCGTCACCGCCGGCGCATGCGGCTGTCGGGGCCAGCAGGGCAAGGGTGGCGAGCGTCGCCAGGCCCCGCTTTCTGCGTCCTCGAGATCGTTCCGCCATATCCGACCTCCGTTCCCGCGTCATTGCGGTTTGCCGATCTCGGTCCATGCCCAACACACCGGGAAAGCAAACGTGGACCGGGCGTACATCTCGTGGACAACGGCGAGACACGGTACGGTCGCCTTACGTAACCGCGACGCCCCCGCCCGACCCGCGGAGGTCATGCCGTGCAGGACACCACTTTGTCGGTCGCGTTCGAGGTGCCCGGTCTGCCGCCGCAGAAGACCGAGACCCTGTCGATCCTGTCCGCCGGCCATCGCCAGGCCGAACGCGTGCGCGCGCTGCTGCTGGCGGCGTTGGCGGCGGCGCAGCGCAGCGGCTGGACGCCGTTACGGTCACCGGTCGTCCTCGAGGTGGTGGTCCGCGGGCCCGAGCAGCACGTGGGTTCCGCGCCGCGGTTCCTGGCCGGCGTGGCCGACGTGCTCAGCGACAAGCGCGGCCGGCTGACCGGCACCCACCTCGGCGTGCTGGCCGACGTCACGCTCTTCACCGACGAGCGGCAGATCCGCGCGCTGAGCTACCGGGAGGAGGCGGCGGACGAGCCGTCGTACCTGGTGAGGGTCGCCGCACTCGGCGTTTGACGGCTCTGGGGCGCGGGAATCCTTGCGGCATGGCCGAACCGCACGTCTCGATCGATCCGCAGGATCCGGTGCAGCGCAAGCTCCGCGGGCCGTTGGAGGAGCAGCTCACGTCGGCGCTCAAGGCCGCCACGGAACGGGTCCGCGCCTCCTACCGGGGCGAGCCGTTCGAGGTCGTCGCCCGGCGGCTGCTCGACGAGACGAAGGCCGGCCTGCATCCGGACATCGCGGCGGGCTTCGAGCCCGACATGGACGAGCTGTGCCGGCTCGCGGTGGCGATCGTCCGCGGTCAGGCCTGACGCGCCACGTCCTCGGCGGTGCCCCAGCAGAGGGTCATGCCGGCGCCGCTGTGCCCGTACGCGTGGATGGTGTCGCCTTCCCGCTCGACCCGCGGGCCGCCGTGCCGGGCCGGTCGCAGGCCGACGAGGTGCTCGCGGATCGCCGCGTCGCGCAGGCGTGGCTCCACCTCGGTCGTGCGGCGGAGGATGGCGGCCGCGGTCTCCGGCCTGACCGAGCGGTCGGTGTCGCCGACCTCGAAGGTGCCGCCGAGGACGACGTCGCGGCTGCGGGGGTGGATGTAGACCGGGCCGAGCGGGTGGTCCTCGTCGCGGATCGAGGTGGTCAGGCCCGGGTTGTCGACGACGACGACCTGGCCGCGGATGGGATAGAGGTCGGCGTCGCCGGTGAGGTGGGCGGCGCCGAGGCCGGTCGCGTTGACGGTGAGGCCGTGCGGGATCCGGTCGATCCGTTGCTTCCGGAAGGTGCCGCCGGCGGCCCGGAAGCGGTCGAAGAGGTGCGTCAGGTAGGGCACCATCTCGACGGCGGGGACGGTGAACCGCCACTCCCCCTCGTCGACGGTGAAGTCGTCGACGGCCGGCGCCCACCACGGTTCTGTGCGCGGGTCGTGTCGGATGATCATCCGGGTCGGTCGCATGGTGACGCCCGGTGTGCCGGCGGCGGCCTCGGCCCGGAAGACCTCGAAGGTGCGGGCGCCCCAGGCGAGGACGCGAGGGTCGGCGTCGACGCGGGTCGGGTACCAGACCGCGGCGGCGACGGCCGAGACCGTGTCGGCGGGCTCGTCGGCCGCCACGACCGCGACCTCGGCCCCCCGCTGCTGGAGCGCGACGGCCGAGGTCAACCCGATGATCCCGGCACCCACCACGACGACGTCCACCCCGCCATCATCACGCCCGGCGGACGTCGACCGCCACGACGTACGTGCCGTCGGCCCGGATCAGCTCACCGACCCGGATCGGCAGGGCCTGGTCGCTGTCGGGCTTCGCCTGGATGCCCAGGCCGTAGGTGACCTGACCTTCGAAGTCGCCGGCGAAGCCGTACCCCTTCAGGGTCGGATAGCCAAGGCTGGTGCCGGGCCGCTGTGTCTGCTTGCCGTTGCCGTCGTGCGCCTGCGCGTCGGTGAACGTGATCCGCAGGACGCTGTTGCCGGGCAACGGGACGGGGTCGCCGCTGCCGTCCTTGGTGAGGTCGCGCTGGTAGGCGATCTCGTAGGTCGGCCAGGCATGGTCGAAGGCGAAGGTCATCCGGGTGTACGGCGGGTCGGCGCCGGGATGGTCGCCGACCTCGACCCGGACCAGGAAGGCGAGCGCCGGGTCCGGGGGTTCGCGCAGCTGCACGACATGCTTGATCTTGGCCGGGTTGGACGGGACCGCCCAGCCGTAGGTGACGCGGAAGCGTCCGGCCGAGGTGCCCGCCGGCTTCGTCGGCGCGGCCCCGGTGCGGGTCGCGGCCGGCGCCGCGCTGGTCTGGTTCGCCACCGGTGAGCTCGCCGGCGGAGCGGCGGCGGGCTCGCACGCGGCGACGCCCAGGGCGGCGAGCAGGGCCAGCACGGGAACGAAAGATCGGCTCATACCGATTCGACGCGCGAGACGGCGATTCGGTTTACCGCGGCCAGCACGACTACCGTAAGTGGTCATGCAGACGACGCGGGTCCTGCACCACATCGCCGCCCCACCGGCCGCGGTCTACCGCGCCCTCCTCGACCCGACCGCGATCGCGAGCTGGCGGGTCCCGGACGACATGACGGCCGAGGTGCACGAGTTCGAGCCCCGCGAGGGGGGCCGGTTCCGGGTCTCACTGAGCTACCGGAACCCGACCCGCGCCGGCAAGACCGCGGGCGCGACCGACACCTACCACGGGCGCTTCCTGCGCCTGGTCGACAACGAGCAGGTGGTCGAGGAGTTCGAGTTCGAGTCGGACTCCCCCGACCTGGCCGGCACGATGACCATGACGACGACACTGACGGAGTCGGAAGGCGGCACGGACGTCCTGGTCGTCCACGAAGGCCTCCCGGACACCATCCCGGCCGCGGACAACGAGCTCGGCACCCGGATGGCCCTGAGCAACCTCGCCCACCTGGTCGAAGCGCAGCCCTGACATCGGCTGGCTCAGGCGACGCCTCGATCCTTCTTCCACGCCTCGAACAACACGAGCGCCAGCCAATGACCCTCGACGAACGCCTGGTGCTCCGCGGAGACGCCGGCGCCGCCCGACGACCGCCGCACGGGGTCGGCGCCCATGGCCAGGAGCAACGCCGTCGTGTCGACGTGCAACGGCAGGCCGCCGTGCACATGCTTCGAAATCTCCGCGTCGACGGAGGCGTGGAGCAACGTGTAGCCGTGATCCTCCTCGTGGATGTTCACCCCGGAACGAAGAAGCTCGAGCAGCGTTCTGACGTCGCCCTCTTCGACCGCTTCGTGTGCCGCCGTCAGTGCCACCGGGGTCGTTCACCTCCATAGAAGACAACCAGTGTCCCACGAGGTAGCGGCGACCAGCGGATGTCAGGGCGCGAGCATGGCGCGGATGGTGTCGTCGACCTTGTTGTCGTCCAGGCGGCGCGGGACCAGGTGGCCGTGGTCCAGTTCGTCGCGGCCGAAGGCGTAGAGGTCGCCGCCCCGGCGGGCCAGGACCAGGTCGTCCGTGTCGCCGGCTGTTTCGGCCGAGCCTTCCGACGTGTAGTGGACGACCGTGACCAGGGCCGACCGGGAGCTTGCCGCCACCACGTCCGCGGCCTCGCCGCCCTTCTCGTAGTCGCCGCGCGGCAGCCACTCGACCAGCTGGTCCAGGGCGTCGTCGGCCTTGAACAGGCCCAGGTCGTGCACGCCGAGCGCGTCGATGCGGACCAGCATCGTCACCGGCTCCGGTTGCGGCAGCATCAGCATTCGCCACGGCTCGCCCGGCGTCGTGCCGGCGACGCGGGCGTCCAGGACCGTGCGGGCGCGCTGCTGGAAGGCGACCGCGATGCCCAGGTCGCCGCGGACCTGGAGTTGCTCGTCGCCGTCGCTGGCCACCAGCAGCTCGCGGGCGGCCAGCGACCGCACCGCCTCGGCGAGGACCTCGTCCGACGGGCGGGCTTCCAGGAAGTCGACCACGGCGTCCACGGCGGTCAGTTCCGCCGACGTGTAGGCGCCGAGCAGGACCGGGCCCGTGTCGACCAGGTCGACGACCGACGAGACCAGGCCACCAGGGACTTGTGCTGTCGTCACGACAACCCCATCTCCGCGAGCAGCGACGACGGTCCGCGCTGCCCGCGATCTCGGCCGCGGATCGCGGCTGCCGTACCGGACGTCGTTTCCGAGACCCAGACGTTGGAGTTCCCGAACAGCCCGCGGCCGGAGCCGTTGGCCATCGCGCGGCCCAGCTCGTCGGCCGGGTCGGCCCGCTCCGGCGGCGGGAACAGGGCGGCGAGGTCGGACGACGCCGAGGTGACGTCGTCGCCCTCCTCCAGCTGGTGCAGGGCGCTCGTCAGGGCCGCCGCGACCGCCGGTGGCACGCTCTGCGGCATCGCCACGTCGGGTGACAGGTACATGGGCCGCCGCTCGGTCTTGCGCGACAGGCCCCACGGGCCCACGTTCGACCGCGTGATCTTGTAGGTGAAGTAGTCGACCAGGTGGCGCAGGTCGTCGACGCTCGGCAGCTTCTTCTTGCCGAACGCGGCCGGTGTCTTCTCCAGCTGCACCCAGGTGCCCTGCGCGGTGCGGCCGTGCAACTTCTCGCGAACCACGGAGCCGCGCATGCCGATGTCGGGCCACTTCTTCTTGTCGATCTGCTTGTGGTGGCTGGAGATCCGCTCGCGGGCGCCCTTGGCGTGCCGCCAGTTCTCGTAGAGGTCCGGGTTGTCGACCAGCACGTGGCCGCCGCACAGCACGTCGTGCAGCTGCGGCACCTGCATGCCGTGCTTCTCCAGGTCGACGATGACCGCGGCCTCCTCCGGGCTGAGCCGGCGGGCCGCCGCGGACAGGCCGCGCCGGTACTCGTTGGTCCGGGAGGTGAGCTCGATCAGCAGGCGTACGCGCGTCCGGACCTGTTCGGTCTCGGTGCTCGTCAGCGCGTGACTGTCCACAGGAGACATGACGCATCCTCCCCCCGAGGCGCCCGTCTTCAAGGCCACCGTAACCCGCGATAAGGACAGCCGTTCGCGCCTCGGTGTTTAGTCCGTTTTGTCGGCATCAAGCCGTGGCGAACGACAGCGCCGACGCCACGTCGTCCGCGCTCCCCCGCGCCCACGCGGCCGCGAACGCCGCCTCGCCGAGCTCCGCCCGCAGCGCCGGCAACCCGGCGTGACCCACCGGCCACTCCGGCACGTAGGCCCGCAGCCAGATCGTTGCGGAAGCGCTGCGCAACCGCCGCGCCGCGGCTGTCATCCGCACCGCCCGCGCCGCCTGCCCCCGTTGCGCGCAGATGTCGGCGAGGGCGTCCAGGCAGAACGCCACGCTGCCCCGGTCGCCCGCCTCGGCCGACTGCGTGGCGCCGTCGCGCAGGTACGTCTCGGCCGCGTCGCGGTCCCCCGTGACGACCGCCGTGACGGCCAGGCTGTAGAGGTCGGCCACGGTGCCGAGCCGATCGTGGGAGCGCCGGGCGGTCTCCAGCCCTTCCCGGAAGATCCGGGCCGCCGTGTCCGTGTCGCCCTCGCTCAGCGAGATGATCCCCATCCGGCTGTAGTAGAGGGAGCGCACCCAGTCCCGTCCCGTCGCGACGCCGAGTTGCCGCGACTTCTCCAGCAGCTCGCGAGCCCGGTCGTACTGGCCGTGGCGCATCGCGATCGTGCCCAGGATCCCGGTCGCGAGCGCCCGGTCACCGTCGTCGCCGATCTGACGCAGCAGCTCCTGGGCCCGCATCAGGTCGGCCTGGGCCCGGCCCAGATCGCCGCTCACGAACGCGGTGGCGCCGGTGCCGATCGCCAGGAACGCGGTCCCCTCCGCGGACAGGCCGGTGGCCTCGTCGGCGATCTGATCCATGTAGCGGGCGCTCTCCTCGACATGGCCGTGCAGCCACCAGAACACCCAGATCGCCCAGCCGAGGCGGATCGCGTTCCACCACTCGCGCTCGTCGATGAACCAGATCATCGTCGCGTTCAGGTTGTCGTGCTCGGTCTCCAGCCGCGTGAGGGCCGACGGCTCGATGCCCAGCTGCGGCTCGAGCCGTTCGGCCAGCCTCAGGAAGAAGCGCGCGTTCGCCTCGTGCGCCTCGTGCCAGCGGCCGCTGTCGCGCAGCCTGTCCAGCGCGTACTCGCGGATGCTGTCGAGCATCCTGAACCGCGGCTCGCCGTCCCCGGTCTCCTGCTTGACCAGGCTGCTCTCGACCAGGCCGTCGAGCGTGTCGACGGCGTCGGGCCCGTAGACCGCCTCGACCGCGTCGAGGTCGAAACCACCGGCGAACACGCCGAGGTGGCAGAACAGCCGCTGCTCGTCGGGGTTCAGCAGGTCGTGGCTCCAGGCGATGGTGTTGTGCAGCGTGCGCTGCCGCACCGGCAGGTCCCGGGCCCCGCCGCTGAGCCCGCCGACGCCCTTGCGCAGCCGCTGCAACAGGGCGGGCGGGGGCAGCACGCGGACCTTGGCCGCCGCCAGCTCGATGGCCAGGGGCAGGCCGTCCAGCCGGCGGCAGATCTCGATCACCGCCTGGGTGTTCTCCGGCGTCAGCGCGAAGTCGCGTTTGGCGGCCCGGGCCCGGTCGGCGAAGAGCCGGACCGCGCCGGTACGCGCGTCGCTGTAGTCGCTGCCGGCTTCCGGCAGGAGCAGCGGCGGCACCTCGACCGTGTGCTCGCCGGTCAGCCGCAGGGATGCCCGGCTGGTCACCAACGCCGTGACGCCGGGTGCGGCGGAGAGCAGGTCGCTGATCACCGGCGCGGCCTCGGCCACCTGCTCGAAGTTGTCGATCACCAGCAGCAGCCGCCGGTCGCGCAGGTACGCCGCCACGTCGTCGATCGGCGGCCGGCTCGCCGTGGTGTGCAGGCCCAACTGCGCAGCCACGGCCGAGCCGACCAGGTCCGGGGTCGTGACCGTCGACAGCTCGACGAACCGGACCCCGTCGGGATAGGCGCCGCCGAGCATCCCGGCCAGCTCGGTGGCGAGCCGGGTCTTGCCCACCCCGCCCGGCCCGGTCAGGGTCACGAGGCGCACGTCCGGGCCGGTGAGCAGCTGCCGCAGTTGCCGCACCTCCGCGTCGCGGCCGAGGATCGGGCTGGCCGGCGCCGGCACGGCCGCCAGGTGCGGGTCCGGCTCGCGCCCGTCCGCCGGGCCGCCGAACCGCTCGCTGAGCAGCAGCGCGATGTCGTCGCGGACCATGCCGCGCAGCTCGCCGGCGGCGCCGAACACCCGGTAGGAGACGCGCGCGTCCTGCCGGATCCGGTCCAGCATCGCCGACAGCCGGACGTCCCGGTCCGGCCCGGGCTCCCTGACGTAGACGAGCTTGGGCAGCTCGCTCGCGAGCGCGAACTCGTCGGCGACCTCGTCGCCGTAGCCCTGCCAGTAGACGCCGACGAACACCTGGCTCTCGGCCAGGTAGGCGCGGTAGATGTCGCGCGGCGGGTGGGGGCGGGCGGCGCTCTCGGCGAGCACCGGGATCAGCCGCAGTCCCCGCACCGCGTCCGTGACCGCCGCGCGCTCGGCGGCCAGCTCGTCGAGCGTGGAGCTGACGTAGACCCGGAGCCGGTCGTCGGGCGTTCTGATGGGATGTGCCCCCGCCACCCCTGTGAATCTATCCGGATTCGAGGTACGCCTGGCCGCGAGCCGACAATCGGTAGCCGACCGGCAGGCTCTCGGTCAGCCCGAGCCCCTTCAGCTTCCGCACGTCGATCTTGAATGACGGCGTGTCCCGGCCGACCGACGCGGCGAGGTCCGGCGCCCGTACGCCCGGGTTGTCCTTGATCAGCCCCAGCGTGGTCGCCGTCCACGGCCCGCGCGGGCTGGCCCGGTCGAGGCGGTCCAGCCGGGCGGCGATGGCGGCCCGGGCGGCGGCGTCGAGGTCGGCGTCGGCGGCCAGCACGCTGCGCGGGTCGGGGGTGTCGAGGCGCCGGAAGCGCAGCAGGTAGAGCTGGCCCTCGCCGGCCGGCACGTCGGCCAGCAGCGCCGCCAGCGTCGGGAAGCCCGCCGCGCGGGCGTCGGCGGCCCGCAGCCGGGACGGGCTGACCGGCTCGACGGCGAGCATCTCGACCATGCCCTGGCCCGTGCGGTAGTGACCGCCGGCGACCACCTGGGGGCGGCGCCAGCGGCGCAGGGCGGCCGTGATCGTGCCGTCGCTGATGCCGTCGCGGAGCCGCTGCTCGAAGAGCATCAGTCGCCCGCCGCCGGCGGCCGGAAGCCCATGCGGATGGTCGCGAGCTGGCCGGCGTTCCAGTCGAGGACCTGGCAGGTCCAGGTGATCACGTAGGCCCGGCCGCCGGCGTTGTAGAGGACACGGAGCACCCGTTGCGGCGGCGCGCCGGCGGGGGTGAAGTCGAACTGCCACTCGGCGCCGCCGTCGGCCAGCGCGTCGGTGCTGCTCACCGAGGCGCCGGTGTAGCCGGTCAGCAC
The DNA here is from genome assembly GCF_029626225.1 of Asanoa sp. WMMD1127. Classification (NCBI taxonomy): domain Bacteria; kingdom Bacillati; phylum Actinomycetota; class Actinomycetes; order Micromonosporales; family Micromonosporaceae; genus Asanoa; species Asanoa sp. WMMD1127. Next base: position 6,916,968 of record NZ_JARUBP010000001.1, read on the forward strand.
GCCGGCGCGCTGCTGCTCCCGTGCGATGCCGGTCCAGTAGGCGACCGGGTCCTTGACCGGCGCCGGCAGCTCCTCGACGCTGAGCAGCTTGGTCATCGTCCGGTCGTAGAGGCAGGTGGTGCCGCCGGTCTCCGTGTAGACGCGCCAGCCGAGCGGCGCCATGAGCCGGTAACCGGCGGGGGCGGTGTACCAGGTGAAGCCGGGCAGAGGGTCGAACAGTTCCCCCGGCGGAGTCGTCGCCTCTCCGACGGTGTCGGTCACGGCGTCGGTGGGCCGCTGGCAGGGCAGCAGGCCCCCGCCGATGCCGCTCAACGCCTTGCCGGCCGACGCCGACGGACCGGGTCCGGCCGCCGTCTCGTTGTCGTCGGAGCGGTTGAGCGCCCACGCCGTGCCGGCCAGCAGCACGGCCACGACGGCGCCGGCGCTGATCACCGCGACGCGCCGCCGCCCGGACCGGCCGTCGCCGAGCCCGATGGTCGTCCCGCGGGCACGCCAGGCGGCCGCACGGGGCCGCCCGTCCGGGTCCAGCGCCACGGTCGGCGCGGCCGACGGGTCGACCTGGTCGGTGACGGCGCCGTCGGGCCGGCGCGGCCGGGGCAGCCGCCGGGGCCGCGGCTTGACGCTCGGGTCGAGCACCCGGCGCAGCAGGCGGTCGACCTCGTCGGCCGACAGGCGCTGCCGGGGATCCTTGCGCAACAGGCCGACCAGCACCGGCCGCAGCGGCCCGGCCAGCTTCGCCGGGTCGGGCGGGCTGGTGGCCAGCGCGGTGAGCGTGGCCAGCGTGGTGCGCCGGTAGAACGGGGAACGCCCCTCGACGGCCGCGTAGAGGGTGGCGCCGAGCGACCACATGTCGGCCTCGGCGGTCGAGGTGCCGTCGCTGGCCCGCTCCGGCGCGACGTATTGCGGCGAGCCCATCACCATGCCGGCCCGGGTGACCGCGCTGTCGCCGTCGAACGTGGCCAGGCCGAAGTCGGTGAGCACGACCCGGCCGTCCTCGCTGATCAGCACGTTGTGCGGCTTGACGTCGCGGTGCAGCACGCCCTTGGCGTGGGCGGCGCACAGGGCGTCGAGGATGTTGAGCCCGATCTCGGCCACCCGGCGGGGCGGCAGCGGGCCCTCGCTCTCGATCACCTGGTGCAGCGAGCGGGACCGCACGTATTCCATGACGATCCACGGGCTGCCCTCGGCGTAGACCACGTCGAAGATCTGCACGACGTTGGGATGGCTGAGCCGGGCCGCCGTGCGCGCCTCCCGCAGGGTGCGTTCGGAGAGCTCGGCGCGCTCCTGCGCACTCATCCACTCAGGTGGTTGGACCTCTTTGACGGCGACGTCGCGGTGGAGCATCTCGTCGCGGGCCAGCCAGACACGGCCCATCCCCCCGCTGCCCACGGGTTCGAGCAGCCGGTAACGCTCGGCGATCAGTGTCCGCTGCAACCGTCCGATCCCTGTTGGTCCGCGCCTCCACCATAGTGACCGGAACCGAGTTGATGAAGCCCCGGTCGATGGAGTGATTGTCCCGCGGACGGGACCGGCCCGCTACGCGAGCAGGTTGCCCGCCGGGACGACGAGCTTCGGCTGCCCGTACGCCATGCGGGCGGCCGCCTCCTGGGTGAGGAACGCGGGCGACTCGCGGATCGCCTTGCCGTACGCGTCGGCGGTGCGCTCGGCGATCGTGGACCAGCCGTAGCGCTTGGCCACCATCGTCCGCGCCTTCTTGGCCACCTTGCGCGCGAAGCGGGAGTCGCCGAGCAGCGAGTCGACGGCGCCGGCCAGCGCGTCGGGGTCGCTGTGCGGGAAGGTCACGCCGGTGACGCCGGGCTCGACGATCTCGGCGAGCCCGCCGGTGGCCGCCACGGCCAGCGGCGCGCCGGCCGCCGCGGCCTCGAGCGCGACCATGCCGAACGGCTCGTAGAGGCTGGGCACCACGGTGGTGTCGGTGGCCGCCAGCAGGGCCGGGAGCGTGGCCTCGCTCTGGAAGCCGACGAAGCTGACCTTGTCGGGGATGCCGAGCCGGTGCGTCTCGGACTCGAGCTCGCCGCGGAACGGCCCGTCGCCGGCGATCACGACGCGCAGGCCCGGGTGGTCGGCGGCGAGCCGGGGCACGGCCCGGATGATGTGCTGGACGCCCTTCTCGTAGACCAGGCGCCCGGCGAAGCCGACCAGCGGCCCCTCGCCGGCGAACTGCTTGCGCGCGGTGGCGACCGCCCGCGGCCCGGCCCGCCAGACCCGGTCGTTGACCCCGTTGGGGATCACCTCGACCCGCTCGGCCGGCAGCTCGAGGAGGCGGGAGACCTCCCACTTCATGTAGGACGAGCAGACGAGGATCTTGCACGCCTCGCGGGCCAGCCACCACTCCACGCTGTGGATGCAGCGGTTCATCTCGTCGGGCAGCCAGCCCTGGTGCCGGCCGGCCTCGGTGGCGTGGATGGTGGCCACCAGGGGCAGGTCGAGGTGCTCCTTGAGCGTCACGGCGGTGTGGGTGACCAGCCAGTCATGGGCGTGGATGACGTCGTACTCGCCGCTCTCGGCCGCCCGCAGGGCCGCCCGGGTCAGCGTGTGGTTGAACGCCATCGTCCAGGCCAGCAGCGACGGGGTGGCCAGTGGGAAGTTCGGCGGGTCCTCGGGGGCGCGGACGATCCGTACGCCCTCCTGGTATTCCTCGAGGGGCGCGCCGGCCGCGTGCCGGGTGACCACGGTGACCTCGTGGCCGGCCGCGGCCAGCGAGGTGGCCAGCGAGTGCACGTGCCGGCCGAGGCCGCCGACCACCACCGGCGGGTACTCCCACGACAGCATCAGAACGCGCCTGATGCCCGAACCCGTGAGCGGTTCGTCGTGGAGAACGTCGGCGGTGCTTTTCATGGCCCGGCCCCCTCGCGGTAAACCCTGGACATACGGCAATAGGCACCCGAGCGGGGTGCCGGCGCGCCAAGTGGGTCGATCTGGAGCCTAGGGCAATCGAGTGCAAATACACCTCAATGCCGCGAAATATGTCTGTTACCGGCGTGGCATGCGGAAAGATGGCGGTCCCGTGTGTCCGGGTGAGGCCGCCGGTAACACGCCGGCCCCAGAATGACCGCGGGCCCCGCGAAGCGGGCAAGATCGATGAGGTGGAGGTGACCGCGGAGGTGCTGGCGGAGCAGGCGCGGCTCGCCGAGGCCGACAGCGGCGCGCGCCCCTGGCGCTCCTGGGGTCCCTACCTGTCCGAGCGGGCCTGGGGCACCGTCCGCGAGGACTACAGCGAGCACGGCACCGCCTGGGACTACTTCCCGCACGACCACGCCCGGTCCCGCACCTACCGGTGGAACGAGGACGGGATGGCCGGGATCTGCGACGACCGGCAGACGTTCTGCTTCGCGCTGGCGCTGTGGAACGGCGTCGACCCAATCCTCAAGGAGCGGATGTTCGGCCTCGGCGGCGACGGCGGCAACCACGGCGAGGACGTCAAGGAGTACTGGTGGTACGAGGACTCCACGCCCACCCACTCCGCGATGCGCTGGCGCTACCACTATCCGCAGGCGGCTTTCCCGTACGACCGGTTGGTGGCCGTCAACGCTCTGCGGCGCCGCGACGAGCCGGAGTACGAGCTCGTCGACACGGGCGTGTTCGCCGACGACCGGTTCTGGGCGGTGACCGTCGACTACGCCAAGGCTTCCCCGACCGACATGTGCGTGCGCATCACCGTGGCCAACCGGGGTCCCGAGCCGGCCACCCTGCACGTGCTGCCGACGCTGTGGTTCCGCAACACCTGGTCGTGGGGGCTGCCCGGCCGGGACGCGGTGCCCACGCTGGCCGCCGACGGCGACAACCGGCTCGTCGGGCGGCACTGGGTGCTGGGCGAGCTCGTGCTCGAGGGCGACGGGGCGCCGGCGCCGCTGCTCTGTGACAACGAGTCCAACGCCGCCCGGCTGTGGGGGCTGGCCGGCGGGTCCCGCTATCCCAAGGACGGGATCAACGACCACGTGGTGCAGGGTGCGGCGACCGTCAACCCGGCGCGGACCGGCACCAAGGGGGCGCTGCACTACGTGCTCGACGTGCCGGCGCGGTCGTCGGCCACGATCCGGCTGCGGCTGTGCGCGACGGGGCCGCCGGGCCGCGGCGGTCCGGCGCCCGCGCTCGACCTGGGCGCCGATCACGACGCGGTGTTCGCGGCCCGGCGGGCCGAGGCGGACGAGTTCTACGCCGCGCTGACCCCGGCCGGCGCGTCGGCCGACGAGGCGGCGGTGCTGCGGGCGGCGTTGGCCGGACTGCTGTGGGGCAAGCAGTTCTACCATTTCGACGTGCGGCAGTGGCTCGACGGCGACCCGGGCTCGCCGGCACCGCCGCCCGGTCGCCGGCACGGGCGCAACAGCGCCTGGCGGCACATGACCAACTTCGACGTCATCTCCATGCCGGACCCGTGGGAATATCCGTGGTTCGCGGCCTGGGACCTCGCGTTCCACTGTGTCACGTTGGCCCGCGTCGACCCAACGTTCGCCAAGCAGCAGCTGCTCCTGCTGCTCCGCGAGTGGTACATGCACCCCAACGGCCAGATCCCGGCGTACGAGTGGGCGTTCGGCGACGTGAACCCGCCCGTGCACGCCTGGGCCGCGCTGCGGGTGTTCGAGATCGACGGTGGGCGCGACGTCGACTTCCTCGCGCGGGCGATGCACAAGCTATTGCTCAACTTCACGTGGTGGGTCAACCGGAAGGACGTCACGGGCAACAACGTGTTCGAGGGCGGCTTCCTGGGCCTCGACAACGTCGGGCCGTTCGACCGGTCGGCCGCGCTGCCGGTCGCCGGGGTGCTCGAGCAGTCCGACGGCACCGGCTGGATGGCCATGTACGCCCTGAACCTGCTCGACATGGCGCTGACCCTGGCGGTGCGCGACCGGGCGTACGAGGACATCGCCACGAAGTTCTTCGAGCACTTCGCCTACATCGCCTCGGGGGCGTACGAGCAGGGGTTGTGGGACGCCGAGGACGCGTTCTTCTACGACGTGCTGCGGCTGCCGGACGGTTCGAAGGTGCCGCTGAAGGTGCGCTCGGTGGTCGGCCTGCTGCCGTTGGCCGCGACCGCGTCGATGTCATCCATGGTGGTCAACCGGCTGCCCGACCTGTCGCTGCGGCTGCGCTGGTTCCTGCACAACCGCCCCGAGTACGGCCTCGTGGTCGGCACCCGGCGACGGGCCGGCGACGGGCGGCAGCAACGGCTGCTGGCCATGGTCGCGCCGGAGCAGCTGGTCAAGATGCTGGGCCGGATGTTCGACGAGTCGGAGTTCCTGTCGCCGTACGGGCTGCGCACGCTGTCCCGGCAGCACCTCGACAAGCCGTTCACGGTCTCGCTCGGCGGGCAGGAGTTCACGGTCGGCTACGAGCCCGCCGAGTCGACCAGCGGCCTGTTCGGCGGCAACTCCAACTGGCGCGGCCCGATCTGGCTGCCGACCAACTTCCTGCTGATCGGGGCGCTGCGCGAGTTCGGGGCGTTCTTCGGCGACGACCTGCTGGTGGAATATCCGACCGGGTCCGGCGAGCGGCTACCCCTCGCCGACATCGCCGACGACCTCTCGCGGCGGGTGATCGGGCTGTTCACCCGGGACCGCAACGGGCGGCGGGCGATCTACGGCGCGTGCGAGCTGTTCCAGACGCACCCGGACTGGCGTGACCTGATCGCCTTCCCTGAATATTTCCACGGTGACAACGGCGCCGGGTTGGGCGCGTGGCACCAGACGGGCTGGACGGCGCTGGTGGCTGACCTGATCCTGACGGTCCGCCGCGCCTAGTCGCCGTTTCGCGGCATGATGGGCGGATGGAGGGGTCCGTCGCGCTGCGTCCGGTCGACGGTGTGCACGTCACCACGTTGATCGACAACTACACCGACGTGCTGCTGCCCGACGAGGGTCCGATCCGGCGCTGGGGCGCGGTCGGCAGCGGCGGCCGGGCCGCGCCGGTCCCGGACTCCGTGTCGGTGAGCGGCCAGACGGTCGACGGGCTGCGGGCCGAGCACGGCTTCTCGGCGCTCGTGGAGCTGCGGGTCGACGGGGCGGCCCGGCGGATCCTGTTCGACGCCGGCGTCACCCCGGACGGGCTGATCGGCAACCTGGACCGGCTGGAGCTGCGGCCGGACTCGTTCGAGTCGATCGTGTTCAGCCACGGGCACTTCGACCACGTGATGGGGCTCGACGGTCTGGTGCGGCGACTCGGCTCGTCGCGGATGCCCGTGTACCTGCACCCGGACTTCTGGCGGCAACGGCGGCTGGTCTCCGGGCCCGACCGGGCGTTCGAGCTGCCCGTGCCGTCCCGGGCCGCGATCGAGGGGGTGGGCTTCGAGATCATCGAGGACCGGCAGCCGTCGTACCTCCTGGACGGGATTCTGCTGGTGACCGGCGAGGTCGACCGGACGGTGCCCTTCGAGCAGGGCATTCCCAACCACCAGGCGTACGTCGACGGCTCGTGGGTCCCCGATCCGTTGATCCATGACGACCAGGCGATGGTGCTGCACGTGGCCGGCAAGGGCCTGGTCATCCTGACCGGTTGCGGGCACGCCGGGGTGGTCAACATCGTCCGCTACGCGCAGCGGCTCACCGGCGTCGCCCAGGTCTACGCGGTGCTCGGCGGCTTCCACCTCCGCGCCGGGTCCGTGGTCGACGAGACGGTCACAGCGCTGGCCGCCCTCGCGCCGGCGTTGCTGGTGCCGTCGCACTGCACGTCGTGGACGGCGCAGCAGGCCCTGGCCGCCGCGATGCCCGCGGCGACCCGGCCCAACACGGTCGGTACGCGGTTCGAGCTCTAGCTAGCGTTTGTGCTCGTCTTCGTCGGCCTCGTCGCGGTGGCCCTCGATGGCGCTCACGATGGCGCCGGTGATGTCGCCGGACGGGACCGCGATCTCCTCACCCTCCGACTCCTCCTGCTCGGAGAGGTTGGGCTCGGGCCCGGTCGCGCCGCCGGCGAAACCGAACTCGTTGGGCTCGTTGGGCTCGTCCGGCTCGTCGTTCGGTTCGTTGTTCTCAGGCTGACCCATGCCTCCTACCTACCCCATGGCCGGCGTCTGAATGCGCCGTTCCGCGATCATTCGCCGCCGGTGCGGGACAGTCCGTAGAGGGTGAGCGCGTCCGGGTTGTCGAGGTGGTTGCCGTCGGCGACGGCGTCGCAGGCGATGTCGACGATCTCGGTCTTGTGCGCCAGGAGGTACGGGCGTGCACCGACGTCGGACTTGGCCAGCGTGGCGATGCCGGCCCAGTGCCGGCGGCCGAGCAGCATGGGATAGCTGCGCATCCCGTCGTAGGTGGCGCACACCAGCGCCCCGCTGTGCGGCAGGAGGGCCACCCGCCGGGCGGCCTCGACGGTCACGCCGGGCATGTCGACGGTGAACACCAGGGCGGCGTCGATCTCGGCCGGGGCTTCCTTCAGCGCCTCCAGCCCGACCCGCAGGCTGGACCCGAGCCCGGTCCCCCACGCCTTGTCGATGACGACGGTGGCCCCCTCCAGCGCGGCGGCCCGGCGCACCTGGTTGGCCGAGGCGCCCAGCACCACGACCAAGGGCGCGCAGCCCACCTCCCGGGCGATGCCACACACCGAGTCGACCAGGAGGGCGTCACCCTGCCGCAACAACGCCTCCGGGCCGCCGATGCGCCGCCCCCCACTGGCAGCCACCACGATTCCCGCGATCCGACCCACGCCCGCCTCCGCCCGGCGACTGAATCGATACGCCCGACAGTCTCATCACCCACAGGCGTCACACGCATCCCACGAGTCGCCTATCCGACGAGGCCGAGGCTTGCGTGTGGCGGTCGCGGCCGGTGGGTAGAAGCGTCCAATGTCGAGATTCGGGGTGCGTCCGAGCCGCCCGCAGGCGGCATTGATGGCGGTCTTCGGCACCGTGATCCTGGTGGCGGGCGTCGTCCAGTTCGTCCGCACGGGCCAGTTCGACTGGTTCACGGTCCTGTTCGTGCTGGCCGGCCTGTGGATCGTCGGCTTCTCGGTGCTGGCGGCCCTGGGCAAGGGTCCGGCCCTGTTCACGTCCCGCGAGCGCGGCGCCCCGACGGGCGGCTTGAGCTTCCGCCCGTCCCGCCCGGTCGCGGTAGCGGGCGCCGTCTTCGGCGCGGCCGTGATCATCTTCGGGGTGGTCCAGTTCGCCCGCGCCGGCGCCTTCTCGTGGTTCCTCGTCGTCTGGGCCGTCCTCGGCGCGTCCGTGGTCGGCTTCAACCTGTGGTCGGCGTTCGCCAGGAACGGCGCGAGCCAGCGGATGACTGAGGAGAACTGAGGCGGTGCCGGACGTGATGGAGATCGGAGCGGACTGGCGTCTGATCGACGGCGTGGCGACGGCGTGGTTCGACGCGCCGTCGCTGATCGAGGGAGCTTCGCTGGCCGGACGCGTCGTCGAGCTGTCGGCGGAGATCGCGATCGACCTGCGTGCGACCGGCGTGCGGGTGCGCCTCGACCGGGACGAGCACGCCGAGGCGGTGTCGGCGGCCGCGCGGGATCTCGGGCTGGCCGCGAACCCGGCGGCGCTGCAGCAGCTGAGCGTCGTGTTCGAGTCCGCGAACCCGTCCGAGCTGAGACGGTTCTGGGCGCCTGTGCTCGACTACGCGCCTGGACCGGACGGCGGTCTCGTGGACCCGTTGCGCCGCGACCCGGGGATGCGGATCCGGCCGTCGACCGATCGGCGCCCGCTGCGAAACCGGATCCACCTCGACGTGGTGCGACCGGCCGCGGCGGTCGAGCAGGCGAGTCCGGGTGAGGCTTCGGGACCCTATGGGGTCCGGCACGCCGACCCCGACGGCAACGAGGTCGACCTGGTCCCGGCCGACGCGCTGGACGGAACCGCGGACTGGCAGGCGGTGTTCAGCGCGATGGCCTGCTACCGCACCTCCTCGCCGAGGCAGCAGCGTGAGCTGGCCGCCGCGGCAGCGGCGCTGGCCGCCGACGCGGGCTTCCCGCTGCTGGTCGACCTGCGCCCCGGTCTGGTGATCGTCGACAGCGGCAAGGACCAGTGGGAGGGCGACGCCCACGGCCTGGATCTCGACTTCACCGAGCTGGCCGGCAGCCTCCAGACCGCGGCACGCGCACTCGGCGCCACCGCCGATGTGGCACTGCCGCGCTTCGCCCAGCTCTTCCTCGACGCTGCCGATGTCGCCGCGGTCCGCGCGTTCTGGCTGGCCGCATTGGGATACGCCGCCGACCGGCGAACCGGGCTGAGCGACATCCACGACCCCCGGCGACTCAACCCGGTGCTGGTCTTCCAGGAGATCGACACCTCGGAGACGGAACGGCGCCGGCAGCGCAACCGCATCCACGTCGAGCTCGCCGTGCCGGCGGACCGCGCGCAGACACGCCTCGCCACGACCGTCGCAGCCGGCGGCCGCCTCCTCGACGAGTCGCCGAACCGCTGGCGAATCGCCGACCCCGAAGGCAACGAACTAGTAATCGTCAGCGGCGCCTGACCCCAAGTTGGACCCCCCTTGGCGCGCCCGGCAGATGCGGCTTCTTCCCGCCTGCACGACGCCGCACTTCCGCAAGATCGCGGAACGCACAACCGCGCGCAGCAGCTCCGCGACCGGCCGGGTGGAGGGGGTCCCTCCTGACGCCTACATGCGAAAGCATGTGGCCACATGTCTTCGCGCGTGCGCTCTGTTGGGGAGGGGTCGGCCCGCGCCGCGCTTGGCGGTTGGGAGGCGGAACTCGCGCGCGGACCACGGCTCGGGACAACGCCGGCCCGAGCGGACCAGGCGTCGCCGGCCTGCACGGCCGCTGCGATGACCAACGCGGCGGCCAACCACACAGCGCGGCTCGGGATGGGCCGGCCTACCGCAGGCCTTGCGGGTCGGGAGCCGAACCCACGCACGGACACGGCTCGAGACAACTCCGGGCGAGCGGACCAGGCGTCGCCGGCCTGCACGGCCGCTGCGATGACCAACGCGGCGGCCAACCACACAGCGCGGCTCGGGATGGGCCGGCCTACCGCAGGCCTTGCGGGTCGGGAGCCGAACCCACGCACGGACACGGCTCGAGACAACTCCGGGCGAGCAGACCAGGCGTCGCCGGCCTGCACGGCCGCTGCGATGACCAACGCGGCGGCCAACCACACAGCGCGGCTCGGGATGGGCCGGCCTACCGCAGGCCTTGCGGGTCGGGAGCCGAACCCGCGCGCGGAACACGGCTCGGGACAACGCCGGCCCGAGCAGACCAGGCTTCGCCGGCCGCGCGGCAAGGCGCTGCGGCGGCCAATCACACAGCGCGGCCCGCAATGGGCCGGCCCGCGGAGGGCCTGGCTGGTCGGGTGCCGAACCCGGTCCGCCGGTCACGGTCATGCGGCAAGGGCCGGCGGCGCCCCGATCGCCCGGGAAGCGGTCCGCCTCGCCTACGGCGGCCGAAGCGGTCCTGGAGCGGCGAACCGCGGCAGGCCAAGCCTCGGGTGCGAGCTGCGCCGTCCCCGGGGTGTGGCCGCCGGTGACGATCAACGGGGTGCGCGGCGGCGGTCAGGTGGTGAAGAAGCGGTGTAGGAGTGGGGCGAGGGCTGTCGGGTCGGCTACGTGGCCTGAGTTTTCGACCACCGCGCGCTCCGCGTGCGGCAAGGCCGCGACCAACTCGTCGGCGGCCGTCTCGAAGAAGCTCGGGCCCAGGGCCGCCAGGTGCGGGTCGGCGGCCGCGCCTGTCGCTACGAGGACCGGCTGGCCCACGCCGGCCAGCAACGACGCGGGTACGCGGCCGTCGCCCAGGCAGGCCGCGTCGTAGGCCAGGGTCGGGGCCAGCGCCTCCAGCGACGGCCAGATCGGCAGTGCGCGGGCGCCCGCGATCTCGGCGTCGCCGGCGCCGGCCAGGCGCATGAAGGCCGCTACCGCGTCGCCGCGGCGGCCCAGGGCCAGCAGGCCGCGTAGCTCTTCCACATAGGACAGCCAGGCCGCGCGGAGCGGCTCGTCGGTCAGGTAGGGGATCTCGTAGACGGCGACGCGCGCCACCGGGAGGCCGGCGGCCGCGCCGGTCAGGGCCAGGGCGCCGCCGGACGACGCGCCGAAGAGCAGGGCCGAGCCGTCGGCCGGGGCCAGCAGCGCGGCCAGGTCGTCGATTTCGCGGTCGACCGCGTAAGGCTGGGTGTCGCCGCTGGCGCCGCGGCCGCGGCGGGCGTAGTTGACGACCGTGAACCAGCGCGACAGCTCGGTGGCCAGCGGCGCGTTCTCCGCGCCGTCGTCGAGGCCGCCGCCGACCAGGACCAGCAGCGGGCCGGCGCCCAGGCGGGTGTAGGCGATGGTGGTGCCGTCGCGGGACGTGACGTAAGCGCTCATTTGGCCTCCGCGTAGCAGTCGACGGCGACCGCCTCCATCGGGAAGCGGACCTCGGTGTCGCCGAACAGGGTCGCGGTCGCGCGGGCGCCGGCGGCGTGGACCGCCTCGACCACCGACTCGGCCTGGTCGGCCGGGCAGTGCACCAGCACCTCGTCGTGCTGGAAGAGGACGAGCTCGGCCGGCGTGCCGGCGAGCGCCGTGCGCAGCGTCGCCAGCAGCGCCAGCGCCCACTCGGCGGCCGTGGCCTGGATGACGAAGTTGCGGGTGAACCGGCCGCGGGCCCGGGCCCGGCCGGTGTCAGCGACCTCACCGGACTCGTAGCCCGCCTCGGCCAGCGACACCGACACCGACGACGGCGGGCAGGTGCGGCCGAGCCACGAGCGGACCAGGCCGCCGCCCTCGCCCGTGCGGGCCGCGCTTTCCACATAGTCGAACGCCGTCGGGTAGTGGCTGCGCAGCACCGCGAGGGCGGGCACGGCGGCGCCGCCGGTCTGGCCGTACATGGCGCCGAGCAGGGCGACCTTGGCGCGGGCGCGATCGCCGCCGAAGGCGTCGGCGGCCAGCGCCGCGTAGAGGTCGCCGGCCTGGCCCGCGGCGGCCAGCCGGTCGTCGCCGGAGACGGCGGCCAGCACCCGCGGCTCGAGTTGGGCGGCGTCGGCCACCACCAGCCGCCACCCGGGGTCGGCGACCACCGCGCGGCGGACCACCTTGGGGATCTGCAGCGCTCCCCCGCCCCGGCTGGCCCACCGGCCGGAGACCACCCCGCCGGGCACGTATTCGGGCCGGAACCGGCCGTCCTGGACCCAGGCGTCGCGCCAGGCCCAGCCGTGCGCCGTCCAGATGCGGAACAGCTCCTTGTAGGCCAGCACCGGCCGGACCGCCGGGTGGTCGACCCGCTGCAGGGTCCAGGAGCGCGTGTTGGGCACGTCGACCCCGGCCCGGTGGAACGCCTTGAGCAGCTCGCCCGGCGACTCGGGATGCAGCGAGCGGACGCCGAACGCGGCGGCGATCTCGGCGGCCAGCGCCGCGAGCCGGGCCGGCGGCCCACCCACGGCGGACGGCGCGCCCAGCAGCTCGCGGAGCAACGCGTCGTGGACGTCGGACCGCCACGGCAGCCCGGCCGCGCCCATCTCGGCCGCCACCAGGGCGCCGGCCGACTCGGCCGCGACCAGCAGCCGGAACCGCCCCGGCGGCGAGGGCACGGCGGCCATCCGGGCGCGCTGGTCGGCGTGGACCGTCACGAGGTCGTCGAGGGAGACCGCCGGGGGCACCGCCGCGAACAGGGCCGCCTGACCGTCGCCGGGCGGCGAGGCCGCGAGCGGCGGCGGATCCGGCGGCACCGGCCCACCACGCAGCCGGGCCAACGCCGCGGCGACCGACCGGGGCGAACCCCACGACCCGGCCGACCCCAGCAGCAACGCCTCGGTCAGCTCGACGTCGTGGCAGCGCTCGACCCGCACGCCGGCCGCCAGCAGCGAAGGATAGAGCGCGGAGGTCGACGGCCAGACCCAGCGCGGCCGCGACGCGGCCTCGACGGAGGCCACCGCCGCGGCCAGTGACGGCACGGTCGCGGCGGGCCCGGCTGGGCGGCCCCCGTCGTCGAGCGGCAGGAGCCGACCCGAACCGCCCTCCCCCGGAACCGCCGCGACCAGCACGGGTTCATTCAACCCGACGGGTACGACAGTTACTTCGTGATGCTGCCCGTCAGGCCGGCCTGCACCTGGCGCTGGAAGATGATGTAGACCGCGAGCACCGGCAGCATGGCCATCGTGAGGCCGGCGAACATGCCCGACCAGTCGGACTTGTAGCCCTGGTTCACGGACAGGTCGATCAGCGCCTGCGCGATCGGGGCCTTCTTCTCGTCGCCGCCCTCGGGCTGCATCAGCAGCACGGGCAGGTACCACTGGTTCCACTGGCCGATCACGTTGAAGATGCCGATGCTGATCAGGCCGGGCTTGGCCATCGGCAGCATCACCCGGAAGAACAGCGAGGTGTGCGTGCAGCCGTCGACGAGGGCCGCCTCCGCCACCGACGACGGCAGCGTGCGGAAGAACGAGTGCATGAAGAAGACGGTGAACGAGAGCGACCAGGCGACGTACACCAGGATCAGCATCGCGTACTGGTTGTGCCCGAGGAACGGCACGATGTTGCCCATGTTGTCGATGCCCTTGTAGAGCGGCACCGCGGCCATGTAGACGGGCAGCGTCAGCCCGGCCAGGAACAGGTAGTAGATGACCCGGTTGCCGGGGAACTCGTAGCGGGCCAACACGTACGCGGCCATCGAGCCGAGCAGCATCGTGAGGAACACGCCGCCACCCACGATGATCACGGTGTCCAGGAAGACGTCCGTGAAGTGCCCGTTCGTCCAGGCCCGGGAGAAGTTGTCCCAGTGCAGGCCGTCCGGGATCATCGAGAGCGGGTTGCGGATGATCTCGGCGTCGGTCTTGAACGACGACATGACGACCCACAGCAGCGGCAGCACCACCATGGCGCCCCACACCAGCAGGAACAGGTGCGAGAAGCCGCTGAACGCGGTGTCGCCGATCGAGGAGCCGGACTTCGCGGGCCGACCCCGGCCGGACGGCGCCGGCTGCACCCCGACGGTTCCCGTCGAGGGAGGCGTGGTGACCGTGCTCATTCGAAGCTCCTAGTACTCGATCCGCTCGCGGCGGGTGATCCGCAGCTGCACGGCGGCCAGCAGCAGGGTGAAGATGCCGAGCGCCACCGCGATCGCGCAGGCGTAGCCGAACTGGCCCTTGTTGAACGCGGTGAAGTTGATGACCGACGCGAACACCTCGCTCGCGTGGTCCGGACCGCCCTGGCTCGGCGTCATGACGTAGACCAGGGCGTACATGTCGAGGGCGATGAAGCCCAGGTAGACCCAGGCGACCGAGACCGAGTCGCGCAGCAGCGGCAGGGTGACCCGGAAGAAGGTGCTCACCCGGCTGGCCCCGTCGAGGGTGGCCGCCTCGAAGATGTCCTTCGGGATGGACTGCATCGCCGCGGAGAACAGCACCATGTAGAAGCCGGTGCCACCCCAGACCGCGATCAACAGCAACCACCAGAGCACGGTGGGTACGCCGAGGAAGGGCGTCGGGTCGGCGACGAACTGCAGGGGGTTGTCGCGGTCGACCAGACCGATCTTCATCAGGATCCCGTTGAGCAGGCCCTGCTCGTCGCCGCGGTAGATGGCCTGCCACATGATGGCGACCAGCACCAGCGAGAGCACCTGCGGGAAGAAGAAGATCACCTTGTAGACGTTGGAGCCCCACACGCCGCGGACCCCGGCCCTGCTCCCGCGTCCACCCACGTTGAGGAGGAACGCGAAGAGCAGGGCCAGCGCGATCGTGAAGACCGGCACGGTGACCAGGAAGAAAACGCTGTGCCAGAAGGCTTTGCGGATCAGCTCGTCCTTGACCAGCCGGACGTAGTTGTCCAGCCCGACGAACTCCTGTGTGTCCGAGTAGCCGCCCCAGTTGGTCAGCGAGTATCCGATGTCCTGCGCATAGGGCCACAGCACGTAGAACACGTACAGAAGCACCGGCAGGAACAGAAAGCTCGTGACGAAGCGGGCTTTACCGTGCCGCATCTCGACTATCCGTTCTTAGGCGTCGCGGGTGAACTTCTTGATGGCGCTGTCCTTGGCCACCTTGTCCGTGGCCTGCTGGAGCGTATCGGCGAACTTCGCCGCGGTCATGCGGCCGGCCATCAGCTCGCCGATCGCGTTCTGCTCCGCCTTGTCGATGTCGGCGTACCAGTCGGGGTGCTTGAAGGAGACCAGGTCACCGCTGGCCTTCTTCATGACCTCGCCGGCCGAGACCAGCGCGGTCGAGTTGGTCACCTTGTCGCCCGAACCGGCCCGCGACGACAGCGAGCTGGTCAGCTCGGCGAACTTGCCGGCACCCTCGACCGAGAGCATCGCCCGCAGGAACTCCATGCCGGCCGCCGCGTTGGCCGCCTTCTTCGGGACGATCCAGTTCTCGCCCGAACCGGCGTACACCGCGCCCTTGGCCTTGTCGTTGGCGCTGACGCTCCAGAAGTTCGCCAGCTTCATCTGGAAGCCGGACGGGATCGTCTGGCGCATCTCGTTCTCCAGCCACGTGCCGCAGGGCAGGAGGGCGGCCTTGCCGTCGAGGAACGCCTGCTGCGACTCGGTGTGGCTCAGGGTCGCGCTGCCGGCCAGCGTGTAGCCGTCCTTGACGATCTTCTCGGTCGCCTCGAGCGCGGCCATCACCTCGGGCGTCTTCCAGCAACCCGGCTTCAGGTTGTCGATGTCGACGACCGCCTGCTTGCCGCCGGACTGCCAGATCCAGCTCATGATCGCCCAGCGCATGTAGTACGGGTACTTGCCCGCGAACGCGAACGGCGCCAGGCCCGCCGACTTGATCTTCGGCGCGAGAGCGAAGAACTCGTCGAAGGTCGTCGGGACGGTCCAGCTGTTCTTGTCGAACAGGGCCTGGTTGTACCAGACACCGAACACGGTGTACGCGTAGTTGAGCACGAACACCTTGCCGTCGAACGTGCCGTCGTTGACGGTGCCCGGCAGCAGGGTGTCCCGCACCTTGGTGTTGGGGTCGTCCCAGCTCGGTGCGTCCAGCAGCGGCGTGAGCTCGGTCAGCGCGCCCTCGTTGACCAGCGTGTCGAGCGCCATGATGTCGGCGCCGGCGTTGTTGATCAGGTCGGACGGCGTGGTGCTGAACTTCGGCTGCTGCTCGGTCTTGATCTTCTGGGTGGAGCTCAGGTTGACGGTGACGTTCGGGTGCTTCTTGTTGAAGACCGTCACGTCGAACTTGGCGTACGCGTCACCGAGGCCGCCGTTGAAGACGACGACGTCGACCTTGCCGCTGTCGGCCACGCCGAGCGGGTTGTCCGACGTCTTGTCGGTGGTCTCGGCCTTGTCGTCCCCGGTCGAGCTGCCGGCACAAGCGGAGAGCAGCGCGACGGCGGGGGTGGCGAGCAGACCGGCGGCCGCCGTACCGCGCAGCAGCGAGCGGCGGCTGAGGTCCGACGTGCTGTCGGGGAGTTGCGACATCTTGTCTCCTCGATTCATCGATCGGGGTCAAGCGGTGCGCCGGAGTCGCCCGGCGTACCGCGATTCGAGGGCGTGGTTGTGCGCGTCCCCACCGGGGACGTTGGCGGAGAGGTAGATAGGGGGCACCTCTCCGAGTTGGTGGAACCGTCGCACGACCTCGGCGGTCAACAACTGCGCCAACAGCGCAGCGGTGACCGACGAGACCGCGCAGACCGTGCCGCCGTCGTGCGTCGGCAGCAGTGCGTCGCCGTACGGCGCGCCGTTGTCCAGCACGACGTCAGCGAGGTCGGCCAGCCGCCGACCGGACGGGTGGCGTGGCGCCACCCGCGTCGTGTGCGCCACCGAGGTGACCGCGATCAGCTGGTGGCCCCGCGCCTTGACCAGGGCCGCGAGCTCGACGACCGAGCCGTTGATCCCCGACTGCGAGGCCATCACGAACACGTCCTGCGGCTGTGGCCTCGCCAGCGCGTAGAGCTGGTGGGCCACGCCCGGGTCGCGTTCGAGCTTGGGGTCGCCCAGCACGTCGCGGTGCGCGTCGCCGTGCAGCACCAGGTCGTGCAGGTCGATCCGGTTGGTCGGCACCAGTCCGCCGGCCCGGCCGACCAGGTCGGCGGCGAACGCGGCGGAGTGGCCGGCGCCGAACGCCTGCAGCACTCCCCCGGCCCGCAGGCTCTCGGCGACCAGGTCCGCGGCCCGCGCCAGGTCGTCGGCCTGGGCGTCGAGCAGACCGTCGAGCAGCGGGCGCACGGCCTCGGCGTAACCGCGGGCGGAGATCATGCCGCCCCCTTCGCCGTCTTGTGGCCGTCGACCGCCTGCGCGGTGCGCTGGAACGAGGCGTGCGCGCGGTCGTGGGTGCGCTGGGCGACCGCGATGTAGAGCAGGTCGAGCACGACCAGCTGGGGGTGCCGGGCCGAGAGCGCGTCGGGCCGGAACGTGGTGGCCTGCGCGGCGGTCAGGAGGATGATGTCGGCCAGCTCGGCCAGCGGCGACCGGGGGAAGCTGGTCAGCGCGACCGTGGTGGCGCCCCGGCTGCCGGCCTCGGCCAGCATCTCGATGGTCTCGCGGGTGGCGCCGCTGTGGCTCACGCCCAGCGCGACGTCGCCGGGGCGCAGCAGCGCGGCGCTGGCCAGGCCGTTGTGCACGTCGGTCCAGGCCCACGCGGCGACGCCGATGCGGTGCAGGCTGAACTGCATCTCCTCGCCGACCAGGGCGCTGCCGCTCGCGCCGAAGATGTCGACCCGGGTGGCGGCGGCGATCGCGTCGGCGGCCCGCTCGACCTCGGCCAGGTCGAGCAGCGCGGCGGTGTCGTGCATCGCCCGGGTGTCGGCGGCCATGATCTGGCCCAGCACCCGGTCGAGCGGGTCGGTCGGCTGGATCTCGCGGCCGATGTCGAACGTCCAGCCCGCCGAGCGCGCCCGGCCGGTCTCCGCCGCGATGCCCAACCGGAGGTCGGCGTACCCGTCGAAGCCGAGCGCCCGGCAGAACCGGGTGATCGTGGCCGGCGAGGTGCCGCTGCGCTCGGCCAGCTCCACGATCGTGGCCCGGGCGGCGGCGGCCGGGTCGGCGAGCACCTGCTCGGCCACCCGCTGCAGCGCGCCGGTGAACTCGGGAAGACCCGCACGCACCCGGAGCAGGACCCCGTCGGCGGGCGAGGCATCGACGACCGCGGTCGCGGTCGAGTCGGCCTCGCGCTCGATCATGGGGCCCGCCTTTCGGAAAGGAGTGTTAACTGTTAGTGGTAAAAGTTCTTACTGAAGCCACCTCCGTGTCAAGACTTTGGGTGAAGTTTTCAAACTGTTACGCGCCGACACGCATGCGAAACCCCGCCGGCAGAGCCTGCGCGGCGGGGTTCTCGGTGCGGTAACGGTTAGGCGGCTGATGCCTCCCGAATCGCTGTGACCAGGATTTCCAGGGCCTCGCGGGCCTCGTCCTCGGTCAGCGTGAGCGGCGGGCCCATCCGGATCACGTTGTTGTAGAGACCGCCCTTGCCGACCAGCAGGCCGCCCCGCTTGCACGCCTCGAAGACCCGCAAGGTCGCCGGCACGTCCGGCTCGTTGCTGCCCGGCTGGACGAACTCGACGGCCAGCATCAGGCCCCGGCCGCGGATCTCGCCGACGATCGGGCTGTCGCCGACGGCCTCGACCAGGCCGTCGCGCAGGATCGCGCCGACCCGGGCCGCGTTGCCCTGCAGGTCGTGCTCGAGCACGTAGTCGAGGGTGGCGTTGCCGGCCGCGGTCGAGATCGGGTTGCCGCCGAACGTGGAGAACGAGATCGCCGGCACCGCGTTGATCACGTCGGCCCGGCCGACGACGCCGGCCAGCGCGTACCCGTTGCCGATGCCCTTCGCGAAGGTCAGCAGGTCGGGCACGACGTCGTGGGCCTGGTAGCCCCAGAAGTGGTCGCCGGTGCGGCCCCAGCCGGTCTGCACCTCGTCGGAGATGAGCAGGATGCCCGTCTCGTCGAGGACCTTCTTGAGCGCGCCGAGCAGCCCGTCGGGGCCGGCCACGAACCCGCCGACGCCCTGCACCGGCTCGGCGATCAGGGCGGCGACGTCGCCGGCGGTCTGCGTCGCCAGCACCTCGCGCAGGTCGTCGACGGCCGCGTCGACGTGGTCGTCGGGGCCGAGCCGGGACAGCAGGCCCCGCAGCCGGTCGCTGGAGTGCAGCCAGCTCACCTGGAGCGGGTTGAGCGAGCTCGACGACCAGCCGCGGTGGCCGGTGATGCCCATCGCCGCATACGACCGGCCGTGGTAGCTGTTGCGCACCGCGAGGATCTGGTTGGACCGCCGGATGTTGGTGGCCATCAGCAGCGCGGCCTCGTTGGCCTCGGTGCCCGAGTTGGTGAAGAAGACCCGGGCGTCCGGAATGCCGGACAGGCGGGCGATCTTCTCCGCCAGCTCGACCTGCGCCCGGATGAGGTAGAGCGTCGACGTGTGCGCGACGCCCGTGCGCAGCTGCCGCTCCACGGCCTGCGTGATCTCCGGGATGTCGTAGCCGACCATGGTGGTCAGCACGCCGCCGAAGAAGTCGAGGTAGGTGCGGCCGTCGGAGCAGGTCACCCGGCGCCCGGACCCGGAAACGATCTCGAGCGGCTCGGCGTAGTAGAGCGGCATCCAGCTCGGCATCACAGCACGATGCCGGGCCAACAGGTCGTCGGTGCTCGTCATCCTCACGGTCTAGCACACCAAGGGCCCCAGCGGGACCGGGCGCGTCAGTCCCCGTCGACGACCTCGAGCCCCGGCAGGAGGTCGGTGGCCAGCTGGTACTCCGTCACGTTGCCGACGAACCAGGCCACCTGGCGCAGCTCGCCGTGCGGCAGCGGCACCTCCCGCAGGCCCCCCGTGGACCCGGCCACCCAGGGGCCGGCGTCGCCCGGCCAACCGACGATCGTCGTGCCGGCCGGCACCGCGCGGTCGTCCGGGAGCTGGTCCGGCGCGGCCGGGCCGGCGCGGAACGTCAGGCGGTCGCCGTCGGGCCGGCGCTCGACGAGCGCGGTGACGCCGGTGTCCCGGTCGACGGCGACGGCCGCGACCTCGACGCAGCCGGCGATCCCGGGCTCCAGCGCGTGACTGTTCGGCGGGTCGACCACGGTGACGACGCAACCGTCCGGACCGCCGGCGGCGACCGTCAGCGTCGCGCCGGCCGGACCGAACGCGGCCCGGATGAGCCCCACCGTGCCCGCGACCGGCGGGGCCACCCGCCGGAACGCGCCCGACTCCACATCGAGGACGTCGATGGCGGCCGGGCCGGCACCGAACCGGCCCGGTCTTTCCTGGGTCGCGAACGCCACCCGCCGGCCGTCCGCGCTCCAGGCCAGCGGGCGGGCGGCGACCGGCGGGTCGAGCGCGAACCCGCGCGCCCGCCCGGTCCGCACGTCGACGACCGTCACCTCGTCGGTGACGTGCTGCGGGTCGCCGAGGGCGATCGACAGCCCGTCCGGGGCGAGAGCCGCGGCGGCGCCCGCGGGCCCGACGTCGACGCGGCGATAGCTGCGGCCGTTCGGGGCCAGCGCCACGTAGTCGCGGTCACCGCGGTCCCGGAACAGGGCGATCACCCGGCCGGGCGGGGCGTCGGAGAGCAGGTCGGTGGCCACCCCGCTGGGCGCCATCCGGTGCGGGAGCCGGGCCGGCCCGGGCGCGGTCGGGGCGCTGGCCGACGGGCTCGGCCCGGCCACCTGACGCGGGCCGCCGCTCCCGTGCAGCACGACTCCTGCGCCGACGACCGTCGCGAGCACGGCGGCGCCGGCGAGCACGGCCGGCCGCCACGTCGCCCGTCGGCCTCCTTGGGCCGGCGGCCGGGCGGTCGTGCGTATCGCCGCCCGGTCCTGGATCTCGGTGGCTGGTGGGGTGACGACGGGGATGGCGTCGGTGACGCGGTGGATGATCTCGGCGACGCGGGGCTCGGCGGTCATCGGTCCTCCAGCTCCGACTGCAGCACGGCGAGGCCGCGGTGCAGGAGCGACTTGGCGGTGCCGAGCGGGCAGTCCAGGGCCTCGGCCACCTCGGGTACGGACAGGTCAAGGTAGAAGCGCAGGAAGACGGCTACCCGCTGGCGTGGGTTGAGCCGGCCGAGCGCGCGCCGCACGGCGACGGCGTGTGGGTCGGGCGGAAGCGCCGGCGGTTGTTCCGTGGTGCCGGCGTGGCGGCGCTCGAGCACCCGCCGGCGGACCCACGAGGTGCACCGGGAGGCGACCGCGCGGCGCAGGTACGCGGCGGGCCGGTCGACTTCGCCGATCCGCCGGTACCAGTCGACGAAGGCCTCCTGCACGACGTCCTCGGCCGCCGGCATGCTGCCCACGGTGATGTAGGCCAGGCGCACGAGCGGCGCGTAGTGCGCCGTGTAGACCGACTCGAACCGGTCGGTGCGGGCGATCGCGTCAACCATCACGTTCCTAGGGCGCGGGAGTGACGGCATTCGTTGCGTCAGGCCGGTGCGGAATCCTTGATCGCTTCGGCGTACGCGGCGCTGCGGTGTTCGAAGTTCCGAAACTTCCCGTAGCTCGGGGCGCCCGGGGAGAGCAGCACGACGCCGTCGGCCGGGGTGACGGCGCGGGCGCGGTGGACGGCGGTGACCAGGTCGTCGACGACCTCCGCGTGCACGTGGTCGAGGCCCTTGAGCGCGTCGACCATGCGGGCGCCGCTGTCGGGGATGCCGAGCACCGTGATCGGGCCGTGCGCCTCCAGGTAGTCGCGGAACGCCGTGTAGTCCAGGCCGCGGTCGGTGCCGCCGACGATCACGGTCAACGGGCGGCCGTCGTACGCGTCGATCGCGTGCATGGTGGCGTGCGGGCTGGTGGCCAGGGTGTCGTCGACGAAGGTGAGACCGGTCGGGTCGACGATCTCGGCGAGGCGGTGCGGCAGCGGCTGGAAGCCGCGGGCGGCGGCTTCCAGCTCGGTCGCGTGGGCCACGCAGTCGACGCCGAGCGCGGTCAGCACCGCGAGGGCGACGCAGAGGTTGCCGGCGTTGTGGCGGCCGGTGAGGTTGAGCGCGGTCCGGGCGAACAGCCGGGTGCCGTCGGGGGCGAGCACGTCGTCCCCGGCGATGCGGAAGCCGCCGTCGACGTTGGCCGCGGTCGCGCCCGGCTGATCGCGCAGGCGGGCGGCCAGGCCGGCATCGGCGCCGTTGTAGATGATCGCTTTCGGTCCGTGGGCGATCAGGTTGAGCTTGTCGCGGTAGTACTCCTCCTCGCCGCCGTGCGCGTCGAGGTGCTCGGGGAACAGCGCGGTGATCGCCGCGACGCGGGGCGAGTCGGTCAGGTCGGAGCACTGGTAGCTGGACAGCTCCAGCACGTACTGGTCGGCGTCGGCGGGCAGGTCGAGCACCGGCACGCCGATGTTGCCGCCGTAGACGTTGGGCCGGCCGACCGCGGTGAGCAGGTGGCTGACCAGGCTCGACGTGGTGCTCTTGCCCTTGCTGCCGGTGACGCCGACGGTCCGGTCGGCGCGGTCGGCCATCCAGAGCGCGGTGCCCTGGGTGACCGGGACGCCCTGCTCACGCAGCTTGACCATCCACGGGTGGGTCTGCGGCACCCCCGGCGAGCGGACCACGACGTCGGCCTCGGCCAGCGCCTCGTAACGGTCCGTGAGCGGCGCCGCGGCGGCCAGCTCGCCCTCCCAGGGCAGGCTGAGGAAGTTGCCGCCGTCGTCGACCGCGACCAGGCTCGCCGGCTGCCGCGCGGCCACGGCCAGCACCGCGGCCCGACCCTCGCGGCCGGTGCCCCACACGGCAACCCGGCGTCCCTGCAGGTCGGCGAGCCTCATACGTGCGCTCCTCGTGGTGTCGAGCGGCCCGGTGGCGGGCGCCGACCTAGTATGGCGTGTGCGCAACGAGCAGCTCGGCCAGATGGCGGTGTTCCGGTTCCCGTCCGCGTCGTTCGATCCGTCGACCGGCGTGGCGACCTTCTCCTACGAGCTCGACGGTGCGGCCGGGCCGGTGTCGTTCACCGAGACCGTGACGCTGCCGGTGCCGGCGGCGCCGCCCTCCCCGGCGCGGCTGGCCACGGTCCGGCAGGTGCTGTCGCTGCTGCACCTCGTGGCCGGCGTCAGCTACTACAAGGCCGCCGCGCCGCCGCGCATCGAGCTGCCCGCGCCCGTCTCCGACGCGGTGCTCGAATACGTCACCGCGATCTACACCAAGGGCCTCGCGGAGTACGCGTACCGCAACGACCTGCCGCACGTCCTCTCCCTGGTGCCGGTCACGCCCGGTGTGGTGCCGCCGGTTGCGCCCGCGCCGGAGCTGACCGAGGGGCGGCCGCTGTCGGCCGTCGGCGGCGGCAAGGACTCGATCGTCACGCTGGAGACGCTGCGCACCGGCGGGCTGGACCCGGTGCCGTTCTCGGTCAACCCCAACCGGATCATCGCGGCGGTCAACGAGGCGTCCGGCGTGCCGGCCCTGGCCGCCCGGCGCACGCTCGACCCGTACCTGCTCGACCTGAACGCCGGCGGCGCGCTCAACGGGCACATCCCGGTCACGGCGATCAACTCGCTGATCGCGGTGGCCACGGCGGTGCTGCACGGGCTCGGGCCGGTGGTGATGTCCAACGAGCGCTCGGCGTCCGACCCGAACCTGATCTGGAACGGTCACGAGATCAACCACCAGTGGTCGAAGGGCGTGGAGGCCGAAGGGTTGCTGCGGGCCGCGCTGGCCGCCCACGCCGGGCTCGTCGACCCCTACTTCTCGCTGCTGCGTACGCTCTCGGAGCTGCACATCGCGAAGCTGTTCGCCGGGTTCTCGGGCTACGACCACGTGGTGACGAGCTGCAACCAGGCGTTCAAGCTGCGGGACGCGACCGCGCGCTGGTGCGGCAACTGCCCGAAGTGCCGGTTCGTCTTCCTGGCCATGGCGCCGTTCATGACGCCGGAGCGGCTGATCAAGATCTTCGACCTCGACCTGTTCGCCGACCCCGCGCAGATCCCGGGCTACCTGGAGATCCTCGGCATCGACGGCCACAAGCCGTTCGAGTGCGTCGGCGAGGTCGAGGAGTCGCTGGTCGCGCTCGGCCTGCTGGCCCGGCAGCCGGCCTGGTCCGGCTCGCCGGTGGTGACCGCCCTGGTCGCCGCCGTGCCGGCGGAGGCGTGGTCGGCGGCGTCGGACTCGGAGGTCTTCACGCCCGGCGGCCCGCACTTCGTGCCGGAGACCTACGCCAAGCTGCTGCCTTAGTCGGCGCGGCCGAGCTCCCAGAAGGCGACGGCCGCCGCGGCGGCGACGTTGAGGGAGTCGACGCCGTTGCGCATCGGGATGGCGACCCGGACGTCGCTCGCGGCGACGGCCTTCGCGCTGATGCCGGGTCCCTCGGCGCCGAGCAGGAGCGCGGCCTTGCGCCGTTGCCGCTCGGTCAGCCGCTGCAACGGCACCGCGTCGGCGGCCGGGGTCATGGCGATGACGGTGAAGCCGGCGTCGTGCACCCGCCGCAGGCCGTCGGGCCACGGGTCCAGGGTCGCGTAGGGCACCGCGAACACCTCGCCCATGCTCACCCGGACGCTGCGGCGGTAGAGCGGGTCCGCACAGGACGGCGAGAGCAGCACGGCGTCGACCCCGAGCGCGGCGGCCCCACGGAAGATCGCGCCGACGTTGGTGTGGTTGTTGACGTCCTCGAGGATGGCCAGCCGCCGCGCCTGGGCGAGCACGGTGTCGACGTCCGGCAGGGGGCGGCGGTGGAAGCTGGCGAGGACGCCGCGGTGCACGTGGAAGCCGGTCGCCTGCTCGAGGACGGCCTGGCCGGCGGCGTAGACCGGGGCGGCGTCGGCCAGGTCGCCGAGCTGGTCGACGCGCTTCTCGTCGACGAGGAAGGAGCGGGGCCGATAGCCGGCCCGCAGGGCGCGGCGGAGGACCAGCTCACCCTCGGCGATGAAGAGGCCGTGCGGCGGCTCCCACCTGGTCCGGAGCTCGACGTCGGTCAGCGCCCGGTAGTCGGCGAGCCGCTCGTCGTCCGGCTCGGTGATCACGGTGACGGGCACGTCGGCCATTCTCCGCCGCGCTCGCCGGCCCCCGGACGGCGGGTCAGCCCGGCAGGGGCTCGGCCAGGCGTGGTGCGGGGGTGGTCACGGCCGGGGCGCCCGTGGGGCGGAGGCCGTCGAGGACGTAGCTCAGGTGGCGGCGCCAGGCGTCCGGGGCGCTGGCGGCGATGCGTTCGACCAGGCCGGCGTTGGCCATGAGGATCAGCACCACGTCGGCGTGGTCGACGTCCGGGCGGACGGCGCCGGCGGCGCGGGCGCGGTCGACCAGTTCGACCAGGCAGTCGAAGGCGATGTCGCGCAGGTCGTCCAGCTCGTCCACTTCGGACATCCGCGCGGTGAGGAGCTCGGCCAGCGCGCGGTCGCGGGACTGGAGCTCGCACAGGTAGCTCAGGTGGCTGGCGAACGCCCGCCACGGGTCCTGCTCGGTGAGCGCGGCCCTCGCGGTGGCCACCACCTCGCGCAGCGGCTCGACGAAGACCGCGCCGACGAGGTCGCGGCGGCGCGGGAAGCGGCGGTAGAGCGTGGCGTTGCCGACGCGGGCCCGGCGAGCGATGTCGTCCAGTGGCGCGTCGAGGCCACGGGCCGCGAAAACCGCGCGGGCGGCATCGAGGAGTTGGCGGCGGTTGCGCTCGGCGTCGGCCCGCAGGCTCCCGGGAGACATGGCGAATACCTTACGGCGGTAACCGGGGTCTTTTCCCCGGTCGTGCTAGCGTCGCAGAAGGAGCTAAGCAGGGACAATCCCCCGGTTAGGTGAGGTGGTCTCGCGTTGGCACGAGCATTGGCGGTCGCCGGTCGCGACCAGAGTCCGGCGTTGTTGGACATACCGGTTCCCAACCCCGGCCCCGGGCAGGTCCGGGTGGCGGTGGAGGCGGCCTCGGTCAACGGCATCGACGCGGCGACGGGCGCGGGGTTGCTGTGGGACTCCGTACCCCATCGATTTCCGGTCGTCCTCGGCCGCGACTTCGCCGGCACCGTCGAGCGGGTCGGTCCCGGCGTCGCGACGATCCGCCCGCGGGACCGCGTCGCCGGCGTGATCACCGGGATGACGCTGGCCCGCGGCGCGCTCACCGACACGATCATCTTCGACGCCCGCAGCGTCGTGCCGCTGCCGCCGGGCATCAGCGAGGAACAGGCCGCCGCGGCGGGGCTGGCCGCGGTCACGGCCAAGGCGCTCGTCGACACGCTGGCCCTGACCGCCGACGACATCGTGCTGGTCGCCGGCGCGACCGGCGGCGTCGGCGCGTTCGCCGTGCAACTGGCCAGGGCCACGGGCGCCACGGTGTACGCGACCGCGCGTCCCGGCGAACCGACCGAGTTCGTCCGCGGCCTGGGCGCCAACGAGACGCTCGACTACACCGACGGCCTCGCCGCCCCGCCCGGCCTGACCGCGATCGCGCACGCCGCCGGCGACGCGGCCACCCTCGGCGCGATGCTTCCGCCGGGCGGCCGCTTCTCGTCGGCGATCGGCGCGACCGCCGAGGCCATCGGGCGCGACGACCTCACGGTCACCCCGATCCAGCCGACCGCGACGCCGGAGACCGTGGGCACCATCCTCGACGCGATCGCCTCGGGCGCGCTGCGGGTGCCGATCACCCACACGTACGCCATGTCCGACGCGCCGCGCGCCCTGGCCGACTTCGGCGGGCACAAGCTCGGCAAGCTCGTCGTCGACACGCGGCGCTGACATGCCCACCATCGCGATCGTCGGCGCCGGGCCCGGCCTCGGCCTCTCGGTCGGCCGGGTGTTCGGCGAGCAGGGGTACGAGGTCGCGCTGATCGCCCGTACGACGTCCACATTGGATGAACTGGTGGCCCGGCTGGCCGAGGACGGCGTCGCGGCGGCCGGGTACCCCGCCGACATCATGGACCGGCCGAGCCTGGTGGGCGCGTTCAAGGAGATCGCGGCCAACCACGAGCCCGTCGAGGTGCTGGAGTACTCCCCCGCGCCGCGCGGTCCGCAGCCCGGGCTGGTGCTGGCGGGACCGCTGGACGTGAGCGTGGCCAATGTCCAGCCGCACATCGACTTCTATGTGCACGGTGCCATCACCGCGACCGGCCAGGTGCTGCCGGACATGATCGAACGCGGTACGGGCACCCTGCTTTACACGACCGGCCCGTCCTCGGTGGCGCCGTCGGCCGCGCTCGGCAACGTCGGGATCGCCTGCGCGGCCCTGCGGAACTGGGTGCTCAACCTGCACGACGCCCTGGCGGGCAAAGGGGTGTACGCGGCGCACGTGTCGCTGTCCGTCGACGCCGAGCAGGCCGACCCGGACCGGCTGGCGCCGTACTACTGGCAGATCCACAGCCGGGGCGAAGGCAGCGAGCACCTGCTGTCGGAGGTCCTGCGCGCCGGACGCCGCTCCGACCCGGAGACGTAACGGCGGGCACAGCCGGCGCCGGGTGGGCGGCGTCGGCTGTGCCCGGTCCTCGGTGGGGTCAGCGCTTGCGGTCGTCAGCGCCCGGTCGACCCCATCGCCTGCGCTCCTCCTCCGGCGTGGACTCCTTCGGCGACGCGGGCGGGGCCGGCGTCGCCGGGGAGGGTGTGGTTTCCCGCGTGGTGGCCCCGAGGCGCAGGCGGCGCTTGCCGGGGCGGCGGGACGGCTTCTCGTCCTTGGCCGGGTTGCCTGCCGGCGCCGCCTGGCCGGCGGCCACCTTCGGGTCCACGGTCGGCTCATCCGGGCGTGCGGCCCGGCCGCCGCGCGCGGACTCGTTGGCCCCGCGGTCCGCTCGGCCCGCGTCGCGGTCCGACCAGGCACGCTGGTCGGCGTCGCGGTTCGACCGACCGTGCTGGCCCGGGTCGCGGTCGGCGTCGCGGTGCCGGTTGGCGTTGCGGCCGAACCAACCGCGCCGGTCCGCGCTGCGGTCGGCACGACGGTCGCGGTCGGCGTGGCGGTTCGCCCCGCTGCCTTGGTCCGCGGCGCGGTCGGCGTCGCGTTCCTGGCCGGTGTCGCGGTTGGACCAGGCGCTGTGGTCCGCGTTGCGGTCGGCCCAACGGTCCTGGCCCGCGTAGCCGCCCTGCGGCGCCCCTCGCCGCCCGCCCGCCTGGTAGTCGAGGGAAGCCGGCCGCTCCTGCGCCGGGTGCGGGTCTCGGGCCGCATGCCGGTCCAGGCCGGCGTTCCGGTCCTGGGCCGTGTTCCGGTCCCGAGCGCCGTGCCCGTCGTGCGCGCCGTGCCGGTCCTGGGCCGCGTTCCGGTCCTGTGCCCCGTGCCGGTCCCGGGCGCCGTGTGGGTCCTGGGCGCCGTGGCGGTCCTGGGCCGCGTGCCGGTCCTGCGTGCCGGGCCGGTCGGCGTGGCGGTCCTGGTGCGGCTGGCGGGTCTCGGTCGCGCCGGCGTGGTCGCCGCGTTTCGGGTCGGTCTGCTTGCCCCGGGCCGACCGCTTCGACGGCTTGGGCTGCTTGCGGGCCTTCGGTGGCTTGGGCGGCTTGGGCTTGCGTACCCGGCGCGGGCGGATCTCGGCGAGCTCCAGCGGTGGGCCGGCCTGTGCGGCCAGGTCGGCGGCGCGGCCGGCGCGGACGGCGCGGAGCGTACTGCCGGACTTCCAGGCGATGCCCAGGCCGGCCGCGATCATCAGCAGCGCGCCCGCGGTGTGGAACGGCGACAGCCAGAGCCCGGCGAAGCCGATCATCGGCCCGCACAGCATCAGCATCAGGCCGTCGCCGCGGCTGAACATGCGTGAGCGGAAGACCGCCCAGCCCATCGCCACCCAGCCGGCGCTGTAGAGCGCGCCGCAGGACAGAGTCAGGGTTTTCGCGCTCAGGCCCCAGATCGGTGTGGCCGGGGGGACCGCCGCGAACATCAGCATCGAGATGCCGCCGAGCAGGCCGAGCATGAGACCGGTGAGTGCGGTGGCGCGTACGCGTACCGCGGCCAGGATGCCGACCAGGCAGATCATCGCGATCATTCCGAACCAGACGCTGGTCACCCACATGATCAGGCGGAAGGGCTCGGCGCCGTTGAGGTAGTAGGCCGGGCCGCCGCGGACCATCGCCCCGATCGAGGCGGCGCCCGCGATCACGCCGGCGGCCGGCAGGGTCCAGATCATCCGGCGGGTGGCCGAGCGGACCAGGGCCGCCCAGCGGGCGTTGGTGACGGGGCCGTCGGGGGCGCCCGGCTCGATCTCCGGGAGCAGCTTGATGCCGACGTCGGTGAGGCTGGTGACGTCGACCTTCTTGGCCTTCTCGTCGTCCTTCTCGGGCGCCGGTTCGGGCCGGCTGGTCCAGATCCGCGCGGTCTGCAGAGGGTCGCCGAGCCGCGGCAGCACGGCCGTGTCCTCGGTGCCCATCCCCTCGTAGGTCGGCGTGCCTGTCGGCGCGGACGGCCGCAGCGACGAACGCCGGCCCTCCTCGAGCTTCACCCGGTCGCCGTCGTCGGCAGCCGCCGCGTCAAGAACGGCGCCCCGCACCTGCTCCGCACCGTCCCATCCGGACGGCCGCAACGAGAACGGCTCCTCGCCCGATGAACGGTCCCGGGCCGACACATCCGCGCCGGGGCGCGAGGCGCCGAAGAGCTGGCCGCTCGCGGAAGCAGCGCCGGACTCAGCACGGCGATGGTCGCGGGAAGCCGCGTCCGTCCCGTGTCGGCCAACCTCGACGCGGTCGCCGCCGGCGTCCCAGTGCGACGGCTGGTTCCGGCGCCGCGACACGCCCGGCGACGAGCCGCGATCCGACGCGAAGCGTTCGCCGGCCCGGATCCGGCGGTCCTCCCATGTGGACCGGTCAACTCCCCGACCATTCCGGTCCTCGGAGATCGAGCGGTCCGCGGCACGCGAAAGCCCGCCATCCGCCACCGAACGCTCCACGCCACGGGAAATCCCACCGGCCAACGGCGACCGGTCCGTGGAGCGGGCGGGATCCGGCGTAGGGCGTGGCTTCGCGCCGGCCGCGTGCGACACCGGCCGCGGGCCTTCGTCGCCGCGCCCGAACTGCCACCAACGGCGCGTCCCGCGCCCGGGCATGGTGGGCCGGACCACCGTGCGGTCGTCCGCGGCGGAGCGGCCGGAGTCCAGCGGCTCGACCACCACCGAGCCGGCCGGGTCGTCCGGCCGGTCGCCGGGCTCGCCGGGCTTGACCGCCACCGGCTCGGCGGCCGGTGTCTCCGCGGGTTCGCCCGGCTTGCTCGGCGGCGCGGAACGGTCCCGGTTGGACCCCGCGCCGGCGGAGTGCTTCGCCACGTGACCCATCGCCGTCACCTCGATTCTCGGCGGAACGGACCACGGTCACCGGGGCGCCGGAACGCTGATGGCGCCCATGACCCTAGGGTGACCGTGCGTTACCTACGCGAATCGTGACAGCTTGCGAGGGTGCTTCGCGTTGGATCGCGGAAACCGTGAGCAAGTTTCAAGGCAACGCAGAAGGGCCCCGCGAAACGCGGGGCCCTTCGAGACGAGATCAGGCGCGCTCGGGTGGGCGCTCCTCGCCGAGCACCGTGGACGGTGGCACCGGCTCGCCGGCCGTGATGCCCGGCGTCTGGGGCGGCAGCCCCGGCGCGCTCGACGAGGAGACCTGCTCCTCGGCCGCGCGTACCTCGTGGTTGACCTCGGCCGCCGCCTCCGCGGCCGCCTTGGCCGCCTCGTCGGCCTCGCGCTCGACGGCGCCCGCGTCGACGCCCTGCGTGGGCTGGTCGCCGACCATGTTGGCCAGCCCGCCCAGCGCGCCGCCCATGCCCTCGAGGGCCCGGGTGAGCTCGGTCGGCACGATCCAGACCTTGTTGGCCGAGCCGTTGGCGATCTGCGGCAGGGCCTGCAGGTACTGGTAGGCCAGCACCTTCTGGCTCGGGTTGGCCGTGTGGATCGCGTCGAACACCGTGCGGATGGCCTTGGCCTGGCCCTCGGCCTGCAGGATCCGGGACTGCCGGTCACCGTCGGCCCGCAGCACCGCGGCCTGCTTCTCACCCTCGGCCGTGAGGATCTGGGCCTGCTTGTGGCCCTCGGCGTTGAGGATCGCGGCACGCCGGTCACGCTCGGCCCGCATCTGCTTCTCCATGGAGTCGCGGATGCTCGGCGGCGGCTCGATCGCCTTGATCTCGACCCGCGTGACCTTGATGCCCCAGCGGCCGGTGGTCTCGTCGAGCACGCCGGACAGGTGCCGGTTGA
The DNA here is from genome assembly GCF_029626225.1 of Asanoa sp. WMMD1127. Taxonomy (NCBI): domain Bacteria; kingdom Bacillati; phylum Actinomycetota; class Actinomycetes; order Micromonosporales; family Micromonosporaceae; genus Asanoa; species Asanoa sp. WMMD1127. The sequence continues at coordinate 6,947,803 of NZ_JARUBP010000001.1, forward strand.
TCTCCTCGCGGCTGGTCAGCGCCTTCTCCAGGTCGAGGGAGCCGATCACGTTGCGGAGCGTGGTCACGGTGAGCTGCTCGATCGCCTGGAGGAAGTTGGCGATCTCGTAGGTGGCCCGGACCGGGTCGACGACCCGGAAGTACAGCACGGTGTCGATCGAGACGACGAGGTTGTCGGACGTGATCACCGGCTGGGGCGGGAAGCTGACCACCTGCTCCCGCATGTCGACCTTGGTGCGCACCGCGTCGATGAACGGCACCAGCAGGTTCAGGCCCGGCGACAGGGTCCGCTTGTATTTGCCGAGCCGCTCCACGACGTCCATCCGCTGCTGAGGCACGATGCGCACCGCACGAACGAGCGTGATGACGGCGAACAGTACGATTACCGCCACGATGACGGCAATGGCAATTTCCATCCTCAGTTCACCTTTTCTCCGGTGTTGTCCCCGCTGGTGGCATCGTCCCGCCACACCATGGCGGTCGCGCCCTTCACCTCGATGACGCGTACCCGCTCACCGGGCCGGAAGACCTGGTGCGAGTCGTAGGCACGGGCCCGCCAGGTCTCCCCGTCGATCTTGACGACGCCCTGGTCGGCGTCGACCTGCTCGAGCACGAGGGCGCTCGAGCCCTCCATCGCCTCCAGGCCGATCGGCTCGGAGTTGCTCTCCAGGGCCGACATCCGGTGGCGTTGGATGATCGGGCGGACCGCGAAGACGGTCAGGCCCGACACGCCGGCGAAAACCAGCGCCTGCACGATCGCGGGCGCGCCGAGCGCCGCCGCGGCGCCGGCCGCTAGCGCGCCCACCGAGATCATCAACAGGAAAAGGGTCGCGGTGAACATCTCCGCCACCGCGAGCACGACTCCCAGAACGACCCAGAGAACGACATCCACACATCGATCGTGACACGGCGGCGCACCCATTGCGACAGCGCAACGGTCGCGCGACGGTAACGTCGGGTCGGGGGCAGCCGTTGACCCTCCGGAACCGACCGCGTCGAGCCCCGAGGAGCCCACCCGAGATGACGTCGTTGCTGCCGGAGACCGCCCGCTCGGTCGACGCCGCGGTCGCCCGCGCCCAGGCGGCCGGCCGGGTCCCGTCGATCGCGCTCGGCGTCGTCCGCGACGGCGCCCTCGTCCACGTGGCCACCGCGGGCGGCCCGGCCGCGCCCGGCGACCCGCGGCCCGGCCCGGACACCCGCTACCGGATCGGCTCGATCTCCAAGACGATGACCGCCGCGCTGGTGCTCCAGCTGCGCGACGAGGGCCGGCTGGCGCTCGACGACCTGCTCTACCGGCACCTGCCCGGCACCCCGATCGGCGGGGTCACCCTGCGCCAGCTGCTCGGCCACGCCGCCGGGCTGCAGCGCGAGCCGGAGGGCCGCTGGTGGGAGCGGCACGAGGGCGACGACATCGACGCGCTGCTGGCCGGCCTCACCCCCGACAAGGTGGCGTTCCCGCCGCACCGGACCTACCACTACTCCAACCTGGCGTACGGGCTGCTCGGCGCCGTCCTCCGCCGGCTCACCGGCGAGGACTGGCCGACCCTGCTCACCAAGCGGCTGTTCGATCCACTGGGGATGCGGGCCACCACCTACCACCCCGTGGAGCCGTTCGCGCGCGGCTATGTCGTACACCCGTGGTCGGGGACGTTGCGCGAGGAGCCGCGGACCGACACCGGCGCGATGGCGCCCGCCGGCCAACTGTGGTCCACGGTGGACGATCTGGCGCGCTGGGCGGCCTTCCTCGCGGCGCCGCGCCCGGAGGTGCTCTCCCCCGACACGCTGACCGAGATGTGCGCGCCGGTGGTGATCAGCGACCTGGACGCCTGGACCTCCGGGCACGGGCTGGGTCTCGAGCTCTACCGCGTCGGCGAACGGGTGTACGTGGGCCACGGCGGCTCGATGCCGGGCTACGTCGCGTGTCTGGCGGTGCATCGCCGCTCGCGCACGGGCGTGGTCGGCTTCGCCAACGCCTACAGCTTCCGCGAGGGCTCGATCAGCGAGTTGGGCCGCACCGTGCTGACCGACGTGCTCGACCGCGAGCCGGAGCTGCCCACCCCGTGGCGCCCGGCCGGCGCTCCCCCGGCGCCGCTGGCCCCGATGACGGGACGCTGGTGGTGGATGGGCATCGAGTACGACCTGGGCTGGAGCGACACGACCAACGAGCTCGTGCTCTCGCAGCTGCGCACGGGCGCGCCGAAGCCGACCCGGTTCGCGGCGGAGGGCACCGACCGGTGGCGCGGCCGTGGCGGCCCCAACGACGGCGAAATCCTCACGGTCCGCCGCGACGAGCACGGCGTCCCGGTGGCGCTCGAGATCGCCACGTTCATCTTCACCCGGCATCCGGACCGGCTCGGCCCTTAGCCCTCCGTCGTCACGAAGTCGATCAGGCGTTCCATCGAGTTGATCAGCGGGGTCTCGACGTCCTTGTAGGACCGGACCGTGCCGAGGATGCGGCGCCACATGTCGGCCGGCTCGGCCACGCCGAGGGCCGCGCAGATGCCCTCCTTCCACGGGCGTCCCGGGGGCACCACCGGCCATTCCCGGATGCCGACGGCGGCGGGCTTGACGGCCTGCCAGATGTCGACGTAAGGGTGCCCGGTTACCAGCACGTGCGGCGAGGTGACCCGGGCGACGATGCGGCTCTCCTTGGAACCCGCGACCAGGTGGTCGACCAGCACGCCGAGCCGGCTGCCGGGGCCTGGGCCGAACGCGGCGACCTCCTGCTCCAGCGCGTCGATGCCGTCCAGCGGCTCCACCACCACGCCTTCGATGCGCAGGTCGTCGCCCCAGATGCGCTCCACCAGGGCGGCGTCGTGGATGCCCTCGACCCAGATCCGGCTGGACCGGGCGACCCGGGCCGTGACGCCGGCGACGGCGATGGAGCCGCTGGCCGTACGCGTGCGGGTCTGTCTCGGCGCGGGCGCCGCCGGCCGGCGCAGGGTGACCGGCCGGCCGTCCAGCAGGAACGCCGCCGGCAGCAGCGGGAAGTTGCGGCGCTTGCCGAACCGGTCCTCCAGCACGACCGCGCCCATCTCGAAGCCGACCACCGCGCCGCAGAATCCCGAGTCGGCGTCCTCCACGACCAGGTCCGGTTCGGCGTCCACCTCGGGCGTCACCTTGCGGCGGCGCCAGTCGCCCGCCAGCACGTCCTCCCCATACATGTGTCCGGACGGTAGCCGCCCGCGCGTCACCCGCCTCGTCCGACGCGCCGGATCGACCGGTTCCGTCGGCACTGTCCAGCTCGGGTGGGTGTGGCATTCCTCGCGGGTACCGGTGGTCGCGCGATCGAGACAGCGGCGCGGTCAGCACGTACCCTTTCCTGCATGTCCACCGCAGCGGGCGCCACCACCCTCGCGACGCGCCGGTCCAGCCGGCTCGTGGCCTGGGTGCGGTCGTGGCGCGCCGGTCTGGTGCCCTACGACGAGGTCGCCGACGAGGTCGAGCGGGGCGAGGAGCACCTCGTCGCCGACGCGCCCGGCGCGTGGACCGACGTGACCCTGCGCGAGGGCCTGACGGCGTTCTCCAAGCTCACCCCCGACCAGGTCCGGCTCGTGCTGCCGGTGCCCGGTGACCCGCGCGGCCTGCCCGGCCCCGGCGACTTCACCGGCGCCGCGCTGATCGCGGGCGAGGCCGTGATCGCCGGTGAGCTGGGGCTGATTCCCGAGGTACGCAGCCACACGTCCGGTTCCGGCGTGACGTTCGAGACGGTGCTGTGGCGGTGCTTCGCGCTGCCCGCCGGCACGCCCCCGCCGGCGCCCGTCAGCGTCGCCGAGGCGGAGGGCGAGCTCAACCTGGTGCTGGCCGAGGCGACCAACACGCTGGCCCGGCTCGACATCGCACAGTGGCGGCCCGAGCTGGCCGGTGCGCTCGCCGCGATCCGCAAGCCCGACAGCGCCAACGAGCTCCCGCCCGGGTTCGACCCGCGGGCGCGGCGGCTGTTCGCCCGGGCCAACGTGCTCGACCGGGTGCTGGCGCTGGCCGACGTCGTGGCGCCGGGTGGCGCGGTCAACAACTTCGAGGCCCAGGCCCGCGACGCGGCCCTGCGCCCGCTGTCGGCGGCCTGCCGCGGCGCGCTGGTCGCCGCCTGCAACGCGCCGCTCATCTGACGCCGCGGACGTCGCGCACCAGCGCGCTCAGGCGTCCGTAGGCGCGGCCCTCGGCGGCCATGTCGCCGTCACCCTCGGCGGTCAGCGGCGACTCGACCCGGTTGTTGCCCTGCACGAACAGGCCCTGCTTCGAGACCGGCCGGAAGCCGTCTGTCGTGCGCGCCAGGAACCACAGGCCCGGCTGGGCCGGCAACCGGCGCCGCAGCTTGGCGATCTCCTCGTCGTCGGTGTGGCTGTTGCCGACGAACTCGACCGTGAGGCGCTCGCCGAGCTCCGGCGGGACCGCTCCGTCGACGACCTCGATCGGCCGGAGCACGAGCCCGACGTGTGGCACTTCGTCGTCCGGCGCCCCGCCCTGGACGACCCGGGTCAGCACCACGTCGACCACCTGCGCGACGACCACGACCGTCGCGGCGTCCGCGCCCGCGGCGAGGCTGGGATAGTGGTCGCGCAGGGCCGGACCGTCCATGTTGAACGCCTGGTAGAAGCCGAGGTCACCGGGCCGGTGCAGATCGGGCGTGGGACCGATGGACGCCGGACCGGATGTCGGTTCGCCGGCCGGAGGCGGCGCCGCGTCGCCGGTCGCGCAGGCCGCCAGGCCCGCGAGCAGCAGGGCGCACAGGCCGCCGACCGCCAGCCGCATCGTCATCCCGGTTAGAGACCGCGCGGGGGCCGCCGGTTCCCGGTTAATCGATGGTGTCCGCGGTGCGGCCGCCGCTACCGTCGGGCCCGTGATCCATCAGCGGCCGCTCGCCTATCTGCTGGGGCTCGAGGGCGTCGCGCTGCTGCGCGCCTACGCCGGCGAGCACGACGCCGAGTTCACCGCCGCCCGCATCGCCGAGATCCGGCGCCTCCTCGACGACCCGAAGCTCGACGTCGAGCCGGTGGCGGCGGGCCGCACCGACACGGTGAGCGGCTACGAGGTGTGGTCCCGGACCTACGACGTCCCGGGCAACGGCATCTTCGCGTACGAGGAACGCGCGTTCCGGGAGATCCTCGACCCGCTGCCGCCCGGCGCCGCCCTCGACGCGGCCTGCGGCACCGGCCGGCTCAGCGAGCGGCTGGCCGGCCTCGGCCACGACGTGATCGGGGTCGACAGCTCGCCGGACATGCTGGCCCGGGCCCGCGCCCGGCTGCCGGAGGCGGATTTCCGGTCGGGCGAGCTGACCGCGCTCCCGGTCGACGACGCCTCCGTCGACCTGGTGACCTGTGCGTTGGCGCTGACCCACGTCGCCGACCTGGGCCCGGTCTTCGCCGAGTTCGCGCGGGTGCTCCGCCCGGGCGGGCACCTGGTGGTCTCCGACGTGCACCACGAGCTGGTGGCCCTGGGCTCGGCGCCGCACGTCCGGCTCGCGGGCGAGGCGCCGGCGTTCCTGCCGGCCTTCCGGCACCGGGCCGGCGACTATCTCGGCGCGGCCCTGCCCCAGGGGCTGGGCGTGCGGCGCTGCGTCGAGCCGAGGATGGCCGTCCCGGAGCCGATCGAGGCCGCCACCGACCCGGGGCCGTGGGACGACTGGCCGTGGTCGCTGCATCCGATCGCCCCCGCCGCGCACCAGGCGGCCTTCGACGGCACGCCCGCGCTGGTCGTCTGGCACTTCCAGAAGGAGAAAACCTAGACGGTCAGGACGACCTTGCCGGCCGGGTGGCCCAGCGCGAGGTAACGGATCGCGTCGGGCGCCTCGGCCAGCGGATAGACCCGGTCGATGACCGGCCTGACGGCACCGGCGTCGATCAGGTCCCGCAGCTCGTCGAGCTCGGCCGCCCGCTCGCCGCTGAACAGCCCCTGGAACCGCGCACCGGGGCGCGCCGCGACGAACGGCACCCGCAGCAGCCGCGTCATGCCGCCCAGCAGCCCGCCGGAGTCGTGGCCGCCGCCGGCGAGGACCACCACGCCCCGGGGCGCCGCCGCCCGCCGCAGCAGCGACAGCGGCCGGCAACCGGCGGTGTCGACCACCACGTCGTGCACGGGCCCGTCGCGGTCGACCTCGGCCGCGGTGTAGTCGACGACCTCGTCGGCACCGAGCGACCGGACCAGCTCGACCTTGTCGGTGCCGCAGACGCCGGTCACCCGCGCGCCGCGGGCGACGGCGAGCTGCACCGCGTAGGCGCCGATGCCACCCGCCGCGCCGATCACCATCACCCGCTGGCCGGCCCGCACCGCCCGCAGGGCCGCCAGCGCGGTGACCGCGGAGATCGGCACGGCGGCGGCCTGTTCGAACGACAGCGTCGCGGGCTTGCGGGCCAGCCACTTGACCGGGGCGACGGCGAACTCGGCGAAGCTGCCGCGCCCGGTCGTCCCGTACACCTCGTCGCCCGGTTGGAACGTGGTCACGCCCGGGCCGACCTCCGCGACCACGCCGGCCAGGGCCCGGCCACGGACGGCGATCCGGGGGCGGGTCAGGCCGAAGGCGGCGCGGGCGGCGTACGGCTGGCCGGTCATGTTGATCCACACGCCCGGGTCGACGCCGGCGGCGCGGACCTGGACCAGCACCTCGGCGGCGCCCGCCACCGGCCGCGGCACCTCGCGCAGGGAGAGCACGTCGGCCGGACCGTAGCGGGACTGGGCGATCGCCTTCATCGGGTCTCCTCCTCGATCTCGGGATATTGGAAGACGTCGTCGAGCGGCACCTTGAACACGCGGGCGATGCGGAACGCCATCTCCAGCGAGGGCGAGTAACGGCCCTGCTCGATGGCGATGAGGGTCTGCCGGGTGACACCGATCCGATCGGCGAGGTCGGCCTGGGTCATCTCGTCGTGCGCGAACCGCAGCGCGCGGATGCGATTGGTGACGCGGGTCGGTTTCACCACTCGGGGACGCTCCCGCGGTAGACGACGACCCGGGCGACGCCGCCGACGATCGCGGAGAGCACGAAGCACAGGTAGACCACGTTGGCGATCCAGAACGGCGCCCAGTCGGCCATCGCCATCAGCATCGCCGCGACGGCGCCGATCGCCACGAACGGGTGGCCGACCCGGTCGCCGAGGCGCCCGATCACCCGGTCGCGGTCGTCGGTGAGGTGCGACGCCCGCGGGTTGGCGATCCCGAACGCGATGTCGGCGAGGATGGCGGTGACGATCCCCGCGCCGATGGTCCAGAGCATCGGCGCGGCATAGGACACCTCGGCCAGTGGGGTGTCGCCGGCCCGGCCCAGCACCACGACCAGGTAGACCGCGTAGCCGACGACCGCCACCACCAGCCCGATCCAGGCCCGTCTCTCCTCGAGGGTCATCGACCGACTCCTTCGCGTGTCTAGAAACTTTGACATCACGAAGGTAGCGAATCCTTTACTTCATGTCTAGAAACTTTTACATCAGATGGTGAACCCCCCGTCGACGTTGACCACCGCCCCGGTGACGTAGCGGCCGTCGGCGCCGGCCAGGAAGGCGACCGCGGCGGCCACGTCGGCGGGCTCCGCGTAGTGGCCGAGCGCGGTCAGGTCGCGGATGACGCCGGCGTTGGGCCCGTCGGCCGGGTTGAGCTCGGTGTCGGTCGGGCCGGGGTTGACCAGGTTGACCGTGATCGCGCGCGGGCCGAGCTCGCGGCCGAGGGCCTTGGTCAGACCGACGAGCGCGGTCTTGCTCATGGCGTAGAGCGCGAAGCCGGGGAACACCGCCCGCTCGGCCACGTTGCTGCCGATGTTGATGATCCGCCCACCGGCCGCCATGTGCCGCACCGCGGCCTGCGTCGCCAGGAACGGCGCCCGCACGTTGACCGCCACCGTCTGCTCGAACTCGGCGACGCTGAGCTCCTCCAGCGGGCCCAGCAGGAACGCGCCGGCGTTGTTGACCAGGATGTCGAGCCGGCCCAGCTCGGCCGCCACCCCGTCGACCGTGGCCACCAGGGCGACCGGGTCGGCGCTGTCGACGCGTACCGCCGTGGCCCGCCCGCCCTCGCCCGTGATCTGGTCCACCACCTCGCCGGCCCGCCGCTCGTCCCGCTGGAACGTCAGCGCGACCGTCGCGCCCTCCCGGGCCAGGCGGGTCGCCACCGCCGCGCCGATCCCCCGACCGCCGCCCGTGACCAGCGCGACCTTGCCATCAAGTGTGTTGTCCATGCGGAAGAGCCTGCTCGAGCGCGGTGGGCGCGTCTGGCGCTGATCGGACGTCGCGGTGATCTGGTTCTCAATCGGGCCGAACGCGCCGCCACGCCGGCCCGGCGGGTGTGGGCTGGACCGATGCGGACCACCACACTCGGGCGATCCGGGCTCGCGGTGTCCCGGATCGCGTTCGGCACCTGGCAGCTCGGCGGCGACTGGGGCAGCTTCGACGAGCGGGCCGTCGTCGAGACCATCCAACGGGCGTACGACCTGGGCATCACGATCTTCGACACCGCGCAGGGGTACGGCTACGGCTCCTCCGAGGAGCTGCTCGGCCGGGCCCTGCGCGCGCCGCTCACCACGGACCGCGACTCGGTCGTGCTGGCCACCAAGGGCGGCATCGACCCGGCGGGCGAGCGGACCCGGGACGCGCGGCCGGCCTGGCTGCGGTCGGGTGTCGAGTCGAGCCTGCGCGCGCTCGGTGTCGACCACATCGACCTCTACCAGGTGCACTGGCCGGATCCCGATACGCCGGCCGAGGAGACCGCGACCGCGCTGCAGGAGCTCGTCGACGCGGGCAAGATCCGGCACGTCGGAGTGTCCAACTACGACACCGCGCAGCTCGCCGCGTTCGAGGCGGTGCGGCCGGTGGAGACGCTGCAGTCGCCGCTGCACCTGTTCCAGCGGGAGATCCAGGACGACATCCTGCCGTACGCCCGGCGCCTCGACATCGGTTTCCTCGCCTACAGCCCGCTCGGCAGCGGCCTGCTCTCCGGCGCCCTCGACGCCTCGACCCGCTTCGAGGAGGGTGACTGGCGCGCCCAGTCGAGCGCCTTCACCGGCGACGCGTTCGTGCGCAACCTGGAGATCGTCGACTCGCTGGCCCGGTTCGCGGCCTTGCGGTCGATGACGGTCGCCCAGCTCGCGGTGGCGTGGGTGCTGGCGCAGGAGGGCGTGCACGTCGCGATCGTCGGGGCCCGGCACGCCCGCAACATCGAGGCCGCCGCCGACGCCGCCGACCTGCGCCTGAGCGCCGAGGACCTCGTCGAGATCGACAAGATCACCCAGGGCGCGACGCCGCTGCTGGGCAACACCCCGGAAGGGCCGCGCTGACGTCTCAGCGCTCGGCGGCCCGGCGGCGGCGGATCGACTCCAGGGCGCGTTCCATCGCGTCGTCGGCGTCGACGTTGACGACGCCCTCCTCGAAATACTCGCGGCTGGCGCCGTGGAACAGCAGGACGACGACGGCCGCCGAGGCGAGCAGGAGGACGGTCTCGAACGCCTGTTGGGTCAGCGGGTACCAGCCCGGCACCACGCCGAGCCGCATCGGGCCGTCGGCCAGGTCGGTGCTGATGAAGAGCACCTGGCCCAGCAGCGAGACGAACAGGACGCCCAGGGCCGTCCAGCGGGCGCCGGACAGCGGACCCCGCAGGCCGATCAGGACCGGGACCAGCACGGCGGCGAGGCCGAAGCCGGCGACGGTGCTGTAGGCGGTCACGTCCAACGCGTCGAAGACCGCGGCCCGGCCGGCCGTGTCCCGCATGAGCGGACCCGCGGCGGCCTCGTCGACCAGCGGCCGAGCGCTCAGGGCCGCGACCGCCCGCAGCCCGGACACCACGGCGATGCCGACCAGCAGCCCGGCCGCGACCCCGACCTGGATGGGCCGTGGCGCGACCGCGGCGCCGCGGCAGCGCGGGCAGACGATCCGTCCGTCGGACGTCGCCCAGCGATGCCAGCCCAACCGGCAGGACATGCTCATAACGGCGACTATCGTCGATATGCCGCAGGCACCGCGTCCCCCGTTCGGCCGCCGGGCCGGCCAACCTAAGGCTAGGCGGCGGGTGGGCGGAGCCGGTGGTCCGTTTCGTAGCGCTCCGCCAGCTCCCGCTCCGCCACCGCGTCGCCCCGGAACGTCGCGGTCAGCAGCGCGGCGAGGTCGTCGATGACGTCCAGGTCGTCGACCAGGTCCGGGCCCATCGGGCCCCAGGCGTCGGCCAGTCGCACCGCCGCGTCGTTGGCGTGGGCCCAGTCGCGCAGGACCGCGTCGCGCAGGGCGGCGCCGCCGCCGAAGCGGGTCGCGTCCAGGGTGCCGGAACGCCAGGCGAGCCAGGCGTCGCCGGGGAACACGAAGCCGGTGGCGCCGGCCACCCGGGGATCGGCCACCAGCCAGCGGTCACCGTCGTGATAGGACACGACGACGTGGGCCGCGTCGCCCAGGTAGGGCGCGAAGCCCACCCGCGACCGGGCCCGGACGCCCTGCTGGCGCAGCGCCGCGAGCAGCAACAGGGCCGCGGTCCGGCAGGTGCCACCGACCGGCGACGGGCGGGGCGCGGTCAGCGGCAGCCCGGGGTGCCGCTCCTGGTCGGCGTCGAGCAGGTCGGCGAGCCGCGGCACGTCGGCGCCGGGCGTGCCGGCGCCGCCGACCACGTTGCGCACCACGGCGCCGAGCGCGGCCACGTCGTCGGGGAGGTCGGCGAGCAGCGCCGCGTGGCGCCCTGGATCAGTCGCGGAGATCATGTGGACGAACCGTAGCGCGCCGCCACCTCGGCCCGGGTGGGCATCGCGACCGCTCCGCCGGGGCGCTCGCAGACGAGGCCGGCCACCTGCAGGGCGTACGCCACGTGGTTGGTCCAGCCTGTCGCGGTGGCCGGCCGGCCGTCGGCGAGCAGGCCGGCGATCAGCGCGGCCATCACCGAGTCGCCCGCGCCCGTCGCGTCGACCGCCTCGACCACCGGCGCTGCCAGCTCGATCCGCTCGTCGCCGACGGCGACCAGCGCCCCGGCCGGCCCGCGGGTGACCACCACCGCGCCCGCGCCCAGCGAGAGCAGGTCGCCGGCCACGGAGGCGAGCGACAGTCCCGGATAGAGCACCGCGGCGTCGGCGTGGCTGAGCTTGACCAGGTCGGCGGTGGCGCAGAACTCCTCGACCACCGTGCGGAGAGCGTCGACGTCGGCCGCCGTGGGCAGCAGCGTCGGCCGCACGTTGGGGTCGAAGACCCGCAGCCCGCCGGCCGTAGACCAGGCCGTGCGGGCGGCGGCGCGGAACTCCGGGTGCAGCAGCACGATCGATCCGCAGTAGACGACCGCCGAGCCGGCCAGCAGGTCGGCCGGCACGTCGGTGAGCAGCGAGTACGACGGTGGGCTGCCATAGAAGTGGAACTCCGGGTCGGCCCCGCTGAAGGTGACCACCGCCAGCGTCGTCGGCACCGGGACGCGTACCGCCGCCCGGTCGTCGACCCCCGCCTCCTTCAGGTAGTCGAGGATCCGGGTGCCGAGGGCGTCGTCGCCGAGCGAGCCCGCGAACGACACCTGGCCGCCGAGCCGGGCGGCCCCGACCGAGACGTTGAACGGCGCTCCGCCGATCGCCTGCCGGAAGACCCGCTCCCCGGCGCACTCGCCGTCGAGCAGGTCGATCAGAGCCTCGCCGAGGACCACCGCGTATCCCATGGACTGCATCTTGTCAGCGCCGCTCTTGCCCCGCCGCACCCCGTCGTGGTCACATATCCATGCCGGGCAATACACGCGGACTGGCGCCGCCCACCACGACGGACGCACAGGTGGGTGACGCGCGCGCCGCGGCATGTCCGTGAGCCCGCGCTCCCCGAGTCGACTCCGGCGCCGCCCCTGCGCGCGCCGACTCCCCGAGGAGCAATCCGTGAAGCTCATCCGCAGGGCGGCGGTGCTCGGCGCCACCGCCATGCTCGCCGCCGGCCTCGTGTCGGTGGTCAGCCAGCTGCCCGCTCAGGGCCACGGCACACCGATGTCACCGGGCAGCCGCACCTTCCTCTGCTGGAAGGACGGGCTGTCGCAACAGGGCGACATCCAGCCGCACAACCCCGCCTGCACCGCCGCCGTCCAGCAGGGCGGTACGAACCCGCTCTACAACTGGTTCAGCGTGCTGCGCTCGGACGCGGCGGGCCGCACCGTCGGCTTCATCCCCGACGGGCAGCTCTGCAGCGGCGGCAACCCGACCTTCGCCGCCTACAACCAGGCCCGCAACGACTGGCCGCTGACCCACCTGACGGCCGGCGGGCGGTTCGACTTCAAGTACAGCAACTGGGCCCACCACCCGGGCACGTTCTATTTCTACGTCACCAAGGACAGCTGGAGTCCGACCCGGCCGCTGGCCTGGAACGACCTCGAGGCGTCACCGTTCCTGACGGTCACGAACCCGCCGCAGAGCGGTGGGCCGGGCACCAACGAGGGGCACTACTACTTCAGCGGGAATCTGCCGTCCGGCAAGAGCGGGCGGCACCTGATCTACTCCCGCTGGGTGCGCTCCGACAGCAGCGAGAACTTCTTCGCGTGCTCCGACGTGACCTTCGACGGCGGCAACGGCCAGGTGACCGGCGTCGGCCCGGGCAGCGAGAACCCGGGGCCCGGCCCGACCACCGGCCCGGACCCGACCACCGGCCCGACACCCACCCCGACGGCGCCGAACCCGACGACCCCGGCGCCGAGCGGTGAGTGCATGGCGGTCTACCGGGTGATCGGCTCGTGGACCGGCGGCTTCCAGGCCGAGGTCACGATCATGAACCACAGCAACCGGACGTACGGCGGCTGGACGGCGTCGTGGGCCTGGCCGTCGGGTCAGACCCTCGCCCAGGTCTGGAGCGGGACGTCGAGCGTCTCGGGTGCGAACGTGACCGTGCGCAACGTGAGCTACAACGGCACGGTCGCGCCCGAGGGCACGACCACGTTCGGCTTCCTCGGCACGCACAACGGCACCAACACCCTGCCGACGGTCACCTGCGTCGGCTCGTAACACGGCAACGGGGGTCCCGGCGACGAGCCGGGGCCCCTCGGCCGCCGGTCGCGTCAGGCTCCGTCGAGGACCGCGTAGGCGCGTTTGATCGCGACGTGCGCCGCGGCGCCGAACGGGGCCCGCTTGGCCAGGTCGTCGATCCGGGCCCGTTCGGCGTGGCCGTTGCGGATCAGCCACTCCAGCTCGGTGAGCTCCTCGTGCTGGCCCGTGACGAAGCCCTGGCCGACCGGCGCGCCGTGGCCGGGCACCACGACCGTGTCGGGGGTGGTCAGGCGCAGCAGCGCCGCCACCGTGCCGGGCCACTCCAGTGGGTAGGCGTCGCCGAAGTCCGGTGGGCCGCTTTCCTCGACCAGGTCGCCGGCCACCACCACGTCGGCGTCGGCCACATGGGCGACCAGGTCGCCGGCGGTGTGCCCGCGACCGAAATGGGCGAGGGTGACGACCCGACCGCCGAGGTCGAGCGCGGCCGTGGTGAGCACCGGCTCGTTGGGCGGCAGCAGCGCGGCGCGGGCGACCTCGTCGGCCAGCTCCGGGTGCGAGTCGCGGACCGCCTCCCACGCCGCCCGCCGGGCCGACTCCTCGTGGCCGAGCAGGCGCGCGGTCTCCTCGTGGGCCCAGATCCGCGTCTCGGCCGCCACCTCGGCGTCGGGATCGCCGAACCGCGGGAACGACTCGGCCGGCGGCGGGTCCTGCCGGGCCACCGTCGCGTTGCCGAACGCGTGGTCGAAGTGATGGTGGGTGTTGACGATCGCCCACGGCGCGCCGGTCACCCGCCGGGCCGCCGCCGTCAGCTCGGCCGCCTGCGCCGGGGTCGACAGCGTGTCGACCAGCACCGCCGCCTCGTCACCGACGACCAGCGTCACGTTGACGTCGAGCACCGGGTAGCGCAGCACGTAGACCCGGTCGGCGATCTCGATGAACGCCGGCGCCGCGGAGGTCATGAGTCGCCGACGGCCCGCTCGACGAACCGGTGCCGGTCGAGCAGCATCCGCTCGACCCGGCCCTCGGCCACCACGGCGGAGTCGCTGCCGGGGCCGTCGCTCACGGTGACCTCGAAGAGGAGCTTGCGACCGTCCACTTTGGCCAGCTTGGCCACCGCGTAGACCGTGCGGCCGATCGCCGTCGGCAGTTTGTGGTCGAGCTCGACCCGGGTGCCGACGGTGGTCATGCCGGTCGGCATGCGGGTCGCTGTCGTTGCCACGGTGGCGGCCTCGACCAGCGCCAGCACCCGCGGCGTGCCGAGCACCGGCACGTCGCCGGAACCGACCGCCTGGGCGGTGTCGGAGTCGGTGACGGTCAGCTCCACCCGCGCGCTCAGGCCGGGCGCGAAGGGCGCGTCCGCTTGCTGCTCCATGACCCACAGCGTAGGCGTTCGGCCACGCTCAGGCTACGAGCCCCGCCAACCTGTGGACAACCGTGGATGGCCACGTCAGGGGCTTGCGCGCCGGCCGGCAGCGGGGGGCCGTCGGCGGCACGGCTCAGGAGCTGGGCTGCGGCAGCGGCGGGGCAGCCTCAGGGCCGGGCGCGGCCGGGGCCGGCACGATGACCGGCCCGCGGTCGGGCGCCGCCAGCCGGGCCGCTCGGCCGCGGGCGGCAAGATCGTCAGCGAGGCGCCAGGCCTCGGCCAGGTCGCGGTCGCGCAGGGCAGCCGAGCGCCCGCGCGCGGTGTCGGCGTAGACCGTGGCCACCCCGAGCAGCCGCTGCAACGGCCCCTGGACCACCCGTACGCTCTGTATCCGGGCATAAGGGACCATCAGCACGGTCCGGGTCAGCAGCCCCTCCTGGGTCGCGACCACGCGGTCGGCCAGCATCACGCCGAGCTTCGGTCTGGCCAGCGGGTGGAACCACCGGGTCCGCGACGGCGGCGGCACGAACCGCAGTTCCTGCAGCGCCACGCCGGGCAGCACCGCGGCGGCGATCCGCTCGGCCACCTCGGGCGTGCCGACGGGCAGAAGGCGGTCGGTCTCGTTGTTCCCGTTGCCGTTCTCGGCGGCCACCCCGGCGATGTCGAGGGTCAGCCGCAGCCAGCGGTGGCCACGCCAGAGCAGCGGCCAGGTCGCGGTCACGCCCTGCACCCGATCGATCGGCACGGTCTGGGCGCGCGTCTCGGTCAGCCCGTAGCGCAGGCGCAGCGCGGCGCCGTCGCCGGAGAGCCGGAGGTTCCAGTCGCTGAGGACGCGGCGCACCGGTTGCAGCAGCACGCCCGCCACGGCGGTCAGGGTGCTGGCCACCCCGATGAACGACCACGACGGCTCGAACGCGAACTGGATCACCACGAACGCCACGCCGACCGGCAGGAACATGGCCTGCGGCGTGAGGAGTTGGCTGATCACCAGATCGCGGTTGACCACCGCGTGCAGCGCGGGACCCGCACCGGCGATCTGCGGTCGGGTCCCCACGTCGGACACGCCGACGCCGCCCGCCACGACCGGCGCGGCGGCCCGCCCCGCGATGATCAACAGCCGGTCGCGCAACGCCGCCGCGTCGGCCACCGACAGGTAGGCCAGCGGCGCCTCGGTCTTGCCACCGCCGACCACCTCGAGCCGCAGCTCGGCGAGCCCGGTCAGCTGGGCCAGCAGCGGCCGCACCACCTCGACCGACTGCAGGCGCTCCAGCGGGATCGCCCGGGTGCGCCGCCACAGCAGGCCCTCGTGGATCCGCAGCTCGTGGCCGACCACGTGGTAGCCGGTGTTGTACCAGCTGATCACCGACATGATCACCGCGCCGATGACGACGACCAGCACCATCAGCGCGAAGAAGCCGAGGCCGACCTGGCTCAGCGTCTGCCAGGAGAGCGCCACGACGATCACGACCAGCGCCTTGGCGCCGTGCAGCAGTGGGCTCAGCGGATGGAGCCGCCGCCGCGGCTCGTCGACGACCACGGCCCTACAGCCCCTCGGCCCGGTCCTGGCCGAGCGCGGTCAGCCGGTCGCGCAGCCGGGAGGCCTCCTCCGGCCGCAGACCCGGCACCCGGGCGTCGCTGGCCGCGGCCGCGGTGTGCAGCTGGACGGTGGAGAGGTTGAACGCGCGCTCCAGCGGGCCGGCGCTCACGTCGACGAACTGCATCCGCGCATAGGGCACGATCGACAGCCGGCGCACCACCAGCCCGTGGCGCACGAGGAGGTCGTGGTCGCGTTCCGCGTACCCCCAGGCGTGCACCGCCCGGAAGATCGACCAGAACCGCCAGAGCATCAGCACGAGCACGACGCCGAACGCCAGCCCGAGTGGCCAGACCTGGAAGATGCCCCAGAGGATGCCCAGCGGGAGCAGCAGCATGAGGGCGCCCGCGCCCCAGCGGATCAGTTCGACCCAGATGAGGTCGCGGGAGACGGGCTGCCAGTCGACGGTGTCGGGCCAGGGCTCGAGGGGGCTGGTCGGCCCGGCAGCGGCGATATCCACCCCTATGAGGGTAGGGGATCACCGGAAGGGCGCCACCTCGCGCAGGAAGCCGCGGCGGTCGAGGAAGTCCGCGAGACTCTCCCGGTGCTCGTCGCACGCCAGCCAGACCTTGCGCCGCTCGGGGGGATGGATCTTCGGGTTGTTCCACCGGATCTCGTAGGCGGCCTCGCGGCGGCAGCCCTTGGCGGAGCAGACGGGGTCGAGCTGCTCGGGATGCACGACACCGAGTCTAGGAAGAGAAAAGCGCCGGGCGGCCACGGGGGAAGCCGCCCGGCGTGGAGGAATCGTACACGTGACGTTCCCCTCTTTGTCTACCCGTGTCTTCCGGAGCGTCGCCGAACGGCGAATCCGTCTCTGCCCGCACGTCGGCACGACCGGCGTGCGACGCTTGGTGCGGCGCGCCAGCGCCGCACTTGGATGCCTGGTATCGCGTTCTCAGCTTGGCCCACCATGATGGGGACGACGCCGAGACGTAATGCGACTGTGGAGGACCGCGTGGCCCAGCCGACCGCACCCGACACCCCGCAACCCGACGCCGGCAACGGCGCCGGTCCGGTCATGCCGACCGGTGGGCAGCCCGAGGGTTTGCAGGGTGCACAGCCCCAGACCACGCCGGCGCAGGACGCGACGCTGCTCGAGCGGGCGCTGTTCGAGGTCAAGCGGGTCATCGTCGGCCAGGACCGGATGGTCGAGCGGATGTTCGTCGCGCTCCTGGCCCGCGGCCACTGCCTGCTCGAGGGCGTGCCCGGCGTCGCCAAGACCCTCGCGGTCGAAACCCTCGCCACCGTCGTCGGCGGCACGTTCGCCCGCGTCCAGTTCACGCCCGACCTGGTCCCGGCCGACCTCGTCGGCACCCGGATCTACCGCCAGTCGAGCGAGAAGTTCGACGTGGAGCTCGGCCCGGTGTTCGTCAACTTCCTGCTGGCCGACGAGATCAACCGGGCGCCGGCCAAGGTGCAGTCGGCCCTGCTCGAGGTGATGTCCGAGCAGCAGGTGTCGATCGGCGGCGAGACGCACCGGGTGCCCAACCCGTTCCTGGTGATGGCCACCCAGAACCCGATCGAGCAGGAGGGCGTCTACCCGCTGCCCGAGGCCCAGCGCGACCGGTTCCTGATGAAGATCCTGGTCGGCTACCCGTCGGACGCCGAGGAGCGGGAGATCGTCTACCGGATGGGCGTCAAGCCGCCGGAGCCCGCCGTGGTGTTCAGCCCGGCCGACCTCGTCTCGCTGCAGGCCAAGGCCGACGGCGTGTTCGTGCACAACGCGCTGGTCGACTACACGGTGCGGCTGGTGCTCGCCACCCGCAACCCGGCCGAGTCCGGGGTCCCCGACGTCGCCCAGCTCATCCAGTACGGCGCCAGCCCGCGCGCCTCGCTCGGCATCGTCCGGGCCGCCCGGGCGCTGGCCCTGCTCCGCGGCCGCGACTACGTGCTGCCGCAGGACGTGCAGGACATCGCGCCCGACATCCTGCGGCACCGGTTGGTGCTCAGCTACGACGCGCTGGCCGACGACGTGCCGGCCGACCACATCGTCGCCCGCCTGATGAGCGCCGTGCCGATGCCGTCGGTGGCGCCCCGGCAGCACGCGGCGCCGGGCGGCCAGCAGCCTCCGCCGCCGCAACAGCCCGCCGGGGCCTGGCCGGGTCGCCTGCCGTGACCGCGCCCGCCGGCCCGCCCGCCGGCCCGCCCCGCCGTGCCGCCTCGACAGCCGGCTCGGGCCGCACCAGCGCCGACCGGATGGCGGACACGGCCGGCATACACCACGCCGGGGGCGGCGTCGCGACGGCCCGCGCCGAGCAGGTGCTCTCCCGGCTCCAGCTGTTGATCACCCGCAAGCTCGACGGGCTGCTCCAGGGCGACTACATCGGCCTGCTGCCAGGGCCGGGCACCGAGCCCGGCGAGTCGCGCGAATACCGGCCCGGCGACGACGTGCGCCGGATGGACTGGCCGGTGACCGCCCGCACGACCGTGCCGCACACCCGGCAGACGGTGGCCGACCGCGAGCTGGAGACCTGGCTGGCGATCGACCTGTCGGCCAGCCTCTCGTTCGGCACCGCCCGCATGCTCAAGAGCGACCTGGCGGTGGCGGCCGCCGCGGCGGTCACGCACCTCACCGTGCGGGGCGGCAACCGGATCGGCGCGGTGGTCGGCACGGGTGGCGGGCACACCGAGCGGCTGGCCGCCCGGCCCGGTCGCAAGGAGGCGCAGGGTCTGCTGCGGGCGATCGCGCGTACGCCCATCCAACCCGGCCGGACCGACCTCGGCGCCCTGGTCGACATGCTCAACCGCCCGCCGCGCCGCCGGGGCCAGGCCGTGGTGATCTCGGATTTCCTCGCGCCGCCGGCCGACTGGGGCCGCCCGCTGCGCAAGCTGGCGGTCCGGCACGACGTGCTCGCGATCGAGATCGTCGACCCGCGCGAGCTGGAACTGCCCGACGTCGGCGTGCTGGTGCTCGCCGACCCGGAGACGGGCGCGCTGCACGAGGTCTACACGGGTGACGCGAAACTGCGCGCCCGGTACGCGGAGGGCGCCGCGGCCCAGCGCTCGGCCATCGCCTACGAGCTGCGCGCCGCCGGAGCCCAGCACCTGCGGCTGCGTACCGACTCCGACTGGCTCCTCGACATCGTCAGGTTCGTCGCCGCACAGCGACACGCACGCACCCGGGGTACGACACGATGATCCGTTTCCTGCAACCGTGGTGGCTGCTGGCCCTGGTGCCGGTGCTCCTGGCCGCCGCCGCGTACGTGTGGCGACAGCTGCGCCGGCGCGACTACGCGATCCGGTTCACCAACGTCGACCTGCTCAAGTCGCTGGCCCCGCGCGGCCTCGGCTGGCGCAAGCACGTGTCGGCCGGGGCGCTGCTGCTCTGCCTGCTCGGCCTCGCCCTGGCGATGGCCCGGCCGTCGATCGACCGCGAGCTGCCGCTGGAGCGGGCGACCATCATCCTGGCGATCGACGTGTCGCTGTCGATGGAGGCCAGCGACGTGGCGCCGACCCGGCTGGAGGCCGCCCAGGTGGCCGCGAAGCAGTTCGTGCAGGAGCTGCCGCCGACCTACAACCTGGGGCTGGTCTCGTTCGCGAAGTCGGCCAACGTGCTCGTGCCGCCGACCAAGGACCGCTCGGCGGTCACCTCGGCCATCGACGGGCTGACCCTGGCCGAGGCGACGGCGACCGGCGAGGCGGTCTTCACGTCGCTCGACGCGATCCGGTCGGTGCCCGCCGACGGCGCCGACGGGCTGCCGCCGGCGCGGATCGTGCTGCTCTCCGACGGCTTCCGCACGGCCGGGCGGCCGATGGAGGAGGCGGCCAGCGCGGCGCAGGCGGCCAACGTGCCGGTGTCGACGATCGCGTTCGGCACCGACAACGGCACCGTCGACATCGGCGGGCAGCTGCAGCGGGTGCCGGTCGACCGGTTGGCACTGGCCCAGCTCGCCGAGACGACGAGCGGGTTCTTCTACGAGGCGGCGAGCGCCGCCGAGCTCAAGCGGGTCTACGAGGACATGGGCAGCTCGATCGGCCACCGGGTCGAGCCGCGCGAGGTCACCCACTGGTACGCGGGCTTCGCGCTGCTGCTAGGCCTGATCGCGGCGGGCCTGAGCCTGGTCTGGTCGTCCAGGCTGCCCTAGTTGGCGTTGTTGACCAGCATCACGACGACGACCACCCAGACGGCGGCGAGGGTGAAGCCGAGTGGGGCTGCGAAACGACGGTTCATCACGGCTCTCCGATGCGACGAAGCGGGACTTCGGGTGAGTGCGGCGGAGGAGAGTCGCAGCCGGACGGCGTCAGGCCGGGGCCGGCCCTCGGTCAGGCGGGGGCGCGGGCGCGGCATGGTGCCGGCAGGCGGATCTGGCTGTCGTCGGTCGCGGCTGGGTCAGCGGGACCGGACGGCGGCCCGGCTGCGACTCGGAGGATCGCTGTCTCGCACGGCGATCACCTCCAGACGTCGGCCGGGCACAGGAACCATCGCAGATTCTAACCCCCGTCCACCGGCGCCGTGGCATTGGCCGGAAGGTCGGTCGGCGACCGTCCGAATTGGTCGCGGCCCGACGCCGGGCAGCGCCACTCCAGGCGGCACCGGCCGGGCCGCGGGCCGCGCTACTCGCGGCGGCACCGTCCGCGCGACGAGGACGACCACCACCAGGGCGACCGCGAACAGCGGCAGCCAGGCGAGCCGGGCGGCGGCCCAGCCCCAGCCGTCGGGCGTGCCGAGCAGTCCCGGCCGCCTTCCGGCGAGCCACCCGACGACGACCGTGACGGAGATCATGGTCGCCTGGTGCCAGAGGTAGACGGGCAGCGCCGCGCCGTTCAGGGCCCGCACGGCCGTCAGCTCGCCCAGGCGCCGCAGCCGCGGCCGGAGCAGCACCACCGCGCCGGCCTGCGCGACCGCCAGCGCGACCGCCGCCAGCGACGGCGGGTCCAGGTTGGAGCGTCCCGCGCCGGGCACACCGACGGCGCTGGCCGGGTAGTCGGCGAACAGGATCAGCGCGACCACGGTCGCCGCTCCCCCGGCCAGCAGCGCGAGGCCGGTGGCCCGGCCGGCGATCCGGCCCTGGGCCAGCGCCACGCCGAGCACGAACGGCACCGCCCAGGCGGCGACGAGCGTCGTCGGCAGGAAGCCGTAGCCGAGGTCGGCGGCGAGCACGACCGCGGCCCCCGCGGCGGCCACCGGCGCCGGGCCGGTCCGCCGCACCAGCCGGGCGATCGGCCGCACCAGCGCGGTCAACACGAGGAACGGCAACAGGAACCACAGTGGACTGACGACGAGCTTGCCGACGGTACGCAAGGTCTCCTCGGGAACACCGGCCAGCGCGCCCGCGGTGAGCGTCAGGGCGAGCAGCCCGAGCAGCGCGCCGACGGGCCCGGCCAGCGCCCGCAGCCGGCGCGGCACCCGCCGCCGATCCCGCGTCGCCGGCACCGCGCGGGGGCGGGCGGCGGAGACGGCGGCGGCGTAGCCACCGGCGAGGAAGAACAGGCCGAGGGTCTGCAGGAGCCAGCTCACCGGCTGGGCCGCCGGCAGCGCGGCGAGCGGGCTGCGCACGTGCAGGACCCCGTCGTCGCCGAGCACCAGAGCGGTGACGAGCCAGTGGCCGACGACGACGCCGGCGATGGCTATGGCGCGGACGGCGTCGATGCCGGTGTCGCGGCGGGCGGTCACCGGGTCACCACCGCGGCGACGGCGGCCAGGCTGGCCGTACCCGGGGTGAAGTAGTGGTCGTGGCCCTCCACGCCGGCGGTCGGCAGCGCGGTGGCGCCGAAGTCCGCGCTGGCCGGGCGGGTGCCCAGGCCCAGGCCGAGCAGCCGCATCTGGGGGATGCGGTGGATCCAGTCGGTGGGCGCGAGGGCGGCGTACACCGACGCCCGGGTGTGCAGCCCCGCCACGTCGTCGGCGCCCATGCCCGGCGCGCCGAGCGCGACGAGCGCGGTGACCTGGCTCGGCAGCTCCGGGGCGGCGAGACCGACGACGACGGCGCCGTAGCTGTGCCCGATCAGCGTGATGTGCGCGTCGGGGCGGCGGTCGGCCAGCCAGCCGGTGAACGCGGCCAGGTTGCGCGCGCCGGCCCGGGCGCGGACCTCGCGGGCCGCCTCCAAGCCGACGCCTTCGGGCGGGTCGTAGCCCAGCCAGGCGATGACGGCGACCGACCCGCCGCCGGCCGCGGCGTAGAGTTCGCGGGCCTGGGTCGCGGGCGCCCGCCGGGCGACGCCGCCGAGCCCGTCGGTGAACGTGGCGAGCGTGGTGTCCACGCCGGGCACCACGACCGCGATCCGGTCGGCGGTGGCGAGGTCGCCGACCACCTCGACCGCGGTGCCGTCGCCGCGGGTGTCGAACGCGAGGAAGGTCCGGCCGGACCGGGCCCAGCCGGCGTACGCCCCGCCGGCCGCCCGCATCGCCGCCGCGGCCGCCGGGTAGGCCGCCGTGAACGTCGGCCCGGCCGCCGGCGCCGCCGCCGCGGGCGTCGAGGCGGGCATCAGCAGTCCGGCGCCGAGCGTCGCGGCGACGCCGCCGAGGAGAAGTGTCCGTCGCATCATGTGCCGCACGATGCCGGTGTGGACGGTGCCGAATCGTCGTACCGGAGCGTGGTTCTGGTCGTGCTACCTGAGGTTGATCCGGGCTACTCCCCGGCGGCGACGAGGCCCGTCTCGTAGGCCAGCACGACCGCCTGGGCCCGGTCGCGCAGCGCGAGCTTGGCCAGGATCCGGCCGACATGCGTCTTCACGGTCTGCTCGGCGACGACGAGCTCGGCCGCGATCTCCTGGTTGGACCGGCCGCGGGCGATCAGCCGCAGCACCTCGGTCTCGCGCGGGGTGAGCGCGTTGAGCGCGGTCGGGCGCGGCCGCGCCGGCCCCGGACGGGCGGCGAACTCGGCGATCAGCCGCTTGGTGACCGACGGCGCCAGCAGCGCCTCACCGCCGGCGACCACCCGCACGGCGTTGACCAGGTCGGCGGCCGGGGCGTCCTTGAGCAGGAAGCCGCTGGCGCCGGCCCGCAGCGCCTCGTAGACGTAGTCGTCGAGGTCGAACGTGGTCAGCACGAGCACCCGGGGAGGCGTGCCGGCCGGACGCCCGTCGAGCAGCTGCCGGGTCGCGGCCAGCCCGTCGAGCACCGGCATGCGGATGTCCATCAGCACGACGTCGGGGTCGAGCCGCCGGGTCTCGGCGACGGCCTGCGACCCGTCGGCCGCGGCGCCGACGACGACCATGTCGTCCTGCGCGGCCAGCAGCGCCCCGAAGCCCTCACGGACCATCGCCTGGTCGTCGGCGATCAGGACCTTGATCACGCATCCTGTCCTTCCGGTGCGGCCGTCAGCGCGGCGGCGGCCGGCAGCGTCGCCGCGACCGCGTACCCACCGAACACCGTAGGGCCCGCCTCGAACGCGCCGCCGAGCAGCGTCGCCCGCTCCCGCATGCCGGCGATGCCGTGCCCCTCCCCCGGCGTGGCGGCCGCGATCGGGTTGACCGGGGCGTCGTTCTCCACGCGCACGACGACCGCCTCGCCCTCCTGGGTCACCGCGACCCGCACCGAGGCGCCGGGGGCGTGCCGGGCCGCGTTGGCCAGGGCCTCCTGGACGATCCGGTACGCGGCCAGGGCGACCGGGCCGTCGACGGCCGGCGTGGCGCCGTGCAGGGTGACCGGGACGCCGGCCCGGCGCGCGGTCTCGACCAGCTCCGCGACGTCGGCGAGCCCGGGTTGGGGCGCGATCAGCGTCGTGGCCTGGTCGCTGCGCAGCACGCCCAGGAGCCGGCGCATGTCGGCCATCGCGGACCGGGCCGACCCGGCGATGGAGGTGAACTCGTCGCGCACCGGGTCGGCGAGCCCCGGCAACCGGAACGGCGCGGTCTCCGCCTGCACGGCGATCATCGACATGTGGTGCGCGACCACGTCGTGCATCTCGCGGGCGATCCGCGTGCGCTCCTCGAGCACGGCGCGGCGGGCCTTCTCCAGCTCGGACTGCTCCTCCTGCTCGGCGAGCTGGGCGGTGAGGGTGCGGGAGCGCTGCCGCTGCCGCCGGATCTGGTCACCGAAGATCAGCACGACCACGAACAGCACCGAGACGCCCCAGGCGTTGGCGGCGTTGACGTAGATGAAGACGGGGGCCAACGTCAGCAGGCCGGCCCAGGCGACCACGCCGGCCTCGGCCCGCAGCGCGAGGCTGAGCAGCACGATCAGGAAGAAGATGATCTGCACCGGGTTCCAGGGCCAGCCGTCGGTCGCCGGGGCGTACATCGTGCCGAAGAACAGCATCACGAACGAGAGCCGCCAGGCCAGGAGCGGGCGGTGGTACGCGAACAGGATCGGCAGCGTGGTCGCGTAGCCGAGCAGGAGCGCGGGGCCGCTGTGCATGTGGCGGGAGCCCATCAGGTACTGCGTCGCGGCCGCGCCCAGGCCGATGACGCCGAGCAGCGCCAGGGGAATCACCAGCGAGCGCCAACGGTCCCACCAACGGCCGAGTCGCGGCGGCAGCGGGCGGCGGTCGGCCGGCGGCGGGAAGTCCTTGCCGATCAGCACCCGGCGCAGGTCACCCAGGCTGGCGCGGACAGGGCTCTCGTTCACCATCCGGAGGCTACGCGGCGTGGTCGAGGGGTGGCGTGCCGCTGGAGAGCCAACCGCGACGTCATACCCGGGTATGAGGATCGACACCTGGGCGAGGCGAATTCGCCGTACCCCCGGGTAGGCCGTAATGTCCCGCATGAGACGCAGCTCGGGCAGTGGGGAGACGACGAAATGGCGCGCACGGTGCTCGTGACGGGCGGCAACCGGGGCATCGGCAAGGCCATCGCGCTGGCCTTCGCCGCGCAGGGCGACAAGGTCGCGGTGACCCACCGCGGCAGCGAGGCGCCTGAAGGAACCCTCGGCGTCAAATGCGACATCACCGACGCCGACGCCGTCGACGCCGCCTTCACCCAGGTCGAGCAGGAGCTGGGGCCGGTCGAGGTGCTGGTCGCCAACGCGGGCATGAACGCCGACACGCTGCTGCTGCGGATGAGCGAGGACCAGTTCACCAGCGTGGTCGACACCAACCTGACCGGCGCGTTCCGGCTCGCGAAGCGCGCCTCCAAGGGGATGCTGCGCGCCCGCTGGGGCCGGATGATCTTCATTTCCTCGGTGGTCGGCCTGTCCGGCAACCCGGGCCAGGTCAACTATGCGGCCAGCAAGGCGGGGCTGGTCGGCATGGCCCGGTCGATCACCCGCGAGCTCGGCACCCGAAACATCACGGCCAACGTGGTCGCGCCCGGCTACGTCACCACCGACATGACCGAGAGCCTGCCGGACGACCTCAAGAAGAAATACATCGAGTCGATCCCGGCCGGCCGGTTCGCCACGAGCGAGGAGATCGCCGCGACGGTGGCGTTCCTCGCCAGCGACCAGGCGGGCTACATCTCCGGCGCCGTGATCCCGGTCGACGGCGGCCTCGGCATGGGCCACTGACTCTCTCTCCTTCGCTTCTTCGGTTTTCGGACAGAAAGGCTGCACCGTGGCAGGACTGCTGGAGGGCAAGCGCCTCCTGGTCACCGGCGTCATCACCGACCAGTCGATCGCCTTCTCGGTGGCCAAGCTGGCCCAGGAGAACGGCGCGACCGTGGTCCTGACGGGTTTCGGCCGCATGTCGCTGGTCGAGCGGATCGCCAAGCGGCTGCCGGCCGAGGCGCCCGTGATCGAGCTCGACGTGACCAACCAGGAGCACCTCGACAACCTGGCCGAGAAGGTCGGGAAGCACATGGACGGCGTCGACGGCCTGGTGCACTCGATCGGCTTCGCCCCGGCCGGCGCGCTCGGCGGCAACTTCCTCGAGACGTCGTGGCAAGACGTCGCGACGGCGCTGCACGTCTCGACGTACTCCTACAAGTCCCTGGCCATGGCCGCCCTCCCGCTGATGCGGCGCGGCTCGTCGGTGGTCGGGCTGACCTTCGACGCGACCAAGGCCTGGCCGGTCTACGACTGGATGGGCGTCGCCAAGGCGGGCCTCGAGTCCGCGTCCCGCTACCTGGCGTTGCATTTGGGCAAGCAGGGCATCCGGAGCAACCTGGTGTCGGCGGGGCCGCTGCGGACGATGGCCGCCAAGTCGATCCCCGGCTTCGAGCAGTTCGAGGACGCGTGGACCCGGCGGGCGCCGCTCGGCTGGGACCTCCAGGACCAGGAGCCGGCGGCGCGGGCCGTGCTGGCGTTGATCTCCGACTGGTTCCCGGCGACCACCGGCGAGATCATCCACGTGGATGGCGGGTATCACGCGCTGGGAGCCGAGTCCGCGTCGCTCTGAGCCGACAAGGCACAATCGTCTGATGCCGTACGACGCTTTGGTCCTGGTTTCGTTCGGCGGCCCGGAACGCCCGGAAGACGTGATTCCGTTCCTGGAGAACGTCACCCGGGGCCGGGGCGTTCCTCCGGAGCGCCTCGCCGAGGTCGCCGAGCACTACTACCACTTCGGCGGCGTGTCGCCGATCAACCAGCAGAACCGCGAGCTGATGGCCGCGATCGAGGCGGACTTCTCGGCCAACGAGCTGGACCTGCCCGTCTACTGGGGTAACCGCAACTGGGACCCGATGCTTGCCGACACCGTCGCCCGCATGCGCGACGACGGGGTTCGCCGGGCGCTGGCGTTCGTGACCAGCGCCTACGGCGGCTACTCGTCGTGCCGGCAATATCAGGAGGACATCGCCCGGGCCCGCGCGGAGGTGGGTCCGGACGCGCCGGTGATCGCCAAGCTGCGGCATTTCGCCGACCACCCGGGTTTCGTGAACCCGCACGCCGACGCGGTCCGGTCGGCGCTCGCCTCGTTGGATCCCGCACGACGGGACACCACCCGGCTGGTGTTCACCGCGCACTCGATTCCGTCGTCGATGGCGGCGACGGCCGGCCCGCCGCCGGTCGAGCCGCCGGGCCGCTACGTGGCCCAGCTGCGGGAGACGGCCGGCCTGGTCGCCGCGGCGGCCGCTCCCGACCTGGCGTGGGACCTGGTGTGGCAGAGCCGCTCGGGCCCACCGTCGGTGCCGTGGCTGGAGCCGGACGTCAACGACCACCTCGCGGCGCTGGCCGACACCGGGGTGACCTCGGTGGTGGTGAGCCCGATCGGTTTCGTCTCCGACCACCTCGAGGTGATCTGGGACCTCGACAACGAGGCCGCCGAGACGGCCAAGTCCCGCGGACTCGACTTCGTCCGCGCCGCCACGCCGGGGACCGACCCCCGCTTCGTGGCGATGGTGCGCGAGCTCGTGCTGGAGCGCGTGTCGGGGCCCGAACCGGACCGCCTGCGGATGGGTACGCTGCCGCTCTGGGACACCTGCCCCGCCGACTGCTGCACGCCACCAGCCAGGAGACCGTCATCATGACCGACCGCAAGGCGATCGAGAGCTGGCTGACCGACATGGACGGCGTGCTCATCCACGAGGGCCAACCGGTCCCCGGCGCGCCGGAGTTCGTCCGCAGGATGCGCGCGAGCGGCAAGCCGTTCCTGGTGCTGACCAACAATTCCATCTACACGCCCCGCGACCTGCAGGCCCGCCTGGCCCGGATGGACCTGCACGTGCCGGAGGAGTCGATCTGGACGGCGGCGCTGGCCACGGCCCAGTTCCTGTCGGACCAACGGCCGGGCGGCTCGGCGTACGTCATCGGCGAAGCGGGTCTCACGACGGCGATGCACGCGGTGGGCTATGTGCTGTCCGACTTCGCGCCGGACTACGTGGTTCTGGGCGAGACCCGGACGTACTCGTTCGAGGCCATCACCAAGGCGGTCCGCCTGATCAACGACGGCGCCCGCTTCATCTGCACGAACCCGGACCCGACGGGCCCGTCCACCGAGGGAGCGTTGCCGGCGGCGGGCTCGGTGGCCGCGATGATCGAGAAGGCGACGGGCGTGACCCCCTATTTCGTCGGCAAGCCCAACCCGATGATGATGCGGTCGGCCCTGAACACGATCAACGGCCATTCGGAAAGCACAGCGATGATCGGCGACCGCATGGACACCGACATCCTCTGCGGCCTGGAAGCGGGCCTGGAAACCATCCTGGTCCTGACGGGCATCAGCACCCGCGCGGAAGCGGACCGCTACCCCTACCGCCCAAGCCGCATCATCGACTCGGTCGCTGACCTGATCGACGAGCTCTAGGCCGCCGGAACGTGCCAGTGTGAGGCGGCGCAGGCCGGCATCGGGGACGGCATCAGCCGGGAGACGACGAGGTCACGCAGGCTGAGCTGGAGCGGGTGCACGCGGAAACGACA
Organism: Asanoa sp. WMMD1127; assembly: GCF_029626225.1. NCBI lineage: Bacteria > Bacillati > Actinomycetota > Actinomycetes > Micromonosporales > Micromonosporaceae > Asanoa > Asanoa sp. WMMD1127. The sequence goes on from NZ_JARUBP010000001.1 coordinate 6,975,823, forward strand.
GCGTTCCGCTCCCACGATCGGCCCCTCCTGGTCGAGGTCGAAAACCTCTGGCGGGTAGTGCCGGACGACCTCGTTCGTGTCCTCGTTCACGAGACTGACGCTGATCACCTCACCGTTCGCACGCGTGACGTTGACCCGGTCGAGGTGGTTGATCAGCTGCCCGCCGGCCATCCGCGAATAGCCCTCGCCAACCGGACCGCTCCAGGTAGCGGTCGCGGCGGCCACCACGACCGACGTCAGCGCCAACGCCAGCGCACCGGTCGCGACCGACCGGCTGCGCCTGCGGCGGGCGTGGACGAACGTGGCGACGACCGCTGCCGCGCCGGCGCAGAAGGCGACGTGGGTGAACGGAAACGCGACCAGCGCGAGGGCGACGGCCCCGCCGACCCCCGCCCAGACCAGCCTGGCCGAAAGCCGAAGGACGACGCCGAGCGCGAACGCGAAGAGGGCCAGCGCCAACGGCAGCACCGGCGTGATGGACCAGAACAGCAGCGCGGGCAGGCCGACGCCGGCCGCGACGGCCGTGCGCGTCAACTGGTCGAAGGCCAGCCACGGGGTGAGCAGGAGCAGCACCATCAGCACCGCGGTGCCGGCCGTCGCGATGCCCAGGCGCCGGACGCGGCAACCGCCGCCGGAACCGCAGCCGGAGCGCTGGCCGACACGATCGCAGCCCGGAACGGACTCGCCGGACCGTTGGCCGGACCGGTCGTCAGCACGCTGACGTCGATCTGGACGTTGAGCAAGCTCGACAGCCTTATCGCAGAGCCGCGGTAGCCAGGAGGCCGCGGGTGCGTCTGGTCCGGCGGGACGCGGGTCGCCCCTTCCCGCCCGACCAGGATCAGGCGCCCGGCAGGCGCGGGCCGGCGGCGCGCTGGCTGTCCAGCCACTCCTCTACCGCCGCCGACGTGCGCGGCAGGCCGTCGGACATCACGCGGGTGCCCGTGGCCGTGACCAGGACGTCGTCCTCGATGCGGACGCCGATGCCGCGGAGCTCCTCGGGAACGAGCTCGTCCTCCGCCTGGAAGTAGAGGCCCGGCTCGACCGTGAGGACGTAGTTCTCCGCCACCACGCCGTCTCGGTACTTCTCCTTGCGGGCGTTCGAGCAGTCGTGGACGTCGATGCCCAGCATGTGGCCGAAGCTGTGCAGCGTCCAGCGGCGGTAGATGGTCGAGGTCGGGTCCATCGCCTCGTCGACCGAGACCGGCAGCACACCGAGATCCGCCAGGCCCTCGGCCAGCACCCGCATGCAGGTCAGGTGGATGTCCTCGAACTTCACGCCCGGCTTGATGAAGTCGATGCCCGCCTGCTGCGACCGGTGGACGATGTCGTAGACATCCCGCTGCAGCGGAGTGAACCGCCCCGAGACCGGCACCGTCCGCGTCACGTCCGCCGTATACAGAGCCCGGTTCTCGACGCCCATGTCCATCAGCAGCAGCTCGCCCGGCACCGTCACGCCGTCGTTGCGGATCCAGTGCAGGATCGTCGCGTGCCGGCCCGCGCCGACGATCGAGCTGTAGCCCACCTCGTTGCCCTCGTAGCGGGCCCGCAGCGCGAACACGCCCTCGATCAGCCGCTCCCGGACGCCCCGGTCGGCCGGCAGCACCCGGGCGACGTCCTCGAAACCGCGGACCGTCGCGTCGATCGCGTCCTGCAGCTGCTCGATTTCCCACGGGTCCTTGACCAGCTTCAGCTCGGAGATGGCGGCCGCCAGCTCCTGGTCGCGCGTACGCCCGTCTCGTGCCTTCTGGTCTTTTTCGTCCCGCTCGGTGTAAGGCCGGACCGCCGCGTCCACCTCCGGGTCGAAGCCGCGCAGCACCCGCGTGCGACGGGGCGCGCAGTCGCCCAGCACCCGCTCCAGATCCGTGATCACGGTCGTCTCGAGGCCCAGCTCGGCGGACTTCTCCGTCAGCGTAGCCCGGCGGCCCACCCACAGCTCACCGTCGCGGCTGCGGAAGAAGTCGTCCGTCTCGCGGGAGTTGCGGGGCTTCGTGTAGAGCACCGCGTCGTGACCGTCGCCGACCGGGTGCATGACCAGCACGCTGTCGGGGTCGAGGTCTCCGGTCAGGTACGCGAAATCGCTGCCGGCCCGGAACGGGTACTCCGTGTCGTTGGCCCGGGTCTTCTCCCGCCCGGTGGGGATGACCAACGTCTCACCGGGGAACTGGGCGGACAGCGCGGCCCGGCGCTCGGCGTAGCGGGGCGCGCCCGACGACTCCTGGACCGCCAGCGAGTCCTCGGCCCAGCCGGTGCGCATGAACTCGAGGAACTTGGGCGGGAACGCCGGGTCGTGGGCCTCCACCTTCGCCGTGCTCTCGCTCATGACCGGCTCGGTCTCGTCGTTCGTCACCGCTCCACGCCTCCCCATTGATCGCGCTCCCGTGGACAAGCTACCCCGCCACGCCAGCCGATTCCGATGGGAGGCGGCCGGCGACTGGGCGTCCCGTGAAAAGATGGCCGCCATGTGCGGAATCCTGGCCTTCTTCAGCGCGCACGGCGCGGCCGGCGCCCATCGCGACGCGATCGCCGGAGCGTTGGAGAGCCTCCACCACCGTGGTCCCGACGAGACCGGGGTGGAGGTGATCGGCAACGACGCGGTGTTCGCCCACAAGCGGCTCTCGATCATCGACGTGGCGTTCAGCCACGAGCCGCTGCCCTACGCGGGCGGACGCTACCTGCTGACCTTCAACGGCGAGATCTACAACTACATCGAGCTGCGCGAGGAGCTGGCCCGCGACTACGGCGCCACGTTCTCGACCCAGGGCGACGGCGAGGTGATCGTTGCCGGCTACCACTTCTGGGGCGAGAAGGTGCTCACCCGCCTGCGCGGCATGTTCTCGTTCGTCATCTGGGACCGCCAGGAGCGCCGGGCGTTCGGCGCCCGCGACTACTTCGGCATCAAGCCGATGTTCTACCTGCAGACGGTCGACGGGGTCTACCTCGCCTCCGAGAAGAAGGCGCTGCTGCCCTTCGCACCGGCCGCACACGCCGGTGACGCCGGGGTCGACACGGCCAACCTGTCGCACTACCTGACGCTGCAATATGTGCCCGAGCCCGGAACGCTGCACCAGGGCATCTCCCGGATCGGCTCCGGCGAATGCCTCAACTGGGTGCCGGGTTACCCGGTCGAGGTCCGCCGCTGGTACCGGCCGGTCTTCAACCCCGCCCCGGTCCCCGACCAGGAGCGGCTGTTCACCGAGATCCGCGAGACGCTGCGCGAGAGCGTACGCCTGCACATGCGCTCCGACGTGCCGGTCGGCGCGTTCCTCTCCAGCGGCATCGACAGCACCGCGGTGGTCGCGCTGTCGCGGCAGTTCAACCCCAACATCCTGACCTTCACCGTCGGGTACGACGTACCGGGCTACTCCGAGATCGAGGTCGCCCAGGAGTCGGCGCGGCACCTCGAGGTCACCACGATCCCGACGAAGATCGGGCCGCAGGACATGATGGAGGCGCTGCCCCGGATCGTCTGGCACCTCGACGACCCGGTGGCCGACCCGGCGCTCGTACCCCTCTATTTCGTCGCCAAGAAGGCGGCCGAGCACGTCACCGTGGTGCTCTCCGGCGAGGGCGCCGACGAGTTCTTCGGCGGCTACACGATCTATCGCGAGCCGCTGTCACTGTCCGCGGTCAACGGCCTGCCCGACCCGATGCAGAAGGGCCTGCGGGCGATGTCCAAGGTCATTCCGCAGGGCGTCAAGGGCAAGAGCTTCCTCGAGCGGGGCACGACGCCGCTGGAGGAGCGCTACTACGGCAACGCGCGGATGTTCACCGAGGAGGAGAAGCAGACGCTGCTGCGCCGGTACGACCCGTCGGTGCGCTACACCGACGTCACGGCGCCGTTCTACGCGGAGGTCCCCGACCTCGACGACGTCACGAAGATGCAGTACATCGACCTCTACACGTGGCTGCGCGGCGACATCCTGGTCAAGGCCGACCGCATCTCGATGGCCCACTCGCTCGAGGTCCGCGTGCCGTTCCTGGACCGCGAGGTGTTCGAGGTGGCGTCCCGGATCCCGGTGGAGCTGAGGCTCCCGCCCCGCTCGGACGCCACGAAGTGGGCGATGCGCCAGGCCCTCCAGGGCGTCGTCCCGCCGGCGATCGTCAACCGCAAGAAGCTGGGCTTCCCGACCCCGACCCGCGTCTGGCTGGCCGGCGAGATGTACGAGTGGGCCCGCTGGATCATCGCCAACTCGGGCGCCGGTGAGCTGATCGACCTGAACTACGCGCTGCGCCTGCTCGACGAACACAAGAAGGGCGAGGTCGACAACTCCCGCAAGGTCTGGACCGTCCTGATCTTCTGCATCTGGCACGCGATCTTCGTCGCCCGCACGCTCGACCCAGGCATCACCCGCAACCAGTCCGCGCTGCTGACCAAGCCCGTGGTGGGCTCCATGGTGGCCTGAGCTTCGTGCCTCCGCGGGCGCTCCATCCGATCAGGGTTGGGGCGCCCGTCGTCGTTCACCTGGCGCCTGCCCGTGCGGATATCGCGTTCTGAGCCGGCGGTGAGCTAACCTCTTAGCTAAGGAGGTGTCACATGTCGGCCGACGCCGTCGAGCATTTCAACATGCACGACGCCAAGACCCACCTGTCGAGGATCATCGAGCGGGTACAACGCGGCGAGGAGATCATCATCGACCGGGCCGGAACCCCGGTGGCGAAGATCATCCCGTTGCGCCGCTCGGTCGATCGCCGGGCGGTGGGGTCCTTGGCAGGCCAGATCGAGCTGGCCGACGACTGGGACTCGCCGGAGACCAACGCCGAGATCGCAGCGGACTTCGGGTTGTCGGCGTGAGCCTTCTCCTGGACACCCATGTCGTGCTGTGGAGCCTCGCCGCGGATCCTGAGCTGGGTGAGGAGATGCTCGATCGACTCCGTCACGATCCCGACATCTATCTGAGTTCGGTCAGTGTCTGGGAGATCGCCATCAAACAGAGCCTCGGCAAACTCAAAGGCCCTGTCGACCTGGCTGAACACGCCTGCGATATGGGATTTCGCGATCTTCCGATCGCCAACTCGCACGCGTTGCTGGCTGGTCGTCTGCCGGCACACCACCGCGATCCGTTCGACCGGATGCTGGTCGCGCAGGCGTCTGTCGAAGGACTGACGCTGGTCACACGCGATCCGGCGATTCTCCGTTACGACATCGCGACGCTTCGCGTCTGATCCCGACCGGCCCGTGCGGTCGCCGATAGGCGTCCGGTCAGCTCATCCAGATCATGTTCGCGTCCATGGGGGTGTAGTGGCGGGCGCCCAGGCAGGAGACGACGGACGGGGAGGCGCGTTCGGCGCTCAGGACGGTGTTGATCATTCGGGCGGCCCGTTGGGTGGCGGTCGGGTTGATCCAGTCGATGGGTTCCAGCGGGATCAGCAGTTTGGCCAGCACCGACGCGCGGCCGCGGTCGCCGGCCGCTACGTGGTAGTTGCCGAAGACCGCTTCCTGGTTGAGGGCATTGACGACGTCGTAGGCCTTCTCGTCGAGCCGGAACTCCGTGGCCAGGCCGCAGGTCAGGCCCAGGAACGGGTCGGGGTGGGCGCCGAGCTTCGGGGCCAGCACCGAGACCGTCGCGCTGCCGACGATGGCCGGGACTGATCACAATCCGCCATCCGGGCACAACGCACCGTCCCACCGAAGTGGACGATGAAGGACGCCGATGCCGCGGCTAGCATGAACCGATGGGGGGTCGCAGCGGTGGGTTGACCGAGCAGCGCCGGCCGCCCGTCGCGCCCGTGTTCTGGCTGACGTTCACCATCCTCGCGGTCATCTCGTTCGGGTGCGGGCTGATCGGCCTGGAGCAGTATCTCGGCCAGAACCCCGACCTCGGCTACAGCGACCACCCGCTGGACGTCCTCTACTACGCGCTGCAGCTGTTCGTGCTCGGCTCTCCCCCGCTCGACGCCGGCGGCCCGTTCCCACCGATCCTCGACTTCGCCCGGTTCGCCGCGCCCACCGTCACCGCGTACGCGCTGATCGAAGCCAGCCGCCTGCTCTTCGCCACCGAGATCAAGAAGCTGCGGGCCCGCACCGCCCGCGGACACGTGATCGTCGTCGGCGACACGCTGGTGGCCACCACGCTCGCCCGGCGGTTGCGGCTGGCCGGCGACCAGGTGGTGACCGTGCCCAGCCGGGTCGCCGAGACCGGGCCGTCGCCGCGGGTCGCCGGCGCCGCCCGCGACCCTGACATCCTGCGCGCCGCCAGCGTCGGCCGGGCCCGCGCCGTCTACGCCTGCACCGACGACAGCGCCGCCAACACCGCGATCGCGCTGGCCGCCGCCCGACCACGGCGCAACGGACCGACCCTCGCGGTGTACGCGCAGGTCGCCGACCCCGAGGTCTGCGCCGCGCTGCAGGCCCGCCTGCTCAGCGCCCCGAACCGGCAGGGCACCCGGCTCGACTTCTTCAACATCGAGGACCTCGCCGCCCGCCACCTCGTCTCGCGCGAGCCGCTCGCGCTGCCCGGCGCCCGCCCGCCGACCATCGCCATCCTCGGCGCGACGGCGTTCGGCCGGGCCGTGCTGGTGGAGCTCGCCCGCCACTGGCGGATCCGCGACCCGGGCGCGCCGCCGCTGCCGGTGGAGATCGTCGACCCCGACGCCGGCACGGCCGTGACCCACCTGACCGACCGCTACCCGTTCCTGACCCGGGTCTGCAAAATCACGCCGCACGACTACGGCCTCGACCGGCTGCTGGCCACGCCGTCCGACGGTCCGGTCCCCGACCGGGTGTTCATCTGCTACGACGACGAGCAGCAGGCGCTCAAGGCCGCACTGACCGCGGAACAGGTGTGGCCGGGCGAGCCGGGGTCGGTCGTGGTCCGGCTCGACCGGCTGGCCAGCCTCCGCGAGGCGTTCGACGGCGGCGACCGGGTGCTCGACGAGCTGTCCGGCACGCTGCGGCTGTTCGGCGTCGTACACGCGGCCTGCGATCCGGTCCTGATCGGCGACGACCTGGTGGAGCGGCTGGCCCGGGTGATCCACGAGCGCTACGTGCTGGACATGACCGGTCGCGGGGAGAGCGGCCCGGCCCTCGTGCCCTGGGACGAGCTGCCCGACCGGCTGCGGCTGACCAACCGGGCGCAGGCGGAGGACATCGGCCGCAAGTTGCGGGCGATCGGGTGCACGCTGTCGCCGCGGGTCGGCCCCGGACGCGAGCACCAGCTCACCGATGACGAGGTCGCGCGGCTGGCGGTGCTGGAGCACGACCGCTGGCGGAAGGACCGGGCGGCGCAGGGCTGGCGCTACGCGGCCGACCGCGACGACGAGCACAAGCTGCACCCCGCGATGGCGGGTTGGGCGGCGTTACGCGACGAGATGCGTACCCGCAATCTCGATGAAATCCGGCAGTTGCCGGCTATTCTCGCGGATGCCGGCTTCCGAATCGTCCGGCTGCGCACATAGGAGCGTCTGGCATGCCGCGGATCGGTGTCACGGGGCACGTGCGACTCGCCGAGGGCACTGCCGAGCTGGTCTACGCCGAGCTGACCGCGACCCTGACCGCCCGCCGCGACGGTCCCCTCCAGGGCGTCACCTGTCTCGCCGACGGCGCCGACCAGCTGTTCGCCCGCGCGGTCGCGGCGCTCGGCGGCACGTTCGAGGTGGTGCTGCCGGCGGCCGACTACCGCTCCGTGGTCGCCGACCGCAAGGCCTTCGACGACCTGCTCGGCAAGGCGACGAAGGTCGACTACCTGCCGTACGCCGAGTCCGGTCCCGAAGCGTACTTCGCCGCCAGCGAGGAGCTGCTCCGGCGCGTCGACGCCCTGGTCGCGGTCTGGGACGGCGCACCGTCCGACGTGGTCAGCAGCACCGCCAACGTGGTGCGGGCGGCCCGGGCCCGGAGTCTGCCGGTGACGGTGATCTGGCCAGCCGGCGCACAACGGGCCTGATATCTGTCCGGTCGGCGACACGTTTGCCCTACGTTCATCGATCCCGGTTCACCATGCGCCATGAACCTCAGTCCAGTGGTCATCGCGAGCATCGTGCTCGCCGTCGTCGTAGTGCTGGTGCTGTTCTGGACGATCCGCACCTACAACGTGCTCGTCCGCCAGCGCAACCAGGTCAGGGCGTCGTGGGCCCAGATCGACGTGCAGCTCAAGCGCCGCCACGACCTCGTTCCCAACCTGGTCGAAACCGTCAAGGGGTACGCGGGCCACGAGCGCGCCACGCTCGACGCCGTGGTCGCCGCCCGGGCCGGTGCCATGGCCGCCGGCTTCGACCCGTCGGTCGACAAGCGGGCCGCCGCCGAGAACATGCTGACCCAGACGCTGGGCCGGCTGTTCGCGCTCGCCGAGGCGTACCCGGATTTGAAGGCCAACCAGAACTTCCTCGCCCTGCAGAACGAGCTCGCCAACACCGAGGACAAGATCGCGTACGCCCGGCAGTTCTACAACACGGCCGTGCAGACGCTGGACAACACGGCGCACTCGTTCCCCAGCCTGTTCGTGGCCGCGGCCAGCGGGATCAAGCCGCCGGGCTACTTCCAGGCGTCGGGCGCCGAGCAGGCCGCGGTCCAGGTCCGGTTCTGACCTCACTGACGTCGATGTCGCTCACCATCTCGATCGTCGTCGCCGCGCTGGCGACGGCGGCCTGGGCCGGGCTCTACGGCCTGGTCCTGCTGGTCACCCGGTCGATGCTGCCGGCCGCGGCGCCGGCCACCATGGACCTCGGCCCGGAGCCGCCCGCGGTGGTCAACCTGCTCGCCAACCGCTGGACCCGCGTCGACGAGGACGCGGCCGAGGCGACGCTGCTGGACCTGGCCGGCCGCCGCTTCTACGAGATCCGGCAGCCCGGCAACGACCCGGTGCACAGCACGATCCACCTGCCGGCGCAGCCGCCGCCGGACGCGTCGCTGCTGCCGTTCGAGCAGCGGATGCTCTCCCGGATCCGGGCCGCGGCGGTCGGCGGCGTGGTCCCGCTGACCGCGCTGACCTTCCGCGACGCGGGCCAGGCGCGCGGCTGGCAACGGCGGTTCCGCGCCGAGGTGGTCGCACACGCCCGGCGCCTGGGCCTGTCGCGGCGGCGGGTGAGCAAGGCCCAGGTGACGATGCTGACGGTCGCGGCCCTCGCGCCGGCGCTGACGATCGCGTTCGCCCTGGCCCGCCAGATCGAGCGCAACGCCGCGCCGGAGGACAAGGGCGGCGGGTACGCGGCCATGGTCATCGCGGTCATCTTCCTCATGACGACGTTCGGCCTCGTCGCGGGGCGCTACTACGGCGAGCGTTCCACCCCCGAGGGCCGGGCGGCCGCCGCCCGCTGGCTCGGCGTACGCGACTGGCTCGACGGCCACGACGCGTTCGGCGACCTGCCACCGGCCGCGGTGATGGTCTGGGACCGCTACCTCGGCTACGGGGCGGCCGTGCACGTGGCCCACGCCGCCACCGCCGCGCTCGACCTGGGAATGGGCTCGAGGTACCTCGTCTGGTCGTCGTACGGCGGCCACTGGCGCCGGGTCCGCGTCCGGTATCCGCGCGTGCTGATCCGCTACGGACAGGAGACCGGAAGCCTGGTCAAGGGCGGTCTCATCCGGCTCGGTCTTGGCTTCGCGCTGGCCTTCGTCAGCCGCACGCTGCCCGACGTCATGCCGGCGCGGATCGGCTCGTTCGACAGCGGCTTCGCAGGTGACGACATCTCCCCCGTCACCTCGCCGACGCGCCTGGTCGCCGGGCTGCTGGCGGTCGCGCTGATCGCGTGGGGTCTCTACCGACTCGTCCGGACGATCGTCGACCACCACACCCCTGTGGAGATCGTCGGTGAGGTGCTGTGGATCGAGGTGTGGCGCTCGGCGTCCGAGGGCGAGGACAGCCCGTCGATCCCCTACCTGCACTACATCGCGGTCGACGACGGCACCACCGACCGCACGGTCGCCTGGGGTCTGCCGTCCGACTGGGCCAGGCGGTCCTCGCCGGGCGACGTGGTGCGCCTGCGGGCCCGCCGCTGGAGCCGGCGCGTGGTCGACCTGACGGTCCTGCGCGAAGGCGGCGGCCGCGACCTGCACCGCGGCTTCGACACGACCGACAACACCGACAACCTCGTCATGGAGGCGATGGGCGAGCGGAAGAAGACGCTCCCGGTAGCGATCCGCAACCAGTCCGCGACCGCGGTGCTGGCGCCGGAGGACGTCGGGCGCGCGGTCGGCGCGGCGGTCAAGGTCAGGGAGATAGGCCCGATCAACGGCCTGTACGAAACGATGGACGGCAAGCCGGTCGTCATGATCCAGATGCAACGTGGCGCCATGGCCAACCTGTGGTGGGCGGCCGCCAAACGCGGCACCCCGGTGCCGGGAATCGGCGACGAGGCTTACCTGAGCGAAAACGGCGGCGCGATCCGCAAGGACGACGCGGTCGTCATGCTGGTCCTCCACCGAGGCGGCCGCGCCGCGGCACCCCACCTCCCCTGGCTCCTGGGCCAGATCGCCACCCGCCTGTAGGCCGAGCGACGAAGTCGCCGGGCACCTCCGGCGACTGACCTCATCGCGTTCGGCCCGTCCTGTGTCGACTGCCCCCGAACCGCGCTCCCTATCCCAGACCGCTCAATCCCAGACCGCCGCCCCACCACGGAGCGCACCCCACCCCGCCCGCCGCCGATCACAACGACCGCCGCCGATCGCTTCCTGCGGCCGCGGCCGCGGCGACGCGGAGTAATGGCACCCGCCGCAGCAAAGCTCCGGCAACAGCCGACCGCGCCACCGGCCCCGGTCGAGGCCGGCGGGTTGGAAGCGCCGCCTGCCCTAATCCGGGCGCCTCCGCCGCGTGTCGCTTCGGGCGTGTCGCGCCAGGGCGAGGGGTGTCGCCGCGGGCGTACATGTCAGAGCATGTGGCTACATGCTTTGGCATGTGCGCCCGCGCGCACACCCACCCGCCGGGCCGGTCACAGAGGGTCGCTGTCAGGGGTGGCCGGTGAAGACGGCCACCGTGCGGGCCGGGACCGTGAAGATGCCGGTTGCCGGGTCGAAGACCGACTTCGCCAGCACGGGATCGCCGCCCGACCGCTGGTGCGGGTGCAGACCAAAGGCCCCGCCGCGGAGGTCCCCCAACTTCTGGGTGGCCGTGGTCGGGGTGGCGTTGAAGACCACCACCAGGTCCTCGACTCCCCGCAGGCGCATGGTGATCACGCCGGGGGTCTCACCAGGGCCGCTCAACGGGAACGACAGGCGGTCCTGGACCTCCACCGCGGTCGCCCGCCCGAACAGCGGCGAGTCGCGGCGGATCCGGAGGAGCTCCAGGTAGCGCGAGACCGTCCATTCCATGAGCTCCGGCGGCGGCACGAGGTCGCGGTTGGCCAGGAGCGGGCCCGCGTACGACCACTTGTCGCCGTTGTCCCATGCCGGCGGCAAGCCCAGGCCGAAGCCGTTGCCCTCCGCGGGATCCCAGCGGATCGCGTTGAACCAGTCGCCGGAGTCGAACGAGTTGCGGTCCAGCGACTTTGACCGCAGGCGTTCGGAACCAAGAGCGACGAAGCCCATGCCCTGGCTCAGCACCGTGAACGACAGCGCGAGCAGTTGCATGCGGGCCCGGTCGGCGGCGGAAACCGCGCTCGGAAGCTTGAAAGCGAGTGTGTCGAAGAGGATCTCGTTGTCGTGAGCGTCCACATAGGTCACACACTCCCCCGGCGTCGCGCAGTAGCCGGCCGGTGAGCCGTTGTAGAGGTACTCGGCGCCGGACAGGGTCACGCCGCTCGCCGCCACGAAGCGGTAGGTGGCCAGGTTGCCGGTCAACCCGATCTTGATCACGTCCTGGTAATGCCGCAGCCGGGCTCGCTGGTCATCAACAGACCCGTTGACGTCGTCGTCGTTGGGGTCGGTGAACAGGCCGGTGGCGTACCCCTGGGCGCGGGGGTTGCTCTCGAAGGCCTGACCACCGCGGACCGCGTCGCGCAGGCGGTCGTTGAACGTGCCGATGCCGGTGCCGGCCAACTGGTGCTGGCTCGCCTGGATGAACCGCTGGTTGCCGGCCACCTCGCCGAAGTCCCAGCCCTCGCCGTAGATCAGGACCGATCGGCCGTCGACGCCGTCGCGCTGGGGAGTGAGCCGGTCCAGGGCTTCGCGTACGGCCAGGAGGTTGGCCTTGGGGTGGTGGGCCATGAGGTCGAAGCGGAAGCCGTCGACCTTGTAGTCGACCGCCCAGCGCAGCACCGAGTCGACGACCAGCTTGCCCATCATCGCGTGCTCGGGCGCGGTGTTGGCGCAACAGGTCGAGTCGGCTACGCGGCCGTCGGCGAGGAGCCGGTGGTAGTAGCCGGGCACGATCCGGTCGAGCACCGAGTGGTGGTTGACGCCGCCCGCGACGGTGTGGTTGTAGACGACGTCCATCACGACGCGCAGCCCGGCGCCGTTGAGCGCGGCCACCATCTCCCGGAACTCGGCGATCCGCGCGGGGCCGTCGGGGTCGGTCGCGTAGCTGCCCTCGGGCACCGAGTAGTGCAGGGGGTCGTAGCCCCAGTTGTAGCCGTCGCGGTCGCGTACCGCCGCGATCTTCTCCTGTTGCTCCGGCGAGTCCGGCGGCAGCGCGGCCAGGTCGCCCTCGGGGGTGGCCTGCTCGTCGCGGCGCTCCGGCACGGTCGCGAAGTCGAACGCCGGCAGCAGGTGCAGGTGGGTCACGCCGGCGTCGGCGAGGCGGCGCAGGTGGCGCAGGCCGGCGCTGTTGGGCGTGGCGAACGCGGCGAACGTGCCCCGCCGCGCCTCCGGCACGCTGCGGTCGTAGATCGAGAAGTCGCGGACGGACACCTCGTGCACCTGCGCGCGGGCCGGGTTGCTCGGCGGTGGCGGCTTGCGCAGGGTGTCCCAGTCGGCGGGGATCAGCAGCGGGTCGCGCAGGTTGGCGACGATGCTGTGGGTGGAGTTGGCGGTCAGGGCGACGGAGTACGGGTCGGTGACGCTCATCGTCTCGACGCGCTGGGTGGCCGGGTGGTAGGCCTCGACGCGGAAGCGGTAGCGGCGGCCGGTCCAACCCCAGTCGCCGTCGATCCGCCAGACGCCGGTGTGGTCGTCGCGCCACATCGGCGTGGTCTCGGGCTCGTCGCCCGGCCACCACTCGAGCGCGACCGCGCGGGCCGTCGGCGCCCAGACCGAGATCGTCACGCCGCCGTCGTCGTGGAAACGGCAACCGAGATCGGTGTGTACGGCGTCGGCGTACACGTCGTCGAGGACGCCCGGCAGTTGCGTGCCCGTGGCGACCAGCAGCCAGCCGCCGTCGTCGCGCGCGGTGACGGCGACCTGGCCACGCAGGGCGCGCTTGATCGTGTCCTCGTCGGCGTCGACGGTGAAGGCGGTGTGATCGGGCCCGGCGAGGTGCGGCCAGGTGCGTCGTTGCTGGGTGCTCAGCCCACCGGGCCGCGGGCGCAGGGGCAGCGTCTCGTGCGGCCCGACCAGCGCCCCGTCGATGATCTCCAGCGCGGCCTCGGACGACCAGACCAGGTCACAGCGGCGGTCGCCGACGGGCCCTTCGAAGCGCCAGACGACCGTGGACCGGTCGATCCAGTGCGCCCGCTGCCGGGTCAGATCCATCCGAAGATCCTCTCACCCGCGCTCAGGTCAGGCGGCGTGGATCACCGTGCAGATCGCCGGGCCCTCCGGGGTGGTCCGGACCAGGTAGACGTAGCGCTCCCCCGGCACCGACCGCCCCTGGCTGTCGAGGAACTCCCACTCGACGGTCACGAGCGCCAGGGCCGAGCTGATCTTCTGTACGTCGCCGATGCCGGCATGCGCGGCGATCAGCTCCCGATCCTGGTAGTCGGGCGCGGCCCCGATGAACGAGAGCGCGACGGAGGCGGGCGAGGAGAAGGTGAACGTGTACGCGTCGGCGACGACGCTGCCGGGAAGCGCGTAACAGCCCGCGATGGCCGCCACGTCGCCCGCCGTGAGGGCGGACCCGTACCGGTCGAAGAAGTCGGACAGGACGTCAAGGTCGGTCTTGGCGTTCACGGGGTCTTAAGTTGCCGTTGGGGACCCGGCGCAAACGCTTAACGGCTGGCAGAGTGGGAAGCATGACGACGGCTGTCGACCTCCGGGCGCCGCTTGCCCGCTATGCGTCCCTGCTGCACGCGGGGGCCGGCGCCGGCCATCACGTGGCGTCGCCGCTGGGTGCGTGGCTGTTGGCGGCGCTGTGCGCGCCGGCCGCCGCGGGCGGACCGCACGCGGCGTCACTGTCGCAGGCCTTGGGGGTCGACCTCGACAGTGCCCGCTCCGTGGCGTCGTCCCTGCTGTCGGACCCGCACCCCGCCGTGCTCTCAGCGGCGGCGTTCTGGCTCGCGTCCTCGCCGACCCCGGCCGTCGAGGCGTGGATGGCGGCCCTGCCACCGTCGATCGAAACGGGACCGCTGCCGTCGCAGGCGTCGGCGGACGCGTGGGCCGACGAGCACACGTCGGGTCTGATCAAGAAGTTCCCGCTGACGCTGTCCCCGGATGTGCTGCTGCTGCTGGCGACGGCGCTGGCGACGAAGGTGTCGTGGGTGGTGCCGTTCGACCTGGCGCCGGCGTCCCGGTTGGGTGCTTCCTCTTCGTGGGCCGGGTCGGTGTTGCAGGTGCTGGAGATGCCGGCGCAGGGTCATGACGCCTTCATCGCCCGGGTGCCTTCGGTGGGTGATGTCGCCGTCCACACTGGCTACGCGGTCGAGGGGTTGCGGGTGACGTCGGTGATCGGGCCTCCGTCGGCGGCGGCGCTGGACGTGATGGGCGCGGCCTACGAACTGGCGGTGGCCTCGGCGACACGGGGGGCGATTGATCGGCGGTCGCTGTTCGACCTGCCGGTGGGTGAGGGTCCGGCGTGGACGATCACCGAGGAGTCGGCGCAGGTGACGGCGCCGGGAGGTCGGGAGGAGGTGCACCGGGCGGTGTTGCCGGCCTGGTCGGCGGCGAGCAAGCACGACCTTGACCGGCCGGAGCTCGGGCTGCCGGCCGCGGCGGCGGCCGCGAAGGACGCGCTGTCGGCGCCGGACGCGCGCCATGACGCGGTGCAGTCGGCGATGGCCCGCTATTCACGGGTGGGCTTCGAGGCAGCGGCCGTTTCGGCGATGGCGGTGGCGGTCGGGTTCCCGATCCCGCAGGATGGGCTGCGCCGGACGGCAGAGATCCGCTTCGGCCACCCGTATGCGGTGGTAGCGGTAGCGGACCGCCCCTGGGAAGACGGCTGGCAACCCAACACCTCCGAAGGCGCCGCCTGGCTGGGCCTGCCGGTGTTCTCCGCCTGGGTAGCGGAACCGTCGTCAATCTGATTGCCGGTCGGCCACCGAAGGTGCACAGTGGCGCGCACGTTGACGCCTCCTGTATCTGGGCACACTCGAGGTGATCACGGACGCGTTGACCACAGGCGACTTCGGAGGTGCCGGAGACGGCGGGACAACGCCGGGCAGGCGGTCTCGGTGTATGACCTTTGGAGAGTTCAACCGACGTTGTGGCGCGTGCTGGCGAGCCAATACCTGCTGTACGACGCGTTCCTGGCGGTGCATCGTCGCGGATGGACGCACGCCGATCGGCTCGCGGACCTGCTGCTGCCGCCGACTGCGGACCAGATCGCCCTGCTCGATTGGCGCACGAACGCCCCGGAGGCTTCCGAGGAGGCGATCCGAACCGCTGTGACGGCGGCGCACGAACACCTGCTCGGCAAGGTGGCAGAGCTGGACGGTCGGCTTGGTTCGAACTAGAGCTGCTGGCTGAACCACTCGACGATGGACGAGCGGAACTTCTCCCGCCATGACGCCTCGGTCAGCGCGTGTGTCGCGTCGGCCGTTACGCGGTGCTGCGCCGTCGGCGCGAACTGCAGGTACTTCTCGATCACGCTATGTGGAATGACCTCGTCGAGGGCGGACTCGAGGATCAGGGTGTCACCCCTGAACTGCCCCAGCGCGGCGGCCAGCAAGCCAGCATCCGCATCGGGGTTCGTGAATCGAGCGCTCACACCGGGCGGGACGTCGAAGTCATGATCGTCGTACATGGCCGGCGAGCTCGTCGTAGGCGCTGATCGCGTCGGCCAGGTGGTCCTTGATGCTCAGCCGCGACAACTCACCGCCGCTTCGGCCATGGCCGCTCAGGTCGAAGGTCAGGCAGGCACCGCCGATGGCCACTGACGTCGCGTCCGCGCGATCGCGGTATCCCATCTGGTCACTGCCGTAACCATGAATGAACAGAACGCCGGGCGTGGACCCGCCGCCGCCACCCACCAGGAACAGGGTGCGAGCCAAAGAAGCTGCCGGTTCGACCCGAGTCATCCGCCGCTGCCCTTCTCGGTGGCGCGAGATCGCCGAAGCGCGATCAGGTGGCCGATCTCGGCAAGGACGTGGAGTGCGCTCCCGGTGTCGCCTCCGCTGAAGCGCACCCCGTGGACCGCAGACGGGAGTGATCGGCGGGGCTGGCGGTGCCGATTACTGCAGGTAGCCCTCGACCTCGGAGATCGGCTCCGCGTTGACGGAGTCCGGGTCCGCGCCGGCGGCTCGGGCTGCGCGGCGGCGGCGGAGGAGGTCCCAGCACTGGTCCAGGGCCTCTTCGAGCTCGCGCAGGCGGGTGCGCTCGTCGTCCGAGGAAATCTGGCCGGACTGGACCTGGGTGCGGAGCTGGTGCTCCTCCTGGACCAGGTCGTTGATCCGGTTCAACACGGTCTTGTCGTCCATGCGTCGAGCCTTGCACAGGCAAGGGCCCCCTGTGGTCCAGGGGGCCCTTCCGTGGTTCAGCTCTCCAGCATCTTGCGCAACACGAACTGCAGGATGCCACCGTGCCGGTAGTAGTCGGCCTCGCCGGGCGTGTCGATCCGGACCACCGCGTCGAAGGAGACGCCCGTGTCCGTCGTCACGGAGACCGTACGCGGGGTCGAGCCGCCGTTGAGCTCCTCGACGCCCGTGATCTCGAACGTCTCCGTGCCCGTAAGGCCCAGCGACTCCGCGTTCTGGCCCGCCGGGTACTGCAGCGGCAGCACGCCCATGCCGATCAGGTTGGAGCGGTGGATCCGCTCGTACGACTCCGCGATGACCGCCCGCACACCCAGCAGCATCGTGCCCTTGGCGGCCCAGTCGCGCGACGAGCCGGAGCCGTACTCCTTGCCCGCCAGGACCACCAACGGCACACCCGCAGACGCGTACGCCACCGAAGCGTCGTAGATCGTCGTCTGCTCGCCGGAGAGGTGGTTGACCGTCACGCCGCCCTCGACACCGGGCACGAGCTGGTTGCGCAGCCGGATGTTGGCGAACGTGCCGCGGATCATGACCTCGTGGTTGCCGCGCCGCGAGCCGTAGGAGTTGAACTCGTGCCGCTCGACACCGTGCTCAGCGAGGTAGCGACCGGCCGGCGAGTCCGGCTTGATCGAACCGGCCGGCGAGATGTGGTCGGTCGTGACCGAGTCGCCCAGCTTCGCCAGTACCCGAGCGCCGTGGATGTCGGACACCTGCTGCGGTTCACGCGACATGCCCTCGAAGTACGGAGGCTTCCGCACGTAGGTCGAGTCGGCGTCCCAGGCGAACGTGTCGCCGCTCGGCGTCGGCAGGCTCTGCCACGCCTCGTCGCCCGCGAACACGTCCGCGTAGTCCCGCGTGAACATCTCGCTCGCGATCGCCCGCCCGATCACTTCCTCGATCTCGGCGGCCGACGGCCAGATGTCGCGCAGGAACACCTGCTGACCGTCGGAGCCCACGCCGATCGGCTCGTTGACCAGGTCGATGTCCATCGAGCCGGCCAGCGCGTACGCGACCACCAGCGGCGGCGACGCCAGGTAGTTCATCTTGACGTCGGGGTTGATCCGGCCCTCGAAGTTGCGGTTGCCGGACAGCACCGAGACCACGGAGAGGTCGTGCTCCGCCACGGCGGCCGAGATGCTCTCGGGCAGCGGGCCGGAGTTGCCGATGCAGGTGGTGCAGCCGTAGCCGACGAGGTGGAACCCGAGCTTCTCCAGATAGGGCGTGAGGCCGGCCCGCTCGTAGTAGTCCATGACGACCTTGGAGCCCGGCGCCAGCGTGGTCTTGACCCACGGCTTGCGGTTGAGGCCCTTGTCGACGGCGTTGCGGGCGAGCAGCGCCGCGCCGATCATCACCTGCGGGTTGGACGTGTTGGTGCAGGAGGTGATCGCGGCGATCACGACCGCGCCGTGGTCGAGCTCGAACTCGGCGCCGTCGTCGCCGGTGACCCGGATCGGGTTCGACGTGCGCCCGTCGGCGCCGACGGCCGCCGACTCGTGGCTGCGCGGCTGGTCGGCCGGGTCGTCGTGGTCGTTGGCCGGCGGGTCGCTGGCCGGGAACGACTCCTCGGACGCCTCGTCGGCGGCGCCGGTCTGCGTCACGTAGTCGGTGAGCACCGAGCGGAACAGCGGCTTCGCGCTGCCCAGCGGCACCCGGTCCTGGGGGCGCTTGGGGCCGGCCAGCGACGGCTCGATCGTGCTCAGATCAAGTTCGAGGCGCTCGGAGTACGCGGGCTCGCGCTCGGGGTCGTGCCACAGACCCTGTTCCTTGGCGTACGCCTCGACGAGCGCGACCTGCTGCGCGTCCCGCCCCGTCAGCTCGAGGTAGTTGATCGTCTCGCTGTCGATCGGGAAGATCGCGATGGTCGAGCCGTACTCCGGGCTCATGTTGCCGATCGTCGCCCGGTTGGCCAGCGGCACCGCGGCCACGCCGGGACCGTAGAACTCGACGAACTTGCCGACGACGCCGTGCTTGCGCAGCATCTCGGTGATCGTCAGCACCAGGTCGGTGGCGGTGGTGCCGGCCGGCATCTCGCCGGAGAGCTTGAAGCCGACGACCCGCGGGATCAGCATCGACACCGGCTGGCCCAGCATGGCGGCCTCGGCCTCGATGCCGCCGACGCCCCAGCCCACGACGCCCAGGCCGTTGACCATCGTGGTGTGCGAGTCGGTGCCGACGACCGTGTCGGGGTAGGCCTGCCCGTTGCGCTCCATGACCGTACGCGCGAGGTATTCGATGTTGACCTGGTGCACGATGCCGGTGCCCGGCGGGACGACCTTGAACTCGTTGAACGCGGTCTGGCCCCAGCGCAGGAACTGGTAGCGCTCGCGGTTGCGCTGGTACTCGAGCTCGACGTTGCGCGCGAACGCGTCCTCGCGGCCGAACAGGTCGGCGATCACCGAGTGGTCGATGACCAGCTCGGCCGGCGCCAGCGGGTTGACCTTGGTGGCGTCGCCGCCCAGCTCCCGCACCGCCTCGCGCATGGTGGCCAGGTCGACCACGCAGGGCACGCCGGTGAAGTCCTGCATCAGCACCCGGGCCGGCGTGAACTGGATCTCCACGCTCGGGTCGGCGTCGGCGTCCCAGCCGGCCAGCGCCCGGATGTGGTCCGCCGTGATGTTGGCGCCGTCCTCGGTCCGGAGCAGGTTCTCCAGCAGGATCTTGAGGCTGTAGGGCAGCCGCTCGTGCCCGTCGACACTCGTGACCTTGAAAATCTCGTAGCTCGCGTCGTTGACGCGCAGCTGGCTCTTCGCACCGAAGGTGTCGAGGCTCGCCACGTCGTACTCCTTCTCCGCCTGTTTCGCATCAGTCTTTCGCAGCAGGCTGCGCTCGCCGGGCTTAGGTTCGGCTAACCGCAAGCATGTAAACCGTACGTCCGTCTTGTTTTCTGGTCAACCCGAGGCGTGAACCGTCGCCAAGGTGGTCCTGCTAGTGTGCGGCGCGTGACCGACGTGCACCTCCAGCCGCAGCCCCGCATCGACGTCCTGGTGACGGACTACGAGACCGAGGAACGCCGGCTGCGCACCGACTACGCGGGCGTGGCCTACCTCGGCGACGAGCCCGACCCGGAGACGGGCCTGATGGGCGGCGCCTACACGAAGCGTGACGTCGACTCGCGGCTGTTCCTGCCCGACACCCACTGGTACGACGCCGACCAGCTGGAGAGCGTCGAGGTGCAGGTCACGGCCGGTGTGCTGCAGGTCGCGTCGACCGAGCGGGGCACCCAGGGCCTGCTCGGGGCGCTGGTCGAGCCCGAGGTCGAGTTCTACGAGCATCCCGAGGGCGCCGAGGGCGTCGGCGTGTGCCTCTGGTTCCGCGGCGCGATCCTGTCCAACGTCGCCGTCTCGTACCGGATCACGGTTGTCGCCGACCCGATCGCCGTGCAGCGCAAGGGCGCGACGGACCTCGAGGAAGTGCCGGCGGTCAGCTAGCCTCCGCCGCCTTCTCGCGCAGCTTCTGCTTGATCTCGTCGGGCGTGTAGGCCCGCCGCTTCCGCTCGGCCCGCGCCACCACGACCCCGGTCGCCGCGACCCCGACGATCCCGGCAATTCCCAGCACCTTCCACCATCGCATTCCACATAGGGTAGAGGCATGGCCATTTCCCTGGATGCGGCGGTCGAGCTGACGCGTACGGGCGACGTGTGGCTGTTCCGCGGCAGCTCGATGCCGGATCGCGCGATCCGGTTCGCCACCAACAGCCCCGTCAACCACGTCGGCATGTCGGTGGTGATCGAGGACCTGCCGGCCCTGATGTGGCACGCCGAGCTGGGCCGGTCGCTGCGTGACCACTGGACGGGCACGTTCCAGCGGGGCGTGCAGCTGCACGACCTGCGCGAAGCGGTGCTGGTCTGGGCGCGGCGGTACGGTCAGCGGGCGTGGCTGCGGCAGCTCCAGACGCCGGTGTCGGCGGAGATGGAGAACGCGGTGCTGCGTACGATCGCCCGGCTCGACGGGACCCCGTTCCCGTCGACGGCCCGGCTGGCGTGGCGGTGGGCGCGGGGCCGGGTGCCGGACCTGCGCAGCGGCTTCTTCGCCGGCGAGTCGCAGGCCGGTGCGGCTCCGCCGGCCGACGCGCGGCTGGAGACGGCCTACTGCGCGGAGGTCGTCGCGGTCACCTACGAGGCGATGGGCCTGCTGCCGGCGGGCCGCCGCCCGAACTGGTACGACCCGGGCCGCTTCTGGAGCGGCGACGAGCTGACGCTGGAGGCGGGCGCGAAACTGGGCGACGAGATCGCGGTGGAGATCCCGTAGCGTTGGCGCGATGATCCGCATTCCCGGCCTGGCGCTGACCGACCACACGTTCACGGTGCCGCTCGACCACGGCGATCCGTCGCGGGGCTCCATCGAGGTCTTCGCCCGGGAGGTCTGCGCCATCGACCGCGCCGGCGAGGCGCTGCCGTGGCTGATCTTCTTCCAGGGCGGTCCTGGCTCTCCGTCGCCCCGACCGTCGGGCGCGTCGGAGCGGTGGCTGGGGCAGGCGCTGAAGACGCACCGGGTGCTGCTGCTCGACCAGCGCGGCACGGGCCGGAGCACGCCGATCACCGGCCGGACCGTCGCGGGCCGGACGGACCTGGCCGACTACCTGCGCCTGTTCCGTGCGGACAGCATCGTCCGGGACGCGGAGCTGATCCGGGCGCGGCTGTTGGGTGACGGGCAGTGGGAGTCGCTGGGCCAGAGCTATGGCGGTTTCGTGACGCTCACCTATCTGAGCCTGGCGCCTGCGGGCTTGCGGGCCTGTTATGTCACCGGCGGCCTGCCGGGCCTGTCGGCGTCGGCGGACGATGTGTACGCCCGGACCTACCCGCGGGTGGCGGCGAAGAACGCGGCCTACTACGCGCGCTACCCCGGTGACGCGGCCACGATCCGCCGGATCGCCGACGAGCTGACGTCGACGGACGTACGCCTCCCGGACGGCGACCGCCTGACGCTGGACCGCTTCCGCTACCTGGGCAACGCCTTCGGCATGGGCGACGGCTACGAACGCCTGCACTGGCTGCTGGACGACGGGTGGCTGTCGGACGCTTTCCTGTACGAGGTGATGACCCGCACGGGCTTCGTCGACTCACCCCTGTTCGCGCTCCAGGAATACATCTACGGCGCCCCGGGCCGCCCGACGCGCTGGGCGGCGCAACGAGCGCTCGAGTCCCGCCCGGAGTTCGCCCCGTCCGCGGACCCGCTGCTCTTCACGGGCGAGATGATGTACCCGTGGATGTTCCGCGACATCGCGGCGTTACGCCCCTTCGCGGCCGCGGCCGACACCCTGGCCGAGGCTGACGACTGGCCGGCTCTCTACGACGTGGACCGCCTGGCGTCGAACGAGGTCCCGGTAGCGGCGGCGATCTACTTCGACGACATGTACGTGGACGCGGGGCTGTCGCTGGAGACAGCAGGCGCCGTAGGAAACGTCCGCACGTGGGTCACGAACGAATACGAACACGACGGCGGAGCGGTCTCCCGCGGCAAGGTCCTGGCCCGCCTCATGGACATGACCGCCGGCCGCATCTGAATAATCGTTCGAGCTACTTGGCGAGCATACCCTGCCAAAGGCCGAGAAAGCCTGCCAGTGTGCCACCGACAACTGCACCGACGAGCACTACAACCAGGTCCCTACGGACCTGGCGGGAAAGCCTGGTCTTCTCTTTACGGCGCTCAGGAACGACCTCGACGCAGCCCAGCCGCCGCGCCTGAAAGTAGTTGATTCCTAGATTGCCAATATTGAAGAGCACGACCGACACCGCTGCGAACCACCATGTCGATGTCCATCGCGATCCTTGCAGAAGTGCTATGGCCCCACCGGCAACGACTGCGCATGTCAGTGCGAGGGCGAACAAGTCCGCGCCTGGATACATGCGGAGTGGTGGGGTATAGCTTCGGCGACTCCCGATGAACACGGCCAAGTCACTCGCGAGGGCTCGGGCGTCGGGATCCCCGGCGTCGACTTCGATGCGCGCGTGGGAGTTGCCGAGTGACAGGTCTACCGCGGACGGTCCATTCACGTAAACCTTGACTTCGTTCAGTTCCGCCGTGGTTGCTTCCTTCAGATCCTCGACCGCGTCGGCGACGGCATCGGCCGCCTGGATCGTGACATGACGGACCGCGGGAGGCTCCGTCGCGCCCGCTTCGACGGCAGTCGAGGCAAAATCCTTGAGCGTCTCGACAATCGCTTCCAGATCTTCTAAGTACAACCTTGCCGGCCCGAGCGTGATTGAGTGACGGACCTCACCGGGCTGGGTCCTACGAATTTGCCGATGCAGGGTCATAGCCGTTCCTCACGGTCTCCCTAGGACCAGAGCAAACCGCGGCGGCACATGCTCCGCTCATTCATGGAGGCGAGCGTAGTCGGCGCCGGGTGAGCGCACCACACCCCTTTCGGGCCAACGGGAAGAGCCGTTACACGTCGAATTCACGCCGTAGGACCACACAGTCGTTCGCGCGGTCGCCCGAGCTCCTTGTGCTGCTGAGTGCACCGCTGAGCGACGCGAACCCCGATAGGGCTGGGCCGCAGCCAAGGCTAGGTCACCGGATCGAAGGCCACCGTCGTACGGTGTCGCCATGCGCGTGATGATTGAGCGGGGGAAGAAGAAGCGGGTCGTGGCCTGTGCGTTCGACTGGCCTGGGTTCGATCGCAGCGCTCGAATCGGTCAGGATGTGCTGGCGGTGCTCGACTCCTACCGGCCCCGCTACGCGAAGGTCGCCGAGCTTGCCGGCTACGGCGAGCTGTTCGCCGCCGCCGGTGGCTTCGCGGTGGTCGAGGAGGTCGACGGGACCGGGATGACCGACTACTACGGCGTCTCCGGGAAGACGGCCTCGGCCGAGCGCGAGCCGATGACCGACGCCGGCTGCGACCGCAAGGTCGCCCTGCTCCAGGCAGCGTGGACCACCTTCGACGACACGGCCGCCCGCGTCTCGCGCGAGCTTCGCAAAGGGCCACGCGGCGGCGGTCGCGAATGGGAGGAGATCATCCAGCACGTCAACGGCGCGGAGATCGGCATCTTCGCGCGCAAGGTCGGCGTCAAGGTCCCGCCCGAGACGATCGACGATCCGGGCGCCCTGCGCGCCTACCGGGAAGCCGTCGTCCGGGGAATCCGCGACCACCACGCCCGCGGCGTGCCGGCCCGCTCCTGGGCGCTGCAGTTCCTGGTCCGCCGCCTGGCCTGGCACATGCTCGACCATGCCTGGGAGCTCGAGGACCGCGACCTTACGGATCAGGGTGCCGAGACGAGCAGGACATAGTTGCGGATCTTCGCCGGTCGCAGGACGGCGCGGGCCCAGGCGGGCACGAGTGGCGCGCCGGTCGCGGTGTCCAGGATGCGTACCGATCCCACCGGGTGGCGTTGGCCGCCGCAGGTCAGGGTGGCGCCGCCCGGGCCGCGGGCGTTGCGTAGCCATTGCACGTCGTCGCCGTAGACCAGGGCGACCACCCAGCCGTCCGGCGTCGCGAAGGCCATCACCGGCGTCTGGTAGGACCGGCCCGACCGCCGGCCCACGTGGTGGATGACCGCGAGCGGTCGTACCCGCCGCGCGACCGGGACGATGAACGGGTTGACCACCCGGCCGACCTTGCGGAACGAGCGTGGCACCGGCATGGGTCCAGCCTAAGCGCGACTCAGTGACCTTTGAAGGCTTCGGCCAGCCACCACGAGCCGCCGTCCGAGACGATCTTGGCGTCCACGACCAGCGGCCCGGACGGCGACGATTCCAGCCACGCCGTCACGCCGCGGAGGTCGGCGGCGCGGCGGACCGTGAGGCCCGACGCGCCGAAACCGGCCGCCAGAGCCGCGATGTCCGTGTCCGGGAAGACCACCGTGGACAGGTCCGCGTCCGCGCCGAAGTGGTGGACCTCCGCGCCGTAGGCCGCGTCGTTGTAGACCACACAGAGCAGCGGCAGGCCGAGCCGCACCGCGGTTTCGAGCTCCGCCACCGACATCAGGAAGCCGCCATCCCCCGACGCCAGCACCGGCAGGCGGTCCCGGCGGGCCAGCGCCGCCCCGATCGCCGTCGGCAGGCCCAGGCCGATCGACTGGAACGCCTGGGTGAAACAGAAACCGAACTCGTCCGGTACGCGCAGGTAGGCGCTCGGATAACCCATGGAGTTGCCCGAGTCCACGGCGACGATCCGCTCCGACGGCAGCAGCGAGTCCAACGCCAGGCTCAGCGCCCGCGGGTCGATCCGGTCCCCTGTGGACAGGTCCGCGAACGGCTCGTCGTTCCAACGCGAAACCGCGACCGCCGTCCGATAGCCGGGCAGGACAGCGCCGTCGAGCAGCGCCAGCACCGACGAGGCGACGACCGCCGAATCACCCACCACGCCGAGCGTCACCGGGCGGTGCGCGCCGATCGCCGACGCGGACACGTCGACCTGGACCACCGACGCGTCGGCGGCGATCAGCCGGCCGTGCCGCATCGTCCACATGTTCAACGCGCAGCCGAACCCGACGATCAGGTCGGCCGAGGAGATCAGCCGGGCCGCCGCCGGCGAGGCGAAACCCCCTGAGATGCCGAGGTCGTACGGGTCGCCGTGGAACAAGCCGTTCGCCACCGCCGACGTGGCCAGCAACGACCCGGTCGCGGCACCGAGGCGACGGAGCTCGGGCCCCGCCTCGCGAGCACCGCGCCCGGCGACGATGACCGGCCGTCGCGCGCCACGGAAGAGCTCCGCCAACGCCGAAACCGAGGACGCCGACGGCGCCACCGGCGATGGCAACGGCGGCACCGACACCGGCACTGGCACCGCCGACTCCCCCTGCACCGACAGCGGCAGATCCAACACCACCGTCCGACGCTCGTCCCGCGCCGTCCGCCACGCCGCCACCGTGTCCGCCACCGCCGACGCGCCACTGTGGACCCGCATCGGCACCGCGCCGAAGGAACGGGCGAAGCCCGCCTGGTCCATCGCGAAGTTCGACGTCGCCCCGGAGACCGACGGGGCCAGCACCACCAACGGCGTCCGGCTCTTCGCCGCCTCGGCCAGCCCGGTCGCCGCGTTGGTCAGGCCCGGGCCCTGGTGCACCGACAGCACCGCCACGGACCCCGACATCCGGGCGTACGCGTCGGCCATCGTCGCCGCCCCGCCCTCGTGCCGGGCGGCGACGAAGGGAACCCCGGAGGCCCGCAAAGCATTGGTCACGTGGAAGTTGCCGCTGCCGACCACTCCGAAGGCGTGCCCGACACCGAGCGCGGCCAGCGTCTCCCCGACCGCTGTCGCGACGGACGGCACCTCAGCGACCATCCACAAGGGCCAGTGCGCGCGTCGGGCTCCCGGTCCCGCCGACGATCGGCAGCGGCGCGACCACCAGCAGAGCACCGGTCGGCGGCAGCGATGCCAGGTTCTGCAGCGAGGTCAGCCCGTACTTGTCGTTGCCCAGCAGGTGGAAGTGCGCCGGGAACGGCGGGTCGAACCCGCCCGCGCTGCCCGCGTCGATGCCCACCGTCTCCACGCCGAACCCGGAGATCGGCGTGTCGGTGGCCAGCCACTCCGCGCACGACGCGGAGATGCCCGGGGTGCGCGAGTCGTTGAGGAACAGCGCCTGGTCGTGCGCGAACCGGTCCCAGCCGGTCCGGAACAGCAGCCACGTGCCCGGCGCGAGCTCGCCGTGCGCGTCGATCCACGACTTCACGTGGGAGATCTCGAGCAGGAAGTCCGGGTCTTCCGCAGCCGCGGCGCTGAAGTCCATGACGGCCGCGGGCCCGACCAGCCGATCCGGCGGAATCTGCGACACGTCATGGCCGTCCCGACCGGTGATCCAGTGCACCGGGGCGTCGAGGTGCGTGCCGATGTGCTCCCCGGTCCGGATGTTGTGGTGCTTCCAGAACGGCCCCGGCGGGTCGTACGCGCTGACCTGCTCCAGGCTGAAGTCGTCGAGGTTCGCGAACGGCTCCGGCAACCGCAGCGTCGGCGTGCGGGACGAGAGCGGATTGGTCAGGTCGACCACCCGGACCGCACCGGACGCGAGACCGGCGAGCAGATCCGCGACAACCACCATGGCATGCCTCCATCAGACGGTTGGCGACATCCTGCCACCATGGGGCCGCCGCCACGAGGAACGAAGTCGGGCGGCGGCCCGGAAGTCAGCGGACGCCCGCCTCGTCGAGGAGGCGGCGGGTGACCTCGTCGTGGTCGTGCAGGAGCCCGCGGGCCGCGAACCAGTTGGTCACGTTGCGGACGTCGCGGGCCAGCATCGCCGGCCCGTTGGGGTTGGCCACCACGTCGACCACCTGCGGGAGGTCGATCACCACCAGCCGGCCGTCGTTGACCAGCAGGTTGTAGGGCGACAGGTCGCCGTGCGCCAGCCCCGCCCGGGCCAGCACGGTCAGCGCGTCCATCAGCTGCTCCCACAGCGACGCCAGCTCGTCCGGCGAGGGCCGCAGCTGCGCCAGTCGCGGCGCGGCCAGGCCCTCGGCGGCGTCGCCGACGAACTCCAGCATCAGCTCCGTCCCGATCAACTGCACGGGGTACGGGACGGTGATGGTGCCGTAGGAGGTGGCGACCTCCCACAGCCGGCACAGGGCGGCGAACTCGGCCGCCGCCCACTGCCCGGCGATGAGCTGCCGGCCGAACGAGGTGCGGCCGGTCATCGCCCGATTCTCGCGGGACCGCCGCACCCGGCGACCCTCGAGATAGCCGGCGTCGCGGTGGAACATCCGGTGCTCGGGTTCGCGGTAGCGCTTCGCGGCCAGGAGGCAGGTGCGGTCGGTGTCCGGGATCCCCCGCCGGACCAGGAAGACGTCGGCTTCCTTGCCGGTCTTGAGAATGCCCAGCTCCGTGTCGACCGCGGCCAGCTCGGTGACCACCCAGTCGGGTCGGGGCGCCGGCCCGTGCAGGGCGTTGTCCCACGACGACCAGGCGTCGCCGGTGTCGGGCCGGTCGGTGTCGGCGTTGGTGTCGAACGCGGCGGGCGTGCGGTGCCGCGCCCGCTTCAGGAACTGCGGATCGTCGTCGTCGAAACGACGCTTGCCGGAGCGGCCACGAGCGGCCGGCTCGAAATCGTGCTCACGCAACGGAGAGACTCCTGGAGAGAGAAGGAAGAGGGCAGCGAGACGCTCGCGACCACGACAGCCACAGAACTCACCCCTTCCGTCTCGGCGACCCGCGCGGCGCCGGTCAGGCGCGCGCCGGATCTGGTTCCAGCTAGATCGGGAGTCTCCCCACCAGCGCTGGGGAACGCAAGCGAATTATCCGGCGAGTACGGCGGCCACGGCCGGGATCAGGCCACCGGCCGTGGCGGTCGGCTCGAAGCGCGACTCCATCCACCGCCGGCCCCGGTGCAGCCAGACGCTCGGCAGGCCCATCTCGGCCGCCGCGCCGATGTCGGCCTCCGGGCTGTCGCCGACCACCCAGGCGCCGCGCATCCGCATGCGCACCCGCTCGGCCGCGAGCGCGAAGATCCGCGGGTTGGGCTTGCTGACGCCGACCTCCTCGGAGATCACCCAGTCGGCCACGTAACGGTCGAGCCCCGTACGCCGGATCGTGGTGTCCTGTTGCCGGGTGGCGCCGTTGGTGACGAGCACCGGGACGTAGCCGGCGTCGTCGGCGATCCGCAGCGCGCACGCGACCAGCGGGTCGAGGCGGCTGTTGGCGACCACGCCCTCGCGCATCTCGTCGACCAGGTCCACGGACGAGGTGGTCAGCCGGTAGCGGTCGCGGATCTGGTCGGCGACGTCCCACCGGTCGGTCAGCCCGTCGGCGTCGACGGACATCAACCAGTCGAGGTCCGGCGACGGTGCCCCGATGCCGTCCAGGAAGCGCTCGGCCCACGATCGGAAGGCACCGGTCCGGTCCAGAACGGTGTTGTCCAGGTCGAGGAACATGAGGGGCACTCGCGCACAGTACGGGACAGCACCGCGCTGTCAAAACCCCCGTAATGTAAACAATCTTGGGCCGGTGACGGACGATCGCCGGCCCGCATCACGCGGACCGGCGATCGGCCGGGTGAGCCACCGTCAGGCGTTGGCTCTCCGGATGGCCGCCATTCCCCCGAGAGCGGCCAGCGCGGCCACCAGTGCGGGCCATCCCACCAGCAGGCTCGCCTGGTGCTGGGTGCTCAGCCAGTGCCAGACGTCCCCCCACCAGCCCTGCCAGGTGACCAGCGCCGCGAGCAGGCCGAACACCAGGATCACGGCGGCACCGGTAGCGAACAGGCCGTTGGTGCCGAACCGGACGTACCAGACGGCGGTGAAGACGCAGAGGAAGTTCAGGAACAGGAACGGCACCGCGTAGACCGCGATCTGCAACAGTCCATTGGAGACATCGATGTACGGGATGCGGAAGAAGTGCAGTCCGATGCCGAATCCGTTGGTGCCGCCCTCGATCAGGTTCAGCAGGTAGAGCAACACCCCGTAGACCGCCGCCTGCACCACGATGACGAGGCTGGTGGCGAGATAGAACGTGCGCCTGGTGACGCCCATGCCCAGCGCGAACGGGAAGACCTGGCTGATCGACACCGCCGCCACGATCGCCGCCGTGACGTAGAGGCTCGACAGGCCGCCGGTGCTCGTCTTGCCGGGCGAGGCCTCGTCGATCGAGGCGAAGATCAGGATGTTGACCGCCAGCGAGAGGGCCATGATGCCCCACGGCCAGAAGAGCTGGGGAATCCAGGCCTCGGTGTGCAGGCGGGCCACGTCGAGGATGCGTTTCATCGGGCGTTCCTTTCCATCGTGAGGCGCACGACGGCCTGCTGGAGCGACACGGGCTCCAGGTCGATGCCGAGCTTCTTGGCGCGCATCCGTTCGGCGTTGTCGAACGACCCGCGCAGGGTCACCCGGGCCATGCCGGCGAGCCGCTCGCGGTGCAGCACCTGGCGACCGTCGGCGAACTCGTCGACCACCTCGGCCGGCCCGGTCGCGTCCATCACCTCGCCGCGCAGCGCCTCGCTCGGCGCGTCGAGCAGCAGCTTGCCCTGGTCGAGCAGGAGCACGTGCTCGATCAGGTCCGCCACCTCGTCGATGAGGTGCGTCGAGAGCACCACCGTGCGCGGGTGTTCGGCGTAGTCGGCCAGCAGCCGGTCGTAGAAGAGCTGCCGGGCCACGGCGTCGAGCCCGAGGTACGGCTCGTCGAAGAACGTCAGCGGCGCCCGTGCGGCGAGGCCGATCGTCACGCCCAGGGCCGACGTCATGCCCCGCGACAGCTTGCGCACGTCGCGCTTGCGGGGCAGGTTGAAGTCGTCCACAAGGGACTGAGCGAAGTCCTCGTCCCAGTTGGGGAACAGCCGGCTGGCCACGCTCAGCGCGTGCTTCACCTTGTAGGCCTGCGGGTACTTCTGGCTCTCCTTGATGAAGACGACCTTCATCAGCGCCGACTCGTTCTCGTAAGGTCGCTCGCCGAAGAGCGTCAGGTCGCCTGACGAGGCGCTGTTCTGGCCGGTGATCAGCTGCATCAGCGTGGTCTTGCCCGCGCCGTTGCGGCCAAGGAGACCGTAGATCGCGTTCTCCTCCAGGGTGAAGGTGACGTCGTCGAGAGCGGTCACGTTGCCGTACCGCTTCGTCAGTGCGGCTGCCGCCACGACGCTCATCGCTGTTCCTCCCAGGTCTCGATGAGTTTCTTCAGGTCTTCGGTGCCGATGCCCAACTTCCGGGCCTCCTCGATCAGGGGGCGCACGTACTGGGCGGAGAAGTCGAGCCGGCGACGCTCCCGGAGCGTTTCGCGGGCCCCCGTTGCCACGAACATCCCAATTCCCCGGCGTTTGTAGAGAATCCCGTCATCGACCAGGCGGTTGATCCCCTTGGCGGCGGTGGCCGGATTGATCCGGTGGAAAGCCGCCAACTCGTTGGTGGAGGGCACCTGGGTCTCTTCCGCGAGCGTCCCGTCGATGATCGAGTTTTCGATCAGCTCCGCGATCTGGACGAAGATCGGCCGGTCCTCATCCATCTCGGCTCGTCGGTTCATTACTCATGTAACTAACCATGCAACCGAAGAACCGCCCACGTCAAGTGGCAGCGGTCACAGATTGCGAGAAAACAAGTTCAGCGAGCCGCGAGTACGCGGCGTCCGCCCAGCTCACGGCGGTCGCGCAGCATGGTGTGGGCGGTCCGGACGCGGGCCAGCTCGGCCGGGTCGAGGGTCGCGACCACGACGGCCTCGCCCTCGTCGGCGGCCCGGACCACCGGTCGGCCCTCGGGGTCGTAGACCGCCGCGCCGCCGTTGAACGCCCAGTCGCCGGCACCGCCGACCGAGTTGGCGAACACGACGTACATCGTGTTGTCGAGCGCGCGGGCGGCGTAGTAGACGTCCCGCCGGTGCGCCGAACCGACCACGTAGCCGCTGGGCGCCAGGTAGCCGTGCGCGCCGTCGTCGGCCGCGGCCCGGCCGTGCTCGGGGAAGCAGCCGTCGTAACAGATGCCCAGGCCGAGCCGCCAGTCGTCGACCAGGAGCGTGGCGCCCGTGGTGCCGGGCGTGAACAGCGCGTTCTCCTCGGGACCCCAGAGCAGTTGCTTGTCGTACGCCACCAGGGCCGCGCCGGTTCGTTCGACCAGCACGGCCGAGCAGGCGCGCCGGCCGTCGGCGTGGCGCACCGACGCGCCCACGACGACCACCGTGGACCGCTCGCGCGCCGCGTCGCGCAGGGCGTCGAGGCGGCCGTCGTGGATCTCACCGTCGGCGCCGGCGGGAACGTCCGCGGCCGGATCGGCGTGCAGCGTCGGCGGGTGGTAGGCGCACAGGAACAGCTCCGGCAGGACCACCACCTGCGCGCCGTCGTCGGCGGCCCGCCGGACGAGGCGGGCGGCGAGGCCAGCGTTGTGCGCGATGGCACCTGGCGTCGGGGTCGCCTGGACGGCGGCGACCGTCAACGGAGTCGCCGGCAGGGTGTCCACGGCGGCATCCTACGGCGAGAATCGGTCCCGTGGACGACGCCTTCTACCGGCCGACCGGTGACCCGTCCGTGTTCGAGTCGACCCCACTCACCCAGGGCCCGTGGGGCGCGGGGCTGCAGCACGCCGGTCCCCCGTCGGCGCTGCTGGCCCGGGCCATCGAGGCCCTGCCCAGCACTGTGGCCGGCGAGCCGCACCTGGCCCGGCTGACCGTCGAGATCCTGGGCGCCGTGCCGGTCGCCGAGCTGACGGTGACGGCCGCCGTGGTGCGACCGGGCCGTTCGGTCGAGCTCGTCGAGGCGACCGCCGCCGCCGGCGGCCGGACCGTGCTGACCGCCCGCGGCTGGCGGATCCGGCGCACGCCGCTCGACCTGCCCCGACCGGCCCAGCCCCGGATTGAGCCGGCGCCGATGCGCCCGTCGGCGGCGACCCCGTTCGGCGATCCGGCATGGCGGGCGGGCTACCTCGGCGCGGTGGAGTGGCGGTTCATCTCCGGCCATTTCGAGAAGCCCGGGCCCGCGCTGGTCTGGGCCCGCCCCAAGGTGCCGCTGGTGGCCGGCCAGGCGATGTCGCCGATGCAGCGGCTCGTGGCGCTGGCCGACTCCGGCAACGGGCTGAGCCGGGTGCTCGACATGGCCACCTGGTGGTTCATCAACACCGACCTCACGCTGCACCTGCACCGGCCGCCGGAGGGCGAGTGGATGTGCGTACGGGCGCGGACGACGCTGTCCGGCGGCGGCACCGGGGTGGCCACGACGCTGCTCTACGACGAGCACGGCGCGGTGGGGCACGGGGCGCAGGCGCTGCTGGTCGGGCCGCGGACATGACGCCGACACGCAAGCCGTACGTACGGATTGCATGACGGAGGGCCACCTGACACGATCGACGGGTGCCGCGCGTGAGCCAGAACCAGCTCGACGCCCGCCGCCACGAGATCCTGGCGGCGGCGCGGGCCGCGTTCGCCCGTTACGGCTACGAGGGTGCCACGGTTCGGCGGCTGGAAGAGGAAACCGGGCTGTCCCGGGGCGCCATCTTCCACCATTTCCGTGACAAGGACTCCCTGTTCCTCGCCGTCGCCGAGGACGACGCGGCCGCGATGGTCGCCACGGTGGCCCGCAACGGCCTGGTCCAGGTGATGCGCGACCTGCTCGCCCAGGCCGCGTCGCCCGACACCACCGGCTGGCTCGGCAGCCAGCTCGAGGTGTCCCGGCGGTTGCGCACCGACCCCGAGTTCGCCAAGCGCTGGGCGGTGCACTCCGCCGCGATCGCCGAGGCCACCCGCGACCGGCTGGCCCGGCAGCGGGCCGCCGGGGTGCTCCGCGACGACGTCGACCTCGACGTGCTGGCCCAGTTCCTCGAGCTGGCCTACGACGGGCTCGTGCTGCACCTGGCGATGGGCCGCCCGGCCGGCGACCTCGGCCCCGTGCTCGACCTCGTCGAGGAGGCCGTCCGCCAGGCCAGCCGTCCGGTTCGCGACTGACCCGTCGCGCTCTGGCGCGCCGGCTCCACACTGGGCGCGTCCGCGCGCGAGACGGGAGCCCGCGATGACGCACCTGCGCTACCTCGGTGCGGCGGTGGCCGCGATCGTGCTGACCAAGCTCGTGCGGGTGGTGGTGGGGCAGGGGCGGCTGACCCGCCCCGGGCCGTCGCATCCGCAGCAGGTGGGCTACCTGCGGGACGGCGTGTCGGCCGCGGTCTACGCGACGTTGGCCGGGCTGCGGCAGGCGGGCGCGATCGGCGCGGGGCCGGAGACCCGGCTGCACCGGACCGGGCCGCTGCCGGCGGGCGCGACCCCGCTCGACGCGGCCGTCCACCACGCCGCGGCGGGCGGCCCACGGGTGCGCAACGTCGGCGCCGCCCGGCTCTGGACCGATCGCAGCGACGGCTTGACCTTCCTGGTCGTGGCCAGCCTCGTCTGGATGACGTTCAGCCTGTTCCGCCCGTTGGGGCGCACCCGGGCGGGTGATCGTCTCCTCGACCGGCTGCGGCGGGAGCACGCCTACCTGGCACCGAGCCAGACGCCGAGCTACGCGACGTACGGGCCGGCGGGCGCGGCGCTGGCTGTGGCGCTGTTCGGGCTGGCGGCGCTGGTCCACCTGGATCCCGCGTTCGCCACCGAGGCAGAGCTTCAGGCGCTGGCCCGCAAGCCGGAGGACGGCGGCTCCTGCGGCGGGGGCGGCGGCGGTTGCGGTGGCGGTGACTGCGGCGGCTGCGGTGACTGACGGATTTACCCCGCCGTTACCTACGGCGCGATCGAGTGACCTTCCACGCTGTGGCGGGGGCACTCCACAATGGGCGCAACGGGCCCTGCGACCTCGGGAGACGACACGATGGCAGACACCTGGGGCATCTCCGGCCCCACCTTCCTGGGGATCTACGTGGCGCTGGTGGTCGCCGCCATCGTCGTGACCGCGATCGTCCGCTCCATGCTGTCCCGCGGGCCGGACTCCGGCTGGCCGAACCTCGCGCCGGAACAGGTGGCGTTCCTCAACGGCGGGCCGCTGCTGACCACGTACACCACGCTCGGTGGTCTGCGCCGGGCCGGCGCGATCGGCGCGAACCCCGACCGCACGCTGGTGCCGACCGGCCCGCTGCCGGCCGGTTCGACGCCGCTCGACACGGCCGTCTACAACGCCGCCGGCAAGCGGCTGCGGACCCGTCAGCTCTCCGGCGACCCCTGGGTGACCAGCGCGCTCGACGACATCCGCACCCGCCTCGAACGGGACGGGCTGCTGCTCTCGCGCGGACAGCGGCGGCTGTCCCGGCTGGCGGCGCTCCTGCTGCTGCCGGTGGTCCTGCTGGGCGCGGCGCGGATCTCGGCCGGGCTCGCCAACGACCGCCCGGTCGGCTTCCTGACACTGCTGGTCATCGTCTCGGTGATCTGGATGCTGATCAGCCTGACCCGGGCGAAGTCGCGCACCAAGGCGGGCACGCGGGCCCTGGCCGGGCTGCGCACCCAGCACCGGTACCTGGCGCCGGGCGAGGCGCCGAGCTACGCCACCTACGGCGCCGGCACGACGGCGATGGGCGTCGCGCTGTTCGGCGCGTCGACGCTGTTCCTGCTCGACCCGGCGTTCGCCGAGGAGGCCGAGATCAACCGGCAGGTCGCCGGCGGCTCGGGCGGCGACGGCGGCGCGAGCTACAGCGGCGACTCGGGCGGCAGCGGCAGCTCGTGCAGCGGCGGCAGCTCCTGCGGAGGCGGGGGTGGCTGCGGCGGCGGAGGCGGGTGCGGCGGATGACCCCGTTCGTCGCGCTCTACCTGGCGCTCGGGGCCGCCGCGATCGGCGCCACCGCGGTCGTCCGCTGGTGGATCGCCCGCGGCCCGGTCGGCGAGCCGCACCACGAACGGATCGGCCCGGAGGAAGCGGCCTACCTCAACGGCGGCCGGCGGCTGGCCACGTACGCCGCCGTCGGGAAGCTGCGCCGGTGCGGCGCGATCGGCACCCGACCGGACGGCGCCCTCGACCGGACCGGCCCGATGCCCATGGCCTCGACCGCGTTGGACAACGCGCTCTGGACCGCGGCCGGCCTGCACCGAAGGGTCAGCGACCTGGCCCGCGAGCGGTCGGTGGGCCGCGCGCTCGACGACGTGCGCAGCGGCTTGGAAAGCGCCGGACTGCTGCCTTCCACCCGGCGGCGCTGGCTGTCCCGGCTGGCCGCGATCCTGGTCCTTCCGGTGCTCGCGCTCGGTGCCGTGCACGTGCTGCGGGCGGCGGAGGCCGACCGGCCGTTCGCGTGGGTGGTCGCGATCAGTTTCGTGCTGGTCTACTGGCTGGTCTGGAGCCTCAACCGAACGCCGGGGTCCACCCTGGCCGCGCGGCGGACGCTGGAGGCGCTGCGGTCCCGGCACCATCACCTGGCCCCCGGCCAGGCGCCGAGCTACGCGACCTACGACGCCTCGGCCGCGGCAATGGGTGTCGCGCTGTTCGGCGCGCCCGCGCTGCGCCAGGTGGCCCCCGAGTTCGCCACCAAGCAGGAGGTCCGGCGGTCGTGGGCCGGGACGTGGCTGTCGACGGGGCCGACCGGGGCGGTCGGCTTCGGCAGCGCCAGCTGCGGCGGCTACGGCGCCGACTCCGGCGGCGGGAGTTCCGGTGGGGGCGGGGGCTGCGGCGGCGGAGGGGGTGGCGGGTCGTGACCGACTACGGCGTGGGAATCGGCTGGCGGCCGGAGATCGCCGGATTCGTCGCCGAACTGCCCGGCCTGCGGTTCGTCGAGGTGGTCGCCGAGTCGGTGCACGACCATGCGCCGGTGCCGCCCGGGCTCGCGGACCTGCGGGCCAGGGGCGTCGCGGTGGTGCCGCACGGGGTCCGGCTGTCGCTCGGCGGGGCCGAGCCGGTCGAGCCCGCGCGGGTCACCCACCTCGCCACCGTCGCCGAGCGGCTCGACGCGCCGCTGGTCAGCGAGCACATCGCGTTCGTCCGCGCCGGCGGTGTCGAGGCCGGTCACCTGCTGCCCCTGCCCCGCAGCCGGGAGGCGGTCGACGCGGTCGTGGCCAACGTCGCGCGTACGCGGGCCGAACTGCCCGTCCCGATCGCCCTCGAGCCGATCGCGGCGATCTTCGACTGGCCCGACGACGAGCTGACCGAGGCGCAGTTCCTCACCGAGATCCTCGAGCGCACCGAGGCGCTGCTGCTGCTCGACATCGCCAACGTCTACGCGAACGCCCGCAACCGGGGCACCGACCCGCTGGAGCTGCTCGACGCGCTGCCGCTGGACCGGATCGCCTACTGCCATGTCGCCGGCGGCGCCGAGGCCGGCGGGATCTACCACGACACGCACACCGACGCCGTGCCCGAGCCGGTGCTGGCGCTGGTGGCGGAGCTGTGCGCCCGTCGCCGGCCGCCGGCGCTGCTGCTCGAGCGCGACGGCGCGTACCCGGCCGCCGACGCCCTGCGGGCCGAGCTCGACGCGATCGCCAAGGCCTCCGGCTACCCGGCGGTCACGTGACCGGCGACCTCGCGGCCCGCCAGGCGGCGCTGGTCGCCACGCTCACCTCCGGCGCGCCCGTACCGCCCGGTTTCGATCCGCGGCTCGTCGGCGCGGCCCGGGCGGCGCTGCTGCGCAAGCGGGCCGGCGAGGTCGCCAAGGCGTGGCCGATGCTGGCCGCGGCGCACGGCGAGCGGTGGCGGACCGTGTTCGCGGAGTGGGCGGCCGAACGGCCGACCAACGGCTCGCTGCGGGACGGATGGGACCTGGCGCGGTCGCTCGCCCCGCTGACCGGCGGGGCCGCCGCGGAGCTGGCGGCGCGGGAGGCGGCCTGGCGCTACGACGGCGCGGGCGCCCCGGTGCCGCGCGGCCGGCTGGCCGGCTTCTGGAAGAGTGGGCGGCTGTGGACGCGCTTTCGGTCGACGGGCTGACCCGCCGGTTCGGCAATCTCGTCGTCCTCGACGGGGTCAGCTTCACCGTCGAGCCGGGCCAGGTGGGCGCCGTGCTGGGCGCCAACGGCTCGGGCAAGACGACGCTGCTGCGCTGCGTCATCGGCGCCGACCGGCCCGACGCGGGCGTGGTCACCATCGGCGGGCGGCGGGTCTACGAGACCGACGCCTGGGCCCGCGCGATCATGGCGGCGGCGCTCGACGACATCGACTTCTTCCCCGACCTGTCGGTGGCCGAGCACCTGACCCTGCTGGCCTACGCCCACGGTGACGGCGGCGACCCGGTCGACGGCGTGCTCGACGAGCTGGGCCTGACGCCGGCTCGTGACCAGCTGCCGATCACCCTCTCCAGCGGGCAGCGGCGCCGCCTCGCGCTGGCCTCGTGCCTGGTCCGGCCGCGCCGCGTGCTGATCCTCGACGAGCCCGAGCAGCGGCTCGACGTCGACGGCCGGGCGTGGCTGACCGACCGGCTCCTGCGGGAGAAGGCGGCCGGCACCGCGGTGCTGATGGCCTCGCACGACGCCGAGCTGGTGGACGCCGTCGCCGACGTGCGGATCGGCATCGGCGGGTGACGGCGACCGCCCTGGTCCCGCCGCCGGGCGCGGCGCCGCCACCGGCCGGCGAGCTGAAGGCCCGCCTGCGCCGCGCCCGCCGCCGGCACCGCGACCACTCGATCGGCGACCTGCTGACCGACCTCTACATGATCGCGTTCCTGATCGCGATCTACGGCTGGGCCGGCGTCGACGCGGTCAGCGGCTTCCTCCACCGGCAGGTGGCGGCGGCGCCGGCGGACCCGGGCGCGCGCTACTGGATCGGGATCGGCGCCTCGGTGGCGTTGGCCGGGTTCGTCTGGCAGGGCCTGACCGCGGTCGGGCCGCTCCAGGTGGGTCCGGCGGTGCAGAGCTGGGTGGCGAGCACGCCGCTGTCGCGCCGGGCGCTGCTGGCGCCGCGGTTCGCGGGGCTGGCCCTGGCGGCGGCCGGCGGCGCGGCGGTCCTGGGCGCGACGGCGGCGGCGATCGGGCGCTCCGGCGACTACGTGTGGGCGGCGGTGGCCGGGCTCGCCTGGGGTGTGGTGTTCGCCGCCGGGGCCGTGACCGCGCAGGCCGGTCGTCGCCTGCGCTGGCCGGCGCTCGTGCTCGCCGGCGCCGGCGGGCTGATCGTGCTGGTGGTGGTGCTGCCTCTCGTCGACGTCGCGGCGCCGGGTTTCGCCGTGCTGCCCGCGGTCGCGGTGGCCGGCGTCCTTCCGGCGGTGGCGCTGCTGGTGCTCGCGGTGCGGGCGCTGCCCCGGATCGACCGGGCCTCGCTGTCGACCGGCGCGCGGTTCGCCTCGGCCGCGTCGTCCGCGGTGCTGCTGCTCGACCCGTCGATGCTGGCCGCGGTGGTCGAGAACGAGCGCTGGCGCGCCGTCGGCCGGGTCCGCAGCGGCCGGTTCGCGCGCGGCCCGCGCTGGTGGGTGCTGCTCCAGGCCGACGTCCGCCGGATCGGCCGCAACCGCGCCGCGATCGGCTGGTGGGCGGTGCTCATCCTCGCCGTGTACGCCGTCCAGGTCGCCCTCCCCGCCGTGGCCGCCTCGGTCCAGGTGATCGCCGCGTACCTGGCGGCCGACCGGTTCGCCGGCGGCCTGCGCGGCATCTCCCGCTCGGCCGGCCTGCGCCGCGCGCTCGGTGGCAGCGACGCCGGCCTCAAGCTCACGCACCTGCTCGTACCCACCGTCGTCGCGGCCCTGTGGTGGCTCGCGACCCTGCCGGCGGTCGGCGCGGGACCGCTGTGGCTGCCCCCGCTCCTGGTCGCCGGCGTGGCCGCGACGGTCTACCGCTCGGCGACCCGCGGCCCGATGGTCTACGGCGGCGCGGTCGCCGAAACCCCGATGGGCGCGGTCCCCGTCGGCCTGATCCGCCAGGTCGTCCGCGGCCCGGACCTGCTCTTCGTGATCGTGGCGATCCAACTGCTGGTGAGGTGACGATGAACCCCGATGAGGTACGCACGGCGGTCGACGAGTTCGCGACGCGGATCGACGCGCTCGGGCCGCCGTCCGGCGCCCCGGTCGCGGTCGAGGTGGAGCTGAGCCCGGCAGCGGCGAAGGCGCTGGTCGAAGCGCTGCGCTCATGGCACGACCCGCGCGACCAAGGCTCCTGCGCCCAGTGCGGTACGGGCCGCCTCGACGAGACCTTCACCTGCGTCAGCTGCGGCCAACCGGCGGGCCTCTTCGGCCAACTCGTCCGCGAACGCCTCGCCCGCCACCGCACCGACTAGCGGCCGGCTAGCGCCGCGGATCGGTTGGCAGCAGATCGGCGATGTCGTGGTGCAACTTGGCGAGGCCCTGATCGAAGGTCGCGAGGCGACCGCGCCGCGAACGTGCCTGATAGGCGAGGTAGGCGTCGGTGACCTGGCGATGCCCGATGACACCGCGCATGGGAACCGCTTCGAACGGGATGTCGTCAGGCCAGAACTCATGACGAGGATGAGCGGTCAGGGACGAGAGCAATCCCGTCGCCGTTACCGCTGTCGCACCGTGTCTCAGCACGAGGCGGATCAAGCCGCCCTGCGTGATCGGGCACGTGGCGAAGCCTTCGTCGTTGGCCGCGAACCAGGCTTCCGCCGAGTCGTGGTGCACGTGGTCGGCGGTCAGGAGTGCGATGAGGACGTTGGTGTCGAGCAGCACCGTCACGTGTCCGGGTCCTCCATCGATCGCACGTTCTCACTGGTGATGGGGAAGCCGAGCCGGATAACCGGAAGGCCGGTCACCGGGCTGCGTGAGACTTCTTGAGCCTCGCCTTGACCCAACCCCCGACGCATCAGGTCG
Organism: Asanoa sp. WMMD1127; assembly: GCF_029626225.1. Lineage (NCBI taxonomy): Bacteria > Bacillati > Actinomycetota > Actinomycetes > Micromonosporales > Micromonosporaceae > Asanoa > Asanoa sp. WMMD1127. Next base: position 7,015,453 of record NZ_JARUBP010000001.1, read on the forward strand.
GCGACCGTCTCGCTGAGACTGCGCCGGGTGTCCCGCGCGATGGAGAGCGCGAGCTGATGTAGGTCATCGGGCAGGTCAATGGTGGTGCGCATGCGAGAAGCGTACATCTCTGCATCATGATGCACTGATGTTGGATCGCCGTTGCTTGATCAAAGTAGCTAGCCGGCTGCTTCGCGGAGCTTCGCGAACTCGGCTGTCAGGGCCGGGAGTTGGAAGTGGGCGTTCAGGCCGCTCGGGTTCGGCAGGATCCAGAGCTTCGCCGGGCCCGCGTGCTCCGGTTGCGGGCCGACCGTGGCCTTGGGGCGGCCGAAGGCCGTCCGGTAGGCCGTCACGCCCAGGATCGCGATCCAGTGTGGACGCCAGCGCGTGGCCTTGGCGGCCAGGGCCGCTCCGCCGGCGGTCAGTTCGGCGGGCGTCAGCTCGTCGGCGCGGGCGCTGGCCCGGTCGACGATGTTGGTGATGCCCAGGCCCGCGTCCAGAAGGGACAGTTGCTCGGCCGGGTCGAGCTGGCGGTCGGTGAAGCCCGAGCGGTGCAGGGCCGGCCAGAACCGGTTGCCCGGGCGGGCGAAATGGTGGCCGGTCGCCGCCGACCAGAGGCCCGGGTTGATGCCGCAGAACAGCACGCGCAGTCCCGGCGCGATGACGTCCGGGATCGTCCTGTCGGCCGCGGCCGCCAGGTCGGCCTTGGTGGGGCGGGCGTTCACAGGGCGCGGATCAGCCCGCCGTCGACGGCGATCGCCGAACCGGTCACATAGGACGCCGCCGGCGACAGCAGGAAGGCCGCCGCCCGGCCGAACTCCGCGGCGTCGCCGATGCGGCGCAGCGGGATGTCGTCGGCCGCGGTCGCGCTCGGGCGGGTGGGATCGTCGGGGTCGCCGTAGACGGCCCGCGTGCGGTCGGTGAGGAAACGACCCGGGAGCAGGCTCACCACGCGTACGCCGCGCGGGCCCAGCTCGTCGGCCATGTCCTTGGCGACACCGACCAGGCCCGGGCGGAAGCCGTTGGAGATGCCGAGGTTCGCGATCGGGGTGCGGGCCGACGACGAGAGCACGAGGCCGATCGCGCCTCCTGGTCGGAGCGCCGCCGCGATCACCCGGGCCGTGCGGACAGCGCCCAGGAAGACCGTCTCGAACGACGTGCGCCAGTCGGCGTCGGAGGTGCCCAGGGCCGTGCCGGGCGGCGGGCCGCCGACTGAGAGCAGGGCCCCGTCGAGCCGGCCGAACGCCTCTCGAGCGAGGGCCACCAGGCGGGCGGCGGTGTTCTCCTCGGCCAGGTCGGCCACGAGGCCCTGGACCTTGCCGAGCCCGCCGAGCTCGGCGACCGCCGCGTCGACCTTGTCGGCGTCGCGGGACGAGACGACCACCCTGGCGCCCTCTTCGACGAGGCAGCGGGCCGTCGCGAAGCCGAGGCCGCGGGTGGCGCCGGTCAGCACGTACACGCGGTCAGCCAGGCCGAGGTCCATGCCAGGGATCCTGCCGCACGGCCCGGCCCGCCACAAACGCTCAGTCGCCGGCCATCGGGCTCAGTCTCCGGAGATTGGGAACAAGATGGGGCTGAGCAGGTGCGGCCGGCGGTCCGGCGCGGGCTCGTTGCCGATCCGGGAGACGAGGGCGGCCCGCATCGCCTCGACCAGGTCGGCGCGTTCCTCGTCGGTGAGCCAGATCGCGTGCTGGCGGAAGCCGACCAGGTCACCGACCGCGTCGGCCTTGCCGGTGGCGAGGTAGCCGTCGAACTCCGCGATCAGCGTCGCCATCGCGGCCGCGAACGCCTGGCGCAGCTCGTCGGGCGAGGCCGCGGCGACCCGGTCGGCCGGGATCGTGGCCCGGTCCCGGCGGAGCCGGTAGCTGCGTTCCACGAAGCCGCGTACCCGTTGCTCGTCGGCGACCTCGATGATCCCCGCGTCGGCGAGCACCGCGACATGCCGGTAGACGGTCGCCTTCGACACGTCCGGCATCCGCTCCACGAGCTGCGCGGTCGTCACCGTGCGGTCGCCGGACAGGGCGTGCACGATCCGCAGCCGCACGGGGTGCACCAGCAACTCGACGGTGTCCACCCGACGATGGTCTCACATTTGACACTGTTCGCAAACGTGCGACTATTAGTCCATGACCAACCTCGGGCACCTCCACCCCGTCGGCGACCGCAAGCTCTGGCTGCACCACGAGCCGGGCGACGCCGCCCCGACGGTGGTCTTCCTCCCCGGCGCGGGCCTGGTCGGGCTCGACTTCCTCGCCGCCCAACGGCGCACGCCGTCCGCGGTGCTCTACGACCGGGCCGGCACGGGCTGGAGCTCGTCCGTCCCGCTCCCGCGCAGCGCCGCCGCCGTGGCCGAGGAGCTCCGCGAGCTGCTGCGGGTGGCGGGCATCGCCGGCCCGGTCATCCTGGCGGGCCACTCGCTGGGCGCGTTCTACGCCCGCCGCTACGCCCAACTGTTCCCGGCCGAGGTCGCCGGGCTGCTGCTGATCGACCCCGGCCACGAGGACATCTTCGACTTCCTGCCGCCCGAGGCGCGCGAGCTGGACGCCGAGATCAAGCGGCAGACCGGCGACCTGCCGGAGTTGACCGACGAGCAACGCCGGATCGCCACCGGCCAGTACGCGCAGCTCTACGCCGAATGGCCGGCCGCCGAGCGGGCGGCGCTGACCGCGTACCACCTCGACCGGTGGCGCATCGCCGTCGACGAGACCCGCAACTTCGACACGGAGATCTACGCGGAGCTGCGCGCCGGCGGCCCGCTGCCCGACGTACCCCTGCTGGTGTTGACCGCCGGCGGCCACAACCCGGTCTGGCAGCACTTCGCCGACGAGGATCTGGTGAGCCGGGCCCACGCGGGCATCGACGCCATGCACCGCGCGATGGTCGCGGCCGTGCCGCGCGGCGAGCACCAGGTCGTCCCGGGCGCCGCGCACGGTTACCTGCCGATCCAGCACCCGGCCGCGATCGCCGACGCGGTCAGCCGGCTGCGGCCGTGAGCGCCTCGGTGGTCGCGGCGTCGGCCGGGAAGAACGCCTCGACGGCGAGCCCGGCCACCGTGACGTCCCTCGGGGTCCCGAACAGCGTCGTCGTGCTGATGAACGACAGGTCGCGATAGCGCAGCGGCACCACGACGCTGGCCGCGCCGCCGGTGGTCGCCGTCCCGCCACCGGGATAGCCGGCCAGCTCCTCGTGCAGCGCGTGCAGCACGGGGTCGTTGGTCGTGGCGGCCTGCTGCCGCAACCGATGCAGCAGGTGGGCGCGCCACTCGGGCAGGTTGGCGATCCCCGGCGCCATGCCGTCGGGATGCAGGCTGAGCCGCAACACGTTGACCGGCGGCGCCAGCAGGTGCGCCGCCGCGCCGTCGGTGAACAACCCGACCGCCGCGTTGGCGTCGACGAGGTGCCAGTGCTGGTCGACCAGCGCCGCGGGAAAGGGCCCGTGCCCGTCGAGGATCTGCCGCACCGCCGCCCGCACCGGCGCGAGCTCAGGATCACCCAACTCATGCCGGGGGTACGCCGGCGCGTGTCCCCCGGCGAGCAGGATCGTGTTGCGCTCGGCGAGCGGGATGTCCAACTCCTCCGCGAGCCGCAGGATCAGCTCGGGGCTCGGCCGCGACCGCCCGGTCTCCACGAAGCTCAGGTGCCGGGTGGAGATCCCCGTCTCGACGGAGAGGTCGAGCTGACTCATCCGCCGGCTGCGGCGCCAGTCGCGCAGCAGCTCGCCGACCGGTCGCGCGGGCCTGGTCATCGTGGTCACAGCGTCGACGCTAACGACCCGGCGGGGGCCGGACCATTACCTCGGAGGTAATCGACAGTCGTCCGCGGCCGCGGCGATCATCGACCTCACCGATCAACGAGGAGGCTTCCGATGACCACGACCTACACCGACCTGGCCGAGCGCTACATCGCCGTCTGGAACCAGACCGACCCGGTCAAGCGCCGCGCCGACATCGAGGCCCTGTGGGCGCCCGGCGGCCGTTACGTCGACCCGCTGGCGTCGGCGGAGGGCCGCGACGCGATCGACGCGACCATCGCCGCGGTGCAGAACCAGTTCCCGGGCATGGTGTTCACGCTGTCTGGCCCGATCGACGGCCACCACAACCAGGTGCGCTTCGCGTGGGAGCTCGGCCCGGCGGGCGCCGAGGCCCCGATCGCCGGCTTCGACGTCGCCACCACCGACGACAACGGCCAGCTCGACCAGGTGCTCGGCTTCCTGGACCGGGTGCCCACGGCCTGACACGGCCTCGAATTGACGGCCGGCGCGCGCCAACGACCGCGGGCGCCGGCCGTCTCCGCCGAGCCGACCTGCCGCACAGCTGTCGCCTGTCGCCGGTTGTCGGTGACGGGCTTCGGCCGGCGGCGGGACGGCGTCGGCGATCAGGTGAGGTGCCGGGCCAGCCAGCCGGTCACCGCCGCGTCGACCTCGGCCGCATGTGTCACCGGCGTGTGTCCCATACCCGGCACGTGCACCAGCGACGCCCGCCCGGCCGGCAGCGCCTGCCAGAGCTTCTCCGCCGGTACGCGCAGCCCGGGCTCGTCGTCCTCCTCGCCGACGACGAGCAGCACCGGAGTCGACAGCTCGTCCGCGCGGGCGACGAAGTCGAACCGCTCGGCCATCGCGGTGCTCGACGCGCTCCACGGGTACGCCATCCCGAACGCCCGCTCGTTCGCCGTCACCAGCCCGCTGAGCTGGACCACCGGGCTGATCAGGGCCGTCGCGCGGGCGGGCGCGCCGGCGGCGAGCACCTGCTGCGCCACCAGCGCGCCGATCGAGCCGCCGACCAGGGCGAGCCGGTCGTCGACGGGCAGCCGCGATCGCAGCTCAGCCAGCACGGCCGGGAACTCCTCCGCCGCGAGCCTCACGATCGGCTCGAAGACGTTGGCCACGACGTCGCTGAAGTCCGGACCGCCAGGCGGCGTGCGATCGCCGGTCAGTGGCAGGCCGAGATAGACCCGCCACGCGTCGAGCCCGGCGAGCGGCAGCAGCGCCGCCATCCGCGCCGGGTCGGCCGGCTCGTCGAGCAGGTGCCACGCCACCACCAGCGCAGCCGGGCGGGACGGGTCCTGCGGCGCCAGGACAGTGATCGGGACGCCGGCCGCGGTGTCGTGCTGTACAGGTGTCATGCCGGTAGCACACCGCGCAGGACCGTTCGGTGTCGAACAACTCTGTCCGGCGGTTGGACAACCGACGGTTGTCATGCAAGGTGGGGGCGTGGAACTGGACCTGGCGCAGGTGCGCGCGTTCATCGCCGTGGCGCGACAACTGCACTTCGGCCGGGCGTCGAGCGAGCTGTTCCTGACCCAGCAGGCGCTGTCGAAGCGGATCCAGCGGCTGGAGGCGGCGCTCGGCGAGCAGCTGCTGCTCCGGCAGCACCAGCGGGTGCAGCTCACGCCGGCCGGCGAGCGGTTCCTGCCCCACGCGCAGACACTGCTCGACGCCGCACGCGACGCCGTCGACGCCGTCCGGCAGCGCCCGGCTCCGTTGCGGGTCGACGTGTGGGGTCCGGTGCACCGCCCGCTGCGGCTGGTGCGGCAGTTCGCCGACGAGCAGCCAGGGCTGCTGTTCGAGCTGAGCATGCGGCGCAGCCTCGCCCGGGCACTGGACGCGCTCGGCCGAGGCGAACTCGACGCCGCGTTCGGCCGCCCGCACGACCTGGGACGGCCCTGGCCGGACGGCCTGGCCCGCCGACTGGTTTTCGTGGAGCCGGTGGCCGCCGCCGTGATGGTCGGCCATCCGCTCGCCGACGAGCCCGTGCTCACCGCCCGGCAGCTGAGTGGAACCGGGCTGTGGCTGCCGTTCGACGAGCAGCCGGCGGAACTGCTGGGTCTGCTGCGGGGCTACGCCGCGCACCTCGGCATCCCGGTGCAGACCACCTCGCTCAACCTCGGCGTCGAGCACACCCTCGACGAGCTGCGCCGCCACCCGCATCGGGTCACGCCGGTGGGCGCGGACTGGGCGCTACCCGCGGACATCCGGATGATCCCGCTGTCGCCCGTGCCGTACCTGCCCTGGTCGGTGGTGTGGCGGCCGGACAACCGGCATCCGCTGTTGCCGCACCTGCTCAACCGGCTGGCCGAGCAGGTCGCCGCCGAGCCGGTCGCGATCGACCCGGTCAAGGAGTGGCTGCCGGAACCCGACCTGGCCGACCTGGCTTTGGCCGGCCGCTGACGCGCCGCGGCGCCACGTCACCACCCCGGTGGAGCGGGGGCGCCCGCGGCGGCGTCAGTCGCGGGCCGTGGCGGTGTCCGGGACCGTGACGATGACCTCCGGGTCCAGGTCGTCGGCGGTGTAGGGGGTTGGCGAGTCGGCCACCGCGAACTGGGTCCGGTAGAGCTCCGCGTAGAGCCCGTCTCGCGCCACCAGGTCTTCGTGGCGGCCCTGTTCGACGATGCGGCCGTGGTCGAGGACCAGGATCTGGTCGGCTTCGCGGACGGTGGAGAGACGGTGGGCGATGACCAGCGCCGTGCGGCCCTCCAGGGCCGTCGACAGCGCGCGTTGGACCGCGGCCTCCGACTCCGAGTCGAGGTGGGCCGTGGCTTCGTCGAGGATGACCACCGACGGGGCCTTGAGGAGCAGGCGGGCGATGGCGATGCGCTGCTTCTCGCCGCCGGAGAAGCGGTAGCCGCGTTCGCCGACCATGGTTTCCAGGCCGTCGGGGAGGTCGCGGACCAGGTCGGCGATCTGGGCGCCCGACAGCGCCGCCCAGATCTCGTCGTCGGTGGCGTCCGGTTTCGCGTAGCGCAGGTTCTCGGCGATGGTCTCGTGGAAGAGGTGGGCGTCCTGGGTGACCACGCCGATCGTGTCGCGCAGCGAGTCGAGGGTCGCGTCGCGGACGTCGACGCCACCGACCAGCACCGCGCCCTCGGTGACGTCGTAGACCCGGGAGACCAGCATCGACGTCGTCGACTTGCCGGCGCCGGACGGGCCGACCAGGGCGACCATCTGGCCCGGCCGGACCGTGAAGGAGATGCCGTGCAGCACCGGGTCGGAGACCGTGCGGTCGAGGGTCGCCACGTCTTCGAGGGAGGCCAGCGACACCTCCGCCGCCGACGGGTAGCGGAAGCTCACGTCGCGGAACTCGACCGAGCCGGCCCCGCGGGCGATGGCGACCGCGGACGGCTTCTCGGTGATCGCCGGAGTCAGGTCGAGCACCTCGAAGACCCGGTCGAACGAGACCAGCGCCCCCATCACGTCGACCCGGACGTTGGACAGCGCGGTCAGCGGACCGTAGAGCCGGGTCAGCAGCAACGCCAGCGTGACGACCGTGCCGGCGCTGACCGCCCCGGTCACCGCCAGGTAGCCGCCGAGGCCGTAGGTCAGCGCCTGCGCCAGCGACGCGACCAGCAGCATCGCGACGAAGAAGGTGCGGGAGAACATGGCCTGCTGGATGCCGATGTCACGCACCCGCTCGGCCCGCTCCCCGAACCGGCGCGCCTCGAGCTCGGGCTTGCCGAACAGCTTGACCAGCATCGCGCCGGCCACGCCGAAGCGCTCGGTCATGGTGGCGTTCATCTTGGCGTCGAGGTTGTATGACTCCTTGGTGATCGCGGCCAGCTTCCGCCCGACCCGGCGGGCCGGGATGATGAACAACGGAAGCATGGCCAGCGACAGCAGCGTGATCTGCCAGGAGAGGGTGAACATCACGACCGCGGTGAGCACCAGCTGGATCGTGTTGCTGAGCACGCCCGAGAGCGTGGAGGTGAACGCGCGCTGCGCGCCGAGCACGTCGTTGTTGAGCCGGCTGACCAGCGCGCCGGTCTGCGTGCGGGTGAAGAACGCCAGGGGCATCCGTTGGACGTGGTCGTAGACCCGGGTGCGCAGGTTGAGGATGATGCCCTCGCCGATGCGCGCCGAGTACCACCGTTGGGCGAGCGAGAGCAGCGCGTCGACGACGGCCAGGATCGCGATCAGCACCGCGATGCGGATCACCTCGGCGGCCGCGTCGCCGCCCCCGCCGGTGATCGTGTTGACCACTCGGCCGGCCAGGATGGGCGTCGCCACGCCGATGACGGCGCCGAGCACCACGGTGACCAGGAAGACCGACATGTCGAGGCGGTAGGGCCGGGCGAACCGCATGATCCGCCGCCAGGTCCCGCGGGCGAGCTTGTGGGACGCGATGGACTCACGGTCGCGCTCGGCGCGCAACATGGTCCACGCGTTCATCCCTCCGGGAGAAGTCACCCCGTACCTCCGTGCTGCCGGTCGACGGGGCAAGTCTCCCCGACGGGTACGACAACATTCGGCGTAAACGGGATCTTCCCGAAGGCTCCTTACTCCCCCAACCCGGCCAGATCGCGCAGCCGGCGCACCTGGGCCGCGCGCTCGGCGGCCAACTGCTCCGGCCACGACCGCCCGGCCGCGCCCGCCAGCAGCGCCTTGACCTCCACCGCGGCGTCGCGGGGCGCGGCCAGCAGCGCGGCCACCAGGTCGGACACGGCACCATCGAGATCGGCCCGGGGTACGACCACGGTGGCCAGCCCCAGCCGCAGCGCCTCGTCGGCCCCGATCCGCCGCGCGGTCAGGCAGATCTCCAGCGCGCGGGCATATCCGACCAGCTCCACCAGCCGCTTGGTGCCGGCCAGGTCGGGCACTAGACCCAAGGTGACCTCGGCCATCGTGAGCTGGGCGTCGTCGGCCAGCACCCGCAGGTCGCAGGCGAGCGCGAGCTGGAAGCCGGCGCCGATCGCGTGCCCCTGCACCGCGGCCACGGACACGATGTCGGGCCGGTGCAGCCAGGTGAAACCCTCCTGGGCGGGCCGGATCCGGTCGGCGGCGGCATCGGGAGGCAGCGCGGTGAGCTCGGCGATGAAGGAGGGGCCACCGCCGGAGACGTCGAGACCGGACGAGAACGCCCGGCCCTCGCCCCGCACGACGACCACGCGCACGTCGCCGGGCAGGTCACGACCGATGTCACGCAACGCCGACCACATCGCCGGGGTCTGCGCGTTGAGCACGTCGGGCCGGCGCAACGTCACCGTGGCGACCGGCCCGGCGTGGGTGAGCTCTACGTCGCTGGTGGTCATCGGGCCACGAGCGACAGGAAACCGGGAGGGATGGGGGTCAGGCCTTCTTGCGGCGGCGGGCCCCGCCACGCTGGCGGAGCTGAACGCCCGACTCGGTGAGCACCCGGTGGACGAAACCGTAGGACCGGCCGGTCGAGGCCGCGAGCGCGCGGATGCTCTCACCGGAGGTGTACCGCTTGACCAGGTCCTTGGCCAGCGTCTGCCGCTCGGCCCCGACGATTCGGCGACCCTTCTCAGTGCTGGTGGCTGTGCCGGTGGCTGCCATGTTGATTCCTCACGTCCCAGACTGTGCGGTTTCATGCGGTCCCACCTATTAGACCGCCTCGGACGATCATGCGCTAGATATCAACTCTTCGCCAACCGACACGCACGGTACTGTCGGCAACCCGATACCGTGATGGCCCGTGACGCCTGAGGAGGCCCGAGCCGCCCATCGGGACGAGCGGACCGACCTCGTCGGCTGGCTCGTCCTGGCGGCCGTGGGAGCGCTCGCGACATGGCTCGCGGTGCGCGGCGGCGCCCGCCTCGGCACCGCCGGAGCGCCGTTCCTCGGCTCCTACACGTTCGCGATCTCGCTGGCCAGCGTGCTTGCGCCGATGGTCGCCGCGGGGGTCGTCGCGGCGGCGCACCGCGGTTGGTGGGAGCGCATGAAATGGCCGCTCGTGCTGCTTTCCGGGTGGCTGGTGGCGGTCCTGTGGACGGTCGGCCTGGCCCTCGTCCAGGGCCGCGACGGGCTCGTCAACCCATTGACGATCCCCGATGACTACCTGGCCGACGCCACTCAAGTGGGTGACGATCCTCTTCACTATCTGCGGGCTTACACCACCGAAGGGGGTCTCCCTTCCGTGGTCGCCCGAGGGCATCCACCGGGGCCGATCCTTCTCCTGTGGGCGTTGATGCGCGTCGGTGTCACGGACCGTGTTGGCCTGAGCCTGCTGCTGACCGCCGTCGGCGCCGCCGTCGTCCCCCTGGTGCTGTTCGCCGTCCGGGGCGTCTGCGGCGACCTCGCGGCCCGCCGCTACCTGCCGGTCCTGGTCCTCGCCCCGTACGCGATCTGGCTGGCCGGCGGGGTCGAGGGCGTGGTCGCGGTGCTCGGGGCGGCGATGATCGCGGCCGGCGTGCACGCCTCCGACGAGCGCCGCACCGGGGTCCGGGCCGGCATCTGGGCCAGCGTGGCCGGTCTGCTGCTCGGCGTCGCCGCCCTCTTCGCGTACGGCGTGCCCTGGCTGGGCCTGGCCGCGGCGTTCCTCTACTTCGCCCGGCGCCGGGCGGCGCTGAACCTGTTCACCGGGCTCGGCGCGCTGATCCCGGTGGTGGCCGCCGAGCGGCTCGGCTTCAACTGGGTCGACGGGCTGATGGACGCGCGCCACGACTTCGCCGTACGCGTGGAGCCGCACCGTTCGGTCCTCTGGTGGAGCGGGATCAGCCTCGTGGTGCTGCTGCTGGCCGCCGGTCCGGCGCTCTACGCCTCGCTGCGCAAGTCACGCAACACCCCCGGCTGGCCGTTCCTCGTCGCCGCCGGCATCGCGGTGCTGTTCACCCTGGTCGCCGGCCTGGCCCGGGGCGGCGCCGAGACCAACTGGCTGCCCTATTTCCCCTGGCTGACGATGGCCGCCATCGCGCCGCGCCACCAGGCCGGCGAGACGGTGCCGACTCCCCTGCTCCTGGTGGCCGCGGGCGCGATCACGGCGATCGTGATCAAGATGATCCTGGTGTGAGCGTGAGCCTCAGGCGAGCTCGACGAGCTCGAGCAGGTCGTCGCTCCAGGCGTCCTCGTCGCCGTCGGGCAGCAGGATCGCCCGGTCCGGCTTGAGCGCCAGCACCGCGCCGGGGTCGTGGGTGACCAGCACGATCGCGCCCGGGTAGCGGGCGATCGCGTCGAGCACCTGCTCCCGGCTGACCGGGTCGAGGTTGTTGGTCGGCTCGTCGAGCAGCAGCACGTTGGCGCCCGAGCAGACCAGCGTGGCCAGCGCCAGCCGGGTCTTCTCGCCGCCGGAGAGCACGCCCGCCGGCTTGCTCACGTCGTCGCCGCTGAACAGGAACGCGCCCAGGATCCGGCGCAGGTCGCCGTCGGTCTGGTCGGCCGCCGCCGAGCGCATGTGGTCGAGCACCGTGCGGTCGACGTCGAGCGTCTCGTGCTCCTGCGCGTAGTAGCCCAGCCGCAGCCCGTGCCCCGCCACCACCTCGCCGGTGTCGGGGCGCAGGATCCCCGCCAGCATGCGCAGCAGCGTGGTCTTGCCGGCGCCGTTGAGACCCAGGATGGCCACCCGCGAGCCCCGGTCGACCGCCACGTCGACGTCGGTGAAGATCTCCAGCGACCCGTACGACTTGGACAGTCCGCTCGCGGTCAGCGGCGTGCGCCCGCACGGCGCCGGCTGCGGGAAGCGCACCTTGGCCACCTTGTCGCCGACCCGCTCGTCGTCGAGCCCGGCGAGCAGCCTCTCGGCCCGCTTGGCCATGTTCTGCGCGGCGGTCGCCTTGGTGGCCTTGGCCCGCATCTTGTCGGCCTGGGCCAGCAGCGCCCCGGCCTTTTTCTCGGCGTTGGCCCGCTCCCGGCGCCGCCGCCGCTCGTCGGTCTCGCGCTGCTCGAGATAGGTCTTCCAACCGACGTTGTACGTGTCGACGACGGACCGGTTGGCGTCGAGGTACCAGACCTTGTTGACGACCGAGTCCAGCAACGTGACGTCGTGGCTGATGACCACGAGGCCGCCCTTGTGCGCCGCCATGTAGCCGCGCAGCCAGACGATCGAGTCGGCGTCGAGGTGGTTGGTGGGCTCGTCCAGCAGCAGGATGCCGGCACCCTCCTCCCCCGCGTCGCGGAACAGGATGCGGGCGAGCTCGATCCGGCGGCGCTGACCGCCGGACAGGGTGCCGATGGTCTGGGCCAGCACGCGGTCGGGCAGCCCGAGGTTGGCGCAGATGCGGGCGGCCTCGGCCTCGGCCGCGTACCCGCCGAGCGAGGCGAACCGCTCCTCGAGCGAGCCGTAGCGGCGGACCAGGGCGTCCGTCGGGTCCTCGGCCAGCTTGGCCTCGACGGCCTGCATCTCGGCGAGCAGGGTGTCCAGGCCCCGCGCGGACAGCACCCGGTCGCGGGCGGTGACCTCGAGATCGCCGGTACGCGGGTCCTGCGGCAGGTAGCCGACGACGCTGGTCCGCTCGACCGCGCCCGCGTAGGGGTTGCCCTCGCCGGCCAGCACCTTGAGCGTGGTGGTCTTGCCGGCGCCGTTGCGGCCGACGAGGCCGATCCGGTCGCCGGGCTGCACCCGCAGGGTGGTGTCGGACAGCAGGATCCGCGCGCCGGCGCGGAGCTCCAGCCCGGTGGCAGTGATCATCAGGAACGCTCTCTCCGTGTCGAAGGCTGACTCTGGGCACACGAAAGCGCCGATCGGGCTGTTTCCCGTCGGCGCCGGGGCTGGTCAGTCTTCGCAGAGCAGCACGGGATGAAGTGTACCGGTTCCCCCGCCCACCGCCCCACCGGATTAGCTCACAAGATCATCGGGTACATCCCGGCGCGTCCACACGCGTCGATTGGATGGTCATGGAACTCAACGAGCGCGCCGACGTCGACACCAGCCAGATCGAGGACCGGCGGGGCGGCGGAGGCGGAGGCCGCGGAGGCGGCTTCCCGATCCCGATCCCGACCAGCGGCGGCGGCATCGTCGGTCTGATCGCCACGGTGATCGCGCTGCTGGTCGGCGGCGGCTTCGGTGTGAACGCGATCACCGGCGACGAGCAGCAGCCGGCCGACAACGGCGCGTTCGAGCAGCGGTGTGACGCGGCCGACAGGCTCAAGCAGCTCGACTGCCGCAACGCCCTGTTCGTCAACTCGATCCAGTCGTGGTGGGCCAAGCGGCTGCCACAGAGCTTCGGCGAGCAGTACCGCGAGGCCCCGACCGTGTTCTTCGACCAGGCCGTGCAGAGCGGCTGCGGCGCGGCGGACTCCGGCGTCGGGCCGTTCTACTGCCCGGCCGACCACAAGGTCTACATCGACCTGACGTTCTACCAGGTGCTCGCCCAGCAGCTCGGCGCCAAGGGCGAGTTCGCGCAGCCCTACGTGCTCGCCCACGAGTACGGGCACCACGTGCAGTCGCTGATCGGCACCGAGGCGCAGATGCGGCGCCAGCAGGAGCGTGACCCCGACAACGCCAACGAGCTGTCGGTGAAGCTGGAGCTGCAGGCCGACTGCTACGCCGGCGCGTGGGCGAAGAACGCGACCCAGACCGCGGACGCCGACGGTGACCCGATCTTCAAGAGCATCACCGACCAGGACATCCAGGAGGGCCTGGACACCGCGGCCGCGATCGGCGACGACACCCTGCAGAAGCGGGCCGGCCAGGAGGTCAACCCGGACGGCTTCACGCACGGCACCTCGGCGCAGCGGCAGCAGTGGTTCCGCACCGGTTACGACAGCGGCGACCCGAAGGCCTGCGACACGTTCGGCTCGGCCTAGGGGCTAGGCGGCCGCGTCCAGCGGGTTGCCGCAGACGCGCCAGGTCCCCCGGTCGTCGGTGACCCGCATCTCGTACGCCGTGCTGGCGCCGCCCGGGTCCACCAGGGCGGCGCTCACGGTGGCGTCCTGCGGCCCGGTCGCCACCACGTCGTCGATCCGATAGCTGGAGACCGCGGGCCGCCCGCCGATCCCGGCCACGAAGTCGTCCCGCTCGACCCGGCCGCGGGTCTCGTTGCAGAGCTGGTCGTAGGCGCCCGCGATGTTGCCCGCGGCCAGCCGGGTCAGGAACGAGTCGGCGGCCAGCCGGGCGCCCTGCTCGGGCGAGCGGTGCCCGCGGAAGAGGAAGAAGCCGCCGACCACCAGGCCGACGACCACCAGCACGGCCGTCAGCACCCCGAGCCGGCGCAGCGGCACGCGCGCCTCGTCCGAAACCATGGCGGGAGGGTACCGCCTAGCTTTGCGGGTCGCGCACCAGGATCGATACCGCGCGGGCGGTGGTGACGGCGTCGACCAGCACGGCGTGGCGCGGGTCGGGCACGTCGAGCAGCCGCTCCGCCCGCAGGGGCAGCAGCGGGGCCAACCGCGGGTCGGTGAGCACCGCGTCGACCGTCCGGCGGTCGCCGCCGCAGACCAGCGCGGCCAGCGTGCCGGCGGCCGGCAGGATGATCCGGGCCACCAGGTCGGCGGCGTCCCGGGCGGCGGCCTTGGCCTGGTTGTCGCGGCGCCGGGCGAACCGCTGCTGCGACCAGCCACCGGCCGCGGTCCGGCTCTGCACGTAGGAACTGTCCACCTTGGACGTGAGCAGCCGTGCGCCCTCGGCCACGCCCACGGCGACCGCGGCCTTGCGGGCCAGCAGCAGCCCGAGCCGGCGCGGCGCCCGGGCGGCCTCGACGAAGTCGGCCAGGTCGGCGGAGAGCGGCGCGCCGGGCGGCGGGTGCAGCGCGGCCGTCGCGCCGTCGAACGCCGCGAGCAGCAGCCCGTCGTCGGTGGGCCGCTGGGCGTAGTCGCCGTGCCGCGCCCGGAAGCCGTCGACCCACCGGGTCAGGCGGTCGGGGTCGACGTCGACCCAGCGCCCGCCACCCGCGGCCGGCCGGCTGGTGGTCATTCCCGCGACGGTACGGCACGCCACAATGTCCCCGTGACCGAGCCGGTGCTTGACCGCCTGACCGCGCTGTTCGAGGCCGACCGCGACCACGCCCGGGCCGTGGCGATGCGGGCCTACATGCGCGACCAGTTCGCCTTCCTGGGCATCATGTCGCCGCGGCAGCGGGAGCTGGCCCGGCAGGCCACCGCCGGCACGCCCCGGCCGACCGAGGCCGACCTGCTCGCGCTGGCCGGCGCCTGCTGGGCCCGGCCCGAGCGGGAGTACCAGTACTTCGCGTGCGCGTACCTCCGGAAGCATGCCGGGGTGTTGTCGGCGGGCGCCCTGCCGGCGGTGCGCGGCCTGATCACCACGAAGCCGTGGTGGGACACGGTCGACGTGCTGGCCGCCCGGGTGGTCGGGCCGATGGTCAACCAGCACGCCGCGTTGATCCCGGAGATGGACGCGTGGATCGCCGACGACGACATCTGGGTGATCCGGACGGCGCTGCTGCACCAGCTCTTCTACAAGGCCGCTACGGACACCGACCGACTGTTCGGCTACTGCGCGCGGCAGGCGGCCCACTCGGACTTCTTCGTCCGCAAGGCGATCGGCTGGGCGCTGCGGGAGTACGCGAAGACCGACCCCGCCGCGGTGCGGTCGTTCGTCGAGGCGACCCCGCTGTCCGGGCTGTCCCGGCGCGAGGCGCTCAAGAACCTCTAGCAGGAGGTCGGCGGCTCGGGCAGGTGCTTCTCGGCCCACTCGGCGATCATGTTGAGCGCCGGGAGGAGGCCCTCCCCCGCCTCGGTGAGTGAGTAGCTCACCGACACCGGCGGCCCCGGGTCGACCTCACGTCTCACCAGGCCCAAGTCGCACAGCTCGGTCAGCCGGTCGGACAGCACCGAGTCGCTCACGCCGCCGACCAGGCGCGACAGCTCACGGAACCCGGCGGGGCCGGTGCTCAGGCTGCCCACCACGACGCCCGACCAGCGCTTGCCGAGGATGGTGAACGCGCGGGCCAGCGCGACGTCGCCCCGGGAGCACCGCTCCCGGATCTCCGCGCTGTGACGTACCGCGCTATCGGTCACCACGCCATGCTAGCGCGGTAAAGGTCGCTAGTATTTCCGAAGCAGCTAGCGAAGCAAGGGTCGCTAGCCTTTTCACGGAGGTAACACTGGTGACAGACACCGAGGTCAAGCGCCCGTCCGTCGTCGTGCTCGGCGGCGGCTACGGCGGCCTGAAGACCGCCAAGGCGCTCGATGACGTCGCTGAGGTCACGCTCGTCGACCCGTCCGACGCCTTCCTGCACAACGTCGCGGCCTGGCGCGCGCTCGTCGAGCCGTCCTGGATCGACAAGATCTTCATGCCGCTCAACCGGCTGCTGCACAACGGCCGGTTCGTGCGCGACCGGGCGGTCGCGGTCGACGGCCACAAGGTCACCCTGGCGTCCGGCGCGGAGCTCGAGCCCGACTATCTGGTGCTGGCGACGGGTTCGGCGTACCCGTTCCCGGCGAAGTCGGTCGAGCCGGACCAGGGCCGCGCCAAGGCCGCCCTGCAGGACGCCCACACCGCTCTCGGTGCGGCCGACCGGGTGCTGATCGTCGGCGCCGGACCGGCCGGGCTGGAGCTGGCGGGCGAGATCAAGCACTTCATGCCGGCCAAGGACGTCACGGTCGTCGACGTCAACCCCGACATCCTGCACGGCCCGTTCGACCAGGAGCTGCGCGACGAGCTCAAGCGCCAGCTGGACAAGATCGGCGTGAAGCTGGTGCTCGGCAGCCCGCTGCGGGCCCTCCCCGACGCCGCGCCCGGGGCGGTCGCCGCCGTCGCGGTGACCACCGAGGCCGGCGAGGAGATCACCGCCGACATCTGGTTCCGCGCGTTCGGCGTGCGCCCGGCGACCGACTACGTGCGCGGCGCGCTCGCGGATGCCAAGGACGCCCGCGGCTACCTGACGGTCGACGAGCGGCTCCAGGTGAAGGGCGGCGACGGGGTCTACGCGCTGGGCGACATCACCACCGCCGACCGGGACACCGCCGGCGCCGCCGGACGGCAGTCGGAGGTGGTCGCGGCCAACATCCGCGCCGAGATCACCGGCGAGGGCGAGCCACAGGCGTATCAGGCCGGCCCGGTCCTGATCGTCGTGCCGCTCGGCCCCGAGGGCGGGGCCAGCCAGCTCCCGGACGGAGTGACCGGCCCCGAGGCGACCTCGTCGATCAAGGGCGGTTCGATGCTGGTCGAGATGTACTCGACGCACTTCGACGCGCCGGAGCGTTAGGCCACCAGGCCGACGGCCAGCACGATGATCAGCAGGCTGGACGCGAGGGCGGTGTAGAGCCGTCCCCGCGGCCCGGTCAGCAGCCGGCCGACCAGGGTGCCGCCCGACGCGATCAGCAGCTGCCAGCTCGCCGAGGCGAGGAACGCGCCCACCACGAACAGCACCTCGCCGGCCGGCTCGAGCTCGTCGCTGGCCTGCCGCCCGAGCACCAGCGCCGCGAAGTAGACGATGGTCATCGGGTTGAGCAGGGTCAGCGCGAGGATCCCCCCGTACGCCCGGGCCGGTGTGCCCAGGCCGTCCCTGGTGCGGGCGGCCCGGGCCGGGTCGCGGTGGTGCCGCACGGCGGTGACGGCCGTGTGGGCGGCCAGCCCGAGCAGGACGACGACGGCGACCCAGCGCAGCGGGGTGGCGATCGGCGCGATGACGCCGGCGAGGGCCGCGCCGCCGAGCACCGCGACGGCGGCGTAGAGCCCGTCGGCGGTGGCGACGCCCAGGGCCGCCGCGGCGCCGACCCGGAACGAGGTGCGGGCCGCGAGACCCATGATGAGGATGGCGATGGCGCCGACCGGGATCGCGACGCCGTAGCCGGCGACCACGCCGGCGACGAACGCGTCGATCATCGCGGATCGAGGGGGATCGCCGCCGACGCGGAGCCACGCTGCTGTCGGCGGCCGGCGAGGGCCGTCGCGACAGGAGCCTGGGTCTTCGTCAGTGCGATCACCGGCACATCATGGGGCACGACCACCGCCGACCGCACGCGCTTTTCTCCGGGAAGCAAGCAACGGTCCGTTCCTAACGCTTTCCGCATAGGAACGGACCGTTGCCAACGCCGCCGGCGGGCGGCGCGAAGAGCTAGACGTTGAAGCCGAGCGAGCGGAGCTGGTCGCGGCCCTCGTCGGTGATCTTGTCGGGGCCCCACGGCGGCAGCCAGACCCAGTTGATCCGGAAGTCGCTGACCAGGCCGCCGCCCGGGCCGCTCATCAGGGCCGAGCGGGTCTGGTCCTCGATGACGTCGGTCAGCGGGCAGGCCGCCGAGGTCAGCGTCATGTCCAGCGTCGCGACGTTCTCGTCGTCGACGTGCACCCCGTAGACCAGGCCCAGGTCGACCACGTTGATGCCGAGCTCGGGGTCGACGACGTCCTTCATGGCCTCTTCGACCTCGTCGATCGTGGCCTTCGACGGCGTGGGGGTCACTGTCTCTTCACTCATGCCTTCACCTCGGGTCCCACCGCGACGCCGGCGCGTACCGCGGCGTCCTTGAACGCCATCCAGGGCAGCAGGGCGCACTTCACGCGCGCCGGATAGCGCGCCACTCCGGAGAACGCCACGCCGTCGCCCAACAATTCCTCGTCCGGCTCGATCTGGCCGCGACCCTGCATCAGCTCGACGAACGCGTCGTGCACCTTGAGCGCCTCGCCGATGGGCAGGTCGGCCAGCAGGTCGTGCAGCACGCTGGCCGAGGCCTGGCTGATGGAGCAGCCCATCCCCTCGTACGAGACGTCCGTGAGCTTGTCGCCGGCCACCGCGACCCGGATCGTCACCTCGTCGCCGCAGGTCGGGTTGACGTGGTGCGCCTCGCCGCCGAACGGCTCCCGGAGCCCGCGACCGTGCGGCCGCTTGTAGTGCTCCAGGATGATCTCCTGGTAGAGCTGGTCGAACTGCATCAGCCGAACACCTTTCGGACCCGCTCGAGCCCGCGCACGAGCGCGTCGACCTCTTCGGTCGTCGTGTAGACGTAGAACGAGGCGCGGGTGGTGGCCGGGACTCCGTAGCGCACGCAGATCGGCCGCGCGCAGTGGTGCCCGACCCGGACCTCGACGCCCTCGTCGTCGAGCACCTGGCCCACGTCGTGCGGGTGGATGCCCTCGAGCGCGAACGAGATCGTGCCGCCGCGGCCGGTCATGTCCGTGGGGCCGAAGATCCGCAGGGTGGGCACGGAAGCGAGCGCCTCGAGGGCGTACGCCGTGATCTCCTGCTCGTGGGTCTGGACCGCGGGCATGCCGATGCCGGACAGGTAGTCGATCGCGGCGCCGAGCCCGACCGCCTCGACGATCGGCGGCGTGCCGGCCTCGAACCGGGCCGGGGCCGGCGCGAACGTCGACTTCTCCATCGTCACGGTCTCGATCATCGAGCCGCCGCCGAGCACCGGTGGCATCGCCTCGAGCAGGTCGGCCCGGCCCCAGAGCACGCCGATGCCGGTCGGGCCCAGCATCTTGTGGCCGGTGAACGCGATGAAGTCGGCGCCGAGGCCCTGCACGTCGACCGGCAGGTGCGGCACCGACTGCGAGCAGTCGAGCATGACCAGCGCGCCGACCTGGTGGGCCCGGGCGATGATCGCGGCCGGGTCGTTGATCGTGCCGAGGATGTTGGACATGTGCACGAGCGAGACGAGCTTGGTGCGCTCGTTGACCAGCGACTCGAGCGTGGACTCGTCGAGCCGGCCCTCGTCGGTGACGCGGAACCAGCGCAGGGTCGCGCCGGTGCGCTCACACAGCAGCTGCCACGGGACGATGTTGGAGTGGTGCTCCATCTCGGAGATCACCACCTCGTCGCCGGGCCCGAGGCGGAACCGGGGATCGCTGTCCGGGGTCGCGGAGGCGTTCGAGAAGGCGTACGCGAGGAGGTTGATCGCCTCGGTCGAGTTCTTGACGAACACCACCTCGGACGCGGCCGGGGCGTTGACGAACCCGGCCACCTTCTCGCGCGCGCCCTCGTAGGCCAGCGTCGCCTCGGTGCCCAGCGTGTGCACCGAGCGCGACACGTTGCCGTTGTGCCGCTCCTGGTGCTCCCGCATGACGTCGAGCACCTGGCGTGGCTTCTGGGACGTGTTGGCGCTGTCCAGATAGACCAGCGGGTGGCCGTTGACCTCTCGGCCGAGGATCGGGAAGTCGGCGCGCAGCGCGGCGACGTCGAACGTCGTCGGATTCGCGAGAGTCGTCATGACTGGGCAGCCCTTCGTGCGTTGGTCAGGCGACCGAACCGGTCTCCGCCAGGTAGCGCGCGTAGCCTTCGGCCTCCAGGCGCTCCGCCAGCTCCGGCCCGCCCTCTTCGACGATCCGGCCGCCCGCGAAGACGTGCACGTAGTCCGGAGTGATGTAGCGCAGGATCCGGGTGTAGTGGGTGATCAGCAGGACGCCGGTCTCCCCGGTCGCGCGGACGCGGTTGACGCCCTCGCTGACGACCCGCAGCGCGTCGATGTCGAGGCCGGAGTCGGTCTCGTCGAGGATCGCGACCTTGGGCTTGAGCAGCTCGAGCTGGACGATCTCGTGGCGCTTCTTCTCGCCGCCGGAGAAGCCCTCGTTGACGTTGCGCTGGGCGAACGCCGGGTCCATCTGCAGCCGCTCCATCGCGCCGCGCAGCTCGCCGGCCCAGGTGCGCAGCTTCGGCGCCTCGCCGTCGATCGCCGTCTTGGCGGTGCGCAGGAAGTTGGCGACCGAGACGCCGGGCACCTCCACCGGATATTGCATCGCGAGGAACAGGCCGGCCCGGGCCCGCTCGTCGACCGTCATCGACAGCACGTCGGCGCCGTCGAGGGTCACCGAGCCGCCGGTGATCTCGTACTTCGGGTGGCCGGCGATCGAGTAGGCCAGCGTCGACTTGCCCGAGCCGTTGGGGCCCATGATGGCGTGCGTCTCCCCGGCGCGGACCGTGAGGTCGACGCCCACCAGGATCGGCTTGAGCTGGCCGTCGGGCAGCTTGACCGAGACCTTCAGGTCGCGGATCTCGAGGGTACTCATGCGGGCGTTACTCCATTGCTCGGCGTGAGGGCGACGTAGACCTCGCCGTCACGGACTTCGACGGGATAGACGGGTACGGGTTCGGTCGCCGGCAGCCCGGTCGGCTCGCCGGTGCGCAGGTCGAAACGGGAACCGTGCAGCCAGCACTCCAGCGTGCAACCGTCGACCTCGCCCTCGGAGAGGGCGACCGCGGCGTGCGAGCACTCGTCGTAGGCGACGTAGAAGTTGTCGTCCTCGCCGTGCACGACCGCGAGCTCCAGGTCGTCGGCGACGGCCCGGATCGCCGTGCCCTTGGGCACGTCCTCGACGGAACACAGGCGGATGAAGCTCACTGGTCGCCCTTCGCCAGGCGCGCCTCGACGGCGTCGCCGAGCCGGTCGCGCAGGGCCTCGTCCGGGATCTTCTGGAGCAGCTCCGCGAAGAACCCGCGGACCACGAGCTTGCGCGCCTCGTGCTCCGGGATGCCCCGGGCCATCAGGTAGAACAGCTGCTCGTCGTCGAACCGGCCGGTGGCGCTGGCGTGGCCCGCGCCGACGATCTCGCCGGTCTCGATCTCCAGGTTGGGCACGGAGTCGGCCCGGGCGCCGTCGCTGAGCACCAGGTTCCGGTTGATCTCGTAGGTGTCGGTGCCGGTCGCCTCGACCTGGATCAGCACGTCGCCGACCCAGACGGTGTGCGCGCCGTCGCCCTGCAGCGCGCCGCGGTAGCCCACGTAGCTGCGGCAGTCGGGGACGTTGTGGTCGACCAGCTGGCGGTGCTCGAGGTGCTGGTCGTCGTCGGCGAAGTAGAGCCCGTAGAGCTCGGCGTCGCCGCCGCGGGCCGTGTATTCGACGCTCGTGTATTGCCGCACCAGGTCGCCGCCGAGGCTGACCTGCACGTGGACGACCCGCGCGTCGCGGCCGAGCCGGAACTTGACATGCTGCGCCTGCACGGCGTCGGACGCCCAGTCGGCCACGGTGACCAGCGTGAGCTGGGCGCCGTCGGCCACGTCGACCTCGACGTTGTCGGCGAGCGTGGTGGAGCCGACCTGCTCGACGATGAGCGTCGCCTTCGCGAACCGACCCACCTCGACGACCGTGTGGGCGTACGCGACACCCGCGCCCCCACCGACCACCCGCACCCGGGCCGGCTCGGCCGGCTCCGCCTCGGGCGCCACCGCGATCAGCGTCGCGCCGTCGGCGTTGCCGTAGCCGAGCGCGCTGACGCGGTCGAACGGCACCAGCACGCGGCCGATCCGCTCGTCGCCCCTGGCCAGCTCCGTCACGGTCACGCCGGCCGGCAGGCCGTCGTGCTCCCAGCGCAGCGACGTCTCCGCCGCCGGCGTGCCGGTGGCCAGACCGCGCATCCGCTTGAGCGGCGTGAACCGCCACTCCTCCTCGAGACCGGTCAGGGCCGGGAAGTCGGCGACGTCGGTCGAGCGCAGGGTCTGTGCCTTGGTCTTGGGCACGCTCGACGTCTTGGGCGGGGTGACCGCCACCTCGGTTTCCGTGGGCATTTAGCCGACGGCCCCTTCCATCTGCAGTTCGATGAGCCGGTTGAGCTCCAGGGCGTATTCCATCGGGAGTTCCTTGGCGATCGGCTCGATGAAGCCGCGGACGATCATCGCCATCGCCTCGTCCTCGGTCAGGCCCCGGCTCATCAGGTAGAAGAGCTGGTCCTCGCTGACCTTGGAGACGGTCGCCTCGTGCCCCATCGCCACGTCGTCCTCGCGGATGTCGACGTAGGGGTACGTGTCGGACCGGGAGATCGTGTCGACCAGGAGCGCGTCGCACTTGACCGTGCTCTTGGAGTGCGACGAGCCCTCGAGCACCTGCACCAGGCCACGGTAGGAAGTCCGGCCGCCGCCCCGGGCGATCGACTTCGAGACGATCGTGCTGCTGGTGTGCGGCGCGGCGTGCACCATCTTGGCGCCGGCGTCCTGGTGCTGGCCCTCGCCGGCCATCGCGACGGAGAGCACCTCGCCCTTGGCGTGCTCGCCCATCATCCAGACGGCCGGGTACTTCATGGTGACCTTGGAGCCGATGTTGCCGTCGATCCACTCCATGGTCGCGCCCTCGTGCGCCACGGCGCGCTTGGTGACCAGGTTGTAGACGTTGTTCGACCAGTTCTGGATGGTCGTGTAACGGCAGCGGGCGTTCTTCTTCACGATGATCTCGACGACCGCGCTGTGCAGCGAGTCCGACGAGTAGATCGGCGCGGTGCAGCCCTCGACGTAGTGCACGTAGGCGCCCTCGTCGACGATGATCAGCGTCCGCTCGAACTGGCCCATGTTTTCCGTGTTGATCCGGAAGTAGGCCTGCAGCGGGATCTCCACGTGCACGCCCGGCGGCACGTAGATGAACGACCCGCCGGACCAGACGGACGTGTTGAGCGCGGCGAACTTGTTGTCGCCGACCGGGATGACGGAGCCGAAGTATTCCTGGAACAGCTCCGGGTGCTCGCGCAGGCCCGTGTCGGTGTCGAGGAAGATGACGCCCTGCTCCTCGAGGTCCTCACGGATCTTGTGGTAGACCACCTCGGACTCGTACTGCGCCGCGACGCCCGCGATCAGCCGCTGCTTCTCGGCCTCGGGGATGCCCAGCTTGTCGTAGGTGTTCTTGATGTCGGCCGGCAGGTCGTCCCAACTTGCCGCCTGCTTCTCGGTCGAGCGCACGAAGTATTTGATGTTGTCGAAGTCGATCCCGCCGAGGTCGGCGCCCCAGTCGGGCATCGGCTTGCGGCCGAACAGCCGCAGGCCCTTGAGGCGCAGGTCGAGCATCCACTCGGGCTCGTTCTTCTTGGCGGAGATGTCACGCACCACCGCCTCGCTGAGCCCGCGCTGCGCCGAGGCGCCGGCGGTGTCGGAGTCGGCCCACCCGTACTGGTAGCTGCCCAGGGCGGCGAGGTGCTCCTCCTGGGTGACGACGGGCTGGACGATCTGCTCGGTCATCTATCTGTCCTCACAGTTGCTGTCGGGTTGCCGTGCTGTGCCGGGATATGTGTCGTGCATACCCCGTCACCGTGTGCGATGGTGGCGAGTCGCTGGACGTGGGTGCCGACCAGGCGGGAAATGACCGCCGTCTCGGCCTCGCACAGCTCGGGAAACTCGGCCGCCACGTGTGCCACCGGGCAGTGGTGCTGACACAGCTGCCCGCCCGTGGCGATCGTGGAAGCGTTGGCAGCGTAGCCCTCGGCGGTCAGCGCGTCGGCGAGCGCCTCCGCCCGCGCGATCGGGTCGTCGCCGGCGCCCTCCATGGCGTCGCGGCAGCGGCTCTCCAGCGTGGCGACCTGCTCGGCGGCGAACGCGTCGACGGCGCCGCTGCCACCGTGGGTGGCGATCCAGCGCAGCGCGGCCGTGGCCATGTTGTCGTAGGTGTGCCGGCCGCAGCGCAGTCGGGCCGCGTCGGTCAGCGTGAACACCTTGGCCGGGCGGCCCCGGCCCCGGCCGGCCCGCACCGGGCGCTCCCGGGTGACCACGTCGCCCTCGGTGAGCAGGGCGTCGAGGTGCTTGCGGATGGCGGCCGGGCTCAGGCACAGCGCCTCGCCGAGCTCGGCCGCGGTGGCCGTGCCCCGCTCCAGCAGCAGCCGGAGGACCCGGTCGCGGGTGCGCCGATCCGCGGGGACGACCGGGGAACCGGTCGTCTCCACCTGCGGAGGGAGCATCGCCGCGTTTTTCACTACGACAACGTTACGTATTTCCGCCGGGCGGAGCAAACCGGCACGCCAGTGATCGACATCACCGCCGCCGTCGCCCCCGGAGTGGGGCTTTCTCCTACGTTACGTAGGATCTGCCGCGTGATCCCCCTGCTCCGCCGCCTCGCGCTGGCCAACATCATCGCGAACGTCGCCATCGTGGTCACCGGCGGGGCCGTCCGGCTCACCGGGTCGGGCCTCGGCTGCCCGACGTGGCCGCGGTGCACCGACGCGTCGTACACGCCGACTGGCGAGATGGGCATCCACGGCGTCATCGAGTTCGGCAACCGGATGCTCGGCTGGGTGGTCGGCCTGGTCGCCCTCGCGACGCTGGTGGCGGCCGTCCTGCACTACCGGCGGAGCCGCACCCCCGCGTCCCGCGGCCTCATGCTGATGGCGCTGGGCGTGTTCCTGGGCATCCCGGCGCAGGGCGTGGTCGGCGGGATCACGGTGCTCACCAACCTCAACCCGTGGGTGGTCGGGCTGCACTTCCTGGCCTCGATGGGCGTGCTGGTCGCCTCGTACGCGCTCTGGCGGCGCACCATCCACGGCCGGGCCACCCGCACGGTGGTGCCGGGCCCGCTGCGCCAGCTCACGCAGGTGCTGACCCTGGTCTCGCTGGCGGTGATCGTGCTCGGCGTGATCGTGACCGGCTCGGGCCCGCACGCCGGTGACGTCGACGCCCACCGCACCGGTCTCGACCCGGAGACCATCGCCCAGGTCCACGCCGACGTCGTCTTCCTGCTGCTCGGCCTCTCGCTGGCGGTGTGGTTCGCCGCCCGCGCCACCGGCAGCCGCCGCACCGCCCGGGCCGCGCTCGTGCTGGTCGCGGTCGAGCTGAGCCAGGGCGTGATCGGGTTCGTGCAGTACTTCACCGGCCTGCCGGAGATCCTGGTCGGCCTGCACATGCTCGGCGCCTGCCTGGTCTGGCTGGCGACGCTCGGCGTGCTGTGGTCAACCCGCGGCGGCGAGCCGGCCGGCGACGGCCCCCGCGAAGCGCTCGGCGGCGCCGTCGTCCGTCCCCAGGAAGAGCGAGGGCTCGGTGAGCTCAAGCTCGATCAGGACCGGCCTGCCGTCCTCGGCGGGGATCAGGTCGACGCGCGCGTAGAGCAGCCGGTCAACGCCGCCGGGGATCGCTGACAGCGCCTTCTCCGCCACCGCGAGCTCGGCGGCCGTGGCCACCCGCGGCGTGATCGTCTCTTCGCGGTAGAGCCCCTCGACGCCCTCGTCCGGCCCGGACAGCAGGGCGCCCTTGGTGGCGGCGTGGCTGAACCGCAGCCCGTCGGGCCCGCGCAGGAACACCAGCGCCGCCTCGCCGGCCGTGTCGACCGCCGGCAGGTAGGGCTGCACCAGCGCGGTGCGGCCCGCGTCCAGCAGCCGACGCAGGTGGGCGTCGAAGGCGCTGTTCTCCCCCGGGTCGTCGAGCCGGTAGCGGCCCGCGTCGACGCTGCCGGCGCCGATGGCCGGCTTGATGACGAGATCCGTCGGCAGGCCGTAGTGGAACCACCCCTCCGGCCCCATGACCATCGTGGGGATCACCGGCACGCCGGCCCGCGCCAGCTCGTCCAGGTAGCTCTTGTCGGTGTTCCACTCGACGACGTCGGCCGGGTTGGCCAGGTTGCCCCGCCCCGCCGCCCAGGCGACGAACTCCGCCCGGCGCGGCGCGTAGTCCCAGGCCGAGCGGAGCACGACCAGGTCGTAGCCGGCCCAGTCGACCGCCGGATCGTCCCAGACGGCCGGCTCGGCCGTGACGCCGAGCGCGGCCAGCGGCGCCAGCACGAGCCGGTCGTCCTCCTCGAGGTCAGGAATTTCCGCACAGGTAACGAGAGCGACCCGGGATGTCTCCCGGGTCGCCGTCCGCTCATGGGTTGATGTGGTGGTGGTCAAGTGATCGCTTTCTCGGTGGGTCGGCGCGGGTCAGCGCGACAGCGTGCGCCGGGCCATCGACCGCCACAGGTCGTTGCTCGGGCGCATCTGGTCCATCAGCTCCCGCTCCCACTCGTTCTCCACGGTGACGCCGGCGTGTAGGCACGCCGCACGGGCAACGTCGGTGCCCTCCGCGAACTGGTCCACCCAGACCCCGTCACCCCCGACGAGGACGATCCGGGCGCCGCGCTTGCCGACGTATTCGATGACCGCCCTGGCGCCACCGTGGTCGGCGGCGAACGACCGGATCCCGGCCACCAGACCTTCGGGGGTCGTGGCGGTGGGCTGTTCGGTCGTCAGCGTCGTATCGGAACCATCTGCCATGCGGGAGAGCGTAAGCACGCGTACCGCATTCCGCGTGCCATCCGATCGTGTTTTGTGATTCCAGTCATCGGGTGAGTTTAAGAATCAGCAAAGTATTTTAGAGTTACTAAAGACGGACATATGCCGTTAAGTACGGGCGGCATCTCGGACAAGCCGCATCGCCCGATCGAGTTCGTGTCGCAAAGCCGGCATTTTCCGCGTTTCTCGGTCAGAACGCATGTTCCGCACCAGGTCGCTCGGTCCGCGCGAGGGTCGCTCAGAGCAGCGCGTCGAGCGCGACCGCCACCGACACGATCGTCAGGTACGTGATCGACCAGTGGAACAGCCGCATCGGCTTGAGCGGCTCGCCCCGGCGGGACCGGCCCACCAGCCGGTGCGCCTCGACGATGAACGCCGCGCCGCACACCAGGGCGGTGATGCCGTAGAGCGGGCCCAGGCCGAGCGGCCAGGCCGCCAGCGAGGACGCCACGGTCAGCCAGGTGAACAGCACGATCTCGCGGTTGACCCGGGTCGCCGAGCGCACGACGGGCAGCATCGGGATGCCGGCCCGCGCGTAGTCGTCCTTGTAGGTGATCGCCAGCGCGTAGAAGTGCGGCATCTGCCAGAAGAACACGACCGCGAAGAGCGCCCACGCCATCGGCGACAGGCCGCCCGTGACGGCCGCCCAGCCGATCAGCACCGGCGCCGCGCCGCAGGCGCCGCCCCAGAACGTGTTCTGCGGCGTGGTCCGCTTGAGCCACAGCGTGTAGACGAGGTCGTAGTAGGCGATCGCGGCCGCGGTGAGCCCGGCCGCCAGCCAGTTGGTGAAGCCGGCCATCAGACCCACCGACACCACGGCCAGCACCAGACCGAACACCAGCACGCTCTGTGGGGACAGGGCGTGGGTGGGCAGCGGGCGCCGCTTCGTGCGGCGCATCAGCTGGTCGATGTCGCGGTCGATGTAGCAGTTGAGGGCGTTGGCGGCGCCGGCCGCGAGCGTGCCGCCGATCAGCACCACCACCATCGTGGCGATCGACGGCATCCCGTCGGCGGCGAGGATCATCGCCGGCACGGTGGTGACCAGCAGCAGCTCGATGATCCGCGGCTTGGTCAGCGCGACGTAGGCGCGGACGACGGCCCGGGGGTCGCGCCGGGCGGGCACCGGGACCGGTCCCGGGACCAGGGTCGGCGACGGACGCTCCGTGACCATGCTCAAGGCCGTGTCCTACCTTCCCGCGGGGCTCGTCATCGGACCGCCGCCGGCGGTCAACAGGACGATCGACAGCGTACGCGGCGCGTATCCGCGCTGATCGGCGACCCGACGCGGTGCGGCGCGAACCACCCGGTGAGTGTCTTCCCGCCCACAACACGCGCCGCAGGGCGAGATCCGGCGGCACGTGTTTAGCACGGGTCGCTAGGGTCAGACATGAGGGACCGGAATTCACGCCGAGGAGCGCCGACATCGTGCCTGCCAGCAACTCAGAGCAAGCCACATTCACCTGGTCCGAGCTGGACCGTAAGGCGGTCGACACGATCCGCGTCCTCGCGATGGACGCGGTCGAGAAGGCCGGCAACGGTCACCCGGGCACCGCCATGAGCCTCGCCCCCGCCGCGTACCTGCTGTTCAACCGGGTCATGCGACACGATCCGACCGACCCGCTCTGGCCGGGCCGCGACCGGTTCGTGCTCTCCGCCGGGCACAGCAGTCTCACTCTCTACATCCAGCTCTACCTGACCGGCTACGGCCTCGGTCTGGAAGACCTGATGTCGCTGCGCCAGTGGGGCTCCCTGACCCCGGGCCACCCCGAGCACGGCCACACCAAGGGCGTCGAGACCACCACCGGCCCGCTGGGCCAGGGCATCGGCAACGCGGTCGGCATGGCGATGGCCGCCCGCCGCGAGAAGGGCCTGTTCGACCCCGAGAGCGACGGCGGCTCGCTCTTCGACCACTTCGTCTACACGATCGTCTCCGACGGCGACATCGAAGAGGGCATCAGCCACGAGGTCAGCTCGCTCGCCGGGCACCAGCGGCTGGGCAACCTGGTGGCGATCTGGGACGACAACGAGATCTCCATCGAGGACGACACCCGCATCGCGAAGAGCGAGGACGTCGCGGCCCGCTACGCGGCCTACGGCTGGCACGTGCAGACGGTCGACTGGCGCACCGGGCACGCCGACGAGGGCGACTACCGGGAGGACCCGGAGGCACTCTGGCGGGCGATCGAGGCGGCGAAGGCCGTCACCGATCGCCCGTCGTTCATCGTGCTCCGCACCATCATCGGTTGGCCGGCGCCCAACAAGCAGAACACCGGCAAGATCCACGGATCGGCGCTCGGCGCTGACGAGGTCGCCGCGACCAAGAAGGTGCTGGGCTTCGACCCGGCCAAGAGCTTCGCCGTCGACGCCGAGGTGATCGAGCACACCCGCGCCGCGATCGCCCGCGGCCAGGCCGAGCACGCCGAGTGGGACAAGGCGTTCGCCGCCTGGTCGACCGACAGCCCCGAGCGCCGCGCGTTGTTCGACCGGCTGACCGCCCGCGCCCTGCCGGCGGGCTGGACCGACGCGCTGCCCGTCTGGCCGGCCGACCCGAAGGGCGTCGCCACCCGGGCCGCCTCCGGCAAGGTCCTCGAGGCGCTCGCGCCGGTGCTGCCCGAGCTGTGGGGCGGCTCGGC
The DNA here is from genome assembly GCF_029626225.1 of Asanoa sp. WMMD1127. Classification (NCBI taxonomy): domain Bacteria; kingdom Bacillati; phylum Actinomycetota; class Actinomycetes; order Micromonosporales; family Micromonosporaceae; genus Asanoa; species Asanoa sp. WMMD1127. The sequence goes on from NZ_JARUBP010000001.1 coordinate 7,044,571, forward strand.
CGACCTCGCCGAGAGCAACAACACCACGATGAAGGGCGAGCCGTCGTTCGTGCCCGCCGAGCACGCCACCAAGGAGTTCCCGGGCGACGAGTTCGGCCGGACCCTCCACTTCGGCATCCGCGAGCACGGCATGGGCGCGATCCTCAACGGCATCGTGCTGCACGGCGCCACCCGCCCGTACGGCGGCACGTTCCTCGTGTTCAGCGACTACATGCGACCGGCGGTGCGGCTGGCGGCGCTGATGAAGCTGCCCGTCACCTACGTCTGGACGCACGACTCGATCGGCCTCGGCGAGGACGGGCCGACGCACCAGCCGATCGAGCACCTGACCGCGCTACGGGCCATCCCGGGCCTCGACGTGGTGCGCCCGGCCGACGCCAACGAGACGGCGTGGGCGTGGCGGATGGCGCTGGAGCACACCGACCGGCCGACCGCGCTGGCCCTGACCCGGCAGGCCCTGCCGACCATCGACCGCGAGCGCTACGCGTCGGCGGAGAACGTCGCCCGGGGCGGCTACATCCTCTCCGAGGCCTCCAACGGCCAGCCCGAGGTGATCCTCATGGGCACCGGCTCCGAGGTGCAGCTCTGCCTGACCGCGCAGGAGCGGCTGGAGGCCGACGGCACGCCGACCCGGGTCGTCTCGATGCCGTGCCAGGAGTGGTTCCGGGCGCAGGACGAGGCCTACCAGCAGTCGGTGCTGCCCAAGGCGGTCAAGGCCCGGGTCAGCGTCGAGGCCGGCATCGCCATGTCGTGGCGCGACCTCGTCGGCGACTCCGGCGAGAGCGTCAGCATCGAGCACTACGGGGCCAGCGCGCCCTACACGGTGCTCTTCGAGCAGTTCGGCTTCACCGCCGACAACGTCGTCGCGAAGGCGCACGCCTCGCTGGCGAAGGTCGGCGCCATCACCGGTTTCACCACGGGCAACTGAGGGAGCGAAGCATCATGACCGACCGGCTGGCCGAGCTTGCCGCCGCGGGCGTCGCCATTTGGCTCGACGACCTGTCCCGCGTCCGGCTGAGCACCGGCACCCTGGACCAGTTGCGCCGCGAACAGCACGTCGTGGGCGTGACCACCAACCCGACGATCTTCGCCAAGGCGCTCGCCGACGCGGACGCGTACGACGGTCAGGTCCGTGACCTGGCCACCCGGGACGTCGCCACGGAAGAGGCCGTCCGCATGCTGACCGCCTACGACGTGCGCTGGGCGTGCGACGTGATGCGGCCGGCGTTCGACGCCTCGGACGGCGTCGACGGCCGCGTCTCGCTCGAGGTCGACCCGCGGCTCGCCAAGGAGACCGAGAAGACGATCGCCGAGGCCAAGGCCCTCTGGTGGCTGATCGACCGGCCCAACGCGTTCATCAAGATCCCCGCGACCGAGGAGGGGCTGCCGGCGATCACCGCCGCGCTGGCCGCGGGCATCAGCGTCAACGTCACGCTGATCTTCTCGCTGGAGCGCTACAGCCAGGTGATGGACGCGTTCCTCGAGGGCATGGAGCAGGCCAAGGCCAACGGCCACGACCTGACCAACCTGGCCTCCGTCGCGTCGTTCTTCGTGTCCCGGTTCGACACCGAGATCGACAAGCGGCTCGAGAAGATCGGCAGCGACGAGGCCAAGGCGCTGCGGGGCAAGGGCGCGGTCGCCAACGCCCGGCTGGCGTACGAGCGCTACTCCGAGGTCTTCGCCGGGTCCCGCTGGCAGGCCCTGGCCGACGCGGGCGCCAAGCCGCAGCGGCCGCTGTGGGCCTCGACGTCGACCAAGAACCCGGACTACCCCGACACCCTCTACGTGCACGACCTGATCGCGCCGGGCGTCGTCAACACCATGCCGGAGTCGGTGATCCACGCCTGGGCCGACCACGGCGAGACCGAGGCCGACACCGTCACGGGCAACTACGACGACGCCAAGCAGGTGATGGCCGACCTCGCGCGGGTAGGGATCGACCTCGAGGACGTCTTCGACACGCTCGAGCGCGAGGGCGTCGAGAAGTTCTCGGCGAGCTGGCAGGAGCTGATCGACGGCGTCGACAAGTCGCTCAAGGCGGCGAAGGCCGGGTCGACCAAGCCCAGCGACGCGGCGAAGGGATAGCCGGGTGAGCACCTACGGATTCGGGTCCGACGGCGTCCAGGACGACGACGACGCCGGTCCGGCATTCGCCGACGGGGTGGTGGCCGCGGCCGGCATCGCGGTCTACGGCGCCGGCAGCGCCGACGCGGCGGCCACCCGGGCGTCGCTGGTCGGCGCCGACGTCCCCGCCAAGCTCGTCGCCAAGGACGCCACGCTGTGGGGTTCCGACGCCGAGGCCGAGGCGAAGATCCGGTTGGGCTGGGTCGACACGTTCCGCCGCAGCCGCGAGCTGCTGCCGCGGCTCGCCGAGCTGCGGGCCGAGCTCGCCGACCTCGACCACGTGGTGCTGGCCGGGATGGGCGGCTCCTCGCTCGCCCCGGAGGTGATCACGCGGACCCTCGACGTCGAGCTGACCGTCCTCGACACGACCGACCCGGCGCAGATCCGGGCGGCGCTGGCCGACCGGCTGGAGCGCACGCTGGTCGTGGTGTCCAGCAAGTCCGGCGGCACCGTCGAGACCGACAGCCACCGCCGCGCCTACTGGCAGGCCTTCCTCGACGCCGGAATGACCGAGGAAGAGGCCGGCCGGCACTTCGTGATCGTCACCGACCCCGGCTCGCCGCTGGAGATGACCGGCCGCGAGATGGGCGCCCAGGTATTCCTGGCCGACTCCGACGTCGGCGGGCGCTACTCGGCGCTGACCGCGTTCGGCGTGGTGCCCTCGGCGCTGGCCGGCGTCGACGTCGCCGAGCTGCTCGACCAGGCCGAGGACCTGCTGCCCGCGCTGTCCGAGGAGAGCGGGAACCCGGGCCTCGCGCTGGGCGCCGCGCTCGGCTCGGCCGCCGTCGACGGCCGCGACAAGGTCGCCCTGGTCTCCGACGGCACCGGCATCGTCGGCCTCGGCGACTGGGCCGAGCAGCTGCTCGCCGAGTCGACCGGCAAGGAGGGCAAGGGCATCCTGCCGGTGGTCATCGAGACCCCCGACAGCCCCGGCGCGCACGGCGCCGACGTGGTCACCGTGACCGTGGGCGGCGCCCAGCCGCCGGCCGGTGTGCCGGGTGGCGGCGTGCGGCCCGACCTGGCGGTCAACGGCCCGCTCGGCGCCCAGTTCCTGACCTGGGAGTTCGCCACCGCGATCGCCGGCCGGGTGATCGGCATCGACCCGTTCAACCAGCCCAACGTCACCGAGTCCAAGAACAACACGACCCGGATCCTGGCCGAAGGGCTGCCCGACGAGTCGCCGGCGTTCACCGAGGGCGACATCGAGGTCTACGGCGGCTCGGGCGACAGCCTGGCGGCCGTGCTCGGCGCGCTGGTGGGCGGAATCGACCCGCACGGCTACCTCGCGGTGCTGGCCTACCTCGACCGGCTCGGCGACGCCCGCGCCGAGGAGGTCCGCGCGCTGCTGGCCACCGCGGCCGGACGGCCCGTCACGTTCGGCTGGGGCCCGCGCTACCTGCACTCGACCGGTCAATATCACAAGGGCGGTCCGCAGGTCGGCTCGTTCCTGCAGATCACCGGCGCGGTCGCCGCGGACCTGCCGATCCCGGGCAAGCCCTACGGCTTCGCCGAGCTCCAGGCCGCCCAGGCGGCCGGTGACCGGAAGGCGATGACCGACCGCGGCCGGCCGGTGGTCCGGTTGCACCTCACCGACCGGGCGGCGGGCATCGACCAGCTGCTGCGCGCGTTGGCGAGCCTCCCCGCCAGCAAGGATTCACACTAGGAGGCAGTGCCATTACCGAAGCCTGGACCTTCGGTCGGCACGGAGAACCCGATGGTGGGGGTGCCGCTACCGAAGCCTGGACGTTCGGTCGGCACGGAGAACCCGAGGTGGTGGGAGTGCCATTTCCGATGCCTGGACCTCCGGTCGGCATGGAGAACCCGAGGTGGTTTGAGTGAACCCGCTCCGCGATCCGCAAGATCGCCGGTTGCCGAGGATCCCGGAGCCCTGTGCTCTGGTGATCTTCGGCGTCACCGGCGACCTGTCGCGCAAGAAGCTGTTGCCGGCCATCTACGACCTGGCCAACCGAGGGCTGCTGCCACCGGGCTTCGTCGTGCTCGGCTTCGCCCGGCGCGACTGGGGCGACGGCGACTTCGAGGACCTCGCGATGAGCGCGGCCAAGAAGGGTGCCCGCACCCCCTGGCGCGAGGAGGTGTGGGCCCGGCTCGCCGGCAACATCAAGTTCGTGCCGGGCGCGTTCGACGACGACGAGGCGTTCGACCAGCTCGCGTCCACACTGGACGAGCTGCGCGACACGCACGGCATCGCCGGCAACGCCGCGTTCTACTTCGCGATCCCGCCACCGGCGTTCCCGATCGTGCTCAAGCAGCTCGCTCGCACCGGCATGGCCGACAACCGCAAGGCCGGCGGCTGGCGGCGGGTCGTCGTGGAGAAGCCGTTCGGCAACGACCTGTCCTCCGCGATGGCGCTCAACGGCCTGGTCGACGACGTGTTCACCCGCAGCGACGTGTTCCGCATCGACCACTACCTGGGCAAGGAGACGGTCCAGAACATCCTGGCTCTCCGGTTCGCCAACAACCTGTTCGAGCCGCTGTGGAACAGCAAATATGTCGACTCGGTGCAGATCACGATGGCCGAGGACGTGGGCATCGGCACCCGGGCCGGCTTCTACGACGCGGCCGGCGCGGCCCGCGACGTGCTGCAGAACCACCTGCTCCAGCTGCTGTCGCTGACCGCGATGGAGGAGCCGACCAGCTTCGACGCCGCCGAGATCAGCACCGAGAAGCTCAAGGTGCTGCGGGCCATCACGATCCCGCAGGACATCCGCGGCGAGACGGTCCGGGGGCAGTACCTCCCGGGCTGGGTCGGCGGCGAGCGGGCGGTCGGCTACCTCGAGGAGAAGGACGTGCCGTCCGACTCCACCACCGAGACGTACGTCGCGGTCAAGCTCGGCGTGCAGAACCGGCGGTGGGCCGGCGTGCCGTTCTATCTGCGCTGTGGCAAGCGGCTGCCGCGGCGGGTCACCGAGCTGGCGATCATCTTCAAGAAGGCGCCACACCTGCCCTTCAACCCGTACGACATCGAGATGTTGGGCGCCAACCAGCTGGTCATCCGGGTGCAGCCGGACGAGGGCGTGGTGCTCAAGTTCGGCTCCAAGGTGCCCGGCACCACGATGGAGGTCCGCGACATCGCGATGGACTTCGAATACGGGGCCGCGTTCACCGAGTCCAGCCCGGAGGCCTACGAGCGGCTCGTGCTGGACGTGCTCGTGGGCGACCGCACGCTGTTCCCCGACGCGGCCGAGGTGGAGCAGAGCTGGCGGGTCATCGACCCGCTGGAGGAGGCCTGGGCCGGCACGTCGCCCGAGCCCTACCGGGCCGGCGAGTGGGGGCCGCACGCGGCCGACGAGCTGCTGCGCCGCGACGGCCGGCACTGGAGGCGAGCATGATCGGGCTCTGGGACACCACCGGCAACGAGGTGGTCAAGGCGCTGGCCACCGAGCGCCGGTCGGCCGGCGGCGTGGCCAGCGGGATGGCGCTGACGCTGATCGTGGTCGTCGACGAGAAGCGCGTACGCGAAGCCGAGGCGGCCGCCACCATCGCGTCGTCGATGCACCCGTGCCGGCTGCTGATCGTGGTGCGGGCCGACGTCGAGCGACCCAGCAACCGGCTCGACGCCGAGGTGGTCGTCGGCGGCCGGCTCGGCCCGTGCGAGGCCGTCGTGATGCGGATGTACGGCCGGCTCGCGCTGCACGCCGAGTCCGTCGTCATGCCGCTGCTGGTGCCGGACGTCCCGGTCGTCACCTGGTGGCACGGCGAGCCGCCGGAGAAGATCGCCAACGACTTCCTCGGCGTGGTCGCCGACCGCCGGATCACCGACGTCTCGCAGACCGAGGACCCGGTGGCCGCCCTGCGCCAGCGGGCCAAGGACTACGCGCCCGGCGACACCGACCTCGCGTGGACCCGGATCACCCCGTGGCGCACGCTGGTCGCCTCGGCGTTCGACACGACCGAGGACCACATCGTCGGCGCCACCATCGAGGCGTCCGGGCACGACCCGACGGCCGCGCTGATGGCCGGTTGGCTGGCGGCCCGGCTCGACGTCAACCCGCGGCTGGAGTCTGACGAGGCGCACCGGATCATGCATTCGATCTCGTTGGTCGCCGCCAACAACGACCAGCTCAAGCTGGTACGCGAGACCGACATGGCGACGTTCAGCCGCACCAACCAGCTCGACCGGCAGCTGCCGCTGGTCCGTCGCCCGCTCGGCGAGGAGCTGGCCGAGGAGCTGCGCCGGCTCGACCCCGACCAGGTCTACGCGGCGGCGCTGAGCGCGATGTCCGGCGAGACCGGTCTCGACAACCGGCCGGCCCACCGGGTGCACGTCTGGAAGGACCCGGTGACCGCCGGCAACGCGCCCGGCCTCGGCCCCGGGATCGTCGGCGGCGGCCCGCCCACCCAGGCGGAGGACATGCCGCCGCGCACCGGCGACCGGGTCCGCCCGGCGTCGGCCGGCGCGGGCACGGCCCAGGGCTCGGCGCCCACCACCCCGTCGGGCTCCGGCTCCGGCTCGGGTGCGGCCTCGTGAGCGAGACCACCGTCATCGTCCACTCCGACCCGGACGTGCTGGCCCACGCGGTGGCCGCCCGCCTGGTCGTCACCCTGATCGACGCCCAGGCCGAACGCGGCGCCGCGTCGTGGGTGCTCACCGGCGGCCGCATCGCCGGGGCGGTCCACCGGGCGGTCCGCGACTTCCCGGCCAGCGACACCGTCGACTGGAACCGGGTCGACTTCTGGTGGGGCGACGAGCGGTTCCTGCCCGCCGGCCACCCGGACCGCAACGAGACCCAGGCCCGCGAGCAGCTGCTCGACGCGCTGCGGGTGCCGGCCGAACGGGTGCACGCGATGCCCCCGTCGGACGGCCCGGACGGCAACGACCCGGAGGCGGCGGCGGCCCGCTACGCGCAGGAACTGGCCCGCGCGGCGCGCCCGGGGACGGCCCCGCTCCCCCACTTCGACGTGCTGATGCTCGGCGTCGGCGAGGACGGCCACGTGGCGTCGGTGTTCCCGGAGCACCCGGTGGCCTACGAGACCCGGCCGGTGAGCGCGGTCCGCGGCAGCCCGAAGCCACCACCGGTCCGCACGACCCTGACCCTGCCGACGATCAACACGGCCGACCAGGTGTGGCTGGTGGCCGCGGGTCCGGACAAGGCAGGCGCGGTCGGCATGGCCCTGACGGGCGCGGGACCGGTGCAGCTGCCGGCGGCGGGGGTGCACGGCGTCAACCGCACGATCTGGCACCTCGACAGCGCCGCCGCGACCCAGGTCCGCCGCACCTTCCGCAGCGTCCGCACCTGACGAGCGAACACCGCCCGGCGACCCGACGGCCGCAGGGCGGCAGGCGGGCCTCCGCACTCTGCCGCCTCGCGACCCGCACACGCGGGCAGGCGGGCCGCCCCCGCCGCACGCTGCCGCCTCGCGATCCGCACACGCGGGCAGGCGGGCCGTCGCCGCCGCCGCACGCTGCCGCCTCGCGACCCGCATCAGGCGGCAGGGGGCTCGTTGCGAGGCGGGACGTCAGCGACGCGGATCGGGGCCTGACGCGGCGTCCCTGAAAGGGCCGCTATCACGCTTTGACCAGTGTCGATCACGGACAGTGATCAATGGGTGCGCGATGGAAGGCGGGACCGGCCCGGGGGGCCTAGTTTTCGCCGCGGCGTTGGCGGAGGTTGGCGAGCGCCTCCGCGAGGATGGCGGCGCCGTCGGCGTCGGTGCGCCGTTCCTTCACGTAGGCCAGGTGCGTCTTGTAGGGCTCGCTGCGCGGCTTGCCGGGCGGGTTGGTGGCATCGAGGCCCGCGGGCTGTCCGCAGCGCGGGCAGTCCCAGGTCACCGGCGGGGACACCTCGGCCGCCAGGGAGATCTCGATGGTGTGGTCGTTGGCGCACCAATAGGTCACCGAGCGCCGGGGTGCGGGCTCGCACCGCTCGGTGGGGCGGATCGGGCCGGAGCCGACCCGGGTGCCTCGGATTGCGCTGCCGCTGGGCACGGTATGTCGCTCCTGTCGTCGTGCGGGGTCTCGGCCGCGGGGGAAAGCGCGGCGTCGCGACGCGGTGAAGCGGGATGGAAAGCAGTACGCGGCCCGGACAAGTCCGGACCGCGTAGGAGTTTACGACTGTTTCGCCGCCATGGGGGTCAGCTGGTCACCGCGAGTTTCAGCCAGAGGCCCAGACCCACGATGCACGCGAACCACACGATGCCCACCAGGATGGTGTAGCGGTCGAGGTTTTTCTCCGCCACCGACGAGCCGGCGAGGTTGGTGCTGACGCCGCCGCCGAACATGCTCGACAGGCCGCCACCCTTGCCGCGGTGCAGCAGGACCAGCATCGTCAGCAGCACGCTCGTGATGATCAGCAACACGATCAACGTGTAGGCGAATGCGATCGGCATGGTGGTGGTCTGTCCTCTCGGGTGGGCGCGACTCAGCAAGGATAGCGGCCGGATCCGCGCACTGCGGACCCGGCCACCGGTGCCTTACTTCTTGATGTGCTCCGGGAACCGGACGATCTGCACGAACTCGTCGGCGTCGATGCTCGCGCCACCGACGAGCGCGCCGTCGACGTCCGGCTGGGCCATGATCGCGGCCACGTTGTTGGCCTTGACGGAGCCGCCGTACAGGATGCGGGTGGTGTCGGCCGTCTCGGCGTCGAACCGCTCCGCCAGCCGGGCCCGCAGCACGCCGCAGACCTCCTGGGCGTCGTCGGGCGTCGCCGTCTTGCCGGTGCCGATCGCCCAGACCGGCTCGTACGCGATGACGACCTTGCGCACCTGCTCGGCCTTGAGCCCGTCGAGGCCGGCGTCGAGCTGTGCGACGCAGTGCGCCACGTGCTCCCCCGCCTCGCGGACCTCGAGCCCCTCGCCGATGCAGAAGATCGGCGTGAGCTCGTTGGCCAGCGCCGCCTGCACCTTGGTGTTGACCACCGCGTCGTCCTCGTGGTGGTACTGCCGGCGCTCCGAGTGGCCGACCACGACGTAGGAGCAGCCGAGCTTGGTCAGCATCGCGGCGGAGATGTCGCCCGTGTAGGCGCCACCCTTGTGCGGCGAGAGGTCCTGCGCGCCGTACCCGATGAGCAGCTTGTCGCCGTCGACCAGGGTCTGCACGCTGCGCAGGTCGGTGAACGGCGGCAGGACCACCGTCTCGACGTCGCTGAGCTGCTGCTCGTTGAGGCTGAAGGCCAGCTTCTGCACGAGCGCGATGGCCTCGAGGTGGTTGAGGTTCATCTTCCAGTTGCCGGCCATCAGCGGCCGGCGGGACTGCGCCGCCATCAGTTCTCCAGTGCCGCGATGCCGGGAAGGCGCTTGCCCTCGAGGTATTCCAGCGAGGCGCCCCCGCCGGTGGAGATGTGGCCGAAGGCGGTCTCGTCGAGGCCGAGGGCGCGGACGGCCGCGGCGGAGTCGCCACCGCCGACCACGGTCAGGCCGTCGACCTTCATGATCGCCTCGGCGACGCCCCGGGTGCCGGCCGCGAACGGCGCCAGCTCGAACACGCCCATCGGGCCGTTCCAGAACACGGTGCGGGCGTCGGCGAGCGCGCCGGCGAAGGCCGCCACGCTGGCCGGGCCGATGTCGAGCCCGAGCCGGTCGGCCGGGATCGCGTCGGCCGCCACGACCTCGTGGTCGGCGTCGGCCGAGAACTCGGTCGCGGCCACCACGTCGGTCGGCAGCAGGATCTTGTCGCCGCCCCGGGCCAGCAGGTCACGGCAGGTGTCGAGCATGTCCTCCTCGAGGAGCGACCTGCCGATCTCGTGACCCTGGGCCTTGAGGAAGGTGAAGCACATGCCGCCGCCGACCAGGAGCTTGTCGACCTTGGGCAGCAGCGCCTCGATGACGGCGAGCTTGTCGGAGACCTTGGCGCCGCCGAGGACGACCGCGTACGGCCGCTCGGGGCTCTCGGTCAGCCTGGCCAGCACCTCGACCTCGCGCAGCACGAGGCCACCGGCGAAATGCGGCAGCCGGGCCGGCACGTCGAAGACACTGGCGTGCTTGCGGTGCACGGCGCCGAACGCGTCGTCGACGTACGCCTCGGCGAACGCGGCGAGCTGGTCGGCGAACGCGCCCCGTTCGGCGTCGTCCTTGCTGGTCTCGCCGGCGTTGAAGCGCAGGTTCTCCAGCAGCAGCACCTGACCGTCGCCGAGTGCCTCGACCGCGGCCCGGGCCGACTCGCCGACGGTGTCCTCGGCGAAGAGCACCGGGTTGCCGAGCAGCTCGCCGAACCGCTCGGCCACCGGGCCGAGCGTGTATTTCGGGTCGGGCGCGCCCTTGGGGCGACCCAGATGGGACATCACGATCACGGCGGCGCCGGCGTCACGCAGCGCCTCGATGGTCGGGAGGACCGCCCGGATGCGCCCGTCGTCGGCGATCACTCCGGCCTTGTCCTTCTCGAAGGGGACGTTCAGGTCGGCGCGCACGAGCACGCGCCGACCCGCGACTCCCTCCGCGAGGAGATCGTCAAGCGTCTTCATGATGGTCAGAGCGAGGCCCCGACGAGCTTGACCAGGTCGACCAGGCGGTTCGAGTAGCCCCACTCGTTGTCGTACCAGCCGACGACCTTGACCTGGTTGCCGAGCACCTTGGTCAGGCCCGAGTCGAAGATGCACGACGACGGGTCGGTGACGATGTCGGTCGAGACGATCTCGTCCTCGGTGTAGGTCAGGTAGCCGTTGAGCGCGCCGGCGGCGGCTTCCTTCATCGCGTTGTTGACCTCTTCGACCGAGGTGTCGCGACCCACGGTGACGGTCAGGTCGGTGGCCGAGCCGGTCGGGATCGGGACGCGCAGCGCGTAGCCGTCGAGCTTGCCCTTGAGCTCCGGGAGCACCAGGCCGATCGCCTTGGCGGCGCCGGTGGAGGTCGGCACGATGTTGAGCGCCGCGGCGCGGGCCCGGCGGAGGTCCTTGTGCGGGCCGTCCTGCAGGTTCTGGTCCTGCGTGTAGGCGTGGATGGTGGTCATCAGGCCACGCTCGATGGTGAACGTGTCGTGCAGCACCTTGGCCATCGGAGCGAGGCAGTTGGTGGTGCAGGAGGCGTTCGAGATGATCGTGTGCTTGGCCGGGTCGTACTGGTCGTCGTTGACGCCCAGGACGATCGTCACGTCCTCGTGCTTCGCCGGCGCCGAGATGATGACCTTCTTGGCCCCGCCGTCGACGTGGGCGCGCGCCTTGGTGGCGTCGGTGAACAGGCCGGTCGACTCGATCACGACGTCGGCACCCAGGTCGCCCCAGGGCAGCTTGCCCGGGTCGCGCTCGGCGAACACCTTGAACGTCTGGCCGCCGACCGAGATCTCGTCGGAGGTCGCCTTCACCTCCTGCGGCAGCCGGCCCAGGATCGAGTCGTACTTGAGCAGGTGGGCGAGGGTGGCGTTGTCGGTGAGGTCGTTGGCGCCGACCAGCTGGACGTCCGCCCCGGAGGCGAGGACGGCCCGGAAGAAGTTGCGGCCGATGCGGCCGAACCCGTTGATGCCAACCCGGATGGTCACAGGTTTCATCTCCTCGATGATGTGAGCAGCCGGCCGCCGCGGACTCGCCGCGTACGCCGGCCGGTGTTAGAACCGGTTGCCGGCCCCGTCGCCGTACCTCACGACCCTATCTGAGGCCACCCTTGACCGGCGCGTCAGGTGGTGCCTCAGACCACCAGCATGTCGGGCGTCACAGCGGCTTCCGTGTCCGGAATGCCCAGATCGCGGGCCCGCTTGTCGGCCAGCGCCAGCAACCGGCGGATCCGGCCGGCGATCGCGTCCTTGGTCAGCGGCGGGTCGGCCAGGGCGCCGAGCTCCTCCAGCGAGGCCTGCCGGTGGTCGAGGCGCAGCTTGCCGGCCGAGGTGAGGTGGTTGGGCGCGTCGTCGGCGAGGATCTCCAACGCCCGGGTGACCCGGGCCGCGGCCGCCACCGCCGCCCGCGCCGAGCGGCGCAGGTTGGCGTCGTCGAAGTTGGCGAGCCGGTTGGCGGTCGCCCGCACCTCGCGCCGCACCCGGCGCTCCTCCCAGGCCAGCACGCTGCTGTGCGCGCCGATCCGGGTGAGCAGCGCGGAGATCGCGTCGCCGTCCTTGACCACCACGCGGTCGACGCCGCGGACCTCGCGGGCCTTGGCGGTGATGCCGATCCGCCGGGCCGCGCCGACCAGCGCCAGCGCCGACTCGGGGCCCGGGCAGGTGATCTCCAGGGCGGAGCTGCGGCCGGGCTCGGTCAATGAGCCGTGCGCCATGAACGCGCCCCGCCAGGCGGCGACCGAGCAGCAGACGTTGCCGGAGACCACGTGCTGCGGCAGGCCGCGGACCGGCCGGCCGCGGACGTCGAGCAGGCCGGTCTGGCGGGCCAGGATCTCACCGTCCTTGACCACCCGGACGATGTAGTGGCTGGCCTTGCGCAGCCCGCCGGAGGCGAGCACGTGGATCTCGCTCGGGTAGCCGTAGACCTCGGCGATCTCCCGGCGCAGCCGGCGCGCCACCGCGCCGGTGTCGAGCTCGGCTTCGACCACCACCCGGCCCGAGACGATGTGCAGGCCACCCGCGAAGCGCAGCAACGCGGCCATCTCGGCCCGCCGACAACACGGCTTGGGCACGTCGACCCGGCTCAGCTCGTCCTTGACCGCGGCGGTCATCGCCATAACTTTTCGTCACCTCGCGTGCCGGTCTCCGGCCCGAAGCCGGTGGGTTCTCACGTGCTTAACGACTGGCGCCCAGGACAGGCACCAGGGCCGCCCCGAGCGCCGCAGGATCATGCTTCGGGCTCCCGTCCGCAGCGGCCACCGGGGCGAGCACCAGCCGCGCACCCAGCGATTCTGCCGCACGACGGACGGGTTCGGGGTCACCGACGGCGGCGCCGTCGGCGAGAACCGTGTCAACTTTCAGTTCGGGGAGGTACCACCGCAGGGCGGCCAGGTGATCAGCAGCCGACAGGCCCCACGTCTCGGGCTCGGCCGCCAGGTTGAGCGTCACCAGCCGCCGGGCCGGGCTCGCCACGATCGCGGCGGCCAGCTCGGGCACCAGCAGGTGCGGGATCACGCTCGTGTACCAGCTGCCCGGCCCGAAGATCAACCAGTCGGCCGCCTCGACCGCCGCGACCGCCTCCGGGCAGGCCGGCGGGTCGGCCGGGGTGAGCCGGACGGCCTCCACGTGGCCCGGCGCGACCGCCACGGCGTGCTGCCCGACGACAGTGAGCAGCGTGTCGGGCCGGCGCGGGTCGGCGCCCCGGACGTCGGCCTCGATGCCGACCGGTTTGACCGCCATCGGCAGGACCCGCCCCGCCGCGTCGACCATCCGGGCCGCGTGATCCAAAGCGGACACCGGGTCCCCGAGCTGTTCCATCAGCCCGACGAGTACCAGATTTCCGACAGTGTGGCCGTCGAGCGGGCTGTGGTCGCGACCGTCGGGCGCGAACCGGTGCTGGAAGAGCTGCGCCGTGCGCCGCGTCTCGGCGCGGTCGGCGGCCAGCGCGGCGATGGCCTGGCGCAGGTCGCCGGGTGGCAGCGCGGCCCGCTCGGCCCGCAGCCGGCCGCTGGACCCGCCGTCGTCGGCGACCGTCACCACGGCGGTGATGTCGAGGTCCTCGCCGCAGCCCCGCAGCGCGCGCAGCGAGGCGGACAGACCGTGGCCGCCTCCGAAGGCGACGACCCGCATCACTCGCGCCCCAGGTCGCGGTGCTGGGCCGAGGCGGAGACGCGGGACTCGCGCAGCCGGGTGGCCAGCTCCTCGGCGATGGCGACGCTGCGGTGCTTTCCGCCGGTGCAGCCCACGGCGACGGTCAGGTAGCGCTTGCCCTCGCGCTCGAAGCCGGGCGCGGTGCCGACGACCAGCCGGGCGTACGTGTCGACGAACGGGACGGCGCCGTGCTGGCCCAGCACGTAGTCGCTGACCGGCTCGTCGCGGCCCGTCAGGTCGCGCAGCTCGGGGACCCAGAACGGGTTGGGCAGGAAGCGCGCGTCGAGCACGAAGTCGGCGTCGGGCGGCAGGCCGTACTTGAAGCCGAAGCTGAGCACCGTGACCTTGAGCCGGCGTGCGTCCTCGCCGCCGAACATCTCCTCGACCCGGCGGCGGAGCTGGTTGACGTTGAGGTGGCTGGTGTCGATGATCACGTCGGCCTGGTCGCGGGCCTCCTGGAGCAGCTTGCGCTCGGCCTCGATGCCGTCGGCCAGCCGGCCGTCGCCCTGCAGCGGGTGCGACCGCCGGACGCTCTCGAACCGCCGGATGAGCACGTCGTCGTCGGCGTCGAGGAAGACCACGTGCGGGTGGAAGCCCCGCTCGCGCAGCGCGTGCACGGCGCCGGTCAGGTCGGCCGAGAACGCCCGGCTGCGCACGTCGAGCACCATCGCGGTGCGGCGGGCCGGGTCGCCGGCCTTGAAGGCCAGCTCGGCCATCTCGAGCATCAGCGTCTGCGGGAGGTTGTCGACGACGTAGAAGCCGACGTTCTCCAGGGCGCGCGCGACCGTGCTGCGGCCGCCACCCGAGACGCCCGTGACGATCACGAGCGTGGTGTCGGACCGGTCCAGCTCGTCAGTCTGCCGCTCACCCACGACGCGAAATCCTAGGCATCGCGGGAAACATCGGACCCATCGCCCTCTTCCGTCGTCGTCGTGGGCGCTGCGGCCGGGGCCGGCTCCGCTGGAGCCGGCGCCGCTTCCGCCGGGGCCGGTGCCGGCCCTGGCTCCCCACCGAGGGCCGCCTTGATCGCCTCGGCGGTGCGGCGGCCGACGCCCGGCACGGAGGCGATCTCCTCGACCGAGGCGGCGGTGAGCCGCTTGACCGAGCCGAAGTGCCGCAACAGCACCTTGCGCCGGATCTCGCCCAGCCCGGGGATCCCGTCGAGCTGCGAGGCGGTCATCCGCTTGGAACGGCGCTGCCGGTGGAACGTGATGGCGAAGCGGTGCGCCTCGTCGCGTACCCGTTGCAGCAGGTAGAGGCCCTCCGACGTGCGCGGCATGATCACCGGGAACTGGTCGTCGGGGACCCAGACCTCTTCGAGCCGCTTGGCCAGGCCGCACAGCGCGATGTCGTCGATGCCGAGGTCGCGCAGCACCGTGGCGGCGGCCCGCACCTGTGGCTCGCCGCCGTCGACCACGACGAGCTGCGGCGGGTACGCGAACCTGCGCGGCCGACCGGTCGTCGGGTCGATCCCGGGCCGGTCGGGATCGATCTCCATCTCGTCGCCGAGCTCGCCGGTCTCGGCGCGGGCGTCGAGGTAGCGGGCGAACCGGCGGCGCAGCACCTCGGAGATGGCGGACAGGTCGTCGGTCGCGCCCTTGATGATGAAGCGGCGATATTCACTCTTGCGGGCGAGGCCGTCCTCGAAGACGACCATGCTGGCCACCACGTCGCTGCCCTGGATCTGCGAGATGTCGTAGCACTCGATGCGCAGCGGCGCGGTCTCCATGCCGAGCGCCTCGGCGATCTCCTCGAGGGCCTGGCTGCGGCTGGTCAGGTCGGCCGAGCGCTTCAGCTTGTGCCGGGCCAGCGCCTCCTGCGCGTTGCGGGCCACCGTCTCCAGCAACGCCTTCTTGTCACCCCGCTGCGGGACCCGCATGGTGACCCGGCTCCCCCGGTGCTGGCCGAGCCAGTCGGTGAGCGCGTCGACGTCGGTCGGGACGGCCGGCACCAGCAGCTCGCGGGGCACGTCGCTCTCGCCCTGCTCCCCGCCGTAGACCTGCGAGCAGAAGTGGTGCACCAGGTCGCCGGTGGTCAGGTCCTCGGTCTTCTCCACGACCCAGCCCCGCTGGCCGCGCACCCGGCCGTCGCGCACGTGGAAGACCTGGACCGCCGCCTCCAGCGGGTCTTCGGCGAAGGCGACCACGTCGGCGTCGGTGCCGTCGCCGAACACGACGGTCTGCTTCTCCATCGCGCGGCGCAGGGCGGCCAGGTCGTCGCGGAGCCGGGCGGCCCGCTCGAACTCGAGCTGTTCGCTGGCCGCCAGCATCTCCCGCTCGAGCCGGCGGATCAGGGTGTCGGTCTTGCCGGCCATGAAGTCGACGAAGTCCTCGACGATCTGCCGGTGCTCGGCCGCGCTGACCGAGCCGACGCACGGCGCCGAGCACTTGCCGATGTAGCCGAGGAGGCACGGCCGGCCGATCTGGCCCGCCCGCTTGAAGACACCTTTGGAGCAGGTGCGCGCCGGGAAGACGCGCAGCAGCAGGTCGAGCGTCTCGCGGATCGCCCAGGCGTGCGAGTAGGGACCGAAGTAGCGGACGCCCTTGCGCTTGGCCCCGCGCATGACCTGGAGCCGCGGGAACTCCTCGTCGAGGGTCACGGCCAGATAGGGGTACGACTTGTCGTCGCGGTAACGGACGTTGAACCGCGGGTCGTACTCCTTGATCCAGGTGTATTCCTGCTGGAGCGCCTCGACCTCGGTGCCGACCGTGATCCAGTCGACGGAGGCGGCGGTCTGCACCATCTGGCGGGTGCGCTGGTGCAGCCCGAACGGATCGGCGAAATAGGAGTTGAGGCGGCTGCGCAGGCTCTTGGCCTTGCCGACGTAGATGACCCGGCCGGTCGCGTCGCGGAACCGATAGACACCCGGAAGGTCCGGAATCGAGCCCGGCGGGGGACGGTAGGACGACGGGTCAGCCACGGCGGCAAGCGTATCGCTCACCTCCGTCAAGATCGGTTGATCTTGGTGGCCGACCCGCCGTCCGGGTGGCTGTCGGGGTGGCTGTCGGGGTGGCTCAGGCCAGGACGATCTCGTCGCCCTTGACGGTGACCTCACGGGACGTGAGCGGCCGGGTCGCCGGTCCGTTGCGCGGCTCGCCGCTGTCCAGCGAGAACTTGCTGCCGTGACAGCTGCAGTTGATCGTGCCACCGTCGACGCTGGCGATCGGGCAGCCCTGGTGGGTGCAGACCGCCCGGAACCCGTGGAACTGACCCTCGGTCGGCTGGGTCACCACCATCTCGGTCGCGGGGAACAACGCGCCGCCGCCGACCGGCACGTCGCCCACCTTGCCGATGACCTCGCCACCCCCGCCGGTGTCGTCACCCGGCTCCTCGGCCGGCTCGGTCGGGTCGGCGTTGGTGCCGCCCGTGCCGGAGCCGCCCGAATCGTCGCTGCCACAGGCAGCCAGCACGGTCACGGCCCCCACCGCTCCCACACCGGCCAGCAGCGCGCGCCGGCTCGTCACCGTCTCCTCCGTATTCATCCGTTATGCCTCTCCTCGGCCGCACGGTCAGTTGAAGGTTCAATTCACCGTCAAGTCGTACGGACGGTAGCCGTTCCTGGTTCAGACCGCCCGCACGACCCTCCTCGTGGTGACGGCGCCGGCACGCTGGGCGCGTCGACGTTCCGACAGTGCAGAGCTGGATGACGTCGGTCAGCTGACCTACGTCACCCGCCGCACCTGCAGGAGAAATCGGTCGACCGCGCGCCGGCTGGTCAGGTGAACAACCTCCCGACCCCGGGCGGCCGCCAGGACGCGGGGCCGCACGGTGGCCCGGTAGCGGACGACGTAGCGGACGAAGGACCAGTTGACGCGGTCGAAGACCCCCGCGTCGCGGTGCTGGCCGCCGCGGTGGCGCCACCGCCGCCGCGCGATCCCCCAGAGACAGGTCGCGGCGGGCAGATCCAGAAAGATCAACGTGTCGGCGGCCGCGACGCGGATCGGCAACGTCGAGACGTAGTTGCCGTCGATGATCCAACGCTCGCCCCGCACGAGCTCGGCCTGCACAGCGGCGAACGCGTCCTGCGGCAACGGTTGCCAGGCCGAGTCGTAGTAGACGGCGTCGAGGTGGATCAGCGGCAGCCCGAGGACAGCGGCCAGCCGACGGGCGAGGACCGTCTTGCCCGACCCACCACAACCGACGACCACGATGCGCTCCATCGCTGCAGCCAAGCATGGCTTCCCATCGACAACGTGGTGCGGGTGTGCAGGCCGCGGGAGCGCCAGGAATATCACCCTGATGACGGGTCCCGCGCTCGCCTGGCGCGACGGCTGGGAGATCCACGCTTGGCGCGGCACCGCCGTCGAGCCGCGCATCCACGGACGCGGCGCGCAGGTCGGCTGGCTGAGCGAGCGCGCGGAAACCCGCGAGGTCCTCGCGCAGCGGCTGGGCTATGGCTGGCTGCTCCACCAGGCCGACGTCGGCGAAGCCCGCAGCCGCATCGCCGCCGACGAGCACGGCGAGCTCCGGCGCGTCGCGGAACCGCTAGGCGAGGACTTCGTGCTCCTGAAGGAACCGGACGGGTCCGTACGCCGGGTGCCGCCCGACCAGACCGTGCCGCGCGCCGCGGTCGCCTGGAGCCATGGCCTCGGTGGTGGGACGGAGTCCCGGCACCCGTGATCCGGACAGCTCTGTCAGCGGCCACTGTCCCCGGGAGCTCGGTCGTGGTGCTGACGAGCGAACATGCGAAGACATGTAGCTACGTGCTTCCGCATGTGCGGCGTCGGCAATAGTCCCGAACCGGCCCGGCAGTCGCGGTTAAGGTCCCGCACGAGTCGGGTGTTGGTGTGGCGTCGCCACCCGGCATGATCGACGTGGGGCGGATCGCTGCCGCTCGTTTCTGTAACGGTGTACCGGAGCTGTGGCCGCGGCGGCGGGCGACGGGGATACGGTCGGGGAGTCTGTCGGTGGCATTGGGGTGCGGCTGACTGGCCCAGCTCGACGCTGTGCGGCCAGTTGGTGGCCGACACCGAACGGCTTTGGAGGTGGACGCGGTGCTGTCGGAGCACGGCTCGCCCACGACCCGTCGCACTGTGCACGTGGGCTGCTCGGCGATTCGGTGGGTCGACGACGAGCCGCAGCCTGGGTGGGTGGAGGTTTCGATTCTCGATGCTGACGGTCGGGACCTGCGCTTTTTCGACAAGCCGCCCATCTTCGACGCCGACGGGGTTCTGACGCGCGAGACGGATTACCCGGTCCCGCTGACAGTGGAGTGCACCGTGCTCGCCGAGGACGTCGTGGACGGTCGAACCCTGCTCACCGTGCGGCTGACGGGTTGGGGCGGCGACGACGTCTGCCGGGTGCGCGCCGACCAGGTGGTGGATCCCGCCCGGTAGCGGGATCCCTCCCGACGTCAGACGACGGCGACCGCGTCGATCTCGACCAGGATGCCCGGGCCCAGGGCATCGACGACGTGGACCGTGATGGCCGGCGGTGGGTCCGCCCGGTTCCAGACCTGCTGGAACGCGGCCACGCCCTCGTCGAAGCTCTGGCCCGCGACCGTGGCGATCCGCCAGTGGACGATGTTGCTCAGGGTCGCGCCCTCGCTCTCGAGGATGGTCGCCAGGTTGCGGAACGCCTGCAGCGACTGCTCGCCGACCGTGGGGCCGACGACCTTGCCCTCGTTGTCGACGCCGTTCTGGCCGCCGATGTAGATCGTCTTCGTCGGTTGCTCGACCACCACCGCCTGGCTGAACGCCGGGCTGCGGTGCAGTCCTTCGGGGTTGATGTGCCGTACAGCCATGTTGTCTCCTCCTTCGGATGACACCGGTTATAGCGGTTACACCGTGAAACCCTTTATAGTGGTGTCATGCGACTCGGCGCAACCGGAAGGCGGCTCAACGACCCCAAAGGAGGGTCGTTCTGGTTCGACGCGGGCGCCGTGTGCCTCGACTTCGCCCACACCGGCGGCGAAGGGATCTACGCGGTGTTCGAGAGCCTCCACGAGCCGGCCGACCTGGGCGAATGGCTGGCCGCCCCGCCACTGTCCGTGGTGGTCACGAGCCCGGTCTCGGTCCGCGAGCTGAGCAGGGCCAAGGCCCTCCGCCAGGCGATCTGGGAGACGGCCCACGCCCGGGCCGCCGATCGCCCGCTCCCGACCGCGGCGATCGACACGATCAACCGGGCCGCGGCCGAGCCACCGCTACTACCGAAACTGACGGCCGACGGCACAGCCGCGCGCTGGGCCCCACCAATACGCGCCGGCCAGGCCCTCTCCACCCTCGCCCGCGAAATGATCGACCTGCTCTCCGGCCCACTCGCCACCCGCATCCGCGAATGCGCGAGCGACAACTGCCCGCTCGTCTTCGTCGACACATCCCGACCGGGCTCCCGCCGCTGGTGCGCGATGGAACGCTGCGGCAACCGCCACAAACTCCGCACCCACCGCGCCCGCCAAACCACCTGACCGCGCCACCACCCGCCCTGGTGCGCGATGGAACGCCGCGGCAGCCGCCACAAGCTCCGCACCCACCGCGCCCGCCAAACCACCTGACCGCGCCACCGTCCCACCGCCGGTAGGAACGCCACGGCAACCGCCACAACTCGGCGGGTGCGCGGGAGAGCGGAGTCTCGGCGACGACGGGACGCTGGCGGGGTTGGGTGGTCGGTGTGCCGGTAGGTGCGGGATCAGTGGCGGTTGCCGCGGCGTTCCGGACCGGCGCCTGGTCGGCCGCGAGAAGATCAGTGAGTTCGCGAAGGCGATCGGCGCCACCGACGCCGCCTACCACGACCCGGAGGCGGCCCGCGCCCTCGGCTACGCCGACGTGATCGTGCGACCGACGTTCCCGACCGTGGTCTCGTTCGCGTCCACGCGCGGTCTGGCGGCCGTGGTGCGTGGACCACCACCATGCACAGTCATTGAGCAACGGGTCCGTAGGCTCGACCGGTGCCGACCCACCGCCGGATCGCTGCCGCCCTGCTTGTGCTTGCCCTCGCCGGCTGCTCGGCCACCTCCCCGAGCCCGGGCCTTGACCCCGAACCGCACGGAAGCACCCCCGCCAGCACGACACCCGCCGTTTCGCGGCAGCCGGATTTCGGCGCGCTCGAGAAGGAGTTCGACGCCCGTCTGGGCGTCTACGCGATCGACACCGGCACAGGCCGGGCGATCGCGTACCGCGCCGACGAGCGGTTCGCCTACGCATCGACGTTCAAGGCGCTCGCCGCCGGCGCAGTGCTCGCCGCCACCACCACGGCCGAGCTGGACGAGCGGATCCGTTACACACGCGCGGACCTCGTGGCCCACTCCCCCGTCACCGAACGCCGCACCCGAACCGGCATGACGTTGCGCGCGCTTGCCGACGCCGCCGTCCGCTACAGCGACAACACCGCGGCCAACCTCCTGCTCGACCGTCTCGGCGGTCCCGCCGGTTTCGAACGCGCCCTGCGCGCCCTCGGCGACCGCGTCACCGACCCGGAACGCACCGAGACCGCCCTCAACGAGGCGGCCCCAGGTGACCGGCGCGACACGGGCACACCCAGGGCCCTGGCCAGCGACCTCCGGCAGTACACGCTCGGCCCGGCACTGTCGCAAGAGGACCGTGACCAGCTGACAAGCTGGCTCAAGGCCAACACGACCGGCGACACCCTCATCCGCGCCGGCGTCCCGCGAGGGTGGCAGGTCGGCGACAAGACCGGCGGGGGCGGCTACGGCACCCGCAACGACATCGCCGTCGTCTGGCCTCCCGACAGCGGCCCGATCGTGCTCGCCGTCCTTTCCAGCCGCGCCACCGAGGACGCGGCCTACGACGACAGGCTCATCGCCCGCGCGACCACGCTCGCGATCGACGCCCTACGTGGCTGACGACAAGGTCCGCCGAAGCACCTCGATGCCGCGGTCCATCAGCCGGCCCACCGGCACGGCGGCCGCGTGCGGCAGCACGTCCGCGATCCAGACGAACCGCGACCCACCGCCCGGCGCGGCGAACACCTGCGCCGAAGCGTTGTGATGGGTCAGGCCGAGCCCGCTCTCGGTCACCGTCCACACGAGACGCCGCGCCGCCGCGTCGCTGTCGACCAGCACCTCCCGGGCCACCGCCCCGTTGAAGAACGTCACGACCCGGTCCGGCCCGTCGAGCCGGCAGGCCACCACGAACCCGGGCACCAACCGCTCGTGCACGGCGCCGAAGTCGGCCAGCGCCGCCCAGACCTCGTCGACGGGCGCCGCGATCAGGACCTCTCTGCGTACGGATGCCATTCGTCAAGCCTGCCGACCACCGCGGCCGGCAGGCTTGACGATTCTTGCGGCCCGGTCATCTCGACGCGATCTCGTCACCGGTGACGAACGCGCGGCGCGGGTCCTGCACCGAGGCCAGTGACACGATGTCGCGGCCGAACACGACCGCGGTCAGCCAGACCGCCAGCACCCGGATCTTGCGCTCCCAGCTCGGCACCGCCAGCACGTGGTAGCCGCGATGCATCAGCCACGCCGGCAGTCCCTTGATCACGATGCGCCGGTACTGGAAGATCCCGCGACCCAGGCCCAGCGTCGCGACCGTACCCAGGCTGTGGTGCAGGTAGGGCTTGACCTTGCCGCCCCGGATGCTGGCCACGATGTTGGCCGCCAGCAGTTTGCCCTGCCGGACCGCGTGCTGGGCGTTCGGCACGGTCGCGGCGCCCGGCACGGCCAGGTCCGGCACGGCCGCGTCGTCGCCGGCGCCCCAGGCGTCGGGCACCGGTTCGGCATCGGTGCCCACCCGCAGGTCGGCCCGCACCATCAGCCGCCCCTGGGCGTCGATCGGCAGGTCGGTGTGGCTGCGCACCATCGGGTTGGCGGCGTTGCCGACCGTCCAGACGATCAGGTCGGAGTCGAACTCCTCGCCGTTGGAGAGCACCACGTGGCCGTCGACCGCCGACATCAGCTGGGCGTTGAGGTGCACCCGGGCGCCGCGCTTCTCCAGCGACCGCACGACCCACCGGCCCGGCTCGTCGGTGACCTCCGGCAGGATCCGGTCGCGCGCCTCCACCAGGTGGAAGCGCAGATCGGCCGGAGCGATCTCGGGGTACGCGCGGGTCAGCGCCGTCGCCAGCGACAGCAGCTCGCCGAACCCCTCGACGCCGGAGAACCCGCCGCCCACGAACGTCGCGGTCAACAGCCGGTCACGGAGCGCCCCGGGTGGCAGCGTCGACGCCCGGTCGAAGTTGGTCAGCAGCCGGTCGCGGATCGCCACGGCCTCCTCGACGTGCTTCATCCCGATCGCCTGCTCGGCCACGCCGGGAATGGCCAGCTTGCGGGTCACCGCGCCGGCCGTGACGGCGATGATGTCGTACGCCAGGTCGAACTCGGGGCCTTCGGTCGGCCGCACCGTGACCGTCTTGCGCGCGTGGTCGACCGCCACGACCGACCCCGAGATGATCTTCGTGCGGCGCAGGTGCCGGCGCTGCGACACGGCGGCGTGCCGGGCCTCGACGGATCCGGCGAGCACCTCGGGGAGGAACGGCTGGTAGGTCATGTAGGGCCGGGGGTCGACCAGCACGACCCGCGCCTCGTCGCGCCGGAGCTTCTTCTCCAGCTTCCAGGCCGTGTAGAAGCCGGCGTAGCCGCCGCCGACCACCAGAATGGTACGCACGCGGACCTCCTTGTCGTCACCAGCTGAGACCGGGCAGCCCACCGTTGTGTGACACGGCCCCGAGATGCGCAGGACATCGATCGTCGATAATGTATGGAGCGTTGTCGTCGATCTTCCCACGAAGGAGCATCGGTGCGTACCGTGATCGCCGTCGCCGCCGGGAGCGTGCTCGCGCTCGCCGCCGCGGCCCCCGCCCATGCCGACCCGGTGGTGCCCAGGCACGCCGTCAACGTCTGCCAGTCCGCGAGCTTCTACGCCAACTACGACTCGGCCGGCGGCCCCGTCGGCCTCAAGCGGGTTCTCGCCTACGGGAACAAGGTCGGCCACACGCCCGGCGCACACCCCGTCTACAACGGCTGGGCGGCCACCTTCGACTTCGGGCCCAACGACTGGGGCTACCTGCGGATCGAGTGCATCGGGGGCTACGACTCATGGTGAGGAGACTCGGCGCCGTGGTCCTCGCCGCGGCGGCCGCGGTCGCGTTGACCGCCGCGCCGGCCCGGGCCGACAACGGCACGATCGGCGTGCGGGAGACCGTCTGCGCCCAGGACCTGTTCGTCCGCACCACGCCCAACGGCGCCTGGATGGGCACCCTCTACCAGGGGCAGACCTTCCTGGTAGAGGGGCCACGCAGCGGCGGCTACGTCTACGGCTTCGCCTACGGCCACATCAACCGCCGCGGTTGGGTGCAGGACGGCTGGTTCTGCTAGGAGTCCATCGAGAAGGTGGCGACGACGCCGTTGTGGTCGGAGTTCGTCCCCGTCACGATGTCGTAGCCGGTCATCCACATGACCTGGTACGCCGGCAGCCGCTTCCAGAAGTAGACGTAGTCGATGTGCCGGTTGCCGTGCGTCCCGGCGCCCTTCTCGCCGTAGAGGTTGTAGGTGGAGCGCAGGTTCGGCAGCTCGTTGGCCTCGAAGACCTGCCACGGGAACTTCGCATAGCCGTACGCCCGGTCCGCGCTGAAGTCGATGTTGAGGTCACCGCTGACGATCACCTGACCCTCGGCCTGCTTGGCCACCGCCAAATCCTTGATGGCCTGGAACTGCTGCTCGGCACACCGGGTGCGCGGCAGGTCCTGCGGCCGGCCGTTGTCCTCGATGCTGGCGTTGGCGTGCGCGTTGATCTGGATGACGTTGCGCCCACTCGCCTTGTGCCGGTACTTGACCCAGTTGTTGTAACGGGCCGGCGGCACCTCACCGGGGCCGTTGGTGTCGCACACGAAGTCGGAGCCCTGGTCGAGCACGTCGAACGTGCTCTTGCGGGCGATCAGCGCCTCACCGGCCTGGTTGGTGCCGCCCGGCGCGTACCACCACCACCCGTTGGCAGCCGCCCAGCTCTCCAGCGCCGCTTTGCGGTTGCCGACCTCGTTGAGCCCGACCAGGTCCGCCTTCGACGCGACCAGGTTGAGGTCCTGGAGAAACTGGGCCTGTGTGAGTCCATAGTAGATGTTGAGCGTGGCGGCCTTGAACGTCACCGTGGCCGCCGCGGCCGGCGCCGCGGGCAACAGACCGGCCACCACCGCGACCACGCCGGCGCAGGCGGCCGCCGCCCGCGCCGTCCATCGGGTCGATTGCGTCATGGAGATCCCTTCGTCCGACAACGCGATCATGTCTATCGACCAGGATCGACGGATCGACCAACGATCGGCAACCGGGAGCCGACGGGTCAGTGGCGGAAGAGGCGGACGCCGGTGCGGGTGAGGGTGATGCCGTGTGCGGCCGCGCGGGCGGCGACCTCGGCGGCGCGGACGGAGTCGCCCGGCTCCGCGATGTGCCGCACGCCGTGCCGGGCCGCCTCGTCGACGTTGTCCGCGAACGGCAGCGCGCCGTCCGACACGAACGCGACGCCGTCCAGCCCGCGCAGCCAGTCGGCCCGCTCCACCGCGGACAGCGCGGCCGTGGCCCGGATCTGGCGCGCGACCACCTCCTGGACCCGCCCGCCCTCGGCCAACCCGGACAGGGCGGGATGGCGCCGCAGCCACCAGGTGTCGACCTTGGCGCCGGCCAGCCGCGTGCAGTCGACCCGGGACTGCTGGCCCGCGCCGACGCCCAGGGCCATGCCACCGCGGACGTACGCGACCGAGTTCGACTGGGTGTGCCGGGCGATGACGAGCCCGAGCCGCAGGTCCTCGACGGCGGCGTCCGGCAGCGCCGGGTCGGTCACCGTCAGCGGCGCCTCGTCGCGCGGTTGGGTCAGCCGCAGGCCGTACACCTCGCGGGTCTCGACCGGTGGCGGCACGAAGCCGGGGTCGGCCTCGACGACCAGGAACCGGCCGCCCTTCTTCGCCGACAGGGTAGCGACGACCCCCGGCGCGTAGCCGGGCGCCACGATGCCGTCGGAGACCACCCGCCGGAGCAGGTCGGCGAGCTCCGCGTCGACCGGCTCCGACACCGCGACGAAGTCGCCGTAGGAGCTCTTGGGATCGGCATCCCGGGCCCGGACGTACGCGCGGGTCAGTGGCCCGGTCGCGGCCGGGTCCAGCCCGTACGTGTTGGCCTGCACCGCGTCGATCGGTCCGGCGACCGCCGCGCCGGCCGGCGAGACGTGCTTGAACGAGGCCGCCGCGGGCCGGCCCAGCGCGCGGACCAGTTCCCAGCCCGCGGCGGCGTCGAGAACGTTGATGTAGGACGGTTCGCCGTGCACGAACCGGAACGGCGACCGGTCGGGGTCGATCGCGGTGAGGGCGGCGGGTCGCTGGTGGGGGTTCATGCCGTAGCGCAGGTTCACGCAGCGGCAGCATACGCCTGACCGCCGGAGGGGATCAGGCCCGCAGCTGCTTGGTGACGTCCTCGGGCGGCATCGGGCGGCCGAACAGGAACCCCTGGCCGTAGCCGCAACCGCTGGTGGCCACGGCCAGCGACTCGTCGGTGGTCTCGATGCCCTCGGCCACCACGCTCAGGTTGAGGATGCGGGTGAGATCGACGATGCCGCGGACGAGTTGCTGGCGCTTGTCCGACGTCACGATCGAGCTGATGAACGAGCGGTCCAGCTTCACGATGTCGAGCGGGATGTCGATGAGGTGGCTCAACGCCGAGTAGCCCGTGCCGAAGTCGTCGACGGCGACCCGGATGCCGGCCCGGCGCAGCCGCATCAGGTCGTCCCAGACGACACCGCCCTCGCGCAGGAACGTGCTCTCCGTGATCTCGACGACCACGCGGTCGGCGGGCATGCCGTGCGCCGTCAGCTTGGCGCGCAACAGGTCGACGAAGCCGGGCTTGACGAGCTGGTGGCCGGAGACGTTCACCGCGAGATAGGGCGCCGGTCGCCCGTTGGCGCCCCAGCCGCTGGCGAACCGGAACGCGGTGTCGAGGACGAACTCACCCATCCGGTGTACGAGCCCCGACTCCTCCGCCACCTCGATGAACTGCGCCGGCGACACGAGCCCGCGGTGCGGATGCCGCCACCGCACCAGCGCCTCGTAGCCGACGATGGCCTGGTCGGTCAGCGTGACGATCGGCTGGTATTCCAGGTGCAGCTCGTTGCCGCGCAGCGCCCGGTCGAGCGCCGTCCGCAGCTCCATCCGCGCCGCCAGCGAGTCGTGCATGGACTGGTGGAACCGGCGCCACTGGCCCTTCCCGGCGCTCTTCGCCGCGTAGAGCGCGATGTCGGCGTCCCGGAGCAGGTCGACCCCGGTCGCGGCGTCGTCGGTGGTGGCCAGCCCGAGGCTGGCCGCGCAGAGGACCTCCTGGCCGTCGACCGGGATCGGCCGGGCGAGCGACTGCACCAGCTGGTCGGCGGCCAGCCCCAGCTCCGACTCGTTGGTGTCGCCGCCCACGAGCACGGCGAACTCGTCGCCGCCGATCCGGGCCGACATGCATTCCAGCCCGGGCCGCATCGCGGTGGTGAAGTCACCGAGCCGCTGGCCGACCACGCGGAGGATGGCGTCGCCGATGTTGTGGCCGTACCCGTCGTTGATCATCTTGAGGTCGTCGAGGTCGAGGAAGAAGACCGCGCCGAGCTCGCCGGCGCCGCGCACCCGGCGCACGAGCGACTCCAGCCGCTCGCTGAACGGCAGGCGCTTGCTCAGCCCGGTCAGCGGGTCGTAGTGCGCCTGCCGGGTGAGCTCGCGCTCGAGCGAGCGCTGCGCGGTGACGTTGCGCAACGTCAGCACGAGCCCGCCGATCGACGGCTCTTCCCGCAGGTCCCGACAGGTCGCCGCGAGGTGGGACACCTGGCCGTCGGGCGCCGGGATCGTCCAGTCGTGCCGGGCCCGCACCTCCACGTCGGCGGCCCCGGCGCAGGCCCGCTCGCAGAGGTCGAGGGCGTCGGCCCGGTCCTCGGGCGCGAGCAGGTCGGTGACCTCGACGGCCGGCGCGACCCCGCCGCCGAAGACGCCGAACGACGACGGGCTGGCGTACCGGATGACGGTGTCCTCGTCGACGATCATGATCACGTCGGTGGTGTTCTGCACGAGCGTGCGGAAGTAGCTCTCGCTCGCGTACTTGATCACCGACTCGTTGAGCTGGATCCGCTCCAGGGCCACCGTCGCCTGCCGCGCGAGTGATGCCAGCGGCGCACGCACCCGCTTGAGGCGGTCGGGGTCGCCACTGATCGAGACGGCCACCCGCGCGTCGTCCTCGCCGCCCCGGACCAGCACGACCCCGTCCGTCGACGTCAGGTCCGGCACGTCCTCCCCGACCGTCACCTGGACCGGCTCGCCCACGAAGTCACCGGCGGCCCGCTGCGTCGCGGCGGTCACGTCCTCCTCGTCGTGCGCGTCGGCGAGGTCGGCCGTCGCCCGCCGCGCGATCCGCTCCCGGGCGACCTGCCGCCGCAGCTGGTAGGTCACGTCGAAGAGCCGGAACAGGGCGAGCGCGAGGATCACGGTCGACACGGCGGCGAGCACGGGACGCACCCAGTTCGGCGAGTCGAGCGCGCTGGTCCGCAGCAGGGCGGACGGCAGCAGGGCGAGGAGGGCGACCAGGCCCAGCCGGACCCGGGGATCGCGGTCCGCCTCCTTGACCTTCGCGGCGCCGTCGAACGCGCGCATCGAGGGCACCAGGGCGGCCGCGCCGACGGCGACGAAGAACCACAGCCAGGCCAGCACGATCGGGCTCTGGGCCAGCCACTCGCCGCGGATGCGACCAAGGCGGAAGAGCACGTCGTAGGCGACCAGGCCGACCGGACCCGAGGCGAGCAGGGCCAGCGACGGGTGCCATCTGCTGATCGTCATGAGGTGCACGGTGACGGCGATGAACAGCACGTCCCGGGCGACGTAGCCGATCCGCGCGGCGGCCCAGATGCCGCTGACGTCGTTGTGGGTCGCATAGGGAACGCCGACGAGGATGCCGAACAGCAGCCCCGCACCCAACAGGATGATCAGGGTGTCCACGACCACGGTCACCGTGCGCAGGCCGGTCGGCCGGGCCAGGCCGAGTATGCCGACCACGAAGAACGCCACCATCGCGAGATGGATCAACCAGACGATCCATGTCTGCGGTTTCTCGCCGAGCTGGCCGGGGAGCGTGTCGTAGACGACCCGGGCGAGCGCGTTGAGGAACACCGCGACGGCCAGCGCCTGCCACGAGCGCCGCCGGCGCGGCCGATAGTGCCGGACGCCCGCGAGGATGGCGCCCGTCGACGTCACGCCGATCACGGCGACCGCGGCGGTCATCAGCCCGACGGCGTAGGGCACGGCCGCCAGGCACAGGCCGCCGTAGAGAACCGCGGACCGCCGGCCCCACATCTGGCCAGTCTCTCTCGCGACGGCGGCCCTGTGATCATCCGCACTAAACAAAACGACTATTTCGTTTGTACGCTGGAGGCCAGTCAAACGAAGCAGTCATTCTGTTTGGAGGCGGTGGCCGTGCCGAAGCTGACCGACGCCCGCAAGGAGCTGCGGCGGGAGCAGATCGTGGGAGCGGCGCGGCGGTGCTTCGTCCGCACCGGGCTGGAGCGCACCTCGGTCGCCGACATCACCGCGGAGTCCGGGCTGTCGGCCGGCTCGATCTACGCCCACTTCGGCGGCAAGGCGGAGATCATCCAGGCCGTCGTCCAGGAAGTGCTCGACCGGCGGGCCGCGACCGTGATCGCGTACGCCGCCGGCCCCCGGCCGCCGAGCCCGGCGGAGGTGATCGCGCACCTGGCCGGCGCGCTCGAGACCGACGAGGCGACCGTCGCGCTGCAGGCCTGGGGCGAGGCCACCACCGACCCGGCCATCCGCGACATCGTGACCGCCACGATCGCCCGCATGCGGGACCTGTTCCGGGTCAGCTGCGAGGCCTGGCTGATCCAGGTCAAGGGCGTCGCGCCCGCCGAGGCCGGCCCGCGCGCGACCCGGCTGGCCGGCCATCTGCTCGGCGCCTATCAGGCGCTGCTTCTGCGGCGGGCCTTCGGGGACCGGCCCGAGGACCATGACGCGATCGTCGAGCTGGTCGACGCGCTGAGCTGACCACATTGGAGGAAGCACAATGGACACCCTGCGCCCAGGCGGACCTGGCACCCTCGGCGGCCGGACGGTCGCCCGCATCGGTTACGGGACGATGCAACTGGCCCGGATGCGCGACGACCGGGGCTCGGCCCTCGCGTTGTTGCGCCGCGCGGTCGAGCTCGGCGTCGACCACTTCGACACCGCCCAGGTCTACGGGAACGGCTTCGTCAACGGGCTGCTGCGCGAGGTGCTGCGGTCGGGCGACGTCGTCGTCGCCAGCAAGGCGGGCATCGACCCCGCGGCGAGCGGCCCGCCGATGCGGCCGGCGCAACGGCCGGCCGAGCTGCGGGCGACCGTCGAGGAGAACCTCCGCGGCCTCGGCGTCGACCGGATCCCGGTGGTGAACCTGCGGCGCTTCGACGTGGGCGCCGCGATCCCGGTCCCGCGCGAGCAGGCCGTGTCCATCGAGGACCAGCTGGCCACCATGGTGGCGCTGCGCGACGAGGGCAAGGTCGGCGCGATCGGGTTGAGCGGCGTGGACCTCGACGGCCTCCGCCGCGCGGCGCCGGCGGGCATCGCCTGCGTGCAGAACCCCTACAGCCTGCTCAGCCGCGGCCAGGAGGAGCTACTCGAGCTCTGCGTCGCCGAGGGGATCGCCTGGGTGCCGTTCTATCCGCTGGGCGGGGCGGCGCCGGGCCTGCCGAAGGTGACCGAGGACCCGGTGGTGCGGGACGCCGCCGCACGGTTGCGGGTCACCCCGGCTCAGGTCGGCCTCGCCTGGCTGCTCCGGCGCGCCCCCAACGTGCTGCTCATCCCCGGCACCGGCGACCCCGGCCACCTCGTGGCGAACCTCGCCGCCGGTGCCGTCGCCCTGGACGACGCGACGCTCGCCGCGCTCGGCGGGATCACGGAACCGACATGACCGCGTACGCGTTCCTCACCGTCCCGATGCACGGCCGGGTCAACCCGACGCTGCCCGTGGTGGCCGAGCTCGTGCGCCGCGGGCACACGGTCAGCTACCACACCTCGCCGGCGTTCAGCGCGGGCATCGCCGCCGCCGGCGCGACGGTGTGCCGCTACCCGGGCGGCGACCAGCCGCTGCCGGACCCGCCCACGCCGGCGACGTTGCTGGCCGGGCTCGCCAGCACCACGGTCCGGGTGTTGCCGGCCGTTCTCGCCGACCTGCGCGCCATCCGCCCCGATGTGGTCGTGCACGACGCCGCGTGTCCCTGGGGCGCGATCGCGGCCCGCGAGCTCGGTGTGCCGGCGGCGGCGTCCTACACGACGTTCGCGTTCAACCGGGAGGTACGCAGCCCGACCCGCGCGGGATGGGCCCAGCGGGACGTGCTGCGGTCGCGCTGGGAGCTGCGCCGGCGGTTCGGGACGCGCGGGCTGCCGCTGTTCGACCTCGGCAACATCCCCGAGCCGCTCAACCTGGTCTACACGTCGCGGATGTTCCAGCCCGGGGTCGAGGACTGCGACGCGTCGTACCGCTTCGTGGGCCCCAGCATCGGCGCGCGTCCCAGCGACCCGTTCCCCGTCGGCGCGCTGGCGGACCCGGTGCTCTACGCGTCGCTGGGCACGGTGTTCGACGCGGCGCCGCACCTGCTGCGCGCCTTCGCCACCGCGCTCGCCCCGTTGGGCGGCAGCGTGGTCGTCGCGACGGGACAGACCGACCCCGCCGCGCTCGGCCCGCTGCCGGCCAACGTGGTCGCCCGCCGGTTCGTGCCGCAGCCGGAGGTGCTGGACCGGGCCGCGCTGTTCGTCACCCACGGCGGCATGAACAGCGTCAACGAGGCCCTGCAGGCCGGGGTGCCGATGCTGGTGGTGCCGCAGGGCGCCGACCAGCCGCTGGTGGCTGCCCGGGTGGCGACGCTTGGCGCGGGCCTGACGATGCGGTCCGCGGACGTGACCGCGGAGTCGGTGCGCGCCCTCGCCCGGCGGCTGCTCGACGAGCCGCGCTTCCGGGGTGCCGCGGCCACGCTGCGCGCCGCCCAGATCGAGGCGGGCGGCTACCGGCGGGCGGCCGACGAGCTCGAGCGTTACGCGCGGGGCTGACCCGTGTCGTACGCCGTCGCCGTGCTCCTCCTGCTCGCCGGCCTGTCGGAGGCCGCCGGCCGGCTCCTGCCCGTCGTGGCCCCCGGCTCCGGTGTCTCCCGCCGACGCGCGTTCGGCCTGATCCTGGGCGGCGCGGCCGTCGAGAGCGCGGTCTTCGCGCTGTGGCCGGTCTTCGCGTGGGCGCTCGCGGGTCTCGCCGCGCCGTCCGGCGGCGTGCCGCTGGCCTGGACACCCGGCCTCGTCGCTCCGCTGCTGCTCGCCGCCGTGCTGGCGTTCCCGCTGCTCGGGCCGGTCCTGCACCTGGCGCTCTGTGCGGGCGTGGGCGCCGGGCTCGCCACCGCGCTGGCCGGCGGCAGCGGGCTCGGCTGGTGGCCCGCGGCCGGCTGCGTGGCCGTCGCGGGTGTCGGGCTCGGCGTCGCGGTCGAGGGCGTCCGCCGGCTGGCCCGACGGCTCCACAGCGCGCCGGTGCCGGTCAAATGACCCAACTGGTTCTCCTGCTGCTGCTCGCCGGGCTCGGCCCGGTGCTGGTGGCCGAGGCGCTGCTGGCCCGCCACGAGGTGCTGACCTATGCGACCGGCTGGCGGACGATCAGCACGGCGCTGCCCAGGGGCATGCCCTACGCGCGCGGGGCCGACCCGGATCGGCCACCGGACGCGTACCTCGTCTATCTGGACGGCATCGGTAAGCGCCACCACCGGGACACCCGCGACGGTGGCCGGCTGGTCAAGGCGCTGATCGCGCGGGCGCCGGAGCTGCGGGTGCTGGGTCAGGTGCAGCCGTACTCGCCGCTGGCGTACGCCCTGTCCGAGAGTCGAGTGTGGACCTGGCTGCGCCGGCGGTTCGGGCTGCTGCTGTTCCTGCACAACGTGATGCAGATCTTCATCGCGGCCGACCGCCGCTACCGCCCGCTCTACAACCGCGCGGTCGGCGGCCAGATCGCCGGGCAGCTCCGCCTCGCCGGCTACGAGCCCGGCAGCGGCATCCCGGTCGTGCTGCTCAGCTACAGCGGCGGCGCGCAGGTCGCCACCGGCGCGGCCGGCGAGCTGTGGGCCCGGCTGCGCTGCCCGCTCACCCTGGTCACGCTCGGCGGTTTCCACAGCGGCGCCAACGACCTCACCCACGCCGAGCGCCTCTGGCGGCTCACCAGTCGCGATGACCGGATCGAACGGCTGGGCGCCTGGCTCTTCCCGCAGCGTTGGCGTTGTTCGCGCCGGAGCCCCTGGAACCGGGCCGACCGGGCGGGGAAGATCACCACGGTCCCGCTCGATCCGGCCACCCACGTGGGCCCCCGCAGCTACATCAGCCCGGCCGCGACCCGGCCCGACGGCCGCACCCACCTCGACCACACCGCCGACACCGTGATCGCGCTCATTCGCGCCCGGGGCCGGTAGCGCGCCTCCATACTGGGAAAATGCGCGCGCCGGAGGACGACCTCGCTGCCCTGGGCTCGGTGGCCGCACGCTACGGCCTCGCCACGGTGTTCCTGTGGGTCGGCGGGCTCAAGTTCAAGGACTACGAGATCGCCAACGCGGAGCCGCTCGTCACCAACAGCCCCCTCACCTCGCGGCTGCGGGCCAGGCTCGGCGCACGGCGGCTCGGCAAGCTCGTCGGGACCTCGCAGCTGGCGCTGGGCGCGCTGATCGCCATCGGACCCCTGGCGCCCCGCGTCTCCGCACTCGGCAGCCTCGGCGCGGCGGGCATGATGGTCGGCACGCTCAGTTTCCTGGTCACCACCCCGGAGGCCTGGCGGGAGGGGCACGGCGCGCCGCAGCTGTCGGTGCTGGGCGAGGCCCTGCTCAAGGACAGCGTCCTGCTCGGCGCCGCCCTGCTGATGGCCGCCGAGTCGCTGCGGGCGGCGCGTCCGTACTTCTGATAGCGAGAGTTCCGGCGTCGGCGGAGTTTTCCGTGGTCGGTTTCGGGCTAGTACGGGCCCGATCTTGTCACCGACCGATCGGAGTCGACGTGAATCGTTACGGGGCATGGCGGGCGACCGCGGTGGTCGCGGCCGTGGTGACGGGCGTCGCCGCGTTACCCGCCATGGCGAGCGCGGCCACCTTCTACCAACTGCGCTATCTCGACACCGGACCGCACACCGACAGCGTCGCGGCCGCCGACGTGACCGGCGACGGCCGGCCGGACATCGTGGTCGGTGTCGGCGCGGCGAGCAACGAGGAAACCAGTTCACTCCTGGTCTACGCGCAGCAGCCGAACCTGGGGTACGGCGCTCCGCGACGGATCGTCGCGCACGGCGGCTGGGGACTCGACGTGCGGGTCGCCGTCGGGGACATCGACGGCGACGGCCGCACCGACGCGGCGCTGGCCACGCCGGCCGGCGTCGACGTGTTCCACCAGCGGGCCGGGCAGCTGACCGACCCGACGCTGGTTGCGGCCGGCCACCCCGCGGCCGACGTCGCGCTGTCCGATGTGGACGGCGATCGGCGCACCGACCTGGTGGTGTCCCGCATGCCCGGCACGGTCGCCGTTCACCGGCAGACCGCCTCCGGCGCCTTCGGCGCGCCGGTGACGCTGACGGGTCCCGACGCCGGTTCGGTGCCGGGGCAGCAGGTGTTCGCGGCCGATTTCAACGGTGACGGTCGGCCCGACGTCGCCCAGGTCACCGGCGCGGGCGCCTGGGTCCGGACTCAGCTGACGGGCGGCTCGTTCGCGGCGGCCACCAGCCACCTGGTGGCGCCGAACGCCGACGGTTACCGGTGGCCGGTCGGCGGTGCGGCCGTCGGCGACGTGACCGGCGACGGCCGCACCGACCTGGTGCTGGCGACCGACGCCAACATCTCCAACAGCAGGCTCAACGTGTTCGCGGGGCGGGCCGGTGGGTTGCCGACCGGGCCGGCGGTCGTCCCGGCGTACGACGGGGCCACCAGCTTGGCGGTCGGCGACATGACGGGCGACGGCCGCAACGACGTCGTGGCGGCCCACTCCGGGTGGAAGACGGTGAGCGTCACGCCACAGCTCGCGGACGGCACGCTCGGCGTCTACCGCCGGGTGCCCGTGACCAACACCGTGCGGGCCGTGGACGGCGTCGCCGTCGCCTACCTCAACGGTGACGGGCGGCGCGACATCGTCAGCATCGGGTACGAGGCCGTGGCGGTGCTCACCACGGTCAGCGGATCACCCGGGGGCAGCGCGTAGCGCGACGGCGGGCCGGCCCGGACTCCGGGCCGGCCCGTATCCTGCTCGGGTGG
This sequence comes from Asanoa sp. WMMD1127, assembly GCF_029626225.1. NCBI lineage: Bacteria > Bacillati > Actinomycetota > Actinomycetes > Micromonosporales > Micromonosporaceae > Asanoa > Asanoa sp. WMMD1127. The sequence continues at coordinate 7,079,485 of NZ_JARUBP010000001.1, forward strand.
CACTGCGGTTCGAGAACCGCGGGTCCGACTCGCCGTGGATCGATGAGGTCTGGACCTGCACCAGCGGACGCGTGACCGAGATGACCTCGGTAGCGGCGGTGCGCTGGGGACTGGTGTTCCACGAGCAGGACGGCAAGGCGTACGCCAGCATCACCGGCCCGGAGACCCGGGCCGGCACCGCGCCCGTGCCCGAGGGCGCGACCTTCCTCGGCATCGACTTCGCGATCGGCACGTCGCTGCGGGCCCTGCCGACGCCGGATCTGGTCGACGGCGGCGTGGTGCTGCCCGACGCCACCCGCCGGGCCTTCTGGCTCGACGGCGTCCGCTGGGAGACACCGGGCCCCGACGACGTCGAGGCCCTGGTCGCACGGCTCGTCAGGGCCGGCGTCGTGGTGCGCGACCCGCTGGTCGCCGAGGTGCGCCGGGGGCACCGGCCGGAGGTGTCGCCCCGCACGGTCGAGCGCCGGTTCCGCGCCGCCGTCGGGCTCACCCAGGGCGCCGTGCGACAGATCGAACGGGCCCGGGACGCCTCGACGCGGCTGGCGGCCGGCACGCCGGTCGCCGACGTGGTCAACGGGCTCGACTTCTTCGACGAGCCCCACCTGATCCGGGCGCTGCGCCGCTTCGTCGGGCGCACGCCCCGCCAGCTCCGCGCGGGGGCCGGCGGGGCCATCTCGCTGGCGCTCGATCAGCCGACCACGTCGTAGATCAGCTTGACGATGCCGTTCGGGTAGGCGGCCGACTCCCGCAGGCTCAGCCGCTGCTTGTCCTTGTCGGCGGTGCTGAAGATGCTCTTGCCCGCGCCCAGCAGCACCGGGTAGACGAGCAGGTTGTAGCGGTCGATGAGACCCGCGTCGGCCAGCCGCCGGGCCAGCTCCGCGCTGCCGTGGATGAAGATCGCACCGCCCTCGCCCTCCTTGAGCTTGGCGACGTCGTCGGTGGAGCGCAGGATCGTGGTCGGGCCCCAGCCGTCGACGAGCGCGTCGTCCGCCAGCGAGGTCGACAGCACGTACTTGGGCAGCTCCTTGTAGGCGGCGTGGTCCTCGGAGTCGCGCCAGACCGGGGCGAAGATCTCGTAGCTGCGGCGGCCGAACAGGAGCGCCGTGGTGTCCGCGAGCTCCTCGCCCTTGAGCGCGAACGCCTCCGGCAGGAACTCGATGTCCTTGACGACCCAGCCGCCGCTGCGGTGCTCCTCCCCCGGCCCGCTGCCGGGCGAGTCCACGACACCGTCGAGCGACATGAAGCCGGTGTAGACCAAGTCACGCATCTGCTGTTCTCTCCTCGTGGTCACCTGAGCGCTGGACCCATGCTAGGAAGAGCCGGCCGGCGCGGTCTTGTACGGAAACGACAGCACCTCCATCGCGTGCCGTTCCCGTGCGGCGAGGTCGGCGAGGATCGCGCCGGCCCGCTCCAGCGGCCGCGGGTCACCGGTCTCGCCGGCGGCCGCGACGAGTCCGGCCACCTCTGTCCACATGGGAGCTATCTCGGCGAACAGCCGATGGCCTTCACGGATTTGGTCGTCGTCTGTAATGGTCGCGCACTCGGCGAGGAAGTCGCGGTACATGGCGCGGAAGAGGGCGCCACCGGTGCCGCCGCGTTCCATCAGCGTGGCCGCGAGCGGGAGGTCCCGGTCCGGGTCGGTGGCGCGGTCGAGCCAGCGCGGCACCTGCCGGGCGGCCTTCGCGATGCCGCGGTGGCCGAGGTTGGCGATGGGCGGGTGGAGGAACGTCCGCGCGTTGTTCGTGATCGCCGCCCGGACCGCCGCGCCGAGGTCGGGTTTCCCGGCCGGCCCGGCGATCGTGTAGGAGCGGTGGCGGGCGGTCATCGGCCCACGCTCGGCGCGGGCGCGGGCGAGGCTGGCGAGCGTGGTGGTGACGGCGCCGCCCTGCTGGTCCGTGTCGACCAGGTGGGCGTGCGTGTCGTCGTACCCCCGCATGGCGACGGTGTGTCCCCCGAAGTGGACCTTGGTGGTGAAGTAGTCGAGGTGGTAGGAGTCGAGCTGCAGGCCCACGGGACGGCCGGCGTCGAGCGCGGTGACCACGTCCTGCCAGGCCTTGCGCGGTGAGGCGGTCTCCCGCACATCGAGCCGCAGCCCCAGCCGGTCGGCCACGGTCCGCGTGATCTCGAATGGCTTGCTGCGGCCGCCGAGGAACGGGACGGCCATGCCCTTGGCGTCCCAGTAGACGAAGCCCAGCCCCTCCCCCAGCCCGAACAGCATGGGCTCGGACAGCTCCAGACCCGCGTGCCGCAACAGCACACCGACCGTCGTGGTCTCGCAATGCTGGCCGATCACACACCTCCGCGCTTGCATTCCGTACCCAGGTACGGGTTTAGCGTTGGTGGTGTGGCCGAACCCGTTGATCGGAGCCTAGTCATGTCGTTCGTCGTGCCGGATGCCTGCACACTGCCGACCGCCGCACAGCCGCTGCGGGTGGCGGAGTTCCGGTCGCTGTTCGCCCGCGCCGCCGAGTCGGTGGAGCGGGTCGACGGCCGGCACCTCCGCATCCGTCTGCGCGGCGAGCCGGGCCTGGCGGACGCGGTGCGCGACCTGGCGGCGCGCGAGAACGACTGCTGCGCCTTCTTCACCTTCGCGGTGACGACCGACGATTCGGCGGTGCTGCTGGACGCCAAGGTGCCGGCGGCGTATGCCGAGGTGCTCGACGGCCTGGCCCGGCTGGCGGAAGTGGAGTCGGCATGACCGGGTTGCGGACCGGCGAGGTCGCCGAACGGGCCGGGGTCAACGTCGAGACGCTGCGCTACTACGAGCGGCGGGGGTTGATCGCCGAGCCGGCGCGCAGCATCGGCGGGCACCGCGCGTACCCGCCGGAGACGGTCACCCTGCTGACCGTCATCAAGGCCGCCCAAGGGCTCGGCTTCACCCTGGACGAGGTCGCCGACCTGTTGGCGACCAGGCGGCGGCACCGTCCACCGGACCTCCAGGCCCGCGCTCGGGCGAAGTTGGCCGAGGTCCGCGGAAAGATCGACGACCTCCAGGCGATCGCCGGCCGCCTCGAGGAAATCGTCGCCGCCGAATGCGACAGCCTCACCGACTGCAGATGCCCCACCCCCATCGTGCCGGCGTCGCCGTACCGTTGAGGTGTGCCTGATCTCGGTCGTGAGCTGACGTTCGGTTACTTCCTCGTGCCCAACGCCGCGGATCCGTTGTTGGCCACCGCGCGCGAGGTCGAGGAGCGCGGGCTCGACTGGATCGGGGTGCAGGACCATCCCTACCAGCGCCGCTACGTCGACACGTTCGTGCTCATGAGCGCGATCGCCGCGGCCACCCTCCGGGTCGGCGTCTTTCCCGACGTCGCCAACCTGCCGCTGCGGCCGCCCGCGGTGCTGGCCAAGTCGGCCGCCAGCATCGACCTGCTCAGCGGCGGCCGGTTCGAGCTCGGCCTCGGCGCGGGAGCGTTCTGGGACGCCATCGAGGCGTACGGGGGTCCGCGCCGCGCGCCGGGCGAGTCGCTCGACGCGCTCGAGGAGGCGATCGCGGTCATCCGGCTGGTCTGGAGCGGCCAGCGCAACCTGCGCTTCGAAGGCCGCCACTACCGGTTGGCGGGCGCGCACTCGGGTCCTGTGCCGGCGCACGACATCGGCATCTGGCTCGGCGTCTACGGCCCCCGGGCGCTCACCCTGGCCGGCCGGCTCGCCGACGGCTGGGTGCCCTCGCTGCGCGGCGACATCGCCCCGATCGCGGCGGCGGCGGCCCGGCTCGACGACGCCGCGCGGGCGGCCGGGCGCGATCCGGCCGCCATCCGCCGCGTCCTCAACATCAACGGCCGGATCACCACGGGTACGCGCGCGGGGCTGCTCGACGGCCCCGTCGACCAGTGGGTCGACGAGCTGACGGACCTCGCCCTCGCGTACGGGTTCGACACGTTCCTGTTCTGGGGCGAGGGTCCCGACCAGCTCCCCCGCTTCGCCGAGGAGGTCGCGCCGGCGGTCCGCGCCCAGGTCACCGCCGAACGCGGTGCGTGAGCCGGCCGTGGACGCCTAGCGCCGCGGCGGCCGAATGTGTCACACCGGGTCGTCCGGTTCCGCATTTCCCGAAAGATGATCACTGCCGCGCATGGTCGGGTTCCGCGCGGGTACCCGAACCGGATGTTCCACTCCGGCCTGCTCGTCAACGACCGCTACCGCCTCGACGCTCCGATCGCCGCCGGCGGCATGGGCGAGGTGTGGCGGGCGAGCGACGCCGTCCTCGGCCGCACGGTCGCCGTCAAGGTGCTGCACCGGCTGGTCGACGACAACGCCCGGGCGCGGTTCCGCAACGAGGCGCGGGCGATGGCCGCGCTGCACCACCCCGGGGTCGCCGACGTCTACGACTACGGCGAGACGGACCTGCCCGACGGGCGCCGGGCCGCGTTCATCGTCATGGCCTGCGTCGAGGGTGAGCCGCTGTCCCACCGCATCGCCGACACGGGTCGCCTCGGCGCCGCCGAGACCGCCTCGATCGTGGCGCAGACGGCGCGCGCCCTCCAGGCCGCACACGATGCCGGTGTCGTGCACCGCGACGTGAAGCCCGGCAACCTGATCGTGGAGCCCGACGGCACGGTCGTCCTGATCGACTTCGGCGTCGCGGTGACCGCCGAGGCGGCGGGCCAGACCCGGGCGGACGAGGTGGTCGGCACGGCGCTCTACATGGCGCCCGAACAGGTCGCCAAGGGCGAGCTCACCCCCGCCACCGACGTGTACGCGCTCGGCGCGGTCGCCTACCACTGCCTCGCCGGCCGGCCGCCGTTCGAGGGCGACAACGCCGTCACGGTCGCGCTCCGCCACCTCAACGAGGAGCCGGCGCCGCTGCCGGACGACGTGCCCGCCGAGCTGCGGGAGGTCGTCGCGACCGCGATGGCGAAGGATCCGGCGCTGCGCTATCCGACAGCGGCCGCGGTGGCCGACGCGATCGAGGAGCGACAGACGAGGACGGCCGTGCTCGCGGCGGCCCCGGCCGCCGCCGTTGCGGCCCCGCTCGCTGCTGTTGCGGGGCCGTCCCCCGCTGTCGCCGCACCGTCGGCCGCCGAAGCTCCTCCGCCGCGGCCGCGCATGTGGCTCCGCGCGGCCGGCGCGCTGGTGCTGGCGGCGGCCACCCTGCTGACCGTCCTGGCGCTCGCCGATCCGACCGGCGTGCTGCCGTTGCCCGGCGGCGGCGACCGGGAGCCGAACCCGCCGGCGGCGACCAGCGACGCCGAGCCGGCCTCGGTGGACACCGAACCCGTCGGCGGCGAGCCCCGGCCCACCGGTCCGTCCGCCGGGGCACCGACGGCCGGGCCGACCGGCCAACCCGGCGCCACCAACCCGCCGGCCGGCACCGACCCGGGTGGCGGCACCGGGCCCGACGACAGCGACGACCCGGCGCCGACCCCGACGGCCGAGCCGACCACGGACCCCGAGCCCACGGCCGAGCCGACCACGCAGCCCGACGAGCCGGACGAGCCGGAACCGACCCCGTCGGACGACGTCGAACCGGCCTCGTCCCCCGCCGCGGCCCAGTCCAGCTAGGACGGTTCAGGGGCCCTTGACGACCTGGGGCACGACGCGGTGGGCGGTGGCCAGCACCGTGGCCACGACGAGCCCGGCCGTGCCGGCGATGCCGAGCGCGCCTCCGCCGTACGCCACCAGCAGTCGGTTTCTGCTCAGCTCGTCGGTCGGCGTCGCCAGCACCTGGTCGGTCAGCTTCAGCGCCACCGCCGCCCCCGCGAGCAGCACCAGGCCGGTCAGGCTCAGCACCGTCACGGAGAACCGGTTGGGCGGCCCGTAGTCGACCTGGCCGTGCTGGCGTTGCGCGAACAGGATGAACAGGCTCGCGATGTTGGCCCAGACGCCGACGACGAGCAACGCCGCCACGACGTCGCTGGGCCGGTGCCAGCCCGCCGACAGCGTGGCCACACCGACGATCGCGGCCGCCGCGGCGCCGAGCATCGCGCCGGCGCCGCGGATCCGCGCCGGAAGCACCAGCAGCAGGGCGACCGCGACCGCGGCGGCGATCGTGGTGTGGCCGCTCGGCAGGCTGTTGCCGGCCGCCGCGCGCTCGACGTCGACGCCGAGCTGCGGGCGCTCGATGAGCCGCTTGAGCACCTGCGTGGTCACGCTCGCGCCGGCGATGAGGAGGACCGCGCCGGCCGCCACCGCGACCCGCCGCCGGATCAGCGCGATGAACCCGATGACGGCCGTGGCGGCGACCAGCGACACCACCGAAACGGTGTCGAGCACGGTGTCGACGACGCCGTCGATCCGGGCCTGCCCGATCCAGTTGCCGGCCAGCGCGACGGTGTCCAGCAGCTGCCCGTGCCTCGACCGCACGAAGAACCGCCAGACCGCCACCACACCGCCGACCTCGACGGCTGCCACGAGGAGCAGCCAGAGGCCTAGACCGATCGGCCACCTACGCATGCGCAGCAACCTAGCGGACGCCCCGGCGGCCCTTTCTCATGGTGCCCACTCGGCAACCAGGCACGCGTGACGGAACGCGTCGCCGCCGCGCGGTCACGCGAACCGCCCGCGCGGATCCCACTGTCGCCGCAGGGCGACGAGCTTGTCGTGTACCTCGGCGGGATAGCCGGTCGCGCGGTGCGCGGCGCTTCCGTCGCCCGGCGTCAGGAAGTTGGCGAACGTCCGCCCCGTCGTCCACCGGCCGAGCTCCGCCACGATGCGGTCCTGGAAGGCGACGTGGGCGGGCGCCGCGTCGGCGGCGGCGACGCTGGCCAGGAAGAGCAGGAACGGGGCGTCCCGGTTGGCGACCGCGTTCGGCTCCCGCGGCGCCCTGCGCAACGCCCCGGCCAGGTGCCGGACCTCGACCAGGGTCACGGGTACGTCGGCGGCGTCCACGGCGACGTCGACGAGCCGGTCCACCGCCTCCGCCGGGAGGTCGCCCAGGAGCGCGGACCGCTCGTACACCGGCAATGGCTCGACGGGGTCCGCGTGGATCGCCGCGACCGCGGGATAGGGCAGCTCGCCGACCGTGTCCACGATCGCCGGCGCGGCGGCGCGGACCGGAGCGATCAGCCGGGCGCCGTCAGCGGCCGGGCCGAGGTACGCGACACGGACGTGGACCACCTGACGGCCGCGCAGCGGCTCCGGCACCGAGTCCGCCGGTGGCAGCCGGAGCACCGCGATCGACGACGTGAGCTCGTCGGGGGTCGAGTCGATCCAGGCGCGCCACGCGTGCAGGACCGTCCTCGCGTGCTCGCCCGGGAAGAAGATCCCGCCGCCGTAGAGGTGCGGCAGGGGGAACAGCCGGAACTCCATGGCGGTGACGACGCCGAAGCCCGTCCTGCCGCCGCGCAGTCCCCAGAACAACTCGGGCTCCGTGGCGGCGGTGACCGTGCGGGCGACGCCGTCGGCGGTGACGAGGTCGATGGACAGGACGTGGTCGGCGGCGTACCCCTGGGTGCGGCCCAGGATCGGACTCAGCCCACCGCCGAGCGTGTACCCGACGACGCCGACGGTCGGCGACGACCCGTTTGCGGCGGCCAGGCGGTGCGGTGCGGCCGCGTCGATCACCTGTTGCCAGCGCACGCCGGCGCCGACCCGGGCCGTACGCCTCTTCGGGTCGACGGTGACCTCGGTCATGCGCGAGGTGTCGATCAGGACGCCGCCCTCGGCCGCGGCGGCCGGTCCGTGCCCGGTGGCCTGCACGACGACGCGCAGGTCGTGCTCGTCGGCGAAGCGCACGGCCGCGCTGACGTCGCCCGCGGTGGCCGCGGCGACGACCAGGGCGGGCCGGTGCTGGACGGCGACGTTGTAGCCGCCGCGCGCGGCGTCGTAGCCGTCGTCGCCGGGCAGGTAGGCGGCGCCGCCGCTGGAGAGCCGGGCGGCCAGCGTCGCGGCTGGCGGGAAATCTGTAGTGGTCATGCCGCCAAACCAACGCCGCCCGCGTCGACACCCGATCAGGGCCCGATTGACGTCCGATTGACGACGGCGGTTCGGCACGCGGCGGCGCGGCGGCTAGCGTTGATCGAACTATTGCTTGGGGGAACGATGTCTACGCGGCCCGATGTCCGGTTCGGGGTCCTCGGTCCGGTGCGGATGTGGCGGGGCGGCCGGCAGGTGCCGCTCGGGTCACCGCAACAGCTGGTGCTCCTGTCCGCGCTGCTGCTGCGGGAAGGCCGGCCCGCCTCCGTCGACGAGCTGACCGCCGCCGTCTGGGACGGGGAGCCGCCGCGGGCGGCGACCAGCACCATCCGCACCTACGTGTCGCGGTTGCGGCGGATCCTCGCCGGCACCACGGTGACGATCGAGACGGTCGGCGACGGGTACGCGATACCGGACGCGCCCGTGGACGTGACCGCGTTCCGCCGGTCCGCCGCCCGGGCCGGCGAGCTGCTGCGGACCGGTGACGCCGCCGGCGCCGTGGCCGTCCTGGACGAAGCGCTGGCGCTCTGGCGCGGGCCCGCGCTGGCGGGCCTGACCGGCCGGTTCGCGGCGGCGCAGCGGACCCGCCTCGAGGAGAGCCGGCTGGCCGCCGACGAGATGCGGTTGACCGCGGTGCTCGACGCGTACCCGGGCCGGCACGCGGCGCTCGTCCCGGACCTCGCCGCCCTCGTCGACGCCCATCCGCTGCGGGAGGGGCCGCGGCTCCTGCTCATGCGGGCGTTGCACGGCAGCGGCCGGCCCGCCGACGCGCTCGCGGTCTACCGGGAAGGGCGCGCCCGCCTGGCCGACGACCTCGGCCTCGAACCGGGGCCGGCGCTGCGACTCCTGCACGAGGGAATCCTTCGCGGCGAGCCGGGCGGGTCCGACCGCGTGCCGCGGGCTCAGCCGCTGAGCGCCGCCGCGCCCGACCCGGCCGGGCCGAACCGGCTCCCGCACGATCTGGCCGACTTCACCGGCCGTGCGGCGGAGCTGGCCGAGATCAGCGCCGCCCTGCTCGACGGTCCGGGCTGGGTCGGCATCGCCGGGCTGGACGGGATCGGCCGCACGGCCGTCGCGGTCCACGCGGCCCACCGGCTGCGTCACCGGTTCGCCGGGGGCCAGCTCTACGCCGACGTCGCCGGCTCAGCCGACCTCGCCGACATCCTCGCCGGATGGCTGTTCGCCTTCGACGTGGCCGCGGCCGACCTCCCGGCGTCGGTCAACGCCCGACTCTCGTTGCTGCGCCACGTCACGGGCGGCCGGCCGCTGCTGATCGTGCTCGACAACGTCGACGATCCCGCCCCGCTGGAGGCGCTGCTGCGGGCCCGTCCCGCCGGTGGCCTCATCATGACCAGCCGCCGCCCGCTGACCGACCTGCCCGCGGCCTGGATCAGGCTGGGCGGCCTGCGCCACGACGACGCCGTCCGGCTGCTCGAACGGATCGCCGGCGCCGAACGGGTCGCCACGGACCGGGCGGCGGTCGCGCAGCTGGCCCGGCTGGCCTCGGGATGGCCGCTGCCGCTGCGCCTCGTGGGGGCGCGGGTGCGGGACCGTCGCATGTGGAGCGTCGCGGCGATCGCGCGTCAGCTGGGACGGGAGCTGCAGAACGTGACCGGCGTGCTGCACGACGAGTGCGTGGCGGCGGAGGCGCCGCTGGTCCGCGCCTACGACCGGCTGCCGCCGACCCAGGCCCGGGCGCTGCGGCTCGCCGGCGCCATCGAGCAGGACGAGTTCACCACCGACGACATGGCCGCCCTGCTCGCCCTGCCGCGCGGGGCGGCGTGGAGCGCCATCGACCCGCTGGTGGACCTGGCGCTGGTCGAGGAGACGACAAGGCCGCACCACTACCGGCTGCACCCGATCGTCCGTGCCTTCGCCCGCCGGCAGGCGCACACCGTCGAAGGCACCGCGGGCGTCGTCGCGGCGCGCGAACGACTCTCCGCCCTGCGCGCCGGCGCCGATCTGGCGGCGCTGGAAAGCTCGCTCGTCCCGATGCGCTGAGCCCGCGTCAGCGGGCGGCGGCTTCGGCGAGGGCCGATACCAGCGCGGCGGTGGCCGGCGGGTCCGGCGGCTCGCCGTAGGTGGCCGCGTAGATGCGGCGCGGTGGCACGCGCAGGCGGGTGGCGGTGATCGCGGGATGCCGGTGAGCGCGCAGGGCCAGCCCCGGGATCGTGGTGACGCCCAGGCCGGCCGCGACGAGGCTCTGCATGACCACCATGTCGTCGGTCGTGTAGGCCAGCGTCGGCACGAACCCCGCGCGTTCGCAGAGGTCGACGAGGTGGGTGCGGCAGCGTTCACAGCCACCGATCCACGGCGTGCGCGCGTGGTCCGTAAGCCTGGTCCCGCCACCGCTCGTCAGCAGGTAGAGCGGGTCGTCGAGCAGGTGGGTCAGGCGGATGCCGTCCTCCTCCGGGGCGGTGTCGTCGTAGCGGAAGATCACCGCGACGTCGACGTGGCCGGCCCGGAGCAGGTCCAGCGCCTCCTCGGGGTGGGTGTCGGCCAGGCCGAGCGCGAGGCGGGGGTGTCGTTCGGCCAGGATCGCGGCCGCGGGTGGCGCCAGGGAGCTCATGACGGAGCTGAAACCGGCCAGGCGTACGCGGCCCGCGTCGAGCCCCACGAGCGCGGTGAGCTCGGCGGTGGCGGAGTCGACGCGACCGATGATCTCGGCGGCCCGGTCGGCCAGCAGGCGCCCGGCCGCCGTGAACCTGACGCCGCGCCCGACCCGCTGGAGCAATTGGGCGCCGAGCTGAGCCTCCATTCTGGACAGGTGGTGGCTGATCGCCGGTTGCGTATAGCTGAGCTCCTTGGCGGCGGCGGTGACCGACCCGAGGCGACGGACGGCATCGATCACGCGAAGCTGGACGAGGGTCACCATCCATAAATCGTACGCATGGGTTGCTCAGGCTATTGGCATTAGACTTATGGATGGCCGACCGGCATCGTCGTACGCATGACGACGTTCGCGATCGCGGCCCTGGTGCTGATCATGTTGCCGGGGCCGGACCAGGCCCTGATCACCCGCAACGCGCTGGTCGGCGGCCGGGCGGGCGGGCTGCTCACGATGCTCGGCGGCGTGCTCGGCTCGGGCGTGCACGTTGCGGCGGCCGCACTGGGACTGTCGGCGCTGCTGCTCGCCTCGGCGACCGCGTTCACGGCGCTGAAGATCGTGGGGGCGGCGTACCTGCTGTGGCTCGGCGTCCACCTGCTCTGGTCGGCGCGGGCGTCGGCCGTCGACGAGCCGGCGGTGAGGGCGGCGCCGCACCGGTCGGCGTACCTCTGGCAAGGTTTCCTGTCCAACGCCCTCAACCCGAAGGTGGCGCTGTTCTTCGTCACGTTCCTGCCGCAGTTCCTCAGCGCGGACAGCCGCTCCCCGCGGGCGGAGGCCATGCTGTTGTCGGGGGTGTTCGCGGTGCTCTACGTGGCGTGGTTCGGCCTGTACGTGGCCGCCGTCGAGCGACTCGGCCGCTGCCTGCGCCGCCCGCGGGTCAAGGCCTGGATCGAGCGGGTGACCGGGGTGCTGCTGGCCGCCGTCGCGATCCGCCTGGTGACGACCAGCCACTGACCGCCGAACGAGGGGGGACGAGGGTGACGCTCCGGCGATGGCCCGCGGTGACGCCTTGGGTGACCGTCGCTGCCGCCGCGTTCGCCGCCGTGGCCTGTGCCGCGTCGGACGAGCGCGCCCCGCTGCCGCCGGCGATGGCCGCCGAGCTGGCGACCGTCGTGGTCACCGCGCTCGAGACCGGTTCGGCGGACCCGTTGCTCGCCGGCTCGGACGGGCGGTTGGTGTGCGTGGCCGAGCCGTTCGGCGCCGACCCGGTCGACGCTGCGACGGCCGGCGATGTCACCACCGTCTACGCCGCGGTGCTGTGCGCCGAGAAGCGCGACGGGGTCGCCTTCGAGGACAGCTCGCGGGTCAGCACGGTGGTAGCGGTCCACCGATCGAGCCCGGCGCGGGTCGAGGCACCAGGCGACGGCGCCGCCCACCAGGCCGACATCGAGCGGATCTTCCCGGAGGACCTCCGCGAGCGCGCGTTCGCGGGCCACCCCGATCCCGGAGCCGGCGAACGCGAACTAGCCGCCCGCTACACGCGCTGACCCATTGGCCGCCACACGATCAACGGTGCGCGGCCGCATCAACCAGCACGCTCCGACCGGTGCCAAGCCACGAAGCGCCCGGCACGGAGCAGTCTGGCGGGCGATTACCCACCGCTAAGCCACCTTGGGCGGTCGGCCAGCCACGCGGAGCGCACGCCAGCCAGCACCAAGCCGCGCCCCGGCGGGTCCGCCGCGCGGAGCGCGCACCGACCAGCGCCAGGCCGCGCCGCACCGGCGGGTCCGCCGCGCGGAGCGCACGCCGACCAGCGCCAGGCCGCGCCGCACCGGCGGGTCCGCCGTCGCACAGCGCGCACCGACCAGCGCCAGGCCGCCGGGCGCGGGCGGGTCAGCCGCGCGTGCGGGTGGTCGCCTTCGATGCCGTCCGTGCCCGCGGAGCCGCGGCCTTCTTCGCCGGCTTCTCCTCCGCCTGCGCTGCCGCGGTCGTCTTCGCCCGCGAGTTGGTCGCGGCCTTGGTGGCCTTGGCCGCGGTCGTCTTCGCCCGCGTCCCCGCCGCCTTGGTCGCGGTCGCCTTCGCGGCCTTCGGCTCCGGGTCGTCGGCCGCCGGCTCCGCGGCCTTCGTGGCCGCCGCCCGGCCGTTGCCGCCGACCGCCTTGCCACTCCCGTTGCCGCCGGCCTTGCCGTTGCCCCCGGCCACCTTGCCGTTGCCGTTGCCGCCGCCGTTGGCCTTGGCCGCCCGGGCGATCGCCTTGTCCGAGCCCTTGGCCGGGCCTTCGAGCTCCAGCGTGTGCCGCAGGAACTGGCCCGTCGCGCTCTCCGGGACCTCGGCGATCTCCTCCGGCGTGCCGGCGGCGATCAGCAGGCCGCCACGGTGGCCGCCTGACGGACCCATGTCGATGATCCAGTCGGCGGTCTTGATGACGTCGAGGTTGTGTTCGATGACGATGACCGTGTTGCCCTTGTCGACGAGGCTCTCGAGGACCTTGAGCAGCTTGCGGATGTCTTCGAAGTGCAGGCCGGTGGTCGGCTCGTCGAGGACGTAGACCGTGCGGCCGGTCGAGCGCTTCTGCAGCTCCGACGCCAGCTTGACCCGCTGCGCCTCGCCGCCCGACAGGGTCGGCGCCGGCTGGCCCAGGCGGACGTAGCCGAGGCCGACGTCGACCAGGGTCTTGAGGTGGCGGTGGATCGCCGGGATCGCCTCGAAGAAGGTCGACGCCTCCTCGATCGGCATCTCCAGCACCTCGGAGATCGTGCGGCCCTTGTAGTGGACCTCGAGCGTCTCCCGGTTGTAGCGGGCGCCCTTGCAGACCTCGCACGGCACGTAGACGTCCGGGAGGAAGTTCATCTCGATCTTGATCGTGCCGTCGCCCGCGCAGTTCTCGCAGCGGCCGCCCTTGACGTTGAAGGAGAACCGGCCCGGGCCGTAGCCGCGGACCTTGGCCTCGGTGGTCTCCGCGAACAGCTTGCGGATGTTGTCGAAGACGCCCGTGTAGGTCGCGGGGTTGGACCGCGGCGTGCGCCCGATCGGCGACTGGTCGACGCCGACCACCTTGTCGACGTTGTCGAGGCCGGTGACCCGCAGGTGGCGGCCCGGCACGAGGCGCGCGCCGTTGACCTGGTTGGCCAGCACCGTGTAGAGGATGTCGTTGACCAGCGTCGACTTGCCCGAGCCGCTCACGCCGGTGACGGCGATGAACTGGCCCAGCGGGAACGGCACGGTCAGGTTCTTGAGGTTGTGCTCGCGGGCGCCGACCACGACCAGCTCGCGCCCGGTCGTCGCCGGCCGGCGCACCATCGGCGTCGGGATCTGCCTCCGGCCCGCCAGGTAGGCCCCGGTCACCGACGCCTCATTGGCCAGCAGGTCCTCGAACGAGCCACTGTGGACGATCTCGCCGCCGTGCTCGCCGGCGCCGGGGCCGATGTCGACGACCCAGTCGGCGGTGCGGATCGTGTCCTCGTCGTGCTCGACCACGATCAGCGTGTTGCCGAGCCGGCGCAGCCGGACCAGCGTCTCGATCAGCCGGTGGTTGTCGCGCTGGTGCAGGCCGATCGACGGCTCGTCGAGCACGTAGAGCACGCCGACCAGACCGGAGCCGATCTGGGTGGCGAGCCGGATGCGCTGCGCCTCGCCACCGGACAGCGTGCCCGCCGGCCGGTCGAGCGACAGGTAGTCGAGACCCACGTCGACCAGGAACCGCAGCCGGGCGTTGATCTCCTTGAGCACCCGCTCGGCGATCATCTTCTGCCGGTCGTTGAGCACCATGCCGCCGAGCAGGTCGGCGCAGTCGCCGACCGACATGCCGGTGACCTCGGCGATGTTGCGGCCGTCGATCGTGACCGCGAGCACCTCGGGCTTGAGCCGCGCACCGCCGCAGACCGAGCACGGCACGTCGCGCATGTAGCCCTCGTATTTGTCGCGCGACCACTCGGACTCGGTGTCACCGTGGCGCCGCTCGATCCACTGCACCGCGCCCTCGAAGCCGGTGTAGTAGGAGCGCTCGCGACCGTATTTGTTGCGGTAGCGGACGTGCACCTGGTCGTGCGACCCGTAGAGGATCGTCTTCTGCGCCCGGTTGGACAGCGCGCGCCACGGGGTGTCGAGATCGAAGTGCTCGGCCTCGCCCAGCGCCTGCAGCAGCCGCAGGAAGTATTCGAGTGTCTGGGTCGTCGCCCACGGCTGCACCGCGCCCTCGCGCAGGGTGCGCTCCGGGTCGGGGATCACCAGCTCGGGGTCGACCTCTTTCTTGGTGCCGATGCCCGTGCACTCCGGGCAGGCGCCGTAGGGCGAGTTGAACGAGAACACCCGGGGCTCGAGGTCCTCGATCGCCAGCGGGTGGTCGTTGGGGCAGGCCAGGTGCTCGGAGAAGATGCGCTCGCGGGTCGGCGAGTCGTCGGGCTCGTCGACGAACTCGAGCAGCACCACGCCGGCCGCCAGCCGCAGCGCGGTCTCGATCGAGTCGGTCATCCGCTGCTTGGCGGAGCCCTTGACGGCGAGGCGGTCGACGACCACCTCGATGGTGTGCTTCTCCTGCTTCTTGAGCTTGGGCGGCTCGGTCAGCGGGTGCACGACGCCGTCGACCCGGGCCCGCGCGAAGCCCTTGGACTGGAGCTCGGCGAACAGGTCGACGTATTCACCCTTGCGACCGCGGACCACCGGCGCCAGCACCTGGAACCGGGTGCCCTCGGGCATGGTCAGCACCCGGTCGACGATCTGCTGCGGGCTCTGCCGCGCGATCGGCTCGCCACACACCGGACAGTGCGGCTCGCCGACGCGGGCGAACAGCAGCCGGAGGTAGTCGTAGACCTCGGTGATCGTGCCGACCGTCGAGCGCGGGTTGCGCGAGGTCGACTTCTGGTCGATCGAGACGGCCGGGCTGAGGCCCTCGATGAAGTCGACGTCGGGCTTGTCCATCTGACCCAGAAACTGCCGGGCGTACGAGGAAAGTGACTCGACGTAACGACGCTGGCCCTCTGCGAAGATCGTGTCGAACGCCAGGCTCGACTTGCCCGAACCGGACAGCCCGGTGAAAACGATCATGGCGTCGCGCGGTAGATCCAGGTTGACGTCGCGCAGGTTGTGCTCCCGCGCGCCGCGCACGATCAGTCGGTCGGCCACAGCCCAGCCCACTCCTGACAAGATGGAAGACCTGCAGAATCTCTGCCTCGGCAACTCTAGTCGCGGGGTATGACACTTTTCCGGACCCCAGCATTCCCCCGAACAAGGGGAATCTCAGCTCGAGCATTCCCCCAAACAGGGGAGATGTTGGATGCGGGTGATTTCGGTCATTCCGGGTACACCTTTTGGCCGACCCATCACGTACCGTAGGGCGTCCGGCATTCACAGTGCGCCGGGAGCGTCGGCTGGGGCGCTCCCATGTGCTCAGGGGGAAATGTGACAGCGGACCTGACGATGCGGGCGCTCTCGGCGCCGGTCGAGCCGGTTACTCTCTGTGAACATCTTGGTACGCTCATCCGTGATCACGGCACCGGGTTCGCGGTCGCCCGGTTCGCGGTCTACGACTATCGCGAGATCCGCAGCTCCCTGGGCGCCGCCGCGGCCACCGAACTGCTCGACCGGATCAGCGAGCGCCTGCGCGCCCGGATGGAGCCCGACGAGGTCCTGTCCGTTCTCCCGGATGGCGACATGCTGCTCGTCCTCAACCGCACCGACCGGCTCGAGCAGCGCCTGCAGGACCTCGTCGAACGTGGCAGCGGCTGGACCTCGACCGTCTACGGGCAGCTCAGCGCCGGCGCCGCCCCGGCCCGCCCCGGCGACGACGGCGAGACCGTGATCTCCCGCGCCAGCCTGGCCCTCGAGGAGGCCAGCCATCGGGCGCCGGGCGCCGTCACGATCTGCGGAACGCCGATGGACTCCAGCGCCCGCCAGCGCGTCTCGCTCGACATCGACCTGCGCCGGGCCGTCGAGGCCGACCGGCTCACGGTGCACTACCAGCCGGTGGTGGCCCTCGACGGCGGCCGGATCGTCGGCTACGAGGCGCTCGCCCGCTGGCCCGACCAGGAGCGCGGCTGGGTCTCCCCCGACGCCTTCATCCCGGCGGCGGAGCGCAACGGCCTGATCGGCGACATCGGCCTGCGGGTGCTCCGGCGGGCGCTGCGCGACAAGCGGCGCTACGGCGGCTGCCGCGACAAGTGGCTGTCGGTCAACGTCAGCGCCGTCCAGCTCGACGACGAGACCTTCGCGGGTCAGGTGCTGCGCGCGCTCAACGAGGAGGGCATCCCCGGCGACCAGCTGCGGGTCGAGGTGACCGAGTCGGCGCTGCTGTCGTCGGCCCGGTCCCGCGCCCAGTTGATCGAGCTGCGCCGCGCCGGCATACGCGTGCTGGTCGACGACTTCGGCACCGGCTTCTCGTCGCTGGCCAGCGTGCGGCGGCTGCCGATCGACGGCATCAAGATCTCCCGCGAGCTGCTCCACGACGAGGAGCCCGGACTGCCCGACCCGACGGTGGTACGGGCGGTCCGCCTGCTCGCCGCCGGCGCCGGCGTCACCGACATCATCGCCGAGGGCGTGGAGAGCGCGCTGGAGGTACGCACCCTCGCCGCCCTCGGCATGCCGTTCGCGCAGGGCTTCCACCTCGGCCGTCCGGCGCCGGCGTCACGCGCCCTGCGCTGGCCGAGCGGCATCATCGCCCACCCCAACTAGGTCGAGTTCCGCGAGCGCGTCCGCCGGCAGCTCCAGGTCGGCGGCGGCGAGGTTCTCGCGCAGGTGCGCCACCGACGACGTACCCGGGATCAGTGCCATCGTCGGCGACCGCCGTAGCAGCCAGGCCAGCGCGACCTGCTGCGGCGTGGCCTCCAGCCGGACCGCGACGTCACGCAGCTTGGTCGACTGCAGGGGCGAGAAGCCGCCCAGCGGGAAGTACGGCACGAAGGCCACGCCCTCTGCCGCCACCAGGTCGACCAGCGCGTCGTCGGCCCGCTGGGCGAGGTTGTAGAAGTTCTGCACCGCCACGACGGGCGCGATCGACCGGGCCTCGCGAAGCTGGCTCGCGGTGACGGTGCTGAGCCCCAGATGCCTGATCAATCCCTGCTCGCGCAGCTCGGCCAGCGCGCCGAACGCCTCCGCGACCGAGCCTTCGACGGCTTCGTGCAGGCCGCCCACCCGCAGGTTGACCAGGTCCAGCGCGTCGACGCCGAGGTTGCGCAGATTGTCGTGCACCTGGGCCGCGAGGTCCTCCGGGTGCAGCGACTGGACCCAGCGGCCGTCGGGCATGCGGCGTGAGCCGACCTTGGTGGCGATGACCAGATCGTCGGGGTACGGGTGGAGCGCCCGGCGGATCAACCGGTTCACCACGACGGGGCCGTAGTAGTCACTCGTGTCGACGTGCGTCACGCCGCGCGCGACGGCCTCGCGCAGCACCGCGACCGCCTGCTCGGGGTCGCGCGGCGGGCCGAACACGTTGGGACCGGCCAGCTGCATGGCGCCGTACCCCATGCGGGTGATGATCACGTCGTCGGCCAGGCGAAGGACGCCGCCGGAGATGGTTGTGGTCGTCATGCCGTCGACAACGCCCCCGACCGCGCCGGACAGGCAGAGTCGTGCTGTTCCTGGGTGTGCGGGGACCACCCATGGCGCGCCGGACCCGCCTATCGTCGGTTTCGTGGAGAGCGGCAACACGCTGGGCGACTTCCTGCGGGCTCATCGGGAACGGATCACGCCCGAAGAGGTCGGGCTCGGCCGGGGCGTGGGCGTGCGGCGGGTGCCCGGGCTGCGCCGCGAAGAGGTGGCGATGCTCGCCGGGATCAGCTCCGACTACTACCTGCGGCTCGAGCAGGGCCGCGACCGGCATCCGTCGGTGCAGGTACTGGACGCGCTCGCCCGGGTGTTGCGCCTGGACGGCGACGCCACCGCGTACCTGATCCGGCTCAGCCAGCCCGCCTCGCGCACCGCGAGCCGGGCGGCCGCCGCCGACGTCCCGGAGAGCATCCGGCACCTGCTCGACGAGCTCACCTCACCGGCGTACGTGCAGACCCGGTGGCTCGACGTGCTCGCCGCCAACCGGATGGCCGTGGCGTTGTCGCCCAACCTCGTCCCCGGCGTCAACCGGTTACGCGCCGCGTTCCTGGATCCGGCCGAGCGCACGTTCCACCGGGACTGGCCCGAGGCCGTCGCCCACGTCGTGGCCGGCCTGCGCGCCGACGCGACCGGGCACGACGACGACCCGCGGCTGGCCGCGTTGGTTGGCGAACTGTCGCTGAAGAGCGAGGAGTTCCGCCAGCTCTGGGCCCGACACGACGTGCGGCGACCGGCGGGCCGGTTCAGCCTGATGCGCCATCCCGAGGTCGGCGACCTGGACCTCTACGCGGACAAGCTGACCATCGCCGGCGCCGAGGGCCTGATGCTCGGGGTCTACCACGCCGAGCCGGGCAGCGAGTCGGCCCGCTCGCTCGCGCTGCTCGGCTCGCTCGCCGCTTCCTGAAAGATCGTTCGCGCTGCCCCGGCCGTACCGGTCGGGGCATTTCCATGTCTTGACTTCCCACATAGTCAAGCGTAAACAGAAACGAAACAAAATGATGCGGAGGCAAAGCCACATGTACGCGGAGGAGCGGCAAGAAGAGATCCTGCGGCTCGCCCGCGCCCAGGGTCGGGTCGACGTGACCGCGCTCGCCGACGGCTTCCAGGTGACCGCCGAGACGATCCGCCGCGACCTGACCGTGCTCGAACGGGCCGGGGTGCTCCGCCGTGTCCATGGTGGAGCGATCCCGGTCGAGCGGATCGGCTTCGAGCCGGCGCTCGCCGCCCGCGACTCCGTGCTGATCACCGAGAAGGAGCGGATCGCCAAGGCGGCCCTGGCCGAGCTGCCCGACGAGGGCGCGGTGATCCTCGACGCGGGCAGCACCACCGCGCGGCTCGCGCAGGCCCTGCCCACCGACCGCGAGCTGTCCGTCGTCGTCAACTCGCCCGTGCTGGCCACCGTGCTCGGCACCCGGGCCAACCTCACCGTGCTGCTGCTGGGCGGCCGGGTCCGCGGCAAGACCCTGGCCACCGTCGACGACTGGGCGTTGCGCCCGCTCGCCGACATGTACGTGGACGTCGCGTTCATGGGCACCAACGGCTGCTCCGTCGAACGTGGGCTGACCACACCGGACCCGGCCGAGGCGACGGTCAAGCGGGCGATGATCGCCGCCGCCCGCCGGGTCGTCCTGCTGGCCGACCACACCAAGATCGGCAACGACTACCTGGCCCGGTTCGGCCGGCTGGCCGACCTCGACGTGCTGATCACCGACACGGGCGTCGACGACGAGCTGGCGGGCGACGTCGAGGCGGCGGGCGTCCGGGTGGTCCGGGCATGATCGTCACCGTCACCCTCAACCCGAGCCTCGACCGGGCGATCGAGATCGACGACCTGACCCGGGGCGACGTCATCCGGGCCCGCTCGGCCCACCTGGACCCGGGCGGCAAGGGCGTCAACGTGTCCCGCGCGCTGCTCGCCAACGGCGTCGCGTCGCGCGCGGTCCTCCCCTGCGGCGGCGACGAGGGCGCGCACCTCGTCCGCCTGCTCGCCGAGGAGGGCGTTGACCTGGTCGCCGTCCCGATCGGCGGCCACACCCGCTCCAACATCACCCTCGCCGAACCCGACGGCACGGTCACCAAGGTCAACGAACCCGGACCCACCCTTTCCGGGCTCGAGTTCGACGCGGTGGCGGCGCAGGTCCTGGCCGCGGCGGGCGCGGCCGGCTGGGTGGTCGTCTGCGGCAGCCTGCCGCCGGGCGTCACCCCGTCGGCCTTCGGCCGGCTGTGCGGTCGCATCGTGGCGGCGGGGGTGCGGCTGGCGGTCGACACGAGCGGCCCGGCGCTGCGGGCGGCGGCGGAGGCGGGCGCACATCTGGTCAAGCCCAACCGCGAGGAACTGTCCGAAGTGGTCGGTCACGCCTTGCCGGCCCGGTCGGACGTGGTCGCGGCCGCCGACGAGGTACGCGCCTGGGGCGCCGGCGCGGTCCTGGCCAGCCTGGGCGCCGACGGCGCCATCCTGGTCACCGCCCACACCGTCGTCAGCGGCGCGGCCCCGGTCCCGGCGCCCCGCAGCTCCGTCGGCGCCGGCGACGCCTTGCTGGCGGGGTTCCTGGCCGCCTTGACCCGATCTGAGAGCCGCGCCGCGGAGGCCGTCGCCAACGGTGGGGGTCCGGACAGCCACTCAGCCGCGGGTGGGAACGCTGACGCCCGCGGCACATCCGACTCGAACCCGAGCCAAGTCAGCGCCGCCGCGGCCGGCTCGACCGGCAACGCCGGCTCGACCGGCAACGCCGGCTCGACCGGCACCGCCGGCTCGACCGGCAACGCCGGCTCGACCGGCACCGCCGGCTCGACCGGCACCGCCGGCTCGACCGGCACCGTCGGCGCGGCCGGCACCGGCCGCTCCGCTGCCGTCGGCGGATCCCGCGCCGCAGCCCGATCGGTCGGCGCCGACCGCGGCGAGCGGATAGGCGGGGGCGGCGAGGACGGAGTTTCTCATCGCGGTCCCGCCGGCGGCGATCGTCGCGGCCGGGCTCTGCGGCCGGACCTCGAGGCCGCGCTGGCCGAAGGGCTGGCGTGGGGCGCGGCGGCGGTCAGCCTGCCCGGTAGCCGCATGCCACGCCCCGACGACCTCCGCCGGGAGGCCGTTGTGATCCATTCCGATTCCGATCTCGTCCGGACGAGCCCGCAGGGCTGACGGACCCCTCCCCTACCCCCGAAGGGAGCGTTCGGTGACAACTACCGAGGAACGCGGCTACACGCCCGCGGTGCAGGGCACCGGATTCCGCGCCACCGTGCAGCGGTTCGGCGGCAATCTGGCGGCCATGATCATGCCCAACATCGGCGCGTTCATCGCCTGGGGTCTGATCACCGCGCTGTTCATCCCGACCGGCTGGATACCGAACGACGACTTCGGGCAGCTGGTCAACCCGATGATCTTCTTCCTGCTGCCGATCCTGATCGGCTACACCGGCGGCCGGCTGGTGCACGGGCAGCGCGGCGCCGTCGTGGGCGCCGTCGCCACCGTCGGCGTCGCGGTCGGCGCCGGCGCCGTGATGGGCACCGAGCTCGAGAACGCGTCGCCGATGTTCCTCGGCGCGATGATCATCGGGCCGGCCACCGCCTGGTTGCTCAAGCAGTTCGACAACCTGGTCGAGGACCGCATCCGGCCGGGCTTCGAGATGCTGGTCAACAACTTCTCCGCCGGCATCATCGGCGGCGGCATGGCGCTGATCGGCGCGTGGGCGATCGGCCCCGTCATGCGTACGGTCACCAACGCCGCCGGCGACGCGGTCAGCTGGCTGGTCGACCGCAACCTGCTGCCGTTGGCCTCCGTGCTCGTCGAGCCGGCCAAGGTGCTGTTCCTCAACAACGCCATCAACCACGGCGTGTTCGGGCCGCTCGGCGTGGCCGAGGCCGCCGAGACCGGCAAGTCCATCCTGTTCATGATCGAGTCGAACCCGGGCCCGGGCCTCGGCCTGCTGCTCGCGTTCTTCTTCTTCGGCCCGCGCAACCTGCGCGCCACCGCCCCGGCCGCCATGATCATCCAGTTCCTCGGCGGCATCCACGAGATCTACTTCCCGTACGTGCTGATGAAGCCCCGCCTGATCATCGCCATGATCGCCGGTGGCGCGGCCGGTGTCGGCACCTTCATGATCACTGACGCCGGTCTCACCGCGACGCCCTCGCCCGGCAGCATCTTCGCGTACTTCGCGGTCACCCCACGCGGCGGTTACATCCCGATGCTGCTCGGCGTGGTGATCTCCGCCGGCGTCACGTTCGCCGTGGCCGCCGCGCTGCTCGGCTTCGGCCGCCTCGAACCCAAGGAGGAGCCGACGACCGCCGACGGCGACGCGGCCGCCGTACCCCCGGATGCCGATCCTCAGCCCGGCACCCAGCCCGACCGTGACCGCGAGCCCGCCGGCGTCGCCGCCGCGGTCCCGGAGCAACGCACCACCGCCTGACCCGCGTTAGGAACGGTCCGTTCCTATGTGAAAAGCGATTGGAACGGGCCGTTCCTTTCCCCTCACCCCGAAAGGCGATCGTCATGGCCAACATCAAGGGCAGCGACATCCAGAAGGTGGTCGTGGCCTGCGACGCCGGCATGGGCAGCAGCGTCATGCTCGCCAGCCAGCTGCGGCGCCAGCTCAAGAAGCACCGGGTCACCGTCGAGCACACGCCGGTCAACTCGATCCCGGCCGACGCGGACGTGGTGGTCTGCCACGCCGGCCTGGCCGACCGGGCCCGGGGCAGCGCTCCCGGCAAGGTGATCGTGCCGGTCCAGGTGTTCATCGGCGATCCGGCCGTCACCCGGCTGGTCAAGGTCGTCGAGTCCGGCGGCGAGCTCGATGGCTGAGGGCCTGGGCGCGCTGCTGGACCCGGCCGCCATCCGGCTCACCGAGACGGCCGCCGACCGCGACGCCGCCATCCGGCGCTGCGGCGAGGTGCTGGTCGAGGTGGGCGCGGTCGCCCCGGCCTACGTGGCCGCGATGCTCGAACGCGAGCAGTCCATCTCGACGTACGTCGGTGAGGGTGTCGCCATCCCGCACGGCACCCTGGCCGGCAAGGACACGGTGCTGCGGGACGCCCTCGCGGTGCTGCGTTTCCCGGCCGGCGTCGACTGGGGCGGCCAGCCGGTGAGCGTCTGCGTGGCCATCGCGGCCCGCGGCGACGGGCACGTCGAGGTGCTCGGCGAGCTGGCGCAGATCCTGCTCGACCCCGACCGGGCCGCGGCGTTGCGCGCGGCCACCGACCAGCAGACGGTCTACGACCTGTTGACCCCGATCGAGGAGACGGCATGAAGGTCGTGCGCTTCCACGCGCCCGGCGACGTACGCATCGAGGACGCCCCCGAACCCACCCGCACCGGCGGCGACGTGCTGATCCGCGTGCACAACTGCTCCACCTGCGGCACCGACGTCAAGATCTTCAAGTTCGGGCACCACCACATCCGCCCGCCGCGGGTGATGGGCCACGAGATCGCCGGCGAGGTCGTCGACGGCGGCGACACCGGTTGGCAGGCCGGCGACCGCGTGCAGGTGATCGCCGCGATCCCCTGTGGACAGTGCGGCGAGTGCCGGCGCGGCCGGATGACCGTGTGCCCCAACCAGGAGTCGATGGGCTACCACTACGACGGCGGCTTCGCGGAGCTGATGCTCGTACCCGCCAAGGTCCTCGCCGTCGACGGTCTCAACCGGATCCCATCGGGCATCGGGTACGCCGAGGCGTCGGTCGCCGAACCCCTCGCGTGCGTGCTGAACGGGCAGGAACTGGCCCGGGTCGGCGAGGGCGACGACGTCGTCGTGATGGGGGCGGGCCCGATCGGCTGCCTGCACGTGCGGCTGGCCCGGGCCCGGGGCGCCCGCCGCGTGTTCCTGGTGGACCTCAACGCGGAACGGCTGGCGTTGTCGGCGTCGCGCGTCGAACCGGACGCGGCGATCTGCGGTGCCGACACCGACGTCGTCGACGAGGTCCGCAAGCTCACCGACGGCCGGGGCGCCGACGTGGTGATCACCGCGGCGGCGGCCAAGGCGGCGCAGGAGCAGGCGTTCGCGCTGTGCGCCCGGCAGGCCCGGATCAGCTTCTTCGGCGGGCTGCCCAAGGACGACCCGGTGATCAGGGTGGACAGCAACCTCGTGCACTACCAGGAGCTGACGATCGTCGGCGCCAACGGCTCCAGCCCGACGCACAACAAGCGCGCGCTGGACCTGATCGCCTCCGGCGCGGTCCCGGTCGCCGACCTGATCACCCACCGCCTGCCCGTGACGGAGGCGCTGGAGGCGTTCGACATCGTCGCCCGCGGCGCCGCCATCAAGGTCACCATCGAGCCCTAGAGGAGTACGACATGCCGTCCCGCACCGTGACCGTCGGTTCGCGTACCGGCCTGCACGCCCGCCCGGCCGCCCTCTTCGTCGCGGCCGCGGGCGCCGCTCCCCTGCCGGTGAAGATCAACGTCGAGGGCCGCAAGCCCGTACCCGCCAACAGCATGCTGTCCGTCCTGTCGCTGGGCGCCAAGCAGGGCACCGAGGTGACCATCACCGCCGAGGGCGACGGCGCCGACGCGGTGCTCGACGACCTGGCCGCCCTGCTGGCCCGCGACCTGGACGCGGAGGAGGCTGGGTCCAATGGCTGACCCCGCGGTGGCCGCGACCGGCACCGCTGAGCCGGCTTCGGACGACGCCGCCATGGAGGCGGGTGGTGCTGCCGTCGCGAAGACGGCGGGCGGTGCGACGGTGGAGGCTTCGGCGATAAGTAGTAGTGAGCCGCTGCGCGGGATCGGGGTGTCGCCCGGGTTCGCGGCCGGGCCGGTGTGCCGGGCCGGTGCCGCGCCGCGGATGCCGGCCCCGCGCACCGTGTCCGATGTGGAGGCTGAGCTGGCCGGCGCGGCGGCGGCGCTGCGGGCGGTCGCGGCCGAGCTGGCCCGGCGCGCGGACGCCACTCACGACGCCACCGCGGCCGAGATCCTCCGGGCCCAGGTCATGATGGCCGAGGACCCGGTGCTCGACGAGGCGGTGGCCGACGCGATCCGCGCGGGCTCCGACGCGCCGCACGCGATCGACGCGGCGTTCGCGGTGCATCGGCAGGCGTTCCTGGAGGCGGGCGGGTACCTGGCCGAGCGGGTGGCCGACCTCGACGACCTCCGCGACCGCGCGGTGGCGGTCTCCAGCGGCGCGCCGATGCCGGGCATCCCGTCGCCCGACGACCCGTTCGTGCTCGTCGCGACCGACCTCGCCCCGGCCGACACCGCCGGCCTCGACCCGGAGCGGGTGCTCGCGCTGGTCACCGAGGCCGGCGGGCCGACGAGCCACACCGCGATCCTGGCGCGCTCGCTGGGCATCCCGGCGGTCGTCCGCTGCGGCGGGGCGGCCGGCCTCCGCGACGGCATGGTGGTCGCCGTCGACGGCGCCGCCGGCACGGTGCGGGTCGGGGTCGACGAGGCGACCGTCGCCGACAGCCGGCGGCGCGAGCAGGACCGCCGGGCGCGCGCGGCCGCCTCGACGGGACCGGGCCGCACGGCCGACGGATGGGCGGTCGAGCTGCTCGCCAACGTGGGCACGGCCGCCGACCCGGTCGCCGGCGCCGAGGGGGTCGGGCTGTTCCGCACCGAGCTGCTCTACCTCGACCGCCAGCAGGCGCCGAGCCACGACGAGCAGGTCGAGGCGTACGCGGCCGTGTTCGACGCCCTCGGCGGCCGCAAGATCGTGGTGCGCACGCTGGACGCGGGCGCCGACAAGCCGCTGCCGTTCCTGGACCAGTCCGGCGAACCGAACCCGGCGCTGGGCGTACGCGGCGTGCGCCTCGCCCGTCGCGACCCCGCCCTGCTCGACGGCCAACTCGCGGCCATCGCGGCGGCCGCCGCCCGCACCGGCGCGACCGCGTGGGTGATGGCGCCGATGATCGCGACGCCGGCCGAGGCCCGCGACTTCGTCAGCCGGGCCCGCGCCGCCGGCCTGCCCTCCGCCGGCGTGATGGTCGAGATCCCGGCCGCGGCGCTGCGGGTCCGCGCGCTGCTGCGCGAGGTCGACTTCCTGTCGGTCGGGACCAACGACCTGAGCCAGTACGCGTTCGCCGCCGACCGCATGTGCGGCGACCTCGCGGAACTGCTCGACCCGTGGCAGCCGGGGCTGCTGGACCTGATCGCCATGTGCGCCCGCGCCGGGCGCGCGGCCGGCAAGCCGGTCGGCATCTGCGGCGAGGCCGCGGCCGATCCGGGCCTGGCGCCGGTCTTCGCCGGCCTCGGCATCACGAGCCTGTCGATGCCGGCCCGAGCGATCCCCGCGGTCCGCGACGCGTTGGCGGTCCACACCCGCGACGAATGCGAACGCATCGCCGGCGCCGTCCTGGCCGCCGACGATCCGGAAGGCGCCCGAGCGGCGGCAACCGCCTAACCCGGCGCGGGCCCGGCCGCGGACGATCCGGACGGGCCTCGCACGGCCGCAACCACCTGACCCGGCGCGAGCCCGGCCGCAGACGATCCGGACGGGCCCCGCACGGCCGCGACCGCCTGACCCCACGCGGGCCTGGCAGCGGAGCGAAGCGGAGCGGTCCCCGGCGGGAGCGACGGTCGTGCCCCCGACGGACCCGGGATCGCCTGCTCCCGATCTAGGGCAGGTCGCGGGTGAGGATCACGCGGTCCTGGCCGGGGCCGCTGTAGTCGGCGGCCAGGGCCGCGGTGAAGCCGAGCCGTTCGTGGAAGCGGATCGAGTCCGCGTTGGCCGGGCCGGTGATGGCCTTGAGGCGGGTGGCGCCGCGCGCCCGGGCCGCGTCCGCGAACGCTTTGTAGAGGTGGCGGCCGACTCCCGTCCCGCGGGCGCGCCGGTGCACCGCGACCGCGTGGATGTAGCCGACGTGGGCGGGGGCGACGAAGCCGAACAGGTAGCCGTCGACCGCGCCCGAGACGAAGGCGGTGTCGCCGAACTCGCGGACGAACATCGGGTGGTGGAGGTGGCGGACGTCGCGATCGCCCCAGTACGCGGGGAGGTCGTCGAGGATCGCGGCCAGGTCGCGTGGGGTGGCGCGGCGCAGGTCAGTCATCGAGCGCACCGAGCCGGGCGATGTTGGCGGCCTCGTCGGGGTCGGGCCCGGTGGTGTCGAGGAAGGCGGCCAGGACCTCGACCGCCACGTCGGGGGCCAGGCGTTTGAGGCTCAGCGCGAGGACGTTGGCGTCGTTCCACTTGCGGGCGCCGCCGGCGATCCAGGGGTCCCAGGCCAGCGCGGCGCGTACGCCGGTGATCTTGTTGGCGGCGATGGCCGTGCCCGTGCCGGTCCAGCAGAGGACGACGCCCAGGTCGGCGTGGCCCTCGGCGACCGCGCGGCCGACGGCGGCGCCGATGTCGGGCCACTGCTGGTCACCTGTCACGTCGACGACCTCGATCCCCCGGTCGGCCAGCGCCTGCTGGACGGCCCGCGTGGTCTCGTTCGCGTCGTCGGCTCCGTACGCCACCCGCATACCGCCCAGCCTACGGGTCGAGCCGGCCGGCCCTCAGCCCGGCCAGCAGGGCGGCGCCGCCAGCACCGACCGTCCGATGTGGAGCACTCACGTCGAGACCGTGAAGCGCAGCGATGTGCGCATGCCGACCTCGAGCACCCGGGTCTTGCGCAGGCCGAGCGCGGCCAGGTCGGCGTCGGCCTCGAACAGGCGCCGGCCGCCGCCGAGCAGCACCGGCATGACGTCGAGCCGCAGCTCGTCGACCAGGCCGCGGGTGAGGAGCTGGTGCCCCAGGTCGACGCCGCCGACGACGGTGACGTCGCGCTCGCCGGCCGCCTGCTTCGCCGCCGCGACCGCCGCCTCCGGCCCGTCGGTGACGAACGTGAACGTGAGCCCGCCCGACTCGCGCGGGTGGGTGGCCGGCGGCTGGTGGGTAACGACGAAGATCGGGACCTGGAACTCGTACGAGCCCGCGTAGCCGTCCGGGTCGCCCATCGCGAACGTCTTCCGTCCCATGAGGACGGCGCCGGTCTCGTCGACCATCTCCGTCATGTAGTGGGTCGGCCGCAGCTCGGCGAGATCCGGATAGAGCGGCGCGGCGCTGCCCTCCGCGTCCTCGACGTAGCCGTCCACCGACACGGTCATTCCGAAGATCACCCTCGCCATGGCCCGAACGTACCAGCGGGCCGCCCTTCTTCGTACGTGGACGAACCGGTGGTACGGCGGGTGGCGTACCCGATGTGCCGTTCGGCGGCGGACGCCCGGCGCCTCGCCTTCCACGACGCTGAGCGGGCAGTCAAACACGAGGGGACGGACGTCATGTCAACGATCGCGATCCGACTGGGCGGAGCCCAGCGCCGGCTCACCGACCTGCTGGCCCGGCACAGCATCGACCTGCTCCGGATCAGCCTGGGCCTGGTCTTCCTGGGCTTCGGGGCGCTCAAGTTCTTCCCGGGCGCCAGCCCGGCCGAGGCGCTGGTCGCCCGCACCATCGACGCCCTCAGCTTCGGGCTGGTCACCGGCACCGGCGCGGTGGTGCTGTGCGCGGTCGCCGAGTGCTTCATCGGGATCACGCTGATCACCGGCCGCCTGCTCAAGACCGGCCTGGTGGTGCTGGCCGCGTCGTTGGCCGGGATCATGTCGCCGCTCGTGCTGTTCTTCACCGACCTGTTCCCGGGCACGCCGACGATCGAGGGACAGTACGTGGCCAAGGACATCGTGCTCGCCGCCGCCGCCCTGGTGGTGGCCGCCCGGGCGCTCGGCGCCCGGCTGGTGTCACCGGCCGCTCGCCCCGACGCGGGCTAGGGTTTGTCGCAAGGCACGCGCAGAGAAGAGGACGAACCCGTGCGGATTCTGTTCGTCGCAGCCCCGCTGATCGGTCACCTCTATCCCATGGTTCCGCTGGCCGAGGCCCTGCGCGCCGCCGGACACGACGTTCTCGTCGCGTCCGGCGGTGACGCCGTGGCCCGGCCGCCGGCCGGCTTCCCGGTCGAGGACGTGGTCGCCGGCCCGTTCAACTTCGGCCGGATCGCGCTGGGCACGATGCTGAGCCGCCCGCGGTTGCTGGTGCGCGAGCTGGCCGGCCGGGCCGGCACGGACGCCGTCGGCCACATCTTCGGCGCGGTCAACGACCGCTTCGTCAACGCCACGACCGCGCTGGTCGAGCGGTGGCGCCCGGACGTGGTCGTCCACGAACCGCTGGCCGGCGCCGGCGCGGTCGCCGCCGCCCGCCACGACGTGCCGGCCGTGCTGCACGGCAACACGCTCTTCGACGACGCGATCCTGCTCGCGGTGACCACCGCCAGGATGCGCACCCGGACCACCGTGCCGGCCAGCGCCGTGGTGCTGCGGATCAGCCCCGACAGTGTGGTGCCCGGCGCGAGCGGCCAGCCGATGCGACCGGTCGGCTACGGCGGCGGCGCCAGCCTGCCGGCGTCGCTGCGCGAACCGGGGACCATGCCCCGGGTGCTGGTCAGCCACAGCACGATCGCTGGCCCGGGCTCCACGGCGGTGCTGGACCGCATCGTCCGGCTCGCGCCGCGGGTCAAGGCCGAGTTCGTGCTGCTCCGGGCCGCCGACCGGCTGGCCGGGCGCACGCTGCCGCCGAACGTGCGCGCGGTCGGCTGGGCGCCCGTCCCGGAGGCGCTCGAAACCGCGAGCGCGATCATCCACCACGGCGGCGCCGGCACCATCTTCGCGGCGCTGGCGGCGGGCGTCCCGCAGCTGGTCACGCCGGGGCCCGGCGACCGCGCCCACAACGCGGACGCCGTCGCCACCCGCGGCGCGGGCCTGGCGGTCCCGGTCAAGCGCATCGACGTGGCTGTCATCGAGCGCCTCCTGACCGACGCGCCGCTCCGCACCGCGTCGGCCGAGGTGGCCGCCGAAATCGCCGAGATGCCTTCCCCTACCGAGATCGCCACCACGGTCTTCCCCAAGTTCGCCTGACCAGCGACAAAGCCAGGCAGCCAGGCGGCGTCGTTCCGAAGCCAGCGGTGCGGCGTCGTTCCGCAGGCAGCCGGGCGGGCTGCCTCGCAGCCGGCGGTTCAGTGCGGGCGATCAGCAGCGGACCTGGCAGCGCAGCGAAGCGGAGCGGTCCCTGGCGGGAGCAACGGTCGCGCCCCACGCGGGCCCGAGTCATGCCTCCGATCAAAGATCCAGGAAGTAACGCAGCACTTTGCGGATGTCGTCGAGTTCGTCGGCGCTGACGCGGCCGAGCCGGCGGCCCAACCGGGACGCGTCGATGGCGCGGACGTCCTCCGGGCAGGCGAAGCTGGGCCGGTTGAGGCCCGATGCCCGGCTCGACACCCGTGGCTGGGTGACGAGCCCACGATCGTTGCCGGTCAGCGGCACCACCACGGCCATGTTGATCGGCAGCGCGTGCATCGCGTTGGCCGAGACCACCACCACGGGACGCCGGCCGCTCTGCTCGCGGCCGACGGTCGGATCGAGCGTGGCGACCCAGATGTCGCCGGTCTCGATCGTGGTCACTCCCACCATCCCTCGTCGTCTCCGTTCGGCACGGTGTCGCGGTCGGTGCCCTGCTGCCAGGCGCGGGACTCGTCGCGATCCCGTTCCCATGCCTGCGGGTCCTCGCGGCGCAGGCGCTCCAGCTGCGTCTGCGCCCGCGCGAAGAAGGCGTCCCGCTCGAGCCGCTCGGTCGCCTCGAGGAGCAAGGCGCCCATGGTGATGCCCCGCTCGCGGGCGAGCGCCGCTAGTCGGTCCCGCACGGAGCTGTCGACCTTGA
The DNA here is from genome assembly GCF_029626225.1 of Asanoa sp. WMMD1127. Classification (NCBI taxonomy): domain Bacteria; kingdom Bacillati; phylum Actinomycetota; class Actinomycetes; order Micromonosporales; family Micromonosporaceae; genus Asanoa; species Asanoa sp. WMMD1127. The sequence continues at coordinate 7,110,036 of NZ_JARUBP010000001.1, forward strand.
TCGTGGTGGGGCTCATACCGCTGAGAATACCGTTCGGTATACCGACGGGCTACTGCCGCTCGGCCAGCACGTCCACGTAGTGCGGGTTGACCATGATGCCCAGGATGTTGTCGAAGGGGTCCGTGACGGTGGCGGTGATGAAGCCCTCGCCGCGGTCGCGCGGCTCCTCGCGGACCGTCGCGCCCAGCTCCGTTAGTCGGGCCAGCGCCGCATCGATGTCGTCGACGTGCCAGTAGGCCACGACGCCGCCCGCGCCCGTCGGGACCCCGGGAGGCGCGTAGCTGCGGTCGATCAGGCCCAGCTCCTGCTGGTAGTCGCCCAGCCGGAACTCCGCGTAGCCGCCCGGCACCTCGAAGTAGGGCTCGATCCCGAGCAGCTCCGCATACCACCGCTTGGCCGCGGCCAGGTCGTCGGTCCAGTAGCTCATCGTCGCGATCCCCCGGAGCATCGCCCACACCCCTCTCGTTCGTCGATGTCGGAACGCTATCGGCCACCCCTGACAGTTTTGGCCGCCTCGGCGCGGGCATAGGCTCGATCGCGCAAGTCGCCTCCCTCGCGTTTGGAGCTAGCTCATGGCATCCTCCGCCGACCGCGTCATCGCGGTGCTGCGTGCCGGCCACGACGACCTCGCCGCCAAGGTCGCCGGGTTCTCCCCCGACGATCTCGCCCGGCCCTCCGGGTGCGCCGACTGGGACGTCTCCCAGGTGCTCAGCCACCTCGGCAGCGGCGCGGAGATCAACCTGGCCACGCTGGAGGCCGGCATCACCGGCGGCGCTGCGCCCGACGACGAGTTCAACAAGGGCGTCTGGGCCAAGTGGGACAACGCCTCCCGCGAGGAGCGGGCCGCCTGGGTCGTCACCGCCAACGACAACCTGGTGAAGCGCTACGAGTCGCTCGACGACCAGCAGCGCGAAGCGGTACGCGTGCCGTTCGCCTGGATGCCGGCGCCCGTCGACGTGGCCGCCGCCGGGATCATGCGGCTGTCCGAGTTCGCGCTGCACGCCTGGGACGTCGACGTCGCCTTCGACCCGGCGGCCACCGTCGACGCCGCCGCGGCGCCGCTGCTGCTCGCCCAGACGGCCTACATGTTCGGCTGGATCGCCAAGCCCGAGCGCCTCGACGGCCGGACGGCGACGCTGGCGGTCGAGCTCACCGACCAGCCCGAGTCGTTCGGCCTCGCCCTCGGTCCCGAGATCGCCCTCACCGAGGTTCCGGTCAGCCCCGACGGCACCCTGCGCCTCCCGGCCGAGGCCTGGCTGCGGCTCGTGACGGGCCGGCTCAAGCCGGAGCACACCACCCCGCCGGTCAAGATCGACGGCCCGCTCACCCTCGACGACCTGCGCCGGGTCTTCCCCGGCTTCTGAGTGCCCACGCCGTTCCGGATCGCCACGCCGCAGCCGGACCTCGACGACCTGCGCCGCCGGCTCCACGCCACCCGCTGGCCGGAGCCGGCGCCGGTCGACGGCTGGGCGCAGGGCGTACCCCTGGCTTATCTGAAGGGGTTGATCTCGTATTGGGCCGACGGTCATGACTGGCGGGCGACCGAGGCGAGGGTCAACCGGATCCCGCAGGTCATGGTCCACGTCGACGGTCTCGACATCCACGCGCTGCACCTGCGGTCCGGCCGGCCCGGCGCCGTCCCGGTCGTCCTGACCCACGGCTGGCCCGGGTCGTTCTTCGAGTATGAGGCCGTGCTGGCCCCGCTGGCCGACGCCGGCTTCGACGTGGTGGCGCCGTCGCTGCCGGGTTACGGCTTCAGCGGCAAACCGACGACGCCCGGCTGGGACATCCACCGGATCGCGCGGGCCTGGGCCGACCTGATGACCGCCCTGGGCTATCCGCGGTTCATCGCGTCCGGCAGCGACTGGGGCACGAGCATCTCGACGAGCCTCGCGCTGCAGCGACCGGAGCGGTTGCTCGGCATCCACCTCGTGCCCCCGCTGGTGGCGCCGATCCGCGACGACGACCCCCCGCCGGGCGAGGCGGCGGCGCTGGCCGACCTCGCGGACCGCGAGCGGGACGGCTCCGGCTACTCCGTGCTGCACGCCACCCGCCCGCAGACGATCGGCTACTCCCTTGTGGACTCGCCGGCCGGCCTGTGCGCGTGGATCGTCGAGAAGATCTGGTCCTGGGCCGATCACGCCGACGACCTGTCCACTGTGCTCACCGACGACCAGGTCCTCGACGACGTCACCCTCTATTGGCTGACCGGCTCAGGCGCGTCGTCGGCCCGGCTCTACGCCGAGAGCATCGGCGAGGTATCCCGCTGGTTCACCGCCGAAACAGCCGACACGGTACGCGTACCGACGGGTTGCACGGTCTTCCCCAAGGAGGTCCCCCGCCCGTCCCGCCGCTGGGCGCGACGCCGCTTCCCGCACATCGTCCACTGGGGCGAGCCGGCCCGCGGCGGCCACTTCGGCGCCTGGGAACAGCCGGCCCTGTTCGTCGAGGAGCTGACGACCTTCGCCGGCCGGCTCTAGGACTCAGCGTCGTCCTCGTCCCGGGGCTCGTCGTCCGCCAGCGGCAGATCCGACGCCTCGCCCGTGCTCGGCGGCCGCCGGCTGGCCTCGGCCTCGGTCTCGGTCATCGGGGAGTCGGACGCGGCCTCACTGGCACCGCGCTCAACGGGTTCCTGGCTCATGGCGTGCCTCCCTCCGGAGGGCTGGGTGCCCGCTGGCCCGGGCGGTAAACGACCTCCACCACAGGGTGCCCAGGACCGCGGCGGTCAGCGCCAGGTAGCCGGTGAGCACGACGATCGGCCACGACGCGGCGTCGTCGGCCGCGAGCAGCAGCACCAGGGCCGTCGCGACCAGGGTGGTGCGCACCAGGCAGGCGCGCCATTGTCGGGTCGTCAGCATGGTCGTCGCGTACCCGGCCGGCCGGCCCCTCCGGGTCGCCGCCTGTCCCCGCGGGGCCACGGCGACACACGACCGGTTTAGCCGCCGGATACGGGGCATGCGTCGGCATGGTTCCCTCAGCGGTGCTCCGGGTGGCCGTCGTCGACCGGCAGCCGTTGTTCATCCGTGGCCTCGCGGCCCTGTTGGCGACGGCGACCGAAGGCCGCGCCGAGGTCGTGGGCGCCACCGGTGAGGCCGGCGCGGCCGCGGGGTTGATGAACCGGTGCGTTCCGGATCTGGCGCTAGTGGACCTGCACCTCGCCGCGCCGGGCAGCATTCGGGCGATCGGCGCGATCCGGGACGTGCAGCCGCGGTTGCGGGTTGTCGCGATGTCCGAGCGGGACGAGCACGACGACGCGCTGGCCGCCCTGCGCGCGGGCGCGGACGGCTACCTGCCGAAGGCCCGGGAGCCGGAGGACGTCGTGCCGATGCTGCGTACCGTCTTCGAAGGCTGGTCGGTGTTGCCGACGGACCTCCTGGCGGCGGTGCTCGGACTCAGCAAGCCGCGGTCGCCCGTGCCCGTCGAGCTCGACCCTGACGAACGGCAGCTGCTCCGGCTCATCGCGCAGGGCTGCGGCACGCTGGAGATCTCGAACCACCTGCACGTCTCCGACCGCACGGTGAAACGGCTGACCGCCGCGCTGCTGCGCAAGCTGCGGGTGGGTACCCGATGCGAGGCCGCCGCCCTCGCCGGCAACGCCGGTCTGGTGTGAGCACGGGGCCAGGCGCTCGTCGCGCCTGACCCCGAAATCTCGCTTATTCGAACGCGCCCTTGATCTTCTTCGCCAGGTTCTGCGCGCCCTGGGCGTGGGCGCCGACCGCGTCGCCGGTCTTGGGTGTCCCCATCGCGCCGTCGTACGTGGCGTACAGCTTCGGGTCCGGCGGCGGCCCGAGCGGCTTGTCGTCGGTGAGCGGCTGGGCGGCGACGACCTCGATGTCCGGGCCGACGAACGACGGGCCCCGCGCCCAGCGGCCCTCCGGCGCCTGGCTGGCGTCGTCGAAGGTCCAGAACGTGTGGTTCTGGTCCGGGTTCTCGTCGTCGCCGTTGGAGTTCTCGAGTCCGTGCTCGTCCACCAGGCCGTCGTCGATCAACTGCTGGATACCGAGGAGCCACTGCTGCTGGTGGTACGTGTCGCGGGCGAGGTTGAACTGCAGCATCGCCTTGACGCCGGGGTCGTCGGTCATGTTGTAGACCCGGCTAGTCATCAGTCGGCTCTGCGCCTCGGCCGCGACGTTGGAGCGGAAGTCGGTCAGCAGGCTGCCGCTGGCCACGATGTAGCCGGCGTTCCAGGGCACGCCCTGGCTGTCCCGCGGCACCGCGCCGCCGCCGCTGACGATCGCGTGCTGCGGGTTCATCCCGCCGATCACCGCGGCCAGGACCGGGTTAGCCGCCACCGCCTTCTCGGTGGTCTCGCCCGGCGCGCCCTCGAGCAGCCGGGCCATCATCGTCACGAGCATCTCGACGTGGCCGATCTCCTCGGTGCCGATGTCCATGATCATGTCTTTGTACTTGCCAGGCATGCGGCAGTTCCAGCCCTGCCACAGGTACTGCATCATCACCGTCATCTCGCCGAACTGACCGCCGACCAGCTCCTGGAGCTTCGCCGCGAACAGCGCGTCCGGCTTCTCGGGCTTGGCCTGGAACTGCAGGTAGTCGGTATGCCGAAACATCACGCCTCCATCCGGTGTGGTTGGTCCAGGGGTCGGTACCCGTTCGACTGGCCCTGTGGGGTCAGCCGGCGGCCTGGTCGGGCCGTGCGGCCCGGGCATGAGCCCCCTGGCGTACGAGGAGGGGGCGCGATGACGATCGTCGAGTTGGTGCTGCGGCCGGTGCCCGTGGCCCGGATGCGCCGCGTGGTCCCGCTGGTGGGGCCGGCGTTCGTGGCCGCGATCGCGTACATCGACCCGGGCAACGTCGCCACCAACCTGACCGCCGGCGCGACCTCCGGCTACCTGCTGGTCTGGGTCGTCGCCGGCGCGAGCATGGTGGCGGCCCTGGTGCAGTTCCAGTCGGCGAAGCTGGGGCTGGCCACCGGCCGCAGCCTGCCCGAGCTGTGCCGGGAGCGATATCCGCGGCTGGGCCGGCTGCTGCTCTGGCTCCAGGCGGAGGTGGTCGTCCTCGCCACGGACCTCGCGGAGTTCGTCGGCGCCGCCATCGGACTGCGGCTGCTGTTCGGCATGCCGGTGGCGATGTCGGCCGTGGTCACCGCCGTGGTCGCGCTGGCCCTGGTCGAGCTGCGCCGCCGCGGCCGCAGCCGACCGTTCGAGCTGATGAGCGTGGCCGCGCTGGGCCTGGTCGGCACGGGCATCATCTGGGACGTGACGACCGTCGGCCACCAGTCGGCGGCCGGTTTCGCCGCGGGCCTGGTGCCGGCCTTCGCGGGCCCGGAGTCGGTCGTCCTGGCGCTGGGCATCGTCGGCGCGACGGTCATGCCGCACGCCATCTACCTGCACTCCGCGCTGGTCCAGCGGCACGGCATGACACCGGCCGAGGCCCGCTCCGAGCCGGGCCTGGTGCGCCGCGCGGTGCGCACCGACTGCCTCTTCGGCCTCGGCGCCGCGGCCGTCGTCAACGTCTCGATGATCGCCCTCGGCGCGGGCCTCGGCGTCGCGACCGCCGGCGCCTGGACGGGCGACCTGTTCGCGGCGCACGAGGAGCTGCTGACCCGCTTCGGCGGCGGAGCGGCGCTCGCGTTCGCGGTCGCCATCCTGGCGTCAGGCGCCTCCTCGAGCGGCGTCGGCACCCTGGCCGGCGACGTGGTGATGCGCGGCTTCCTGGGCGTACGCGTCAACGTCCACGTCCGCCGCCTCGTCACCATGGCACCGGCGATCGCCGCGCTGCTGATCGGCGTACCCCTGACCGCCCTGCTGGTCGCCAGCCAGGTCGTGATCTCCTTCGGCGTCCCGGTCGCCCTGTTCCTGCTGGTCCGCTTCTGCCGCGACCGCGACCTGATGGGCCCGCTGGTCAACGCCCGCACGACGACGGTCGTCGCCGCCGCGGCCGGGGTGGCGGTCGCCGTGGCGGCGTTGGGCGTACCGGTGATGCTGGTGCTCTAGTCACCAGCCGCGGGCGCGCCATTCCGGGACGGACGGGCGTTCGGCGCCCAGGGTGGAGTCCTTGCCGTGGCCCGGGTAGAACCAGGTGTCGTCCGGGAGGGCGGCGAAGAGCTTGCGCTCCACGTCGCCGATCAGGGAGGCGAAGGCTTCCGGGTCGTCGTGGGTGTTGCCGACGCCGCCCGGGAAGAGGCTGTCGCCCGTGAAGAGGTGGGGGGTGCCCGACGGGTCGCGGTAGAGCAGGGCGATCGAGCCCGGCGTGTGGCCGACCAGGTGGATGACCTCCAGCTCGCAGTCGCCGACCGGGATGCGGTCGCCCTCGGTCACCGGCGACGTGGTGATCGGCAGGCCGTCGGCGTCGTCGGGGTGGGCCAGCGCGCGGGCGCCGGTCGCGGCGACGACCTCCTCCAGCGCCACCCAGTGGTCCATGTGCTGGTGTGTGGTGACCACAGTGGACAGCGTGCGGTCGCCGACCAGCTCGAGCAGGCGGGGCGCCTCGTTGGCCGCGTCGATCAGCAACAGGTCGTGTGTGGACAGACATTCCAGCAGGTACGCGTTGTTGTCCATCGGGCCGACCGACAGCTTGGTGATGCGCAGGCCGGAGAGTTCACGGACGTCCGGCGCGCCGCCGGTTTCGACGATTCCGGTGTACGACGACGACATGGCGGGCTCTCCGTTACATCCAGACGGGCGGGGTGGGCAGTGGACCGTCGGGGGTGACGGTGAGGCCGGCGCCGGTCGAGCGGCCGGTCAGCCAGGCGGCCAGCGCGCACGCGCTGCCGGACACGACCGGGCCGCCGGCGCCGACCTGGAGCGGGTGGCCGGCGTCGGTGGGGGTGAGCACCAGCGGGGTCGTGCCGTCGAGGCCGCTGACCACCTCGTGCAGCAGCCGGTGGCCGAACCAGCCGGCCCAGTCGTCGGTCGAGTAGCCGGCCGCCAGGTCGACGTGGTGCACCTCGACCTCGCGCAGCCGGCGCCAGACGCCGAACGCGGCCGCCTGCGGACGGCCCGGGACGTCGAGGATGGTCGACCACTGCTGCGGGGTCAACGCGTCGGCGGCCTCGGCGTAGGCGGCGGCCGACGCGCGCAGGTCGGCCAGCTGCTCCGCGGCGGGGCGGTCGGCGTGGGCGGCGATGTCCGCCTCCCGCTGGCCGGGCTGGTATTGCGGGGTGACCACCCCGGTGCGGGCCCAGATCAGCAGGTTGCGCATGCCGTCGGCGTTGCGGGCGACGTGGGCCAGCACGTGGCCGCGGGTCCACCCCGGCAGCGCGGAGGGCGCCGCCACGTCGGCGTCGTCGAACCCGGCCGCCGTCGCGATCAGTCGCTCGGTCGCGCGGTCGACCTCGGTCATGAGTACGAGTGGATCCGTGCTCACCTGGCGCCCCCTCCTGCTCGTACCCCCAAACCCTAGCGGTGGCCCGACCGGAATTCGGTTTCGGGCCCGTCGTGTGACGCCTACCGTCGATGGCAATGACGAAAGGCGAAAATGACCTTTGATCTCGCGTCCCTCGGGTGGGACGCCGCATACTCCGCCGACCTGCCGGCGTTCGACGCCGACGTCGTGCCGGGCCGCGTGGCCCGGGTCGACCGCGGCGTGTGCACCGTGCTGCGCGCCGGCGGCCCGGTCCGCGCCAGCCTGGCCGGCTCGGTGCTGGCCGCCGCGTCCCGCGACCCGGCCCGGCTGCCCTGCGCGGGCGACTGGGTGCTGGTCCGCGACTGGCCCGACGACCGGGTCACGCTGGAGGCGGTCCTCCCCCGCCGCACGGCGATCGTGCGGCGCACCGCCGACAAGGACTCGTCGGGCCAGGTGCTGGCGGCCAACCTCGACGTCGCCGCCGTGGTCGAGCCGCTGGAGCCGGCGCCCGACGTCGCCCGCGTCGAACGCCTGCTCGCGCTCGCCTGGGACTCCGGCGCCCGCCCGCTCGTGCTGCTCACCAAGAGCGACTCGGTGCCCGACCCCGCGGCGGTCGCCGCCGACCTGGCCCGGGCCGCGCCCGGCGTCGAGGTGCTGACCGTCAGCTCGCGCCGGGGCACGGGCCTCGACGCGGTCCGCCCGCTGGTCGCGCCCGGCCGCACGCTGGGCCTGCTCGGCCCCTCCGGCGCCGGCAAGTCGACCCTGGTCAACGCGCTGGCCGGCGCGGTCGTGATGGGCACGCGCGCGGTCCGCGAGAGCGACGGCAAAGGCCGACACATGACGACCTATCGGGCGCTGATCCCGATCCCCGGCGGCGGGGCCGTGCTCGACACCCCCGGCATGCGCCAGGTCGGGCTTTTGGAAGGGGCGGAGGGCCTCGACCGGGCGTTCGCCGAGGTGGCCGAGCTGGTCGCGGCGTGCAGGTTCGCGGACTGCTCCCATCAGTCCGAGCCCGGGTGCGCGATCCGCGCGGCGCTGGAGTCGGGCGAGCTCAGCCCGCGGCGGTGGGAGAGCTGGCAGCGGCTGAGCCGGGAGATCGCCTACGAGACACGCCGGCGCGAGGCCCGGCAGGCGGCCGTCGAACGCGCCCGCCAGAAACAGCACCGCGCCCGCGGAGCACGTTAGGGCTTGGCCTTCTTGGCGCGCGCCGGTGGGTCGTACCGGTAGAGGTTGTAGTCCTTCATCAGTTTGATCAGGTCGTTGGCGTAGTTCGGGTCGGTGGCGTAGCCGGCCTTGTGGATCTCCTTGGCGAACCGGTTCGGGTCGTTGCTGTACTTGAAGGCGGTGTCGTAGCGGTCGTGCACGGTCAGGAAATAGCCGTGGTCCGCGAACGACGCCGTCGCGTTCTTGTAGGCGCGGAACGTCGCCCTGGTGTCGAAGCACCGGCCGTTCTCGCACTCGCGGGTCGCGTAGGAGCGGCAGCCGAGCGCGATCGTGCCCGGGTTGCCGAAACACTTGATGCCGAAGTAGCTGTGGTCGCGCCGCGTCAGGTAGCTGCGGCCCCAGCCGGACTCCAGGATGGCCTGCGCGATCGTCACGGAGGCCGGCACCTTGTACTTCTTGAACCCGAGCTGCGCCGGCTCGGCCACCCGGGCGAGGAACTGCGCCGCGCCCGAGGCCGGCACCGTCGGCGGCACCTGGCCGCACCAGGGCAGGGCGGGCATGCCTTTGCTGTACGCGACCAGCGCGTCGGACACGTAACGGCCGTCGGTCAACCGGTTCCAGGCGTTGGTCGTACGGACGTGCTCGTCGACCTTCTGGCCCCAGACCTGGCAGTTGATCGAAACCACGGCGCCGTTCTTGAGCGTGCCGAGCCGCTTGGCGCTCGTGCTCGTGCCCGCCCGCACGTTGGCCGGCCCGCCGCCGGTGCTGATCTTCGCGACGCTGGCGCCCTTGGCGGTGCACCACGGCAGCCAGGGCCGCGCCGGCGACCAGCGCAGGTAGCCGTCCGCGACATAGCGGCCGTTGGAGAGCCGGTCCCAGTACGGCGTACCCTTGACGCGCTCGCCGAACTCCTGACAGACGGCCGTCACCCTGGCGCCGTCGGGCACGGAGCCGACGCGAGTGTCCGCCGTGGACGGTCCACTGCGGAGGTTGAGCGGTCCGCCGGCGGCCACGACCGCGGTCGGGGTGGCCGCCGCGGCGGACGCGGTCACGCCGGGTGCCAGGGCGACCGTCACCGTCGCCGCCAACAGGCTGGCGATGAGCGCACGCGTCAGGGCAGGCTTCACGGTCGGTCCCCCTTCCGGCCGGGCGCCGCTTGACGGTCCACGCCGTCACCGGCCAATTCAGGCTATTTGCCGGGATTGGTACCGGTGGGGAAAGTGAGAATCCCGCACGATAAATCCTTTTTGTCCGGAACGGCTCGACGGACCACGGGGCGGCTCAGGCCAGCGTGAAGCTCAGCGACGACGGCCGGGCCTCGTCGTGATAGACCCACCGCTGCCCACCGCGCATCTCGACCGCGCTCCCCAACGGCTCCCCCGTCCCGGGATTGCGCGCCCAGCGCGGATGCGCCCCACCGGAAACCTGCACCCGCACGCGATGACCGGCCGGGAAGCGATAGGCGGTCGGATACAACGGCACCTCGACGCGGGTCACGCCGTCCTGGTCGCGGGGAAACCGGCCGGGCACCACCCGGATCAGGCCGTCGCAGACGTTCGTCGACCGCCCGCGCGGGTCCACGTCGCACAGGCGGACGAACACGTCGAAGAACTCCGGCTCGCCGTGGGTGAAGATCGTCGCCGAGACGTCGCCGAGCAGGTCGAGGGGCGACTCCAGCGGCTCGCCCGTGAAGACCAGCACGTCGTCGCGCTCCTCGAGCGCGCGGTTGTCGACCGGCCCGGCCTTGTTGGCCGCCAGCACCGCGCCGCCGGCCGACGGCGTCGGGTCGGTCGGGTCGTAGTAGTAACGGGACGGCGCGCCCGAACCCGCGCCCGCGCCCAGCCCGCCACCCGCCCGCAGGAACAGCGCACCAGGGCGGCCGGACGGCGGCCAGTCCGGCAGGGTCCGCCACCCCGCGTTCCCCATGTGCACGTCCACCGCCGAAGCCGGCGGCGACCCCGCCATGGCCGCGCACAGGAACGCCAGCCCTTCGCGCAACCAGGCGCCGAGCAGCCCGGGACTCCCGTGCGTCCACGGCCCGATCATCAAATGGGGATCGGCCCCCGCTGCCTTCAACGCCGCGTAGTCGCGCAACTGGGCCGGCAGGAAGATGTCGTGCCAGCCGGTGATCATGAGGATCGGCGCACGTACCTCCGGAACGCTCGCGTCGAAGACGCGTGACGCCCAGTAGGCCGCGCCCGGCTCGACCTCGCGCAGCCACTCCTGGAAGAACGGCACGGCCGCGCCCACGGCGACCGTGTCGGCCGACGACAGCGGCATCGTGGCCAGCCCGCGCAGCAGCTTCGGCTGCCCCCGCCGCAGCTCCCGCTGCCGCGTGAGGAACGGCTGTCCCTCGGCGGCCAGCAGCTCGGCCCAGGTCAGCACGGTGTCGAGCGCGAACGCCTCACCGGCGTAGGTCGAGTCGCGCGTCGACGACGTCGTGCAGACCAGCACCATCGCGCGCAGCTCGTCGCCGACGTGCGGCGCGACCGCCCACTCGGTGAAGCCCTGGTAGCTGGAGCCGAACAGCGCGAGCCGCCCGTTGTAGAACGGCTGCCGGCGCAGCCAATCGACCGTGTCGGCGCCGTCGGCCTGCTCGTGCAGCAGCGGCTCGAACGTGCCGCCCGACCCGTACGTGCCGCGACAGGACTGGATGACGGCGTGCATCCCGCGCTCGGCGATGAGCCGCCCGAGGAGGGTGACCGGCCAGTCCCGCCCGTACGGCGTCCGGATCAGCACCGTCCCCGCGTCCGGCGCGTCGGTCGCGTAGTGGTCGGTCATCAGGATGACGCCGTCCCGCATGCGCACCCGCTGGTGCCGGTGGTAGGTGACCCGGCCGGCGGACCGCGGCAGGCGGAGCGCACGGGCGGCGGCGAAGGTCGCGACCTGGGCGAGCACGAACCCCACCGTACCCAGCCACCGCCCGTCGCAACGCTCAGACGCCGAGCTTCCGCCAGTCGCCCCAGATCGCGAACGTCATGCCCGCGCTGGCCTGGATGTTGACGAACAGCGTGCGCCCGTCGGGGCTGAACGTCGACCCGGCGAACTCGTCGTTGTAGCGCGTCGCCCCGGAGCTGGAGACCAGCCGGTTGAGCGCGATGTCGAACAGCTCACCGCCCCGGGTCAACCCCCGCAGGTAGTTGTCGTTGGTGTTGTCCTCGCAGACCACGAGCGTGCCGCGCGGGCTGGTGGTCACGTTGTCGGGGAAGTCCAGCGTGTCCGGTCCGGGCGACTGGTAGACGGCGCGCAGCACCTCGTGCCGCGGGTAGTAGGCCCAGATCTGCCCGTGCCCGTTGCCGTAACCGTCCGTCGCGTGCGGCCCGAGCTCGGTCTCCTCCTCGCCACCGCCCTGCGTCGACGTGAAATAGATGACCCCGTCGTCGTAGACCGCGCCCTCCAACCGGGAGAAATAGGCCGCCCCCTGCTCCCAGCCCTGCCGCGGCACGTACACCGTCGCGTCGTCGTTGGTCGTCGGCGCGGTCTCACCCGGGGTGTACGGGAATCGTGGCGCCGGATCGTCGATGTCGACCCACTTCACGTCGTACGTCGCTCCGCGCCGCTGCGCGCCCTCGAGGTGGATGTTGGGCCGCTTGCGCACGGCCAGCATCTGCAGCCGGCCCCGGTTGTCGAGGTGACCGAGCCGCATCGGGTCGCGCCGTGGCTTGTAGCGGTAGAAACCCGACGGGAACTCGAAGCTGTCCTCGGTGAGATAGAGGTAGCCCGAGTGCGGGTCCCAGGCGACCGCCTCGTGCGTGAACCGGCCGGCCGCGGTGATCGGCTCCCCGCTGGCCTCGCCCTTGACCGGCACCTCGAACACGTACCCGTGCGGCTGGGTGAGCGGCACGTTGGACGCGCCGGTGAAGTCGGGACCGACGTCCGGCCCGTTGACGGTCTCCTCGCAGGTCACCCAGCTGCCCCAGGGCATCCGCCCGCCGGAGCAGTTCATCATCGTGCCATTGACGCTGGTGTACGCCCGGCGGACCTCGCCGTGCGGCGACACGTGCACGGTCGTGGTGCCGCCGCGGGCCATGCTGTCGTACGGCGTACGCGGGCCGAAGGGCGTGCCAGGGTTGTTGATCTCGTGGTTGCGGATCAGGACGACGTCGCCGTCCCGCCCGCGGAAGGCCCCCATGCCGTCGTGGCGGCCGGGCAGGTTGGTGCCGTCGTCGAGCACGATCGGCGACTCGGTGTCGTGGAACGAGCGGTACTGGAAGCCGGCCGGCACGTGCAGCCGCACCTGGCCGTCCCGCAGGTCGGCGACGTTGTCGACGAGTGGCCGACGGGGGTGGGCGCCGGCCGCGTCGCGGTTGACGAAGCCGAGGAACGGCCCGCCGAGCACCGCGCCACCGGCAGCGGCGGCGGCGCCCCGCAACAACGTGCGGCGATCGAGGTCAGACATCGAGGACTCCTTTGTCGGATGCCGGAATCCATCGATCCTCACGACCGCGGGCCGCGCGCGCAACCGCTGGTTGGCCGGAAGTTAACCTTCTGGCAACCTGCCGACGAGCCGCGCCACGTTGTCCGGCGCGAAGAACTCGACCGGCGAGGTCACGCCGGAGTTGAGGCGGGCGAAGGCGTCCATCTTGTCCTGGTCTCCGGCGATCGCGCCGACGAGCTGGACCGTCTGCTCGTCCGGCGGCTGCAGGGCGGCGATCTGCAGCGTCATCTGGTAGACCGGCATCGCCCGGGTGTCCCGTCGGGTCTGATAGCCCGCCATCGCCTCGTCCCACGGCGCCGAGCCGGTCAGCGCGGCGTCGAGCGCCTCCGCGCAGCTCTCCGCGTCGAGGAACGCGTCGGTGATGCCCTGTGCGGTGATGAAGTCGCGGCTGTAGCCGGCGTCGCCGACCAGCGCCCAGCCCGGCCCGTAGGGCTGCCGGAAGTAGTTCGGCACCGAGGTGCCCGTGAACCGTTCCTCCCGCGTGGCGCCGCGGATCCGCTCCAGGAACGCGGGCGACGACGCGAACATCGCCATCAGCGTCCCCTCGACGTCGTTGCGGTGCGCGGCGAGCTCCGCGTGCGGCCAGCCGCCGATCACCAGCGTGCGGCCGTCGTTCGTCGGGCAGACGGCCCAACCCCGACCCGGCCGGCTGTAGGCCTCGAAGGTGTCGGTCGGCAGGTCGCTCCAGTAGGAGTAGTAGCCGACGGTCAGCGGCGGCCGCGCCTCGTACTCGGTGGCCTGCACCGCCTTGGCGACCACGGAGTTGCGCCCGTCCGCGCCGACCACGACGCGGGCCCGCTCGACCACGCCGCCGCCGCGGATCCCACCCTCCATGACCTCGTCGACGGTGAAGCCCTCGCGGACCTCGACACCGGCGGCCGCGGCGGCGTCCACCAGGATCTTGTCGAGCACGGTGCGCCGGGGCGCATAGGCGTACGGCGACTCGGCGGTGCCCGGCGCACCGGCCAGCGCGACCGGGCCGAAGTCGAAGGAGTAGCGGCCCACGGGCGGGCACCCCGTGGCGACGACCTGGTCGAGCAGGCCCCACCGGCGCAGCGCGGCGGCGCCCGGCGGGTGGATCACGTGGGTCGACACCGTGTCGCTGGGGAAGGTCGCCCGGTCCACCAGCAGCACCCGGTGATCGCGGCGGGCCAGCAGCATCGCCAGCGGCGCGCCGGCGCAGCGGGCGCCCACCACGATGACGTCGTAGGTCATGCCGGCCATGATGGGCGGACCACGCCCTCGTTGTCGAGTAATCCGTTTGCCCGCGGGGCGTTTCGTGGGCAGGCTCCCCACCATGGACGCTCCGCCCGAGGTGATCGACGCAGGTCCGGTGACGTTGCGGCGCTGGTCGGCCGAGTTCGCCGCCGCCGGCACGGCGGCGGTGCGCGAGTCGCTGCCCGAGCTCAAGCCGTTCCTGCCGTGGGCGACGGACGCCTACGACGAGGCGGCGACGCGCGGGTTCATCAAGACGTCGCTCGACAAGTGGGCCGAGGGCACGGAGTTCAACTACGCCATCATGGACGCCGCCGGTGAGGTGATCGGTGGTCTCGGCCTGATGAGCCGCATGGGCCCGGGCGTGCTCGAGGTCGGCTACTGGATGCGCACGGCGTACGCGGGGCGTGGGCACATGACCGCCGCCGTGCGGGCCGCCTCGGCCGTGGCGCTCACGTTGCCGGGCATCGAACGGGTCGCCATCCGGCACGACGTCGCCAACGGCGCGTCCGGCGCCGTCGCCACCAAGGCCGGCTTCGTCGAGGTCGCGCGGGTGCCCTCGGAGCCCGAGGCGCCCGGCGAGACGGGCACCGACGTCATCCGGGAGCGCCGCGCCTGACCAGGTCGCGGAACCGCTCGACGGCCCTGCCCCGCACCGCGGATCCGTGGCCGAACACGGCCACGTCGAAGTCGAGGTCGGCCAGCCGGGCGATGCTGGCCCTGGCCGCCACGCGGTCGTCGGTCATCGCCCGTGGCGTCGGCCGCACCTTGCCGCCGGCGGCCGCGTCACCGGCGAAGAGCACCCCGCCGCCCCGGTCGAGCAGGTAGGACACGTGGCCGGGCGTATGACCGGGGGTGTGGAAGGCGCGGATGCCTGGCACCGGCACCGGACCGTCGCCGGTGAGCACCTCGTCGACCGGCGCGGGTTCGGGTGTCTTCACGAACAGGCCGACCAGCTTCTGCACCGTCGTCAGCGCCGGCGCCTCGGCTCCGGTGATCACCGGGACGTCGAGCGTGTGGGCCACGACCCGGGCGTCCGAGCGGCGCCGCAGCTCGGCCAGGCCGCCCACGTGGTCCATGTGCTGGTGGGTGACCAGGATCGTGGTGATGTCGCCGACCGCCTTGCGCGCCTCGGCCAGCGCCCGCACGACCGCCGGCGCTTGCCCCGGCAGGCCGGTGTCGACCAGCACGACGCCGTCGTCGGTGACGACGACATGCAGGTTGACGAAGCCCATCCGCAGCTGCAGCACCCCGTCGGCGACCTCGCGCATGCGGTCATCCTCCCATCGGCGGGACCGCGCGGACAGCCTCGAGGGCCGGGTCGCGGTTGGCGGCGTACGCCTCGAAGGTCGGTGGCGCGTAGATGTCCGGCGCGATCCAGATCCGGTGGTCCATCGGCCAGCTCGACTGCCAGTAGAGGTCGGATACGTTCACCTCGAACCGGCTGTGCGGGAGCGTGAACGGCGCGGTCTCGCCGACGAAGTTCGGCCTGGATCCGGTGGGCTCGCCGACGAACACCGCGTCCGTGTGGTCGGCGAGGAACGTGGCGAAGTTCTGGGCGGCCGACAGCGTGTGCCGTCCGATGACGACGAACAGCTCACCGTCGTACGCGATGAGCTTGTGCAGCAACGGCATCGTGTGGAAGGTGTTGCCGCCCTCGTTCCAGCGGAGGTCGAGCACGAGCCGGCCGGGCCGCGTCTCGAACAGCGCCGCCAACTCGTCGAGCGGCTCGACCATGGTGTTGATCTGTGCGTACACCAGGCCGTCGTCCTGCCGCTCGTGCCAGTGTGCTGATTGGACGTTGCGCAGGTGCAGTGGCAGCGGGCTGCTCTGTAGGGCCGGCAGCCACCGCCAGCCGGGCGGGCACGGGCGGGCGTCGGAGTCGGCCTTACCGATGGGGCTCGCTCGCAGGGTGACGTCCTGTCTTTGGTGCAGGGTCAGCGTGAGCTCGTCGGGGCTGCGGGCGATGCCGAGGGCGTGCAGGAGGGTCGTGCGGGGCAGCTTGCGGGTGATCCCGGCGAGGGCGCCCTGCGGGTTGTCGCGGGCGACGATCTCGCCCATCCGTTTTATCGCCTCGTCGACACCGACGCCGTCCAGCGCGACCACCTGTGCGCCGAGGATTCCGTGGTGCTCGGGTGCGGCGGCGGTGACGAACAGGCCCTCGACGAAGTGCTCGACTTTGATCGGGACCGCCATGTGCAGGTCGTGGCGATCGGCCGGCGGCTCGACCCGGGCGTGCCCGTCGGCGAGGGTGGCGACGAGCCGGGACAGCTCGACGAGCATCTGCGCGTCGTTCGCCGTTGCCAGCTTGGCGACCGCGGCGTCGAAGTCGGGCGGGACCGAGGCACGCGACCGCCGCTTCACCTCGTGCGCGAAGAAGCTGAGGTCTTCCGGCCAGCCGGCCGCGGGCGGCACGACGAGCGCCGGCCAGCGGTCGTCGTCGCGCAGGGCGGCCAGGTGCTCGTCGGTCGCCAGCCCGTCGCGGTCGCGCAGGCCGCGGTCGAGCGCTTCCCGCAAGGCGTCGAAGGCGCCCTCGACGTCGCCGGTGCGGGCGCGGCACTGGGCGATCCTCTTCCAGATGTCGGCCGGCAGTGGGGTGCCCGGACCGTCCCAGGCGCCGAGCTCGGCGACGCGTTCGTAGGCGGTCAGCGCGCGGGCCAGGTCGCCCGCCTCGAAGGCCGCGGTCGCGAGACCGAGCCAGTGGTTGCCGTTGACCGGATTCGCGGAGACGACCCGCCGCCAAAGGTCGACGGCCGCGGCCCAGTCCTGGTCGCCGGCCCGCGCCTGAGCCGCAGCCACAACCCTCAGCTGCTCCGCCACGTCATCCATGTCGATCAGCCTAGATCCGTCTCGGCGGCGTCATTCGCTTTGAGACCGGTCCAAGCCGGAAAGCAGCGCGGGGCTCGCGAGGATCAGCAGACCCGCGACGAAGATGGCGGTGCGTGGGCTGGTGGCCTCGGCGAGCAGCCCGCCCAGCGCGGTCAGCATGGCGATAGCGGCGCTGCTGCTGATCGACCACGCGGACAGCGTGCGGGCGACCCGGTCCGCCGGCGTGTGCTCGAGCCGGTAGGTGGCCATGACCGGGTTGTAGAGGCTCATGCTCACGATGATCGCGAGCTCGATGACGATCACCGTGGCGAGACCGGCGAGGCCGGGCGGGACGAACGCGAGCCCGACCAACCAGACCGCGCGCAGGGCGCCGACCCGGCGCAGCACTGTGTCCCGGCCGTAGCGGGCCACGACCCGCCGGGCCAATCGCGCTCCGACGAGCCCGCCGATGCAGGGCAGCGCGAACGCCAGGCCGTACTGCCAGGGCGGGAATCCGAGATCGCGGAGCAGCACCACGGCGAGCAGCGGCTCGGTCGCCATGATGAGACCGGCGACGATCAGGTGGTTGAGCCAGAGGGCGCGCAGCCCGGGGTGGGTCACAATGTGCCGCCAGCCGCCGTTCCCGCTCGGCTGCCGCACCGGTCGGACCTCGCGCCCGCGGATGGTGGCGATGGTCGACGCCGACAGCAGGTAGCTGAACGCGTCGACCACCACCGTCGTCACCGGCCCGAACAGGCTGATCGCGGCGCCCCCGAGCGGTGGCCCGACCGCGATCGCACTCCACGTCGTCGACTCGAACCGGGCGTTGGCCTTGAGCAGTTCCTCCCGCGGGGCGAGGGTCTTGAGATAGGCGCCACTCGCCGCGGTGAAGGCGATCCGGGCGGCGGCGACCACGGCCGAGACAACCAGCAGGTGAGGGAACCCGAGCCGACCCAGGGCGTACGCGATCGGGATCGTCAAAATGGCCGCACACCGGGTCAGGTCCATCGCGATCAGCACGGGTCGCTTGCGGCAGGCCTCGACCCACGGCCCGAGCGGCAGGGCGATCAGCGCGCCGACGGCCGGCCCGATCGCGGCGAGGGTCGCCACCTGGGCGGGGCTCGCGTGCACCACGAGCACCGCGATGAGCGGGAAGGCGCCGAAGGACAGGCCGGAGCCGTACGCACTGACCGCGTACGCCAGCCAAAGCCTCGTGATCTCTCGCCGCACCCGGAGATCAGAGCAACGCGGCGGCCCTTTGGACCAACAACGGTGCCGGCGGCGTGCCACAACCGGCGGTTGTGTGCCTAGAGTGGGCGGCCGTGGACCTCGACGCCGTGCGCACCTTCGTCGCGATCGCGGACAGCGGCCAGTTCGGCGAGGCGGCGGCCGAGCTGGGCGTCACCCAGCAGGCGGTGTCGAAGCGCGTGGCGGCGCTGGAGAAGGACCTGGGGGCGCGGCTGTTCACCCGTACGCCGCGCGGCGCCCACCTCACCGTCGACGGCCAGGCTTTCCTGCCGCACGCCCGCGAGCTGCTCCGCGTGGCCGCGCGGGCGGACGCGTCGGTGCGCCCCGGCCGGCGCGCGCTGCGGGTCGACGTAGTCAGCCGCCGAGTAGCGCCGGCGGTGGTGCTGCAGGACTTCTACCGCGCGCACCCCGGTGTCGACCTCGACGTGGTAACGCTCGTGGCCGGCGTCGAGGAGGCGATAGCCGCGGTCGAGGCGGGCACGATCGACGCGACGTTCCACGCGGTGCCCGGCCTGCGCCTACCGCCGACGGTCCGCGCGGCGCCGGCGATCGAGGAGCCGCACGAACTGCTGGTCGGCCCGCGCCACACCCTGGCGAGGCTGCGCACCGTCACACCCTCCGCCTTGGCGGGGCACCGGATCTGGATGCCCGGGATGGCGCCGGGCACGGAGTGGTCGCGCTACTACGACGAGCTCGCGGCCGCGTTCGACCTGACGATCGACGTGGTCGGCCCGGTCTTCGGCTACGAGGCGTTGCTGGCCGAGATTGCCGATTCCCCCACGCTTGCGACGCTGGTCAGCGAACGCTCACGCTATCTGTGGCCGGACAGCTACGACCTGCGCCGCATCCCGGTCCGCAACCCAAGTCCCATCTACCCGATGTCCCTGATCTGGCGAGCCGACAACCGCCACCCCACCCTGACCACACTCCGCCGCCACCTCCAATCAGCGCGGTCCGCGGCGGCCGACGGCGATACCTGGCTCCCGCGCTGGCGCTAGCCCATAGCCGCCCGCACTCACGAAACCCCCGGGGCCAGACCGGGCTCCCCCAGCTGGCACGAGCCCGGGCTGACGGTCGCACCAACCCTCGGCCGACCGCCGCCTCGCACTGCGGTCCCGCGGGCTCGGCCGACCGCCGCCTCGCACTGCGGTCCCGCGGGCTCGGCCGACCGCCGCCTCGCACTGCGGTCCCGCGGGCTCGGCCGACCGCCGCCTCGCACTGCGGTCCCGCGGGCTCGGCCACCGCGGCGCAGCTGGCGGCCGACGAACCGCGACTACGCACGCTGCTGTGCGGCGATCCCGGCTCCTCACTCGGCGCGAAGTCCGCGTCGGAGCGACCCCGCGGCCACCGAGGACCAGACCGGCTGCCGGGTTTGGCGCTAGGCCGGCTCCACGTCCGCCGGTTGTGGCGCCCGAGCGGCGGCGGCGATGCGTTCCAGGGCGGCCGCGTGGGCCGTGAAGGCCGCCCGACCATGCGGGGTGAGGCGGACCAGCGTGCGTCGGCCACCGGCCGCGGCCAGCTTGCGTACTTCGACATAGCCCTGGTCCGCCAACGCGGACAGTTGCTTGGACAGGGCCGAGTCGCTCGTGCCCACCGTGTCGCGGATGAAGCCGAACTCCGTCCAGCTGGCCGGCGCCAGCAGGGCGACCACTGTCAGCCGCGCGGGCACGTGCAGGAACTCGTCGAAGTCGTCGTCCATCAGCGCCGCCGTAGTGGGCCGGCGGCCCGTAGGACCACCACCAGGCAGCCGACCGCGCCGGCGACGGCGGCGAGTAGGTGTGGGGTCGGTAGGCCGACCGCGCCGGCCGCCGAGGCCAGGCCACGGAGCACCGCCGCGAGGGCGATCCCGGCCGCCGCGCCGATGAGGATCTCGTTGGCCTTGGGCTTGCGGAGGACCGGCGCGCGCCGCAGGTAGACGAAGGCAAGCAGCGCCAGCAACGCGACCACCGGAAGGATCACCGCCCCGTTCCACGGCGCCGGCACGTCGAACGAGGCATAGGAGAGCAGCACGACCAACGCCAGCACCACCGCGTTGAAGAGCGACGAACTGTGCCGTAGCTCGCCGGCGCGGGACTGCTCCTGCCGCTTCTTGATGTCGTCGAGCGCCGCTTGCGCGTCATCAGGGTGCATCGTCGCCTCCTCTTTCCTGAGAGGAAAATACTGGGTTCTTTCCTCAGAGGCAAGTCCGCTATGTTGACTCCATGCCACCGCTCGCCGACTCGGACGTGCCGACGTTCTGGCAGGGGCTCGGCCTGCCGGGCCTGGCCGACGTGCACACCCACTTCCTGCCCGACCGCATGATGCGCCGCGTCTGGGCGCACTTCGACGAGGCCGGCCCGCTGGTCGGCATGCCGTGGCCGATCGCCTACCGCTGGCCCGACGAAGACCGCGTCGCCCACCTCCACGACATGGGTGTGCGCATCTTCAGCGCCCTCGCCTACGCCCACCGCCCCGGCATGGCCGCCGACCTCAACGAGTGGACGCTGGCCTTCGCCGCGCGTACGCCCGGATGCCTGCCCTGCGCCACGTTCTATCCGGAACCGTCGGCCCTGGCCGACACCCAAGCCGCCATCGACCGCGGCGCCCGGCTGTTCAAACTGCACCTCCAGGTCGCCGACTTCCACCCGGCCGACCCGCTGCTCGACGACGTGTGGGGCCTGCTCGCCGAGACCGACCTGCCGGTGATCGTCCACGCCGGCTCGGGCCCGGTCGCCCACGGCTACACCGGCCCGGCGCCGTTCGCCCAGGTGCTCGCGCGCCATCCACGACTACGCGCGATCATCGCCCACCTGGGCGCGCCGGAATACCTCGACTTCCTACGCCTGGCCGAGACCTACGACCGCGTAGCCCTCGACACCACGATGATGTTCACCGACTTCTTCGACCGCGCCCACCCCTTCCCGCGCGAAGCCCTACCCCGCCTACGCGACCTGGGCCTCGCGGGAAAGGTCCTACTCGGATCGGACTTCCCCAACATCCCCTACCCGTACGCCCACCAACTGGCCGGCCTGGCCAACCTGAACCTCGGCGACGCCTGGCTACGCGCGGTCTGCTGGCACAACGCGGCCCAGCTGTTCCCACTGACTGAAGGTGGTCGCGGGCCTACAAAGCCGCCTACATCTACGCCGCTGACCTCGTTCTCCAGACCTGTGGAGTCGGCCTCCCAGTGCGGCCGCGACGCCGACTGACCACCATCCGATGCGGGAGCCAGGCAGCCAGGGTGGCCGGCTGCCGGCTACCGCCGGAGCCACCCCCGCGAGGCATCCGCAATACATGACTTCTGTGCGTCGGAATCTAACGCGCAAGATGCATGTGGCTGGGCCTGGCTTCGGAGGTCTCCACCAGCACCGCTTGTAGGTCAGTGCTGACTCCACCCGGACCAGGGAGGGCACCCTAGTGTTGGTGGGAGTTGGCACCACCCTGGCGGGCGCGCAAGCGGAGCTCGTAGAGCAGGCCAAGTGGCGGGAGCACCTCAATCGGGACGCCCCCGAGCGCGTCCGCGATCAGACCGAACTGTGAGCGGGACACGGACGCACTGAACTGGAGTGGGCGAAGAGCCTGCGTAAACGACTGTCTGAGGGCGCCTGCACCATGGCTGATTCGGGTTCGTGGCGAACGGTCCCCGGACACCTCAAGATGCGCGTCTAATCAACCTTGACTAGATGTTTCCTCCTCGAATACTCTGGCCAAGTAGTCAAACTGGACTAGTCTAACCAATCCGTTCGCGACACCGAGAGAAGGAATCGAACCCGTGGGAAAGCTCGCGATCGATACGAGAGGGTTGAGCGGAGCTGGGCGCGTGTCGGCGACGAAGCTCCTGGTACTCGGTATCGTGCACCTCTCCGGCGGCGCGCATGGCTACCAGGTGCGGTCTGAACTGCAGAGCTGGGGTGCGGAGAGTTGGGCCAAGATCAAGCCCGGCTCGATTTATCACGCACTGAAGAAGGCGGCGGCTGATGGCCTCCTCACCGAACACGCCGAGCCGGGCAACTCTGGGCCGGAGCGCGTTCTGTACCGCGCGACAGCTCGGGGACGTGACGAGATGGTCGAACTGGTCCGCGACGGTCTGCGGCGCACCCACGACGCGGACATGCTCAACGCGTCCATCGCCATGTTGCCCATGCTGACCAGGGCAGATGCCATCGCGCAGGTTAACGAGCGGGTCGCGCGCCTGGAAGCGGAGCTCGTAGAGCAGGCCAAGTGGCGGGAGCACCCCAATCCGGACGCCCCCGAGCACGTCCGCGATCAGGCCGAACTGTGGGCGGGACACGCACGCACCGAACTGGAGTGGGCGAAGAGCCTGAGCAAACGACTGTCTGAAGGCGCCTACACCATGGCCGATGATCCGGGTTCATGGCGAACGGTCCCCGATCACCTCAAGATGCGCGTCTAATCAACCTTGATTAGACGTTCCCTTCTCATACTCTGGCCAAGTAGTCAAACTTGATTAGCTCAACCAATTCGTTCGCACCAACCGAGGGAAGGAATCGAACCCATGGGAAACCTCGCGATCGAGACGAGAGGGTTGAAAAAGAGCTTCGGCAAGACCCACGCGGTCGCCGGCGTGGACCTGGCCGTGAGCGCCGGGGGCGTGTACGGCGTGCTCGGTCCGAACGGGGCGGGCAAGACCACCACGATCCGCATACTGGCCACGCTCCTGCGCCCCGACGCCGGAGAGGCGCAAGTGCTCGGCTACGACGTCGTGCGTGACGCCCGGGCGGTGCGGAGCCGGGTGGGCCTCACCGGGCAGTTCGCGTCGGTCGACGAGGACCTCACCGGGGTGGAGAACCTGTTGCTGCTCGCCAGGCTGCTCGGCTACTCACGCCGCCGAGCCAGGGAGCGGGCGGCCGACCTGCTCGACGCGTTCGGCCTCGCCGATGCCGCCGACCGGCAGGTGAAGAAGTACTCCGGCGGGATGCGCCGGCGCATCGACATCGCGGCGAGCCTCGTCGTCACCCCCGAACTGATCTTCCTCGACGAGCCCACGACCGGGCTCGACCCGCGCAGCAGGAACCAGGTCTGGGAGATCGTCAGGGGCATGGTCGCCGAGGGCACCACCGTGTTGCTGACCACGCAGTACCTCGACGAGGCCGACCAGCTGGCCGACCGCATCGCGGTGATCGACCACGGGAAGGTCGTCGCCGAGGGCTCGAGCGGCCAGCTCAAGGCATCGGTCGGCGCCGGCTCGCTGCACGTGCGGCTACGTGCGCCCGAGCAGCGGGCCGAGGCAGAGCGGGTCCTCGCCGGCGTCCTCGAGGTGCCGGCCGAGCCGTCCGCCGACCCGGCCGCGCTGTCCGCGCGGATCTCCGACCCCGACCGGGTCGCCCGTTCCCTGGCCGAGCTGTCCCGCAGCGGCATCGACGTCACCGAGTTCGCGCTCGGTCAGCCGAGCCTGGACGAGGTGTTCCTCACCCTGACCGGACACGCCGCCGCGGAGACACACGAGGAGGATGCCGCATGAATGCCACGACCGCGGTGCAGGCGTCGGCGCCGGTCACTGAGGACGCGCTGCGCAGTGTGCTGTTGGCCGGTGAGCGGCCGTCTCGCCCCGGCCCGGTGCTCACCTCGCTGACGTTCGGCTGGCGGGCGCTGCTGAAGATCAAACACGTCCCGGAGCAGCTCGTCGACGTGACCATGTTCCCGATCATGTTCACGCTGATGTTCACCTATCTGTTCGGTGGCGCGCTCGCCGGGTCGACACAGACATACCTGCAATTCCTGCTGCCCGGCATCCTGGTGCAGGCGAACGTCATGATCACCATGAACACCGGCATAACGCTGAACACTGACATCCAGAAAGGCGTGTTCGACAGGTTCAGGTCACTTCCGGTGTGGCGACCCTCCCCGCTGGTCGGCGCCCTGCTCGGCGACCTGGTGCGCTACTCGATCGGGTCGGCGATCGTCATCACGCTCGGACTGGTCCTAGGGTTCCGGCCGGAGGGCGGCGCCGTCGGCGTGGTGCTCTCGGTGCTGCTGCTGCTGGTGTTTTCGTTCTGCTTGTCGTGGCTGTGGACGATGCTCAGCCTGATCCTGCGCACCCCGAACTCGGTCGCGGGGGTCAGCCTGATGGTGATGTTCCCGCTGACGTTCGTGAGCAACATCTTCGTGGACCCGAAGACGATGCCCGGGTGGTTGCAGGCGGTCGTCGAGGTCAACCCGATCACCCACCTGGCGACCGTGGTACGCGGCCTGATGGACGGCTCGGTGCCCGCCGGAGAAATCGGCTGGGTGCTCGTCTCATCCGTACTTCTCGTCGCGGTGTTCGGTCCCATCACCATGATCCTCTACCGCAACAAGAAGTAGATGCCGCTACCGCGAGCACTTGGTCGAAATCAACTCCGACGACCCGGCCCACTCCACCAACGCCTCACCGGTACCAGGCCCGGACACGACAAGGAGAGCCGAATGAGCACCATCCCCAAGGACAACTCGGAAACCGTTGCGCACACGCCCGGGCGGGCGAGCGGCATCGGGGTCTGGATTCTGCAAGTCGTGCTGGCCGCGATAATCGCCGGCGGCGGAATCTCGAAGCTCGCCGGCGACCCGGTCATGGTGGACATGTTCGCCGGCATCGGGGCTGGCCAGTGGCTCCGGTACCTGGTCGGAGCGCTGGAGGTCGCGGGAGGGGTTGGACTTCTGATCCCGGCTCTGGCGGGCCTGGCCGGTCTCGGGTTGGCGGCATTGCTGACCGGTGCTGTCATCACCGATCAGTTCGTGCTCGAGCAGAGCCCTTGGCTGCCGCTCGCCTTACTCGTCGTGGCGGCCGTGATCGCAAGGGCGCGGTGGTCGCGCACCGAGGCCGTCGTCGGCACGCTGCTCAGGCGCTGAGACAAACCTCTCGAACGGAGATGTGAGATGAACGAGATGGCCTTTCGCGTGACATCAAACGATGGCACCACCATCGCCTACGACAGGGAAGGAAGCGGTCCGGCCGTCATTCTGGTGGGCGGAGCACTCGACGAGGGGGTGGAGAACGCTCCCTTGGCGCCGGCTCTCGCCGAGCACTTCACGGTCTACAACTATGCCCGTCGGGGACGCGGCGCGAGCGGCTTCACCGAGCCGTACGCCGTGGAAAGGGAGATCGAGGACCTGGATGCGTTGATCGCGGAGGCGGGCGGCTCGGCACACCTGTTCGGGGCGTCCTCAGGCGGCGCGCTGGCGCTGGAAGCCGCCGCGGCCGGGTCAGCCATCGACACGATCGCCGTCTGGGAGGTGCCCTACGCGGTCGGGGACGACATACGCCCGCGATTCGAGGAGTACATCGCAGACACCCGACGCGCCTTCGACGCCGGGCGAGACGAGGAGGTTCTCGAACTGTTCATGCGCATGACCGGCGCCTCCGACGACAACATCGCGGCCAGGAAAGCGGCAGGCAAGCAGACGGCTCATTGGGCGCATTCGGTCGCCCTCGCGCCCACGCTGGTCCACGACAGCGTTTTCCTCAACCGCTACCAATTGCCGGCCGATCGACTGGCAACGGTCACCCAACCGGTCCTGGTCACCACCGGAGGGCCGATCACGGTCCCCTATATGGCAGGCCTGCCCTCGGACTTCTTCGACCGCGCAGCCGACGAGCTTGCAGACCTACTGCCCCACGCTCGACGGGAGACCCTTGAGGGGCCGGATCACGTCGTCGACCCACAGACCGTCGGCCCGCTGTTGCTACGGTTCTTCAGCAGCGAACACTGAGGGGCCCGCGAGGTGTTGCGGGAAGACCGATTAGGCACCGCGCAAGCAGATCTTCGTCGCGCCAGGGACACGGGGCGGACAGGTGGTGTCGAGGTTGATGTCGTCAGCGGCATCACGGGCCTGATCCTGGGCGTGCTCGTCACCAACGTCTTCGTCACCACGCAAGGCCGGGCCGTCGTACTGACCTGGGCCTCAGTGGGACTCGACCTGGCCTACTCGCTGCTCATCGGCTCCGTCGTCGGTCGTACCCCGCACTCCGGGCCGCCTCAGTACCGCCCACCGAACCCCTGCGCAGCACATGACCAGGCACCTCGGTAGGGCCATTGATTCCGGGCTGTGGTCGCATGCGGTCACCGTTCCCGGGGGGTGGCCCGGTGCCGAAAGTCGTGCCCACGGCGTCCGACGGGATGCCCGATCTGGGATGTGCAACCGCGCGCTGCAGCGCAAGCACGGCGTCGGCTTCCGAACCGTGACAGCGGCGCTGCACCGCCTGCAAGGCCCACGGTGACGCCGACGGCACCCGTGCCCTCATTGAGGTCCTGATGCTGCACCGGCCGGGTCGAGGTGGCCGGCGATCGCGGCCAGCTGGCGGCGGAGGGCGCGTTCGCGGTTGGCTGCGATGGTCCGCAGGTCCTCTGAGGACTCGGGCGTCGCTTCCTGACAGCTGTCGACGACGTCGTACATCTGGCGCCGGCGGTCGCGGCGATGGTCATCGCGAATAGGGGTCCCCAGCTAGCCGACGCGGGCGCACAGGTCGAGCAGGCCGGCCGGGTCCAGCCTGGCACCGTGGCGGCAGCCCGCCGCGAAGGTCGCCTCGCCCAGCGCGGCCCGCGCGGCCGCCGCGGCCTCGTCGCGTTGCGTCCGGATCCGGGCCGGGGGCGGGCGGCGTCGCAGCGCGTCTCCGGCGCCGATCAGGGCCGCGGCCCCGGCCGGGTCGCGGTCGACGAGGTGGCGGGCGTGGGCGTGGAACGCGTCGGCGGCCTCGTCGCGGTCGCGGGTGTTGTGCTCGAGTGTCGACGGCAGCGCCGTCCGCAGTGCCCGTGCCGCGCCGGACCGGTCACCGGTCGCGTGCCGCACCACGCTGACCCGCAGGCCCACGATCGCGGTCATCCGGCGGTCGTCGCCGCCCTCGCCGGCCAGCAGCGTCTCGGCCCGGTCGACGGCGGCCAGCGCCGCCTGCGTGTCACCGCGGCGCAGCGAGGCCAGCGCGGCGGTCGTCTCGGCCAGCGCGGCCAGCCGCAGGTAGCCGGCGGACCGCAGGAGTGGCACCGCCTCGGCGGCGTGGGCGCCGGCGGTGGCGGGCTCGCCGAACTCGAGCGTGATCTCCGCGAGGTTGTAGAGGCTGCGGCCCAGCTCCATCGCGCCCGCCCCGCTGCGGCGCTTGGCCGCGAGGGCCGCCCGCTGCTGGCGTTCGGCGTCGCGCGGCCGGCCGAGCTCGACGGAGACCGCGGACAGGTTGTTGAACACGCGGCCGATCATCGTCACGTCGCCGGCCCGGCGCGCCGCGACCAGCGCTGCTCGCAGCAGCGTCCGGCCGGCGACCGGGTCGCCACTCTCCACAGTGGTCTGCGCGAGCAGGTTGAGCGCGGCCGCGCGGACGAGGTGATCAGGGCTCACGAGCGCCTGCTCGGCGAGCGAGACCGCCCCGGTGAGGTCGCCGCGCAGGGAGGCCAGGTGTCCGGCGCGGACCCACGCCATCTTCGGGCCGTGGACGGCGAGGCGGCTCAGCAGGTCCTGGCCCTCGCGTAGGCGGCCGGTCGACTCCCAGAAGCGGCCGAGTGCCGCCGCCGTCGCGTCGTCGACGAGGTCCGGCTCGTGGGTGGTGGCCCAGCTGACCGCGGCGCGGACGTTGGCGGCGTCCCGGTCGTCGACGGCCGGGCCGCGCAGCATCCGCACGGCCAGGGCCCGGGAAACCCGCTCCTGGTCGGGGGAACCGCGCAGCTGCTCGCCGGCCAACTCGGCCATCGGGTCGGCGAGCAGGTAGCGCGAGGTGGCCGCCTGCGCCGCGACCCGGACCAGCGTGATGTCGACCAGCTCGGTGAGCGTGGTCAGCACCCAGGTCGGGTCGCGGCCGAGCGCCTCGGCGACCGCCTCCACGTCGCCGAGGCGGGCGCCGCCGGCGAACGCGCCGAGCCACCGGAACAGGGTTCGCGCGTCGGCGGAGACCACGTCGAGGCTCGCCTCGATCGTGGCGCGCAGCGACCGGTGCCGGGCCGGCAGGTCGCGGGCGCCGTCGGCGAGGACGGCCAGCTGACGGTCGAGGCGCTCGGCCAGCTCCGCCGGGTGCAGCAGCCGGACCCGGGCGGCGGCGAGCTCGACGGCCAACGGCAGGTGGCCGACCCGGCGGCAGATGCGCGCGACCGCGGGACGCGTGCCGGCGTCGAGCACGAAGTCGGGCCGTGCGGCCGCCGCACGCGAGGCGAACAGGGCCACCGCGGCGTCCGCCGGCAACGGGTCGAGGGCGAACAGCCGTTCCCCGCGTACGCGCAGCGCCCGCTGGCTGGTGACCACCACCGTGAGGCCGGAGCAGCGGCGCACGAGCGCGGCGACCTCGGACGCGGCCGCCACGAGCTGCTCGAACCGGTCGAGCAGCAGCACGACGCGCCGCTCCCCCAACTGGGCGGCGACCCGGTCGACCGGCGCCAGGCGCGAGGGTCCGCAGCCGAGGGCGTCGGCGACCAGCTCGCCGACCAGCTCGGGCTCGCGCACCGCGGACAGGTCGAGCGCGCAGACGGCGAGGTCGGTCCGGCCGCCCAGGGCGACCGCCAGCTCGGCCACCAGCCGCGACTTGCCGATGCCGCCCGGACCCGTCACCGTCACCAGGCGGTGGCGGGCGCCGGCGACCAGGTCGAGCAGCGCGCGCAGCTCGGCGTCGCGACCGATCAGCCGGTCCGGCGAGCCGATCGGCCGGCCGGGCGTGGTGGAAGAAACGGACGCGCCCGGCACCGCGGCGGCGAGGAACGCGCTCAGGTCGTCGCCGGCGAGCTCCAGCGCGCCGGCGACCAGTCGGGCCGAGTGGGTGCGGGGCGCGCGGACGCCCCGCTCCAGGTCGCGGATGGCGCGCTCGCTCAGCCCGCTGCGGCGGGCCAGCTCGCGTTGACCGAGACCCGAACCGGCGCGGTGCCGCCGCAGCAGCTCGGCGAAGCGACCCACGGGCGCCACGGACAGCATCCGACCATCCTCGCAGCGCCGACCGTCGATGCTGGCGCAGCTTCGGCTTCCCGACACCGCACCGGCAGTTCACCGGCAACTCCGCCGGCCGCGGGCCCGCCGCGACCCGCTCGGGCTCCACCGTGGGACCACCACCGAACACCACACAAGGAGAACCAGCATGAGAAAACCACTGGCCGTGGCCGTGGCGGCGGCACTCGCCATCGTCGCCGGGGCCACGCCCGCCGGCGCCAACGACGACGACCCGGGACCAAGGCCGCAGCGGCCGCCCGTCACGACACCGGGTCCGCTGCCGGACAAGCCGCCCGCCGTCGGCCCGGTGTCCAAGGAGGACCTGCCGGCGGGGTTCGCGTCCTGGGAGGCGATGTTCGACGAGCAGCACCGGCTCAACGACATCGCCGACCGGATCATCGCCGCCGGTGGTGCCGGCGGTGGTGCCGGGTACGCCGGGATGGTCGTCGACCCGACCCTGCACGACGTGCGGCTCTACTGGAAGGGCGCCCTGCCGGACGCCGTGGCCCGGGCGGTCGAGGCCGGCCGCGCGACGGCGCCGGTCCGCGTCTACCAGGCCGCCTACTCCGACGAGGAGCTACGCGCCGAGGCCGCGCGGTGGATCGCGTCCGGGCTGGTCTCCGACGCCTACCCCAAGGCCGACGGGAGCGGGGTCACGGTGGAGGTGGCCGGCGCCGCCGCGGTGCAGCTTCCGGGTGGCGCCCGCACGACGTACACGATGAGATATGGGCAGGGTCCGGTGGTGCCGCTGGAGGGTGAGCCGGCGACGGCGTCGACCTTCTACCGGCAGCAGGACACGTCGCCCTACTGGGGCGGTGCGCAGTTCCGCCGGCCCGGCAACTGGGTCTGCACGACCGGTTTCGCCGTGACCGACAACGAGGGCTACCCCGGGATGCTCACCGCCGGACACTGCGGCACGCCGGGAGAGGCGATCACCACCAACTGGGGTCCGCAGAACCCCATCGGCCAGGTGTGGTGGGACTGGGACTACCAGGACATCGCGCTGATCTGGATCTACTCGGACGTGCAGGGCCGGGTCTACACCGGACCGTGGAACTCCAGCTACGGCCGGTCGATCAACTCGGCGAAGACCAACTACGTGGGCAACTACGTCTGTGTCAGCGGTGCGACCAGCGGTGAGCACTGCGCGGTCAAGGTCTACTACGTGAGCCCGTCGGACGTCACGGTCAAGGCGGAGCGCACGAAGAACGGCGCGTGCGCGGCCGCGCACGGCGACAGCGGCGGCCCGGTGATCTCACAGTCCACCGGCGCGGCCTTCGGGTACGGCATCATCTCCGCCGGCCAGAGCTCCGTCGACACCTGCGAACCGGGCCCGTTCGGCGCGAACGACGGCTACCACAAGGTGCACTTCAAGGGTCTCAAGTTCGCCCTGAACCACTTCGGCGCGACCCTGCGGACCCACCCGTACTACTGATCGGCGTGGCCGGCCATGAAGGAGCTTCATGGCCGGCCGCTCGCTCACGACACGGTGATCGTCACGCTGCTCGAGTGGGTGGCGCCCACGCTGTCGGTCAGGGTCAACCAGGCCGTGTAGGTGCCGGGCCGGGAGTAGACGTGGCTGGCCGTGGCCGCGTGGACGGACG
Organism: Asanoa sp. WMMD1127; assembly: GCF_029626225.1. Classification (NCBI taxonomy): domain Bacteria; kingdom Bacillati; phylum Actinomycetota; class Actinomycetes; order Micromonosporales; family Micromonosporaceae; genus Asanoa; species Asanoa sp. WMMD1127. Next base: position 7,140,690 of record NZ_JARUBP010000001.1, read on the forward strand.
GGGTGTTGTCGCCGAACCGCCACTCGCGGTCCACGATGGTGCGCCCCGGTGGCGGCGCCGACGTGCTGCCGAACGCCACGGTGAGCGGCCGGGTGCCGGTCGTCGGCGTGGCGGTGACCGTCAGCGTGGCGCCGGTCTCGGCCTTGACGCCGCGGCCGTTGAACCGCAGCCAGTCCAGCGCCATGATGTCCGGGTCGCCCGTCTGACCGGCTTTCACGAACCGCAGATACAGCGGGAACGTGCCGCCCGGGTTGGTCAGGGCGACGGTGGGTGAGATCAGGTTGTCGTACCCGCCGGTGCTGTTGATCGTGGCCGTGCCGATCAGGGTGCCGGTCGGTGAGCCGGCGCGGAACTCGATCGTGCCACCGGTGCCGCCGGACGACGCGCCGACCGTGACACCGCTGATGCCGGTCAGGTTGACCGGACCGAGGTTGATCCAATCGCCGTTGTCGAGGTCGCCGAGCCGCCGGCCGGCCTGGGCCGCGGGCCGGTCGAGGACGCTGACCCCGGACTGGGAGTCGAAGTGCTCCGCCTCCGTGCTGCGCGGCTGCAACGCGACCTGGGTCGAGCCGGTCAGCGCGGGAATGCCGCCGGTCGCGCCGGCGTCGGTGTACTGCGCGCTGACCAGCTGATAGAGGTTGGCGCCCGGCCCGTGCCCGTCACCGCCGCCCGACTCGGTCACCAGCGTGCCCGCACAGCCGACGTAGTTGTCGAGCGGGTGGGCGTGCGCGTCGTGGCCGAGCAGCGTCTGCACCACGACCCGGTTGCAGTCGATGGACGTGTCCTCGGGATCAGAGACCGTGACGGTGTACGGGATCCGGTCGCCGAACTCGAAGAAGCCGCCGTGCGGGATGGTGATCGTGACGGTGGGCCGCGTGTTGCCGACGGTGATCTCCGTCGTGGCCATCGCGGTCAGCCCGCCGGCGCCCGTGACGGTCAGCCGGGCGGTGTAACGGCCCCGCGTCCCGTACGAGAAGGTGGGATTGGCGACCGTCGAGTCGGTCGTGCCGTTCCCGTCGAAGTCCCACGCGTAGCTGACGGCCCCGGTCGTGCCGGCGCTGGAGAACGTCACCGCCAGCGGGGCGGGGCCGGAGTCGCGGCTGGCCGTGACGACCGCGACCGGCGGCACCCCGTTGGCGACGTAGTCGATGCGGTAGATGCCGGCGCCCTCGTTGGTGCCGCCGCGCCCGCTGCCCGAGCCGGCGCCGAAGTCCATGACGTAGAGCGAGCCGTCCGGCCCGAACTCCGCCTCGAAGGGCTGGATCCAGCTCATGCCGCTGAAGATCGTGTTGATCGACTGGAGCCCCCCGACACTGGTCGGCCCGAACCGCGGGTCGGTGAACGTCTGCGCGGTCTTGTTGATCGACAGCGTCTTCCACCACTTGCGGGTCAGCTCGTAGACGATCCACTTGTTCTCGAAGTACTCCGGGAACTTCGACAGGCGCGGGTTGGCGGGGTCGTAGTCGTAGACCGGGCCGCCCATCGGGCCGCCACCGCCGGTGCCGACCTCGGGGAACGGGGTCGAGGCCGAGTAGGCGTACCAGACGAGGGCCGGGCGGGCCGCCGGCAGGTTGGTCAGGCCGGTGTTGTTGGGCGAGTTGTTGACCGGCGCGGCGCAGTTGAACAGCGGGCCGGAGGTCGAGGTCGCGAAGTTGTAGTCGTTGAAGGGGATGTTGTTGCCGATGCAGTACGGCCAGCCGTAGTTGCCGGCGCTGGTGACCCGGTTGAACTCGACCGTCCCCTCTGGACCGCGGTTGGCGTTGGCGGCGGTCGCGTCGGGCCCGTAGTCGGCGACCATGACCGCGTTGGTGTGCGGGTCGACGGTGATCCGGAACGGGTTCCGGAAGCCCATCGCATAGATCTCCGCCCGGGTACGCGCGGTCCCCGGCGCGAACAGGTTGCCGGCCGGGACCGAGTACGTGCCGTCCGCCTGCGGCCGGATTCGCAGGATCTTGCCGCGCAGGTCGTTGGTGTTGCCGGAGGTGCCCTGCGCGTCGAAGGCGCGCCGGCCGGACCGTTCGTCGATCGGCGTGTACCCGCTCGACTCGAACGGGTCGGTGTTGTCGCCGATCGCCGCGTAGAGGTTGCCGTCCTTCCCCATCGCGATCGACCCGCCCATGTGCGAGTTGGCCCGCGCCTCGCCGCGCAGCGTCGGGATGGTGAGCAGGCGTTTCTCGGAGCTGAGGGCGATCGACGAGCCGGTCACCGTGAACCGGGAGAGGTTGAGCTGGTTGAGCGTCCTGTCGGACCAGAGCAGATAGAGCCAGTTGTTGGTGGCGAAGTTGTTGTCGATGGCCAGCCCGAGCAGCCCGTCGGACTGGCTGGTCTGCGCCGGCGTGTAGGCGAAGTCGATGAGCGTGGTGACCGCCAACGTGCTCTGGTCGATCACCTTCACCGCGCCGGTCCGCTGGATGTAGAACACCCGCCGGTCGGGCGCCACCGCCAGCTCGAACGGGTCGGCGAGGTTCTGCGTGACCAGCGGCACCCGCTGGAACTTGTTGTTCTGGGTGGCGCTGCAGTCGCCGGCGACCACGCCGGCCGCCCACTCGATCCCGTAGCGCAGATGGTCGAGGAAGAACGGCTCGCTGAACGACGAGATCGAGTGCCCGCCGGCGGTGAACCATGACCGCCCGCCGTCATAGTTCTGGCACCACGAGTACGCGTGGTCGACACCCTCGTCCAGGCCCGGGATGCCGTCGCGCACCTTGATCTGGGCGAGCGTGTGCACCCGGCCGGTCGGGTTGGTCCGCCAGTTGTACCACTCCTCGCTGCGCTCCCAGAGCTCCGGAAGGTTCTTCGTGGAGGGGTGCGCGCGGTCGAGCACCTTGATCCGGCCCGGGTAGACCCCGCCGGTCGCGCTGAAGTCGGGGTGCACGTCGAAGATCGTGCCGACCAGGCCGTCGTACCAGGCCCAGTCGCGCTCGCTCGCGCTCGCCGCGTGCAGCCCGACCCAGCCGCCGCCGGCCCGGACGAAGTTCTGCAGGGCGGTGCGCTGGGCGGCGTTGAGCAACGCGCCGGACGCCGGTGTCGAGTTGGTGTTGTTGAAGACCAGCGCGTCGAAGCGGGCCAGGTTGGCGTCGGTGAACGCGGCCGCGTCGGTGGTCGCCTCCACCTCGAAGTTGTGTGCCGTGCCGAGCTGCTGCACGGCGGCGATGCCGGCCGGGATCGAGTCGTGGTAGAAGTTCGTGACCTTGGAGAAGACCAGCACGCGGAACCGTGGCGCGGCACTGGCGGGGCTGGCGGGGCCGATGACCACCGCAGTCACCGCGAGCGCGAGGGTGGCGACGAGGGCGAGCAGCCGGGGACGGCGAGTGCGACTCATGGGGCGCTCCCGAAGCAAGGGACGGGTGGGAATAGCGCTGTGCGTCCGCCGACGGGCTCAGCGTAGGCGATCAATAGGTCGGAATCAATGCCCGCCCGACTGACGGGCCCGCGGGCACTATCGTTCTGGTGTGCAGATCCGTTTCGACGTCCCGGCCGATCCCGCCTACCCGGGCCGCGTGGCCGCCGTGCTGAGCAGCGAGGGGCACCGGAGGTACGCCTACGTCGGCGCGGTGCTGGGGTTGGTCGGCGCCGTCGGCCTCGCGCTGTCGGTGGGGTTCGACGCGGGCGAGCAGCTCCTGCCCCTCTACATAGCGCTGGTCCTCGGCGGCCTGCTGGCGATCGCGTACGCGCCGCTGGTGCGGTGGCGGGCCCGCCGCCGCTCCGGTCGCTACGCGGTCGACGGCGGCTACGACATCACCGACGACAACATCCTGATGCGCAGCGGTACGGAGTCCGGCGGCATCGCCTGGGCAGGCGTGAGCCAGGTGGTGGAAACGCCGGAGTTCTGGGTCGTGTACGTGGGCCGCATGCCGGCGACCGTGATCCCGCGCCGCTTGATGTCCACCGAGGACGATGCGACGTTGCGCACCTTCATGGCCGAACGAGGGCTGCTCCAGCCTCGGTGACCCCTCCCCCGCGCAGGGGAGGCGAACCCCGCCGGCGGGGGAAGGTCGCGAGCCGGCGCGCTGAGACGGTAACCCTGTTGCCACCGTCTCTACCGGGGAGCGCCGCGATGACCAGCACCGTCGGACCCACCGCCACCACCGGCCGCCGCCGCAACCTGCTCGACCTGACGTCGCAGGAATGGGCCCGACCCGCACGGCCGCGTCGCTCCCGGAGAACCTGGGTGATCGCCGGTCTCGGCGTCGCGCTGGTCGCTGCCGCCGCCGCGTCCGCCTCCGGCCGGGACACCGGCCCGGCGCGCCTATATTCACTCGCATGGCGTTCGCGGCGTGGCGCAGGCGGAGCAGGTCGGTTCCGCAGGAGCAGGAACGCGTCAAGGAGCTGGTCAACGAAGCGGTAGGGCTCGAGCTGGCCGGGCGCATCGGCGCCGCGGTCGATGCGTGCCGACACGCCGTCGAGGAGTTGCGGCAACTGGCGCGGCGGGACCGCGGTGCGGCCCTGCCCATGCTCGCGTTGGCACATCGCAACCTGTCCGAGTTCCTGTCCAGCGCGGGGCGAGCCGCTGAGGCCGTCGCCGCGGCCGAGGACGCCGTGCGGACGGCACGGGAGCTCTACGCCATCGACCGGTGGCAGCACGAGGAGATGCTCGTGAAGGCGCTGGCCATCCACAGCAAGCGGTTGGTGAGCGCGGGCCGGCCCGCGGAGGCGCTGGTGCCGGCCCGCGAGGCATTGGCCCTGTCGGACGAACCGGCCGACGCGCTGCTCGCGCGGATCCTCGAGGCGTACGCGATAGCCCTGGCGGCGACCGGGCAGGAGGCCGAGGCGCTGGCGGTCAGCGGTCGCGGCCTGACCGTGCGGCGCCGGCTCGCCGCCGATCAGCCGGTTGGCTCGACGCCGCAGAACGAGTTGGCGCATGCGTTGGGCCTGCATGCCAACCGGCTGTACCGGGCCGGACGGTGGCGCGAATGCGTCGAGACGAGCGCCGAATCCGTTGCGCGCTTCCGCGAGTCGGCCCGGACGGACGACGAACTTCCCCGGGCGTTGCGCAACTACGCCGTCCACCTGGCCGGCGTGCGCCGCCCGGAGGAGGCCCTGGCGGCGGCCGAGGAATCCGTTGGGCTCGCGCGCGATCTCGTCGAGGTCGAGCCGGCGCATCGGAACCTCCTGGCAACCTCGTTGAGGGCGTACGCCGGACGGCTCTCCGAACTGGGTCGCGGCGCGGAGGCGACAGCCGCGGACAGCGAGTCGGTCGAGATCTACCGCGAACTCGCGGCCGGTGACCGCAGCGCTTATCTGGCGGAGCTGGCGGAGGCGATCGCTGGCCTCGGAGCGGTGACCGAGGACGACGAAACCAGCCTCGCGTTGACGGAGGAGGCGGTGATGCTGTTGCGCGAGCTGGCCGCCGGCGACCGTGCCGCACACGTGCGCGACCTGGCGCTCGGGCTGTCGAACCTGGCCCGCAGGTTGGCCGCGAACGGCCGCGTCGAGGAGGCGCTGGCCGCCGGCATGGAGGCCCTCGACCTCGAGCGGGAGGCCGCGACCAGCAACCGGCCTTCGATCGTCAGCCGGCACGCGCGCACCCTGGGCTGGGTGGCGGCCCGGCTGGACGAGGCGGGGCGGGTCGACGAGGCACGAGCCTACGGCGCGCAGGCCGTCGCGGTCGCGCGCGAAGCGCTTGCCGCCAACCGCGCGGCAAACCGTGGAATCCTGGCCGCCGCGCTCGAGGATCAGGCCGCCCGGCTGATGGGGCCGCGCCGGGGTGCCAAGCGGGCGACGGCCCGTCCACGAGACAGGAACAAGCCAGGCAGCCCGCAGGCGATGTGGCGCGAGGCGCAGCGGCTCTGGGCGGAGGACGACGACTAGTTGACGCCAAACCCGGTTCAGGCCGGGTCGTCGTCCCAGGCGAGTGAGCTCATTCGCCAGCCCGACGGGGTGTTGACGAACTGGGTCGTCTTCCTTCCCTGGCCCTCGAACCACTCGCCGTTGAGGTAGCCGGACTTGCGGTATCGGCTGAACCGGTGCGCGATCGTGCCGGAGATCTCCGTCGTCTCCGACGTTTCCCACTCCTGGAACTCCGTCAGCGTGCCGTCGGTGAGGATCTTCTCCCGAGGTGCGACGAACTGGGCGAGGTCGTGGACCACCGGTGTTCCGCCGACGTTCTTGATGATCACTCCCTCCGGGATGAACACCGAACGGATCGCCTCGACGTCGGGTCGGGCGCCGCCGAGATTGGTGAAGGCGCCCATGAAACGGGCCATCAGGTCGTCCAGCTCCGCCTTCGCGCCGGGGGACGAGGCGGCGCGGCGGGCTCGCCATTCGTCGGCCAGCACCGACCAGATCTCGAGGTCCATCCGTCCGCCGGCGCCGTCCGGGTAGACCTGACGCAACGTGCCGTCGTGGCTCATGCCGAGCCGCCGCGCGACCGCGATGCTGCGCTCGTTGCCCGACCTCGTGCGCCACTCGACGCGGGCGATGCCGCGTTCGTCGACGGCCCAGTCGATGATCCGTTCGGCGGCCCGGGTGATCAGGCCGCCGCCCTGTGCGCCGGGTTCCAGCCAGCAGCCCGCTTCGCAGAGGCCGAGCGCGGCGTCGAACGAGACGAACATGACACCACCGACGAGCTCGCCGGCGCGCCAGATGCCCCAGATCCCGCCGTCGTCGCGGGCGCGCCGGTCCGCGTACCCCTGCAGGACCGTGCGCGCCGATTCGAGGTCGCCGGCGACGAAGCGGGCCGAGACCCACGGCAGGATGTGCGCGCGGGCCCGGTCCAGGTGGGCGAGGAACTCCTCGGCGTGCCAGGGCTCGAGCGGGCGCAGCACGGCCGAGTCGGTGAGGGGCAGCGCGAACATCACGACCTCCGTACATAACAAACGTTTGGCATGTACGCTAGCAGACCATGAGCCCCGCTCCCACCGACCATGACTCCCGGCGCCAGGACGTCTCCGAGGCGGTGTGGCAGGTGCTGGCCGAGCACGGCTTCGGCGGGCTGACCATGCGCGCGGTCGCGGCGGCGTTGGGCTCGTCGACCGGGCTGGTCACCCACTACTTCGCGGGCAAGCGCGAGCTGATCGCCCACGCCCTCGACATCCTGGAGACCCGCACCGCCGCCCGACCTCGGCAGGCCGCTCCGGCGCCCGGACTGGCCGCGCTGCGCACCCAGATGCTCAACATCCTGCCGCTGACACCGGAAGGGGCGGCGATGAACCGGATCTGGGTCGGCTCGTGGGACCTGGCGCTGTCGGACCCCGACCTGTTCGCCGCGCAGACCCTGCGCTACGAACGCATCCGCGCCGGCCTGCGCGCCGCCGTCGAGGAAGCGCAACGGCGCGGCGAGCTTCCCGACGGTGACGCGAGCCGGCTGGCGACGACCGTGCTGGCGTTCACCCACGGCCTGGTGGTGCAGGCGCTCTTCGATCCGCGACTGCTGCCGGCGAAGACACAGAAGCGCCTGGTCGACGACTTCCTCGCCGGGCTCACCGCCCGGTCGGACCGGTCTCGACCCGCGCGATGAGCTGCTTCAGCCGCTCGATCTCCTCGGCGAGGGCGGCGTCACCGGCGGCGGTGAGCGTGATCCAGGTGCGGCCGCGCTTGCCCTCGTAGCCCTTCTCGATCTCGACGAGACCGGCGCTCTCCAGCACGGCGAGATGCTGGGACAGGTTGCCTGCCGTCAGCTCCAGCTGTGTGCGCAGATAGCCGAACTCGACCCGGCGGGCCTCGTGCGCGATCGTGAGGATGCCCAGCCGGACCCGCTGGTGCACCACGTCGTCCAGGCCGGTGACCGGGTGGGCGGCCGCGCCCTCGGCGGTCACCGTCGCCGCCTGCGGGCCAGCGCGAACCCGACCGCGCCCAGCAGCAGGTAGCCGCCGCTGACCACCATCGCGGGGATGAAGTCGGTCAGGTAGCCCCAGTGGGCGCCCCAGCCGAAGTCGATCGGCACGAGCACGACCGCCAGGTAGCCGAGCGCGAAGACCAGCAGCGCGAAATGGCGCTCGAGCCAGGCCAGCACCAGCAGCGCGACGCCGATCGTGCCCGTCGGCGCGATGAGCCGGTCCAGCACCATCACCCACGACGGCAACGGTTCGCTCGGCGGCGCGTTGTTGCTCCAGTAGATCCCCGCGGTCAGCCACGCGGCGGCGGAGACGACGGCCAACCCGACACCGGTGAGCACGTACGGCAGGACGCGCGCGCCGAGGCCGCGGGCGCGGGTGGCCCGCACGGCGTAGAGGGCGATGCCCGTGTAGGCCAGCAGCAGCGCGGGCAGCCAGTAGAGCCCGCGGTCGAGGCCGCGCAGGTGGCACGGGTCGTTGCCCTCGGCGAACACACCCGCGCAGTCGGCGTGCAGCGAGAGGGCGTGGGCCGGGATGGCCAGGAACGTCACGACGGCGAGGACCAGCAGCGCGACGCCGGTCACGCGCTGGTCGAGCCGCACGCGATGGGCGAGCGCGCGCACGTCGGCCAGCAGCCGCCGGGGATCGCCGGCAGCGGACACCGATTCAGTGGTCATGCCAACAGGTTTCCATAACAAACCAATTTTCGCCAGTACGAGTCTGCGCGCACGGAGCCGATGCGGCGGCGCCACCGTCCCATCCGTATGCGTGTGACGGTCGCGTTGGTGTTGGTGGTGCTGCTGGGCGGGTGCGCTGGGGGCGACGGCACGGAAAAGGCCTCCGCACCGCCGAACGCGGACCGACTCGCCCAGGTCGAATGGCGGCTGACCGAGATCGTCGAGCCGTCCAGAAGCTGGCAGCCGCCGGCGGACGCCGAGGTCCGGCTGCGTTTCGACGGCGCCGGCGGCTGGAGCGGTGAGTCGTGTAACCACTACCAGGGCTCGGTCCTGGTCGACGGCGCCACGCTGTCGTTCAGCGGGGGCGCCGGAACGGACATGTTCTGCAGCGGCGTCTCCCGCACGCTGGAGCAGGCGTTCCTGGGGATGATGCGAGGCGATACCGGTTGGCTCGTCGAAGCGGGCGAGTTGCGGCTCGACCAGTCTGACGGCTGGGGGCTGCGGTTCAGGGTCGTCGACCAGCTCTATCCCGGCCGGGGCATCACGCCACTCCTGCAAGGTCACCATGGCACGGCCGAGTACCGGCTGGGCTGGTCCGCCTGCACCCCCGAGATCTGCCTGCAAGCGGACTGGCGGGTCGCACCGGGGAAGCCGTGGAGCACGGCGGGGCGGGCAGACTCGCGGCCGTCCCTGTCACGCATCCAGGCCGACCTCGGTGGCGTGGCGCTGGTCGCGGCGGTCGCGCCACGTGCCGCGGCCCGCGTCGTCTACCGACCGGCACCGACCGGCGTACCCGTCGATCTGACGCTGTTCGACATCCCGGGAGTCTCGATGGGACGCGTGTCGGCCGGATTGGTCGAGCGTCCCTCGGGCACGTCGTCCTGGACCGCCCTGGACAGGCAGGGACGACCACTCCCGTGGTGACCAGCTAGCCGGAGGACGTACGCCCGCGGGCCGATCCACGCACGCTCGACTGCCATCCGTGGCCCGATGCCCTCGCCGGGCGCCGGCCGGCACGGTTGCGGTGTGCTCAGGTCGCTCGCGAACGTTCCCAACGCCATCACGCTCGTGCGTACCGTGGTCGCCGTCTGTCTGGCCGCCGCGGCTATCACCACCGCAAGCACCGCGTTGCTGGTCGCGGCGTACCTCAGCTACTGGGTGGGCGACACGCTCGACGGGCTCGCGGCCCGGGTGCTGAGGCAGGAGACCCGGGGCGGCGCGGTGTTCGACATCCTCGCCGACCGGGCCTGCACCTCCGTCTGCGCGGCCGGTCTGCTGACGGTCCGGCCCGACATGGCGGTGCCGATCACCGTGTTCCTCATCCAGTTCATGGTGGTGGACAACCTGCTGAGCCTGGCGTTCCTGCGCTGGCCGCTGCTGAGCCCCAACTACTTCGACCAGGTCAGCCCGCGCATCCACCGCTGGAACTGGTCACCGCCCGCCAAGGCCGTCAACACCGGCGCCCTCGTCGTGTTGGTCGCGGTGAGCCCGGGGCCGATCGTCCCGACGGTCCTGGCGCTGGCGGTGACCGGGGTCAAACTGGTTTCCCTCCTGGCCGTTTTGCGCCTGCCGGATCCCCGTGCGCCGGGCCCGGCATGATCGCCGTCTGCGGGACCGCCGTCCTGGTCGGCTTCGTCTCGGCCGTTCTACCGCTCACACCGGTCGAGCCCTATGTGGTGGCCGCTGTCGCCGCGACTGATGAGTCGGCACTGATCGTGGGGATCGCCGCCGCGGCCGGCCAGACGGCCGGGAAACTGCTCCTGTTCCTGACCGCCCGCGGCGCGCTGCGGTCGACCTGCCTCCGCCGGCGGCTGCCGAAGCCGGCGGCGCGGCGACCACCGCGCAGGACCCGGCGCCGGGCCGCCGCGGCGCTCCGACGCCTGGACCAGCCGCGCCAGGCCGTACCCATCCTGTTCGCCAGCGCGGTCACCGGCCTGCCGCCGCTGTTGGCCACCAGCGTCTACGCCGCCCGCACCACGATGAGCGGCACCGCGTTCAGCGTCACCTGCCTGGCCGGCCGCGCGATCAGGCTCAGCGCGCTGGCCTCGGCGCCCCACCTGCTCGGCATCCTGCATTGATGGGATCGAATACGCTTGATGCGTGGATGCGCAGACGGTGGTCACGACGATCACTATCGCCATATCTATCACCTCGCTCGCCGTCTCCGGGGCGCTCACCCTCCGGCAGGTGCGCACGGCGACCGACGGCTACGCCCTTCCCGTGGTGCTCAACGTCTTCAGCCAGTTCCGCTCGCAGGAGTTCTTCGAAGCCCAGCAGTACGTCCTCTACCAGCTCAGGAAGGACTTCCCGGAAGTCGCCGCCTACACCGCGCTGCCGTTGGAGGCGCGATCACAGGTCCGCGCGGTCGCCGGTCTCTACGACGACCTGGGCAAGTTGGTGGCCCACGGGATCGTCAAGGAAGAGCTCGTCATCGGCTCGAACGGCATCCACGCCAGACGCATCTGGGAAGCGGTCGAGCCCTTCGTGCTCGAGGAGCGCCGACAGCGCCGCAGCAACCTGTGGATCTATCTGGAGGATCTGGCCTACCGCTCCACCCGGACACCGCCGGCGACCATCCACGCGAAACTGAAGCTCCACCGGTACGTGGCGCCGTCCGGCCCCGGGCAACCGGGTCCCGGCCCGAGCGGCCCCACCGTTCCTCCGCCACGATCACGAAAGCGGGCGATCGACCGCGGCGAGCACGAATCTCCGCCGTGACGCGGCCGCCCTCAGGCATCAGGTGACCACGCTCGATGTCGCCGCGGCCGTGCGAACGGAGCGGCCTACTTGGTGTCGGTCGCGCAGGCGGCGCGCAGCTTGTTGCCGACGTGGGCGAGCGTCTCCCTGGCCTCCTCGACGGGGGTGTCGTCGGCCGGGTCGGCGATCTTCTGGATCGTCGCCGCGCCGTCGGCCAGCGTGTTCGCCGGCGCGTACGGGCGGCCCGACATCTCCACCAACGTGTCGGCCCACCGGGTCAGCCCGGTCCGGATGTCGCTCTCCGCCGCCTCGACCGCGGCCCGGTCGCCGGCGGCGGTGGCCTCCCGCAGGCTGGCCGCACCGGACTCGAACGCGGCCAGGCCGTCCTCGTTCACCACCCGGGCCTCCACGCAGTTTGCCCTTCCTACGTCCGCGACGTAGTCGGCGGGCGGGGCCGCCCGGCCGCCCGCGGCGCCGGAGTCGCACGCGGTGAGCGCCAACCCGGACAGCATCACGGCAGCGGCGAGCAGCAACCGGCGCACGGCGGACTCCTCAGGTCTTCCCGACTCGGCAGCGTCGACCATATGCCGACCACCGGGTCGCCCGCTGCCCCGCGATCATCGGCGGCGGGGCACCCAGAACTCGACCTCGGCGCCCTCGCCGGGTCTACTGTGGATCGTCGTCGTGCCGCCGAGGTCGGTGATGCGGCCGCGCATCGACTGGGCCACGCCGAGCCGGCCCGCGCCGGCCGCCTCGGGCAGCCGCGCCGGGTCGAAGCCGACGCCGTTGTCGCGCACGGTGACCCGTACGCCGTCGTCCTCGTCCTCGAGTAGCAGCCACGCCCGGGCGTGCGGGCCCGCGTGGCGGCGGACGTTGTCCAGCGCCGCCTGCACCGCGGCCGTCAGCTCGGCCACGACCTCGGGCGGCAGCACCACCGGCTCCGCCGGCGCGGCGACCTCGACCACCGGCGACGCCAACCCGGTCAGCGTCGCCCGCAGGTCCCGGTCCGGGCCGGCAGCGGTCGCGCCCCCGGTGAGCAGCGTCCGCAGCGCCACCTCCTGCTCCCCCGCCAGCTTCGCGAGCTCCGACCCGCCCGCACCCAACTGCGCGCCCTGCCGCTGCACCAACGCCAGCACCTGCAACACTCCATCGTGGATCGGCCGGGCCAACCGGTCCCGCTCGGCCGCCGCGGCCTCCTGGCGGATCAGCTCCGCGCGTTTGCGTTCCGCCCAGCGTTCCGCGATGTGGTGGGCGACGCCGAGGCCGCCGATGGCCGCGGCCGCCGCGAGCAGGAGCACCGCCGAGGTGGTCAGGTGATAGGCGGGGTTGAGGTAGGACGACTGGGGCACGCCGTCGCGCAGGTAGGTCACCTGGACCGTCTGCAGGCCGCCGGTGGCGAGGACGCCGGTGAGCGGGCCGAGCACGGCCGGGATCGCACCCCGCGGGGCGAGCACCGGCGCGGCCGCGCCCGCGACCGCCGTGCCGGCCGCCGTGACCAGCACCAGCAGCAGGAGGCCGGGGACGATCCGATGCTGTTCGGCCAGCTTCTCCGGTTGCCCGGTGGTGGCGGCGTACGCGATGAACAGCGCCGTCGCGGCGGCGGCGGCCAGGGTGGCGGCGAGCGGCACCCGCCACCGGGTGACCGCGGCCAGCGCGCCGATCGCCGCGCCGGCGAGGGCGGCCAGCCAGCGCGTGGGGCCCGTGTAGGCCAGGGCCGTGAACGCCAGGATCAGCGGCGCCGACATCGCGACCTGGACGGTGGCGACCGCGAGCGCCGCGGACAGCGACCAGAGGCCCGCCACCGCCGCGAGGACGATGCCGACCGCCAGCGTGATCGCGCCCATCACCGCCACCACGGCCATCGGGTGCCGGTAGAGGGACATGAAGCTGACGTCCAGCAACGCGGCCAGGCGCTCGGTGGTCAGCAGGGCGAGCGGTAGCTCCAGGCTGATCGCCAGGCCCGCCGCCACGACAAGCCGCCAGCGCTGCCAGCCCGGCGGTCCGGCCGCGGCGTCGTCACCCCGCCGGTGCCACACCAGGGCGGCCGCGATCGCGACGAGGCCCAGGGCGGTCATGACGGCGTGCCAGGTGGCGCGGGACGGAGTGGTGATCAGCCAGCCCGCCCCGACGATCGCGGAGCCGAACAGGCGCGACCCGACGGCCAGCGCCGCGGCGGCCGCGCCGAGACCCGGCGCCCCGCGGCTGAACAGGCTCTGCGCGCAGGCGAGCACACCCACGAGCGCCAGGGGGTACGCGGTGCGCAGCGCGACCGACACGCCCAGCGGATAGGACGTCGCGGTGGCCAGGCCGGCGACCTCCACGACGCTGACCAGTCCGGCAGCCGCCAGGAGGTAGGGCCACCAGCGCAACAGGCACAGTGCGACGACGGTGGCCACCACAGGCGCCGCGGCGTAGAGCCAGCCCACCCCGTGCCAGCCGCCCCCGCCGGCCGGCCCGACGACGAACGGCGCCACGGGGCTGTAGGCGGGCGAGGCGGCCACGGTCAGGAGCAGGCAGCCGCCCAGGCCGGCGAGGGCCACCCACCAGAGCCGCGCCTTGTCCGTCACGGCGTCGATGATGACCGATCCGGCTTCGGCGCGGGGTCCCGGCGGACGGCCGGCGGTGGCGTTGTGCGACATGCCGCCAATATCTCGGCCACCGCGGCCGGCGGGCATGAGTCGACGTACTCACCCGATCGGGCGTACCTCAGTTGCGCCGGTCGACGGCGATCGCGTCGACCACGAGCCGCTTCCCGTCGGGCAGTCGCACGATGGCCGAGGTGCGCGCCGGCGGCGCCGCGGGAAACGTCTCGGCATAAACGGAATTGATCACGTCGAACTGGCTCTCGTCGGTGTAGAGCACGGTGGCCTTCACCACGTCGGACGCGTCACCGCCGGCCGCGCGCACGGCCTCGACCAGGTTGTGGAACGCCTGCCGGCATTCGGCTTCGAAGGCGTCCGGACACATCTTCGTGGCCGGGTCGACGCCCGCCTGCGCCGAGACGAACACGAGGCCGGCGGCCTTCACGAAAGGGCGGTACGGGCCGAGCGCCGGCGGCACGACGACATTGGCGAACATCTTTCACCCAATTCCTGGACGACGCTGTCGGAACTATAACGAACGCGGGGCGCGCATATCGAAGTACGCTGGGTCGACTTCCTGGGGAGGACGCGAATGTCCGATGTGGCGATCAGAAGTTGGTCCGCCGCCGAGATCGCCGCGGGCGACTGGACGATCGACCACCGCGACGACGTCGACGGGCTCGCCGCCGAGATCCGTGACGTGCTGGAGCGGGGGCCCGGTTTCGCGGCCGTCACCGGCGTCCCCGTCGACGATCTCGACACCGCCTGCGCCCGCGCGCTCGCGATCGTCGGCGTGCTGGGCCGGCCGCTGCCGCAGGGCCCCGAGCGGGCGCCGACGCTCACCTGGCTCATCCGCGACGAGGGCACCTCGCGGTTCGCCGCCGACGGGGCTTACGAGAAGGGCATCTACACCTCGAAGTCGCACGACGACCTCGACATCCACAACGACGGCGCGATGCGCCCGCACGGCCACGAGGTCGACCTGTTCGCGCTGCTCTGCGTCGAGGCGGCGATGGCCGGCGGCGAGAACGTGTTCGTGAGCTCCGGCGCCGTGATCGACGCGCTGCGCGCGGACTTCCCGAGGGCCTACGAGCGGCTCTGCCAGCCGTTCGCGTTCGAGCGCTCGCATGTCGCGTACGCCGGTCAGGATCTGGTCTCCTGGGCGCCGGTCTTCGACCTCGCGGCGCCGCGCCCGCGGGTCCGCTGGAACCGGCAGCGCATCGAGATGGCGCCACCGGTCACCGGCGTGCCGCTGACGGCCGACGACGTGTCCGCACTGGACGCGATGGACGCGGTGCTGGCGCGGCCCGAGCTGCGGTTCCGGCACACGCTGGCGCGCGGCGAGCTGTTCGTCGTCGACGACGCGCGGATGCTGCACGGCCGCACGTCCTTTCGCGACGATCCCGCCGCGCCGACCGGCCGCTGCCTGGTGCGCGTCCTGTTGGCCCGGCACTGACACACCCCTGGGGAGGTCCCGATGTTCGAGGTGCTCGGCGCCGTGCTCGGCGCCATCGTCGGCGCGCTGGTGACGTTCTTCATCGGCCGGAGCACGTCGCCGCGCGAGGGCCGCCTGACCGGCACGCCGCTGGTGAAGATGGCCGACTACCCGGTGCGGGTCGGCGCCGACGACGGGCTGCTGCGCCTCGACCCGGACGCCCTGGCCCGGCTGTGCCGCACGCTGCTCGAGGACGACAACCCCCGGGCCGCCGTCGACCTGCTCTATCTGGCCCAGCGCAACAAGTCGGCGATCGACCAGTCGCCCGGGCTCGCCGACCTGCTCGAACGGGTCCGGGCCCGCTACCGCAAGCGGTTCAAGCAGTTGGTCGAGCCGAAGGCGATCACCGAGAACCGGGAGCACCTGCTCAAGCAGTTCTACGAGATCACCGAAGGGCTCGGCGAGACGTTCGCCGGGGTGCCGATCGAGTTCGTCCTCCACGACACCCGCGACCCGCTGCACTCGGTCGTCGTCATCAAGAACTCGATCACCGGCCGCAAGAAGGGCGACCAGGCCTCGACCTTCGGCGAAGACGTGATCATCTCGTACGGGCAGTCGCGCTGGACCGGCACGCAACACTCCTACCGGCTGCGCCACCCGTCCGGCCGCGAGATCAAGGCGACGACCATCCCGCTGGAGGACAAGGACCTGGGCCTGATCGCCTTCCTGTGCATCAACATCGACATCGAGCGGCTCTCACCGGACTCGCCGGAGCTGCCGCGACTGGCGGGCCGGCTGGTCGACACACCGGGCGGCTGGGGCGCCCAGGTCTTCCACATCGACGAGGTCGCCGCGGCCGCGGGCCGCGTCCCCACCGCCCGCACCACCGACGAGGACTGACGCGAACCGTCTTGTCCGTCGATCGATGTGAAGCTATCTTTCAGGGAGGTCGGGAAGTAGGAAACTTCTCGCCCAACCACGGGGAGGCGCTCATGCGATCGATCAAGCGGATGGCTGTCGTCGGTGCGATGGTGGCGGGTGTGCTGGTGGGTGGAGGCGGCGCGGCCGGCGCTGCTCCCGCGCGTGCCGCCGACTGCGCCCTGACCATGGGCAACGTCGGCTACAGCGCGAACATGCTCTACGTCAGCGGGTGGCTCTCCGGTGACTGCCGCGGGCAGGTCGGGGTCGACCTGCAGCTCGCGTCGTCGGCCGCGGGACCGTTCACCACCGTCGAGTCGTCGGTGACCTACCCGCTCACCCCGGACGCGCAGGGCGGCACCGCCTGGTTCACCGACGCCTACCAGACCTACGGCTGCGCCTTCTACTTCCGCGGCGTCGGCACCTACGGCGACCTCACCGCGGTCTCGCCCACTCCGCGACGTCCCTGCTGACTAGCGCCTCCCGCGGAGAAACAGCAGCGCGACCGCGGCGATGACCGCCGTCGTGCCGAGGCAGCAGAACGCGAGCACCGCGAGATGCCACGGCTTCAACGCCCCCATGTGTCCGTCCCTCGCGTCGGCGAAGCACTACCAACGGACGGTACCGCGTCGCGCGCCAGCCGTTCGAGGGCGTCAGCGGCGGGCCGTGCTGAACCGGCGTTGGTACGCGGCCGGGCTGATCGCGAGCTTGCGGGCGAAGACCCGGCGCATGCTCTCGTAGCTCGGGAACCCGGCCAGGCTCGCGGCCTGGGTCGCGGTGTGTCCCTGGTCCAGCAGCGCCCGGGCCAGGTCGAACCGGATGCCCTCCACGTAGCGGGCCGGGGTCGTGGCCAGTTCCTCGTGGAACAGCCGGGTGAGCTGGCGGGTGCTGACGTTGAGGTGTTTCGCGAGCTCACCGAGCGAATAGGTCCCGCCCGGTTCGGCCGTGACCAGGTCGGTGATCTCGCGCAGCGCCGGCGAGCGGGGCGGCGGGCCCTCCAGCGGCGCCGAGAACTGCGACTGGCCGCCCGCCCGCTGCATGTAGACCACCAGGGCGCGGGCGACGTGCCTGGCCACGTCGGGTCCGTGGTCGTCCTCGACCAGGGCGAGCGCCAGGTCGATACCGGCCGTCACACCCGCCGAGGTGTACGTGTCGCCGTCGCGCACGTAGATCGCGTCGGAGTCGACCTCGCAGGTCGGACACCGGAGGGCGAGCTCGTGCGCGACCTGCCAGTGGGTGGTGGCGCGCCGGCCGTCGAGCAGGCCCGCGGCGGCGAGCACGAACGCCCCCGTGCAGACCGACGCGACCCGGGCGGCCGCGGCGGCCGGGATCCGGGCGGCGTCGGCCAGCCCGGCGGGCACCCGGGCGCGCGGGTAGCGGTCGGATCCGGCCACCATGAACGTGTCGTACGCCGGTTCGGGCGCGACCGGGCCGTCGACGCCGACGCGTATCCCGCTGTCGGACGTCACGTCGGCCCCGTCCGGCGACAGCAGCACGATCCGGTAGTCGGCGCCGAACCGGTTCGCCTCCTTGAACACCTCGGCCGGGCCGGCCACGTCGAGCAGGGTCACTCCGTCGTAGACGAGGAAAGCGACGTGCTGCGGGCCGGGCACGGTTCATTGGTAACACACCGTCACGGCGGGCGGCGCGGTGTCCGGATACGAGGGATTCCTGGCCGGATGAGGGCGGCGGCGCGGGCCGGCCGATGGGCAGCATGGGGTCATGCCAGAGGTCATCGCGGGACTGGAGATACCCGGGACGGCGGCGGTCGCCGAGGCGACCACGCTGATCCAGGAGACGACCAGCCCGCTGTTCTACAACCATTCGCGCCGGGTTTTCCTGTTCGCCTCGACGCACGCCGAGCGGCTCGGCGTGAAACCGGACCCGGAGTTGCTCTACCTCTCGGCGATCTTCCACGACGCCGGCCTGCTGACCCCGTTCTCCGAGGTCGAGCAGCGCTTCGAGGTCGACGGGGCCGACCACGCCCGGAAGTTCCTCCTCGACCACGGCTTCGCGGGCGCCGACGCCGACACCGTGTGGGCGGCGATCGCGTTGCACACCACGCCCGGCATCCCGGACCGGATGGCGCCGGAGATCGCGATGACGCAGCTCGGCGTACTCACCGATGTGCTCGGTTTCGGTCTGGACCTCCTCGACCGCGACCGGGTGGACGAGATCCTCGCCGCCCATCCGCGCGGGGACTTCAAGAACGGGTTCCTGCGCGCGACCGTCGCGGGGCTCAGGAACCGCCCGGAGACCGCCAACGGCACCGTCAACGCCGACGTGCTCGCGCACTTCCTGCCCGATTTCCAGCGCGTGACCACGGTCGAGCGCATCCTCGACGCCCCCTGGAGCAGTTGACCAACCATGAGAGCGATCACCGTACGAGACCGCGACGCCGGCGTGTCCGGCCTCACCCTGACCGACATGCCGTACCCCCATGCCGCGGAGAACGACGTCATCGTGCGCGTCGACGCCGCCGGCTTCACCCGTGGCGAGCTCGAGTGGCCGGCCACGTGGACGGACCGCGCCGGCCGCGACCGGACGCCCAGCATCCCCGGGCACGAGCTGTCCGGGACGGTCGTCGAGCTCGGCTACGGCACCACCGGGCTGACGGTCGGCCAGCGGGTCTTCGGGCTGGCGGACTGGGCCCGCGACGGGTCGTTGGCCGAGTACGCGGCCGTGGAGGCCCGCAACCTCGCGCCGCTGCCGGCCGACATCGACTCCACCGTCGCCGCCGCGCTGCCGATCTCCGGACTGACGGCGTGGCAGGGCCTGTTCGACCACGCGCGCCTGGTGGCCGGCCAGACGGTGCTGATCCACGGCGCGGCCGGCGGCGTCGGCTCGATCGCCGTCCAGCTCGCCCGCGAGGTCGGCGCCCGGGTGGTCGCCACCGGCCGGGCCGGCGACCGCGACACCGCCCTGGACCTCGGCGCGCAGGCGTTCCTCGACCTGACGGCCGGCGACCTGGACCGGGCGGACGAGGTCGACGTGGTCTTCGACGTCATCGGCGGCGACATCCTCGAGCGGTCGACCGAGCTGGTCCGCCCGGGCGGCACGGTCGTCAGCATCGCGATGGCGCCGACCGCGCGGCCCAAGGACGGGCGGGCCGTGTTCTTCGTGGTCGAACCCGATCGGGCTGCGCTGACCGAGCTGGCGGCGCGGGTCCGGACGGGGCGGCTGCGGGTGATGGTCGGCGCGGTGCGGCCCCTGTCGGAGGCGGTCGCGGCGTTCACCCCGGAGCGGCGTACGCACGGCCGCACGATCATCCAGGTCCGCGAGCCGGACTGAGCATCGACCTCGCGCGCGGGACAGCGGGACGGCGACCCGCGATGATCTACTGTCGCGCATGTTCGTGCGTCGTCGTCTCGTCCCGCTCGCGCTCGGCCTCGTCGGTGTGCTGGGCGCCGGCTGCACGGGCGCTCCCGCACCACCGGCCGCGACGGCACGGTCGAGCGCCGCCGCGCCGTCTCCCACGGCCGACGCCGACGCCGCCCGCGAGGAGCTGATCACGGCACTGGAGCGGTCGGCCGCGGTGCCGCACACGTACGCCGTCCGCGCTGATCTGCCCGAAGGGCAGCGGGTCAAGGGGACGGGCGCCATCGACCTGAAGCGGAAGCGTTTCCAGACCGCGGTGACGATGACCGGCGGCAAATATCCCGGTGCCGGCAACCGGATCGTGCTGGGCACCGACTCCTACCAGCGGGAGTCCAGTAAGGACAGTTGGGTGCACCTGTACCTCGAGCGGGTCCGGGCCGACGACACCCTGGTGGGCTTCGACTGGACGGATCCGACCGGCTTGAAGGCGTTCACCAAGGCGATCGGGCGGGTGGAGCGGACCGGTCCGCACACCTACACGGGCCGGGTCGACCCCACCGCGAGCTACGGGGAGCCGTTCCTGCCGGTCGGCGCGCCGGCCCTGTGGTCCATCGGCCTCGACATGTCGCCGTTCACGGTCACCACCGATGCCAAGGGCTGGGTCACCTCGATCGAGGTGACGCTGACCCCTCGGGACAGCAAGAGGTTGACGATGTCGACATCCATGAGCGGCCACGGGAAACCCTTGGCCGTCCGGAAACCGGCGCGGTTCGCCGAGGCCGCGGAGTTCTACTACGACTAGCTTCCGGGTCCCCGGCGGCTCCGCGCTGGCGTTAACATCGTCGATGAGTGCGGGCCCCGATCGACCGCAGGAGCAAGCCGGTGACCGCTCGGATCAGCAAGCACACGGCCGCGGGGACGGTTGTGCTTGTTGTCCGGGGTGTGCTTGACATGCCTGCCACGCCGGAGTTCGCGCGCGAGGTCTTCGTGGCCGTCGAGGAGCTGACGGCCCGGCAGCTGTTGATAATCGACCTGCGGGAGCTCGACGGTCTCCCTTCCGAGGGCGAACGCGTCCTGGGCGAGGCCGCGGAGCTGTGCGAAGCCCATGGCGTGGAGTGCTACCTGGTGGTGCGGCCCGACGACTTCCCCGCCGTGCGCAACGGGGTGGGCGACAACCAGGCGGCACGCGTCATCGCCAACAACGGCCGCCGCGACCGGCCGTCCACAGAGGACCGGTCTCCGCCGCCCCGCGGCGACCGGGCCTCCTTCTTCCTCCAGCAACGCCGCAGCGCGGACGGGGACGTGCGCCTGCTCGTCTTCGGCGAGATCGACGTCGACACCGCCGGCGAGCTGGCCCTGGTGCTGCACGACGCCGTCATGCGCCGGACGGCCCGCGCCGTCACCGTCGACCTCGGCGGCGTGACGTTCCTGGACTCCGCCGGCGTCCGCGCCCTGCTGCACGCCCACGCCCTGGCGGCGGCTGGCGGCATCGCCGTGCGGGTCGTCCACCCGGGCCAGTCGGTCTCCAAAGCCCTGCGGATCACCGGCGTGCACGCCCTGCTCACCGAGCCGGATCCCGGGACCACCGACTGATCAGCGGCGCGCTTCCTGCGCCGGCTCGGCTGCGGTTTCCACATCGGATGGCGGCTCGCCGCGACCCTGGCTGACCGACCGGACCACCTGGTACGCGACCGCGGTCAGCGGGACGGCGACGATGGCGCCGGCGACGCCGCCGGTCAGCGCGCCGGCGGTGACCGCGACCAGCACCACCGCGGGATGCAGCCGCAGCGCCCGCCCCATGATCAGGGGTTCGAGCAGGTTGCCCTCGATCTGCTGCACGACGACCACCGCGGCCAGCACCAGCAGGGCGTCGACGGGGCCGTTGGCGGCGAGGGCGACCAGGACCGCGGCGATCCCGGCGACGGTCGCCCCCAGGATCGGCACGAACGCGGCCAGGAACGTCAGCACCGTCAGCGGCAGCGCGAGCGGCACGCCGATGATGAACAGCGCGGCCCCGATCCCGATCGCGTCGACGGCCGCGACCGCGACGGTGCCCCGGGCGTAGCGGGCCAGCGCCTGCCACCCGTTGCCGGCCGCGGTCAGCCACCGGTCGCGGGAGCGGGCCGGCAGCCGGTCGCCGAACCAGCTCGCCATCGCGGGGCCGTCCTTGAGCAGGAAGAAGATGAGCACGAGGGCCAGCAGCGCGGCGCCGAGGAACTCGACGACCGTCATGGCCGAGCCGACCGGGTCGGGCGCGGACGAGCGGGCCTGGTCGCCGATCCGGTCGAGAGCCGCGGTCAGCTGGGCCTCGCTGAGCCCGAAGGTGCCGACGAGCCACTCCTGCGTACGCGACCAGCCTTGGGAGAGCTGGTCCGGCAGGTCCGCGGCCTGGTCGGCGACCGTCGGCCACATCAGCACGGCCGGCAGCACCAGGACCGCGAGCATGACGGCGATCGCCGCGAACGCGGCCAGCGCGGGCGGCACGCGCCGGCGCCGGAGGACGGCGCTGATCGGCTGCAGCAACGCGGCCAGCACCAGCGCGGCCACCACCGCCATCGTCAGCGGGGCGACCAACACGGCCAGCCGCAGCACCAGCCAGGCGACACCGACGACCAGCAGCACGCACGCGGCGGCCACGCCCGCGTACCGAAGCGACCATGGCAGGGCGTTCCAGACGCCACCGCGCCGTTCCCCACGTTCATCCACGTGCCCTGATGTACCCAGGCGGCCGATTCGGCACACGGCGGGCGCCGCTGTCTAGAGTGCGGGGATGGCCGACGACCCCCGCGCGATCGCCCGGCGGCTCCCCGGCGTGGCGGATGTGACCGGGCTGTGGGCGATCGCCGAGCGACGGCTCGCGGCCGGTGACGCGACGTTCGTGACCGACCTCGGGATCGCGTTGTGGCAGCGCTACGGGAACGAGCCCGAGCCACCGTGGCAGTACCGCAGTCTCTTCGACCATGTGCTGCGGTTGCTGGCGTTGACACCCGGCCCGGTCGAGCACGCGCTCCGGCTGATCTCGGTGGCGGTGGACCGGCGGCAGGTCCGCTACGCGGCCTCCCTCCTGGCCTCCGCCCACTCCGCGGCCGAGCTGCGCGCGGTCTTCGACGGCCCGGCGCCAGAGGAGCTGCGCGCCTGCGTCCTGCACGAGATGGTGTTGCGCGGCGACGACGTGACGCATCGGTGGACCGAGTCACCGCACTGGCGGTTCCACCCGTTGGCGTGGCTGCCGCGGTCGCTGACGCCGCTCGAGGGCCGGCCCGGCCTCCCCCACCACACGGTCCGCGGCGGGAGCCACGACCTCCCGACGACCGCGACGACGCCCGCGCCCGGGCACGGCCCGGTGCCGTCCGCGCACGAGACGACCACCGAGGCGACGGCCGCGGCCCTCGGCGCGGCCGTGGCGAACTGGGCCGAGGAGTCCAACGGACGCATCGAGGCCCGGACCTGGGCGCTGGACACGCCGCCGCACCCGGACGCGGTCGGCGACACCCTGCTCGCCCTCGGCCTGGCGAGCCTGCGGGACGCGACGGCCCGGCCCGGCCGATGCTCGGCGACCCAGGCGTGGCAGGCCCTCTTCACCGCGGCCTCGAGCGGCGGCGCCTACAACTCGGGCGCCTTCGGGGCGTACGGCCGGCTCCTGGCCTGGCGGTCGGTGGCCGCCCTGGTCGCCGCCCCGCCCGACGCGCCGGCGGCCGAGGTCGAGGAGCTCGCCCACAGCGCCGACTGGTACTCGTTCGCCGCCGCGAGCGGCTGGTTCGAGCAGGTCGCCTGGGACATCGGCCTCGCGGCGGTATCCCCCGACGGCCGCGGCCTCGCGGTCCTGGCCGCCACGGACACCGACTGACCGCTTGCGGTGCGCCGCCGGTGCTGGGTGCGCTGGCTGCATGGCAACCGGCTGGGCCGGCGGGAAGCGATCAGGGTAGAACCAGGGCGGTCCCGGATGGGTCCGACCCTCCACTTTCGGCAGGCTCGTCGTTGACGACCGATCGAGGGGGTTGGGTTGAGGCGCATTCTGGTGGCGGTGACGGCCGCGGCGGCGATGGTCGTGGGCCCGGCGACGGCGGTGGCGGCGGCCACGCCGGCGAGCGGGCACGCCGGGCTCGACGGCCTCGAAGGCCTCGAAGGCCTCGACGGCCTTGACGGCCTGGTGGCCGCCGGTGCGGTCGGCGCGGTGGCGGAGATCCGCGACGGTGACCGGGTGTGGCGTGGCGTGAGCGGTGTCGCCGCGATCGGTTCGACGCGACCGGTGCCGGTCGCCAGCCGGTTCCGGGCTGGCAGCCTCACCAAGACGTTCGTGGCCACCGTCGTGCTGCAGCTGGTCGACGAGGGACGGCTGCGGCTCGACGACAGCGTCGCGGTCGGCGGCCACCGGGTCACCGTCCGGCGGTTGCTCGACCACACGAGCGGGATCCCCGACTACCGGCCCACGCTGGTGCTGCCGCCCGCGCCCGAGTTCCTGGACCAGCGCTGGCGCACCTGGACCCCCGAGGAGCTCATCGCCCGGGTGGCCGGCGGCGGCCCGGCGGAGTTCGCCTACTCCAACACGAACTACCTCGTGTTGGGCCAGGTCATCGAGGCGGTGACCGGCCGGTCGTACGCCGACGAGGTCGAACGCCGGATCATCCGGCCGCTGCGCCTGACCAGGACCAGGATGCCGGGCACCGATCCGCGCATCAGGGGTCCGCACCCCCACGGCTACGTCCCGATCCAGCGGGGCGACCGGCTGCGGCTCGTCGACTTCACGGAATGGAACCCGTCCGTCATGGGCGCGGGCGGCGAGCTGATCTCGACGACGCGCGACCTCAACCGGTTCTTCGCCGCGCTGTTCGGCGGCCGCCTGCTCCCCCGCCGCCTGCTCCGGGAGATGCGCACACCGGGCGTGGCCGACGGGCGCTACGGGCTCGGCCTGGCGTGGCGGGACACCCCGTGCGGGACCCGGGTGTACGGCAACGACGGCGACGCGATCGCGTACCAGAGCTGGTCCTTCTCCACGTTGGACGGTCTGCGGCAGGTCACCCTGGCGCTCACGCCCGACTTCAGCGCCGACCTCGACGACGCCGTCGACGCCTATCTGGACCGGTTCTTCTGTCGCTGAGCTACGCCCGCTTCCGGGCGACGACCAGCCGGCACCGCGCGCTGCCGTCGGGATGGTGGCCCAAGGTGGGCAGGTCGAGCGACTCGGCGCTGAAGCCGGCCGCCGTCAGGTCGACGAGGTTCTCGGACAACGGGTTCGTGCGGTAGTACATGACGAACGGGGGCCGCCACACCGCGTTGCGGACGCGCATCGCGGCGTCGAAGCCGAGCGTCACCCAGTGCGCGACCGACGTGCGGGGCGGCGGTGAGCCGACCGGGAACGCGAAGACGCCGCCGGGACGCAGCGCGCGGTGCACGCCCGCGAAGAGCGCCGGCCGCTCGGCGGGCAGGAAATGCCCGAGCGCCCCGAACGAGACCGCCAGGTCGAAGTGCGCGTCGAACGGCAGGGCGCGGGCGTCTGCGCGGACGAACGTGGCGTCCGGCTGTGCGGCCCGCGCCTGGGTGATCATGCCGCCGCTGAAGTCGACGCCGGTGATCCGTCCACCGCAGACGGACCGGAGCACGCCCAGGCCCGCGCCGGTCCCGCAGCAGACGTCGAGGCCGGTGTCGAACGTGCCGAGCCCGGACAGCGCCTCGGCGGTCGCGTCGAGGATGCTCCGGGGAGTGCGGAACGGCGTGTGGTCGAACTTCGGCGCCAACAGGTCATAGCCGTGCTCGACCGACGACAGCGCCTGGACGCACAGCTCTCCCAACGACGGCCCGCGAGGCGAGAACACCCCGCGAGCCTACTGCGCGGGGTCCCGTCAGTTGGCGTGCTTGCGCCGCGCCGCGGCCCGGCCCCGCACGGTCTGGTCGAGGATGACCTTGCGGATGCGTACGGACGTCGGTGTCACCTCGACGCACTCGTCCTCGCGGCAGAACTCCAGCGCCTGCTCCAGCGAGAGCTTCCGCGGCGGGATGACCTTCTCGGTCTCGTCCGCGGTCGACGAGCGCATGTTGGTGAGCTTCTTCTCCTTGGTGATGTTGACGTCCATGTCGTCGGACCGGCTGTTCTCGCCGACGATCATGCCCTCGTAGACCTCGGTTCCGGGCTCGACGAACAGCGTGCCCCGCTCCTGGAGGTTGAGCATCGCGAACCCGGTGACGCTGCCCGACCGGTCGGCCACCAGAGACCCGTTGCCCCGGGTACGCAGCTCGCCGAACCAGGGCTCGTAGCTCTCGAACACGTGGTGCAGGATGCCGGTGCCGCGCGTGTCGGTGAGGAACTCGGTGCGGAAGCCGATCAGGCCGCGGGCCGGGACCAGCCACTCCATCCGGATCCAGCCGGTGCCGTGGTTGACCAGCTGCTCCATCCGGCCCTTGCGGGTGGCCAGCAGCTGGGTGATCGCGCCCAGGTATTCCTCCGGCGCGTCGATCGTCAGCCGCTCCACCGGCTCACACACGCGACCGTCGATCTCCCGGGTGACGACCTGGGGCTTGCCGACGGTCAGCTCGTACTGCTCGCGGCGCATCTGCTCGACCAGGATCGCCAGCGCGAGCTCGCCGCGGCCCTGGACCTCCCAGGCGTCGGGGCGGTCCGTGGGCAGCACCCGCAGGGAGACGTTGCCGACCAGCTCGCGGTCGAGGCGGTCCTTGACCATCCGGGCGGTGACCTTGGCCCCCTTCACCTTGCCGACCAGTGGCGAGGTGTTGGTGCCGATGGTCATCGAGATGGCGGGCTCGTCGACGGTGATCAGCGGCAGCGGCCGCGGGTCCTCGGCGTCGGCCAGCGTCTCGCCGATCATGATCTCGGGGATGCCGGCGACGGCCATGATGTCGCCGGGGCCCGCCGACTCGGCCGGCTTGCGCTCGAGCCCCTCGGTCATCAGGAGCTCGGCGATGCGTACGCGCTCGGTCGTGCCGTCGATCTTGCACCAGGCCACCGTCTGGCCCTTGCGGATCGTGCCCTCGCGGACCCGGCACAGCGCGAGCCGGCCCAGGAACGGCGACGCGTCGAGGTTGGTGACGTGGGCCTGCAGCGGCGCGTCCTCCTCGTAGGACGGGGCCGGGATCGTGTCGAGCAGGGTGCGGAACAGCGGCTCCAGCGAGTCGCTGTCGGTCGGCACGGTGCCGTCGGCGGGCTGGGTCAGCGAGGCGATGCCGTCGCGGGCGCAGGCGTAGACGATCGGGAAGTCGATCTGGGAGTCGTCGGCGTCGAGATCGAGGAAGAGCTCGTAGGTGTCGTCGACGACCTCTTTGATCCGGGCGTCGGGCCGGTCGACCTTGTTGATCACCAGGATGATCGGCAGGCGGGCCTTGAGCGCCTTGCGCAGCACGAAGCGGGTCTGCGGCAGCGGGCCCTCGCTGGCGTCGACCAGCAGCACGACGCCGTCGACCATGGTCAGGCCGCGCTCGACCTCACCGCCGAAGTCGGCGTGGCCCGGCGTGTCGATGATGTTGATGACCACCGGCTCGCCCTCGGCCGGGGCGTACGTGATCGCGGTGTTCTTCGCGAGAATGGTGATGCCCTTCTCGCGTTCCAGATCCATCGAGTCCATCACCCGGTCGGTGAGCTCGGCCCGGGCATGGAACTGGCCGCCCTGACGCAGCATGGCGTCGACGAGCGTCGTCTTACCGTGGTCGACGTGGGCCACGATGGCGACGTTGCGGAGATCGGAACGGGTCGGCATACCTCCATCCTCCTTGGTCGGCCGGCGCCGACCCCGTCGGGGTATCCCGGAGGTGGCCCGGATCTCTGGTTATTGCCTATTTTCGGACCCTCGCGCACTGGCATGCTGGACCGGTGGGCCGGGGGACGCAATGGTCGATCTACTGACACGGCTGGCAGACCTGCCGCCAGCCGTCATCTATGTGATCGCCTTCACACTCATCGCCGGCGAGACCGCGGTGCTGCTCGGGCTGGTCTTTCCGGCCGAGGCGACACTGCTGCTCGTCGGCTTCCTTTCCTTCACCGGCACGCTCGACCTGCGCCTCAGCCTCGCGCTGATGGTGGTGGCCGGGCTGGTCGGTGACTCGCTGGCGTTCCGGGCGGGGCGTCGCTACGGGGAGCGACTACGCGAGGGGCGCTGGGGCGAGCGGGTCGGCGCCGCGCGGTGGGCCAAGGCCGAGGGCCTGCTGCACCGGACAGGCGGCCGCGGCATCCTGGTCGCCCGGTTTGTCGCATTCGCCCGTACGCTCGTCCCCCGCCTGGCCGGTGCCGCCGGCATGCCGTACCGCCGGTTCGTGATCTGGAACGCTCCCGGCGTCACGCTCTTCGTCGGCGCCTCGGTGCTGGTGGGCTACCTGGCCGGCGAGTCCTACGAGACGGTCTCCGAATATCTGGGCAAGGCCACCGGCGCCGTGCTGATCCTGCTCGGCACCATTATCGCGATCGTGATCGCCGGCCGCTGGCTCGGCCGCAACCCCGACCCGTGGCGGGCGCTGGTCGCCCGGGCCGGCGCGCTGCCGCCGCTGCGCTGGGTCAACCAGCGCTTCGGGGTGCTGTTCTTCCTGCTCACGATGCGGGTCGGGCGGCGCTGGGCGCTGGTCGCCAACCTCGTCACCGGGGTCGCGCTGCTGTTCGGCGTCGGCTTCGGGCTGGCCTACATCATGAAGTGGGCCGTCGGCCAGAGCGGGCTGAGCGTCGTCGACGACAACATCGCCGGCTGGTTCGCGCTGCGCCGCACCGACCCGGCCGTTGACGCGGCCCGCGAGACGCTCGGCATCCTGCGCGGCTCCCTGCTGATCATCATCGTCGCGCTGGTCGCCCTGGTGCTGGCCTGGCGGCGCGGCTCCTGGCGCGGCGACCTGGTCACCATCGTCAGCACGGCGGGCGCGTTCGTGCCGCTGGTGCTGCTGGCCGTGATCTCCGACGTGACCCGGGCCGGTGCCCTGACGCCGGCCAACTCGTCCGTCTCGGGCCTGTTCCCCAGCCAGAACGCGGTGATCACCGCCGGGTTCTGCACGCTGGCCTGGCTGCTGTCCCGGGGGCGCCGCTGGCCGCTGCGCGTGGCGCTGTGGACGGTGGCGGCCGCGTTCATCGTAAGCCTGTCCGGCGCGCGCCTCTATCTCGGTTGGAGCGTCGGCAGCGAGACGGCCACCTCGGTCCTGCTCGGCGTGATGTGGACGCTCTTCTTCATGGTGGCGTGGGCGAGCCGCGGCCAGGCGCCCGCCGAGCCGGCGCCGGCCGCCGAGCCGGTGTCCGATGCGGAGGACGACGGCGGGCTGGCCGCGGCGCCGCAGATCGCGCAACCGGGGCGGTAGGAAGCCGTTCCGGTTGGTAGCGTCGCCCCGAACCACCACGGGGAGGTGCGATGTTGCGGTCACGCGCGGTCGCGGCAATGTGTGCGGTTGCCCTGCTGCTGCTGGCGGGCGGCTGCGGCGGGCGGGAGCCGGCCCGGGCCGCCGGGTCCGGCGACGGGGGCGCGGCGGTCCAGTCCGCCGACGACGACAGCCTCGCCTGGGAGGACGACGCCCCGGAGGACCCGGACGCCGGCGCCGCGGCCGGCCTGGGCGCGGCGCCGACGACCGCGCCGCCGAAGCCCACCTCGAAGCCGACCCGCAGGACGACGCCGACCAAGAAGAGCCCGCCGCGCAAGTCGACGGGCGAGAAGCTCCCGCCGGCGCCGCCGAAACCGGCCGAGGGTTGCACCAAGCCGCGCTACGAGGGCGCCCAGGCGAGCCGGGCCGACGCCAAGGCGGCGCTGGTCGACGCCGCGGGCCGCACCTACTGGCCGACCAGCGCGCCGAGCCTGCGGGTGCCGCTCGACCTGGTCAAGGCCACCGCCTACCAGGAGAGCGGGTGGCAGTCCAACATCATCGCCTGCGACGGCGGCGTCGGGCTGATGCAGGTCATGAAGGACACCGCGGCGTTCGTCAACCAGCGGTTCGACCAGACCTACGACATCAGGAACTACCGCGACAACGCGGCGCTGGGTGCCAACTACCTGGCCTGGCTGATCAAGTACTTCGGCGACGTCTACTTCGATGGCGACTACGACGCCGACCCGGCGGACTGCGCCAGCCACGACGACCTGTGCCTGCTCAACGCCGTGATCGCCGCCTACAACTTCGGGCCTGGTGCGGTCGACACCGACGCGGGCCTCAAGATCCCGAACCCGCGCTACGTCGACAACGTGCGGTCGCTGATGACCACCTGCGAGTGCCTCAACTGGTGACCTTGACCGCGCGCAGCGCGAACACGTCGGCGATCCCGTTCGGGCTCGACTCGGCCACCCGGTCGATCCGCAGGCCGGCGTCGACGACCGCGTTCAGCAGGTCGGCCAGTGGCACGTGCCAGGCGCCCACCCGGGCCCGCACGCCGTGGGGCGCCCAGGCGTCGAAGGTGCGCGCCGTGTCGGCATAGCGGGTGTTGATGGTGATCAGGTCGGCGTCCGAGCGGTCGGCGAACGCGCCGACGAAGCAGGGGTGGACGCCGACGTGCACCAGCCGGCCGCCCGGGGCCAGCACCCGGCCGGCCTCGCGCAGCACCGCCGCGTAGTCGGGCAGGTCGGTGTGCGCGAGCACGCAGGCCACGGCGGGGACGCTGGCGTCCCTGATCGGCAGGCGGGTCGCGTCGGCGGCGGCCACCGGGAGCCGGGAGCGGGCCCAGCGGAGCTGGCCGCGGGACAGGTCGGCGCCGACCGGGGTCCAGCCGAGCTCGCGGATCGTGCCGGCCTGCGCTCCCCCGCCGCAGCACAGGTCGAGGCAGCGGCCCGCGCCCGGACCGAGCAGCTCGGCGAGATGGACGCGCACCCGGTCCATATAGGACGATGCGACCTTCGTGTACTCCTCGTACCAGTCGGCGTGGGCGTCGTACGCGGGCGGGGCGGTCATCCCGGCACGCTAACCCCGGTCGCGGGCCGGGTGGGGCGATGTTCGCGGAGAGCGCACACTATCGTCGGAACCGATGGACAGCTGGGACGAGGTCGACGAGGCGCTGGGCGCCGCGCCGGGCACCGCCGCCGCCTGGGTCGGGCCGGTCGGCGGCCCGCCCGCCTACGCGCGGCAGGCGGACGCGACGCACTACGCGGCGAGCACGATGAAGGTGGGCGTGCTGGTCGCCCTGCACCGGGCGGCCGCGGCCGGACTGCTCGACCTCGACGCGCCCGTGGCCGTCCACAACAGACACACGTCGGCCGCGTCCGGCTTCTTCGCCGACGATCCGGCCGAGGACAGCGACACCGCCACCTGGGCCCTGCTGGGGGCGACGAGCACGCTGCGGGACCTCGCCCGGCAGATGATCGTGCGGTCGGGCAACCTGGCGACCAACCTGTGCCTGGCGGCGGTGGGGGTGCCGGCGGCGCAGGAGGTCTGGCGGCTGGCCGGCGCTACCCACAGCGTCACCGCGCGTGGGATCGAGGACGCGCCGGCCCGGTTGGCGGGCCTCGACAACCTGGTCACGGCGGGCGACCTGGCGGCCCTGTTCGGGGCGGTGGTGACCGGCGACCTGCTCCCATCGGGGGCCGGGCGCGAGGTGCTCGCGCTGCTGGAGGCCAACGAGCACCGCGACGACCTGGTGGCGGGGCTGCCGGCCGGCACGCGGGTGGCACACAAGAACGGCTGGATCACCGGGGTACGCCACGGCGCCGGTGTGGTGTTCCCCGCCGACGCGCCGCCGTACACGGTGGTGGTCTGCACCTCGACGTCGTTGCCCGACGAGGCCGCCTGCGCCCTGGTCGCCGGCGTCTCCCGGGCCGCCTGGTCGGCCCGGCACTCGCTCTAAGGCTCCAGCAGGCGGTCCCGGAGGGTGGCGCGGAGCGTGTCGTCGACGCCCAGCGCGTCGCGGAGGTAGGTGTCCATGTCGCCGTGGCGGGTCGCGACCTCGGCGTAGGCCGCGTCCAGGTACGACTCGCGGGCCTCCAGGACCGGGCGGATGGCTTCCAGGTCGAGGCCGGGGCTGCGGACCAGCATGGCGCCCATGATCGCCTCGTTGACGCCGTCGGCCAGGTCGTTGGTGCGCAGGTAGTCGGCCCGGATCGCGGCCCGGTCGACGCCGAGCGCGGTCAGCAGGATCACCGAGAGCCAGCCGGTGCGGTCCTTGCCGGCGCTGCAGTGGAAGAGCAGCGGGAGGTTCCCGTCCTCGGCCACGGTGCGCACGGCCCGCGCGAACGCCTCGACCGCGACCGGGTCCGCGACGAACCAGCGGTAGATCGCCTCCATCGCGCCGGTGGTGCCCTCCCGGGCCAGGGCCTCGTAGGCACTCAGGTCATGGCCGAGCAGCACCGCCGACACGTACGTGAATACCGGGTGCTGCGGGTCGTGGATCGGGATGTGCACGACCCGCGGCTCGCCGGCCAGCCGGTCCGGCGGGGCGACCTCGATCTCGCGCGCGCTGCGCAGGTCGACCACGCAGGCGAGGCCGAGCTTGCCGATCGTGGGCAGGTCGTCGTCGACCAGCCGACCCAGGCCGCTCGCCCTGATCAGGGCGCCGGACCGGACGCGCCGCCCGTCCGCCCCGACCAGTCCGCCGAGGTCACGGGCGTTCGGCGCCCCCGTCAACGTCCATTCCGCGGTCATCGCCGGTCCTCCCGTCACACACAGCTCTCCCGGATAGGGTGCCGCACATGACGATCGAGGATGTCAGGACCCACCGGGTGACCGCCCCGCTGCACACCCCGTTCGTGACGGCCCTGCGCCGCGCGACCTCGGTGGAGACCCTGATCGTCGAGATCGTCGACCGCGACGGCGTGTCGGGATTCGGCGAGGCGCCGCAGGTGTGGCAGGTCACGGGCGCGTCGCTGGCGGGTTCCGCGGCCTGCGTCGAGACGATGCTGCGGCCGCTGCTGATCGGGCGGGACCCCGACGACCTCGTGGCTCTCTGCCGCGCGGTGGCCCGGGCGGTGGCCGGCAACGAAGGGGCCAAGGCGGCGGTCGACGTGGCGCTGCACGACCTCGTGGCGCGGCGGCTGGGCGTACCCCTGGCGCGGTTCCTCGGCGGCACCACCCTGCGGGTGCCGACGGACGTGACGCTGACCGCCGCCGACGAGATCGGGGTGGCCGACGCCGCGCGCGCCCGGGTGGCCGAGGGATTCGACGTGCTCAAGGTCAAGGTCGGGGCCGACCCCGCGACGGACCTGGCGCGGATCCGCGACGTGCGGGCGGCCGCCGGGCCCGCGACGCGGATCAGGCTGGACGCCAACCAGGGCTGGTCGGCGAAGCAGGCCGTACGCATCATCAGCGCGGCCCAGGACGCCGGCGCCGACCTGGAGCTGGTCGAGCAGCCGGTCGACCACCGCGACATCGAGGGGTTGCGCTGGGTGACGGACCGTGTCGACGTGCCGGTCCTGGCGGACGAGTCGGTGTACGGGGTCCGCGACCTGGTGACGGTGATCCGGTCCCGGGCGGCGGACATGGTGAACGTGAAGCTGGCCAAGTGCGGTGGGCTGGGTCCGGCGCGGACGTTGCTGGCGCTGGCCGAGGCCCACGACATGGGCACGATCGTCGGCACGATGATGGAGAGCCCGGTCGGGGTCGGGGCAGCGGCGAGCCTGGTCGCGGCGTACGGCACGAGCGCGGTCGCCGACCTCGACGCGGCGTGGTGGCTGTCGTCCTCGCCGGTCGTGGGCGGACTGACCTACGAACCCGGCGCGGTTCTGCTGCCGGGGGTGCCCGGTCTCGGGGTGACGCTGCCGGTGTCCGCTTAATCCGGACACCTACCGCCCGGATGGACCCGGGACCGCGCGATTCGTTCTTGATCGTTTTGATCGCTCCAATGGGTCAATGGGGCTTGCGGGTGCGGATTCGGGCGGTCGGTCGATCGGGGTCGGCCGAGCGGTCAGTTTGAAGGAGAGTTGCAAGAGATGATTGAGTGACGACGAATCTTTTCGTAGCCTGGCGAGCAGGGGTGGGGACCCCGTCGGCGGTGCGGACGGGGGGCGGGCGAGTGCGAACGGACAGGCAGCGAGCGGTGCGGGCAGGCAGCGACGCGATGGTGCGAGTGGCCGTCGCGACACTGTGGTCCACACCGGACGCGGTCCGACCGATTGACAGCCGCGCGCTCGGGCGCACCGCCGACATCCCATCCTGGGTGGCGTCGATGTCCGCCGAGCAGCAGGTCGGCGACGGGGTGCTGAGCCAGTTGCTGCTGGGTGAGCGGGTACGCGTCGACGAGGTGCGCCCCGACGGCTGGGTCCGGGTGGTCGCCCTGCAGCAGCCGGGGGTGCGCGACGAACGCGGCTACCCCGGATGGATCTCCGCGGACCAGCTCGGGCCCGCTCCCGCTGACGTCGACGACACCACCCTTGTCGTCGACGCGACCGCCACCGACCTGCGGGCGGCGCCCCGCGGGCCGGTGCTGCTGGCCAACGTCATGCTCGGCACCCGCCTGACGGCGGCGGGCGGGCCGGTCGACGATTTCCTGCCGGTACGGGTCGGCGACGAGCGGCTGTGGGTGGCCGCCGCCGACGTGGTCCACGCCGGCGGCGAGGGCGGCCGACCGACCGCGGCGCTCGACGTGGCGTCCCGGCTGCGGGGTGTCCCTTATGTCTGGGGTGGGCTCTCCGCGTACGGAATCGACTGCTCGGGACTCGTGCACCTGTCGTGGCGCCGCTTCGGGGTGACCCTCCCCCGCGACGCGGCCGACCAGGCGGCGGCGACCCGCTCGGTGCCGCTGGGCTCGGAACAGCCCGGCGATCTCTATTTCTTCGCCCGGCCGGGCCGGCGCATCCACCACGTCGGCATGGTCACCGGCGGCACCGGTGGCGGGCCGCGGCGGATGTTGCACGCCTGCTACACGCAGCGGCGGGTGGTGGAGGAGCCGCTGTCGTCGGCGCGGGAGGACACGTTGATCGCGGCGCACCGGGTGGTCGACTGAAGTTCGTGGCCGGCCGGGGAATGGTCGCGGTGGGTCGGTGGTTGAGGTGAGTGTCGGTGTGTTCAGTGTCCCCGGGCCTCACCTAAATTGCCTTCGCGGAATACCGTCCGGCTGGAGCCGCGTCGCGCCACTCGCCGAGAGGCGACCTGCACACCGACACCGAAGCGCCGCCCCGGGCTTTCCGTCCGGGAGCGGCGTTTTCTTTGTGCCGACCCGGGAATGGTCGCGGCGGGTCCGTGGTTGAGATGACTGTCGGTGTGTCCAGTGTCCCCGGGCCTCACCTAAATTGCCTTCGCGGAATACCGTCCGGCTGGAGCCGCGTCGCGCCACTCGCCGAGAGGCGACCTGCACACCGACACCGAAGCGCCGCCCCGGCCAACGCCGAGGGCGGCGTTCTCGTTGACCCCACCTAAGGGCCACCTAGCCTGACGCCGGTCTGGCCGGCGTCGCCGGCCTCGCGGTGAAACTCCCCTCCGCGGCGCTGCCGGCCGGGCGGTGAGACGCGGTCCTCGGGCCCGGCCGAGCGCGGACCCGGAATGCGCCGCAGGCCGACCCGGTGTGCCGGGTCGGCCTGCGTTGGTGCCTGCGCTCTAGCTGCCGACCGTGGTCAGCTCGCGCCCTTTGCGTTTGTCGCGGCTCGATTTGATCAGGCTGGCGATGGTGGCCAGTATGAGCGTCCCGAGGATCACGGTGAGCGACAGCCAGATGGGGATGTGTGGCGCCCAGCTGATGTGCTCGCCGCCGTTGATGAACGGCAGGTTGTTGTCGGCCAGCGCCTCGAGCACCAGCTTGACGCCGATGAAGGCGAGTACGACCGCCAGGCCCAGGTTGAGGTAGACGAGGCGGTCGAGGAGGCCGCCGAGCAGGAAGTAGAGCTGGCGCAGGCCCATCAGCGCGAACACGTTCGCGGTGAAGACCAGGTAGGGCTCCTTGGTCACGCCGAAGATGGCGGGGATGGAGTCCAGCGCGAAGATCAGGTCGGTGGTGCCGATCGCGATCATCACGATGAGCATCGGCGTGAACAGGCGCTTGCCGGCGCTGTCCGTCGTCGTGATCCGCACGCCGTCGAAGTCGCGGGAGAACGGGACGGCGCGCCGTACCCAGCGGATGATGATGTTCTCCTTGAACTCCTCCTCGTCGGGCTCGCCCTGGCGCACGAAGTTGATCGCGGTGTAGACCAGGAACGCGCCGAAGATGTAGAAGACCCAGGAGAACTGGCTGATCAACGCGGAGCCGGCGGCGATGAAGGCGCCACGCATCACCAGCGCCAGGATGATGCCGACGAGCAGCACTTCCTGTTGCAGGTGTCTCGGCACCATGAACCGCGACATGATGATCACGAAGACGAAGAGGTTGTCGACCGACAGGCTGTATTCGGTCAGCCAGCCCGCATAGAACTCGCCGGCGAACGTCGCGCCGGACGTGAACCACAGCCCGAGGCCGAAGAGCAGGGCCAACGCGACGTAGATCGACACCCAGATCGTCGACTCTTTGAGGCTCGGCTCGTGCGGCCGGCGACCGATGATCAGCAGATCGGCGAGCAACACGGCCACCATCACCACGAGGGTGATGCCCCACACGAGCGGGGTCACGTGCAAGTCAGGCGCGTTCAAATAGACCTCCGGCAGGCACACCACATCGCTGCGCGGCGACGTGCTGAGACGTGACTGTCGGAGGTCTCTTCCACCACCCGGCCTGGTTAAGCCTGGTGACCGGCGGTGCCGGGAGACGCCCGGCTCGCGCCGGACGGCTGCCGTGCTGACGACATCGCCGCGGGGGAATACTCCCCTCCTCGGTCGCCATCATCCCCTATCGAGGCCGGTTTTGACACATCGACCACCGGGACTCGCCT
Source organism: Asanoa sp. WMMD1127 (assembly GCF_029626225.1). Taxonomy (NCBI): domain Bacteria; kingdom Bacillati; phylum Actinomycetota; class Actinomycetes; order Micromonosporales; family Micromonosporaceae; genus Asanoa; species Asanoa sp. WMMD1127. Next base: position 7,176,774 of record NZ_JARUBP010000001.1, read on the forward strand.
GTGAGCTCGTGCATCACCGCACGTCGCGTACGGCATCCTAGGATGTTGTCCGTGTCTCCACCCGATCATGGGAGGCTTCCCGGCATGGTTCTCGAGGTCGCTCTGATCGATATCAAGCCGGGTGAGGAAGACGCGTTCGCCGCGGCCTACGGCAAGGCCCACCCGATCGTCCGGAGTACGCCCGGCTTCCGCTCGATCCGCATGACGCGCGGCATCGAGTCACCGTCGCGGTTCGTGCTGCTGGTCGAGTGGGACTCGGTCGAGGCGCATCTGGAGAACTTCCGCGAGAGCGAGCGGTTCCCGCAGTGGCGCGCCCTGATCGGCCCCTACTTCGCCGCGCCACCGGTGGTCGAGCACTTCATCGACGTCCCGACCGACTGACCCCCGGAGCCAGGTCGCGGGCGTGGCGGATGCCCGGTCGGCCGGAAAGGACCACCTCGCCGACCGCGGTGAAGCCGTTGCGGCGCAGGACGGTGAGCGAGCCCGGGTTGACCAGCGCCGCCGAGGCGTACAGCCGGTGCAGGCCGTACTCGTCGCGCGCCAGGTCGCAGATCCGGGCGACCGCGGCGGTGGCCAGGCCGCGGCCCGTCGCGTGTTCGGCCATGCGGAAGCCGAGATCGGCGCTCCCGCCCGCGACGTCGAACAGGTTGAAGCGACCGAGGACCGCGCCGTCGTCGTCGACCAGCAGATGGAAGTGGTCACTGCCCGTGGCCTGGTCGGCGAGGAGCTGGGCATGGCGCTCGGCGAAGCTCGCGAAGTAGTCGTCCCCGCGGTCGGGGATGAAGCGGGCGAAGTACACGCGGTTCTGGCGCTCGAAGTCGAGCAGCGCGGCGGCGTGGGCGGCGGCGAGGCGCTGGAGTTCGGGCACGGGCGCATCGTAAATGGGGCGCGGGCCGAAGATCGACACGATTAGGGTGGCCCGCGTGAGTGAGCGCGTAGCGATCGTGACCGGGGTCAGCAGGCGCGTCGGCATCGGCGCGGCGGTCGCGCGGCGCCTGGCCGACGACGGGCATCGGCTGTTGGTGAGCGGGCTGGCGACCTACGACCACGAGCAGGGAAGCGGCGCCGATCCCGACGGCGTCGCCGAGATCATGGCGGGTCTGTCCGGCGGGCCGCACCACTACTCCCCCGCCGACCTGTCCGACCCGACGGCGCCCGCGGCGCTGGTCAAGGCGGCCCTCGACCGCTTCGGTCGGGTCGACACGCTGGTCGCGGTGCACACGTACTCGACCAGCAACACGTTCGGCGCCCTCGACGCCGAGGAGATCGACCGGCATCTGATCATCAACGTCCGGGCCACGATGCTGCTGATCGAGGCCTTCGCCGCAGCACACGACGCCGGCGCCGGTCGGGTCGTGCTGTTCTCCAGCGGCCAGCGGTTGGGGCCGATGACGGGCGAGCTGCCGTACGCGGTGAGCAAAGCCGCCGTGGAGAACCTGACCAAGCAGCTCGGCACCCTGCTGATGCGCCAGGGCATCACCATCAACGCCGTGAACCCGGGCCCGACCGACACGGGTTGGGCGTCGCCCGAAACGATGGAAGCCCTCGCCCACCTCTTCCCCGGCGGCCGGTGGGGCGAACCCGACGACGCCGCGCGGCTGGTCGGTTGGCTCTGTTCCCCCGACGCCCGCTGGATCACCGGCCAACTGATCGACTCCGAGGGCGGCTTCGACCGCTACGCCTGACCCCGCCCCACCCTCGACCGGTGCGCTCCTGCCCGCTGGCTGGTGCGCCTCGTTCGCAGGCCGGCGTGCGCCACCGCGGCGTCCGGCTCGCGCCCGCGTTGACGGTGGCCCGCGAGGGTGTTGTCGCGGAGCCGCACATGCTTTGGCATGTACGCACATGTCGAAGCATGTCGACTCGAACCAAGACCCACCGCGCGCCGCCCCGCGCCGTCGGAGCTAGCGGCGGGCACGTGCGACAAGCGCCCGCATCCCTAGGGCCGGAGCTTGGCGGCAGTAGGTGCCGGAGCGCCCGCACCCGCCACCGGACCGCACCACCACGCGGGTCGCGGAGTGACCGCACCCACCGTCGGAGCGTCGTGGCAGGCGGCGGCCGGTCGCCCGCACCCGCCACCGAACCGCACCGCCGCGCGGGTCGCGAGTGACCGCACCCACCCTCAGAGCGTCGTGGCAGGTAGCGGCCGGTCGCCCGCACCCGCCACCGAACCGCACCGCCGCGCGAGTGGCAGAGCGACCGCACTCACCCTCAGAGCGTCGTGGCAGGCGGCGGCCGGTCGCCCGCACCCGCCACCGGACCGCACCGCCGCGCGAGTGGCAGAGCGACCGCACCTACCCTCAGAGCGTCGTGGCAGGCGGCGGCCGGTCGCCCGCACCCGCCACCGAACCGCGCCGCTAGGCGGAGTGACCGCACCCACCCTCAGAGCTTCGTGGCAGGCGGCGGCCAGTCGCCCGCACCCGCCACCGGACCGCGCCGCTAGGCGGAGTGACCACGCCCGCCGTCAGAGCTTGTGGCAGGTGGCGGGCGGTCGCCCGCACCCGCCGGACACGGCCGAGGGGCCGCGCCCGTTGCAGCGCGCCTGTACCAGGCCGGCGCGACGAAGCCGCGCGGTGCGGGTGTTCCTGCGGGAGCGCAGGCAGCGGCGATCGCCGCGGCCGGCCGCCCGAGCGACGCGTCACTCCGAGCGACCGCGGACCCGGCCGCGCGGCGACGCCTCGAGGGGTGGTCGCGCGAAGAGGGCCTGGCCGCGGTGACGTTGATGCCTCGGGCGGCCCAGGGTGTCTCAGGCTGAGGCGTAGGCCGGCGGTGGGGTGAGGCGGGTCGGGGTCGAGCCGGTGAAGGCGCGGAAGTCGCGGATGAGGTGCGCCTGGTCGTAGTAGCCGGCGTCAGCCGCGACGGTGGCCCAGCCGTCGGTGGCGGCGCGGGATACCGCGCGGCGGGCGCGTTCGAAGCGCACCAGGCGGGCCAGCACCTTCGGTGGCAGGCCGAGCTCGCGGCGGAAGACCGCGGTGAGCTGGCGGCGGCTCCAGCCTGCCTCGGTCGCCAGGGCCGGCACCGGGACCGCGCCGCCGGTCGTCACCAGGCGGCGCCACGCGGCGGCCAGGCGGGGGTCCGGCTCCGGGGTGGAGGCCAGGCGGGCGCCGAAGGCTTGGTCGAGGAGCGTGAAACGCTCCGCCCAGGTCGTGGCCGCGCCGAGGCGCGCGGGTAGGTCGCGGAGCGGGCGGAGGGCGGCGCCGTCGAGTTGGTCGACGGACACCACCTGGTTGGCGAGCTCGCCCAGGGGGCGGCCGAGGATGCGGGTCGCGACCAGCGGGTCGAGCATCAGCTGGATGCCCGCGGCCGCGCCGGGTGCGGTGATCGTGTCGACCCAACTGTCGGACAGGCCCGCGGTGAACGAGGCGACGCTGGTCGCGCCGGCGGCCGGGTCGCGGGGGTCGCGTACGTCGAGGGGCGCGCCCCAGCCCAGCACCAGGACGCAGCGGGAGACCGCGGCCTCGCGGCGGGCGAGTGGGGTCGCGGCCCGCTCGACGTAGCCGACGTAGGGGCCGACGGCCCGTCGGAGCGTCCCGGCGGGCGCTCCGACGGTGTAGCCGATCACTTGACTCCGGCGACGTCCATGCCGCGTAGCTCCTTCTTGAGCTCGTGCACCTCGTCGCGGATGCGGGCCGCCAGCTCGAACTGCAGCTCGCGGGCCGCGGCCAGCATCTGGTCGTTGAGGTCCTGGATGAGCTGGGCCAGGTCGTGGCGGGCCATGCCCTGGGCCGACGTGCGCGCGGCGGCCTTGCCCTTGGACCTCGTCTCCGGGACCGGGCCCTTGCCCCGCGACATCTGGCGGCCGCCGCCACCCACGATCGCGCCGCCCGGGCCGTGCCCGCCGAGCGCGCCTTCGGTGTCTTCGGCCTCGCGGTAGATGTCGTCCAGGATGTCGTGGATCTTCTTGCGCAGCGGCTCCGGCGAGATGCCGTTGGCCTCGTTGTGCGCGACCTGCTTGGCCCGCCGGCGGTTGGTCTCGTCGATCGCCTCGGCCATCGACGGGGTGATCTTGTCGGCGTACATGTGGACCTGGCCGGACACGTTTCGGGCCGCGCGACCGATGGTCTGCACCAGCGACCGGCCGCTGCGCAGGAAGCCCTCCTTGTCGGCGTCGAGGATCGACACCAGCGACACCTCGGGCAGGTCGAGGCCCTCCCGCAGCAGGTTGATGCCGACCAGCACGTCGTAGTCGCCCTTGCGCAGCTCGCGGAGCAGCTCGACCCGGCGCAGCGTGTCGACCTCGGAGTGCAGGTAGCGCACCCGGATGCCGTGCTCCAGCAGGTAGTCGGTGAGGTCTTCGGCCATCTTCTTGGTCAGCGTGGTGACCAGCACCCGCTCGTCCTTGTCCGTCCGCAGCTTGATCTCGTGCATCAGGTCGTCGATCTGGCCCTTGGTCGGCTTGACCACGACCTCGGGGTCGATCAGGCCCGTCGGCCGGATCACCTGCTCGACGAACTCGCCGCCGGCCTCGCGCAGCTCCCACGGCCCCGGGGTCGCCGAGAGGAAGACCATCTGGCCGACCCGCTCGAGCACCTCGTCGAACCGCAGCGGCCGGTTGTCGGCCGCGCTGGGCAGCCGGAAACCGTGCTCGACCAGCAGCCGCTTGCGGGACGCGTCGCCCTCGTACATCCCGCCGATCTGGGGGACGGTCACGTGCGACTCGTCGATCACCGTGATGAAGTCGTCGGGAAAGTAGTCGAGCAGGCAGAACGGCGGGTCGCCGTAGGTGCGCCCGTCGATGTGCATCGAGTAGTTCTCGATGCCCGAGCAGAACCCGACCTGCCGCATCATCTCGATGTCGTAGGTCGTGCGCATGCGTAGTCGCTGGGCCTCGAGCAGCTTGTTCTGCCCCTCGAGCTCGGCCAGCCGCTCCGCCAGCTCGGCCTCGATGCCGTTGATCGCCCGCTCCATCCGCGCGGCGCCGGCCGCGTAGTGGGAGGCGGGGAAGATGAACAGGTCGTCGACCTCGCGGATCACGTCGCCGGTCAGCGGGTGCAGGTAGTAGAGCCGCTCGATCTCGTCGCCCCACAGCTCGACCCGGACCGCCATCTCCTCGTAGGCAGGGATGATCTCGAGCGTGTCGCCCCGGACCCGGAACGTGCCGCGGGTGAACGACATGTCGTTGCGCGCGTATTGGATGTCGACCAGCCGGCGGAGCAGCTGGTCACGGTCGACCTCGGCGCCGCGCTTGAGCCGCACCGCCTGGTCGAGGTATTCGGACGGGGTGCCCAGGCCGTAGATCGCCGAGACGGTCGCCACCACCACCACGTCGCGCCGCGTGAGCAGCGACATGGTCGCCGAGTGCCGGAGCCGCTCGACCTCTTCGTTGATCGACGAGTCCTTCTCGATGTAGGTGTCGGTCTGCGGGATGTAGGCCTCGGGCTGGTAGTAGTCGTAGTAGGAGACGAAGTATTCGACCGCGTTGTTGGGCAGCAGCTCGCGGAACTCCTTGGCGAGCTGCGCGCAGAGCGTCTTGTTGGGCGCGAGCACCAGCGCCGGCCGCTGCAGCCGCTCGATCAGCCACGCGGTGGTCGCGCTCTTGCCCGTGCCGGTCGCGCCGAGGAGCACCGAGTGCCGGTCGCCCCGACGCACCCGACGCTCAAGGTCGTCGATGGCTGCCGGCTGGTCGCCGGCTGGCTTGAAGTCGCTGATGACCTCGAAGCGGCCGTCGGTGCGGGGGATGTCCAGCGTCATGCTCTTAAAACTACGTCGGGGGTACGACATGTTCCCGCGACCGGACGATGCGTATGTGATCGGCTTCGATATTGTCATTGTGTGGGATAGGTCACCGCGCTACCGTTTGAGCGTAGGCCGCTCGCGGCGGCCGTCCGGGAACAGATCGGGCCTCCACACCGGCCGGTCGGTCCCGGCGCTGTGGTTGCAGCCCCGGCACATCACCGGCGTGCGCACCCGACGCGGTCGCGCGACGCGCAGACCGGCCGCCGCGAGCGCCCTGACCGGGCGGCGCCCGGCCCCGCACGTCACCTCAGCCACGATCAGCCGTTCAACCACGCGTGACCCTTTCTCGTCGGCCTGCCGAGCGGCGGCGCATCGTCGCGTTGGTCGTGCTCTCCTGCCTCTCCCTCGGATCGTTGGCCGGCCTGGTCGGCGGCCTCGTCTCCTGCGTGCCCAAGGAGGAGGCGGTGCAGGCCCGGCCGCTGTCGACGGCGGAGGCGCAGCGGCTGGCCGACATGCGGGTGACCAACTACCGCGACGAGCGCGCCGGCGTCAGCGCGGTCTGGGGCGACGGCGACTCCCAGGTACGCGTCGCGGGCTGGGTCGACTGGAAGCGCGCGCTGACCTACGTGCGGGTCGGTGGCCCCGGGGCCGGCGACCAGCGGGGGCTGCTCCAGGCCGTACCCGGGATGGTGGCGAACCGGCCCGCGACGGCGCAGGAGGCCGCCGCGGAGGCCGAGGCCCCCCGGCCGAGCGACGCCACGAAGCCCGCGCCGCCAGTCGCCGAGCCGCCCGCCGCTCCCCCGGCCGACGGCTGGCAGCTGCGCACCTGGACCCCCACCGGCCAGAAGGCGACGCCGCTGGACACCTTCCTGTCGCTGATGTTCGTGATCGCGAGCACCAGGTCGGACCGCGCCGACCTGCTGGCCAGGACCGAGGCGCGCTGGATGGGACAGGACCGGATCGGGGGTACGACGGTCGACGTGCTGCTCGGCCCCGCGGTCCCCCCGCAACCGCTGCCGACGGCGTCTCCGACACCGACCGCGAAAAGCAAGGCCACGGCGACCCCCGCCGAACGCGCCACGGCCAGCCCGAGCACCGCGACACCCACCCCCACCCGCACCGCCCCACCGACCGCCCTCAACGAGCTCGGCGGCGCGATGCGCTACTGGCTCGACTCCGGCTCGAAGCTGCGCCGGTTCGAGGCGCTGCTGCCCGGCAACATGTCGGCCCGGGTCGACCTCGACCACGCCGAGCGCCCCGAGCTGACCGCCGTCGCCGCGTTCGGCGGCCGCACGATCGCGCCGCGCAAGCCGACCAAGACCGAGGCCGCGCTGCTGGCCAAGATGCGCCAGCGCAACTTCGAGCGGGGCGGGGCCAAGTTCTCCGTCGACGTGCCGACGATCCCGCTGGCCTACCTGCGCGGCACCGGCTGGCTCGACTGGAGCAGCACGGTGGCGTACCTCGCGGTGCATGACGTCCGCAAGCCCACCGATGTCGCGTACATGCGGGCCGATCCGAACGGGGTCGCCCTGCAGACGAAGACCGGCAAGCGGATCGAGGAGCCCCCGGTGCCGGCGCCCGACAGCGGCTGGACGTTCCAGGCGTGGACGGAGCGCTCCGACGCCCGTGGTGGGCTCGACATCGACCTGCTGCTGGGCGAGGCGCTCGCGGTGGCCGCGCCGACCAAGGACAGCGCCAGCTTCTTCGTCGAGCACGCGTCGTTCCTGCGCAAGGACGAGATCGACGGGGTCGCGGTGACGGTGTTCGAGATCGCGAAGCCGGCCGAGCTGGGCAACGTCGGCCGGGGGCAGGCCCGGATGCGCTACTGGGTCGACAAGTCGGGCGCGGTGCTGCGGCTGGAGGCGCGCACCCGGGCCGGCACGTTCGGCCAGCTGAACCTCGTCGACGGCACGGTGCCGACCCTGCCGACGGGGCCGCTGGGCAGCTAGGGCCGCCAGCCGGTCGCGGCCGCCCAGGCGTCGGCTCGGGCGTAGATCTCGTCGAAGAACGGCTCCTTGGCGTCGACGTAGTCGTCGATCGGGCGTCCCGCGTGGGCCCGCTTCACCGCGATGTAGGCGTCCCGGTCGGCCGCGTCGGCGCGCAGGTGGTCGCGGAGCAGCAGCGCCGTGCGCCAGCCGGGTGAGCCGGCCACGCGGACGTGCAGGTTGACCCGGCGACCGGGGTCGGCGTTGGCGTGCAGCCGCTTCTCCCAGGGTCCGGGATCCGGGGGCTTGGGCCGGTCCTGGTCGATCCCCGGCTTGCGGGGGAAGCCGGCCGCGCCCAGCTTGCCGGCCAGGGCGTCGGCCTCGTCCAGCGAGTCGACGGTCAGCATCATGTCGATGACGTCCTTGGCGGGCAGCCCGGGCACGGCGGTCGAGCCGATGTGGTCGACCCGGTGCGGCCCGACCCGGTGGCGGATGCGGGCGGCCAGTCGCGCATACTGCTCCGGCCACGTCGGGTCGTAGTCGACCAGCCTGGCCAGCGGGTCCGCGTCGGCCGGGCGGCCCGTGCGCACGTTCCGCTCGTAGGCCACGAGCCGGTCCGTCCACAGTGCATCGATCGCGGCGGTGAGCTCCGCCGGTGGGCCGCTGTTGTCGAGCACCACGTCGGCGGCCGCGCGCCGGGTCGCGTCGTCGATCTGGGCCGCGATCCGGGCGCCGGCGTCCTCGACGGTCATGCCGCGGTCGCGCACGAGCCGTTGGATCCGCACCTCGGGGGCCGCGTCGACGACCACGACCAGGTGGTACGCCGGCCCGAGGTTGCCCTCGACCAGCAGCGGGACGTCGTTGACGACGATCGCGTCCGCCGCCGCGGCCGAGGCGAGCTCCGCCGATCGGGCCTGGATGCGCGGGTGCAGGATCCCCTCGAGCCGCTTGCGGGCCGCGGCGTCGCCGAACACGATGCGGCCGAGCGCGGGCCGGTCGAGGGCGCCGTCCGCCGTCAGCACGTCGGGCCCGAACGTCGCCACGACCTCGGCCAACCCCGGCGTGCCGGGCTCGACCACCTCGCGGGCCAGCCGGTCCGAGTCGATCACCACCGCGCCGTTGGCCGCGAACCGCTTCGCCGCCGCGCTCTTGCCGGCCCCGATCCCACCGGTCAACCCCACCCGCAACACAGGCGAAAGGCTAACAAGGGGGAAGGACGGACCGGGACCACCGCCCGTGGGGGTGTCCGGGGGCTCGGCCCCCGGAGCAGGCATAAAGGAGGAGTCCCCCCGGTCCGCGCTTTCCGCGGACAGGGGGGACCCAGGAACTCCTACTTGCCGGCGAGCTTCTCGCGGAGCGCGGCCAGCGCCTCGTCCGTCGCCAGGGTGCCCGCGGGCTCCTCGGCCGCCCGGGCCGGCGTGGAGGACGAGGACGACGCCCCGCCGCTCTGGCCGCCGGTGGGGGCCGGCGGAGCTGCGGCCGCTTCGGCGTCGGCGGCGCGGGAGGTCTGCACCTGCTTGGTGTGGGCCTCCCAACGCTGACGCGCCTCGGCGTACTGCGTCTCCCAGGTCTCGCGCTGCTTGTCGTAGCCCTCGAGCCACTCGCCCGTCTCGGGGTCGAAGCCTTCGGGGTAGATGTAGTTGCCCTCGTTGTCGTAGGTCGCCGCCATGCCGTAGAGGGTCGGGTCGAAGTGCTCCTCGCCCTCGACGAAGCCCTCGTTGGCCTGCTTGAGCGACAGCGAGATCCGCCGGCGCTCGAGGTCGATGTCGATGACCTTGACCATGACGTCGGAGCCGACCTGCACGACCTGCTCCGGGATCTCCACGTGGCGCTCGGCCAGCTCGGAGATGTGCACCAGACCCTCGATGCCGTCGTCGACCCGGACGAACGCGCCGAACGGCACCAGCTTGGTGACCTTGCCGGGCACGATCTGCTGGATCGCGTGCGTGCGGGCGAACTGGCGCCACGGGTCTTCCTGGGTCGCCTTGAGCGACAGGGACACCCGCTCGCGGTCGAGGTCGACGTCGAGGACCTCGACCTCCACCTCCTGGCCGACCTCGACAACCTCGGACGGGTGGTCGATGTGCTTCCAGGACAGCTCGGAGACGTGCACCAGACCGTCGACGCCGCCCAGGTCGACGAACGCGCCGAAGTTGACGATCGACGAGACCACGCCCTTGCGGACCTGGCCCTTCTGGAGCTTGTTGAGGAACTCGGTGCGAACCTCGGACTGGGTCTGCTCGAGCCAGGCGCGGCGCGACAGGACCACGTTGTTGCGGTTCTTGTCGAGCTCTATGATCTTCGCCTCGAGCTCCCGGCCCACGTAGGGCTGGAGGTCACGAACCCGGCGCATCTCGACGAGGGACGCGGGCAGGAAGCCCCGCAGGCCGATGTCGAGGATCAGACCACCCTTGACCACCTCGATGACCGAGCCGCGGACGACCCCGTCCTCTTCCTTGATCTTCTCGATGGTGCCCCACGCCCGCTCGTACTGCGCGCGCTTCTTCGAGAGGATCAGGCGACCTTCCTTGTCCTCCTTCTGGAGGACCAGGGCCTCGATGTGGTCACCGACCGACACCACCTCGGCGGGGTCGACGTCGTGCTTGATCGACAACTCACGCGAGGGGATCACGCCCTCGGTCTTGTAGCCGATGTCGAGCAGGACCTCGTCCCGATCGACCTTGACGACGGTGCCTTCGACAATGTCGCCGTCGTTGAAGTACTTGATGGTCTCGTCGATGGCGGCGAGGAAAGCCTCCTCGGAACCGAGGTCGTCGACGGTGACCTTGTTTGCGCTCGAGGTGGCCTCGATGCTGCTCGTCATGTGGGCGGTTGCTCCGGTCGGATGGTGTGTCACAGCTGCGGTGCGGGTAGCTAATGACCTGTGTGCGCCCGCGAATTGGTCGTAAGGCACACCGCAACGATCGCCCATGATCATTGATGGTGTCCGTGGACCGCGGACGCCTGCTCCCTGCCGAGGCACACAATCCGCGTGCGCATCGACTAGCTTACCGTGCGCATTACCACAGCGTGCAAGCCCTCCCCAAGCCGCGCCGACAACGTACCGCGTGATGGGGTTGCTCCGTGTCTGACGACGATCCCGGCGTGGGCCGGCGGGCGGTGACCGACGCGGAGGCGCGGCGGGCCAGTCGGGGCTGGTGGGACAAGGACGCCGACGCCTACCAGGCCGAGCACGGCGCGTTCCTGGGTGAGGTCGACTTCCGCTGGTGCCCCGAAGGGTTGCGGGAGGCCGACGCGCACCTGCTGGGGCCGGTCGCCGGGCGGCGGATCATCGAGGTCGGCGCGGGCGCCGCGGCCGCCGCACGGTGGTTGGCGGCTCAGGGCGCCGAGGTGGTTGCCACCGATTTGTCCGCCGGCATGCTCCGGCACGCTGTGACCGGGAACACATCATCCGGCGTACGCCTGCCGCTGGTCCAGGCCGACGCGCTGGCGCTGCCGTTCCGGGACGAGGCGTTCGACATCGCGTTCACCGCCTTCGGCGCGGTGCCGTTCGTGGCCGACTCGGCGGCGCTGATGCGGGAGGTGTTCCGGGTGGTGCGGCCGGGCGGGCGGTGGGTGTTCGCGGTGACGCACCCGATGCGGTGGATCTTCCTGGACGATCCGGGCGAGGGCGGGCTCGTGGCGGTGCACTCGTACTTCGACCGGCGGCCGTACGTGGAGACCACGCCGGCCGGGGTGCCGACCTACGTCGAGCAGCACCGGACGCTGGGCGACCGGATCCGGGAGCTCGTCGGCGCGGGGTTCGTGCTGGAGGACCTGGTCGAGCCGGAATGGCCGGAGGGGCACGAGGGGATCTGGGGCCAGTGGAGCCCGCTGCGGGGCCGGCTCTTCCCGGGAACCGCGATCTTCGTGGCCGGGCGACCCTGACGCGGCACCGAAACGGACACCCCACGTAGATTGGTACCTCGTGGCAACCCTGGAAGAACTGCTCCGTGATCGGCTCGCGTCCGCGTTCGAGGCGGTGGCCGGCGCGCCGGCCGACCCGAGCGTGCGCCGGTCCCAGCACGCCGACTTCCAGGCCGACGGCGCGCTGGCGCTCGCCCGCAAGCTCGGGCGCAAGCCGCGTGACATCGCGGTCGACGTGGTGGCCGCGGCCCGGCTCGACGACCTGTGCGCGGAGGTGACGATCTCGGGGCCGGGGTTCATCAACCTGACGGTCGCCGGCGACACGATCGGGTCACTGCTCGCCGTCATGAACCGCGACGAGCGGCTCGGCGTCGCGCGGGTCGCCGCGCCCGACACCGTGGTCGTCGACTACTCGGCCCCCAACGTGGCCAAGGAGATGCACGTCGGCCACCTGCGGTCGACGGTGATCGGTGACGCCGTGGTGCGGCTGCTCGAGTGGCTCGGCCACCGGGTGACCAAGGCCAACCACCTCGGCGACTGGGGCACGCCGTTCGGCATGTTGATCGAGCATCTGCTCGACATCGGCGAGACCGAGGCGGCGCACGAGCTGTCGCTGGGCGACCTCAACGGCTTCTACCGGGCGGCCCGGGCCAAGTTCGACGCCGACGACGCGTTCAAGGAGCGGGCGCGGCTGCGGGTCGTGGCGCTGCAGAGCGGCGACGAGCAGACCCGGCGCCTGTGGCGGCTGCTGGTCGACGAGTCCGAGAAATATTTCCTGGCCGTCTACGAGCGGCTCGACGTCTGCCTGACCGAGAAGGACTTCTTCGGCGAGAGCTTCTACAACGACATGCTCACGCCGGTGGTCGAGGAGCTCGACCGGCTCGGGCTGCTGCGGGAGAGCGACGGCGCCGCGGTGGTCTTCCCGGACGGCTTCACCAACCGCGAGGGCGACCCGCTGCCGATCATCGTGCGGAAACGCGACGGCGGCTTCGGGTACGGCGCGACGGACCTGGCCGCGATCCGCTACCGCACGCAGGAGCTGGCGGCCAACCGGCTGCTCTACGTGATCGGGCTGCCGCAGCGGCAGCACCTGGAGATGGTCTACGAAGTGGCCCGCGAGGCCGGCTGGCTGCGGGCGCCGGCGCGGGCCCAGCACATCGGCTTCGGCTCGGTGCTCGGGTCGGACGGCAAGATCTTCCGCAGCCGGGCCGGCGACACGATCAAGCTGGTCGACCTGGTCGACGAGGCGGTCGCGCGGGCGGCGGCGCTGATCGAGGAGAAGAACCCGGAGCTCGACGAGGCCGCGCGGGCCGAGGTGGCGCGGCTGGTCGGCGTCGGCGCGATCAAGTACGCGGACCTGTCCAACGACCGCACCCGCGACTACGTCTTCGACTGGAAGCGGATGCTCTCGTTCGACGGCAACACGGCGCCCTACCTGCAGTACGCGCGGGCCCGGATCCTGTCGATCTTCCGGCGTGGCGGGGTGACGCCCGCCCGGGACCTGGCCACGATCACCGTCGCCGAGCCCGCGGAGCGGACCCTGGCGATCGAGCTGCTGGCGTTCCCGGGCGTCGTGACGGAGGTGGCCGAGTCGCTGGACTTCCACCGGCTGGCGAACTACCTCTACGGCGTGGCGACGGCCTTCACCGCGTTCTACGAGAAATGCCCGGTGCTCAAGGCCGCCGGCGCCGAGCGGGAGAGCCGGCTGGCGCTCAGCGACCTGACGGCGCGGGTGCTCGGCACCGGGCTGGGTCTGCTCGGGATCGGTGCGCCCGACCGCATGTAGCCCGCGTTCGAGCTGCGGTTTCGGCCGGGCGGGGCGAGAATCGCAGCCATGGCTCTCTCCGTCCTGCGCACCAAGAGCATCGAGCGGTCCATTCAGGAGACTGACGAGCCGGGCCATCGGCTCAAGCGCGAGCTGAGCGCGCTCGACCTTACGGTGTTCGGCGTGGGCGTGATCGTGGGTACGGGCATCTTCGTCCTGACCGGTCAGCAGGCGGCGACCAACGCCGGGCCGGCGATCGTCATCTCGTTCCTGCTCGCCGCCGTCGTGTGCGGGTTGGCCGCGCTCTGCTACGCGGAGTTCGCGTCGACGGTGCCGGTGGCGGGCAGCGCCTACACGTTCGGCTACGCCACGCTCGGCGAGCTGGTCGCCTGGATCATCGGCTGGGACCTGGTGCTCGAGCTCGGGCTCGGCGCCGCGGTGGTGGCGCGCGGCTGGAGCGCGTACCTGCAGACGCTCTTCGGGCTGCCGACCTGGCTCGCGGGTGACACCGCCGTGCCCGACTGGGGCGCGATGTTCATCGTGCTGGTGCTGACCGTGGTCGGCGTCATGGGGACGAAGCTGTCCGGGCGGTTCACCGGCGTGCTGGTCGCGATCAAGGTCGCGGTGGTGCTGTTCGTGATCGGGCTCGGGCTGTTCTACATCAAGGGTTCCAACCTGACGCCGTTCGTGCCGCCGGCGCAGCCCACCGAGGGTGCCTCCGGTGGTGAGGAGCCGTTGCTGCAGGCGCTGCTCGGCGTCGTACCGCAGCAGTTCGGCTTCTTCGGGATCGTGGCGGCGGCGTCGATCGTCTTCTTCGCGTACATCGGCTTCGACGTGGTCGCGACCACCGCCGAGGAGACGCGCAAACCGCAGCGCGACATGCCCCGCGGCATCCTGGCGTCGCTGGCGATCTGCGCGGTGCTCTACATGGCGGTCGCGTTCGTGGTGACCGGGATGGCGAAGTACACGTCGCTGGACACGGGCGCCCCGCTGGCCAAGGCGTTCAGCGACAACGGCGTCGAGTGGGCGTCCAAGGTGATCTCACTCGGCGCGATCTGCGGCATCACCACCGTGATCCTGGTGCTGCTGCTCGGCCAGTCCCGCGTCATCTTCGCGATGTCGCGCGACCACCTGCTGCCGCCGGCGATCGCCCGGGTGCACCCGCGGTTCGGCACGCCGTGGCTGATCACCATCGGCACCGGCGTCGTGGTGGCGCTGGTGTCGGGCTTCGTGCCGCTGTCGAAGCTGTCGGAGCTGACCTCGATCGGCACGCTGTTCGCCTTCGTGGTGGTGGCGATCGGCGTCATCATCCTGCGGCGTACGCGACCCGACCTGCCCCGCGCGTTCCGCACGCCGTTCGTACCCGTGCTGCCCATCCTCGCGGTGCTGGCCTGCCTCTGGCTGATGATCAACCTGCCGGTGGACACCTGGATCCGGTTCGTGATCTGGATGGCGGCCGGGTTCGTGGTCTATTTCGCGTGGGGCGTCCGGGCGGCGGGCCGGCGGCGGGAGATCGACGAGCGGGCTGCCGCGGAGTCCCCGTCCCCAACGCAGCCCCAGGATCGCGTCTAAACGTGTTTTGTCCCTTTCCTTCCGGGTATCCGCGCGGCATGGGACTTCGCAAAGGTGACAAGGTGAGCTGGCAGAGCCACGGCCAGCGCGTGCACGGCACGGTCGAGGAGAAGATCACGTCACGCACGTCAGCGGGCGGCCGCACGGTGGACGCGTCGAAGGACGAGCCGCAGTACCGGGTCCGCAGCGACAAGTCCGGCCGCGATGCGGTGCACAAGGAGGAGGCGCTGCGCCGTGAGTGACGAGGTGGACGACTTCGGCAAGGCGGTCAACATGACGGCGGGCGAGCTGGAGCGCTGGCTTCGCACGGACGACTCGCGGTCGGTGGGCCAGAAACCGGCCAGCGGCGGCGAGTCCACGGGCCACGCCTCCGGGCGCCGCATCGTGGACCTGCTCCGCACGAAGAAGTCGGACCTGACGGACGAGGACCGCGCCCACATGCGCAAGGTCGTGGGCTACGTCAAACGCCACAGCGCCCAACGCCCGAAGGGCGACGTCACCGACACGACGTGGCGCTACTCCCTGATGAACTGGGGCCACGACCCCCTCAAGTAGCAGTGCCGCCCGTAACGGGCCGCCGAGGTGTGTCCTGGTCGGAGCCCACATGCTCCGGCATGTAGGCACACCTCGCGACATGTGCGTGTCCGCGAGATCGCCCCGCCGTCTTGACGCGGATTGCGACCAGCCATAGAGCGCACGCGGGCCGGCCCTGGTCGAGACCATCGACCGCCAGTTCTCGATCTCAGCGCCGCTCGACTCGACGCCTGGCGTCGAGCCCGAACCGCCGCGGCCGAATTTGCCTCGGCACCGGCCCACAACGACTCGTGGCCGTCGGCGGCGGCGCCCGCCAAGCCGCCACCGCCGAGCCGGGTCAGCGCGCTGGCGCTGGCGGCGCCCGCCAAGCCGCCACCGCCGAGCCGGATCAGCGCGCTGGCGCTGGCGGCGCCCGCCAAGCCGCCACCGCCGAGCCGGGTCAGTGGTCGGCGCTGTTCCAGTCGCGGCCCAGGCCGACCGAGACCTCGAGCGGCACCGCGAGCGGGTAGGCCCCGCCCATCGCCTCCCGGACCAGGGCCTCGGTCTGCTCCCGCTCCCCCTCCGCGACCTCGAAGACGAGCTCGTCGTGGACCTGCAGCAGCATCCGCGACCGCAGCCCCGCCTCCTTGAGCGCCGCGTCGACCCGGAGCATCGCGACCTTGATGATGTCGGCGGCCGAGCCCTGGATGGGGGCGTTGAGGGCCATGCGTTCGGCCATCTCACGGCGCTGGCGGTTGTCGCTGACCAGGTCCGGCAGGTAGCGGCGGCGGCCGAGGATGGTCTCGGTGTAGCCGTCCTGGCGGGCCCGGTCGACGATGGCGCGCAGGTAGTCGCGGACGCCGCCGAACCGGTCGAAGTATTCGTCCATCAGGCCGCGGGCCTCGTCGGTGGCGATGCCGAGCTGTTGGGAGAGGCCGTAGACGCTCAGGCCGTACGCCAGGCCGTAGTTCATCGCCTTGATCTTGCGGCGGTGGTCGGCGGTGACCTCGTCGAGGGGCATCGAGAAGACCGACGAGGCGGTGGCGGCGTGGAAGTCGGCGCCCGAGTTGAAGGCGTCGATCAGGGCCTCGTCCTTGGACATGTCGGCCATGATGCGCATCTCGATCTGGCTGTAGTCGGCCGTCATCAGCGTCTCGTAGCCCTCGCCGACCACGAACGCGCGGCGGATCCGCCGGCCCTCCTCGGTGCGGATCGGGATGTTCTGCAGGTTGGGGTCGGTCGACGACAGGCGCCCGGTGGCCGCGACGGTCTGGAAGTAGGTGGTGTGGATCCGGCCGTCGTCGGACACCGACTTGAGCAGTCCGTCGACTGTGGACTTGAGCTTGGCCACGTCGCGGTGGCGCAGCAGGTGCTCGAGCAGCGGGTCGCCGGTCTGGGCGAACAGCCCCTGCAGCGCGTCGGCGTCGGTGGTGTAGCCGGACTTGATCCGCCGCGTCTTGGGCAGGCTCCGCTCGGTGAACAGGATCTCCTGGAGCTGCTTGGGCGAGCCGAGGTTGAACTCGCGCCCGACCACCGCGTAGGCCGCCTGCGCCGCCGCCTTCACCTCGGCCGCGAAGTGGGCCTCGATGTCGGACAGGTAGTGGGTGTCGGCCGCGATGCCGACCTGCTCCATGCGGGCCAGCACCTCGGAGAGCGGCAGCTCGACGTCGGCCATGAGCCGGATCGACAGCTCGCCGTCGCGGGAGAGCTCGGCGTCGATCGCGTCGGCGAGGTCGAGGGTGGCGCGGGCCTGGAGCATCAGGTTCTGCTCGACGACGCCCTCGTCGCCCAGCCCGTCGAGGGTGAGCTGGCCGGACTCGGGCGTGTCGACGCGTAGCTCGCGGTGCAGGTAGCGCAGCGCCAGGTCGGCCAGGTCGTAGGTGCGCTGGTCGGGCCGGGCCAGGTAGGCGGCGATGGCCGTGTCGCGGGCGACCCCGTCGAGCTCCCAGCCGCGGGCGGCGAACGCGAGCCGGGCCGGCTTGCTGTCGTGGAGCACTTTGGGGTGGTCGGCGGAGGCCAGCCAGGCCGCGACCGCCTGCTCGTCGGCCGGCTCGAGCTGGGTCGGGTCGAACCAGGCCGCGGGCCCGTCGGCGGTGGCCAGCGCGATGCCGGTCAGCTCGCCGGTGCCGCGCCCGAACCGCCCCGCGACGGCGACGCCGGTCGCCACGCCCGGGCGCACGTGCTCGGTCACCCAGCCACCGACCGCGCCGGCGGCGAGGATCTCGCCGAACAGGTCGAACCCGGCCTCGGCCTCGGGCTCGACCGCGTCGAGGTATTGGTAGAGCCGCTCGCGCAGCACCCGGAACTCGAGCGCGTCGAAGACCTGGTGGACGGCCTCGCGGTCCCACCCCTGCCAGCGGGCGTCGGCGGGCCCCATCGGCAGGTCGAGATCGCAGACCAGCGCGTTGAGCTCGTAGTTGCGCATCACGTTGGCCAGGTTGGCCCGCAGGTTCTCCCCGGCCTTCCCCTTGATCTTGTCGGCGTTGGCGATGACGCCGTCGATGCCGCCGTATTCCTTGATCCATTTGGCCGCGGTCTTGTCGCCCACGCCCGGCACGCCCGGTAGGTTGTCGCTGGTCTCCCCCACCAGCGCGGCCTTGTCGCGGTAGCGCGCCGGCGGCACGAAGTATTTGGTCTCGACGGCCTCGGGGTTCATCCGCCAGACCTCGGACACGCCACGAACCGGGTAGAGCACGGTGACATGCTCGTCGACCAGCTGGAACGCGTCGCGGTCACCGGTCGAGATGATCACCTCCATGCCGGCCTCGCGCGCCTGCCGGGTGAGCGTGCCGATCACGTCGTCGGCCTCGTAGCCCTCTTTCTCGACCACCGGGATCCGCAGCGCCGCCAGCACCTCTTTGACCAGGCTGACCTGCCCCTGGAACGGCTTGGGCGTCTCGGACCGGCCGGCCTTGTATTCGGCGTAGCGCTCGGTCCGGAACGACTGCCGCGACACGTCGAACGACACGATGATGTGCGTCGGCTTCTCGTCGCGCAGCATGTTGATCAGCATCGACGTGAACCCGAACACCGCGTTGGTCGACTGCCCGGTCGCGGTGGAGAAGTTCTCCACCGGCAGGGCGTGAAACGCGCGGTAGGCCAGCGAGTGGCCATCTAGCAGCAGGATCCGGGGCTGGTCGCTCACCCGAGCGATGCTAGTCGCCGGGTACGACAGGATGCCGACCGGACCCGAGCTGTTTCGCCCCGGTTGTCCGGATCGACGAACCATGCGGAAAAGCTGGGTCAAGATCAGGCTTTCCCGGGTCCGCCCTGGTCCGGAGGCCGGCGAAGGGCGTACGCTGGTTGATCTTGGCGAGCGGAGGGGTGTGGGATGGGTGTGGAGCCGCCGGAGGGGTTGCCGCGGTACCGGGTGTTGACCGGGCCCGACGACGCCGCGTTCTGCCGCCGGGTCAGTGCGGCCCTCGACCTCGGCTACCGCCTGCACGGCGGACCGGCCTCACCCACGACGGCGAGCGCGTGATCGTCGCCCAGGCGCTGCTCTGGCCCGAGCGGCAGTAGGACCGCCGCCCAGGCCAGAGCACGCCAAGGCCTACTTACCGACGTAGTCGGCCAAATGCTCGCCGGTCAGCGTCGACCGGGCCGCGACCAGGTCGGCCGGCGTGCCCTCGAAGACCACCGAGCCACCGTCGTGGCCGGCGCCGGGGCCCAGGTCGATGATCCAGTCGGCGTGGGCCATGACGGCCTGGTGGTGTTCGATGACGATGACCGACTTGCCCGACTCGACGAGGCGGTCCAGCAGGCCGAGGAGCTGTGCGACGTCGGCCAGGTGCAGCCCCGTCGTCGGCTCGTCGAGGATGTAGACGCCGCCCGCCTCGCCCATGTGGGTGGCCAGCTTGAGGCGCTGCCGCTCGCCGCCCGACAAGGTCGTCAGCGGCTGGCCCAGGGTCAGGTAACCCAGACCGACGTCGGCCAGGCGGGACAGGATCTTGTGCGCGGCCGGAGTCTTGGCGTCGCCGGAGGAGAAGAAGCGCTCGGCCTCCGACACGGACATCGCCAGGACCTCGCTGATGTCGCGGCCGCCCAGCCGATATTCCAGCACCGCCGCCTGGAAGCGCTTGCCCTCGCACTCCTCGCAGGTCGACTCGACCGTGGCCATGACGCCCAGGTCCGTGTAGATGACGCCCGCGCCGTTGCAGGTCGGGCACGCGCCCTCCGAGTTCGCGCTGAACAGCGCCGGCTTCACGCCGTTGGCCTTCGCGAACGCCTTGCGGATGGGCTCCAACAGCCCGGTGTACGTCGCGGGGTTGCTGCGCCGCGACCCCCGGATCGCCGTCTGGTCCACCGTCACCACCCCGTCGCGGCCGGAGACCGAGCCGTGGATCAGCGAGCTCTTGCCCGAGCCGGCCACGCCCGTGACGACGACCAGCACCCCGAGCGGGATGTCGACGGAGACGTCACGCAGGTTGTGCGTGGCAGCCCCCCGGACGGACAGGACCGACGAGGGCGTACGCACGGACGGCTTCAACGACGCGCGATAGCCGAGGTGCCGCCCCGTCAGCGTGTCGCTGGCCCGCAGCCCGTCGAGCGAACCCTCGAACACCACCTCGCCGCCGAACGAGCCCGCGCCGGGGCCCAGGTCGACGACGTGGTCCGCGATCGCGATCGCCTCGGGCTTGTGCTCGACGACCAGCACCGTGTTGCCCTTGTCGCGCAGGCGCAGCAGCAGGTCGTTCATCCGCGCGATGTCGTGCGGGTGCAGGCCGATGGTGGGCTCGTCGAAGACGTAGGTGACGTCGGTCAGCGCCGAGCCCAGGTGCCGGATCATCTTGGTGCGCTGCGCCTCGCCGCCGGAGAGGGTGCCCGACGGCCGGTCCAGGGACAGATAGCCCAGCCCGACGTCGGCGAACGAGTCGAGCAGGTGCTGCAGGCCCGCGACCAGCGGCGCGACCGACGGCTCCTTGATCTCGCGAACCCAGTCGGCGAGGTCGCTGATCTGCATCGCGCAGACGTCCGCGATGTTCTTGCCGCGGATCTTCGACGACCGCGCCTCGGGCGCCAGCCGGGTGCCGAGACACTCCGGGCAGGTCTGGAAGGTGACGGCCCGCTCCACGAACGCCCGCAGGTGGGGCTGCATCGACTCGACATCCTTGGACATGATCGACTTCTGGATCTTCGGGATCAGGCCCTCGTACGTCAGGTTGATGCCCTCGACCTTGATCTTGGTCGGCTCCTTGTAGAGCAGGTCGTGCAGCTCGCGCTTGGTGAACTTGCCGATCGGCTTGTCGGCGTCGAAGAAGCCGCTGCCCCGGTAGATCCGGCCGTACCAGCCGTCCATGCTGTAGCCGGGCACCGTCAGCGCGCCCTCATTGAGCGACTTCGTGTCGTCGAAGAGCGCCGTCAGGTCGAAGTCGCTGACCGAGCCCATGCCCTCGCACCGGGGGCACATGCCGCCGAGCCGGTTGAACGTCGCCTTCTCGGCCTTGGTCTTGCCGCCCCGCTCGACGGTGATCGCGCCGCTCGCGCGGACGGACGGGACGTTGAAGGAGTACGCGTTCGGCGAGCCGATGTGCGGCTTGCCGAGCCGGCTGAACAGGATGCGCAGCATCGCGTTGGCGTCGGTGGCCGTGCCGACGGTCGAGCGCGGGTTGGCGCCCATCCGCTCCTGGTCGACGATGATCGCGGTGGTCAGGCCGTCGAGCAGGTCGACCTCCGGACGCGCGAGATTGGGCATGAAGCCCTGTACGAACGCGCTGTAGGTCTCGTTGATCATGCGCTGCGACTCGGCCGCGATCGTGCCGAACACCAGCGAGCTCTTGCCCGAGCCCGAGACGCCCGTGAACACCGTGAGCCGGCGCTTCGGGATCTCGATGCTGACGTCCTTGAGGTTGTTCTCCCGCGCGCCCTGCACGCGGATCATGTCGTGGGTGTCGGCAACGTGCGGCGCGGGGGCCGTGCTCATCGGGTCTCCATCGTCGTCGGGCCGGGCGGTGCGCACCGGAGGTCCAACGGCCGTCCGGTCGGAACCAATCACGGTATACGGGCAGGTCGGGCCCGTGGGGTCCGTCCCACACGGGCCCGGTGCGGCTCAACTGTCCTGGACCAGGCCGAGCACGTTGCCGTCGGGGTCGGTGAAGCTGGCGACGAGCCGGCCGCCGCCGACGTCGTGGGCCGCCTCCTTGAGCGTGCCGCCGGCCGCGGTCACCTCGGCCAGCTTCGCCTCGATGTCGGTCACGTGCCAGTAGGCGACCGGTCCGCCCATGTCGCCGTTGGGCACGAGCCCGATGTGCTGCCCGGCCACCTCGTAGCCGACGTAGTAGGGCGCGTCGGCCACCGGCTCCACGCCGAGCAGGGCGCTGTAGAGGGCCTTGGCCTTCGGCAGGTCCGAGACGGGGTGCAGCACGGTCTTGACGCCGAGAACACTGGTCATGATCACTCCAGGTGCGGTCGAAGGAACGACGTGAACGCTATTGGCGCGACCCTGACCTGGGCTTCTCCATTCCTGACCAGTCGAGCGGGAAACGACGAAGGCCCGGTCCGCCGAAGCGGGCCGGGCCTTCGCAGGGTCCGGATCAGGCGACGCCGAGGTACGCGTCCTTGACCGCGGGGTCGTTGAGCAGCTCGCGACCCGTGCCTTCCTTGACGATGCGGCCGGTCTCCAGCACGTACGCCCGGTGGGCGCGGGACAGCGCCTGCTGGGCGTTCTGCTCCACCAGCAGGATGGTCGTGCCGTCCCGCTGGTTGATCTCCGTGATGATCTCGAAGATCTGCTGGATCAGCTTCGGCGCGAGGCCCATCGAGGGCTCGTCGAGCAGCAGCAGCTTGGGCCGGCTCATCAGGGCCCGGCCCACCGCCAGCATCTGCTGCTCGCCGCCGGAGAGCGTGCCGCCGGGCTGCTTGAACCGCTCCCGCAGGCGCGGGAAGAGCTCCAGCACGTGCTCCATGTCCTTGGCGATGTTGGCGCTGTCCCGGCGGGTGTAGGCGCCCATCTCCAGGTTGTCCTTCACCGACATGCCGGGGAACACCCCGCGGCCTTCCGGCGACTGGCAGATGCCCTGGGTGACCCGCAGGTCGGCGCGCATCTTGCTGATGTCGACGCCGTTGAAACGGATCCGGCCGGAGGCGATCGCGCGCAGGCCGGAGACGGCTCGCATCGTGGTCGTCTTGCCGGCGCCGTTGGCCCCGATCAGCGCCACGATCTCACCCTCGGCGACGTTGACGGAGATGCCGTGCAACGCCTGGATCCGCCCGTACAGCAGGGTGATGTTGTCGATCTCAAGCAGCATCTTCGGTCACCCCCAGGTAGGCCGCGATCACCTTCGGGTCCTCGCGGACCTCGGCCGGCGAGCCCTCGGCGATCTTCTTGCCGAACTCGAGCACCACGATCCGGTCGGTGACGCCCATGACGAGGCGCATGTCGTGCTCGATGAGCAGCACGGTCACGCCGGTGTCGCGGATGTCGCGGATCAGCTGGAGCAGCGCGTCCTTCTCCGCCGGGTTGAAGCCCGCCGCCGGCTCGTCGAGGCACAGCATCTTCGGCTGCGTGGCCAGGGCCCGGGCGATCTCCAACCGGCGCTGCTCGCCGTAGGAGAGGTTGCGGGCCGCCTCGTCGTGCCGGCGGATGCCGACGAAGTCGAGGAGCTCGCGCGACCGCTCGCGGCCGCTGCGCTCCTCCTGCCAGTAGCGCGGGAGGCGCAGCAGCGCGCTGGGAACGCTGGTCTTGTGGTGCGTGTCCGCACCGACCATGACGTTCTCCAGGGCGGTCATCTCGGGGAACAGCCGGATGTTCTGGAACGTCCGGGCGATGCCCAGCTTGGTGATCTTGTAGCGGGCGCGGCC
This sequence comes from Asanoa sp. WMMD1127, assembly GCF_029626225.1. Taxonomy (NCBI): domain Bacteria; kingdom Bacillati; phylum Actinomycetota; class Actinomycetes; order Micromonosporales; family Micromonosporaceae; genus Asanoa; species Asanoa sp. WMMD1127. The sequence continues at coordinate 7,199,886 of NZ_JARUBP010000001.1, forward strand.
GGCCAGCTTCTGGCCCTGGAACCGGATCTCCCCCGAGGTCGGGGTGTAGACGCCGGTCATGGCGTTGAAGCAGGTGGTCTTGCCGGCGCCGTTCGGGCCGATCAGACCGAGGATCTCGCCCTCGTAGAGGTTGAAGTTGACCTTGTCGAGCGCCACCACGCCGCCGAAGCGCAGCGTGACGTTGTCGACCTCCAGCAGGGCGTTGCGCCCGGCCGGGGTCGGCGCCGGGTGCGGCGTCGACTCCCCGGACGGCGGCTCGGCCGGCACGCCGACCGTGGCGCGGGCGTCGGGCGCCGCGTCGCGCTCGCTGGTGACGTCGCGCTCGGCGGCGTCCTGCGGCTCGGGAGGCGTCTCAGGCACCGACCATCGCCTCCTTCTCACGATCCTTGAGCTCGGCGGCACGCCGCCGGTTGGGCCACAATCCTTGTGGTCTGAAGATCATTACCACGATGAGGATGATGCCGAAGAACAGATATCGCAGGTTGGTCGCACTGACGTCGTAGGGCTCACCGGCGATCCGGACCTGCTCGGGCAGGCCGAACACGTCTCCGACCGAGCGCAGCCATTCCGGCACGTAGATGACCAGGAAGCCGCCCAGGATCGCGCCGAAGATGTTGCCGGCGCCGCCGAGCAGCACCGCGGCGAGCACCAGGATCGACTGCTCCAGGCGGAACGTCGACGAGTTGACGAAGTTCGCCTGGCCGGCCCAGAGCGCGCCGGAGAAACCGCCGATGCCCGCGCCCATCGCGAACGCCCAGATCTTGAACTTGTAGGTCGGGACGCCCATGAGCTCGGCGGCGTCCTCGTCCTCGCGGATCGCGACCCAGGCGCGGCCCACCCGGCTCCGCACGAGGTTCCGGATCAGGAAGACCATGCCGATGATGACGGTCAGGATCAGCCAGTAGTACGGCTTGGCGTCGAACTGGAAGATCGGCGTGCCGTCGGAGTTGGTGCCCGGCGGGCGGCCGATGTTGGGGATGCCCCGGTCGCCGTTGAAGATCCAGTCGTTCTGCTGCGCGACGATCCGGATCATCTCGGCGAAGCCCAGCGTCACGATCGCGAGGTAGTCACCGCGCAATCGCAGCACCGGGAAGCCGAGTATCACGCCGGCCAACAACGACAGCGCGATCGCCAGTGGCAGCGCCACCAGCCACGGCCACGGGCTCTCCAGCCAGTTGTACTCCGTGAAGACCTTGCTCTGCGGCGAGGTCAACGTCGCGACCGTGTAGGCGCCGACGGCGAAGAAGCCGAAGAAGCCCAGGTCGAGCAGGCCGGCGTAGCCGACCACGATGTTGAGGCCGAGCGCCAGCAGGATGTAGTAGCCGCACTGGAACAGCACCGTCGCCATGTCGTTGCGCGTGGTGTAGAGCGGGATGTATTCGCCCAGCGGGAGGCCGAGGTATTCGTAGAAGCCCTTGTTGGGCAGGGCGTACAGGAACACCACGAAGACCACGATCAGGCCGATCTTGCTGGCCTTGGGCAGCCGGTCCCAGCGTTCGCTCAAACCGTGGCTGAAGTTCCGCCACCGGGTACGGACGTCGGTCATGCGCGGGCCCTCCCGAGCGACTCGCCCAACAGACCGGTCGGGCGGAACATCAGAAGCAGGATCAGCACGAGGAAGCCGATGAAGTCACGGAAGTTCGTGCCGAACACCGCGGACCCGTAGTTTTCCACGAGGCCGAGGAGGATGCCGCCGAGCGCGGCGCCACGCAGGTTGCCGATGCCGCCGAGCACCGCGGCGGCGAACGCCTTGAGGCCGATCAGGAAGCCCACGTTGAAGCGGGTGCTGGCCGCCTTCATGTCGGACATCACCGCCGCGACGCCGGCCATCAGGCCGCCGAGGAGGAAGACCAGCAGGATGACCCGGTTCTTGTTGACGCCCATCAGGGCCGCGGTGTTCGCGTCCTGCGCGACGGCCCGGATGCCCCGGCCGAAGCGGGTGCGCTGGACGAACCAGTCGAGGCCGACCATCGCGATGACGGCGACGGCGAGTGTGGAGATCTGCAGCGGCGTCAGCGACCAGGAGCCGACCGAGATGACCGGGTCGGTGGGCAGCATCGCCGGCACGCCGAACTGACGGCGGTTGGTGAACGCGCCCATGCCTTCGGAGAGCACGAACGACGCTCCGATGGCGGTGATCAGGAAGGCGAGGGGTGGTGCGTTGCGGGCCCGGAGCGGCCGGTAGGCGGTGACCTCGACGAGCATCGCGAAGAAACCACAGAGGAGCGCGGCCACGACGATCGCCAGCGCGATCAGGCCGAACGCCTCGCCGAGGGAGGGCCGGGGGGAGTTGGCGTCGAAGCCGAACGCCGACCAGGTCCAGATGGCGCCGAAGGTGCCGATCATGAAGACGTCGGAGTGGGCGAAGTTGATCAGGCGTAGGACGCCGTAGACGAGCGTGTATCCCAGGGCGATCAACGCGTAGATCGCGCCCTGGGTCAACCCGGTGGTAGTCAACACCGGGAAACCGTTGATCAGTTCGTTCATTGCAGCAGGTTCTCCCGGGAGATCCCTCAGTCAAGGCCGATGCGGCCGGGCTGGCGTGCCCGGCCGCACCGGCATGGGTTGACGCGACCGTCGTGCCCGATGGAGGAGCCGGCTCGCGGGGTGGACGCCGAGCCGGCTCGACCATGGATCAGGCCTTCGGGATCTCCTTGTCCGGCGCCCAGGCGCCGTTCTTGGCGACGTAGGCCCAGACGCGGACCTCGGCCGGGTCGAGCTCGCCCTTGTCGTCCCACTTGTAGGTGACGCCCGTGGCGGAACCGGCCTTGTTGTAGGACTTCAGGAACGCCTGGATGTCCGCGCGGGTGGACTTACCCTCGCCGATGGCCTCGAGGAAGATCTTGGTGAGGTCGTAGGCGACGTCGGCGTACACACCCGGGTCGGCGTTGTACTCCGCCTTGAAGTCCTGCACGAAGGTGCCCTTGGCGGTGGTGGCCGGGGCACAGGGGCAGGTCGCGACCGCACCCTCGACGTCGGCGTTACCGGTCACGGACAGCATGTTGGCGTCGTAGATGCCGTCACCGCCGACGAAGGTGCCCTTGTAGCCGGCAGCCCGCAGCTGCTTGAGGAACGGGCTGGCCTCCTCGGTGTAACCGCCGTAGAACAGCGCGGTCGCGCCGCTGGAGGTCACCTTGGTGACGATGGCGCTGAAGTCCTGCTGGTTGTCCGTCGCCTTGTCGGTGGCGGTGACCAGCGGGCCGAGCGCCTTCTTGACCTCGTCGGCCAGACCGGCGCCGTACGCCGACTGGTCGTCGACGACGAACACCTTCTGCGCGTTCAGGCCCTTGATGTAGGCCGCCGCCGCCGGGCCCTGCGAGAAGTCGTTGCCGACGCCGCGGTGGAAGATCGCCCAGCCGTTGTCGGCGAGGCTCGGGCGGGTGGCGGACTGGGTGATGATCGGGAGGCCGGCCTGCTGGAAGATCGGGTCCGCGGTCTCCGACTCACCGGAGAACGCGGGGCCGACCATGCCGACGACCTTGGTGTCGTTGACGGCGCTGGTGGCCAGACCGCCGGCGAGCTCCGGCTTGCCCTGCGAGTCGTAGGCCTGGATCGAGACCTTGCAGTCGGCGTGCTCGGCGTTGTACTGCTTCACGGCCAGGTCGGCAGCCTGCTTACCCGGTGTCACCAGACCAGCGTCAGCGCCGGACAGCGCGCCGAAGAAGCCGATCTTGAGGTCGCACACCTTGCTCGCGTCGGTACTGCCGGAACCGCCGTCGTCCTGCTTACATGCAGCCGCGCCGCCCATGACGAGCGCCGCGAGCGCGACACCGCCGATAGCGCGTACGAAAATCTGCCTCAAGGCTGAAGCCCCTTCTCCATCCATCAGCCCGCCGTCGCGGGCCGGGAGGTTGCAACGACGAACCGGACCGTTCACCCGGTCTGGGGCGGCACGTTATCCCACTACAGCGACCAACGTAAGCCTTCACTAGGCGCGTTGACGCAACCGTTACTTAGGGTGTCGGAATTGGCCCTGTGGGTGTCACAGTCGACGGTCGTCCGCCGAGGTCACGAAGGGGGAAGCCGGCTGGACCAGATGGTGCTGGTGGTGCCGTCGTCGACGGCGAGCAGCAGGGTGCCGCCACCTCCGCCGACGGCCGCGGCGGTGGCGCCGCCCGGTCCGACCTGGACAGGGGTGGTCAGGCTGCGCCACTCCTTACCGGACAGGTCCGACGTCCACAGCCGATGCCCGTCGGCGCCGACGGTGGCGGCCACCAGGCGGTCGTCGAGCACCGCCACGGTCTCGACCCCGGCCACGGCGCCGGAACCGGTGGCGCCGAACCGCGTCACCGCTGACCAACCGCCGCCGTTCGCGTCGCCGTGCCAGGCGCCGAACGCGGTGCCGGCCAGTCCTACGGCGACGATCCCGTCGGCGGTACGCGCCAGCCGCTGCGCCTCCTCGTCGTCCGCTGTCCCAGGAAGTGGGACGCGGGTCCACGACCGGGCATCGACCGACGTCCACACGTAAGGATCACGGTCGATCCGGCCCGCCGGCCGGCCGCCGCCCGCCACCAGCCAGCCGGCCGCCGTAACGGTGGTGTCCAGCGACGAGGTGGCCAGGTCGGGCGAGCTGGCCAGCGGCGGCAGGTCCTCGTGGATCGTGAACTTCGTGGCGTCCGGCGAGGTCCACACCGTGGCGCCGCCGGCCCGGTTGCCGGCGATCAGCCAGCCGCCCGGCCCGCCGCCCGCGATCCGGTTGACGCTCACCTGACGCGCGCCGCCGTAGAGCTCGAAGTCCGTGGACGGGACCGCGACCAGGGTGCCGTCGGCCCGGGACCAGAACGTGCGGACCCGCGGGTTGCCGTGCGCGCCACCGCTCTTGGCCCCGATCGCGCCCACCAGCCCGTCGCGGCAGCCGAGGGCGTAGAGGACGCTGCGGATGGCGTAGTAGTCACCGACCGTGTCGACCGGCCGGGCCGCCCAGCCGGTCAGGCCGGCCGGGTCGGTGGTCGACCAGAGCGCCGGCCGGGTCGCGCCGTCGGGTGACTGCACCGCCCCACCGACGTACCACGCCTGCCCGCACCGGGTGATGTCGCGGGCCAGGACGCGACCGGCGGGACCGGGTGGCACGGGCAGGGTGACCGGCTTCCACTGTGGAGAGACCGGCTGCGGCGGGGTCGGCGGCGGCGCCTCGGCCTCGCAGGCGGCCACGACGAGCAGCAGTGCCGCGAGCGCGGTCGCGACGAACCGGGCCGGCGGGCGCATCGCCGGCTAGCCGTTGTCGGTGGGCTTGTCGGCGGGCTTGTCGGCCGCCTGGCCGCCGGCGCCTTCCGCGACGATCCGGTCGGCCACCTCACGCATGGTCATCCGGTGGTCCATGGCGGTGCGCTGGATCCACTTGAACGCCTGCGGCTCGGTCATGCCGTAGGTCGTCATCAGCGCGCCCTTGGCCCGCTCGACGCTCTTGCGGGTCTCGAGCCGGTCGGAGAGCCCCGCGACCTCGGACTCGAGCGAGGCCATCTCGGCGTAGCGCGACAGCGCGATCTCGATCGCCGGCACCAGGTCGCTCTTCTGGAACGGCTTGACGAGGTAGGCCATGGCGCCCGCGGCGCGCGCCCGCTCGACCAGGTCGCGCTGGCTGAACGCGGTGAGGATGACGACCGGGGCGATGCGCCCGGCGGCGATCCGCTCGGCGGCGGCCAACCCATCCATGATCGGCATCTTGATGTCGAGAATGACCAGGTCGGGCTTGAGCTCCTCGGCCAGCTTGACCGCGGTCTCGCCGTCGGCGGCCTCGCCGACCACGTCGTAACCCTCTTCGGTGAGCATCTCCGAGAGGTCGAGCCGGATCAACGCCTCGTCCTCGGCGATGAGCACGCGCCGACGCTCGGCACTCTGCGACGACTCGCCCACGAAGCCTCTCCCCAGGTGTGCAATCCGCGACCGGCCTGTCCGGTGTCGCGTTCCTTAGCGTAGTAGGTAGGCTGAGTGCGCTTCATCCTCGCGGTGCCCCAGATCCGCGGTCCCCGTAGCCCAATGGCAGAGGCACGGAGCTCAAACCTCCGACAGTGTCGGTTCGAATCCGACCGGGGGCACCACCGGCCCCAGGCGTCCCACTGAGCAGCGCCCCCGCGAGGGGCGCTGCGTAGACTCGGGACAAATCCCCATCAAGGAGTCATCGATGCTGACCATGCAGGACGCCCTGGCCCGGCTCACCGCGTACTGGGTGGACCAGGGTTGCCTCACGGTCCAGCCGACGAACACCGAGGTCGGCGCCGGAACGCTCAACCCGGCCACGTTCCTGCGGGTGCTCGGGCCGGAGCCCTGGCGGGTGGTCTACGTCGAGCCGTCGGTGCGCCCCGACGACTCGCGCTACGGCGAGAACCCCAACCGGATCCAGACCCACACGCAGCTCCAGGTGATCCTCAAGCCCGAGCCCGGCGACGCGCAGGAGCTCTACCTCGGCAGCCTGGCCGCGCTCGGCGTCGACGTGGCCGCCCACGACGTGCGGTTCGTCGAGGACAACTGGGCCTCGCCGGCGCTCGGCGCCTGGGGCCTCGGCTGGGAGGTCTGGCTCGACGGCCTGGAGATCACCCAGTTCACCTACTTCCAGCAGGCCGGCGGGGTCAACCTCGACCCGCCGTCGGTGGAGATCACCTACGGCATGGAGCGGATCATCATGGCGCTCCAGGGTGTCCGGCACTTCAAGGACATCACGTACGCGCCGGGCGTCAGCTACGGCGAGGTGTTCGGCCAGTCCGAGTACGAGATGTCCCGCTACTACCTCGACGACGCCGACGTGGCGACCAACCGCGAGCTGCTCGACCTGTACGCCGCGGAGGCGCAGCGGATGGTCGACACCGGCCTGCCGGTGCCCGCCCACAGCTACGTGCTGAAGAGCTCGCACGCGTTCAACGTGCTCGACGCCCGCGGCGCCGTGTCCACTTCGGACCGGGCCGCCGAGTTCGGCCGCATGCGCCGCCTGGCCGGCGAGGTCGCCAAGCTCTGGATCGCCCGCCGCGAGGAGCTCGGCCACCCGCTCGGCGTCGCCGGATCGGCGCCGGCCGCGACCGCCCCGGCCGCGGCGCCCACCACGGGCACCCGGCAGCTCGTCTTCGAGATCGGCACCGAGGAGATGCCGCCGGCCGAGGCCCGCATGGCCCGCGAGCAGGTGCGCCGGGAGCTGACCGAACGCCTGGGCGGCACCCGCCTGGCCCACGGCGACGTCACGGTGCTGGCCACCCCGCGCCGGATCGTGGCGATCGTCGAGAGCGTCGCCGACCGCGAGCAGGACCACGTCCGCACGGTGCGGGGGCCGAAGGTGGCCGCCGCCTACGACGCCGCCGGTGAGCCGACCCCGGCGGTGCGCGGGTTCGCCCGCTCCCAGGGCGTCGACCTGGCCGACCTCGCCCAGCAGGACGTCAACGGCGTCCCGCACGTGACGGTCGTCAAGCACGAGGCCGGGCGTACGGCCGCCGAGGTGTTGGGCGACGTGCTGGCCAAGGTGGTCGCCGCGCTGCGCTCCGCCAAGAACATGCGGTGGAACGACCCCAGCCTCTCGTTCACGCGGCCGGTCCGCTGGCTCCTGGCGCTGCACGGCGACGAGGTCGTGCCGTTCGCCGTCTCGTCGCTCGCCTCGGGCCGGCAGACGCGGGTCCACCGCACCGCCGAGGCGCCCGTGGTCACCGTCAACAGCGCCGAGATCCACCTCGACACGCTGCGCGCCCACGGCATCCTGGCCGACCCCGACGAGCGCCGGGCGGAGATCGTCGCCGCGGCGCAGCGGCTGGCCGCGGAGGTCGGCGGTCAGGTCGACGTCGACGGCGAGCGGGCGCTGATCGACCAGATCAGCTACCTGGTCGAGTGCCCGACGGCACTGCTGGGCCGGTTCGACGAGAGCTACCTGCGCCTGCCCGAGGCGGTGCTGGCCACGGTGATGCGCAAGCACCAGCGCTACCTGCCGATCCGTGGCGCCGACGGCGACCTGCTCCCCTGCTTCGTCGCGGTGGCCAACGGCACCGTCGACGGGGACCTCGTCCGCGCCGGCAACGAGGCGGTGCTGCGGGCCCGCTACGAGGACGCGGCCTTCTTCTACCGCGCCGACCGCGAGGTGCCGCTGGACGCGATGCGGGCGCGGCTGGAGCGCCTCACCTTCACCGACAAGCTCGGCTCGATGGCCGACCGGGCGGCCAGGATCAGCACGCTGTCGCGGACCCTGGCGGCCGACATCGAGCTCGGCGGGGCCGAGCGCGACACCCTGGGCCGGGCGGCCGAGCTGGTCAAGTTCGACCTGGGCGCGCAGCTGGTCACCGAGATGACGAGCCTCGCCGGGGTGATGGCCCGGGACTACGCCGCGCACGCCGGTGAGCCGGCCGCGGTGGCCGAGGCCGTCTGGGAGAGCGAGCTGCCGCGCAACACCGGCGACGCGGTGCCGGCCCACGCGCCGGGCGCCGTGCTCTCGCTGGCCGACCGCCTCGACCTGGTCGCCGGCCTGGCCGCCACGGTCGGGCTGCCGACCGGCAGCAGCGACCCGTTCGCGGTGCGCCGGGCGGTGCTGGGACTGCTGGCCGTGCACCGCACCGGCCTGGTGCCGGTCAGCCTGACCCGCGGCCTGGCCGAGGCGGCCGCCCTGCAGCCGGTCGAGGTCTCCGCACAGGTGCTGGCCGACGCGGGCGAGTTCCTCGCGCGCCGGCTCGAGCAGGTGCTGGTCGAGGAGGGCCACCCGGTCGACCGGGTCCGGGCGGTGCTGCCGCACGCGGACCGGCCGGCGCTGGCCGACCGGCTGCTGCACCAGCTCGACGAGCTGGCCAAGGACGAGCGGTTCCGGGCGCTGGTGGAGGCGATCCAGCGGTCCCGCCGCATCGTGCCGGCCGGCACGCCCGCCGGCTACGACCCGGCCGCGCTGGTGGAGCCGGCGGAGAAGCGGCTCGACGAGGTCGTCCGGACGGTCTCGGTGCCCGGCCCCGACCTGACCGCGTTCCTGGCGGCCGCGGGCAAGGTCACCGAGCCGGTCAACACCTTCTTCGACGAGGTGTACGTGATGGCCGAGGAGCCGGCGCTGCGGCAGGCGCGACTGGGCCTGCTGGCCACGGTGCGCGACCTGGGCGCCGGCATCCTCGACTGGGACCACCTGCGGCTTTAGGGCGTCAGCAGGATCCGGCCGCCGACACCGCCGGCCACGAGGCGGCGGTGGGCCTCGCCGGCCTCGGCCAGCGGCAGCGTCTCCGTGCGGATCGGCACCAGGCCCTGCCGGAGCGCGGCCAGGGCGGCGACGGCCGCCGGTCGGCCCCGCTCGGGACGCGCGGCCAGGTAGGCGCCGACGTTGAAGCCGAGCAGGCCCAGGTTGGCGTACCAGAGGGCGTTGGTCGAGACCGTGTGCGGCCAGTCGCCGCTGGCGTTGCCGACGAGCAGCATCCGCCCCAGCGGCGCCATCACCTCGAGGCTGTCGGTCCGGACCTGGCCGCCGACGGGGTCGACCACGATGTCGAATCGGGTCTCCAGCGCGGCGACGTCCTCGGCCGCCACGACGTCGTCATAGGGGAAGCCGGCGGCCCTGGCCTTCGACAGAGACGGCCGGCGGACGGTGCCGACGACCGCACCGGCGCCGAGGGTGCGGGCCACGCCCGGGAAAGCCGACGCGAGACCGCCCAGCGCGCCGTGCACCAGCAGCCGCTCCCCCGCCCGCAGGTGCGCCACCTCGGTCAGGGCCAGGTGGGCCGTGGTCGCGTTGGGCAGGGCGGCGACGGCGAGCGCGGGGTCGACGCCGGCGCCGGCCAGGCTGACGGCGAGCCGGGCGTCGACCACCTCGACCTCGGCGTAGCCGCCCGCGGGACCGGTGCCCGACAGGGTCACCACGGGCTCGCCGACCCGGACGTCGTCGACCCCGGCACCGAGCGCCCGGACGGTGCCGGCGACCTCGAGACCCGGCACGTAGGGCGGCTGCGGCAGCCCGGGCCGGTCCCGGTAGTCGCCCTGGCGGATGAACACGTCGATCAACCCGACGGCGGCGTGGCTGACGTCGATGGCGATCTGGCCGGGCCCGGGCTCGGGATCCGGCAGCTCGCTCAGCGCGAAGACCTCGGGCCCGCCGAACCGGGTGACCACTGCGGCACGCATGACTTCCCCCTTTACGCAATCAGCTTGCGTTAATGGCCCCACGCTACCACCCAACGCAAGCGGATTGCGTTAGAGTGACGGCATGCACCGTCGGGCCCGCTCACCGGAGGCGAAGCAGCAGCGCGCCGAGGACCTGCTGGCCGCGGCCCGCGCCCTGGCCGCCGAGGCCGGCGGGGTCCGGCACGTGACGCTCGCGGCCGTCACGGAGGCGGCCGGCCTGCACCCGTCGGCCGTGCGCCGCTACTTCGCCAGCAAGGAGGAGCTGCTGCTGGAGCTGGCGGAGCGCGGCTGGGCGCGGTGGCGGGAGGGCGTCGAGGCGGAGCTGGCCGGCGCCCGCGACCTGACGCCGGCGGAGACGGCCGCGGCGGTGGCCCGCACGCTGGCGGCACAGCCGCTGTTCTGCGACCTGCTCACCCACGTGCCGCTCAGCCTGGAGGGCGAGGTCGACATCGACCGGGCGCGCCGCTACAAGACGAGCTCGTTCGCGGCGTACGACGGGATCGTGTCGACGTTGACCACCACCGGCACGATGACCACCGATCAGGTGCACGACCTGATCACCGCGGCCCTGGGCCTGACCGCCAACCTGTGGCAGCTCGCGCACCCGACGGCGACGCTGGCGAAGCTCTACGAGCAGGAGCCGCGGTGGGCGCACGCGGCCCTCGACTTCGAGCCGCGCCTGACCCGCCTGCTCCAGGCCACCGCGACCGGCCTGACATGACCTGGCACGGAGTCCCGCGCCGGATCCGGCTGACGGTGGCGGCGCTGGCCCTCGTCCTGACCTACGGCGGCATCGTCCACATCGTCCAGCTGGCCACGGGCGGCTGGCCCCCGTACGCCTGGGCGCCGCCCTCGCTCGCGCTCGATTTCACGTCGCTCACCCTGCTCGACCCGCTGGCCGCGGCCCTCCTCGCCACCCGCCGCACCGCGGGCCTCCACCTCGCGACCCTGGTCCTGGCGACGGACGCGGCGGCCAACTGGTACGCCACCTACCGCCTCCTCGACCCGACCTGGCCGGCCAGAACCGCCCAGGCCGCCATCACCGTCCTCGCGCTTGCCTCCTTGGTCGCCGCACCCCGCGTCCACCCCTGGCTACGCCGCGGCCGGATACGTTCGAGGGGTGAGTCCACAGGAGATTTTCCAGCGTTACATCCACGCCGGGGCGATGAGTCGGGATCCGGAGCGGGTCGCGGCTCTGTTCACTGAGGACGGTGTCTACGAGGCGCCGCTCGCGAGCGTGGGCGACGTCTTTCCGCCCAGGATGAGTGGGCGCGCGGCCATCCGGGACGGGCTCGCCGCCGCCTATCGGCGGATGGCCCCGCCGACCGACCCGGTCGATCCCGAGCGCACCCGCTTCGCGCTGCACGTCACCGCGGATCCCGACGTCTTCATCGCGGAGATAGACACCGCCTTCGCGTCCGGCGCGACCATGTCGCTCGTGCAGATCTTCCGGGTTCGCGACGGGCTGATCCACCACCTGCGCGACTACTTCGCGCCCGTGCGCTAAGCGGCGCGGCGTTGGCGTTTGTGCGCGACTACTTCGCGCTTGGGCTAAGCGGCGCGGCGTTGGCGTTTGTGCTCGTCGAGCCAGGCCGGCAGCTCCTCGCCGGGCATCGGGCGGGCGGTGTGCCAGCCCTGCACCAGGTCGCAGCGGTTCTTGGCCAGGAGCTTGTGCGTGATGTCGTCCTCGACGCCCTCCGCGACCGTGCGGATGTGCAGCGACCTCGCCAGCTCGATGGTCGACCGGACGATCGCCGCGTCGTCGCTGTTGTGGGCCATGCCGGCGATGAACGACTTGTCGATTTTGATCTCGCTGATCGGCAGGCGGCGCAGGTGCTGCAACGACGAATATCCCGTGCCGAAGTCGTCGAGGCAGATGGTGACGCCGAGGTCCGCGATGCGGCGCAGCGGCGCCTGGGCCCGGCGCACGTCGGCCAGGATCGCGCTCTCGGTCAGCTCGATCTGGATCTGGCCCGGCGGGATCTCGTGGTACGCGATCCGGTGCGCCAGATGGTCGATCAGCTCGTCGCTGTAGAGGTCGCGGGTGCTGACGTTGAGCGCCGCCCGCAGCGTGACGCCCTGCGCGTTCCAGGTGGCGACCTGGGCGGTGACCCGGTCGATCATGCCCCTCGTCAGCATCACCATGACCGGCGTGTGCTCGGCCAGCGCGACGATCTCGTCGGCCCGGATGGGGCCCAGCTGCGGGTGGTTCCAGCGCAGCAGCGCCTCGACCCCCTCGATGCGGCCGGTGCGCAGCGAGACCTGGGGCTGATAGAACGCCCGGAGGCGGACGGTGTCGTCGACCTCCAGCGCGCGGCGGAAGTCGGCCAGCAGGCTCAGCTGCGCCGGGCTGGCCCGGTCGGCCCGCTCGTCGTACGCCGCGATCATGTCGCCGTGCTGTTTGGCCTCGTACATCGCCACGTCGGCGTGCCGCAGCAGCGTCGCGAAGCCCTCGCCCTCGTCGGTCGCCAGGCCCACCGAGGCGGTCACGTCGACCCGCAGGCCCTCGAGATAGACGGGCTGGTTGAGGTTGCGCACCACCGCTTCGGCCAGGCGGCGCGGGTCGCGGGCGCGGGCCAGGATGGCGAACTCGTCGCCGCCCAGCCGGGCCGCCACCCCGACGTGCGGGTCGATGGTGGGCAGGCGCTTGGCCACCGCGATCAGGAGATGGTCGCCGATGTCGTGCCCGAGCGCGTCGTTGACCTGCTTGAACCGGTCGAGATCCAGGACCAGCAGGGTGGGCGCCGGGTCGTCGGTGGTGCCGCTGAGGATCAGCCGGTCGTACGCGCCACGCAGGCCGGACCGGTTCGCCAGGCCGGTCAGCGGGTCCTGGCGGGCGATGTTCTCCCGCTGGGTCGACAGCCGGGCCAGCCGCTGCACCGCGTAGAGCGGGATGATCGCCAGCGGCACGAACGCCACGTTGATCAGGGCCGCGAAGGCCAGCACCGGGCTCAGCACGAGCAGCGCGGAGTTGAACAGCACCTGGTCGCGCACGACCACCAGGGCCCGCCGCCACGTCAGCCCTTCGCCCAGCCGGGTGCCGAGGAACAGCACGCCGTAGACGGCGAGCCAGGCCACCCCGGCGGCGACCACCGCCAAGGCGTCGGTGGCGAGACTGGAGTCGCCGCCGTCGCGGAACGGGTCGGGTCTGCCCAGCCACAGCACGGCCGACGCGGCGCCCAACGCGAGCGTGTAGCGGGCCGCGGCCACCACGGCGGCCGCGGGCGTGCGGCCCAGGCGCCAGGCGATCACGAGACAGGCGACGGCCTGCGCGGCGGCGGCCGGCCAGAGCCCGAAGGTCAGCAGGATCGCGAAGGTGAAGCAGACGGTCGGCGCGACGGTCACCTTGACGCGCTCGGGCCCGATGTCGGCGGCGAACGCGGTCAGCCCCGCGAGCACCGCGAGGACGACCATGACCCAGAAGGCGGCGTCCCGGGCGTTGGCGGTCGCGCCGCCCAGATGCGTGAGCAGGACGGCGAGCGCCGCCGCCAACGTCGCCACGTTGAAGGCGACGAAAGCCGGGCGCCGTCGTGCCCACACCACGCTGATCGTAGTCGCCGGGCCGCGGCGTTATCAGCCGTTATGTCCCGTGAGCGGTGGTCGGTGCGACTGTCACCGGAAGTGACCGCGGCGCGCGTACAGTGAAAAGATGATCTCCGTCGGTCTGGTGCTCCACCCGACGAAGCCGGTCGCCGAGTCGGTCGACATGATCGTCGACTCCGCCCGCGACGAGCCGGTCCGGGTGGTGGCCCGCGAGATCGACCGCACCCGGGTCCCGCCGGGCGTCGACGTCGTCCCGGAGGCCGCGTTCCGCGAGCAGGTGGACGGGGTCGTGGCGCTCGGTGGCGACGGCACCATGCTGGGCGCGATGCGCCTGATGACCGGCCGGCCGGTGCCGATCCTCGGGGTCAACCATGGCAACCTGGGTTTCCTGGTCGAGGTCACCCCGAGCGGACTGCCGTCGGCGCTGCGCCGGCTGGCCACCGGCGACTACACCGTCGAGAGCCACGCGGCGCTGGAGGTCAACGCCGGCGAGACGAGAGCCTGCGCGTTCAACGACGTGGTGATCGGCCGGACCGGGGCGGGCCGCACCGCCTCGGTCGACCTGACGGTCAACGAGGTGCACTACGGCTACTACAAGGCCGACGCCGTCATCGTCGCCACGCCCACCGGCTCGACGGCCTACAACTACTCGGCGGGCGGGCCGATCCTGTCGCCGTCGTCCAACGCGCTGGTGGTGACGCCGGTGGCGCCGATGTCCGGCATCAGCCGGCCCGTGGTGCTCGGCGGCGGCGACCGGGTCTCGTTCCAGGCCGAGGGCGCGCTCGTCGTCGAGGCCGACGGGACGGGCGCGCACCCGGTCGCCGCCGGCACCGACCTGACCGTGCACCTCAAGCCCGACGCCGCGCAGGTCGTGCGGTTGTCGCCGCGCGACTACGCCAACCGCAGCCGCGTGCGGCTCAGCCTGCTGGACCTGCCGCTGCGGCCGGACCAGCTGCTGGAGCTCATCCCGCTGGAGCTGCGCCGCAACGTGGCCGCCGCCATCGATGCGCCGCCCGAGCCGCCCACGGCGGACGGCTCGGGCGCCCCTACCCAGGGGTCCTAGGGCGACGTGATCGTGTAGGTCGCGCCCGCCTGGGTCGCGAACGAGACCACGTCGCCGGTGACCGACGGCGTGACCGCGCCGCCGCCGACCCGGGTGACCACGACCGGCCGCCCCGGCCACGGGTTGCGCAGCCGCACCTGCCGGCCGGCCTCGCTGGTGATGTCGACATAGGACACCCGCCCGCCGGCCAGCGCGCTGGACACGAGAAACGCGTCCTTCTCGCGCAGCTTGACGAAGCTGGCGTCCCGGGCCGCCGGCCAGACCGGAAACACCCGGATGATGCCGTCGTCGCTCTGCAGCAGCAGGTTGTTGACGGCCTCGGTCGCGCCGGACTTCTCCAGGCCGTGCCACTCGTCGCGGATCCGCAGGTTCGGGTCCGTCTTCGCGGCGATCTGGGCCTTCAGCTTGTCGATCAGGCTCTGCGCCGGGTAGCCCACGCGGGCCGCCTGCGTGAACACCTTCGGGAAGCTGTTGTCCTGGCCCCACGAGTTCATCGCGTCCAGCGTGTCGATCGCCCGCTGGCGGTCGGCGGCCGGCGAGTTGAGGCCGAGGCCCTCGCCCGGGTGGATGAACTCGAGGTTGACCGTGTTGTCACCGGGCCGGATCGCCCGCCCGTCGGAGACCGTGCCGGGATCGCCCAGGGCGTAGACCGACTTCCCGTTGTGCGTCGTCGTGGCGATCGGCGGCAGCCCGTTCAGCATCTGCTGCCACAACGGCCGTGACCCGGCGTCGAGACCGAGCTCGTTGCTGGCCGCCAGCAGCGACGTCAGCAGGTAGCGCAGCATCCCCACGTCGAGGCTCGGGTTCCGGGCCCAGGTGCCCTCGTGCGGCCCGCCCCACGTGGTGTAGCGGCCGGTGGCGGCGTCGTACTCCATCCATCGGCTGAAGAACGTGGCGACCTCCTTCATGAAGGGGTACGCCTTCGTCTGCAGGTAGGTCCGGTCGCGGGTGTAGTCCCAGTAGGCGATGAACTCGACGACGTTGAACAGCGCGTTGCCCACCTGCTGCCAGTAGTTGCCGTCCGGTGTGCCGCCGAACGGGCTGATGCCGACCGGGAACAGCACGCCGCCCGGTATCCCACCGGACCCGAACCGCGGCGTCACGTAGTCGGACTTGACCTGCTGCAGCTCCTGCGTCGACCGGCGGCGGGCCTCCGGCAGGTAGGAGATCACCGCGTCGATCATCGGCAGGGCCAGGTCGGCCCGGTTCGACGAGTACGCGCCGTAGAAGTTGGCGACGAAGTTGTAGTTGAGGTGGTAGTCCCCGGAGAAGTAGGGGTCGTCCTTGGTGGTCCAGAGCCCGTAGAGCCCGGGCGCCGTCCTGCCGTTCCGCGATGCCGAGCCGAGGAAATATTGTGCGGCGTAGTAGAACCGCTCCAGCACGTCGTCGTTGAGGTCCACATAGGAACGGAGCCAGAACTGCTTCCACCACTCGACGTGCCCGTTGTAGAGGCCGTCGAGGGCCGTTCCGGTCTGGGCGTCGGCCAACGACCGGGCGCCCGGCGCAGGGTCGGCGTTGTTGGCCCCGCCGCCGGCCACCGCGGTCAGCAGGCGCAGCGTCTGGCCCGGCTGCAGGTCGAACTGGAACCGGGCCGTGTTGCCCGACGCGGTCGGCGCGGCCACCGGGCTCGCCCCGATCAGGCGGCTCGCCAGGGCCGCGCGGGACACCCAGCGCGACCCGCCGGGCGTGGTCCGCGCGGCCCAGGTCGTGTTGCCGGAGGCACCCGCCGTCTGGGTGAAGCCGCCCATCGGATTGGTGGCCCCGGACCAGGTGCGCGCCTCCAGCCGCACCGGGGCGCTGCCGGTCGAGCGGATCTGGGTGACCAGCAGGTTGTCGTTGGCGGCGACCCAGGTCTTGAGCACGACGGGCTGGCCGCCGATGGTCATCGTGGTGTCGACCTCGCCGCGCAGGATGTTCTGCTCCTCGAGGAACGTCCCGCCCGAGCCACCGCCCGGCCCGCCGCCGGTGCCGTAGAGCTCGAACTGGCCGATCCGGGCCCGCGGGTTCTGCTGCGAGTCGGCCGTCGTGCCCTGCGTCGGCTCGGTGGAAACCAACCGGACCCACCGGGCGGTACGCGACCCGAGCGTCCGGTCGGTGACCGCGGCCGTGTTGTTGGTGACGGTGTCCCAGCTCGACCAGTTCTGGTTGTCGGTCGAGGTGAGCACCTGAAAGTTCTTTGTGTTGTTGGCGGTCTCGGCCGGCCGGGCCGCGCTGTCGTGCCGGGCGATGTAGCGGGTGAAAGTCTTCGCGCTGCCGAGGTCGAGGGTGAGCGTCTGTGGCTTGCCGACCTCGGAGACCCAGCCCTCGTAGCCGGGGCCCCACTGGCCGCTGACGGCCCGGGATTGTGGGAACGACGGATGCGAAGTGCTGGCCGTGGCGGTGGCGCCGAGGGCCAGGTTGCTCGACGTGGAGCCGCTGGCCGCCGCGAGCGTGACCCCGCCGACGGGCGCGGTCGCCGGGCCCGGGTTGCCGCGCCAGAAGTTGCCCTTGGCGACGAGGAACGTCTTGACGCCGGCGCTGCCGGACGAGGTGACACCGATGTCGCCGTTGCCCAGCAGAGCGGTGCTGGGCATGCCGTTGACGACGGAGTTCACATAGGACTGGTCGGTCCAGCGGCCCTTGATGTTCGCGAGCAGCGACTGGATCGCCGCCCACTGCTGGTCGGGGGTCGGTGTCGCGGCCTGGGCCGGGGCGGGCGTCGCGAGCCCGACACCGGCCACCACAGCGGCGACGACGGTTCCGGCGATCACCCGGCGGGACGGACGGGTTCTCACGGTGCTTCCTTCCTAGTGCGGTGGGGCCACCGTCTCCACCGGCGCCGGGACGGGGCGCAGGTTGAGGTTCTCGAGCGTGCCGAGGCCGGCGACGGTGACCGTTGCGGGACGGGGGGTGGTGGAGCGCAGGGCGGCGAAGTCGGGCTCCACGCCGAAGAGGCCGGCGACGACCGCCTCGGCGGTGGCCGCCCCGGCGATCGAGTCGCGGTTGGCGACGCCGCGGCCGGCGACGCGGACACGCAGCTCCCCGGCGCCGGGGACGATCTCCATCGCCTGTCCCCACAGGCCGCCCGAGGCGGCCCGCGGGGTCCTGCCGAGCACGCCGGCCGCGAGGTCGGGCCGGCCCAGCCGGGCCAGCCCGTACGCGGTGACGCCGGGCCAGGCGCCGAACGCGCCTCCGGCACCGTGGTCGGGCCGGTCCGAGAACGGCGCGATCGGGTCGTCGGCCGCCAGCGCCCGCATCCACGGGCCGGCCAGCAGCTTGTCGACCACGAACGCGACCATCTCGGCCCGTTGCTCGCGGGTCAGGTCGCCGGCCATCGCCGCCGCGACCAGACCGAAGTCGAGGACGTGCCCGATCGTCTCGCGACCGCCGGGGTGGGCGATCTGCCACCGGCCACCGCCGGCGTAGAGGCCCAGCACGGCGTCCGCGAGCGTGGCCGCCACGCCGTCGGCCCGGTCCGCGTCGGAGTCACGACCGAGGTAGCGCAGCAGTTCCG
Organism: Asanoa sp. WMMD1127; assembly: GCF_029626225.1. NCBI lineage: Bacteria > Bacillati > Actinomycetota > Actinomycetes > Micromonosporales > Micromonosporaceae > Asanoa > Asanoa sp. WMMD1127. The sequence continues at coordinate 7,218,041 of NZ_JARUBP010000001.1, forward strand.
CCCAGGACCGGAGCATGCCGACATAGGCGGCGTTGAACGAGGCCATCCCGTCGACGTAGTTGGGCACGCACTCCAGCACCCGCCACGCGTCGGCGCCGAAGTCGGCGAGCCCGTCGAGGTCGCCGCGCCGGCCGGCGACCCCGTAGGCGAGACGCTCGAGATGGTCGAGCACCGTGCGCCCGCCGGCCGGCTCCGACAGGAAGGCGATGTCGCCGGTGCTGCCGACGTAGTGCTCGACCAGCCGGAACAGCGCGTACTCGTTGGAGACGTAGTAGTTGCCGAGCGGGCCGCCGCCGCGCACGTCGTAGCCGAACGCCGTGTCGTAGGGGCTCGCCAGCCCGGCCAGCAGCCAGGCCCGCAGGCCGGACGGGTCCAGCATGGCGTAGAGGCGGCTCCACTCGGTGTGGTCCCAGAAGAACGTGGTGGTGGCGCCGAGCCGCGGTCCGCCGGTGAGGAAGACCGGGCCGGTGCGGCCGACCCGGGTGTTGCGCAGGTAGACCGCCAGCAGCGCGCCCATGTGGTAGGCGCGGGCCAGGTCCTCGTCGGGCGTGCGCAGCGTGGGCAGGTGGCCGCTGAAGTCGGGGTTGCCGGGGGTGAACGCGTGGGCCCAGAGCCGGCGCCAGGCGTCGGCGGTCGCGGCCAGCTCCGCGTCGAGCGTCGCGGCGGCGGCGCGGGCCTCCCCGGCGACGGACCCGGTGCCCCAGGCGAGGGCGAAGCCGACGGTGTCGGTCGCGCCGGGCGCCAGGTCCAGCCGCCAGGTCGCGCGGGCGCCGGCGCCGTGCGGCACGAGCTCGTCGGGCGGGACGGCGAAGGCGTACGCGGCCCGGGCGGCCGAGGCGGTGTCGATGACGGCGACCGTGCCGTCGTCCACGGTGGACCGCCAGCGGACGGCGCGGGTCCAGTGGCCGGTGCGGGCAACCTCGGCGCCGTCGAGCACCAGGGCGGCCCGGTGGGCGTCGACCTCGACGCGGATGTGGTGCCAGCGGCCCGCTTCGAGCGGCCGGTCGGCGGTCTCGCGCTCGCCGCAGATCGCCAGCCAGAGCCGCCCGCCGGCGATGCCGAGCTGGAGCGAGTCAGGGTGGTTGCCGTGGGTCAGCAGTACGCCGTCGTGGCCCGGGTCGTCGGCCCGGAACTCCAGCTCCAGCGCGACCCCCGGCGTCAGCTCGAACGCGTCGAGCGGCACCTCGGCGCCGTCGTCGAGCACAACCGGGCCGGGGAAGGCGAGGCCGGTGCCGGCCGTCAGCGCGCGGACGGCGCCCCGGACGGAGGTGGTGTGCGGCCAGACCCAGTCGGCGCTGACGTGGCGGGGCAGCTCGTACTCCAGCAGCATCGGCGCGGAGTCCTCGTCGCGCTGGATGCCCGGCGGGCGCGGCCGGCCGAGGCGCAGCCGGCGCGGGCCCGGGCCGAGCAGGTACGGCGCGCCCTGCGCCCCGGGCCGCGTGGTGTCCCGGATCCGCTCGAGCGCGTGGTAGTCGTGCTCCCCGGACGCGTTCCACGGCACCGTGTGGAGCCAGCCCCAGCCGGTCTCGGAGTGGCCGACCGGCGCGAACAGGTCCTGGGTCAGCTCGACCGTGGCCGCCTCGGCGCGGGTGTTGGTCACCTGGATCCGCCAGAGCAGCCAGTCCGCGTCGTAGCCGAGGCTGGTGTCCGTGACGACGTCGACGTGGGCATCGCGGTAGCTGCGCCGGGTGCCCCACGGCTTCCACCGGTAGTGCTGCACACCGGGCACGCCGCCGTCGACCCGCAGCACGCCGGTGTGGTAGCCGCCGGCGAACGGCGGTGCGGCCAGCCAGGAGACGCTGGTGAGGTCGTGGTTGACGTGGGCCTGGCCGCGCTGGTTGCGCAGCGACGGCAGGTGGCCGAGGTCGCCGGCGGCGACCCACTCCCCCGCGACGTCGTCCAGCGGCGGCACCCCGGTCACTTGCTGGCGCCCGACGTGAGGCCCGCGACGAACTGCTTCTGCACCGTGAGATAGCCGACCACCGGCAGCGCGCCGGCGAGGAACATGATGCCGAAGAGCTGGCCGTAGTCCACTGAGTACTGTCCAATCGTCAGGTAGAGGCCCGTGGTGATGGTCTGGCCCTGCAGCGGGCCGAGGATGAACAGCGGGTTCAGGAAGTCGTTCCAGATCCACAGGGTCAGGAAGATGACCACGGTGGCGGTGGCCGGGCGGACCAGCGGCATGACGATCTGCCACCAGATCCGCAGGCCGCTGGCGCCGTCGAGCCGGGCCGCCTGGACGATCTCGTCGGGCACCGAGCGCATGAATCCGACGTAGACGAAGACCGCGAAGCTCAGGTAGCCGCCGCCCAGGTTCGCCAGGATCAGCCCGGGGTACGAGTGGTCGAGGCCGATCCAGGTCAGGATCCTGATTGTGGGCAGCAGGGTGACCTGCGGCGGGATCATCAGTCCGGCGGAGAGCGCGACGAGGATCGCGGCCTTGACCCGCCCGCTGCGCCTGGAGATGTAGAAGCTGAACGCGGAGCCGAGCGGGACGATCAGGGCGACCGAGCAGACCGCGACGATCAGCGAGTTGCGCAGCCCGAGCGGAATCAGGTTGTCGGGCCGGCTCAGCGCCTCGGTCAGGTTGTCCAGCGTCGGCGGCCAGGGCGGCGCGACCGGGTTGCCGAGGATCCGCTCCTGCGGCTTGAACGCGTTGACCAGCATGAGATAGATCGGCGCGGCGAATACCAGCGTGACGGCGGCCGCGACCAGGACCCGGGTGCGCCCGCTCGGGCGGCGGCGTCGGGGGCTGGGCGTTTCGGGCGGCGGTGTCAGGGCGGTCCTCCCGCCGGCGGTCGGGCGGTCGCGCGTATCCCCGATGGTCGTCATAGGGAGATCTCCCGGCGGCGCAGGGCGCTCGTGACGGTGAGGGCGACCACCGCGGACAGCGCGAGCAGGAGCATCGCGACGGCGCTGGCGTAGCCCACCCGGTCGCTGGTGAACGCCAGCTTGACGATGTAGAGCGCGGTCGACTGGGTGGAGTTGGCCGGGCCGCCGCCGGTGAGCACGGTGATGATGTCGTAGAGCTTCAGCACGGTGATCAGGGAGATGGTCACGCTGATCGTGGTGCCGGGCGCGAGCATCGGCCAGGTGATCTTGCGGAAGCGTTGGGTGCCACGGACGCCGTCGAGCGAGGCCATGTCGTGCAGCTCGAGCGGGATGCTCTGCAGGGCGGCCAGGTAGACGACCGTGGTGAAGCCGCTCATCACCCACGTGACGACCAGGCCGATCGAGAAGAGGGCGGCGTTGGGGCTGCCGAGCCAGGGGTACGGCTCGTCCAGGATGCCGATCTTCATCAGCGCGGTGTTGAGCAGACCGTTCTGCGTGAGGATGGTCTGCCATACGAAGGCGACGATCACACCCGAGAGCACCTGGGGCAGGAACGCGACCGTACGCATGACGCGGTAGGACAGGCTCGTGCGGTTGAGCAGGATCGCGAAGGCGACGCCGAGCGCGTTGGCGGCCAGCGTGACGCCGAGCGCGAGGATCAGCGTGAAGGTGAGGCTCGCCCGCAGCTGGTCGTCGCCGGCCATCTCGGTGTAGTTGGCCAGGCCGACGAACTCGTTGGTGGCTTTGAGCGGGTTCTCGTTGGTGAAGCTGCTGCGCAGGCTGAGCAGCAGCGGCAGCACGAGGAAGACCAGGTAGAGGCCGACCGCGAGGGCGGCGAGCAGGGCCAGGCCCCGCTCGCCGGACTGCTTCCTCACTGCGCGGCGGTCTTCCACGCGTCGTCGAGCTTCGCGAGCTCACCGGCCACGTCGTCGCTGGTGAACAGGGCCTGTGCGGTCGCGTAGAAGGCGTCGTTGAGCCCGGGCGGCAGCGCGTCGTCGTTGGTCGCCCAGCCGATCGCGTTGACCTTGTTGTTGTCCTGCCCGACGTACGCGTAGGAGTCCTTGAAGACCTGGGTGACCGTGACGCCGTAGTCGTCGAGGGTCTTGCCCTTGATCATCGGGAACGCGCCGTCGGTCTCGATGAGCGCCTTCAGGTTGGCCGGGTTGAGCGACCAGGCCTGGCCGAACTTCTCGGCGAGCGCGGTGTCCTTTGCCTTCGCGGAGATCGCCATCGAGCCGCCGCCGACGAACGGCACGACGACGTCGCCGTTGTCGGTCGGCCACGGGAACGAGCCGAAGTTGTCGGCGGTGTCCTTAGGTACGGAGCCGAGGAACCAGCTGCCCATGGGGTACATCGCCGACTTGCCGCCGGTGAAGCGGGTTATCGAGTCGGCGTACTTGACGCCCAGGGCGCCCTTGTCGAAGTAGCCGCCGGTGACGAGGGTGCGGTATTTCCGGACCGCCGTGACCAGGTCCGCGTCAGCGAACTTGACCTTGTCCGCGTAGCGGTCCTGGAGCCAGTTCTTGTTCTTGCCGAGGATGTCGGCGGAGATGATGCCGACCAACGGCATGGAGGCGGCGAACGGGTCGGCGCCGCCGAGCTCGATCGGCGTGATGCCCTTGGCCTTGAGCTTGGCGCAGGCGTCGAGGAACTCGGCCCAGGTCTTCGGGGCCGCGGTGATGCCCGCTTGTTGGAACAGCTGCCTGTTGTAGTAGACCTGCGGGACGATCTGCGAGTTGGTCGGCGGGATGTAGACCTCGCCCTTGAGCGAGTTGGCCGACGGCAGCAGGAAGTTGGCGTCGATCCAGGTCTTGTCGTAGGGCTTGAGCAGGCCGGCGCCGACGAAGTTGGACGGCGTGATCGACTGCAGCAGGTCGGGGAACTGGCCGGACTGCTGCAGCTGCTTGGCGTAGCCGTCGCGGTCGGTGCTCGGCGCGACGATCTTGTTGATCTTCACGCCGGGCGTTTGCGCGGTGGCGGCGGTGATCGAGTCGTCCCAGAACTTCGCGTCGAGGCTCGGGGTCTCGAAGACAAGGTAGGTCAGGGCGGTCTCGCCGCTTTCGTTCCCTCCGCCGTCGCCGCTGCCACAGGCGGCGGTGAGGGCGAGGAGACCGGCGACGCCTGCCGCGACCAGCGGCTTCCGTATCAAGGGGTCCTCCCGGGGACGGGGGTGCGGGTCAAGGTGCGGCTAGTCAAGATGATCGTTTCGGGATAACGTTATCCGGAAGCATAGGAAGTTTCACTCGCGTGTCAAGGGTGCTCGGTGAGCGGGCGTCCGAAGAGGAGGATCAGGCGATGACCGATCGGGTGGGCGGCGGGGTGCGGCGAAAGCGCCCGACCATGCGGGACGTGGCCCGCGAGGCCGGCGTGGCGCTGCGCACGGTGTCCCGGGTCGTCAACGACGACCCGACGGTCGGCGCGCACCTGGTCAGCCGGGTCCGGGCGGCGATCACGGCGCTGGACTACGCGCCGGACGAGCGGGCTCAGCAGTTGCGCCGGGGCACGAGCGGCACGATCGGCGCGGCGGTGCGCAACCTGGCGGACGCGCACCCGGTGCTGTCCGCGGTCGACACCGCGTCGCGGGCCCGCGGCCTGGCGCTGCTGGCCATGTCGACGGAGGACGACGAGTCCCGCGAACGCGAGGCGGTCATGTCGATGTGCCGGCGCCGGGTCGACGGGATCGTCATCGAGCCGATCGGGCCGACCCATGACTACCTGGCCGCGGAGGTGGCCGCCGGGTTGCCGGTGGTGGCGGTCGACCGCCCGTGCGGCGGCGTCTCGGCGGATGCCGTGCTGTCCGACAATGCGGCCGGGATCGGCATGGCCTACCGGCAGCTCTCGGTCCACGGGCACCGCCGGATCGCGTACATCGGGGACGACGAGCGGATTTTCACCGGTCGGGAGCGAGCGGCGGCGTTCCGGGCCAGCGTGGCGGCGAGCGGTGGGCCGCTGTCGGGGATGGTGCATCCGGGGGTGGTGACGCCTGAGCGGGTCTCGGCGGCGTTGGGCGCGGTGCTGTCCGGGCCGTCGCCGGCGACCGCGTTGATCACGGGCAACGTGGCGACGACGATCGAGGCCCTGCGCTGTCTGGGTGCCGACGCGGGGCGGTTGGCCCTGGTCGGGTTCGACGACTTTCCGCTGGCGGACATCCTGCGGCCGGGGGTGACCGTGGTAGCGCAGAACACGGCGGTGATCGGCCAGACGGCGATCGACCTGCTGGTGGCCCGCTCGGCCGACCCGTCCCGCCCCGTCCAGACGGTCACGGTGCCGGTGGAGCTGATCCCCCGAGGCTCCGGCGAGCTCCCACCGGCCGACTGAGCCGGCGGTCCCTCTCCGATAACGTTATCCCGCTCGTCGGTTGTGCCGGAATGCGCATAGGGTGCGGGCATGGACGGCGCCGCAGAGATGTTCGCCCGCGACAAGGCTTCCGAGTCGCTCGGGATGTCGGTTCTCACGCTCGAGCCCGGGCGGGCCGTGCTCGAGATGACCGTGACGGATCTGATGGTCAACGGCCACGGCATCGCCCATGGTGGCTACGTCTTCCTGTTGGCGGACTCGGCTTTCGCCGGCGCCTGCAACTACCCGGGCGCGGTCACGGTCGCGGCGTCCGCCGAGATCGTGTTCGTCTCCGCGGCCCGGGAGGGCGACCGCCTGACGGCGACAGCGGTCGAACGCCACCGCGCCGGGAAGTCCGGCATCTACGACGTCACCGTCCGCTGCGGCGACCGCCTCGTCGCCGAGTTCCGCGGCCTGAGCCGCACGCTCTCCAGCTAGCTGTCGCCCGATGCACGTCGGGCGGCGAGGTAGCGAGCCCGCTCCTCCGCCTCGAGGTGTTCGGTCGCGAAGCGGACCACGACCCGCGGGGCGGTCGCCGCATGCTCGTCCAGGAAGGCCAGCAGGCGCGCCCGGTCGTGTTTGCCGGCCTCGCGGAGCATGCCGCCGACGACCGTGTTGACGTACTCGTGCGGGTCGTCGACCAGCATCTCGGCCAGGGCGAACGTGTCGTCCGCGTCGCCCGCCCGCACCAGGGCCAGCGTGGCGAACATGGCGATCCGCCGTTCCCACCAGTGCGGCGAGCGGGCCAGGTCGTAGAGGACGTCGCGGGGTTTGTCGCGCAGGTGCGCGCCGACCACCTGGTGTGCGCTCAGGTCGACCAGGTCCCAGGTGTCGATGCGGTCCGTGCGCCTCAGGTAGAGAGCGAACAGGTCCGCGCGCGTCGACTCCGAGGTGCGCTTCGCGCCGGCCTGGTTGCCCATGATGCGCAGGGCGCCGACGCGTACGAGATGGTTGCCGCTGTCGAGCAGGATGTCGAGCTCCGCGAGCGGCAGGTCGCCGAACTCCTTGGCGAGGCCGAACACGTCGCCCATCCGGACCCGGTCGCGGCCCGGCGGCGGTCGGAGGGCCTCGATCCGCGCGGTGAACGCGGCGGCGGTCAGCGTCATCCGACGATGATCGCGCCGATAGCCGAGGCGGTCCAGCACGTAGCGGCCGGGCGCCCGCCCTGGCCATACTCGCCTCCATGCACCCTCCGCTCGACCGCAGCACGCTGACCGCCGTGGAGGCCGCCGCGCTGGCCGCGGTCGACGAGGCCGGCATCGGCCCGACCTTGCTCGAACTCCTGGCGGTGCCCAGCGTGACGGGCACCGCGGCCGAGTCCGAGCTGCAGCACCTGCTGGCGCGCCGGCTGGCGACCCTGGACCTCGACGTCGACCTGTGGCGGATGGACCTCGACGCCCTCCGCGCACACCCGGACTTCCCGGGCAGCGAGGCCCCACGCACAGAGGCTTGGGGCCTGGTGGCCGGCACCCGCCACCGCACCGACGGACCCGCGCTGATCCTCCAGGGCCACGTCGACGTCGTGCCGCCGGGCGACCAAGCCCAGTGGGAAGGCGACCCGTTCCGCCCGCGGACCGTCGGGGACACCGTGCACGCCCGTGGCGCCTGCGACATGAAGGCCGGCCTCGTGGCGATCCTCGCCGCCCTGGAGGCGATCAAGACGGCGGGCGCACGGCCGCGCGGCCACGTCTCGGTGCACTTCGTCGTGAGCGAGGAGGACGGCGGCCTCGGCGCGTTCGGCACGCTCGAGCGCGGCCACACCGGCGACGCCTGCATCATCACCGAACCGACCAGCGGCGCCATCATGACCGCCAACGCGGGCGCCCTCACCTTCCGCATCGAGGTGCCGGGCCAGGCCACCCACGGCAGCACGCGGTACGCCGGCGTCAGCGCGATCGACGCCTACCTCCCGATCCATCGGGCGCTGGCCCGACTCGAGTCCCGCCGCAACGCCGACCCGGACCCGCTCATGTCCGGCTACCCGATCCCGTACCCGCTGTCGGTCGGCACCGTCCAGGCCGGCGACTGGGCCAGCAGCGTCCCCGACCTGCTGGTCGCCGAAGGGCGGCTCGGCGTGCGGCTGGGCGAGGACCCGGCCCGGGCCCGCGCCGAGCTCGAGACATCAGTGGCCGAAGCCTGCGCCGACGACCCTTGGCTGCGCGCCCACCCCGCCACCGTGACGTGGCCCGGCGGCCAGTTCGCCAGCGGACGCCTGCCGCCCGGGCACCCGCTGGCCGCACTCGTCACACAGGCCCACGCCGAGGTCACCAACGGCGCGCGGCCACTGGAGCGGGGCGCACCCTACGGCAGCGACCTGCGGCTGTACGCGGGCAAGGACATCCCCACCCTGCAGTACGGCCCGGGCGACGTGCGCCTCGCCCACGGCCCACGCGAGCAGGTCGACGTGAGCGACGTGGTCACCGTCGCCCGCACCCTGGTGCTCGCGACCCTGCGCACGGTCGGCACGAGGTAGGCCGGCCGCACCAGGTAGCCGGCTTCACGCGCGGCGGTTGCGGCCCGTCAGCCACGACAGGGCGCTCAGCAGACCGAACCCCGCGACCGCCCCGATCACCGCGAACACCACCCACTGCACGCCCGGGTGGACGCCGTCGAGCACCCCGGAGGCCAGCCACACGCAGAGGCCGCCGACGAAGAGCGACGCGACCAGCGCGACGACGATCGCCGTGAGGCGCTGCCCGTTGGTGGCGGACGGGTACGTGTTGAGACGACGTTCGAGGCGGCTCCAGTCCCGATTCGGCATGGGAAGCGCAGTACCCGAACGGCCGCGCGCGTGAACCTGCCTAGGGCAGGCGGCCTACCCCCGCCCAGACGCAGGAGAGGCGCGGGTCGTCGGCGAAGTCGGTCGGGTCGTCGGGCTGCGGACGCCACTGCGTCACCCAGACGATGCCCGGGTCGACGAGCTCGGCCGGCCCGAAGAAGCGCGCCACACCCTCGCGCGTGCGGCCGCCGGCGGGCGTCGCGGTGCGCTGGTTGTAGACCTTCTGGATGGTGCTGTGCTCCTCGCTGGTGACCGACGCGTCGGCGCCCTCGTTGGCGCCGTGCGACACCAGCACGTAGCTGCCCGGCGCGAGCGCGTCGCGGAACTGGTCGACGAGGCCGTAGGCCTGGTCGTCGTCGGGCACGAAGTGCAGCACCGCGCAGAGCAGCAGGGCCACCGGCTGGTCGAAGTCGAGCGTCTTGAGCACCACCGGGTGGTCGAGGACGGCGCGCGGCTGGCGCATGTCGCCCTGAATCGCGGTGACGCGGCCGGTGTCCCCGATCAGGTCGAGGCTCTCGGAGACCGCGATCGGGTCGATGTCCACATAGACCACACGCGACTCGGGTGCGACCTCCTGGACGATCTCGTGGACGCTGCCCTGGGTCGGCATGCCGGAGCCCAGGTCGAGGAACTGCCGCACGCCGGCCTCGGCCAGGTGGCGCACGGCCCGGCGCAGGAACGCGCGGTTGGCCTTGGCCATCGCGGGCGCGGACGGCATCATCGCCACGACGCGCGCGGCCGCCTCGCGGTCGGCCGGGAAGTTGTGCACGCCGTCTAGGAAGTAGTCGTAGATCCGGGCGGCGGTCGCCGGCTTGGTCGATCGGTCACTCACGCCGGTGCTCTCCACGTCCATGGCGCAGACGGTACCGTGCCGCCCACAGGGGACGCTGCCCCAGGTTCATAAACAGTTTTGGCGTTACGAATCGTCGACTGCTGTTAACCGCTCTGCCCTCCCACGCCCGCCGCTCCTAGGTTCGTCGGCACCCCCCTGGGAGGAGACAACTGTGCGGCAGAGAGCATCCGGACTCGGCGTCGCGGCCATCGTCGCGGCCGCCGCGGTCCTGGGCGTCGGCGTCCCCGCGGGCGCCGAACCCGCCAACCCCCAACCCACCCCCATCCGGTACGCGGACAGCCCCAACGCCGTACCCGGGCGCTACATCGTGGTCCTCAAAGACGGCGCCGACGCACGGACGAAGGCCCGCGACCTCACCACCCGCTTCGGCGGCCAGGCCCGGCACGTCTACACGACGGCCCTGCGCGGGTACGCCGGCACCATGTCGGAGCAGCAGGCCCGCACGCTGGCCGCCGACCCGGCCGTCGCGTCGGTGGAGGCGGTGCAGCGGATCGGCGTCGCCGACACCCAGAACAACCCGCCGAACTGGGGCGACGACCGGATCGACCAGCAGAACCTGCCGTTGAACCAGGCCTACACGTACCCCGCCAACCCCGGTCAGGGCGCGACGGTCTACGTGCTGGACACCGGCATCAACGCCAACCACGTCGACTTCACCGGCCGCGTGCGGCAGGGCACGGACATGGTCGACAACGACAGCTCGCCGACCGACTGCCACGGGCACGGCACGCACGTGGCCGGCACGGCGGTGGGCACCACGTACGGCGTGGCCAAGAAGGCGAGCGTCGTGGCCGTACGCGTGCTGAACTGCCAGGGCAGCGGCACCAACGACGACCTGATCGCCGGCATCGACTGGGTGCGCGCCAACGCGCAGAAGCCGGCGGTCGTCAACTACAGCATCGGTTGCCAGAGCCGGTGCAGCAGCCAGGCCATGGACAGCGCGGTGTCGAGCCTCATCTCGTCCGGCGTGCAGTTCGTCCAGGCGGCGGGCAACTCGTCGGACGACGCCTGCTACTACAGCCCGCAGGCGGTGGCGGCGGCGGTCACCGTCGGCAACACCAACAGCTCCGACGCCCGCAACAGCAGCAGCAACTACGGCTCGTGCCTCGACATCTTCGCGCCGGGTACGAGCATCGTGTCGGCCTCCTACTCGAGCAACACCGGCAGCGCCACGATGACCGGCACCTCGATGGCGTCGCCGCACACGGCCGGCGCGGCGGCTGTCTGGCTTGGACTGAACCCGAACGCCACGCCGGCCCAGGTGCGGGACGCGCTGGTCACCAACGCCACGAGCGGCAAGGTGACCAGCCCCGGCTCCGGCTCGCCGAACCGGTTGCTCTACACGGGCTTCATGAACGGCGGCACCAACCCGAACAACCCCGCGGTGACCAACCCCGGCAACCAGACGACGGTCGTCGGGCAGCAGGTCAACCTGCAACTGCGGGCGTCGGGCGGCACGACGCCGTACACCTGGAGCGCCTCGGGTCTGCCGGCCGGCCTGTCGGTCAACGCGTCGACCGGCGTGATCAGCGGTAGTCCCACCGCCGCCGGCACGTCCACCGTCACGGTGACCGTGCGCGACAGCGCGTCGCGGACCGGCACGGCCACCTTCACCTGGACGGTCACGACCGGTGGCGGCGGTTGCACGCCGGTGCAGGTCGTCGGCAACCCGAGCCTGGAGAGCGGGACCACGCCGTGGTCGGCGAACTCCGGCGTGATCGGGGCGTGGGCGAGCTACGGCTACCCGGGCCACACGGGCACCCGGAGCGCCTGGCTCGGCGGCCAGGGCCGCACGCACACCGACTACGTCCAGCAGTCGGTGACGATCCCGGCGGCGTGCACCAGCGCGACGCTGCGCTACTGGGTGCGGATCACCACGGCCGAGAACGACGGGCAGGTCTGGGACCGGCTGACGGTGACCATGGGCAGCACCACCGTCGGCTCCGCGACCAACCTCGACGCCAACTCCGCGTACGTGGAGAAGGTCGTCGACGTCACCCAGTTCCGCGGGCAGACGGTGACCCTGCGGTTCAACGGGGCGGAGGACCAGTCGCTGCAGACCAGCTTCGTGGTCGACGACGTGACCATCAACGCGTCCTGATCTCCGTCGGCAAAGGCCGGGTCGCTCACGAGGCGGCCCGGCCTAGTCCCATTCCCAGCGCATGCCGACGATGCCGGGTGGCACGTCGGCCGCGACCAGGTGGGCGCCGTGGGTCGAGCCGATCCAGACCTCGCGTACGCCCTGGTCCGGCGCGTGGAGGCCGCGGCGCTCGAAGCGGTAGCAGCGCGCCGGGACCGCGTCGTGGTCGAACTGGACCTGCAGGACGTACTCGCCGACCGGTGTCGAGAAGCCGTGGTAGTAGTTGTCCGTCGTGACGCGCGAGCCGCTCTCGAACTCGTACTCGATGACCGCGGTGTCGCCCTGGGCCAGCATCCGGTCGAAGATGATCTCCGCCGCGAGCAGCCCGGTGCCCGGATCGGACCGCACCCGCCCGACCCGGCAGTTGCGCAGCGGATGCACCCCCACCGGCGCGTCGGGGTCGTCGGTGTGGAAGATCCCGACGGTACGCGAGACGCGGTCGACGTTGGCCCGCAACACCTGCCGGCAGTTGAGCCCGCGCTCCTGCCGGTCGGCGCCGACCAGGTAGAGGTCGTGCATGCTGACCCGGGACAGCTCGTGGTACATCCACTTGTCCAGCTCGCTCATGATCTTCGAGACGCTGGCGCCGTTCTCGAACAACCGGTCGATGTCGATCGTCCCCGGTGGCTGGTTGAGCCAGCGGCCGCGGGGCCGGCGCGGGCCGAGCTGGGCGATCAGCGACTCGGCGGGCAGGGCCAGGATCTGCTCCATCAGCCGCACGGCCCGCATCGACTCGGGCCGCTCGGGCCGGCTGCGGCCGCGCCGCCAGTAGCTCAGGGTGGTCAGGCTGACCGTCACCCCCGCCGCCGCGAGCCGCGCCTGGATCTCCTCGGGCCGGATCCCCCGGTCCTCCATGGCCAGATGCAGGGCGGCGGAGAACGGGCCGGTACGCAGCGCGTGCGCCAGGTCGCGTCCGAGCGGATCCGATCGAGCCTTTTCCATGAACGCGAGTATCGCCACGGGGGTGCCCGGACGCCACCGCCCCGCCGCGACCCTTGAGAAGGAATCGGATTACCGTGCATATTGTGAAAATTGTCCAATATGCTCCCCCTGACGTATGAGTCCGATTCAGGGGGCGGTTCTGATGGCAACACGCGCGCGGGCCCGGGTGCCCGCTCTCGCCGCGGCCGCGGCGGTGGTGACGGCCGCGGCGCTGTGGGCGTCGTGGGCGCCGGCGGAGGCGATCGGGCCGGTCAACCCGGTCGACGGCGGCCCCGAGCTCAGCGGCTTCCTGGTGGTGGTCGAGCAGAACGCCACGCTGACCAGCAACGAGAGCGAAGGGCCGGTGGCGATCGGTGGCGACCTCACCATCGGCGGCACCTACCAGATCTCGTCGAACACCGGGCACACGTACGGGACGGATGCCCAGCCGACAGCGCTGGTGATCGGCGGCCGGGCGCTGCTGACGACGCCGCCGAGCCTGGCCAGCGGCTATCTCCAGGTCAACAACAACAAGTACCTCAAGATCGGCGACACCACCGGGGTGGCGGTCCTCGACCAGGCCAACATCCTGCAGATCGTCCCGGACCCGCCGGCCGACCCCAACACGTTCCCGCGGGTGCAGAACGGCGCCAACCAGACGCCGGCGAGTGCGACCGCCGCGACCGGCATCGACTTCGCGGGCGCGTTCGCGACCTACCGGAGCCGCGCGGAAGAGATGGCCACCTGCCCGGGCACGGTGACGCTGCGGAACGCCAACGGGGGTCCCATCGCGCGGCCGATCACGTCGCCGACGCAGGTGTACGTGGACCTCACCAACAACCAGACGAACGTGCTCAACCTGACGGCGTCCGAGATGGACAACATCGTCAGCATCACCTACAACGATCCGCCGACGGCCAACAGGCCGGTCCTGATCAACGTCGACACCGGGCCCAGCTACACCTGGAACCCGCCGACGTCCGCAGGGGTGGGCGGGCAGCAGGCGTCGTACATCCTCTACAACTTCCCGAACGTCACGGACCTGACCCAGACGGGGGCCAACTCCGTCGAGGGCACGGTGTACGCGCCGAACGCCACGCTGACCGACACGAACTCGGGCAACATCGAGGGCAGCGTCATCGTGTCGAACCTGGTGCACGGCACGGCGTCGGCCAACGGCGGCGAGATGCACAACTTCCCGTTCGACACGACCATCCAATGTGTCTCGTCGACCCCGACGCCGACTCCGACCGTGACGCCGACGGGCACGCCGACGCCGACCCCGACGGCCACGCCTACGCCCACGCCTACGCCGACCCCGACCCCGACCCCGACGCCGACGGGCAGCCCGACGCCCACGCCGACCCCGTCGGGCACCGGGTCACCGACACCGACGCCCACCGGCAGCCCGACGCCGACACCGTCCGACACGTTCGTGCCGCCGGTGTGGCCGACCGAGCGTCCGCCCTACGTGCCGCATCCGGGCATCGGCGGCGGCCGGCCACCGGGCGACATGCCCGTGACCGGTTCCCCGGTCAAGCCGATCGCCATCGGCGGCGCGCTCGCCGTGCTGACCGGCCTGGGAGTGCTGCTCCTGGTCCGCCGCCGGCGGGGCCTGACCGAGTCCTGACCTAAGCCGACGAAGGCCCGGCGCGGGGATGTCCCGCGCCGGGCCCGTCGTCTCAGGCCGACCGAAGGACGATGTCCGTCAACTCGCTCAGCGTCTCGATGCGCCAGGTCGCCCGCGAGAAGTCATGTGTTCTCGTGAAGTCGTTGTGGACGACCACACAGTCGATACCGGCCGCGACGGCTGAGCTCAGCCCCCGCGCCGAATCCTCGACGACCAGCGTCTCGCCCTTGGTGGCGCCGAAGCGCTTCAACCCGGTCAGGTACGGCTCCGGGTGGGGCTTGGCACGCTCGTAGTCCTCCCGGACGAGCACGAAATCCATGAACTGCCGGATCCGGCGCGCCTCGTGGATGACCTCGAAATCCCTGCGCTTCGCGGTCGTCACGATGGCCATGCGGACGTGCCTCGACAGCTCCTCGAGAGCGTCGACGACGCCCTCGATCTCGATGGCCTCGGTCCTCAGATACTCCTGGTAGTACGCATCGCGAACCCCGCGCTGCCGGCTGATGGTCTGCTCGTCGACACCGGCCGCCCGCGCCTGGGCCCAGGTGCCCGAGCCCTGGTTCATGTCCTGGACGTACTGGTCCAAATCCAAGGTGAAGCCGACGTCCGCGAGCGCGCGCTCGCCGGCCTTGTGGTACCAGAACTCGGTATCGACCAGCACACCGTCATGATCGAAAAGCACGTACCTCTTCACGAGGAAGCGCCGTCGTACGTCGCCCGGGCGACGTCGATGTCCCCGATGTGCCGCTCCGCCCACTCGGTCATCAGGGCCAGCACCGGAAGCAGGCTCTCGCCGACGGGCGTGAGCCGGTATTCGACGCGGGGCGGCGTCGCGCCGGTCACCGACCGCGCGACCAATCCGTCGCGTTCCAGGGTCCGCAGCGTCTGGGTGAGCATCTTCTGCGTGGCGCCGGCCACCGCGCGGGCCAGTTCGCCATGTCGGCGTGGCCCGCCGGCGAGCTCCTTGAGGATCAGGCTGACCCACCGCTCCCCCAACCGGTGCAGCACCCGGTGCGTGGGGCAGGCGGCCACCGAGACGAGGTACGCGGAGCGCGCGCCGGCTCGCCGTTCGTCGGCACGGCTGGTGGCCATGGTTCCTCCAGGCACTTCGAAGTGCGTACTGCCGCCGGGGGTGGGGGCAAGCCTAGCGTCGGCGGCATGAGCGTGATCGGCTTCGCGTGTGCGCTGCCCGGAACCCGGGTGGTCAAGGCGCTGAACACGGTCGGACCGGCGTCGCTGATGGCCGACCCGGGCAGCCTGGCCGTACCACCGGCGACGTTTCTCTGTGGTGACGACGGCGATGCCAAGAAGCTGGTCGCCGGGCTGCTCACCGACCTCGGCTGGTCACCACGGCAGATCGTGGATCTCGGCGGCGTGGCGAACGCCTGGTGGCCGGAGTCGTTCGTGCTCATGGTCCGGCCGCTGGTCGCCGCGCTGGGACCCGTCCCGTTCGGGCTGTCGATCGCCTACTGACGCGAGCGCGCGCGCGACTGTGCGATCGCGCCCAGGGCCAGGATGACCACCACCGCGCCGGCCAGCCACCAGAGCCAGCCGAAGCGGCCCGTCAGGGTGGAGCTGGCGTCCCGGTCGGCCGCCGGCGCCGGCGGCATCTGCTGGGCCACCTTCGCCTCGACCTTGACCAGGGCCTTGCCCGGATGCGGCGCCGGCGACGTCACCGCGACGTCCCACGAGCCCGGCGTCAGGACCGGTCCGCTGGTGTAGAAGCCCTGGCCTTCCGCCGACGGGTTGAGCTGGATCGGGCCGACCGTGCGGCCGCTCTCCCCCGTCGCGTTCAGCACCAGGCGCACGCCGGTCTCCACCGGGTGCTTGTCCTTCGTGTAGATCGCGCGGACCGTCACGCCCCCCGCGCCGTCGCCGGCGACGTCGAGCGTGACGGGTCCGTCGTGTGCGTATGCGGGCAGGCCCGGGACGAGGGCCAGCAACGCCGCCGCGAAGATCGCCGCAACGCCGCGAATGAACACCCTCATCCCGAGCCTCCTTGGTTCCGAGTTACTTCAGCGGTCCGCCGGCGACCTGCCGGGCGGCGTCACCGGGCACCCGGCCCGCACCGGCCAGCGACTTGTTGCCGTTGGCCTTCTTGCCCGCCGCGCTCGCGTCGCCGCCGAGGCGGACGATCATCGCGTCGGCGTCGCGGACCAGGACCGCCCGGACCTCGGCGTTGGGCACCAGGGCGGTGTCCTGCGCGAGCTGGCGGAACGCGGTCAGCTGGTTGATCGCCCGGCGGTCGTTGCCGGCCGCCTCGGCCTCGCGTGCCGCCTGCAGCTTGGCGCCGAGCTGCTTGTGCGCCTTCGCCGACAGCCAGCTGGTCGCCTTGAAGCGGTCCAGCAGGGACTGCATGTCGCGGAACGAGGTCGTGACGTAGAACCGGACCGACGACGTGGTGACGTTGCCGGCCTTGTCGGTGGCGGTCACGGTCAGCTCGTGCAGGCCGAGCGGCAGCTCGAACATGGCCTGCAGCTTGTTGGCCGGGTAGGCCGCGCCGTCGAGCGTGCCGACCACGCTCTTGAGGCCCGACGTCGGGTCGACCGCCTGGTAGGTCACCCGGACGTCCTGGCTGTCACCGTAGAGCTGGCCGTCGGCCAACCCGCCGATGATCACCGTGGGCTTCGTGCCGTCGATCTTCACGATCGCCGACTTGAGCGTCTCCACGTTGCCGGCGTTGTCGGTCGCGCGGTAGAGCAGCTCGTGCTCGCCCTCGCCACTGACGTCGACCGGCGCGGTGTACGGCGTCCAGGCGCCGCCGTCGAGCGCGTACTCGACGGAAGCGACCCCGGACCCGGCGTCGGTCGCGGTCAGCGTCACCGGGACGGCGCCGTTGTGCCAGCCGTCGTCGGTCGACGGCGCGAACGTCGCCGCCGTCACCGGCGCGGTGGTGTCGATCTTGACCGCCACCGTCTTGGTGGCCTCGACGTTGCCGGCCTCGTCCGTCGACCGGAACCGCACCTCGTGCGACCCGTCACCGGTGACCTCGACCGGCGCGGTGTATGCCGTCCACGTGGTCGCGCCGTCGACCTGGTACTCCGTCGACGCCACCCCGCTGCCGCCGGCCTCGTCGGCCGCCGTCAGCGTGACCGTCGCCGGGCCGGTGTGCCAGCCGTTGGTCACGGTCCCCGCCACCGACGCCGTGGTCACCGGCGCCGTCTCGTCCTCCGGCTCCTCGCCGCCCGTGGAGAGGCGGAAGTAGTCGAAGGAGATCGGCTTCGACGCGGTCTGCGCCGCGCCGAGGCTGAAGAGGCCGACCTTGGGCGCGGCGCCGACCGCCGCGTTGGTCAGCGTCTCCGGGAACGTGGTCCAGGTCGTGCCGTCGGCGGAGTACGACGCCGTGTAGGTGTCGCCCACCTTCGCCAGGCGCAGGTGCCACACCGCGGTGGTCAGGTTGGTGACCTGCGGCTGCGGGTTCTGCACCACGCTGGCGATCTCGCTCCGGAACTCGATCCGCCGCGCGACCGGCTGGCCGGCGGTGTTGTCGGCGATGAAGTCGAACTTGACGTAGTTGTCGTCGTCGCCGTACACCATCAGGCCGCCCTGCTGGTACTGCTCGTCGAGCTGGCTGCCGTCGACCTTGGTCTCCAGCGTCCAGTCGCCCGCGGGCGCGTTCTGCAGGATGAAGTTGGTCGGCCCGGTGTTGTTGCCGGTGTAGATGTCACCGTTGGGCACGTCGATGGTCAACGACCCGTCGGCGACCTGGTAGGCCGTGGCGTCCTCGCGGACGACCGCGTCCCACCGGCACTTGTCGAGCGCCGTGCCGTCGAACTCGTCGGACGGCGCGACCTCGCCACCCGCCTCGTCCGGCGAGATCTGGAACCAGTCGAACTCGGCGTTCACGACCGGGGCGGCGGTGCCGCCGTTGAGCGCGTACAGCCCGATCTTCGGGTTCTCGATCCCGGCCAGCTCGGCCGAGCGTCCGGCCGGCGTGTAGGTCACGCCGTCGGCCGAGAACGCGGCGGTCAGGTTGGTGCCGTCGGAGATCAGCCGCAGGAACACGGTGTCGGTGCCCTCCGGAGCCGGCGTGCTGTCGGCCGCCTCGTTGCGCGGCGTTCCGGCGGTCTGCCGGATGAACTCCACCCGCTTGTAGTCGGCGAAGAGCAGGTCGAGCTTGGCCCAGTTGGCGTCGTCGCCGTAGAGGATCAGGCCGGCCTGCTGGTAGTTCGCGGTCAGCGGCAGGGTCACCTTGGTGGTGGCCTGCCAGGAGCCGCCCGGTGTCGGCTGCAGCACGATGTTGCCGGCGTCGGTGCGGGCCCCGTAGAGGTCCGCCGCCTGCGTCGGCAGCAGCAGAGCGCCACCGGCCACGGAGTACGTCTGGTTCTCCCGGACGATCGTGCTCCACCGGTCGCGGTCGAGCGCCGTGCCGTCGAAGTTGTCCGAACGCGCCCCGAAGCAGGACGTGTTCGGCGCCTCGACCCGGATCGGCACCGTGGCGTACGCCGCCGCGCCGCGGGCGTCGGTCACGGTCAGGGTCGCCGTGAACGTGCCGGGCGTGGTGTAGGTGTGCGACGCGTTGGCCGTGGTGGCCGTCGTGCCGTCACCGAAGTCCCAGGCGTACGTGACCGCGTCGCCCTCCTCGTCGGTCGCCGTGCCGCTGAACTCGACGGTCAGCGGCGTGGTGCCGGACGTCGGGTTGCCGGACGCGGTGACCAGCGGCGGCGCGTTGTCGGTGACGCCGCGGCCGAGGAAGTCGACCCAGTTGACGTTGAACACCGAGCCCTGGCCGGTGGTGCCGGCCGGGTTGCGGGCGATGAAGAACAGCGGCCCGCTGGTGGTCGGTGGATTCTCGAGCGGCAGGCTGACATCCACATAGGACTGCCATCCGCCGGTG
The DNA here is from genome assembly GCF_029626225.1 of Asanoa sp. WMMD1127. NCBI lineage: Bacteria > Bacillati > Actinomycetota > Actinomycetes > Micromonosporales > Micromonosporaceae > Asanoa > Asanoa sp. WMMD1127. The sequence continues at coordinate 7,237,369 of NZ_JARUBP010000001.1, forward strand.
CCGGGCACGTCGACGGTGCCGAGCACCGCGCCGTCCACCGCGCCGGACCGCACCTCGATGCGGCCGCCGTCGACCGCCGAGGCCACCCGGAACCGCAGGCTGGTGATGCCGGTCAGGTTGGCCGGGTCGAACGTCCAGTAGTCACCGTCTTCGATGAAGCCGATGTTCTGGAAGCCGCCCTGGGTGTCGCCGGTGGTCTCCCGCTGCACGCCCGGGTCGCCGCCGCCCACGCCGTCGGGCGAGCGCCCGGTGGCCGAGAAGTACTCCGCCTGCTTGCGCTTGGGCTGGAGCTGCTCGATGTCACGGCCGGTGAGCGGGTTGGACCCGCCGACCCCGCCGTCGTCGGTGTAGGTCGCCTCGAACACGCCGAACACGTTGGCGTCGGCGCCGTGCCCGGAGGCGAGCGAGGTCTGGATGCTGCCCGTGCAGCCCTGCTGGCTCTGCAGCGGGTGGGCGTGCTCGTCGTGACCCAGGTAGTACTGCAGCTTCACCCGGGAGCAGTCGATCTCGCCGTCCTCCGGGTCGGTCACGGTGACCGTGTATTCGACCTGGTCGCCCCAGTTGAAGAAGCCACCGTCCGGCGGGAACGTGATCGACACGGTCGGCTCGGTGTTGCCCACGGTGATCGGCACGTTGGCCACCGCGGTGCGCCCGCCCGGGTCGGTCACCGTGAGCTGCGCGGTGTAGTTGCCCGGCTGCGCGTACGTGTGGCTCGGGTTGGGGTCGGTGGAGGTGCCGCCGTCGCCGAAGGTCCAGGCGTAGGTGATCTCCTCCTCGTCCGGGTCGCGCGAGCCGGCGCTGGAGAACTGGACGGTCAGCGGCGACGGGCCGGAGGTCGGCGTGCCGGACGCGACCGCGATCGGGGCACGGTCGCCCGCCACGTAGTCGATCCGGTAGATCCCCGAGTTGTCGTTGTTGCCGCCGAAGCCGCTGCCCCACTCGATCAGGTAGAGCGCGCCGTCGGACCCGAACTCGAAGTCCATCGGGCGCAGGAAGGCCATCCCGGTGAGCAGCTGGTTGATGTCGACGACCGCGCGGGCGTCGTCGGTGAGCTGGAACGTGTACATCTTGTTCTGGTTCCACTCACCGAAGATGGCCTTGCCGTCGTAGTAGGCCGGCCACTTGCGGTCGGACGGGTTCGCCGCGTCGTAGCGGTAGACCGGGCCGCCCATCGGCGCGCCGCCGCCACCGATCTCCGGGAACAGCGGGTTGCCGCTGTAGTCGTAGTCGATGGTGGCCGGGATCGCCGGCGGGAGGTTGCGCAGGCCGGTGTTGTTGGGCGAGTCGTTGACGATCGCCGCGCAGTCGAACTTCGGCCCGCTCGGTCCACTGGGGAACGTGTAGTCGTTGTAGGCGTAGTTGTTGCCGTGGCAGTAGGGCCAGCCGTAGAAGCCGGGCTGCGCCACGATGTTCCACTCGACCGTGCCCTCCGGGCCGCGGTTGGGGTCGGCCTGGCCGGCGTCCGGCCCGTAGTCGCCGACCACCAGCGTGTCGGTCTTCGGGTCGATGCCGATCCGGAACGGGTTGCGGAAGCCCATCGCGAAGATCTCGGGACGGGTCTGCGCGGTGCCGGCCGGGAACAGGTTGCCCGCCGGGATCGTGTAGGTGCCGTCGTCCTCGGGGTGCACCCGCAGGATCTTGCCGCGCAGGTCGTTGGTGTTGCCGGACGACCGCTGGGCGTCGAAGTCCTGCCGGCCCGGCCGCTCGTCGATCGGGTTGAACGAGTTGGACTCGAACGGGTTCGTGTTGTCACCCGTGGCCAGGTAGATGTTGCCGGCGCTGTCGAACGCCATGCTGCCGCCCGCGTGGCAGCAGGTGTTGCGCTGCGTGTCGACCTGCAGGATCACCTTCTCGGTGGCGAGGTCGACCGTGTCGCCGCTGACGGTGAACCGCGACAGGTAGTTGCGCGGGGCTCCGCCGTCGGGCGCGTAGTACAGGTAGATCCAGTTGTTGGTGGCGAAGTCCGGGTCGAGGCGTACGCCGATCAGGCCGTCCTCGTTGCCGGTGAACACGTCCAGCGTGGCCGCGGTCGTGGTCAGGCCGGTGGCCGGCGAGATGACCTGCAGCCGCCCGTCGCGCTCCGCGTAGAACACCCGCCCGTCGGGCGCGATGTCGAGCTCCATCGGGTTCTGGGTGTTGCTGTCGAGCGTCACCTTCTCGAAGCTGCTCGTCTTGCTGGCCGAGCAGTCGGCGTCCACCACGCCCGCGGTGGTCTCGATGCCGCCGAGGAGGTGGTTCAGGAAGTTCGGCTCCGCGTACGACTCCTGCGTGTGCCCGCTGCCCGTGTACCAGGAGCGGCCGCCGTCGTAGTCCTGGCACCAGGCCGTCGGGTGGTCGGCGCCCATCGCGCCCGAGCCCGGCGAGTAGCTGGTCTCGTCGAGGCTCGCCAGCACGTGCACGGTGCCGCGGGGGTTGGTGCGGAAGTTGTACCACTCGTCGAAGCGGTTCCACTCCGCCGGCAGGTCCGCTGTGGACGGGTGCGCCGGGTCCTCGACCTTGATGGTGGCGTTCTGGTTGCTCGGGTGCGCCGCGAAGTAGGCGCCGACGAGGCCGCCGTACCAGGCCCAGTCGTACTCGGTGTCGGAGGCCGCGTGCACGCCCGCGTAGCCGCCGCCGGCCTTGATGTAGCGCTCGAACGCCGCCTGCTGGTCGGTGTTGAGCACGTCACCGGTGGTCGAGAGCCAGACCACGGTGGCGTAGTTGGCCAGGTTGGCGTCGGTGAACGCGGCGGCGTCCTCGGTGGCGGTCACCGAGAAGCCGTGCTCCGCGCCGAGCTGCTGGATGGCCGCGATGCCGGCCGGGATCGAGTCGTGCCGGAAGCCGGCCGTCTTGGAGAAGACCAGGACGTTGTACGGCTCACCGGGCGCCGGTGCGGCGCTGGCGGGCGTAGGGCCGGCGACGAGCACGCCGGCTACCAGCGCCAGGCTCGCGCCGAGGCTGATCAGAGTTCGTCGAAAGTTTCGGCGATGGACGGACACGAAGGCGCTCCTCCGCATGCGGTGACGGCCCGGGTGCTCGGCTCGCCGAAGACCGAACGCCCAGGTGGATGGTTCGCTGCCTGATGATTAACCCTTGTGGATCAAGCCAAAGACAAGTCTTGCGCGATGTATTTGCATGTAACGTTTGCGTAACTACCGGCCACCGGCCACTCTGATCGTCGCTCCGGTCACATAGGACGCGTCGTCGCTGAGCAGCCACGCGATGGCCGCGGCGACCTCGTCGGGATAGCCGGCGCGGCCGAGCGGGGCGTTCGGGCCGACCCGGTCGGCCCGGCCCGGCTCGCCGCTCTGGGTGCCGTGGAAGTCGGTGTAGATGACGCCGGGTTGCACCGTGTTGACCCGGATGCCTTCCGGGCCGAGCTCTTTGGACAGACCCAGCGTGAGCGCGTCGAGGGCGGCCTTGCTGGCGGCGTAGTGGGGGTACTCGAACGGGCTGCCGAGGGTCGCGGCGGCCGACGAGACGTTGACGATCGCGCCGCCGTCGGTCATCCGCCGGGCCGCCTCGCGGGCGCAGAGGATCGCGCCGACCACGTTGACGTCGACCACGCGGCGCAGGTCGGCCTCGTCGAGGTCGACGAACCGGCCGATCCTGCTGCCGACGCCGGCGTTGTTGACCAGACCGGTGACGGGGCCCAGCTTGGCGGCCTCGTCGAAGAGCGCTCTTATGTCGCCGGCGTGGGCCAGCTCGCCCGCGACGGCGACCGCCTGCCCTCCGTCGGCGGTGATCTCGTCGACGATCGCGGCGGCCGCGGCGGCGTCGCTGCGGTAGCCGACCGCGACGGCGTGCCCGGCCCGGGCGAGGCGACGCGAGGTGGCCGCGCCGATGCCGCGGGAACCGCCGGTGACGATGGTGACCTTCACGTGCCGAGCTCCAACCGTGCGTAGACCTTGTCGCCCTGGGGCTCCAGGGTCGCGCCGGCCCTGCGCAGCACCGCTTGCGCCGCCCGGTTGGCGGGTGTCGTGTCGGCCCGGACCGCGCGGGCGCCGGCTTTCCCGGCCTCGGCCAGGAGGGCGTGCAGAGCTCGCGTGCCCAGCCCTTGGCCGCGGGCCGAGCGGGCCAGCCACATGCCAGTTTCCGCTGTGGCGCCGTCCGCGTCGAGGGTGAGGCGGATCATGCCGCGCGGCTGGTCGTTGATCATGATGGCGTACATCACGGTGCGGTGTGGCCCGGTCAGGCCGGCCTGGCGCTCCTGGTGGAACGCGCGGAAGAACGTCTCGCGCGCCCGCGTCCAGCCCGGCTCGCCGTCGACCGGTGGCATGACCTCCTCGGGGGTCGCGTCGACGCGGGCGGTCTCGAGCAGGCGCTCGGTGAGCGCGTCGTCGAGGGGCGTGAGGACGAGCGGCATTGTCACACCCTAGGTTTAGCGTCCGGCGCATGACGACGCCATTTCTCGTCGACGTGCCCGACGCCGTGCTCGCCGACCTGCGGGCCAGGATCCGCGCCACGCGCTGGCCGCCGCCGGCGCCGGGGACGCCCTGGGAGCAGGGCACCGATCTCGACTACCTGCGGGAGTTGTTGGCCTACTGGGCCGACGGGTTCGACTGGCGGGCGGTGGAGCGCGGGCTCAACGCGTACCCCCAGTTCGTCGCGTCGGTCTCCGGGGTGGAGATCCACTTCGTGCACCAGCGGGCCGTGGGCGGGGGTGGCGTGCCGCTGGTGTTGACGCACGGGTGGCCGAGCGCGTTCGTCGAGATGCTGCCGCTGGTGTCGCGGCTGACCGATCCCGGCACGCACGGGTTGCCCGGGCCGGCGTTCGACGTCGTGGTGCCGTCGCTGCCGGGCTACGGGTTCACGCCGCGGCCGTCGTCACCGGTCGACTACCGGCGGGTGGCGGCGCTGTGGCACGGGCTGATGGAGTCGTTGGGATACGCGCGCTACGGGGCGCACGGTGGGGACTTCGGCGCCGGGGTGGCGACCTGGATGGCGCTGACGGCGCCGTCGCGGATGCTGGGCATCCACCTGACCACACCGGAGGTCTCCCCCTTTCTCGGCGACGGGGCGGCGCCGTTGACGGCGGCCGAGCAGGCCTACGTCGACCAGCACGTGGGGGTGTGGGGCGCCACCGAGCGCGGCTATTCGGCGATCCAGAGCACGAAGCCGCAGACGGTGGGCTACGGGCTGACCGACTCCCCCGCCGGGCTGGCGGCCTGGATCGTGGAGAAGTGGCGGTCGTGGGGCGACACCGGCGGTGACGTCGACGGCCGGTTCGGCCGGGATTTCCTTTTGACCTTGTTGACCGTCTACTGGGCGACCGGGTCGATCACGACGTCGATGCGGGACTATTTCGACAACCGGTGGCACGGCGCCGCGCCCGGGCCGGACGACCGCGTCACCGTGCCGACCGGGATCGCCGTGTTTCCCAACGAGTTCATGCCCGAGGGCGAGCCGCCGCTGTCGTGGTCACAGCGCCTCTACGACGTTCGGCGGCGCACGGTGTTCCCGCGCGGCGGGCACTTCGCCGCGGCCGAGGAGCCCGACCTGGTGGCGGGCGACATAGCGGCGTTCTTCGCGAGCGTGTTGCGCGCGGGGGGTGATGCTTGATCGACTCGAGGCATGGCAGGGCACATGACCGCCGACGAGTTCCGCCGGCACGGGCACGAACTGGTCGACTGGGTGGCCGACTACTGGGAGTCGGTCGGCTCCCTTCCGGTGCGTCCCTCCGACCCGCCGGGGGCGGTGGCCGCGCGGCTGCCGGCCGCGCCGCCGGCTGAGGGTGACGGGTTCGCCGGGCTGCGGGCCGACCTCGACTCCGTCGTGCTGCCCGGGATGACGCACTGGCAGCACCCCGGCTTCTTCGCGTACTTCCCGGCCAACACGTCGGGGCCCAGCGTGCTCGGTGACCTGGTGGGCGCGGGGCTGGGCGTGCAGGGGATGCTCTGGGCCACCGGTCCGGCCGCGACCGAGGTCGAGACCGTGATGATGGACTGGCTGGCCACGTTGCTCGGACTGCCATCGCGGTTCCTGTCGTCGTCGGCGGGCGGCGGCGTCATCCAGGACTCGGCGTCGTCGGCGGCGCTGGTGGCGACGCTGGCGGGGCTGCACCGGGCGGGCGGCGGCGGGTGGCGCTCATCGGGGGTCGAGGGGGCGCGCTACACGGTCTACACGTCGACCCAGGGGCACTCGTCGATCGAGAAGGCCGCCCGGATCGCCGGCATCGGCGACGCGGGCGTCCGCCTCATCCCGGTCTCGCCGTCGACGCTGGCGATGGACCCGGCGGCGTTGCGTGCGGCGCTGGCCGCCGACGTGGCGGCGGGTGCGCGGCCCGCTCTGGTGGTGGCCACGATCGGCACGACGTCGACCACCGCCGTCGACCCGCTGCCGGCGATCGGCGAGATCTGCGCGGAATATGGCGTCTGGCTGCACGTCGACGCGGCCTACGCGGGCGCGGCGGCGGTCTGCCCGGAGCTGCGGTGGACGCACGCGGGGCTCGAGCACGCGGACTCGTACTGCTTCGACCCGCACAAGTGGCTGCTGACGGGCTTCGACTGCGACGCGTTCTGGGTCGCCGACCGCGAGGCGCTGGTGTCGGCGCTGACCGTCATGCCGGAATACCTGCGCAACGTGGCGACGGAGTCGGGGGCGGTGATCGACTACCGCGACTGGGGAGTGCCGCTGGGTCGGCGCTTCCGGGCACTCAAGCTCTGGTTCGTCATGCGCTGGTACGGGGCGTCCGGCCTGCAGGCCCACATCCGCTCGGGGGTTTCCTTGGCGCGGCGGTTCGCAGATCTGGTGGCGGCCGACGAGCGCTTCGAGATCGTCGCCCCGCACCCGTTCTCGCTGGTCTGCTTCCGCCTCCGCGCGGGCGACGCGGCGTCGGAGGAGCTGCTGTCCCGGATCAACGCCACGGGCCGCTACTACCTGACCCACACCAAGGTCAACGGCTCCTACGTCCTGCGGCTGGCCATCGGCGCGCCGCAGACCAGCGAGTCGCATGTGGACGAGGTGTGGTCGCTCCTGTCGACCGCCGCCACCGACGTGCTGGCGGGCCACGCGTCGTGATCTCGGCCCGTGAGGGGTGGCCGCGGCGGAGCGCGGCTACGCCGACGCCGGCGAGCTCGTCGGGGCGGGCCTGCGACCTGCTGGCCGCCAGGTACGACAAGGCGGCCCCAAGGACGCTGGCCGCCGGGCACGACACTGCGGCCCCTAGGACGCTGCCCGCCCGGGCACGACACCGCCGCCCCAAAGACGCCCGCCCGGGCACGACACACTGCGGCCCCAAAGACGCTGACCGCCCTGGCCACGACACTGCCACCCCAAAAACGCTGACCGCCCGGGCACGACACTGCCACCCCAAAAACGCTGACCGCCCGGGCACGACACTGCCACCCCAAAAACGCTGACCGCCCGGGCACGACACTGCCACCCCAAAGACGCTGACCGCCCGGGCACGACACTGCCACCCCAAAGACGCTGACCGCCCGGGCACGACACTGCCACCCCAAAGACGCTGACCGCCCGGGCACGACACTGCCACCCCAAAGACGCTGACCGCCCGGGCACGACACTGCCGCCCCAAAGACGCTGACCGCCCGGGCACGACACTGCCGCCCCGAAGACGCTGACCGCCCGGGCATGACAGGGCGGCCCCAAAGACGCTGGCCGCCGAGTACGACGGCCCGGCGGTGAACGGCTGGCCGCCTGGTCGGTGCGTTCCGGCGGTGATGACGTGCCGGGGTTGCTGCCGGCGGCTTTGCCGAGGTCGGGCTGCCCTACAACGAGAGAGACAGCGCAGCGGGGCGCCGAGGCGGCGGTGCTCGGGTTGGCCGGCCGGGTGGTAGCGGGGAGCGCTCGCCTCCGGAGACCTGGTTTCCTGAGCCCACTCCCATATCGGGCGCGAAGGTCGGCCGCTCACGGCGCGGCTCGTGGAGCTGGACCATTTCTCTGACCGCGCGATGTCTGCGACGCCGCGATCGACGCCGAGCCAGCGCCGACGCACGCCGCATCACCGCCGTTCGCGACCTACATTGAGATCAACTCACCGCTGAACATATAATGCGAAAACGGACGGCGATGACATCGGGCGCAGGACTGGCGATCCGACGCACCACGCCGATCGGGATCGCGGAGCGGCCGAAGATGGTTCGATGTCCGTACCCGCGGCGGTCCGAGATGCGACCTCCGGACCGTCGTGGGCCAATTGCCGGTCCCGTTAGACCATCGCCTCCAACCTCGCGGCGAAGCTGACGCCAGGCCTTCCTATTATTTTCATCAATGGAAATAAGAACCCGAGCCAATGGAGCACGGCTGTTTTCGCGGGATAATATTCGCATGCGGCAGCTTCAACTATTCACGACGGCTCACATGGCCGCCATGCGCGATAGGACGAAGCGCCGCAATTATTCGGTCGAAGCCGACGAGTTCCGCCGTGCGCACGCGCAGCATCGGGATTGGGGGATGGCGCAGCGGCATTCGCAGAAGCTGCGCCGCTTGCACGGCAACATTCCCGACGACGCGGCACTGATAGCTGCTTGGGCCGAGCGGCCACACGCGGCCGAGGCGGTGGGTGCGCTTCCGTCAGCGAGCGCGAACACCCCGAGCTCACCGGAACGCATCCTGGGTGAGCCGCCGATCCCGGCGGCCCGGATGCTGGAGGCCAGAGTCAAAGCGGCCATGCCGGATCCGTCACAGCAATCCGGCTCGGAGCCGAACACGACCGAACCACCCGAGCCACACCCGACCGACCCAGCCACGCCGGAAGCGGCCGAGCCGGCCACGCCAGAACCAGCCGAGCCAGCCACGCCGGTCACGCCGGAAGCGGCCGAGCCGGCCACGCCAGAACCAGCCGAGCCAGCCACGCCAGAACCAGCCGAGCCAGCCACGCCAGAACCAGCCGAGCCAGCCACGCCAGAACCAGCCGAGCCAGCCACGCCAGAAGCGGCCGAGCCAGCCACGCCAGAACCAGCCGAGCCAGCCACGCCAGAACCAGCCACGCCAGCCACGCCAGAAGCGGCCGAGCCAGCCACGCCAGAACCAGCCACGCCAGCCACGCCAGAACCAGCCCAGCCAGCCATGCCGGAAGCGATCGGGCAGGATCGGTCCTACACGGCCAACTGGCCAGCGCCCCATACGACCCATTCTGGCCGGCCCGACCGACCGGACCTCGCCGACGCGGCCGGCGGGACACGGCTGTCAGCACACCGCCTGGCAACTCGCCGCCGAGCCGGCCCAGTCCCACGTGGCCAGAGCCACCTGACCGACGCGGCCCGGCAGTGGCCAGGGCCACCTGGCCGACGCGGCCCGGCAGGACACGGTGGCAGCACACCGCCATGCAGGCCCAGGTCCAACAGAGCGGGACTATTCGACCGCAGAGGAATGGCATCGTCTGCTACACGCGGCCGGCGACGCATTCATCCTGCGATATTGTTCCGCATCGCGACGAGGTTGGCATTGGCGGAGCGAAAAATCGCGGCGTTCGACGAGATGTTTCGACGACCGCCGACATCGCGTGGCGCGCCTCGATATCGGCTGTCTGACGGCGGGCGTTTCTTATCGGCAAGATAAAGGCACACGCACAAACGGCTTCGGCCGCGGTTCGCGGTCAGGCCCAGGCGGCCGGGTCCGCGGTGAGGTCGCGGACGCGGTCCGGGAGCTTGCCGGTGGCGACGTCCTGGATCGAGACCAGGTCCAGGATCTCCCGCTCGCTGGCGCGCAGCGCGATCCAGACCTCCTGCAGCGCCGCCGCGGCCCCCGTGTAGCCCAGGTCCTCCGGTCGTTGGCCGCGCACGTTGGCCAGCGGCCCGTCGATCGCCCTGATGACCTGCCCGAGCCCGATCTCCCGCGCCGGCCGGGCCAGCCAGTAGCCACCTTCCGGCCCCCGCTGGGCGTGGACCAGGCCCGCCCGGCGCAACTGCAGGAGGATGCTCTCCAGGAACTTCGGCGGGATGTCCTGCGCCCGGGCCACCTGCTCGGCCGTCATCGGTGTGGGGCCGTCGCTCTTCTGGTCCGCAGCCGCGGCCAGTTCTGCCATGGCGCGTAGCGCGTAGTCGACCCGTGCGGACAGTCGCATGGGACTAATCCTATCGGGTACGTAGAAAGGAAAAGATCATGCACCCACGCGGCGGAGGAGGCCCTCCTGGACCGCCGTGGCGATGTTGGCGCCCGTGGCCGTGAACATGCGGCCCGTGGCCAGGCCGCGGCCGCCGGAGGCGGACGGGCTCCAGCAGTCGTAGAGGAACCACTCGTCGGCCCGGAACGGACGGTGGAACCACAGCGCGTGGTCGAGGCTGGCCCCGATCACGCCGCCCGGGCCCCAGACCTCGCCGTGCACCGACAGCACCGAGTCGAGCAGCGTCATGTCGGACGCGTAGGTCAGCGCGCAGGCGTGCAGCAGCGGGTCGTCGGGCAGCTTGCCGTCGATGCGCATCCAGACCCGCTGGTGCGGGTCGGCCCGCCGGTCGCCGGGCGCGACCCAGCCGGGCTCGCCGACGTAGCGCACGTCCAGCGACCACGGCACGCTCGACCAGATGCCGAGCCGCTCGGGGTAGGCGCCTAGGCGCTCCCGCATGGTCGGCACCGACTCCGGCCCCGGCACGTCCAGCGGCGCCGGCGCGGAGTGGTCGAGGCCGTCCTCGTGGCGGTGGAACGAGGCCGACATGAAGAAGATCGTCTTCTCGTTCTGCACGGCGACCGATCGGCGCACCGAGAAGGAGCGGCCGTCGCGGATGGTCTCGACGTGGTACTCGATCGGCTGGCCGGACTCCCCCGGGCGCACGAAGTAGCCGTGCAGCGAGTGGACGGTGCGCGACGGGTCGACCGTACGGCCCGCCGCGACCAGGGCCTGGGCGGCGACGTGGCCGCCGTAGACCCGCTGCAGGCCGACGACCGGGGTCGTGCCGACGAACGTGGAGTCGTCGCGCCGCTCGAGGTCGAGCATGCGGACGAGGTAGTCGACCGCCTCCTGCCCACCCGCGGGCATGGCGCCCCCGGTCACGAGGTTTGGCGCGTGACGCTGGCCGGGTCGACCAGCGAACCGATCAGGTGCACCCGGAGCGTGTTGGTCGAGCCGGGCGTCCCGGGCGGGCTGCCCGCGACGACGACCACGTAGTCGCCGGGCTCGGCCCGGCCGAGGCCGAGCAGCGCCTGGTCGACCTGGCGGAACATGTCGTCGGTGTGCTGCACGAACGGCATGTGGAAGGTTTCCACACCCCAGCTCAGCGCCAGCTGGGCGCGCACCTCGGAGACCGGGGTGAAGGCCAGCAGCGGCAGCTCGCAGTGCAGGCGGGCGAGGCGGCGGACCGTGTCGCCGGTCTGCGAGAACGCGACCATCGCCTTGGCGCCGACCGCCCGGGCGACGTTGGAGGCCGCGATGGTGAGGGCGCCGCCGTGCGTACGCGGGTCGTGCTGGAGCCGCGGCACCGGCATCCCGCCGGCCTCGGTCGTAGCGATGATCTTGGCCATCGTGCTGACCGCCAGGACCGGGTATTTACCCACGCTGGTCTCGCCGGAGAGCATCAGTGCGTCGGCGCCGTCGAGCACCGCGTTGGCCACGTCGGAGGCCTCGGCGCGGGTCGGCCGGGCATTTTCGATCATCGAGTCGAGCATCTGGGTCGCGACGATGACGGGCTTGGCGTCCTCGCGGCACATCTGCACGGCGCGCTTCTGCACCAGCGGCACCTGGTCGAGCGGAAGCTCGACGCCGAGGTCACCGCGGGCGACCATCACGCCGTCGAACGCGTCGACGATGTCGTCGAGCCGGTCGACCGCCTCGGGCTTCTCGACCTTGGCCAGCACGGGGCGGCGCACGCCGACCTCGTCCATGATCGTGTGGACCAGCTTGGCGTCGTCGGGCGAGCGGACGAACGAGAGGGCCACCAGGTCGACGCCGAGGCGCAGGGCGAACCGCAGGTCCTCGGTGTCCTTGTCGGACAGGGCCGGCACGCTCACCGCGACGTTGGGCAGCGAGACGCCCTTGTTGTTGGAGACCGGGCCACCCTCGATCACCAGGACCCGGATGTCGTTGCCGGTGACCTCGGTGACCTCGACCGCGACCTTGCCGTCGTCGATCAGCAGCCGGTCGCCGGGCTTGACCTCCTGCGGGAGCTTCTTGTAGGTGCAGGAGACCCGGTCGGCGGTGCCCGAGACGTCGTCGCTGGTGATCACCACGGAGTCGCCGGTGCGCCACTCGTGGGGCCCGTCGGCGAAGCGGCCCAGGCGGATCTTGGGGCCCTGCAGGTCGGCGAGGACCGCGACCGCGCGACCGGCGGCGTCGGCCGCCTCGCGCACCAGCTTGTAGACCGCCTCGTGGTCGGCGTGGTCACCGTGGCTGAAGTTGAGCCGCGCCACGTCCATCCCGGCGTCTACGAGGCCCCGAATGCGCTCCGGCGAGGCGGTCGCTGGGCCCAGCGTGCAGACAATCTTCGCGCGGCGTGTCACGCCCATGAGGCTATTCTCTTTCCCGGATCGTCCTTGTAACCGGCTTCTGTCGCAAATCCGAACAGTTGCCGCCCATCAGCGTGGTGACCGGCTGATGGGCCGTCAGCGAGCCTACTCGCGCCCGCGCCCAACCCGAAGCAAGGGCCCCTTGTTAACGCTTTTCGCATAGGAAGGGCCCCTTGTTAACACCTGCGCGTCGGCGGGCGTTAACAACGGGCCGTTCCTTTCGTGCCACCGGGCGTGCGGCGGCGGTCGACACCCGGAGGTCAGGCGGCCAGTGGGACCGCGGCCGGATCCACCGGGGTCGGCAGGGATCCCTCGCCGCCGAGGTACGAGTGGATCGCGGCGGCGGCCGCCCGGCCCTCGGCGATCGCCCACACGATCAGCGAGGCGCCCCGGTGCATGTCGCCCGCGACGAACACCCCGTCGGCGCCCGTCTGCCAGTCCGGCCGCGCGTCGACCGCGCCGCGGGCGTTGCGGGTGACCCCGAACTGGTCGAGCAGCGGCTGCGGCTCGGTGCCGTCGAAGCCGATCGCCAGCAGCACGAGGTCGGCCGGCAGCTCGCGCTCGCTCCCGGGGACCACCTCGATCAGCCGCTCCCCGTCGACCTTGGTCACCGAGACCTCGGCGATCCGCACGGCCCGCACCGCGCCGGTGCCGTCGTGCACGAACTCCTGCACGCCGACCGCGAAGTCCCGCGAGCCACCCTCCTCGTGGGCCGGGTAGTTGCGCAGGACCCACGGCCAGGTCGGCCACGGGTCGCGGGCCTCGTCGCGGGCCGACGGCGGTTCCGGGTAGAGGTCGAGCTGGTAGACCGCGGCCGCGCCCTGCCGGTGGGCGACGCCGAGGCAGTCGGCCGCCGTGTCGCCGCCACCGATGATCACCACGTGCTTGCCCGCGGCGTCGATGGGCGTCGTCTCCGCGATCCCCGCCGCGACCCGGTTGGCCGGCACGAGGTGCTCCATGGCCAGGTGTACGCCGCGCAGCCCGCGCCCCGGTGTCGCCGGTGTGTCGCGGCCCTGCAGCGCCCCGCAGGCCAGCAGCACCGCGTCGTACTCGGCGCGGAGCTGGTCGGCGGTCACGTCGACGCCGACGTTGACGCCGGTCTCGAACGCCACGCCCTCGGCGAGGAGCTGCTCGACGCGGCGGTCGATGTGCGCCTTCTCCAACTTGAAGTCGGGAATCCCGTAGCGCATCAGCCCGCCGATGCGGTCGTCACGCTCGAACACCGTGACCGCGTGCCCGGCCCGCGCCAGCTGCTGCGCGGCGGCGAGGCCGGCCGGGCCGGAGCCGACCACGGCGACCCGCTTGCCCGACGAGTGGCCGGCCGGCTGCGGCGTGACCAGGCCCAGGTCGAACGCCCGGTTGGCGATCTCCACCTCGACCTGCTTGATCGTCACCGCGTCGCCGCCGGCGATCGACAGCACGCAGGCCGACTCGCACGGTGCCGGGCAGAGCCGCCCGGTGAACTCCGGGAAGTTGTTGGTGGCGTGCAGCGACTCCGACGCCGACGCCCACTGGCCGGTGCGGACCAGGTCGTTCCAGTCCGGGATCCGGTTGCCGAGCGGGCAGCCCTGGTGGCAGAACGGGATGCCGCAGTCCATGCAGCGGCTCGCCTGCTCGCGGATCAGCCCGTCGTCGGCCGACGGGTAGACCTCGCGCCAGTCCTGGATGCGGACCGGCACCGGGCGCCGCTGCGGAAGCTGGCGCCCGTGGCGCAGGAAACCTTGGGGATCAGGCACGTGCCACCTCCATGACAGCCGTGTCGACGTCATGGCCGGCAGCCTCGGCGGCCCGGATCGCCTCCATCACCCGCTTGTAGTCGCGGGGGACGACGGCGACGAACTCGCGGGCCGCTTCCGGCCAGCGCTTGAGCAGGTCCTCGGCGACGGCCGAGTCGGTCTCCTCGAAGTGCCGCTGCACCAGCGCCTGCACCGTGACCTGCTCGTCGTCGGTGAGCGGGGTGAGGTCGACCAGCTCGGGGTTGACTCGGGCGGCGTCGGCCCGCCAGAGATAGGCGGTGCCGCCGGACATGCCCGCGGCGAAGTTGCGCCCGACCGGCCCGAGCACGACCACCGTGCCGCCGGTCATGTATTCGCAGCCGTGGTCGCCGACGCCCTCGACGACGGTGGTCGCGCCGGAGTTGCGGACCGCGAACCGCTCGCCGACCCGGCCGCGCAGGAACAGCTCGCCGCCGGTCGCCCCGTAGAGGATCGTGTTGCCGGCGATGATCTGCTGCTCGGCCACGAACGGCGCGTCGACGTGCGGGCGCACCACGACCCGGCCGCCGGAGAGCCCCTTGGCCACGTAGTCGTTGGCGTCGCCGTGCAGCCGGACCGTCACGCCCCGCGGCAGGAACGCCCCGAACGACTGGCCACCGGTGCCGACCAGGTCCAGCTCGACGGTGTCGTCGGGCAGCCCCGCGCCGCCGAACCGCCGGGTGACCGCGCCGCCCAGCATCGCACCGACGCTGCGCTGGTCGTTGCGGACCGCGACGGTCGCCCGGACCGGCGTGCCGTCGGCCAGCGCCGGCGCGGCCAGCTCGATGAGGTGGTTGTCGAGCGCCCGGTCGAGGCCGTGCTCCTGCTCGCGCACGCGGCGCCGGGCCGCGCCGTCGGGCAGGTCCGGCACGTGCAGGACGGGCGACAGGTCGAGCCCGTTGGCCTTCCAGTGGTCGATGGCCGGCGCCAGGTCGAGCAGCTCGGCGTGGCCGATCGCCTCGTCGATGCTGCGGAAGCCCAACTCGGCCAGGTAGCCGCGGACCTCCTCGGCCAGGAACTCGAAGAACGTCTCGACGAACTCCGGTTTGCCGGTGAATTTCTCGCGCAGCGCCGGGTTCTGGGTGGCGATGCCGACCGGACAGGTGTCGAGATGGCAGACGCGCATCATCACGCAGCCCGAGACGATCAGCGGCGCGGTGGCGAAGCCGAACTCCTCGGCGCCGAGCAGCGCGGCCACCACCACGTCGCGGCCGGTCTTGAGCTGGCCGTCGACCTGCACGGTGACCCGGTCACGCAGCCCGTTGAGCAGCAGCGTCTGCTGGGTCTCGGCCAGCCCCAGCTCCCACGGGGTGCCGGCGTGCTTGAGGGAGTTGAGCGGGCTGGCGCCCGTACCCCCGTCGTGGCCGGAGATCAGGATGACGTCGGCCTTGAGCTTGGCGACGCCGGCCGCGACCGTGCCGACCCCGACCTCGGAGACCAGCTTGACGTGCACCCGGGCGGCCGGGTTGACCATCTTGAGGTCGTGGACGAGCTGCGCCAGATCCTCGATCGAGTAGATGTCGTGGTGCGGCGGCGGCGAGATCAGCCCGACGCCCGGGGTGGCGTGCCGGGTCTTGGCGATCCACGGCCACACCTTGTTGCCGGGCAGCTGGCCACCCTCGCCGGGCTTCGCGCCCTGCGCCATCTTGATCTGCAGGTCGTCGGCGTTGACCAGGTATTCGGTGGTCACGCCGAACCGGCCGCTGGCGACCTGCTTGACCGCCGAGCGCCGCCGCGGGTCGTAGAGCCGGTCGACGTCCTCGCCGCCCTCGCCGGTGTTGGACTTGCCGCCGAGCCGGTTCATCGCGACCGCGAGGGTCTCGTGGGCCTCGGCCGAGATGGAGCCGTAGGACATCGCGCCGGTGGCGAACCGCTTGACGATCGCGCTGACCGGCTCGACCTCGTCGAGCGGCACCGCCGGCCGGTCGCCGACGCGCAGGCGGAACAGCCCGCGCAGCGAACCGGCCTCGGCCGCCATCTTGTCCACAGTGGAGGTGTAGCGGGCGAAGATGTCCTCCCGCCGGCTGCGGGTGGCGTGCTGCAGCAGGAACACCGTCTCCGGGTTGAACAGGTGCAGCTCGCCCTCGCGCCGCCACTGGTATTCGCCGCCGACGTCGAGCCGCCGGTGGCTGCGCTCGGCCTCGTTGGCCCGGTAGGCGCGGGCGTGCCGGGCCGCGATCTCCGTGTGGATGTCGGCCAGCCGGGCGCCACCGATCTTCGCCGGCGTGCCCGCGAAGTAGCGCTGCACCAGGCGGGCGTCCAGCCCGACGGCCTCGAAGACCTGGGCGCCGCAGTACGAGGAGACGGTGGAGATGCCCATCTTCGACATGATCTTCAGGACGCCCTTGCTGAGCGCCTTGACGTAGTTGCGGATCGCGTCGGCCGGTGCCACGCCGGTCAGCGCGCCGGTCGCGATCAGGTCCTCGGCGGACTCGAAGGCCAGATAGGGGTTGACCGCCGCCGCGCCGTACCCGAGCAGCAGGGCCGCGTGGTGCACCTCCCGGCAGTCGCCCGACTCGACGACCAGCGCGACCTGCGTACGCGTCTGCTCGCGCACCAGGTGCTGGTGGACGGCCGCGGTGAGCAGCAGCGACGGGATCGGCGCCAGGTCGGCCGTGGAGTCCCGGTCCGAGAGCACCAGGATGCGCACGCCGTCCTCGATCGCCTCGGAGACGTGCCGGCAGATCTCGGTGAGCCGGGCCTTGATGCCGGCCGCGCCGTTGCGCAGCGGGTAGAGCCCGGAGACCCGGACCGCCTTGAAGCCCGGCAGGTCGCCGTCGTCGTCGATCGAGAGCAGCTTGGCCAGCTCGTCGTTGTCGAGCACGGGCCGCGGCAGCACGATCTGGCGACAGCTGGCCGCGCCCGGCTCGAGCAGGTTGCCCTCGGGCCCGATGGTCGACGAGAGGCTGGTCACCAGCTCCTCGCGGATCGCGTCCAGCGGCGGGTTGGTCACCTGGGCGAACAGCTGGTGGAAGTAGTCGTAGAGCAGCCGCGGCCGGGTCGACAGCGGCGCGATCGGCGTGTCGGTGCCCATCGAGCCGAGCGGCTCGGCGCCCGAGCGGGCCATCGGCCCGACCAGGATCTTGAGCTCCTCCTCGGTGTAGCCGAACGTCTGCTGCCGGCGCTGCACCGAGTCGTGCGTGTAGACGATGTGCCGCCGGGCCGGCAGGTCCTCGAGGTCGATCAGGCCGGCGTGCAGCCAGTCGTCGTAGGGCAGGGCGGCGGCCAGCTCGGCCTTGATCTCGTCGTCCTCGACGATCCGGCCCTCGGCGGTGTCGACCAGGAACATCCGGCCGGGCTGGAGCCGACCCTTGGCGACCACGGTGGCCGGGTCGAGGTCGAGCACGCCGGCCTCGCTGCCGAGCACGACCAGGCCGTCCTCGGTGCGCCACCAGCGGCCCGGGCGCAGCCCGTTGCGGTCGAGCACCGCGCCGACCAGGGTGCCGTCGGTGAAGGCCACGCTGGCCGGCCCGTCCCAGGGCTCCATGAGGCTCGCGTGGAAGCGGTAGAAGGCCTTGCGGGCCGGGTCCATCGCCGGGTCGTTCTCCCACGCCTCGGGGATCATCATCAGCACGGCGTGCGGCAGCTCGCGGCCGGCGAGGTGGAGCAGCTCGAGCACCTCGTCGAAGTTGGCCGAGTCGGACGCGGCCGGCGTGCAGACCGGGAAGAGCCGCCGGATGTTGCCGGGGATCTGCGGCGACGCCAGCAGGGCCTCGCGGGCCATCATCCAGTTCTTGTTGCCACGGATGGTGTTGATCTCGCCGTTGTGCGCGATGAAGCGGTAGGGGTGGGCCAGCGGCCACGACGGGAACGTGTTGGTCGAGAAGCGGGAGTGCACCAGGGCGATCGCGCTGCTCACCCGCTCGTCGGTCAGGTCCGGGAAGAACGCCGGCAGCTGGTCGGGCGTGAGCATGCCCTTGTAGACCATGGTCCGGGCCGACAGGCTCGGGAAGTAGGCCGGTATGCCGCGCTCGGCGGTCTCGCGCTCGGCCTGCTTGCGCACGCAGAACGCGACCCGGTCGAGGTCGATCCCGCTGATCGGCGTGCCGGCCGGCCCCGCGGGACCGTCGTGCAGCCGGTGGGCGGCGAGGAAGATCTGGCGGATCCGCGGGCGTACGAGCTCCGCGGTGGCGCCCAGGCCCGCGGGCTCGACGGGCACGTCGCGCCAGCCGAGCACCTCGGCGCCCTCGACGATGGCGTACTTCTCGATCACCGTGACCGCCTGGGCGGCCTCCGCCTCGCCGTTGGGCAGGAACACCAGGCCGGTGGCGTAGAAGCCGGCCGCCGGCAGCGGGACGTCGACGCTGGCCCGGAGGAACTCGTCGGGCACCTGGATCATGATGCCGGCGCCGTCGCCGGTGTTGGGCTCCGCGCCGCGCGCTCCCCGGTGGTCGAGCCGGCACAGCGCCGAGAGTCCCTTCGCCACGACGTCGTGGGACGGGCGGCCGGCAAGATCGGCCACGAACGCGACGCCGCAGGAGTCACGCTCGTTCTCGGGGTCGTACAAACCCTGGGGATGCGGCTGAGCCGCCCCGACAAATGCCACCGGGCCTCCACGGTCGTCTTGGTCACGCTGATTTCAGATGCGGGACGACGTCGGCCCTGGGGGTCTTCTGAGTTTACGTGAATGCCGGCCCTCATCCGCCAGGACGTATTGATCACACGCCCAGAGTCTGAGATGTGTACTCTCGCGCGGTGACTACCCCTGATCCTGCCCTCCTGCACCGACTGGAGGCCTTCTACGACGCCCTGCCCCGGTTCACCGCGCGTGCGGAGGAGTTCGGGGGGCTTGTCCTGTTCGTCCGGGAAGGAGCGGGCTGGCCGTTCTACGCCCGTCCCCGGCTCGACGGTGGCGAGCCACCGTCCGCGGCCGACATCATGGCCGCCCGGGAGCGGCAGCGTGAGCTGGGCCTGCCGGAGGCCTTCGAGTGGGTCCACGAGAACGCGCCCGACCTGCTCGCCGTCGCCCGCTCGGCCGGCCTGGCGGTGCTGGAGGCGCCGCTGATGGTGCTCGACCCGGCGGCGCTGCCCACCGCGGACGCGCCCGACGTGCGGCTGCTGGACCCGCAGTCCCCCGCCTTCGCCGCCGACCTGGAGCTGTCGCGTGCGGTCGCGGCCGTGGGCTTCAGCACACCCGGCACGGACAGCGGCGCCGGCGGGCCCGCCGAGCGCGACGCGGCCCGGGTGGAGATCGACGCCGCGGCCCTGGAGGGCGAGCGGCAGGCCATCGCCGAGGGCCGCCGGTTCACCGCGGTCGCCGAGCTGCCCGACGCGGGCCAGGTGGCCAGCGGCATCGGCATGCGGGCCGGCGACGTGGTGGAGATCGCCGGTGTGGCCACGCTGCCCGCCTACCGCCGCCGCGGCCTGGGCGCCCGGCTGACCGCGGTGCTGGCCCGCCAGGCCCTCGCCGCCGGCGCGGACCTCGTCTTCCTGTCGGCCAGCAGCGTCGACGTCGCCCGCGTCTACCTGAGCGTCGGCTTCCGCCGCGTCGGCACGGCCTGCATCGCCGAACCGGCCCCGGTGGCCGCCCCCGCCTGACCCTCGTTCGTCAGCTGGGCTCGGCGGCCGGTAGGGCCGGCACGGACAGTTCCGCCGGCTCGCCGACCAGGGTGTCGATGCCGGCGACCCGGCCGGCCGCGTGGGCCTTGGCGTAGGCGTCCTCGCCCAGCAGCGTCCGCAGGCCGGCCGCCGTGGCGGCCAGGTCGTGCAGCTCGCAGGCCGGCACGGGCGCGCCGAGCTCCGTGCGGATCGTCGCGGCCGCGCCCAGCAGCGCCGCCCCACGCTCGCCGGCCCCGACCACCCGGGCCGCCTCGGCCAGGGCCTCCAGCACGCTGGCGGTGCGCCAGCGGTCGCCCACCTGGCGGTGCGTGGCGAGGCTGCGGGTCAGGTGGGCGACGGCCCGGCCGGTCCGCCCGGCCCGCAGCTCGACCAGGCCGCGCAGGTTGTGCGCCCACCCGAGGCCCTCGGGGAACGCGAGCGCCGTGAAGCGGTCGAGCGCGGTGTCGAGCAGCGAGGCCGCGCGGTCGCCGTCGCCGCGGTAGAGGGCGACGGCGCCCAGGTTCATCAGCACGGTGGCGGCCGCCTCGGGGTCGCCGAGCCGTTCGAAGCCGTCGAGGGCGGCGCGCAGCTTGGCCTCCGCCCGGTCGAGGTCGGTGGCGAGCCAGGCCGTGAAGCCCCGCAGCAGCGTCGACTGGGTCGCGCCCCACTCGTCGCCGTGCATGCCGAACAGGCGGGCGGCGGCGTCGAGGTGCGCGGCCGACGCGCGATATTCGGCCCGCTCGCGGGCCACGGAGCCGAGCGTCAGCTCCACCCGGGCCTCGCCGAGCGGGTCGCCGGCCGCGCGGCAGGCGGCCCACGCCTGCGCGGCGTGCCGGGCCGCGGCCGGGTAGTCGCAGAGCAGCATCGCCAGCATCGCCGCCCCGGCCAGGGCCCGGGCGCGCAGGGTGGCCGGCGCGTCGGGGTGCCGGGCCAGCGCGTCGACCAGCCACGTGCGGCCGTCGCGGTAGTAGCCCTCGAGCCGGCAGTAGTTGGCCAGCACCCCGGCCAGCCGGAGGTCGCCGTGCGGCTCGTCGGCGGCCCCGGCGCCGGCCAGCCAGGCCATCGCGGCCCGCAGGTTGGCCGCCTCGCGGCGGAGCCGGCCGAGCCACCAGCCCTGGGCCGAGCCGCGCAGGCCGCCGTCGGCCCGCTCGGCCAGCGCGAGGAAGTGCCGGGCGTGCGCCTGCCGGGCGGCCTCCTCGCTCCCGGCGGCGCGCAGGCGGCCGAGCGCGTGCCGGTGGATCGGCACCAGCATGCGGAAGCGGGCGTCCGGCTGCGCCTCCACCAGGGACGCCTCGACGAGGGCGGCCAGGCCCTCGGCGGCGTCGCGGCCGGCTACCGCGGCGGCCGCCTCGGCGTCGAACCCCCCGGCGAACACCGCCAGCCGGTCGAAGAGTTGGCTGGCGACCGGGTCCAGCTGGTCCACACTGGACTCCACGGCGGCCGCGACGGTGCGGTGCCGGGCCGGCGCGGTCGGGTCCGGGCTGCGCAGCACGCTGTGGTCGGCCCGCAGCCGGGCGACGATCTCGGGAACCGACAGCACCGGCGTACGCGCGGCGGCGAGCTCGATGGCCAGCGGCAGCCCGTCGAGCTCGGCGCAGAGCATGGCCACGGCGGCCGCGTCGGACTCCGGGACCGGGCGGCCGGCCCGGGCGCGGGCGCGCTCCAGGAACAGCCGGCTCGCCGGGTGGGCCGCCAGACCCGCGATCGTGTGCTCGCCCTCGGGCGCGGGCCCGGACAGCGGCGGCACCGGCACGGTGACCTCGCCGGGCACCCGCAACGCGACCCGGCTCGTGGCCAGGACGCGCACCACCGGGCAACGCTCCAGCAGCACGGCGACCAGCTCGGCGGCCCCGGCGACGACGTGCTCGCAGTTGTCGAGGAGGAGCAGCCCGTCGCCGGCGCCGAGGGCGTCGGCCAGCGTGTCGCCAGTCGCCCGCCCGGGCTCGTCGCGGACGCCCAGCGCGACCGCGACCGCGGTGGCCACGGCCGCCGCGTCGTCGACGACGCTCAGGTCGACGAACCAGACCGGGGCCCGGTCGGTGGCGACGGCGACGGCGAGCCGGGTCTTCCCGCTGCCGCCGGGCCCGGTCAGCGTCACCAGGCGGTGCTCGGCGAGGTGCGCGGTGACCCGGCCGGCCAGCCGGTCGCGGCCGATCAGCGGGGTCAGCGGCACCGGCAGGCCGGTCCGGGCGGGCGCGGTCGTGGGCGGCGGCGCCGGACAGGGCTCCTCGGGCCGCTCCCACCACGTGGCCAGGCCGCCCGAGCGCACCTGCGCGGCGATCTCGCCCAGCCGCCGGCCGGGCTCGACGCCGAGGTTGTCGGCGACCGCCAGCACCGCCCGGTCGTAGACCGCGGCTGCCGCGCGCCGGCCGCGCGCGAAGGCGGTCGCGGTGAGCAGCAGCTCCCAGAGGCGTTCGCGGAGCGGATGCCGGTCCAGCGCCCGCTCCAGGTCGGCGACCGCCTCCTCGGCTGCGGTCAGCGCGGCCGCGCCGGCGGCGACCGCGTCGGGGTCGGCGGCCGGCGCCCCGGCGGCGGTCAGGGCGGCGGCCACCCGGCGCAGCACGCACTCCCAGCGGTCCTCGACGGCCGCGGCGCGCATCTGCACCAGCCGCGTGCGCTCGGCCTGCACCCAGCCGAGCGGGTTGACGGCGCTGCCGGACAGCGGGTCGTCGTCGAGGTCCACCTGCCACAGCCGCAGCGCACTGGCGAACCGGGCGGACGCCCCGGCCAGGTCGCCGGCGGCCATCAGCTCGCGGGCCCGACGCAGCAGGTGACCGAAGCGGCTCGCGTCGACGGCCCGGCCGGGCAACCGCAGCACCAACCCGTCCGGCCCGCGGCCGAGCAGCTCCGGGCACCCGGCCGCGGCCAGCGCGGCGGCCAACGCGTCGATCGCGGCGGGCAACCGCGGCCCGGCGCCGCGCTGCCGTGGCACCGTCCACAGTGCCGTGCCGATCTGTTCGGTGAGGACAGTCTCACCTGGACGGAGCGCCAGCACCCCCAGCAGGTCGCGGGCGGGCGGCGGCAACGGCACCTCGACGCCGTCGGCGAGCAGGCGGACGGGACCGAGCAGGCAGGCGCGCACGGGCCGGTGCCCGTCGGCCGCTGCCGGCCCGCCGTCGTCCACCACGCGCACCCCCTGTTCGGTAGCCGGTAGTCTGCCCGTCCGCCGGCCCTGAGGTCATGGCACGTTCGGCCCCCTCGGGCGCGTTGCTCGGCCGCTTACGACTCGGTCACGCGGGGGGCCGCCACTGTGCCGCGGTGCTCGCGGCGCTGCCCAGCAGCCGCGGGGTGATCTGGCCGAGGGCCGCGTCGCGGGCCCGCAGCGCGAGCCGGCCCCGCGTCTGCAGCACCGCCGACATCCGCCGGGTCTGCCGGACCATGGTCGCGGCGCGCGGCCGGCGCTCCCGGTCGTAGCCCTCGATGGCCCGGCGCAGCGGCAGGCCGGTCGACGCGTCGCGCACGGCGGCCGCGAGGGTGGCCGCGTCCTCGAACGCCAGGCAGGCGCCCTGCCCGAGGTGGTGCGGCATCGCGTGCGCGGCGTCACCGAGCAGCACCACACCGCCCGGACCCGACGCGAAGGCGTACGCCCGGGGCAGTGGGCGCAGCTCGCGCACCTCCTGCTGGATCAGGTCGGCGGGCTCCGTGGCGGCGAGCAGGTCGGCGATCGGCTCGGGCCAGCCCGCGTACCACCGGCGGAGCAGGCCGAGCTGGGTGGCCGGCGGCTCCGGCCGGGGCGCGCCGGCGGCGGTGGCGACCCAGTAGACGCCGCCCCGGCTGGAGGCGCCCGACGAGCCCCGCTCCCCCAGCGACGCGGCCACGAACCGGTAGCCCGCGCCGAGCGTCTCGCCACCGACCGGGCGGCCCTCGAGCCCCTTCGGCGCCCGGTACCACGGGATCACCGCGCGCCAGGCCGTGCAGCCGGAGCTGACGACGGCCGACTCGGGGGCCAGCCGGGGCCGGACCGCGCCGTCGATGCCGTCGGCCGCGACCACGAGGTCGGCGGCGAACACCTGGCGACCGGCGGTGACCGCGGGCCGTTCGGTGCCGCCGGTGCGCACGTCGGACACCTGGACGCCGGTGCGGATGTCGATGCGGTCGCCGAGCCCGGCGATCAGCGTGTCGTGCAGGTCCTCCCGGTGGACGACGACCGGCGCGCGGTGCGCGGCCACCGGCCGCGGCTGGACGAGCCAGTGCCCGTCGGGCCGCCGGACGCCGCTCTCGCCGAGCGGGGTGCCGATCGCGTCGAGGCCGGCGCCGAGGCCGAGGGCGCGCAGGGCGCGGATGCCGTTGGGCCAGAGCACGAGCGCGGTGTGGCCGGGCCGCACGCGGTCGGCCCGCTCGAGCAGCGTGACCTGCCAGCCGGATCGGGCCAGCGCGCCGGCCGCGGCCAGGCCGCCGATGCCGGCGCCCACCACCACGGCCGTACGCATGGGCACCGCCTCTCCGGGTGGTCGGTCGGATCAGCGGTCGTCGGCGCGGCCGCCGGCGCCGGCGGCCGTGGTGTCGCTGTCGCGCCCGTCATCATCGGCGCCGTCGGCGGCCGCGGCGTCGGACTCGTCGTCCGTCTCGGCCTCGACGGGCTCACCGGCGGCCGTCGTGTCCCCCGCCTCGGGGACCACGCCGGTCTCCCGGTAGGCCTCGAACTGCTCTTCGGTGACCACCCGGTAGCTCGACGGGATGGCGGCGGACGCGGCCGGCTTGGCCGAGACGTCGACCGTCGAGATGTCGCCGCCGCGGGGCGCCGGGACGGGCGCGTCGACGCCGACGGGGATCAGGTATTCGCGGGGGCCGCGGACGCGCAGGAAGTAGACGAGCGCGCCGACGAAGACCAGGGCGGCGACGAACACGTTGATGCGTACGCCGAGGATGTGGGTCGCGGTGTCGTCGCGGAGCATCTCGACGAAGAACCGGCCGAGGGTGTAGCCCATCACGTAGAGCGCGAAGGCCCGGCCCTTGCCGAACTTGAACTTGCGGTCGAGCCAGTAGACGACGCCGGCGACCAGCACGTTCCAGATGAGCTCGTAGAGGAACGTCGGCTGGTAGAGCCCCGGGCGCAGCACCGGCTCGCCGTCGACCAGCGTGGGCTGGCCGGCCGAGTCCATCTCGTGCACCTCGAGACCCCAGGGCAGCGTGGTCTGCCGGCCGTAGAGCTCGTTGTTGAACCAGTTGCCGAGCCGGCCGACGGCCTGGGCCAGCGGCAGGCCGGGCGCGAGCGCGTCGGCGGCCACGGTCAGCGGCATCCCGAGCTGGCGGCAGGCGAACAGCGCGCCGACGGCCCCACCGGCCACCGCGCCCCAGATGCCCAGGCCGCCCTTCCAGACCTGGAGCGCCTCGAGCGGGTCACCTCCCTCGCCGAAGTAGGCGCCGGGCGAGGTGATCACGTGGTAGATCCGGGCGCCGATGATGCCGAACGGCACCGCCCAGACCGCGATGTCCAGGATCGCCCACTTGTGCGCGCCACGGTTACGGAGGCGGACCTCCGTCACCCAGGCGGCCAGAATGATGCCCAGGATGATGCACAGGGCGTACGCCCGGATCGGCACCGGGCCGACCTGCCAGACGGCGTGGGTGGGACTCGGAATCGCGGCGAGGGTCACGGGACAACACGGTACCGTCGCGCATGGTGCTGACGGCACCCCGGGTTAGCTCCAGATCTATCCGGACACCGCACGCATCGTGCACGACGGTCGTACGACGGCTGACGTTGACCCGCGACCGGCGTACGGTAACCGGGTATGAACTCCCTCACTTCCGCGGTCGCCGCGATCGTCACCGACGACGCCGGCCGCGTGTTGCTCTGCCAGCAGAGCCAGGGACACCGCCGGTGGGGGCTGCCCGGCGGGAAGGTCCGTGAGAACGAGAGCCCGATCCACGCCGCGGTCCGCGACATTCGCGAAGAGACCGGCATGGATGTCGAGATGGTCGACATGGTCGGCCTGTACGAGCTGCGCGGGCAGGGCCTGCCGGACGTGGTCGTCCACGTCTTCCGCTGCCGTGACGGCCGCGGTGAGGCGCTGGTCAACGCGCCGGGCCGCATCTGCCGCCTCAGCTGGCACGAGCCCGACGACCTGCCCCAGCCGATGACCCCCACCACCCGGACGGCGCTCGCCCACGCGTTCGCGGGGCGTTCCGGCGTGGTGTGTGAGGTCGACCGCGATGCCGAGCCGGACTATCCGGACGCCGCGGACACCAGTGACGCCCGCAGCCAGGACGTCGTCGTCGGCCTCGCCGGCTAGCTAACGCTTGACGGCTCGCACACCCGCGGCGAGCTCAGCCGACAACGCCCGCAGCGACGCCAGGCCGGCCGCCTCGTCGGCGGCCTCCAGGACGCAGCGGACCAGCGCGCTGCCGACGATCACGCCGTCGGCGAACGAGCCGACCTCGGCGGCCTGCGCGCCGTCGCGGACGCCGAGACCCACTCCGACCGGCAGGTCGGCGGTGACCGCGCGGACCCGCGCGACCAGGGCCGGCGCCGCCGTCGAGGTCTGCTCCCGGGCGCCCGTGACGCCCATCAACGCGGTGGCGTAGACGAAGCCGCGGCAGTGCGCCACGGTCATCGCCAGCCGCGCGTCCGTCGACGAGGGCGAGACCAGGAACGTGCGGTCCAGGCCGTACGCGTCGGAGGCGGCCAGCCACTCGTGCGCCTCGTCGGGGATCAGGTCGGGCGTGATCAGCCCCGCGCCGCCGGCGGACGCGTAGTCGCGGGCGAACGCGTCGACGCCGTACTGCTCGATGGGGTTCCAGTAGGTCATGGTGACCACCGGGGCGCCCGTGGCGGCGACCGCCTCGACGACCCGCATGGTGTCGGCGGTCCGCACGCCGTTGGCCAGCGCGATGTCGCTGGCCTTCTGGATCACCGGACCGTCCATCACCGGGTCGCTGTAGGGGATCTCCACCTCGATGACGTCGACGCCGGCCTCGACCATCGCGGTCATGGCGGCGATGCTCCCGTCGACCGTCGGGAACCCGGCCGGCATGCAGCCGACCAGCACCGCCCGGCCCTCGGCGCGGGCCTTTTCGAACGCCACAGCAATGCTCATGTCAGGATCCCGAAGTATTGCCCCGCGGTGTGCGCGTCCTTGTCGCCCCGGCCGGACAGGTTGACCACGATGACCGGCTCGCGACCGAGCTCCGCGGTGAGCGCCGGGATGATCCGCAGGGCGCCGGCCAGCGCGTGCGCGCTCTCGATCGCCGGGATGATCCCCTCGGTGCGGCAGAGCAGCTGGAACGCCGCCATCGCCTCGTCGTCGTCGACGGGCTGATAGGTGGCCCTGCCCGAGTCGTGCAGCCAGGCGTGCTCGGGCCCGACGGCCGGGTAGTCCAGGCCGGCCGAGATCGAGTGCGACTCGAGCGTCTGGCCGTCGGCGTCCTGCAGCACGTACGTCCGGGCGCCGTGCAGCACGCCCTTGGAGCCGGCGGTGATCGAGGCGGCCGTGCGGCCGGTCTTGACGCCGTCGCCGCCCGCCTCGAAGCCGTAGAGCCGCACGGACTCGTCAGGGACGAACGCGTGGAAGATGCCGATGGCGTTGGAGCCGCCGCCGACGCAGGCCGCCACGGCGTCGGGCAGCCCGCCGAGCCGCTCCAGCGACTGGGCGCGGGCCTCCCGGCCGATGCCGCCGACGAAGTCGCGCACCAGCTCGGGGAACGGGTGCGGGCCGGCGGCCGTGCCGAGCAGGTAGTGGGTCTCGTCGACCGAGGCGACCCAGTCGCGGAGCGCCTCGTTGAGCGCGTCCTTGAGGGTCCGCGAGCCGGCGGTCACCGGGATCACCGTGGCACCGAGCATCCGCATGCGGGCCACGTTGAGCGCCTGCCGCTCGGTGTCGAGCTCGCCCATGTAGACGACACACTCGAGGTCCATATAAGCGGCGGCGGTGGCGGCGGCCACGCCGTGCTGGCCGGCGCCGGTCTCCGCGATCACCCGGCGCTTGCCCATTCGCTTGGTCAGCAGCGCCTGGCCGAGCACGTTGCGCACCTTGTGGGCGCCGGTGTGCAGCAGGTCCTCGCGCTTGAGCAGGATCCGGGCGCCGGCGTGGGCGCTGAGCCGGCGGGCCTCGTAGAGCGCCGAGGGCGCGCCGGCGTAGTCGCGCAGCATCGCCTCGAACTCGGCCACGAACGCCGGGTCGGCCTTGGCGCTCCGGTAGGCCGCGTCGAGCTCGTCGAGCGCGGCGACCAGCGCCTCGGGGATGAACCGGCCGCCGAAGGGCCCGAAGTGACCGGTGGCGTCGGGCAGCAGGTCGGTCATCGGACCGGCCTCGGCGTCGCCGGGTGGTTGCCGGCGTTGACCAGCTCGGCGACCGCGTCCCGGGGGCTCTTCTGGGTCACGAGTCCCTCGCCGACCAGCACCGCGTCGGCCCCGGCCGAGGCGTAGCGGATGAGGTCGTGCGGGCCGCGTACGCCCGACTCGGCGATCTTGACCACGTTGTTGGGCAGGCCGGGCGCGATGCGCTCGAACACCGACCGGTCGACCTCGAGCGTGCGCAGGTTGCGGGCGTTGACGCCGATCACCCGCGCGCCGGCCTCCATGGCCCGGTCGGCCTCTTCCTCGTCGTGCACCTCGACCAGGGCGGTCATGCCGAGCGACTCGATGCGCTCCAACAGGCCGGTCAGCACGTTCTGCTCGAGCGCGGCGACGATCAGCAGGACCATGTCGGCGCCGTGGGCCCGGGCCTCGTGCACCTGATAGCTGGAGACGACGAAGTCCTTGCGGAGCACCGGCACCTCGACGGCGGCCCGCACCGCGGCCAGGTCGGCCAGCGAGCCGCCGAACCAGCGGCCCTCGGTGAGCACGCTGATGCAGCGCGCGCCACCGCCGGCGTATTCGCTGGCCAGGTCGGCGGGGTCGGGGATGTCGGCGAGCTGGCCACGGGACGGCGAGGCCCGCTTGACCTCCGCGATCACCGCGACGCCGGGCCGGCGGAGCGCGGCGTGCGCGTCGCGCGGCGGCGGGGCGGCGGCCGCGAGTCGCTTGATCTCGTCCAGAGGAACCTGCTGCTGCCGAGCTTCGACGTCTTCGCGCACGCCCGCGATGATCTCGTCGAGGACACTTACCGGCGTCGCCGAGTTGGCGCCGTCGTCACCCTGCGGTTGATCAGCATTCACCAACGGACTCCCCTTTCCGGGTGTCATGCGCCCGATGCTATGGCCCGCCGGACCGCGGACAGCGTCCGGGGTATGGGCCGTCTCACGCCGCGTGGTCGGGCATAATGCCCGGCCCGTCCCGCCGCACGTGACGCGTACCGCATCCGCCACGGGTCGGACACTCTGCGGAAACAGCCCTGGGAGAGCATGTCGTCGGGCAAACTGGTCGGCGGTGCCATTGGTGCACCGACCACAGGGGACTTGTTCATCGGGGCGGGGCATGGACAACACACTGATGCGGCAGCAGGGCGGGATAGCGGACTTTCCGCGGGCGGTCCTCTCGGCGGCCTACGGGGTCATCGACACGGCGCAGCGGGTCGTCGTCGGCGACGAGCGGGTACGCACGGCGCGCGGCAACGCCTGGGAGGCCATCTGTGCCGACCGGGCCCGGGCCGACCAGCGCGACGAGGTGCGCCGGCACGTGGCCATGATCGTCACCATGCCGCCGCGGGCCAAGGCCCGCTCGCTCACCTGAGCGTCGGGTCCTCGCCGCGGTCGAGCGCGTTCCAGGTGTCGGTGGTGCCCCCCACCGACCTCGGCGACCGCTCGTAGCGCGCGCCCATCCCGGGCCAGCGGTGCCCGGCCAGCGCGGCGGCCAGCCCTCCGGCCACCACCAGCAGTCCGCCGACGGCGGTGAGCGCCGGCCAGGCCGTGCTCGCGTCGAACACCCGGCCGAACGGCAACGCGACCAGGGCCAGCCCGACGAGCAGCACGAGCGCGCCGACCGCGCGCCGCGCCCAGCCACGGGTGGCCAGCAGCGCGCCGGCGCCGGCCAGCGCGACCAACGCGAGGGCGGACAGGCCCGGCACCAGGTCGGCGCCGGTCTGGTCGGGGCTCGCCGGCGTCGGCCCGTGGGTGTAGCCCCGCTCCCAGGTGCGGCCCGCGCCGACGAAGGCCAGCCCGGCGCCGACGGCGCAGAGCAGCACCGTCGAGGTCAGCCGGCGGCGGCCGTCCGTCATCGCGCGGCCCGCAGCGTCTCGGCCGCGCTGATCGCCGCGAGCACGGCGGCGGCCTTGCTCTGCGTCTCGCGCTCCTCGGCGGCCGGGTCGGAGTCGGCCACGATGCCCGCGCCGGCCTGCACGTAGGCCACGCCGTCGCGGATCAGCGCGGTGCGGATCGCGATCGCCATGTCGAGGTCGCCACCGAAGCCGAGGTAGCCCACCGTGCCGCCGTAGACGCCCCGCCGGGTCGGCTCGAGCTCCTCGATGATCTCCATCGCGCGTACCTTGGGCGCTCCGGACAGGGTGCCGGCCGGGAACGTCGCCGCCAGCGCGTCGAACGCGGTCCGGTCGTCGCGGAGCTGCCCG
Source organism: Asanoa sp. WMMD1127 (assembly GCF_029626225.1). NCBI lineage: Bacteria > Bacillati > Actinomycetota > Actinomycetes > Micromonosporales > Micromonosporaceae > Asanoa > Asanoa sp. WMMD1127. Next base: position 7,267,484 of record NZ_JARUBP010000001.1, read on the forward strand.
ACCACCGTCGAGACGATGTGCATGACGTGGCTGTAGCGCTCGATCGTGGCGAACTCGGGCACCTCGACCGTGCCCGGCACGCAGACCCGGCCCAGGTCGTTGCGGCCGAGGTCGACCAGCATCACGTGCTCGGCCCGCTCCTTGGGGTCGGCCAGCAGCTCGGTCGCGAGCTCGGTGTCGTGCCGCTGGTCCCGGCCGCGCGGGCGGGTGCCGGCGATCGGGTGCAGCAGCGCCCGGCCCTCGGTGACCTTGAGGTGGGCCTCCGGCGACGAGCCGACGATGTCAAAGCCGTCGAACCGCAGCAGATACATGTACGGGCTGGGGTTGGTCGTGCGCAGCACCCGGTAGACGTCGAGCGGGTCGGCGGTGGTCCGCCGCTCGAACCGCTGCGCGACGACGATCTGGAAGCACTCGCCGGCCCGGATCGCCTCCTTGGCCAGCTCGACCGCCTTCGGGTAGCCGCCGTCCGGGGTGCGGCTCTCCAGCCGCGTCTCGGCGGCGCCGGTCAGGTCGATCGTCGAGATCATCGGCGGGGTGGGGCGGGACAGCGAGGTGGTCATCGCGTCCAGGCGGCCGACGGCGTGGTGGTACGCCGCCTTGACCGCGTCGTCGTCCGCCTCCGGGGGCAGGATGGCGTTGGCGACCAGGATCGCCGAGCCCGCGTAGTGGTCGAGCACCACCAGGTCGGTCGCGAGCATCATGCCCAGCTCGGGGACGCCGAGATCGTCGTCGGCCAGCTCGGGCAGGCGTTCGAAGCGGCGGACCAGGTCGTACGCCAGGTAGCCGACCATGCCGCCGGTCAGCGGCGGCCCGTCGGGGTCGTGCCCGCGGCCGGTCAGGGCCGCGACGGTGGCGCGGAGCACGTCGACCGGGTCGCCGCCGGTCGGCACGCCCTCGGGCGGGGTGCCCAGCCACTCGGCCTGCCCGTCGCGCTCGACCAGGGTGGCCGCGCTGCGGACCCCGACGAACGAGTAGCGGGACCAGGCCGTCCCCGCGCCCTGCTCGGCGGACTCCAGCAGGAAGGTGCCCGGGCCGCCGGCCAGCTTGCGATAGACCCCGACCGGGGTCTCGCCGTCGGCCAACAGGCGGCGGGTGACCGGCACGACCCGTGCGCTCGTCGCAAGCTCCGCGAAGCGCTCGAGGCTCGGCGTGACGGCGCCGGTCGTCATGCCCGCACCGGCAGCTCGTCGAAGAAGCAGGTGGGCGTGCCGGTGTGGCAGGCCGGGCCGACCTGTTCGACGGTGAGCAGGATCGTGTCGCCGTCACAGTCGAGAGCGGCGGACTTCACGTGCTGGGTGTGGCCGGACGTCTCGCCCTTGACCCAGAGCTCCTGCCGGCTGCGGGACCAGTAGGTCGCCCGGCCGGTGGTCAGGGTGCGGTGCAGCGCCTCGTCGTTCATCCAGGCGAGCATGAGCACCTCGCCGTCGTCGTGCCGGCGGACGACAGCGGGCACGAGCCCGTCCCCGGTGCGCTTCAGGCGGGCGGCGATCGCCGGGTCGAGACCCGAATCTGGTACGGCCACCCGACCAATTCTTCCGTACCGGCGGATGGGCCGAATCCCGGGGCTTTCGGGGGCTGTGCTCCGGCTCACGTCGCGGTAGTTTGTCCGTGCGCCGCCCGGGTTCCGCGTCACCGGCGGGGCGCTCCCTGCCCTCTCTTCCGCGTGTCCACTCGTCCCTGTCCGTTGGGCACGGGTCCGACGCGTTCCCGTGGGCAGTCGCGTCCCGTCTCCCCCACCCGTCCGGCGCGCCCCATCCTGGCATCGCCCGGCCGGGTCGCCGTTACGCAAACGGACGGAGGACTTACCCCGCATGCAGCCTCAGCCCCCACCCCAGCCCGACCAGGGCGAGCCGACTTTCGCAGTGCCCGGCCAGCGCCCACCCGGCGACGAGGCGCCGGTGTCCGCGCTCGACGCCCTCGCCGCGGCCCAGGCCGCTGAGACCGCCGACCCACCGGTGTCGGGCGCCTTGACCGAGAGCACGATCGAGACCCCCGTCATCCGTCCGGGTGAAACGACCCAGCCGCTGCCGCCGATGACGAGCGAGTTCGTGAGCGCCCCCTCCCCGTGGAGCACCGCGCCGGCCGCGTCCGAGTCGGACAGCCCGGTCGCCGAGGCGGTCGCGCCGCCGGCCCAGGAGGCGGAGCCGGCTGAGGCGATCGTCGCCGAGGACGCCGAGGAGGCGGCCGAAAGCGCGGCCACCGAGGCGGCCGAGGACCCCGAGTTCGAACGCGAATGGCAGGCGCTGCTCGCCGAGGAAGCCGCGGCCGACTCCGCGACCACTGTGGACGACGCTCCGGACGCGAGCGCGGCCGAGGCCGTGACCGCCACCGACGAAGCGCCGTTGCCGGAAGCCGCGACGGTGACCGACGAAGACGCGGCGCCAGAGGCCGCAATCGACGCAGAGCCGGAAGCGGTCACCGTCGCCGACGAAGCGGCCGAGCCAGAGGCAGTCACCGCCACCGACGAAGCGGCCGAGCCCGAGGCAGTCACCGCCACCGACGAAGCGGCCGCGCCAGAGGCCGTGACCGTCGCCGACGAAGAGGCTGAGCCGGAGGCAGTCACCGCCACCGACGAAGCGGCCGCGCCAGAGGCAGTCACCGCCACCGACGAAGCGGCCGCGCCAGAGGCTGTGACCGCCACCGACGAAGAGGCTGAGCCCGAGGCCGTTGCCGAAGCTGACGAAGAGGTCGACGCCAGCGCCGGCACCGACGAAGAGGCCGAGCCTGAGGCCCTGACCGTGGCCGACGAAGCGGCCGAGCCGGAAGCCGCGGCCGACGAAGAGGCCGAGCCGGAGGTCGCCGCCGTCAGCGACCAGGAGGCTCAGGTCGACGCGGCAGTCGATGACAGCGTCGAAGCCGCCGCCGAGCCGGAAGCCGCCGCCGACGAAGAGGTCGGGCCGGAGGCCGCCGCCGTCAGCGACGAAGACGCCGACACCGGGGCGGTCGACGCCGAGGCCGCGACGGTCGCTGACGAGGACACCGAAGCCAGCAGCGACGAAGACGCCGAAGGCGAGGCTGACGCCATCGACGCCGAACTCGCGACCGTCGCCGACGAGGACACCGAAGCCAGCAGCGACGAAGACGCCGAAGGCGAGGCTGACGCCATCGACGCCGAACTCGCGACCGTCGCCGACGAGGACACCGACGCCAGCAGCGACGAAGACGCCGAAGGCGAGGCTGACGCCATCGACGCCGAACTCGCGACCGTCGCCGACGAGGACACCGAAGCCAGCAGCGACGAAGACGCCGAAGGCGAGGCTGACGCCATCGACGCCGAAGTCGCGACCGTCGCCGACGAGGACACCCAAGCCAGCAGCGACGAAGACGCCGAAGGCGAGGCTGAGGCCATCGACGCCGAGGTCGCGACGCCCGCCGACGAAGAGGTCCAAGCCGAGGCCGCAACCGACACCGAGGTCGAACCCGAAGCGGCCGCCGCAACCGACGACGAGGCCGATCCGGCCGTCGACGCCGGCGACGACGCCGAGCCGGACGCGGCAACCGAGACCGACGTCGAACCCGTAGCAGCCGCCGCGACTGACGACGACGCCGAGGCCTCGGCGGCCATCGACGCTGAAGCCACGGGCGACGCCGATGAAGGGGTTGAGGCTGACGCCGAGCCGGAGGCGGCCGAGGTCGAGGCTGAGGCCGCTGTGAGCGACGAGGATGTCTCCGGCGAACCGGAGGCCGCGATCGCCGCCGACGAAGACGCCGAAGCTTCGATCGACATCGACGAGGGCGCTGAGGCCGACGCCTCGCCGGAGGCCGCGGTCGCCACGGAGGAAGGCGATTCGGGCACCGACGCGGAAGCAGCGGCCGATGTCGATGACGCCGGGCTGGAGTCTGCGGCGGGGACCGAGCCCGAACCGGAAGCCGCCATCACCGTGGACGCGGAGGCGGACGCCGAAGCCGACGGTGAGCCCGACGCGGCCGGCCACGACGCCGAGCCGGAAGCCGTCGCCGCTGAAGCCGACGACGAGGCGGCCGCGGAGGCCGAGGCCGACGAGCCGGAAGCCGCTGCTGACGCGGACCCCGTGGCGCAGGCCGACGAGGATGAAGCGGCCGAACCGGCCAGCGAGTCCGAGGCCGAGCCCGCGGCCACCGCGGACGCGGACGCCCAGGCGGAAGCCGGGTCCGAGGCGGACCCCGACGCGGAGGCGAGCGCCGGTGTCGGTGACGCCGCCGACGAAAGCGACGACGCCGAGCCAGTGGCGGCCGCGGCCGACGCCGGCGGCGAGGAGCCCGGCGACGACGACGTCGAGGCGACCGCGGACCTGGTCGAGACCGAGACCGTCGAGGCCCCGGCCGAGGAGGTCGCCGCCGACCCGGAGGGGCTCGTCGAGACCGCCGACGCGCCGGCGCCCGTCGCCGACGAGGAGGAGGACGGGGACACGGTCGAGTTCCCGCAGGGGTCGCAGTACGAGTCGGCCGCGCCGATCGTCGCCGCGCCCAGTTTGGCTGATCTCGGGTCGCCGGCGGCTGAGGTCAAGCCGGTCAGTGGGCCGCCGATGCGGCCCGGGGACGTGCCCGAGACGCGGATCGCGGTGTGGAGCGCCGAGGCGGCCGACGCGTTGCGGTCCGAGTGGCACGAGGTGAAGGCCGAGTTCGTCGACGAGCCGGTCGAGGCCCTGGAGCACGCCCAGGCGCTCGTCGCCCGGGCCGTGCAGCAGCTGGCCGAGACCCTGCTCGCCGAGCAGGTGGAGCTCGACCCCCGCCGCGAGAACGAGGCGCCCGACACCGAGGCGATGCGGGTGGCGATGCGCCGCTACCGCGACTTCCTGGATCGGGTGCTCGCCCTCTAAGAAGCAAACACCGAACGCCCCGGCCGCACAGTGGCCGGGGCGTTCGCTTGCGCGCGTCCATCTATTTCATCTACCGTTGAGTTCAACAGGCGTTGAATTTCAGAGACGGAGGAACGATGGAGACCGCGATCGAGGTCAGCGACCTCGTGATCAACCGCGGAAAGCGCGAGGTGCTGCACCGGTTGAGCTGCACCATCCCGCGCGGGAGCATCACCGGGCTGCTCGGGCCCAGCGGCAGCGGCAAGACCACCCTGATGCGCGCCATCGTCGGCGTGCAGATCGTCGCCTCCGGGCGCGTCACCGTCCTCGGCGAGCCGGCCGGGGCGCCGCCGCTGCGGCACAAGATCGGCTACCTGACACAGGCGCCGAGCGTCTACGACGACCTGACGGTCCGCGAGAACGCGCGCTACTTCGCCTCGCTCTACCGGCTCGGCGCGGCCGACGCCGACGAGGCCATCGAGGCGGTCGGGCTTGCCGGCGCCGCCCACCAGCTCGTCGCCAACCTGTCCGGCGGCCAGCGCAGCCGGGCGAGCCTCGCCTGCGCGATCGTCGGCCGGCCGGAGGTGCTGGTGCTCGACGAGCCCACCGTCGGCCAGGACCCGGTGCTCCGCGACGACCTCTGGGCCCGGTTCCGCGCGATGGCCGCCGACGGCACCACGATCCTCGTCTCCAGCCACGTCATGGACGAGGCCAACCGGTGCGACCGGCTGCTGCTGATCCGCGACGGCTACCTGATCGGCGACGACACCCCGGCGGCGATCAAGACCACCGCCGGCACCGACGACCTCGACGAGGCGTTCCTGCGCATCATCCGTCAACAGGAGAAGGCGGCCGCGTGATGACTCCCCGCACCCTGGCCAGCACCATCGGCCGCATCGTCCGGCAGCTCCGGCACGACCGCCGCACGGTCGCGATGGTCATCGTCGTACCCCTGCTGCTGTTGACCCTGCTCTATTTCATGTTCGACGGCCAGGGCCTGATCTTCGACCGGATCGCGTTGATCATGCTCGGCATCTTCCCGTTCATCATCATGTTCCTGATCACGAGCATCGCGATGCTGCGCGAGCGCACCAGCGGCACGCTCGAGCGGCTGTTCACCACCCCGGTCGGCAAGCTCGACCTGCTCTTCGGCTACGGCATCGCGTTCGGCCTCGTCGCCGCGGTGCAGGCCGCGGTGGCGTCGGGCCTCGCCTATTGGCTGTTCGGTCTCGACACCGCGGGCCCGGCCTGGCTGGTCATCGTGATCGCGGTGGCCAACGCGGTGCTCGGTGTGGCGCTGGGCCTGCTGTGCAGCGCGTTCGCCCGCACCGAGTTCCAGGCGGTGCAGTTCATGCCGGTCGTGGCCATCCCGCAGATCCTGCTGTGCGGCCTGTTCGTCGCCCGCGACCAGATGGCGGGGTGGCTGCAGGCGATCAGCGACGTGCTGCCGCTGTCCTACTCCGTCGAGGCGCTGAGCGAGGTCGGCCGGCACACGGACCCGACGGGCATCATGTGGCGGGACCTTGGCATCGTGGTCGGAGCGATCATCCTCGCCCTGGCCCTCGGCGCCGCCACCCTGCGCCGCCGCACCGCCTGACACAGAAAGGCAGCCAACGTGGTACGACGGACCGGTCGCCGGCCCGGCAACCCCGACACCCGTGACGCGATTTTGGCGGCCGCCCGGACGGCGTTCGCGGAGAAGGGCTACGACGGCGCCTCGATCCGCCACATCGCGACCAGCGCCGGAGTCGACCCGGCGCTGGTCCACCACTACTTCGGCACCAAGGACAAGCTGTTCCTGGCCTCGATGAACGCCCCGCTCGACCCGGGCGAGATCATCCCGGAGGTGCTCGCCGGCGACCCCGAGGACCTCGGCGAGCGGCTGGTCACGATGTTCCTGACGATCTGGGACGGGCCGGCGGGAAAGGCAGGAGTCGGCCTGCTGCGCTCGGCGGTCAGCACGGAATGGACCGGCCGGCTGTTTCGCGAGTTCGTGGTCACCCAGGTGCTGCGGCGGGTAATGCAGTCGGTGCCGATGCCGCCGGAGGAGGCGCCGTTGCGGGTCAGCCTCGTGGCCAGCCAACTGTCCGGCCTCGCGTTGGTCCGCTACGTGATCAAGGTCGAGCCGCTCGCCTCGACGCCGCGGGAGGTCCTGGTCAAGGCCGTCGGGCCGACCATCCAGCGCTACATCTTCGGCGACATCGGCAAGGGCTAGCCTGGCCCGCATGGCCGAGTCTCTCTCCTTCGACCGCGTCGCCGACCGCTACGACGAGACGCGGGGCGGGCAACGGCGTGGCGAGGAGTTCGCCGCCGCGCTGGCGCCGCACCTGCGGCCCGGCCGGTCGCTGGAGATCGGCGTCGGCACGGGCCTGGTCGCCGACGCGCTGGCCCGCCGGCACGGTGTCACCACGGCCGGCGTCGACCTCTCCCCTGCGATGCTGAGCCACGCGTACGCACGGCTCGGTCCCCGCGTGACGGTCGGCGACGCCCGGCGGCTGCCGGTGCGGGACGCCTCCGTCGACAACGCCTTCTTCGTCGGCGCGCTGCACGTGATCGTCGACCTGGCGACGGCCTTCACCGAGGCGGCCCGGGTCGTCCGGCCCGGCGGGCGGGTGCTGGCACTGTCCGCCAGCCGTGACCGGGGCCGCCACGACGCCTTCGCGCCGCTGCTCGCCGGCCTGCCCAACCGCGACCGGGTCGACACGCCCGACGCCGTGGTCGCCGCCGCCCACGAAGCGGGCCTGCGCACCCGCGAAAGCCGCGAGGTCACGGTCGGCGCCGCGGCCACGTCGCCCAACGAGATCGCCGAGACCATCGAGACGCGCGCCTGGTCCTACCTGTGGAACGTCGACGGCGCGGTCTGGGCCTCGACCGTCGCGCCGATCGTGCAGGGCCTGCGCGACCTGCCCGACCCGGACGAGCCGCGCGAGCGCCGGATCACCTTCCAGCTCTCGGTGTTCGAGAAAGCCGAGAAGCCTTAGCGGGTCTGCTCGAGCCAGCTCGCGTAGAGCTTCGCGTAGACCGAGCCGGCCTCGCGGACGAGCTCGTCGTGCGGACCGCGCTGCACCACCCGCCCCGCGTCGACGACGATCACCTCGTCGGCGGCCTGCGCCGTCGACAGCCGGTGGGCGATCGCGACCGTGGTGCGGCCCCGGGTCACCGCGTCCAGGGTGCGCTGCAGCCGCACCTCCGTCGCCGGGTCGACGGCGCTGGTCGCCTCGTCGAGCACCAACAGGTCGGGGTCGGCGACGTAGGCCCGGGCCAGCGCGACCAGCTGCCGCTCGCCCACGCTGAGCGCCTCGCCGCGCTCGCCCACCCGGGTGCCGAGCCCGGCCGGCAGGCCTTCGACCCAGTCGGTCAGGCCGAGCTCGGTGAACGCGAGCTCCAGGTCGGCGTCGGAGAGGTCCGGCCGGGCGAAGCGGACGTTCTCCGCCACGGTCGCGTCGAACAGGAAGCCGTCCTGCGGCACCATCACCACGCGGGAGCGCAGGGAGTCGAACCGGATCCGGTCGAGGGGCACGCCGGACAGTCGTACGCTGCCGGTCGTCGGGTCCATCAGCCGGGTCAGCAGCTTGGCGAACGTGGTCTTGCCACTGCCCGTCTCGCCGACCACCGCGACCCGGGTCTTGGCCGGGATGTCGAGGTCGACGTCGGCGAGCACGATCGGGCCGCCGTAGGTGAACGAGACGTCGTCGAACCGGATGTCGATCGGCCCCGGCGGCAGCTCGACGCCCTGCTCACCCGGGTCGGCCACGTCGGGGCTGACGTCGAGCACGTCGAGCACGCGGCGCCAGCCGGCCACCGCGTTCTGCGCCTCGTTGAGCACCTCGGTCGCGATCTGCACGGGCTGGATGAAGAGCGTGACCAGGAAGAGGTACGCGGTCAGCTGGCCGACCGACAGCGTGCCGCCGACGCCGAGCTGGACGCCGACGACCACCACGGCCGCGGTGGCCAGGCCGGCCGCCAGCTCGCCGCTGGAGAAGCCGGTCACGCTGGTGCGCAGCGCCCGCATCTGGGCGACCCGGTGCTCGTCGATCGCGGTGTTGAGCCGGGTGCGGGTGCGCTCGGAGACCCCGTACGCCCGGATCACCGGCGCGCCCACGACGCTCTCGGACACGGCCGCGAGCAGCGCGCCCATCCGCTTGCGGACCGTGCCGTAGGCGCCGGCGAGGCGCTTCTGGAAGGCCCGGATCACGAACACCGCGGGCGCGAACGCGATCAGCACGACCAGCGTCAGCTGCCACGAGTAGTAGGCCATCACGCTCGCCGTGACCAGCACCTGGCCGGCGCTGATGATCAGGATGACGCCGCCCCACTGCAGGAACTGCGTGATCTGGTCGATGTCGCTGGTCACCCGGGAGACCAGCGAGCCGCGGCGCTCGGACTGCTGGTGCAGCATGGACAGGTCGTGGATGTGCCGGAACGTGCGCACCCGCACGTTGGCCAGCGCGGTCTCGCTGACGGTGAACAGCCGCCGCATCATCAGGTAGCCGCAGAGCGTGGTGATCGCCAGCACGCCCGCCGTGATCGCCACGACTGTGCCGACGAAGCCGACGTCGAGCCCGCCCGGGCCGGCGATGCCGCGGTCGAGGCCCTGCTGGATGGCGACCGGCACGGCGGCCCGGCCGACCATCGAGACGATGGCGAAGAACAACGTGCCGGCGAGGCCGGTACGCAACTCCGGCGAGAGCGACAGCCCCCGGCGAATGGTGGCCCAGGTCGACGCGTCGCGCTCGGGCAGCTCCGCCGGCTTCGTCGCGGCCGCCGGCTTCGTGGCGGTGGCGGTGGTCATGCGGTCACCGCCCCTTCGTCCTCGTACGCGTGCTCGCGCTCCCGCTCGGCCTCGGCCCGCTCGTAGGCGGTGACCAGGTCGGCGTACCCCGGTGTGCTGGCCAGCAGCTCCTGGTGGGTGCCGGCCGCGACCACCCGCCCGTGCTCGATGTAGACCACCTCGTCGGCGAGGGCGATCGTGGCCCGCCGGTAGGCGACGACCAGGATCGACGTCGGCTGCTCCCCGCCCCGCAGGCCGGCCAGGATCGCCGCCTCCACGCGGGGGTCGACCGCGCTCGTCGCGTCGTCGAGCACCAGCAGCCGCGGGCGGCCGGCCAGGGCCCGGGCCAGCGTGAGGCGCTGGCGCTGGCCGCCGGAGAGCGACGTGCCGCGCTCGCCGACCATCGTGTCGAGGCCCTCGGGGAGCCGGTGGATGAACTCGTCGGCCTGGGCGAGCCGCAGCGCGGCCCAGACGGCGTCGTCGTCGATGCCCTCGCGGTCGAGGGAGACGTTGGCCCGCACCGAGTCGTCGAAGACGAACGGGATCTGGGCGACCAGCGCGGCGGTTTCGGCCAGCCCGGCGGCGGTCAGCTCGCGCAGGTCGTGGCCGTCGATGCGGACCGTGCCGGTGACGGGGTCGACCAGGCGCACCGCGAGCGAGGCGATCGTGGACTTGCCGGAGCCGGTCGGGCCGACCAGGGCGACCGTGCGGCCCTCGGGGACGACCAGGCTGATGTCGTGCAGGACGGTCGGGCCGTGCTCGTCGTCGGCGGTGTTGACCATGTCGTCGGTCTCGCCGCCGGCGGGATAGGCGTAGTCGACGTTGTCGAAGGCGAGCCGGGCGGGTTCGTCCGATTTTTCGGGATTTATCGTGCCGTAACGCATCTCACCCGTCGCGGTCAGCACGTGCTGCAGCCGGTCCCAGCCCGCCACGCTGCGTGGCAGCTCGGCCAGCACCCAGCCGATCGCCCGCACGGGGAACGCCAGCACGGTGAACAGGAACGCGACGCTGACCAGGTCGGTCACCGAGATGTCGCCGGCCCGCAGCCGGAACGTGCCGACCAGCAGCACGGCCAGCGTGCCGAGGCTCGGCAGGGTCTCCATCAGCGGATCGAACAGGCCGCGCAGCCGGCCGACGGAGATCAACGCGTCGCGCAGCCCGCGGGCCTGGTCGGCGAACCGGTCGGTCTCGTGGCTCTCGCGGCCCATGGTCTTGACCACGAGCGCGCCGTCGAAGCTCTCGTGCGCGATCGCGCTGACCTCGCCCCGCATGAGCTGGGCCCGGGCCTGCCGCGGCGCCATCCGGCGCGAGTAGAACACGTTGATCAGGAAGAGGCCGGCGAAGGTGGCCACGCCGACCAGGGCCAGCACCCAGTCGGTGAAGAACAGGGAGCCGACGGCGCCGACCAGCATCACCACCGTGCCGACCGCGAACGGCAGCGGCGCGATCGGGAACCAGGCGGCCTCGACGTCGGAGTTGGCGTTGGACAGCAGCGTGCCGGTGGCGTGCCGGTGGTGCCACGACAGCGGCAGGTCGAGGTAGCGGCCGGTGACCAGCCGCCGGTAGCGGGCCTGGAGCCGGAACTGCATGTAGCCCGCGCCGAGCCGGCGGCCGAAGATGCCGACCACCCGCAGCATGCTGATCGCCAGCACCGCGGCCGCGCCCAGCCAGAGCAGGACGTCGTTGATCTCGCCGTCCTCGATCGCCGGGACGACGATCCTGCCGACGATGTGCCCGATCACGTACGCGCTGCCCACGACCAGACCGCCGAAGAGGACGCTGCCGCCGACCGCGAACGTGAAGATGCGCGGTTCGTCGCGGATCGCCCGGCCGAGCACGCGGAAGCCCCGGGCGAGCACGTCCCGGCTGGTCACGCTCGCCACTATGGTTGCCCCTCTGTTTGCCACCCGCACGGCGTCCCACGTGGGGTAAGCCGCGAAATTCCACCGTTATCCTTACCGGACCCAAGGCTCCGGTGCGAGCGGGTATTCCCTGTGTCCGCCGTCACAACAGGCGCTTCTCCCGCGCTCAGCCCGACAGGCGGATTCCCGGCACCCTGGCTACGATTCTCGCCATGTCGCGCTTCGTGCGGTCCGAACGGCGGAAACTGGCCGACCTTTTCAGCACGCTCGGCCCGGACGCGCCGACGATGTGCGAGGGGTGGGCCACCCGCGACCTGGCCGCGCACCTGGTCATCCGGGAACGCCGGCCCGACGCCAGCCTCGGCATGTTCGTCCCGCCGCTGCGCGCCCACGCCCGCAACACGCTGCGCGCGTTCGCCGGACGCCCGTACCCGGATCTGATCGAACTGGTCCGCAACCCGCCTCTGTGGAGCCCGGTCAGCAACCCACTGGTCGAAGGCCTGACCAACGGACTGGAGTTCTTCGTGCACCACGAGGACGTCCGCCGGGCCCAGGCCGACTGGCACCCGCGCGACCTGCCCAAAGAGGACCAGGCCGGGCTGTGGCGGACCGCGTCGACGATCGGCCGGCTGCGGCTGCGCAGGTTCCCGGCGGCGCTGCTGGTGCAGGCGCCCGGGTTCGGCGAGTTCACCTCCGGCGCCGGCGGCGAGCGGCTTAGGCTGGTCGGCAGCCCCGGTGAGCTGGCCTATTTCCTGGCCGGGCGGCAACGGGCCACCCGGGTCCAGATCGACGGCCCGCCCGCGCTGGCCGATCGGCTGCGGACCACCCCGCTGAAGATCTGAGGCATCGACCTAACCACCCGTTCCCCGACCCGTTCGGGCTCCCGCATTATCGGAATCCGAGGGGGTGGGATGCGGACGTTCGCGGCGACGGCGTTGACCCCACCACCGTACGAGGCGCTCGTCCACGACGCGGTCGCCGAGATCGCGGCGCACTCGGCGCAGTGGGCCGACGCGTTCGGGCTGGCGCCGACCCCGGCCGCCCGCGCCCGGCTGGCCAAGGCCGATGCCGCCGCCCTCGCCGCCCGGGCCTGCCCCGACGCGCCGCTGCCCGCCGTCCGGCTGCTGGCCGACCTGGTGACCTGGCTGTTCGCGTTCGACGACCGGTGCGACGAGGACGAGCTCGGCACGGACCCCGGCCGGCTCGCGCCCGCGCTGGCGCCCCTGCTGGAGGTCGTCGACCGGTTCGGCACGGCCGCACAGTCCGGCTACCAACCGGCCGGGCCGACCGCGGCCGCGCTGCACGACCTGTGTCGTCGGGTGCGCGCGCTCGGCAGGCCGGGTGGGCTGCTGCGCTTCGCCGCCGCGTTCCGCGAGTATCTGTTCGCGCTGCTCTGGGAGGCGACCAACCGGCAGCTGCACCGGGTGCCGCGGTTCGCCGAGTACGTGCAGATGCGCCGGCACACCGGGGCCGTGCTCCCCAGCTTCGCGCTCACCGACCTGGCCGTCGGCGGGCTCGCGCTCGCGGCCGACCGGGTGGACCCGCGGGTGGTCCGGCTCGACCTGCTCGCCGCGGACCTCGTGTGCTGGTGCAACGACGTGTTCTCCTACGGCAAGGAACGCCTGCGCGACGGGCACAACCTGGCGACGGTCATCGCGTACGAGCTGAGCTGGCCCGAGAAGGCGGCGCTGACCGAGGCGGCGGCGCGCTACAACGCGGGACTGGCCGCCTACGGCGCGCTGGAGGCCGAGGTGCTCGCGGACGCCGACGCGCGGCTGAGCCGGATGCTGGAGTCGCGTCGGCGGTGGCTGCGGGCCACGTACGACTGGTCACTCCTGGCACTCCGGTATCACCTGTGACACCGCGGCTGGGTCCACGATGAAGACCCTGGTCAGGCCATGATCGACACGTTGCTCAAGGGACTGGCATCCGCACGGTGATTGGCCCTACCCTTCGGTAGCAGTGACCGCGATCACATGGCCAACTAAAGGTGGTTTCCGGATATGTCGCTCGATGTCCCTTACCGGTCGATCCCCGACATGTTCCTCAAGCGTGTCGCCGCGTCGCCCGACGCGCGGGCATTCGGCTTCCCGGGTGCCTCCGGCCCGGAGTGGATGACCTGGCAGCAGGTGGGCGAGCGGGCCAAGGCGCTCGCGGCCGGCCTGCACGGCCTCGGCGTCGGCGCCGAGGAGCGGGTGGCGATCCTGGCCAACACCCGCATCGAGTGGGTCATCGCCGACCTCGGCATCATGTGTGCCGGCGGTGCGACCACGACGGTCTACCCGACCACCGAGCCGGAGGACGCGACGTTCATCATCGCCGACTCGGGCTCCAAGGTCGTGATCGCGGAGAACGCGATGCAGGCCGGCAAGCTGGCCGGCGCCGACCTGCCGGCGGTCACCCACGTCGTGCTGATCGACGGCGACGCCGACCCGGCGGCCACCCCGCCCCAGCTGACCATGGCCGACCTCGAGAAGCAGGGCGCGGCCGCGCTGGCCGGCGAGCCGGGGCTGATCGAGCGACTGGTCGAGCCGATCGCGCCCGACCACCTGGCCACGCTGATCTACACCTCGGGCACCACGGGCCGGCCCAAGGGCGTCGAGCTGCTGCACGCGGGCTGGTGCTGGGAGGCGGTGGCGCAGGCCGACCTCGGCATCCTGCGCGCCGACGACCTGCAATACCTCTGGCTGCCGCTGTCGCACTCGTTCGGCAAGACGCTGCTGTGCGGCATCATCCACGTGGGCCTGCCGACCTACGTCGACGGCCGGATCGACGTGCTCGTCGACAACCTCGGCGTGGTCAAGCCGACCCTGATGTGCGGCGCGCCCCGGATCTTCGAGAAGGTCTACAACCGCGCGATCACCAACGCCACCTCGGAGGGCGGCGCCAAGGCCAAGATCTTCGGCTGGGCGGTGGCGACCGGCAAGCAGAAGGTCAAGCTGGAGCAGGCGGGCAAGCCGGTGCCGGCGGGCCTTAAGCTGCAGTACGCGATCGCCACCAAGCTGGTGTTCAGCAAGCTCCAGGCCCGCCTGGGCGGCAACATCCGCACGCTGGTCTCCGGCGCGGCGCCGCTGAGCGTCGACATCGGCGAGTTCTTCGCCGCGGCCGGGCTCCCGATCTCCGAGGGCTACGGCCTGACCGAGACCAGCGCCGGCAACTTCGTCAACCGCCCCGGCGGCCTGCGCATCGGCACGGTCGGCCAGCCGCTCGGCGACCTGGAATGCAAGATCGACGAAGACGGCGAGGTGCTGCTGCGCGGCGCCCCGGTCATGCGCGGCTACCACAACCTGCCGGAGGAGACGGCGGCCGCGTTCACCGACGACGGCTTCTTCCGCACGGGCGACATCGGCGAGATCAGCGAAGATCGCTACCTGAAGATCACCGACCGCAAGAAGGACCTCGTGAAGACCTCGGGCGGCAAATACATCGCCCCGTCCCACATCGAGGGCCTTTTCAAAGCCATCTGCCCGTACACCTCGCAGGCGATCGTGGTCGGCCAGGCCCGCAACTTCTGCACGATGCTGATCACCCTGGACCCGGACGCCATCGCGGCCTGGGCGGCGGGCAACGAGCTCGCCGGCAAGCCCTACGCGGAGATCGTCGCGTCACCGCAGGCCCACGAGATGGTCGCGGGCCACGTGGCCGAGCTCAACACGAAGCTCAACCGCTGGGAGACGATCAAGAAGTTCGCCATCCTCCCCCGCGACCTGACCATCGAGGACGGCGAGATCACCCCATCCCTCAAGGTCAAGCGCCGCGGCGTCGAGGCCAACTTCAAGACCGAGATCGACAAGATGTACGAGGGAACGCTCGCCGAGATCTGACCGTTCGACCGGCCCGCCGGCGCGTCAGCCGGCGGGCCGTCGCATGCGCAGGGCCCAGAGGTTCTCCTCGGGCAGCGACGAATACATCGGAACGGTCTCGACCTCTTCGAACCCCCGGGCCCGGTAGAACGGGATGCCGCGCTCGTTCCCCTTGGTCACCCCGACCCAGATCTCCTCGGCGCCCGCGTCGGTGAGCTGCTCGACGACGCGGTCGAGGAGGAGCGTGCCGAGGCCGCGGTTGCGCTTGGTGGGATCGAGATAGATGACGAACAGCTCGCCTGTCCCCGGCTTGGTGATGCCGCCGCCGGCCGCGCCCTGGACGAGCCCGCCCTCCTCGACGACCTGGTAGCCGAACCAGTGCGGCGGGCTGGGGTTGACTTCCCTGCTGACGCGCTCCGGTTGGTAGAAGTCGCGGATCGTGCGCTCGATGAAGTCGGCGGGTAGGAGGTCGCGGTAGGTCTCCCGATAGGCGACGGAACAGATCTCACAGATCCGCTCCACGTCGTCTGCGGTCGCGACCCGGACCCGGGCTCTGTCGGATGTCACCGCACCAAGCTAAGGCCAGGCCACCCACCCTCGCAGCGCGGGTTTGCTCTGCAGCCATATACGCAACGGGCGAGGCCGAGGGTGTTGCGTATATGGCTGCAGAGCAAGCGGCGGGCCCTGCCGCCCGCCGCTTGCTCTGCAGCTTCCGCGCCGCGCAGCCCTCGGGCCCGGCACCGCGCAGCCCCGGCTCTCCGCGCCCGGCACCCCGGGCCTCGCAACTCGCCCCGCGCCCCGCACCATGATCGAGTGCGGAGAATCAAGAGTGTGGCGAGGCGTTTGCATGATCATGTGCAGCGGTTCAGGGCGATTGCCGGCGTGTCACCAGATCTGATGCACTCGATCGTCGAGATGTGCGGCCATCTGCCAGGTGAAGCGCACATGATCACGTCCGCCGGTTCCATCCAAGCCGAGCGGCCGGCTCAACGGAGCCACCGCCCTGGGCCGCCGGTCTGACGAACCGCCGACCCGAGCACGGTCGTCTTGCGGCCAGGGCGGCCGGCACGACCAAGGCGAGCGACCGGCCCGGGCGGCCCGGCACCGGGCGGTTTCTCCTGAGCGACTGGAGGCGCTGAGCAGGAAGGCGTCAGGCGATGACGACCGGTTTGCGCCAGCCCGGGGCAGGCGTGCGGTCCAGGTCGTAGCGGACCGTGGCGATGCGCTTGACCGCGTCCACCAGGTCCTCCGCCGGCAGTGTGTAGGGCAGGCGGAGGAACCGCTCCAGCGTCCCGTCCAGGCCGAACCGCGGCCCCGGCGCCAACCGCACCCCCACCTCCTCCGCCGCCCGCGCCAATGCGCTCGAGATGGGCCCGTCCAGCTCCGCCCACAACGTCACGCCGCCCTGCGGTGGGTGGACGCGCCACTCCGGGAGGTGTTCCGACAGCGCCGTCAGCAGGGCGTCGCGTTGGGTGGCCAGCTGCGCCTGGCGGGCCGGGACGATCGTGTCGGCGCGGTCCAGCAGTTGGGCGGCCACCAGCTGGTCCAGGACCGGGCTCGACATGTCGACGCCGACGCGCAGGGCGGCCAGGCGTTGGACCGTCGGGGCCGAGGCGCGGACCCAGCCGATGCGCAGGCCGCCCCAGTAGGGCTTGCTCATGCCGCCGATGGTGATCACGCGGGAGTGGCGGTCGAACATCGCGACCGGTGGCGGCATCTCGACGCCGTCCAGCGGCAGGTCCACGAAGGACTCGTCGACGACCAGGTCGGTGCCGGTCGAGTGGGCCGTGGCGACCATCCGCTCCCGCAGGTCCGCCGGCATCAGGTGGCCGGTGGGGTTGTGGAACTCCGGGATGACGTACGCCAGTCGGGGTGTGGTCTGCCGCAGCGCGCCCAGCAGCAGCTCGCCGTCCCAGCCGGCCGCCGGGTCGAGGCCGTGCGTGGTGATCCGGGCGCGGCGCGCCGACAGGGCGGCCAGGGCGTTGGGATAGGTCGGCGATTCCATGAGTACGCCGTTGCCCGCCTGGACCGTCAGCCGCAGCACCAGGTCGAGGGCCTGCTGGGTGCCGCTGGTGACCATGATCTGGTCGGGGCTGGTCGGCAGGCCACGGTCGGTGAACCCGCGCGCGACCGCCTCGCGCAGCTCGACCAGGCCGGTCGGGTGGTAGCCGGCGTCGCCCAGGTAGCGCGGCAGCTCGTCGGCGGCGGCGCGGGCCGCGGGGATCAGCTCCGCGGGCGCGGCGAGGGCGGCGCAGCCCAGGTCGATCATGCCCAGGTCGTTGAGCGGGGTCCACAGGCCGGTGCTGGCGACCCGGTGACCGCCCGGCAGCGTGGTCCAGCTGCCCGCGCCGCGGCGACTGGTCAGGTGGCCACTCTCGCGCAGCTCCCGGTACGCGGCCGTGACGGTGGTCCGGCTGACCTTGAGCGCCTCGGCGAGCTCGCGTTCGGCGGGGAGGCGGATGCCCAGCGGCAGCCGGCCGTCGGAGAGCAACCCGCGGACCGCCCCGGCCAGGGCGGCGTAGTCAGGGTTGCGCCGGCGGCCCGGCAAGGCGTGCCAGTGGCCGAGGAGCCGGGCGAGTTGGCTTCCACGGACCAGGCTCGTCATATCCACTCCTCGCGAATTGGCTCTTCAGCACCACACCAATTGGTTCCAGAGTGGCATGCATGGTGTCCGAGAGCAACCACGCACCCTCCGGCCTGCGCGACCGGCTTCCCCGGCGGCTCACGCAGCTGTTCGTCGGGCTGGCGCTGTACGGCGCGAGCATGGGCCTCATGATCGAGTCGGCGCTCGGACTGGACCCCTGGGACGTCTTCCACCAGGGCCTCGCCGAGCGGACGGGCCTCTCGTTCGGCACCATCGTGATCATCGTCGGCGCGGCCGTGCTGCTGCTCTGGATCCCCCTGCGGCAGAAGCCGGGCATCGGCACCGTCAGCAACATCGTCCTCATCGGGCTGGCGGTGGACGCCACCCTGGCCCTGCTGCCGACGCCGGACCCGCTGGCGGTGCGGATCACCTTCCTCGTCCTCGGCATCGTCCTCAACGGCGTCGCGGGCGGCCTCTACATCGGAGCGCGGCTCGGTCCGGGCCCCCGCGACGGCCTGATGACCGGCTGGGTGGCGCGCAAGCCGGGCCGGTCGATCCGGCTCACCCGTACCGTGATCGAACTGTCCGTCCTCGCCGCCGGCGTGCTGCTCGGAGGCACGGTCGGCGTGGGCACGGTGGCGTACGCCCTCCTGATCGGACCCCTCAACCACGTCTTCATTCCGCTGTTCACGGTGCGCCCGTCGGCGGGCCGGGTGAGCGCCCGCCCGCTGCCCGACCCGGCTGCATGATGCATCGAGACTGGTGAAGGTTTCAGGTAAACAAAAGATCACCACAATGTTCATGGCTCGTTGACGTTGGCATCATGGGGCCATGGGGCAGGACGGCTGGCGACGATCCGACGCGTGGATCTTCGTCGCGGTGGTGATGGCCAACGGCGCGGGGCGGCACATGCGCTCGGCGACGACGAGACGACCGGAGGGCGTACGGCTCGCGGACGTGCTCTCGATGGCCGACCACCTGCGCCAGGTGCTGCCGGGCCGGCGTGAGGTCGAGGAGGCGGTCCGCCGGCTGACCGGGGCAGGCCTGATCACGGTCGTCGACGGCTGGTTCCAGGTGACCTCGACCGGCGCCGCGATGTGGCGCAACCGGCGCGTCGGCGTGGGCGCGGTGGACACGGTCTACACGCAACTGCTGCGCCGCCCGCTGGCCGACGACGGCGACTGGACGCTCGACGACGCGGACCACGCCGCGGCGATCCTGGAGTACGCGGGCCGCACCGACCCCGACGAAAGCGCCCACTCGTGAGCCTGGAGATCTTCGTCGGCGAGTGGGCGGTGGAGGCGTCGTTCCCGGGGATGCCGCCGACCGCGGCGCGGAGCGTCTTCGAGTGGACGCTGGGCGGGACCTACCTGGCGCAGCGCACGGAGATCCCGATCCCCGAGGCGCCGGACAGCTTCTCCCTCGTGGCCGCCCGGGCCGAGAACGGCCGCTACACGCAGCACTATTTCGACTCGCGGGGCGTCAGCCGCGTGTACGCGATGACGTTCGACGACCGCGTGTGGACCCTGACGCGGGAAACCGGGGACTTCTCACCGTTCCACTTCGCCCAACGCTTCACGGGCACCTTCACCGTCGACGGCAACCGCATCGACGGCGCATGGGAGAAGGCGATGCCGGGCGCGGAGTGGGAGCACGACTTCGGCCTGACCTACACCCGCCTGGGCTGACCGCC
Organism: Asanoa sp. WMMD1127; assembly: GCF_029626225.1. Classification (NCBI taxonomy): domain Bacteria; kingdom Bacillati; phylum Actinomycetota; class Actinomycetes; order Micromonosporales; family Micromonosporaceae; genus Asanoa; species Asanoa sp. WMMD1127. The sequence goes on from NZ_JARUBP010000001.1 coordinate 7,286,975, forward strand.
CGCCCGCCGTGGGATTCGCGGCTGGTTTGCCTCGGCGTTTCGCTTGTGGGCGTGTCGCGGCGGAGGGAGGGATGTGCCGAGCGTGGACATGCTTCGGCATGTACGCACATGACAAAGCATGTACGCCTCCGACGACACCTCCGGCCTCCCCCCAAACACGCCCGGGTTCGCAACACGCCGAACGAGCGGGTGCCGCAGGGCACGCAGGCCGGAGTCGAGCCGCCCCGGTTCCCGCCGGCAGTCCCGGAAGAGGAACCGCCCGCCGCGCCGGCGGGACCCGCTGCCGAGCGGGTTCAGGTCACGCTGGAGTCGGCCCAGCGGCCGCAACCGTGAGGTGGGGCCGGTTCAGGTCAAAGCCCAAGTCGGCCGGGCGGCCGCAACCCTGCGGTAACGGGCGGGTTCAGGTCAAGGCCGGGGTCGGCTCTGGGGTGGGGGCGGCGCGGTGGCGGGCGACCCAGTCGACCAGGGGGACCGCGGCCAGGGCCGCGCCGAGGAAGACTCCGCCGATCAGGAACCAGCCCCAGCCGCCCGTGGTGACGGCCAGGGCGATCAGGGCGGCCGGGCCGATCATCTCGATGGCCGAGTTGCCCATGCGGAAGGCGCCGAAGTACTCGCCTCGGCGGCCGGGCGGCGGCAGTTCCGCTGCCAGGGTCCATGAGCCCGCCGACTGCCACATCTCCGACAGCGTGAACAACACCGTCGCCACGACGAAGACGATCATCGTGACCACGCCTGACGTGGCGCCGGCCAGGTAGAAGATCGGGCAGCCCAGGGCCGCGGCCAGGCCGCCCAGGCGGAGGGCGCGGGCCGCGCCGGGGAGGATGTGCGCCGCGGGTCATGGCTACCTGCAACGTTGTCGCCATGATGGTGTTGATCAGGGTCAGCACGCCGATCCACCACTTCGGCGCGTCGGTGTGTGTGAGCAGCCACAGGGGCGCGACCTGCAGTTCGATCGTGCCGTAGGCCAGCAGCACCGTCACCGCCAGGAACTGGCGGTCGGCGAAGACGTGCCGCTCGCCGACCGCACGAGCGCGCCTGGCCCGGCCGGGAGGACCCGCGGGCAGGCGGGCGATCAGTGCCAGGTTGGCCAGCAGCACGACAGCGTTGGTCAACGGCAGCGCCAGGTACGCCCACCGCGTGTCGACCGCCAGCGCCAGCGCCGCCAGGCCCGCGCCGGCCGACCAGCCGACGTTGAGCCAGGAGCGGGCGAACGCCTGGGTGCGTACCCGGGTCTCCGGGTCGACCGCCTCGATCAGGTAGACGTGCCCACCCCGACACCGAAGACCAAGCTGACCAGGGCGTACGCCCGGGGCCGGCCGGCCGGTGGGATCAGGTTCTCGCGGACGCCCACCGGTTACCGGACGGGGTGGCCGGCCGCACGCAGCACCGTCTTCACGTCGCCGATGCGCAGCTCTCCGAAGTGGAACACCGAGGCGGCCAGCACCGCGTCGGCCCCGGCGTCGACCGCCGGCGGGAAGTGCGCAGCCGCCCCCGCGCCGCCGCTGGCGATGACCGGGATGTCCACCGCGGCCCGGACCAGCCGGATCAGCTCCAGGTCGAACCCGGCCTTGGTCCCGTCGGCGTCCATCGAGTTGAGCAGGATCTCCCCCGCTCCCAGGTCGGCCACCCGCCGGGCCCACTCGATCGCGTCGAGCCCGGTCCCCTTACGGCCGCCGTGCGTCGTCACCTCGAAATCCCCGAACGGCGACCGCCGCACGTCCAGCGACAGCACCAGCACCTGGTTGCCGAACCGCTCCGCGATCTCGCGCACCAGCTCCGGCCGCGCGATCGCCGCCGTGTTGACCCCGACCTTGTCGGCGCCGGCCCGCAGCAGAGTGTCCACATCGGACACCGAACGCACACCGCCACCGACGGTCAGGGGGATGAACACGGACTCGGCGGTACGCCGTACGACGTCGAGCATCGTCCCTCGGTCGTCCGACGACGCCGTCACGTCGAGGAACGTCAGCTCGTCGGCCCCGGCCGCGTCGTAGGCCGCCGCCAGCTCCACCGGGTCCCCGGCGTCGCGCAGGTCGACGAAGTTGACGCCCTTGACCACCCGCCCCGCGTCGACGTCGAGGCACGGGATCACCCGGACCGCGACGCTCACGACGCCAGCACCGCCAACGCCTCGCGGACGGTGAAGGCGCCCGCGTACAACGCCTTGCCGGCGATCACGCCTTCCACTCCCTCACTCTCCAGCGTGGCCAGCGCGCGCAGGTCGTCCAAGGTGGACACGCCGCCGGAGGCGATCACGGGCGCGGGCGTGCGGGCGCAGACCTCGCGCAGCAGGTCGAGGTTGGGTCCGCGCATCATGCCGTCCTTGGTGATGTCGGTGACCACGTACCGCGCGGCCCCGGCCTTGTCGAGCCGCTCCAGCACCTCGAACAGGTCGCCGCCGTCGCGGGTCCAGCCGCGGGCCGACAGCGTGCGTCCGCGCACGTCGAGCCCTATCGCCACGCGGTCGCCGTATTCGCCGACGACCCGGTCGCACCACTCCGGGTCCTCGAGCGCGGCCGTGCCGATGTTGACCCGGGCCGCCCCGGTGGCCAGCGCCGCCCGCAGCGAGGCGTCGTCGCGGATGCCACCGGACAGCTCGACCTTGACGTCGAGGCGCGACACGACGGAGGCCAGCAACGGAGCGTTGGAGCCGCGGCCGAACGCGGCGTCGAGGTCGACCAGATGCACCCACTCGGCCCCGTCGTGCTGCCAGGCCAGGGCCGCCTCCAGCGGGTCGCCGTAGCCGGTCTCGGTGCCGGCGGCGCCCTGCACGAGGCGGACGGCCTGGCCGTCGGCGACGTCGACGGCGGGCAGCAGGTGCAGCGTCATGGTCTTCCTCCGCAGGAGAGCGATCTATCCGGCCCGGCGGCCCAGGGCGACGACGACCAGGGCCGGCAGGCAGAGCAGCAGGAGCACGGTGAGCACGAGGCGCAGCGCCAGGTCGTCGACCAGGAACCAGACCAGCGCGAGCAGCACGAGCGTGACGACGGCGATGCCGGCCCGCTCGCCGCGGCTGCGCCGGACCAGCAGGCGGCCGGTGCGGCGGCGCTTCGGGGTCAGCCGGTTGACCAGGGCCCGGCGGCGCTGGCGGCGCGCGGAGACGCGGGCCCGCTTGGCGCGGAGCTTGGCGGCCTCCGCCTCGCGGGCGGCCCGGCGCAGGGCGCGTTCCTTAGCCAAGGGTGGCCAGCCAGTTGCCGAGCAGGGTCGCGCCCGCGTCGCCGGACTTCTCGGGGTGGAACTGGGTCGCCGACAGCGCGCCCCGCTCGACCGCGGCCACGAACGGCGTCTCGTGGGTGGTCCAGGTGACTCCGCTCCCGGGGTCGTGGGCCGCGTACGAGTGGACGAAGTAGAACCTCGTGTCGTCGGGCAGGCCGGCGAACAGCACCGAGTCGGCCGGCGGGGCGACCGTGTTCCAGCCCATGTGCGGGACGCGGCGCGCGGCGAGCCGGGTGACCGTGCCGGGCAGCAGGCCCAGCCCCTTGGTCACCACGCCGTGCTCCTCGCCCGCCTCGAACAGCACCTGCATGCCGACGCAGATGCCGAGCACCGGGCGGCCCGCCGAGACGCGCTCGGCGATCACCCGGCCGGCCGCGCCGGGCAGCGCGTCGATGCCGGCCATGCACGCGGCGTAGGCGCCGACGCCCGGCACCACCAGGCCGTCGGCGTCGGCGGCAGCCGCCAGGTCGGGGGTCACGGTGACGTCCGCCCCCACCCGCTCCAGGGCCCGCTGCGCCGAGCGCAGGTTGCCGGAGCCGTAGTCGAGGACGACCACCTTGCGGGCGGTCACGACGGCACCAGCCAGAGGATGCCGCCGACCAGCGCGAGCGCCGCCAGCAGACCGACGAAGACGACACCGCCGCGCGCCGCGCCCTGCTTGTGCATCGAGTAGGCGCCGCCGGACAGGATCCCGGCCAGGCCCAGCAACAGAACCGGCACCACCGAGCTCATAGCCGCCCCTCGCTTCGCGAGGCACGCCAAGAGCCGGGCTCACTGAGCCAACCGGTTCGCTCGCTCCGCTCGCTCACAGTGCGCCCTTCGTGGACGGGACCGCGCCGCCGGAGCGGGGGTCGATCGCCACCGCGGCCCGCAGCGCCCGGGAGACCGCCTTGAACTGGGCCTCGACGACGTGGTGGGCGTCGGGGTTGCCGCCGGGGCGGGCCGCCCGCAGCACGTCGACGTGCAGCGTGACCTTGGCCGCCAGGCCGAACGACTCGAAGATGTGCCGGGTCATGCTGGTGGGATAGACCGGCCCGATGTACGGCGCCAGCGGCGGCTCGTCGTGCACCACGTAGGCCCGGCCGGACAGGTCGACCGCGGCCCGCACCAGTACCTCGTCCATGGGGACCGTGGCGCTGCCGTACCGCTGGATCCCGGCCTTGTCACCCAACGCCTCGGCGAACGCCGTGCCGAGCGCGATCGCGGTGTCCTCCATCGTGTGGTGGGCGTCGATCTCGAGGTCGCCGACCGTCCGCACGGTCAGGTCGAAGCCGCCGTGCCGGGCGATCTGGTTGAGCATGTGGTCGTAGAAGCCGACCCCGGTCGAGATCTCGGCACGGCCGGTGCCGTCGAGGTCGATCTCGACCGACACCTTGGTCTCGTTGGTGGTCCGCTCCACGCGGCCGATGCGGCTCACAAGGACTCCATCGCGGTGAGGAAAGCGTCGGTCTCTTCGGGCGTGCCGGCGGTGACCCGCAGCCAGCCGGGCAGGCCGACGTCGCGGACGAGCACGCCCCGGTCGAGCAGGGCCTGCCAGGCGGCCCGCTGGTCGCCGCCGACCTCGAAGAGCACGAAGTTGGCGTCGCTGTCGGCCACGGTCAGCCCGCGGGACCGCAGCGTGGCCACGATCCGGTCGCGCTGCTCCTTGATCGCCTCGACGGTGGCGAGCAGGCCGTCGCGGTGGGCCACGGCGGCGCGGGCGGCGGCCTGGGTCAGCGCGCTGAGGTGGTAGGGCAGGCGGACGAGCTGGACGGCGTCGACCACGGCCGGGTCGGCGGCGAGGTAGCCCAGCCGGCCGCCGGCGAAGCCGAACGCCTTGCTCATCGTGCGGGTCACCACGAGCCGGGGGTGGCCGGGCAGCACGGTGAGCGCGCTCGGGGTGCCGGGGCGGGCGAACTCCGCGTACGCCTCGTCGACGACGACCATCCCCGGCGCCACGTCGAGCACCGCGGTCACCACGTCCGGCGGCAGCGCCGTGCCGGTGGGGTTGTTGGGCGAGCAGAGGAAGACCAGATCCGGCGCGTACGCGCGCACCTGCGCGACCACGTCGGCGGCGGTCAGGGTGAAGTCGGCGCCGCGGCGGCCGTCGACCCAGCCGGTGCCCGTGCCGACGGCCAGCAGGGGGTGCATCGAGTAGGCCGGCGTGAAGCCGAGCGCCGTGCGCCCCGGCCCGCCGAACGCCTGCAGGAGCTGCTGCTGGATCTCGTTGGAGCCGTTGGCCGCCCAGACGTTGGCGACGGTCAGCCCGTGCCCGAGGTAGGCCGCCAGGTCGGACCGCAGCGCCACCGCGTCGCGGTCGGGGTAGCGGTTGAGGTCGCGCAGCTCGTCCTGGACCGCCTTGCCGATCGCCTCGACGACGTCGTCGGGCACGGAGTAGGAGTTCTCGTTGGTGTTGAGCCGGACCGGCACGTCGAGCTGCGGCGCGCCGTAGGGGGTCAGCCCCCGCAGGTCGTCGCGCAGCGGGAGGTCGTCGAGGTGGGTCATGCCGGGAACCTCGCCGTGACCGCCTCGCCGTGCGCCGGCAGGTCCTCGACGGTGGCCAGGGTCACCACGTGCGGGGCGGCCTCGCGCAGCGCCGCCTCGTCGTACTCCACGATGTGGATCCCGCGCAGGAACGACTGCACGGACAGGCCGCTGGAGTGCCGGGCGCAGCCGCCGGTCGGCAGCACGTGGTTGGAGCCGGCGCAGTAGTCGCCGAGCGAGACCGGCGCGAACGGGCCCACGAAGATCGCGCCCGCGTTGCGCACCCGGAACGCGACCTCGCGGGCGTCCCGGGTCTGGATCTCGAGGTGCTCGGCGGCGTACGCGTTGACGACGCGCAGCCCCTGGTCGAGGTCGTCGACGAGCACCGTGCCGGACTGCTCGCCGGTCAGCGCGGCGGTGATCCGCCCGGTGTGCTTCGTCTTCGCGACCCGGCCCGGCAGCTCGCGGTCGACGGCGTCCGCCAGCGCGGGCGACGTGGTGACCAGCACGCTGGCCGCGAGGGGGTCGTGCTCGGCCTGGCTGATCAGGTCGGCGGCGACGTGGCCGGGGTCGGCGGTGTCGTCGGCCAGGACGGCGATCTCGGTCGGCCCGGCCTCGGCGTCGATGCCCACCGTGCCGCCGGAGCGCAGGATCCGCTTGGCCGCGGTCACCCAGACGTTGCCCGGGCCGGTGATGATGTCGACCGGCCGGCAGTAGCCGGTGCCGTCGGCGTTGGTGGTGCTGCCGTGGCCGAGCACCGCGATCGCCTGCGCGCCGCCGATCGCGTAGACCTCGTCGACGCCGAGCAGCGCGCACGCGGCCAGCACCCGCTGGTCGGGCAGGCCGCCGTTGTCCTTCTGGGGCGGGCTGACCACGACCAGCGCGTCGACGCCGGCCACCTGGGCGGGCACGACGTTCATCACGACCGTGGACGGATACATCGCCAGGCCGCCGGGGACGTAGAGGCCGACCCGCTCGACCGGGACCCAGCGCTCGGTGACCGTGCCGCCGCGTACGACCTGGGTGGTGGTGTCCTGCCGTTTCTGGTCCTCGTGGACCCGCCGCGCCCGGGCGATCGCCTCCAGCAGGGCGGCCCGGACGTCGGGGTCGAGGCTGTGCTCGGCCGCCTTGATCGTCTCGGGCGGGACCCGCAGCTCGTCGAGGGTCACGCCGTCGAACCGCTGCGTCGCCTCCCGGACCGCGTGGAACCCATGCTCCCGGACCGCCTCGACGAGCGGGCGGATGGTCTCGACGGCCTGCGACACGTCGAGCCGGGCACGGGGCAGCAGACCGCGCGGGTCGGTGTCGACGCCGCGCAGGTCGATCCGGTTCAACACCTGGCCAAGTCTAGGCGTCCCAGCAATCGAGATTCCGCCGCCGTTCGCACGGTTAGGTCCTCGGTGCCCGGTCAGGCGTTAGGCTCGGGCGGTGACGTCGCGGCTGCCCGTTTTCCCCCTTGGGACGGTGCTTTTCCCCGGCCTCGTGCTGCCGTTGCACATCTTCGAGGAGCGCTACCGCGACCTCGTGAAGCATCTGCTCAGCCGGCCGGACGGTGATCCACGCGAGTTCGGGGTGGTGGCGATCCAGCAGGGCTGGGAGACGCTGCCCACCGCCCCGCCGCCCGGGCAGTCGCCCACGGACCCGCCGCGGCTCGGCCCGGTGCCCGTCCACCCGCTCCCGCCACCGCCCGCCGCCGCGCCCGCCTCCCCCGGCGACGTGGCGCTGCACGAGGTCGGCTGCACGGCCGAGCTGCGCCAGGTGACCGAGCTGCCGGACGGCCGCTACGACATCGTCACCGTGGGCCGCCGCCGGTTCCGGGTGGTGTCGATCGACAAGACGTCCGAGCCCTACCTGATGGCCGAGGTCGAGTGGCTGCCCGAGCCGCCCGGCCAGGAGGAGCTCGCCGACCTGCTGGCGCCGCGGGTGCTGGCGGTGTTCCGGCAGTACCTGACGCTGATCCGGGCCGACGAGCAGGAGCTCACCGAGCAGCTGCCCGAGGACCCGACGGTGCTGTCGCATCTGGTCGCGGCCACGGCGGCGCTGAGCCTGGAGGACCGGCAGCGGTTGCTGGCGACGCCCGACACGGCCGGGCGGCTGCGGGCCGAGCTGCGGATGCTGACCCGGGAGGCGGCGCTGCTGCGGCAGGTGCGGGCGGTGCCGGTGCCGCTGCGGGAGCTGGCGGTCCCGGCCTCGCCTAACTGAGCAGGGCCTCGACGTAGCTGGTGAGTCGCGCCGCGGCGTCGATGTCGGTGCGGCCGAGTTCACGCCAGGGCCCGACCACCTTCTCGGCGGCGGGGGCGAAGGCGAGGGCGTCGAGCAATCGCCAGTAGCGGTGGGCGGCCGGGTCCGCGTCGAGCGTGCCGCCGGTGTCGCGGTAGTGGTCGGCGAACCGCATCCCCGCCTCCGCGCCGTGCAGGAGGGCGGTGGCGGTGGCGCAGTGGGCGACGTCGAGGTCGGTCGGGCCCCACGAGGTCTCCACCCAGTCCACGACGCCGGTGATCGTGCCGCCGGTGAAGAGGACGTTGCCGGGGTGGAAGTCGCGGTGCAGGAAGGCGCCTTCGTACGGCGGCGGGTCGCGCCGGATCTCGCTGATCGCCCTGCGCCAGAGGGCGTCGTCACCGCCGGGTGGCCGGACCCGGTCCGGGTCGGTCCAGGGCTGGTAGGTGCGCGGCCGGGTCGTCGGCGTGATCGCGTGGATCCGCACCAGCCGGCGGGCCAGTTCCGGGGAGTGGTCCTCGGTCAGGTCGACGCGGCCCTTAAGCAGGGTCATCAGCAGGGACGGGTGGTCGCAGTGGTCGCCGGCCGGGTCGACCGCGACGAGTCGGGCGGCTGGGACGTCGGTGTCGGCGAGCAGTCTCAGGATGTCGGCTTCGCGGGCCAGCAGGTTGGGTGCGTGGCGGACGAAGAAGGGGGTCTGGAAGGAACGCAGGACGAGGGCGTACGGGCCGTCGGGGCCCTCGACGTCGAGCCGGCAGATCCGCGAGGTCCAGCCGCCGCGCAGGGTGCTCACTCGTGTGACGGCATGGCCGGGCGGCAGGGCGTCGTCGACCCAGGCCTGGGTACGGGGCTCCAGGTCGGCGGTGGTCGGCGGCATCAGCGGGCCGCGTCGCCTCGGGCGGCGGCTCGGCGCCGGCTCACGGCGTCGGCCGAGGCTGTTGCCCGTCCGGAGCGCCGGGATCGCCCGGGCCATGGTGGGGCGGGTTCGGCGCGGTCGGGAAGCCGCTGCCCGGGTCGTCGCCGGGGACGCCGGGCGCGGCCGGGAGGCCGGTGTCGGCCGATCCGGGCACGCCGAGGACGTAGAACGGGTTGTTCGGCGTCGGCTGTGGGAGCTGAGGCTCGCGTTGCAGCGACGGCGTGCGGGACCAGCCGGCGAGCAGCGTGTAGATGATCACGGCGCCGAAGGTCGCGATGAGCAGGTCGCCGTGAACGAACGGGACGACGTCCCAGAGCTTGGTGAACCCACCGGCCCGCAGGTCCGGCGGCCGGGTGATCAGCTCGCCGGGCTTGGCCGCCAGGATCCTGTCGTGGTAGTCGCCGATCCCGATCCGCCGGCCGACCTGCCAGGCCAGGATGCTGGCCCCGATCGTGCCGACGACCAGCCCGGCGAGCGTCCACGGCCCGCGGTGGCGCCGGAACCCGATCCACGTCACCAACGCCGCCAGGACGCCGAGTACGAACAGCAGGATCGTGAACCACCCGTCCGACGCGATGAACTCCTCAGGGCTCGGCGTCGCGAAGACCGCGCCGTCGTCGGTCTTGATGATCGGCACCCCGGGCGCGAGCAGGGCCCAGAGCAGGCCGAGCGGGGCGCCCACGACGGCGACCACGACCGCGGTCAGCCCGGCCGCCCCGAGCCGCTGCCGCAACGGCAACGCCGGCGGCTCCGGCGCCCGCGGCCCCACCCATCCGTCCTGCGGCCCGACCACCACGCCACCGTCATGCTCGGTCGGCGCCGCCCAGCCGCCCGACGCGCTGGGATCACCGCCGGCCGGCGGCGCCGCCTCCGCACCGCGCGAGCCGGCGTTTCCCGTGTCGCCTGACCCGGCGTCGACGCCCAAGTCCGGGGCGCCGATCGGCCCCACCGGCTGCGCACCGCGCGCGCCGGCGTTCCCCGTGTCGCCTGACCCGGCGTCGAGCCCTGAGTCGGCGGTCGGAACCCCCGGCCGCGGCCGGGCATCCGGCGGCTGCCAGCCCGACGGCGGCGTGGCCCACGGTCCCGGACGGGACGCGGCGGACCCGCCGGTGGGCGCGGGCGGGGGTGGCGGGGCGTCCGCCGACGACCAGGTGCCGTCCCCCGAAGCGGGAGCGGCGCCGGAACCGGCGGGCGCCGCCCAGGAACCGTCAGTCGGTTCGGGGCTGGCGGCGGTCACCGACCGATCCTCTCAGGCGAATCGCCCATCGCCTACCGCACCCCGCCGCCGACGATCAAGCCCGGAGCGACATGAGCAACACCAGTCGCGCGCCGCCGGCCCAGGCCGACCAGGCGGCAGAGGCCCGACGGCCCGCTGCGGGCCGTCAGCGGGCCAGCTCGACCGCCGACGGGCCGAGCAGGGCCTTGAGGTCGGCCATCAGCGCCGTCGTCGGCGCCACCCGTAGCGGGCTCAGTCGTAGGACCGTGGCCTTGGAGCCGTTGACCAGGCGCACGTGCACCTCGGACGGGCCCGGGTGGGTGTTGAGGATCTCGCGGAGCCGTTCGACCAACGGCGGCGTGACCCGGTTGGTGGCGATGTTCATGACCACCGGCTGGTTGCCGTCGGCGCTCGCGGCCGAGATGTCGGGGATCGACATGTCCATCGCCATGATGCGGGCCTGGTCGTCGCGGCGGTCGACGCGGCCCTTGACCACGACGATCGCGTCCTCGGCGATGTATTGCCCGACCAGCTCGTAGGTGTTGGGGAAGAACAGCACCTCGACGCCGCTGGTCATGTCCTCGATCGACGCCGACGCCCACGGCCGGCCCTGCTTGGTGATCCGGCGCTGGACGCCGGTGAGGATGCCGGCCAGCGTGACCACCGCGCCGTCGGGGATCGCGCCCTCCTCCGCCAGCGCCGCGATCGGGGTGTCGGCGGCGGCCGACAGCGCGCGGTCGAGGCCGGAGAGGGGGTGGTCCGACACGTAGAGGCCGAGCATCTCGCGCTCGAACGACAGCTTGTCGGGCTTGTCCCACTCGCCGTCGGGGATCGGCGGCGACACGATCATCGAGGTCTCGGACGCGTCGCCGAACGCGGCGCCGAACAGGTCGTACTGGCCGACCGCCTCGTTGCGCTTGACGCCCATGAACGCGTCGATCGCGTCGGCGTGGATGGCCAGCAGGCCCTTGCGGCTGTGGCCGAGCGAGTCGAACGCGCCCGCCTTGATCAGCGACTCGATGGTGCGCTTGTTGCAGGCGACCGCGTCGACCTTGCGCAGGAAGTCGTAGAAGTCGGTGTAGGGGCCGTGCTGCTTGCGGGCCCGCACGATCGCCTCGACGACGTTGACGCCGACGTTGCGGACGGCGGCCATGCCGAACCGGATGTCGGTGCCGACGGCGCCGAACCGGGCCAGCGACTCGTTGACGTCGGGCGGCAGCACCTTGATGCCCATGCGCCGGCACTCGGCGAGGTAGACGGCCGCCTTGTCCTTGTCGTCACCGACCGAGGTCAGCAGCGCCGCCATGTATTCGGCCGGGTAGTTGGCCTTGAGGTAGGCGGTCCAGAAGGAGACCAGCCCGTAGCCGGCGGTGTGTGCCTTGTTGAACGCGTAGTCGGAGAACGGGACGAGGATGTCCCACAGCGTCTTGATCGCCGCGTCGGAGTAGCCGTTGTCGCGCATGCCCTGGGAGAAGGGCACGTACTCCTTGTCGAGGATCTCCTTCTTCTTCTTGCCCATCGCCCGGCGGAGCAGGTCGGCGGCGCCGAGCGTGTAGCCCGCGAGCTGCTGCGCGATCGCCATGACCTGTTCCTGGTAGACGATCAGCCCGTAGGTGTCGCCCAGGATCTCCTCGAGCGCGTCGGCCAGCTCGGGGTGGATCGGCACGACCGGCTTGCGGCCGTTCTTGCGGTCGGCGTATTCGTTGTGGGCGTTGGCGCCCATCGGACCCGGCCGGTAGAGCGCGAGGACCGCGGAGATGTCCTCGAAGTTGTCGGGGACCATCGAGCGCAGCAGCGAGCGCATCGGGCCGCCGTCGAGCTGGAACACGCCCAGGGTGTCGCCGCGGGCCAGCAGCTCGTAGGTCGGCTTGTCGGCCAGCGGCAGCTGCTCCAGGACGACGGTCTCGCCCCGGTTGTGCTGGATGCCGTCGAGGCAGTCATCCATGATCGTGAGGTTGCGCAGGCCGAGGAAGTCCATCTTGAGCAGGCCGATGGACTCGCAGGCGCCCATGTCCCACTGCGTGATGATCGCGCCGTCGTTGTCGCGCCGCCAGATCGGCAGCACGTCCATCAGCGGCTCGCCCGACAGGATCACGCCGGCCGCGTGCACGCCGGGCTGACGGATCAGGCCCTCGATGCCCTTGGCGGTGTCGACGACCTTCTTGGTGTCGGGATCGGTCTCGTAGAGGGTGCGGAACTCGGCGGCCTCGGCGTAGCGGTTGTGCGACGGGTCGAAGATGCCCGAGAGCGGGATGTCCTTGCCCATCACCGGCGGCGGCATGGCCTTGGTGATCTTGTCGCCGACCGCGAACGGGTAGCCGAGCACCCGGGCCGCGTCCTTGATGGCCGCCTTCGCCTTGATCTTGCCGTAGGTGACGATCTGGGCGACCCGCTCCTCGCCCCACCGCTCGGTCGCGTAGCGGATCATGTCGCCGCGCCGGCGCTCGTCGAAGTCCATGTCGATGTCGGGCATCGAGACGCGGTCGGGGTTGAGGAACCGCTCGAACAGCAGGCCGTGGTCCATCGGGTCGAGCTCGGTGATCTTGAGCGCGTAGGCGATCAGCGCGCCCGCCGCCGAGCCACGACCCGGCCCGACCCGGATCTTCTCCTTGCGGGCGTATTCGCAGAGGTCGGCGGTGACCAGGAAGTAGCCCGGGAAGCCCATCTTGCAGATGACGTCGAGCTCGTAGTCGGCCTGCTTGAGCCGGTCCTCCGGGACGCCGTTGGGGAAGCGCTCGCGCAGCCCGCGGTGCACCTCGGCGCGCAGCCACGACTCCTCGGTGTAGCCGTCGGGCACCGGGAACGAGGGCATCAGCTTGCGGTGGCCGAACACCGACGAGTAGTCGCCGATCTTCTCCGCGATCTCCAGCGTGTTGGCGCAGGCGCCGGGAACTTCCTTCTCCCAGAGCTGGTACATCTCCGCGGCGGACTTCAGGTAGAAGTCGCGCGCGTCGAACTTGAACCGCTTGGGGTCGGCCATCGTGGACCCGGACTGCACGCAGAGCAGCACCTCGTGCGCGTCGGCGTCCTTCTCGTAGGTGTAGTGCAGGTCGTTGGTCGCCACCGGCTTGAGGTTGAGCCGCTTGCCGAGCGCCAGCAGGTCCTGCCGGATCCGGGTCTCGATGTCGAGCCCGTGGTCCATCAGCTCGAGGTAGAAGTTGTCGCGCCCGAAGATGTCCATGAACTCGGCGGCCGAGGCGCAGGCCTTCTCGAAGTCGCCGATCCGCAGCCAGGTCTGCACCTCGCCGGACGGGCACCCGGTGGTCGCGATGATCCCCTTGCCGTGCTCGTGCAGCAGCTCCCGGTCGGCCCGCGGCTTGAAGTAGTAGCCCTCCAGCGACGACCGCGACTGCATCCGGAAGAGGTTGCGCAACCCCTCGGCGTCGGCGGCGAGCATGGTCATGTGCGTGTAGGCGCCGCCACCGGACACGTCGTTCTCGCCGCCGTCGGCCCACCGCACCCGCACCCGGTCCTGCCGGGCCGTGTTGGGCGTCAGATAGGCCTCGACGCCGATGATCGGCTTGACCCCGGCGCCGGTGGCCTGCTTGAAGAAGTCGTAGGCGCCGTACATGTTGCCGTGGTCGGTCATCGCCAGCGCCGGCATGCCGAGCCGATTGGCCTCGGCGAACAGCTCCTTGAGCCGGGCGGCACCGTCGAGCATCGAGTACTCGGTGTGCACGTGCAGATGCACGAACGAGTCGGACACCCGGGACCCCCTTCACTCAAGCGCCGCGACGAGCCTAGTCCGCGGGTACGACAGGAGGCACCAACGAACCCCCGGTGAGTTGAAGATCAAATTCACATTGCCGGCGGAGATCCGGATCCGGCGCACGACTCGCCGGAGAGTGCGCGCCACAAGCAAGTTCCGACATCCGCGCCACCGCTGGTCGCCGGGCCTGGTGGCGCCATTGGGCGGCGACACGGCCAACACGAAGATCATGTGTGCCTGGTCGGGCCCCGACCAACCCGACCGCAAGATCATGTGCGCCTGCTCTGGACGACACGCCGCGAGGCACCCAGACGAGGTGCACTTGATCTCGCGAATGCCGAGTCGAACTCCAGACCCAACGCACCTGATCAATCGACCGGCGGAGGCGATGCGGGCCCGCCTTCCGCCGGCTCGCCGGCGCGGCCACCGCAGCCGCTCGGCGCAGCCGGCCGAGCGAGGCTAGCCAAACACGCTCTAAGGCATCCTAGGATGAACCATTTGGCAAGCGCCGAGAACCACGGGCGACGACGAGGAACGCGCCCGACGGATCGCGGGTATAGCGATCGAGGCGATCCGGGCGCAGGGCGGCGCGTGACCGTCGCCGCCTCGTCACACGGGATGGCCCACCCGGCCGAGCTGAGCCCGCGACGGCGGCTAATACCGGCTCGGCAACATCGCGCCACAGGCAGGCCGGCGTTGTGGTGGTTGCGGGCAGGGCGGCCTCGGTGATCACGGCCGCGATTCGTGCGCGTGAGGCCGGCCACGGCGGTCAGCGGGCGAACGGCTCCAGCATGATGCTCGCGGCCTTGAGCCAGGCGTCGCGGGTCTCCGGCTGGAGCAGCGCGTATTCGATGGACGAGCCCGCTTCCAGCGCCGGGTCGTAGGGCACGACCGCGACCGCGCGCGTGCGGGTCGCGAAGTGGGCCGCGAAGTCGTCGAGCATCGGCGACTTGCCCGGGGTCGGGCACGACAGCAGCGTCACCGCGTTGGTGGCCAGGTCGCCCATGCCCACGTCGTAGAGCAGGTCGAGCATCCAGTCGGCGGTGAAGGCCGCGTCCTCCCGTGGCACGGTCGTGATCACCAGCTGGTCGGCCGCCTGCAGCACGGTCTGCCAGTTGGCGCTCTCCACGTTGTTGCCGGTGTCCACACAGATCACGTCGTGCGTACGCCGGAGCAACTCGAGCACACGCCGCACCGTGTACTGGTCGAGCCGTTGCGCGAACCGTGGGCTCTCCTCGCCGGCCAGCACGTCGTAGGAGCCGTCGGACGCGTGCCGCAGGAAGTCGTCGAGCGCCTCGGTCAGCCCGTAGCCGTGCTGCGCCTCCACCTCGGCCAGGTTGGCGATCAGGTGGCGGATCGTGCGGGCGTGGCGGGCGCTGCCGGCGCGCAGGCCGAGGGTGCCGCGCAGCTCGTTGTCGTCCCAGGCGAGCACGCCCTGGCCGCGGATGCTGCCGACCGTCGCGGCGGCCAGCACGGTCGCGGTGGTCTTGTGCACGCCGCCCTTGGGGTTGGCGAACGCCAGCACCCGCGAGCCGCCGAACTCCCGGCGCAGCACCCCGATCGCCCGGTCGACCTCGGAGTCACCGGCGACCGGAGCCGGCGCGGGCACAGCGGCGGCCGCGGCCGGCGCGCGCCACTCCAGGCCGGCCGGGTCGGCGATGCCCGCCGGCGGCTCGGCCACCCGCGGCTCGGCCCGCGCGTAGGACTCGTAGCCACCACCCGCGTAGCTCTCCGGGTAGTCACCGCCGTCGAACCGGTCCTCGGAATATCCGCCGCTGCCAGCGGCGCCGTAGCCGTAGTCGGTATCGCCGCCGTAGTAGCCCCCGGACCGGTAGGCCCGCGGCTCGTAGCTCTCCTGCGGCGCCGGCGGCACCTGCGGTGGGACGGCCGGCGGATATTGGCGCTCCGGCGGGTACGCGACCGGCGCGACCGCCCGCCCCTGGAACCCGTTGACGGGCGCCACCGGCTGGTCCGGCCGCTCCACCGGCGTCCGCGGCGCGGCGACCCGGGCCTCGCGGACCTCGTGGTTCTCCCCGGTGCGCCCGCCGAGCAGCGCACGGTCGAGGAGTGCCCGCCACCGTGGGGCCGGCTCGGCCGGTCGACCCCACCCGGTTTCGGTGCCCTCCACGCCTCGCCCTCCCGACGCGTACGCCCGCTCGACAGCTCCGGCTACGAAGCAACCCTATGCGGCCCGCACCAGGACGCATATCCCCACTGTGCATATGGCGCACCGTCAGACTGGTCCAACGTGCCGGGCCGGTCACCGGATGTGGGCCACTCCACGATTACCCCGGCTCCGGTGAACCCGTGGCCGCCGGCTCGGTGGGCGCCGCCGACGGCGGGTCCGCGGTCGGCCCGGCGGGCTCCGGCGACCGCGTCGGCGCAGGTGGCGGCGCTGTCGGCTCGTCGGCCGGCGGCGTCGGCGGTGCGGCCGTCGGGCTCGACGTCGGGTGCGGGTCCGGCAGCGGCGGCAGGAACACGGCGCGGTCCAGCGTGCGGACCTCCGGCGCCGGGTCGACGGCGCGCACGCCCGGTTGCGCGGCGAGGCGCTTCAGGTCGGGCGGCGCCGCGCGCAGGACGGCCGCGTACACGCAGGAGCAGTGCGTCCGGTACGCCGTCGCCTCGGCGATCGCCACGCGCGCCGCTGTCTCGTACACGGGACGCAGTCGTTCTTCGTCGGGTGTGCCGGTGACCTCGGTCGCGCGCTCCTGGTAGTCGTGCGCCTCGCGTTCCTTGCGCTCCGCGAACAGCAGCATCCCGGCGACCACGTCGTCCGGCACCCGGTGTACGGGCATCCGCGCGATCTGCGTCTGCATGCCGGGCAGTGGCACGCGAGTGAACACTTCGGACACCGGGGCGCCGTCGAGCACCGTGGGCAGCCGGTCGGGCGCGAGATAGGCGGAGAACATCACCAGGGCGTACGGGTCGCCGTCGCCGGACGCCTTCGCGGACAGCTCGTCGAGCTCGCGGCGGGACTCCGCCAGGTATCTCGGCACCGAGGTGCCGTCGGTCACCCCGACCCGGACCACGTCGCCGGTCGGCGCGGACTCCCGCGGCCGTTGCGCCACCCACACGGCGGTGACCAGCACCGCGGTGACGGAGACGAGCGAGACGGCGGTCAGCAGGCCGGTGTGGCCCGTGGGCCGGCGCAACCGGTCGAGCACGCGGCCCAGCGGCGGCACGACCTTGTCGTCGATCCGGCGGAGCAGGTCGTCGACGCGCACGATCTCCTCCCCCAGAGCCGGCTCAGTCGCGCAGGATGTCCAGTGCGTGTTGCAGGTCGTCAGGGTAGCTGCTCTCGAAGAGCACCTCGTCGCCCGTGCCGGGATGGACGAACGCGAGCGCCCGGGCGTGCAGCCACTGCCGGGTCAGGCCCAGTCGCGCCGACAGCGTGGGGTCGGCACCGTAGGTCAGGTCGCCCACGCACGGGTGACGCAGCGCGGAGAAGTGCACGCGGATCTGGTGCGTGCGCCCGGTCTCCAGCCGCACGTCGACCAGGCTGGCGGCGGGGAACGCCTCGATCGTGTCGTAGTGGGTGACGCTCGGCTTGCCGCCCGACACGACCGCCCACCGGTAGTCGTGCTGCGGGTGCCGGTCGATCGGCGCGTCGACGGTCCCGCGCAAGGGATCCAGATGCCCCTGCACGACGGCGCTGTAACGCTTGTCGACCTCGCGTACCTTGAACGCCCGCTTGAGCGCCGTGTAGGCGCGCTCGCTCTTGGCCACCACCATCAGGCCGCTGGTGCCGACGTCGAGCCGGTGCACCACGCCCTGACGCTCGGCGGCGCCGCTGGTGGAGATCCGGTGGCCGATCGCGGCGAGCCCACCGACCACCGTCGGCCCGGTCCAGCCGGGGCTGGGGTGCGCGGCGACGCCGACCGGCTTGTCGACCACCACGATGTCGTCGTCGGCGTGGACGACGCGCAGGCCGGGCACCGCCTGCGGGACGACCTCCGCGGCCGACTGCGGCTCCGGCAGCCGGACCTCGAGCCAGGCGCCGGCGGAGACCTTGTCGGACTTGGGCCGCGGTGTGCCGTCGACGACCGCGTCGCCGGCCTCGACGATGGCCGCGGCGGCCGTGCGCGACAGCCCGAAGAGCCGGGAGATCGCCTGGTCGAGCCGCATGCCGTCGAGCCCGTCCGGCACGGGCAGGGCGCGGGAGCTCACTTGTCGCCCGACCCCTTGCTCTTGCCGCTCTTGCGCAGCGGTATCCGGGTGCCGTCGCGTTGTCGGCCACTGAACTCGAGGATGATCGCCAGCACGACGCCACAACTCAGCGCGCTGTCGGCGATGTTGAAGACCGCGAACTTCTCACCGTACGGCGCGAAGAGGCTGATCATGTCGACCACGTGGCCCTGGAACGGGCCGGGCGCCCGGAACAGCCGGTCGGTGAGGTTGCCCAGCGCGCCGCCGGCGACGAGGCCGAGCGCGATCGCCCAGGGCATCGAGCGCAGCTTGAACGCCATCCAGGTGATCCAGGCGATGACGGCGAGAGCGATGAGCGGGAAGATCCAGGTGTGGCCGCTGGCCATGCTGAACGCGGCGCCGCTGTTGCGGATCAGGCTCAGGTAGACCAGGCCGCCGAGGATCCGCACGGGCCCGCGGCCGGTGAGCTCCTCGGTCGCGAAGTGCTTGGTGAGCTGGTCGAGCAGGATGATGAAGACGGCCACGCCGAGCAGGGCCCAGATGGCGGCGGCCCGGGCGCGCCGGGGCGGCGCCGGGGTCTCGTCCGCGGGCGTGGTCGCGGTCATCTGTCCCTCTTCGGCGGCGTTCAGCTCGGCCTGCTTCCTCGTCGGCTGGGGTCGCCGGGTGCCCGACATGGGCGTTGCCCGGACGGGCCGCGGGTGACACGGCCCGGCCGGGCAACTCTACGCGAAAGCCGGTGGGCCGGCCTTACCGGCGCTCCTCCAGCTGCTTGCAGGTGACGCAGAGAGTCGCCGAGGGGAACGCGGCCAGCCGCTCGACCGGGATCGGGTTGCCGCACCGCTCGCACCAGCCGTAGCCGCCCTCGTCGAGCCGCTCCAGCGCCCGCTCCACCTGGCTGATCCGGTCGAGGATGCTGTTGGCGAGGGAGATCTCCTGCTCACGCTCGAAGGTCTTGGTGCCGGTGTCGGCCTGGTCGTCGCCCGCCGAGTCGGTGAACCGGTCCCGCTGCAGCACGGTGATCTCGCTCAGCGTCTGGCTGTGCTCGATCGTCAGCTCCTCGCGCCGGGCCGAGAGCGCCGCACGGATCTTCTCCGTCTCCGCGGCGGTCCGGGTGCCCTTGGGCGCTTTACGGCCTGCGGCGGTTTTCGTGTCGGCTGGCTTCACCATGGCTTCTCCCTCAGCCGCGGCCCCCGCGGCGGTTTGTGCTGCCGTCGTGGCGGAGGAACGCCTCCCCCGCGACGCGACCGGGTCGGCAGACCCGGTCTGGATCGAGGTGTCGACGCCCCCCGCCGACCTGGTGGCCTGGGTACGCGACCCGGCCCTGGTCCCACGCCCGCTCGGCGCGGCCTTCTTCGTCGCTGCCTCCGCGGCGGTCCCCGGCTCCTTCTTCGCCGGTGCCTTCCGCGCGGTCGCCTTCCCGGCCGGCGCGGCCTTGGCCGGCGCGGCCTTGGCCGGCGCGGCCTTCTTGGCAACCTTGGCCGGTGCCGCCTTCTTCCCCGCCGCGGCCTTCTTCGCGGCGGGTTCGGCGCTCGCCCGCTTGGTGGCGGTGGTCTTCTTCGCGGCCGCGCCGGTCGCGGCCTTCTTTGCCGCGGCGCCGTTCGCTGCGGCCGCCTTCTTCGCCGGCGTCTCGGCGGTCTTCCGCGCCGCACCGTTCGCGGCGGCCGCCTTCTTCGCCGGCGTCTCCGCGGTCTTCCGCGCCGCACCGTCCGCAGCGGCCGCCTTCTTCGCCGCCGCCCGCTGGGCGGGCGCCGACTTCTTGGCGGCCGGCTCGGTCGTCGCGGCCTTCTTCGCCGGCGGTGCCGCCTTCTTGGCGGCCGCGCGCTGGGCCGGCGCGGCCTTGCCCTCATCAGTTCCCGCCGGGCCTGCCTTCGCCGCGCTCCGCGCAGCCGCGCCGGAAGCCTTCTTCGTCGCGGTCGCCTTCTTCTCCACCGCCGGCGCGGCCTTGGCCGCGGTCTTCTTGGCGGCCTTCCGGCCGTCGGCCGCAGCGGCCTTCGCCGCCTTCCTGGCCGGTGCGGCCTTCTTGGCAGCGGCCTTCTTCGTGGCGCCGGTCTCCACCGCCGAGGTCACCTTCCGCCCGGACCCCGCTTGGGCCGCGACGACCTTCTTGGCAGCGGCCTTCTTCGCGGCGCCGGTCTCGACCGCGGAGGTCACCCCCGCTTGGGCCGCGACGACCTTCTTACTACGGGCCTGACCCGCCTCACCGCCGGCCCGAGCCGTCTCGCCGCCGGACCGGATCGGCTCACCGCCGGATCGGGTCGGCTCACCGCCGGACCGGATCGGCTCACCGCCGGATCGGGTCCGCTCGCGCTCGGACCGGGTCGGCTCATCGGCGGACCGGGTCGGGCGGGGGTTGACGGTCCTCGATCGGCGAGGTGTGGTCGCGGTCTTCTCGGCGGGACTCGCGGCCCGGCGCCCGCCGCGGGCCGGCTTCGGGCGGTCGGGGGTGCCGGCGGCGGCGCGCGTGTCCGGCGCGCCGGCCGCGGCCGGCACTTTCCGGACCATGCTCGCGCGGTCGGCCATCACGTTCCCCCACGTGCAAAACGGGCGCGCGACGGGCCGTCGCGCACTCCGGAGGTTGGCAAGAATACGGAACGTGAAGACGTCCGACAACATGCCGCACCGATTCCGCCAGTTTCGCCGGTGATTAGCCGTGAATCGGGGCAAAACGAACCTTAACCGATGGTTAGCCCCTTTCCTCCCCGTACTCGGCAAACCACCGCGCCAATCGGCCGCGGCGGCTCACGGCGCGGAGGCGGCGTTCGGCGGCGTCCCGGACGGCCGCGGTCGCCACGATCAACATGCTGTCGCCGGTCTTGAGGCGCGTGTCGGGGCCCGGCACGAAGCCCTGCCCGTCGCGCAGCACCAGCGTCACCGAGGCGCCGACCGGCAGGCGCAGCTCGTCGAGGTGCACCCCGGCCAGCTTGGAGCCCGGCGGCACCTCGAGCTGCAGCAGGTCGGCGCCCATCCGCTCCAGCGGCGCCGTCTCGACCCGCAGCTCGGCCGCCTCCCCCGGCGCCGTGACCTTGAGCGCCCGGGCCACCGGCGCGATCGTCGTCGCCTGCAGCACCGTGAAGATCAGCACCAGCACGAAGACCACGTCGAACAGCCGGCTGGCGCCGGGATAGCCCAACGACAGGGGGATCGTCGCCAGCACGACCGGGACCGCGCCGCGGAGGCCGGCCCAGGCGAGGAAGGCCTGGGCGCGCAGCGGCACCTGGAACGGCGTGGCCGATATGAAGACCGACAGCGGCCGGGCGAAGAACACCAGCGCGACCCCGACGACCAGCGCCGGCACCAGCACGTCGTCCAGCCGGCCGGGCGACGCGAGCAGGCCGAGCAGCACGAACAGGCCGATCTGGGCGACCCAGGCCAGGCCGTCGGCGAAGCCGAGGATCGCCTGGCGGTGCGGCAGCCGGGCGTTGCCGATCATCACGCCGGCCGTGTAGACGGCGAGGAAGCCGGAGGCGTGCGCGACCGCGCCGGCCGCGTAGGCGAGCGCGGTCAGTCCGACCACGGCGATGGGATAGAGGCCCGACGAGGGCAGCGCGGCCCGCCGCAGCACCCAGCGGCCGCCCATCCCCACGACGAGGCCGATCGCGGCGCCGACCACCAGCTCATAGAAGATCAGCAGGACTTCCAGCCACCAAGGGTGGGCGAACGGGCCGACGGTGGCGAGCAGCACGACCACCAGCACGACCGGCGCGTCGTTGATGCCCGACTCGGCCTCGACCGCGGCCACCAGCCGCGCAGGCAGGCGCAGCTTGCGCAGGGTCGCGAACACGGCGGCCGCGTCCGTCGACGAGACCACCGCGCCATAGAGCAGGGCCAACCGCCAGTCCAGACCCAGCAACAGGTGTACGGCGACCCCGACCACCGCGATGCTCACCGCGACGCCGACCGTGGCCAGGGTGAGCGAGACACCGAGCACCGGGCGCAACGTCGACCACCGCGCGGTCAGCCCGCCCTCCGCGATGATCACGATGAGGGCGGCGAAGCCGAGCGTCCGGGTCAGCGTCGCGTCCTCGAACTGGATGCCCAGCCCGGACTCGCCGATCAGCAGTCCGAGGGCCAGGTAGACCAGGAGGCTGGGCAGGCCGAGGCGGGTCGACAGCCGCACCGCGGCGACCGCCACGAGCAGCACGCCGGCCCCCAGCAGCAGGGCGAGGTTGAGCTGCTCGCTCACGTGGTGTCGAGAAGCGCGGTGACCCGGTCGCGCGCGGCCGCGTCGCTCAGGTCGTCGGGCAGGGTGACGGTGAAGAGCTTGTCGCGGCTGGCCGCGCCGGCTCGCAGCGCCACGGCGCGGTGCCGCAGGCCGAGCGCGTCGGCGACGGCCAGCCGGGCCGCCTCGGTCGCCCGGCCGTCGACCGCGCGGGCGGTGACGGCGACGACCAGCGCCGGCCCGTGTGGGCCGTCATGGCGTCCGCCGACCCGCGCCCGGGAGGCGCCCGGTTTGACCCGGACTGCTAGCACGACGGACCTGACCATGCCTCATTGTGCCAAGAAGGGCACCCGCGAGGCGGGTGCCCTTCTTGAGAGTCGGGAGGCAGTCAGACCCGGCGGGCGCCGGCGAGCAGCGCGCTGTCGGGCTCGCAGAGGCTGCACGGCGTGAAGCCGAGCTCCGCGGCCTCGCCCACCGGCAGCGGCTCGCTCTCGCGGCCGAGCAGGTGGACGCAGCCCGTGATGTGGTAGCGCGGGCGGCCGTCGATCACCAGGACCGGTGCGGTCATCCGGGCCACCCGGGCGGCGTCGGCGGCCGAGACGATCTGGGCCGCCGGCTCGTCCGCCGGGTCCTCGTCGTCATCGTCGTCGTCGTCGAGGTCCGGCGCGGCGTAGGTCTGCTGCGGCGGAACCGGTTGCTGACCGGGCCACCCCTGGCCCTGCGGCGCGCGCAGGTCGGCGAAGCCCTGGTCGTAGTGACCGGTCCGGTCGTCGACAAGGCCCCCCGGCTCGTCGACGGTGGCGGCCGCCGCGCGGCGGCGGCCGTATTCCGTGCCCTCGCCCGCACCCGACCGGTAGGTGCCCTGGTTGGGCACGCTCGGCGGGTCGACGGGGTCGGCGACCGCGACGGACGTCTCGTCCGCCCCCCATGCGCTCGCCCGCCGGCGGCCGGGTTCGCTGCCCCGGGCCGTCGAACGGTGGTGGAACACTCTCGAGTCATCCTCGTCGCCGGCACGCCGGAATCGCTCGTCGTCGGCGTAGCTGGTCTGCTGCGCGCGTGCGGCGGCGGCCTGACGGGCACCGACGACGAGCGCGACAGCGGCGAACAGGCTCGCCGCGATCGACAGGACCAGCAACACGCTCGAACCACCTGCGAGTCCGAGCACGAGCAGCGTGACAGCACCGAGGATGAGCACCAAACTTGCAACGATCACGGCTCACCCCCGCCGCTTTCTGTATAGATGTCGTGGGTCCGGCGCGCCCCCGGGGGACCCGGGTGCGCCGGAGACACGGCACCGTCCGGGGGACGCATGCCCGCCCCCGGTTGGGCTACGGAACCGTCGTCGGTTCGAAGAGGCTCAGCGGCCGGCTTCGAGGGAGCCGGAGCGTCCCGCGCCGCCGTAGGAGCCCGCGAGACCGGCGGTGGCCAGACCCGGTGCGCCGGATGTCACGGACCGATTGCCGTCGGTCCGGGTCATCTCGGCCTCGAGCCCCTGCCCGCGACCGTCGAGGTCGCGCAGCTGGCTCTCCAGGTAGGCCTTGAGCCGGGTGCGGTATTCCCGTTCGAACTGCTTGAGCTCTTCGATGTGCTTCTGCAGTGCGGTGCGCTTGGCGTCGAGGCCGCCCATGGCCTCCTGGTGCCGCTGCCGCGCGTCACGCTCGAGCGCGTCGGCCTTGGCCCGCGCCTCGCGGGTGACCTCTTCGGCCTTGGTGCGGGCGTCCGAGAGCAGCTTGTCGGCCTCGCGGCGGGCATCGGACACGTGGTCGTCAGCCGTGCGCTGGGCCATCATCAGGACCCGGAGGGCCTGCTGCTCGCCGTCGCCACCCACGACCGGGGCGCCCTGGGCGCGCATCTGCTCCAGCTCGCCCTGCATGGCGCGGGCGGCCTGCTCAGCGGCGGCCTTGTCACGCTGGATCCGGTCGAGCTGGGCCTTGAGGTCGTTGAGCTCAGCGGCCAGTCGAGGGTCGGCACCCGGGCCGGCTGGCGCGCCGCCTCGGGGTCCGCCGCGCTCGACCTGGGCGCGCAGCTCGTTGTTCTCCTCGATCAGTCGGGCGAGCTCGCGCTCCACCTCATCGAGGAATGCGTCGACCTCCTCCTCGTCGTACCCCCGTTTGCCGATCGGGGGTTTCTTGAAGGCGACGTTGTGCACGTCGGCCGGGGTAAGCGGCATCGAAACTCCTCGGGTCAGTTGCGGCCGCGTAGCGCCTGGTCAGACACGGTGTCAGATCCAGGGCTCCACCACGAACGTCATCAGCACGAACAGGATAACCAAGAGCACAAGGGAGGCGAGGTCGATGCTGAGGTTACCGATCCGCAGTGGTGGGATCACACGCCTCAACGCCTTGAGGGGCGGATCGGTGACGCTCCACACCACTTCGAGTCCGGCGGCCGCACCTCGCCTCGGTTGCCAACGACGGCCGTATTGAAGCACGGCGCTCAATACGAATCGCGCGAGCAGCGTGATCAGAAAGAAGTACAAGACCAGGTAGAGCACCTGGAACAGAACCGACATCACGACTCGCAGGACCCTCCGTCAGGCCGACTCTGCCCTGCTCAGGGCTACGGCAGGGTGAAGAAACCGCCCTCAGCGATCTTCGCCTTGTCCTCCGCAGTGACCTGGACGTTGGCCGGTGAAAGCAGGAACACCCGGTTGGTGACGCGCTCGATGGTACCCCGCAGACCGAAGGCCAACCCCGCCGCAAAATCCACCAGACGGCGGGCATCGGACTCATCCATTTCGGTGAGGTTGATGATCACCGGGACACCGTCGCGGAAATGCTCGCCGATGGTGCGGGCCTCGCGATAAGTGGTCGGATGCAGAGTCGTGATCTGGTAGCGCTGGTCGTCGTCGGCGACCACCGCACGCTCGCGCAACTGCACCTGGGGTGCCAGGGCGAGATTGTCGCGGGTGGGGTAACTCACGGGCGCGGGGCTCTCCGGCGCCGGCGAGCGGGTGATCGAACGCACGCTGGACCGCTCGAGCGCGCGGCTCTCCCGGGCCTCGGCGAGCTCCGCCTCGGCCGCCTCCAGACGGCTGGGCGAGCGGTCGCCGCGGTCGGTGTGCCGGGTGGACCGGGCCCGCGGCACCGCCGGGGCGTCGTCGGCCTCGTCCTCCTCGTCGGCGAACTCCTCGGCGTACCGGCTGGACCGGTAGCGGGACTCGCGGTAGCCGGCATCGCCGGACCGGCTCGTCCCGGACCGACCGTCGTAGCCGTCGTCGTAGCTCCGGTCGTCGTCTTCCTCTTCGACCAACCCGAGCCAGACGCCCGCCTTTCGCAACGCTCCCATGTGCCGCGCCCCTCCGTCCGCCGTGTGGCGCGTGCCCCCCTGCACGAACCACTGTCACGCGCGTGGACTCCGCCTATGCATCGGCACCAAGCCAACCTTCCTTTGCCGTCACCCTCCCAGATGACGGCACGCCCCCCGGCGCTGCGAAGCTCGGCATGGAAAACAACACCGATGTAGTTTGGTGTCCGCCGTCAGGCTACCCCAGGTAGTGACGCTTACCGAGCAACGCGCTACCGATCCGCACATGTGTCGCGCCATGTCTTATGGCGTTTTCCAGGTCATCGGACATTCCCGCCGACAGGACCGTGGCTGTCGGATGATCGACATGGAACGCGGCCGCGATCTCGGCCAGCCGGGCGAACGCCGCGTCCGGCTCGGCGCCCAGCGGCGCCACCGCCATCAGGCCCGCCAGGCGCAGCGCGTCGGCGCCCGCCACCGCCCCGGCGACGCCGGCGAGGCCCCGGTCCGGGTCGGCCGAGTCGGGCAGCGCGCCGCCCCGCTCCGGGTCGCCGTCGAGGCTCACCTGGACCAGGACGTCGAGCACCCGTTCATGCCCCTGGGCGCCACGGTCGAGCGCCGCCGCCAGGCGGACGCTGTCGACGGAGTGGACCACGTCGGCGTACGCGCTGACGGACCTGGCCTTGTTGCGCTGGAGCTGGCCGACGAAGTGCCAGCGCACCCGCCGACCCACCTCGGCCGCCTTGGGCGCCGCCTCCTGGTCCTTGTTCTCCCCGATGTCGGTGACGCCGAGGTCGGCCAGCAGTGCCACGTCGCCGGCCGGGTAGGTCTTGGTGACGGCGACCAGGGTCACGTCGTCGGTACGGCCGGCGGCGGACCGGGCGGCGTCGATCCGGGCACGCACGCGCGCCAGGTTCTCCGCCAGCTCGGCCCGCCGGGTGTCGTCAGCAGCACTCACGTGCTCAGGCTATTAGGAGCCGTGCCAGGCCTCCCGAAGGCGCCTCCGGCGCACGTCAAGACCTAGGAGCCGTTCTTCAGGAAGTCGGGCACATCGACGTCGTCGAACAGCACGCGGCGGGCCGGCTGGGGCGGCGCCACGGGCGGCGGGGTGGTCTCGACCGGCGCCGGGGAGACCGGCTGCGGCTGGACCGCCTTGCGCACCGGCTCGGCGGGCTTGTAGGCGGGCGTGCCGCCGTCGAACCCGGCCGCGATGACGGTGACCCGCACCTCGTCGCCGAGCGCGTCGTCGATGACCGCGCCGAAGATGATGTTGGCGTCGGGGTGGGCCGCGTCGGTGACCAGCTGGGCCGCGTCGTTGATCTCGAACAGGCCGAGGTCGGAGCCGCCGGCGATGGAGAGCAGCACGCCGCGCGCGCCGTCCATGCTCTGCTCGAGCAGCGGACTGGAGATCGCCGCCTCGGCCGCCTCCACCGCGCGGTTGTCGCCGCGGGCGCTGCCGATGCCCATCAGCGCGCTGCCGGCGCCGCTCATCACGCTCTTGACGTCGGCGAAGTCGAGGTTGATCAGACCCGGCGTGGTGATCAGGTCGGTGATGCCCTGGACACCGGAGAGCAGCACCTGGTCGGCCTGGCGGAACGCGTCCATCATGCTGATGCCGCGGTCGCCGAGCGCCAGGAGCCGGTCGTTGGGGATCACGATCAGGGTGTCGCACTGGTTGCGCAGCTCGTCGATGCCGGCCTCGGCCTGCACCTGGCGCCGCTTGCCCTCGAACGAGAACGGCCGGGTGACCACGCCGATGGTCAGCGCGCCGAGCTTGCGGGCGATGTTGGCGACCACCGGCGCGCCGCCGGTGCCCGTGCCGCCGCCCTCGCCGCACGTCACGAAGACCATGTCGGCGCCCTTGAGCACCTCTTCGATCTCGTCGCGGTGGTCCTCGGCGGCGCTCTTGCCGACGTCGGGGTTGGCGCCGGCGCCGAGCCCGCGGGTCAGCTCGCGACCCACGTCGAGCTTGACGTCGGCGTCGCTCATCAGCAGCGCCTGGGCGTCGGTGTTGATGGCGATGAACTCGACGCCCTTGAGGCCGACCTCGATCATCCGGTTGACGGCGTTGACGCCACCGCCACCGATGCCGACGACCTTGATGACCGCCAGGTAGTTGTGCGGAGGTGTCATCGGGGGTGCCTTCCCTTCCCGTGTGCGGCCGGACGCGGCATGCCGCCGCTACGCGAAGGGCAAGGGAGGAAACCCTCACCCTCTACTAGAGGCTTAGAGTTATGTCAACTGCTCGGCCTCTGGGGCAACGTAAGCGGGACACGACCGTGATCCAAGGACCAGCTACGGCGTGTCGCCACGCGGTTCTTCTTCAGCGGATCGTGACGACCTCGGGATCGCTGACGTCGATCGTCTTTCCGTCCCTTTGCAGGAGGGCCGTGGTCACCGTCGCCTTGTCGGCGTTGCGGCTCGCGTCGCCCCACACGACCGTGCGGCCGCCGGAGAGCTTGAGGCTGATCTGCGCCGGCCCGGTCACGCTGACCTCGACCAGCTGGCGGCGCAACGGCGTCGAGAGGGCGGCGATCACCTCGACTGCGCCCCGGGTGCCGTCGACGTTGCCGCGCGGGTCGGCGATCTTCACCAGCGGCAGGTGCGCCGGGCGGCGCTTGAGCTCCTGGAAGGCGACGCCGAACCGGTCGACCACCAGGAACCGTTTGCCCTCCGGCACGACGGCCTCGGGCGTGCGCTCGACCACCACGATGCGCAGCCCGCCCGGCCAGTCACGGGTCACCGTCGCCCGCTCCACCGCCGGCAGCGTGCCGACGCGCGCGCCGATCGCCGCCAGGTCGAGCCGGGCCAGCGGCGCGCCGGACCGGACGGCGGCCGCGGTGCGCACCTGGTCGGGCGTGACGAGCGCGGCGCCGTCGACGGCGACCGTGCGGACGCCCAACAGGCTGGACCCCAGCACCAGCCAGGCCAGCAGCCCCAGCACGGCCAGCGAGGCGAAGCCCACCGCCCAGGGCAGCACGGCCCGCAGCCGCCGGCGGCGGGCCCGTTGCATGAACCGGCGCACCGACGACGGCATCGCGTCGCTGCCCGCACGGACCAGGGTCCAGCGGCGTCGCTCCGGCGCGCCGCCGCCGGGCCGGACGGTCATCAGCCCGCGACCGGCGACACCGAACCCGCGGCCGTGCCACCCACGGCCGGGTCGGCCGCCGAGAGCGCGGCGAGCAGCTCGTCACCGAGCAGCGAGCTCGGCGGGGCGCCCATCGTCACCACCAGGTCGCCGGGGCGCGCCCGGCGGACCACCTCGGCCGGCACCGCGTCCCAGTCGGGCACGAACACCTTGTGCTCGGCCGGCAGGCCGATCGCCGCGGTCAGCGCGACGCCACCCTCACCCGGGCCCCGGGTCTCGCCCGGCCCGAAGACCTCGAGCACGATCGCCTCGTCGGCCAACGCCAGCGCCGCGGCGAGCTCGGCCTCCATGTCGCGGGTGCGGTAGACCCGGTAGGGCTGGAACACCACCACGAGCCGGCCACCGGACGCCACCTCGCGCAACGTCTCCAGCGCGGCGGTGACCGACACCGGGTGGTACGCGTACTCGTCGTAGACGACGACGCCGTTGGCGACGCCCTTGCGCTCGAACCGCCGCCGCACACCGGGGAACGCGCCCAGCGCCTCGACCGCGACCGGCAGCGCCACGCCCAGCTCCACCGCGGCCAGCAGGGCAGCGGCGCTGTTGAGCCCGAAGTGGCCGCCCGGCACCGGCAGCCGGATCTCGCCGATCGCCTCGCCCCGCAGCCGCGCCTCGTAGCGGACGCCGAGCACCGAGGACGAGACGTCGGTCAGCCGCAGGTCGGCGTCGTCGGCCACGCCGTAGGTCAGCACCCGGCGGCCCTCGGCGCGCAGCGTCTCGGCCAGCCGCCGGGTGCCGTCGTTGTCGGCGCACGTCACCACGAAGCCGGCCGGGTCGGTCAGCCGGGCGTACTCCAGGAACGCCGTCTCGAGCCCCGCCAGGTCGCCGTAGGTGTTGAGGTGGTCGGCGTCGATGTTCGTGATGATCGACACGAACGGCCGGTAGAGCAGGAACGAGCGGTCGCTCTCGTCCGCCTCGGCCACGAACAGGTCGCCGCTGCCGTGGTGGGCGTTGGAGCCGACCTCGGAGATCTCGCCGCCGATCACGAACGACGGGTCGAACCCGGCGTGCTGCAGGATCAGCGTAACCATCGACGTGGTGGTGGTCTTGCCGTGCGTGCCGGCCACGGCGACGGTGCGCCGGCCGGTCATCGCGGCCGCCAGCGCCTCGGACCGGTGCATGATCCGCAGGCCGCGCCGACGGGCCTCCTCGAGCTCGAGATGGTCCTGCGGGATGGCGGTGGAGTAGACCACCGTGTCGACGCCGTCCAGGTTCTCCGGGACGTGTCGCATGTGGATGGTGCCGCCGAGCGCCCGCAGGCCGGCCAGCGCCGGCCACTCCCGCAGCTCGCTGCCGGAGGTCGGGATGCCCCGGGTCAGCAGCAGGCGGGCCAGCCCGCTCATGCCGACGCCACCCACGCCGATCAGGTGGACCGTGCCCAGTTCTTCCGCGGCCACCGTGCCGGCGGGGGTGAAGTTCGCGATGTCAAGCCCTGCCACCGTGCCTCGCTCTCGTCAGTCACACTCAGCCGTGGGTAGCCGCTTCGTAAACGAAGTCGAGCAACGCCTCGTCACCGTCGCGCCGGCCGTAGGCGGCGGCCGCGTGCCCCATCTGGGCCAGCCGGTGCGGGTCGCGCAGCAACGGGATCACCGTGCGCTCGACCCAGGCGGGCGTCATCTCGCCGTCGTCGACCAGGAGCCCGCCGCCGGCGTCGACCACCGGCTGGGCGTTGCGGCTCTGCTCCTGGTTGCTGTACGGGTACGGGACGAAGATCGTCGGCAGGCCGATCGCGGACACCTCGGCGACCGTCATCGCGCCGCCCCGGCTCAGCATCAGGTCGGCGGCCGCGTAGCCGAGCTCCATCTCGCTCAGGTAGGGCACGGTCACGTAGGGCACCGGCAGGTCGTTGGGCACCGAGACCGGCTCGTTGCGGGCGCCGATCACGTGCAGCACCTGCACGCCGGCCCGGGACAGCTCCTTGGCGGCGCCGGCCACGGCCAGGTTGATCGAGCGGGCGCCCTGCGAGCCGCCGGAGACGAACAGCACGGGCAGGTCGGGGCGCAGGCCGAAGCGGGCCCGGGCGGCGGCCGAGGCGGCCCGCCGGTCGAGGTGGGCGATCGAGGACCGCAGCGGCACGCCGACCACCCGGGCGTCCTTGAGCGAGTCGGCCTGCCGCGGCTGGTGCGGGAAGCCGACCGCCACGTATTTGGTGAAGCGCATGCCCATCCGGTTGGCCACGCCCGGCGGCACGTTGACCTCGTGGACCACGATCGGCGTCTCGCGCCGCCACGCCGCCAGGTAGCCGGGCACCGACACGTAGCCGCCGAAGCCCACCACCACGTCGGCACGGACCTCGTCGAGGACCTTGCCGGCCGCGCGGGTCGAGGTCACCATCCGGTCCGGCGTGCGCAGCAGCGCCATGTTGATCGACCGGGGCAGCTGGAAGGCCGGGATCTGCCGCAGGTCGTAGCCCTGCGGCGGGATGAGCTCGTTCTCCAGGCCCTTGGGGGTGCCGAGGCAGGTGATCCGGACCGATGGATCGTGGCGGCGCAGGCAGTCGGCGAAGGCGAGCAACGGGTAGATGTGCCCACCCGTCCCTCCACCAGCCAGCACGACCGACCGCAGCGGACCCATCACCGTCTCCTCTCGCCACCCACGCCGGCGCGGTCACGCGCGGCGCGTCCGGCGGCGGGCGCCGTCGGACGGCTGGCCTTCGGCGCCTGGGGCAACGGAGGCAGCGGGGCCCAGAGTAGTCGGACCCACCTGGCCGGCGGGCGGGCATGCAGGGCACGCGCGGCATCGGGCTCGGCGCGGGCGAACGAGGCCAGCATGCCGACGCCGGCCAGGGTCACCACCAGGGCGCTGCCGCCGTCGGAGATGAACGGCAGCGGCAGGCCGGTGATCGGGATGAGGCCGACCACCCCACCGATGTTGATCAGCGCCTGGGCCACCAGCCAGGTGGTCAGCGCGGCGGCCACCAGGCGGCGGAACGGATCGTCGATCCGCCGGGCGATCCGCAGGCCGGTGTACGCCAGCACGCCGAACAGGGCGAGCACGACGGCGCAGCCGATCACGCCCAGCTCCTCGGCGATCACGGCGAAGATGAAGTCGTTGTCGGCCGCCGGCAGCCAGTTCCACTTGAGCCGGCCCTCACCGAGCCCGACCCCGAACCAGCCGCCATTGTCGATCGCGTTCCGGGCCTGAATGCCCTGGTAGCAGTCGTTGGAGGCGCAGTTCTCGGGCGGGTTGTACCAGGTCAGCAACCGGGTGAACCGGTAGTTGCCCCCGTCCTCGCCGTCGGAGCCGCCGCCCCGGGACGCCGCGGCGATGAGCCCGCCGATGCCGACCAGGCCGACCGCGGAGAGCCCCGCGAAGACCCGCATGCGCACGCCGGCGGCCCACAGCATGCCGACCATGATGGCCAGCAGGATCAGCATCGTGCCGAGGTCGTTGTAACCGACCAGCACGAACAGCAGCGCGACCACCGGGAACAGCGGCATGGCCAGCTCACGCCAGTAGCTCAGCGCGGGTCCCTTGCGGCTGATCACGTCGGCGGCCCAGAGGATCAGACCGATCTTGACGAACTCGGACGGCTGCACCTGGACGGAGCCGATGTGCAGCCAGAGCAGGTCGCTCTGGATCGGGCCGAGCCGCACGACCTTGACGTCGCGGACGGCGGCCAGCGCGTTGAGGCCGTTGAGGAACAGCAGCAGCGCGATCGCGAAGCCCAGCACCGGGCGGGCCAGCGCCCGGAACGTGCGGGCCGGCAGCCGCTGGCAGACCCAGAAGGCCAGGACGCCGATCACGGCGAATATGGCCTGCTTGGTCACGGCCGAGAAGGGGTCACCGTCGGCGGCGATGTCGCGCGGACCGGTCGCCGAGAAGACCATGGTGAGGCCGATCAGCAGCAGCAGGCCCGCGCTGGAGATCAGCAGGTAGTAGGACGCCAGCGGACGGCCGAGCAGCCCGCGCAGCGCCGCCACGCCGCCGTCGAACAGCGAGCGGCGGGTCTGCGCGGCCACCGAACCCGGTTTCGCTTCCTCCCCCACCGGCCCATCATCGACGCTCGGCGCGCCCGGACAGCGGAGAAACTTTCGGCGTGTCGGCCCTGGCGTCAGCTGACCGCGGCGAGGAAGTCGCTGTAGAAGAGGCCGAGGGCCATCGCGACGCCGATCCCGGCGATGATCCAGAAGCGCACGACAATGTTGACCTCGCTCCACCCCGCCAGCTCGAAGTGGTGCTGGAGCGGCGACATCCGGAAGACGCGCTTGCCGGTGGTCCGGAACGAGATGATCTGGATGACCACCGACATCGTGATGATCACGAAGAGCCCGCCGATGATCGGCAGCAGCAGCACGGTGCGGGTCGACATCGCCATGCCGGCGATCAGGCCACCGAGGCCCAGCGCTCCGGTGTCGCCCATGAAGATCCGGGCCGGCGAGGTGTTCCACCAGAGGAAGCCCACACACGCGCCGGCGGCCGCGCCGGCGATCAGGGCTATCTCCAGCGGATCGCGTACGGCGTAGCAGTAGGTGTCGGCACCGGCCTTCACGTAGGTCGGGTCGGCGCACCAGTGCCGGTACTGCCAGAACGCGATCAACGCGTACGCGCCGAGCACCATCGTGGAGGCGCCGGTGGCCAGGCCGTCCAGCCCGTCGGTCAGGTTGACGCCGTTGGTCGCGGCCAGCACCACGAACACGAACAGGATCACCGAGCCGACCTTGCCGATGTCGAGCCAGCTCACCTCGCGGATGAACGAGACCGCGGTGCTGCCGACGGTCTCCGTGTTGGTGCGGCTGCCCGTCGTGTCGAGCATCGTGCTCGGGAAGTAGAGCGCGACGATGCCGAAGGTGGCGCCGACCAGGAGCTGGCCGAGCAGCTTGCCCCGCTTGTTGAGGCCGCCGCTGTGCCGCCGGCGGACCTTGAGGAAGTCGTCGATGAAGCCCACGGCGCCGCAGAAGACCAGCAGGCCCAGCAGCACCAACGCGGTGATGGTCGGGCCGACCTGGAAGATCTGCTGGGACGGCAGGGTGGTCAGCGCGAGGTGCCCGGCGACGTACGCGATGACGGTGGCCACGATGAAGACCACGCCGCCCATCGTCGGTGTGCCCTTCTTGCCCATGTGCATCTGCGGGCCGTCGGCGCGGATCGGCTGGCCGGCCTTGAGCCGGGTGAACACCTTGATCGCGAGCGGGGTGCCGAACAGCGAGACGAGGAACGCCACCGCGATGGCGACGATGACCGCCCTCACGCCGTGGTCCCGTTCTCACGCAACGCGTCGACCACGTCCCAGGTGCGGTAGCGGGAGCCCTTCACCAGCACCACGTCGCCCGGCCGCAGATCGGCCCGCAGCGCGTCGATCGCCGCCGCCTGGTCGCCCACCACCACCGACCTGCCTTCCCAGCCCGGATGGGCCGTCGCGCCGTCGTGGATCGCCTCGGCCGCCGCGCTGACCACGACCAGCCGGTCGACGCCCAGCTCGGCGGCGAGCCGCCCGACCTCTTCGTGTCCGGAACGCTCGAACTCGCCCAGCTCGGCCATGTAACCGAGCACGGCGACCGTACGCCGCCCCCTGCCGATGGTCGCCAGCGCCCGCAGCGCCGCGCTCGTCGACGCCGGGTTGGCGTTGTAGGAGTCGTCGATGACGGTCACGCCGTCGGACCGGTCGAACACGTCCATCCGGCGGCCGGACCGCAGCTCCAGCTCGCCCAGCGCCTCGCCCAGCTCGCGCAGGGGCATGCCCAGCTCGCGGGCCACCGCCGCGGCGGCGAGCGTGTTGGCGACCTGGTGGCGGCCGGGGATCCGCAGCCGCACGGGCACGCTGCCCCGGGCCACCCGCAGCGTGTAGGAAGCCTGGCCGCGGGAGTCGAGCGTCACGTCGTCGGCTCGCACGTCGGCGTCCGGCGCCTCGCCGACCAGCACGACCCGGCCACGCGTGCGCACGGCCATCTTCCGGACCCGCTCGTCGTCGGCGTTGAGGATCGCCACCCCGTCCACGGGTACGGCCTCCGCCAGCTCGCCCTTGGCCGTCGCGATGTTGTCGACCGAGCCGAACTCGCCGATGTGCGAGTTGCCGACGTTGAGCACCACGCCGACCCGCGGCCGGGCGATGCCGGCGAGGTAGCTGATGTGCCCGGCGCCCCGGGCGCCCATCTCCAGCACCAGGAAGCGGGTCTGCTCGTCGGCCTTGAGCACGGTGTGCGGGAAGCCGAGCTCGTTGTTGAGCGAGCCGGCCGGCGCGACCGTCGGGCCCAGCCGGGCGGTCAGCTGGGCGACCAGGTCCTTGGTGGTGGTCTTGCCGGACGAGCCGGTCAGCCCGATCACGGACAGGTCCGGCAGCCGGGACAGCACGGCCCGCGCCAGGCCCGCCAGCGCCGCCAGCGCGTCGTCGACCAGGACCATCGGCACGCCCTCGACGGGGCGGGTGCCGAGCACCGCGACCGCGCCGTCGGCCACCGCGGCCGCGGCGAACTCGTGGCCGTCGACCTTCTCGCCGGGGAACGCGACGAACAGTCCGCCGGCCATGGGCTTGCGGGAGTCGTATTCCACCGGCCCGGTCACCACGGCGGCCGGATCGGCGCCGGCGAGCCGGCCCTCGACCGCGGCGGCCACCTCGTCGAGGCGCATGCCGATCATCGCTGGCCCACCAGGTGGCCGAACCGGGCGCGCAGTGCCGCCGCCAGCTCGACCCGGTCGTCGAACGGGTGCGTCACGCCGGCCACCTCCTGCCCTCGTTCGTGCCCCTTGCCGAGCACCGCGATCACGTCGTCGTCACCGGCCCGCCGGACCGCCTCGTCGATGGCCGCCCGCCGCCCGCCGGTGATCTCCTCGACCGCCGCCGGCCCGGCACCCCGCGCGCCGGTCAGGACCTCGGCCCGGATCGCGGCCGGCTCCTCGGTGCGCGGGTTGTCGTCGGTCACCAGCACCAGGTCGGCGCCCTCGGCCGCGGCGGCGCCCATCAGCGGGCGCTTGCCCCGGTCGCGGTCGCCGCCCGCGCCGATCACGCAGATCAGCCGGCCGCCTCGCGACTGCGCCCGGGCGCGCAGCGCGCGCAGCGCGGCCACGATCGCGTCGGGCTTGTGCGCGTAGTCGACGACGCCGATGACGGGGCCCGGCGCGTCGACCACCTCGAGCCGGCCCGGCACGCCCGGGCAGGCGGCCACGCCGGCCGCCGCGGTGGCCGGGTCGACGCCGACCGCGGCCAGCGAG
This sequence comes from Asanoa sp. WMMD1127, assembly GCF_029626225.1. Classification (NCBI taxonomy): domain Bacteria; kingdom Bacillati; phylum Actinomycetota; class Actinomycetes; order Micromonosporales; family Micromonosporaceae; genus Asanoa; species Asanoa sp. WMMD1127. The sequence continues at coordinate 7,322,560 of NZ_JARUBP010000001.1, forward strand.
GCGATCGCGAGCAGCGCGTTGGCCACGTTGTGCAGGCCGGGCAGGGCGACGCCGGCGTCGACGGCGCCGGCCGGGCCGTGCGCCGTGAAGGCCTGGCCGTAGCCGGCGTCGGCGACCCCGTCGGCCCACCAGGTCGCGGCGCGGTCGCCGGCGGCCGAGTAGGTGACGGTGGCGGGCTTGCGCAGCGGCGTCAGGGCCGGGTCGTCGAAGTTGAGGATCTCGACCCGGCAGCGCCCGTCGAAGAGCCGGGCCTTGGCGGCGAAGTAGTCGTCGCGGTCGGCGTGGAAGTCGAGGTGGTCCTGGCCGAAGTTGGTGTAGCCGCCGACCGCGAAGCGCACGCCGCCGACGCGGCCCATCGCCAGGGCGTGGCTCGACACCTCCATGACGACCGCGGTGACACCCTGCTCGCGGGCGACCGCCAGCAGGGCGTGCAGGTCGGTGGCCTCCGGGGTGGTGCGCACGCTGTCGACGACGAGGTCGCCGAGGCGCGTCTCGACGGTGCCGATCAGCCCGGTCACGTGGCCGGCCGCGCGCAGCCCGGACTCGACCAGGTAGGCGGTCGACGTCTTGCCTGCGGTGCCGGTGAGGCCGATGACGGCCAGGTCCGCCGTGGGGTCGCCGTAGACGCGGGCGGCGACCGCGCCGAGCGCCTCGCGCGGGTCGTCGACCACGATCGCCGGCAGGCCCGCCGCCGCCGCGGCGGGGGCGCCGGCCGGGTCGGTCAGCACCGCGACCGCGCCGGCCGCGGCCACCGCCGGGACGAACTCGGCGCCGTGCCGGCGGGCGCCGGGCAGCGCGGCGTAGAGGTCGCCGGGGCGCACCTCGCCGCTGGCATGGGTGATCCCGGTCACCGCGACGTCGGTCGCGGCATCGATGCCGGCCCCGACCAGGGCCGCCAGGTCGGCGAGCCGGACGGGAGCGACGGCGCGGGGGCGCGGATTGCCGGGCACGGCGTCAGACCCTACCCGGTCCGTGCCCGGCTTCCGCATACCCACGCTGATCTACGGAAAGGCCGTGTACTTCGGCGCGGCCTTGGTGCTCGGCGGCACGCGGTAGTGCTGCAGCGTGTACTGCATCATCTCGCGGAACGCCGGCCCCGCGACGTCGCCGCCACCCCCGCCCGGGGTGTAGGCGAACACCGCGACCACGTAGCGGGGCGCCTCGGCCGGCGCCATGCCGATGAACGACGCCACGTCGCCAGGCGCGTACTGTCCGTCGACCACGCGCTTGCCGGTGCCCGTCTTGCCGGCCACCCGGTAACCCTTGATCCGGCCGGACACACCGGTCGCGTCCGGGATCGTGGTCACCGCCTCCATCAGCGTGCGGAGCTCGGCCGCGTGCTTGGGGCTGAGCACCTGCCGGGTCTCCGGGGCCGTCGGGGCCACGTGCCGCCCGTCCCCCGTGACGGTCTCCTTGATCAGGTGCGGCTGGATCCAGGCGCCGTCGTTGGCGATCGCGGCGTAGACGGCCGCCATCTGCAGCGGGGTCACGTCGACGCTGTGCCCGATCGGGATCGAGCCCGGCGAGGAGCCGTTCCACTCGTCCGGCGGCAGCACGCGCCCGCTCGCCTCACCCGGCATCCCCTCTCCCGTCGGCTTACCGAGGCCGAACTTGAGCTGGTAGTCGTAGACCTTCTGCGCACCGAGCTGGTCCGCGATCTTGATGGTCGTGACGTTCGACGAGTACGCCAGCGCGCCGGCCATCGACATCTTCGCGTTGTTGGCCGGGTGCGTGTCGGCGTAGGTCACGTCGGCCTTGCGGATCGTCGAGGGGATCCGCCAGACCGTCTTCGGCGTGATCACCCCTTCCTCGAGGCCCGCGCCGAAGATGATCGCCTTGTGCACCGAGCCCGGGTCGACGACGAACGAGGTCGCCGCGTCCTCCCGGTCGGTGGCCTTGAAGCCCTCCCAGTCGGCCGCGTTGTAGGTCGGCTGGCTCGCCTGGGCCAGCACCTCGCCGGTCTTGACGTCGAGCACCACGGCCGCGCCGACGGTGCCCTTCCGGGCGCGGATGTTCTCGCTGAGCGACCGCTGGATCTCGTACTGCAGGTCTCGGTCGATGGTCAGGGTCAGCGAGCTGCCGGGCTTGGCCGGTACGACCTCGTTGTAGCCGCCGGGGATCGGGGTGTCGAGGTTGCCGTTGCCGGCCTCGAACCGGTGCTTGCCGTTGGTGCCGCGCAGCACGTCGTCGTAGCGCATCTCCAGCCCTTCCAGGCCGGTCATGTCCTCGCCGGTGAAGCCGATCAGGTTGGCGGCCAGGTCGGCGCCCGGGATCTCCCGGCGCTCGTCGCGGCCGATGCCGATGCCGGCGATGTTGAGCGCCATCACCTGCTGGGCCTGCTCGATCGGCACACCGCGGGCCAGCCACGAGAAGTTCGACCAGACGCCGGTGGGCAGCTTGCGCTTGGCCATCCGCTTCTCGAGGTCGGAGCGGGCCACCCCGAGCAGCGGCGAGAGCTTCGTGGCGGCCTCGGCCGGGTTCTTGACCATCTCCGGGTCGGCGTAGATGTAGCGGGCCTCGACGCTGTGCGTCAGGGGCACGCCCGAGCGGTCGTAGATGCCGCCCCGGGAGGCGAACAGGGTCACGCTGCGCAGGCGGTCCTCGATGCCGCCGTCGGCGTACGCGGGGGTCGGCATGATCTGCAGGGTGACCAGCCGGATGCCGATGCAGGCGAACATGGCCAGCGCGAGGAACGCGCCCAGGCGCAGGCGCCGGTTGGGGTCGGCCAGCTTGGGTCGCGCCCGCGGCTTGCGGCGCAGGGGCGGCCGGGGCGCGGTCGCCCCGCCCTTCGCCGGACCGCCGGTGCGGCCGGTCGTCGTCCGGGTCGCCTTCTTCGCCGGGCCGCCGGCCGAGCCGGCCCGCCCGGCGCCCGTCGTGCCACGGCCCGCGGCCCCGGTGCGGCCCCCCGCCGCGGTGCCGGCGCCACGGCCCGTCGCCTTCGCCGGACGCCCGCCGGCCGCGGTCCCGGTCCGGGCGGCCGCACCGGCGGTCCGGCCCGCCGCGCCACCGGCCCGGCCCGCCGCGCCACCGGTCCGGCCCGCCGCCCCGCCGGTCCGGTCCGATGGCGCGGCCGTCCGGGCCGCCGGTGGGCGCGTGGTGGTGCGTGGCTCGTCGGCCCGGCCACCGTCCACGACCCGCAGCGTCGGCGGCTCCGCCGGCGCTTCCGGCGTGGCCCGGGGCGTCCGCGTCCGCGCCTGCTCGCGCACGGACCGCCCGCGCGGCGTGTAGGCCTGCGCCTCGAAGATCCCGCCCCGGCCGCTGCGGGCCGGGGCGGGACCGTCGTCGTCGGGCCGGCCGCCCCGTGGCGGGTTCCGGCGCGCCGCGGGCGGGTCGCGCCGGGGGTCCGGCGTCCGCGGCGGCACGCCTACCGCCCCGCGGTCTGGTCGCTCGTCACCGACGGCGCGCCGGCGCCCGGCTTCGGGATCCCGATGACCTTGCCGTCCTGCAGCCGGATGTAGGCCGGGTCGCCCCCGCCGACCATGCCGAGCTTGCGGGCCTGCGCGGTCAGGTTGCCCGGCGCCTTCGCCTGGGCGATCTCCCGCTGCAGCTCCTGCTGCTGGAGGTCGAGCGCGGCGCCCGACTCCTTCAGCCGCTCGATCCGGAACGCGTTCTCGGCGATCTTCGTGTTGACCACCAGGATGCCGAGCACGCCACCGACCACCAGCACCAGGATCAGCGCCACGAACGGCACGCGCGGCCCGGTCACCGGCGGCGGCGGAGCGACCTTGAGCCGTGGCCCCGCGGCCGCGGGCTGCTTCGGCTGCTCCTTCGGACGCAGGGCGGCACTGCCCTCCGTCGGGAACCGCCGCGCGGCGTCCCGGCCCCGCGGGTCCATCCGGTGTGCGCGGATGCCCCGCCCCACCTGGCGCTCCGTGGTCCGGCCCCCCGACCGCGGCGTGCGCGTCTGCTCTGTCATGTTCCCTCCCCCTCGTGCTCGTCGTCCTCGTGGGACTCCACGGCCGGCTGGCGGCGGTCGCCGCCTCCGGTCCGGCCCGCCGTTCGCGCGGCGGGTTGGTGCAGTGCCTTCACCCGGCGCGGCCGGTCGCGTGCGACCGCGTCGGGGTCGATCCGTTCCGCCGCCCGCAGCCGCACCGACGCGGCCCGCGGGTTCTGCGCCACCTCGTCGTCGGTGGCGGGTTCGCCCCGGGCGACCAGGCGCAGGGTCGGCCCGGTGCCGGGCAGCTCGACCGGCAGGTCGATCGGCGCGGACGAACGGGCCCGTTCCGCCATGGCCCGCTTCGTGATCCGGTCCTCCAGCGAGTGGTAGGACAGCACCACGATCCGGCCGCCCAGGGCGAGCGAGTCCAGCGCCGCCGGCACCGCCCGCTCGAGCGTCTCGAGCTCCCCGTTGACCTCGATCCGCAGTGCCTGGAAGGTACGCTTGGCCGGGTTGCCGCCGGTGCGCCGCGCGGGCGCCGGGATGCTGTCCCGGACCAGCTCGGCCAGCCGCGCCGACGAGGTGATCGGCTGCCGGGCCCGTTCCCGCACGATCGCCGCCGCGATCCGGCTCGCGAACCGCTCCTCGCCGTAGACCCGCAGCACCCGCGTGAGGTCCCCGGCGCTGTAGGTGTTGACGACGGACTCGGCCGTGGCGCCCCGCGTCTGGTCCATCCGCATGTCCAGCGGCGCGTCCTGGGCGTACGAGAAGCCCCGGTCCGGCACGTCGAGCTGCAGGGAGGAGACGCCGAGGTCCATCAGCACGCCGTCGACCGCCGGGATGCCCAGGTCGTCGAGGACCGCGGGCAGCTCGTCGTAGACGGCGTGGACCAGGCGGACGCGGTCGTCGAACCGGGCCAGCCGCTGCCGGGACGCCGCCAGCGCCTCGGTGTCACGGTCGAGCCCGACCAGCACGACGTCGGGATGCGCGGTGAGGATCGCCTCGGCGTGACCACCGAGACCGAGGGTGGCGTCGACGTGGACGCGCGGGCCCTGCCGGGCGGGACGGCGCAAAGCCGGAGCGAGCAGCTCGAGCGTCCGCTCGAGCAGCACCGGCACGTGGGTGCCGCGTGGCTCCTGCATCGGTTGTCCCCCCACTGACCCGCCGTCTTCCGCCAGGCCAGACGGCTGCAGCGCTCGCCGTGCCGCCAGATCCCCATCCGCCGCCATGCCTGGCACCGGGGAAGGGACGCCAGGGACGGGACGGGTGGAGATCTAGCGGTACGGCAGGCGTTCGGCGGCGGAACCCGGGTCTTCGCGGGACCCGGTGCCACGTCGCCCTACAGTCCGCCCGGCAGCACCCCCTCTTCGATGTCGGCGAAGTCGTCTTCGCTTTCCGCGAGGTAGGTGTCCCAGGCCTGCTTGTCCCAGATCTCCACCCGGGTGCTGGCGCCGATCACGACCAGCTCTCGGGACAGACCCGCGTATTCCCGCAGGTGTGCCGGGATGGTGACCCGACCTTGCTTGTCGGGCACCTCGTCGTGCGCGCTGGCGAAGAAGACCCGGCTGTAGGCCCGTGCGGCCTTGTGGGTCATCGGCTGCTCGCGCAACTGACCCGCGATCCGCTGGAACTCGGGCGTCGGGAAGACGTAGAGACAGCGCTCCTGCCCTTTGGTGATCACGACACCTCCCGCCAGCTCGTCCCGGAACTTCGCCGGCAGGATCAACCGGCCCTTTTCGTCCAGGCGGGGGGTATGCGTGCCGAGAAACATTCGGCCCACCCCCTCGCGCGGCGGGCGGATTCGCGGTCCACCCGAGGCCGGCGGACCCTCCCGGCCCCGCCATTGATCCCCACTCTACTCCACTTCCCTCCACCCGCAACCAGAATCCGGCTTCACATCCGGCCCGCTCCCGCGCAAAACCGCACGTCAAAGGGGGTGGGGCGCAGTGGAGGGCCGCGCCGTCCCACCCCTTGTCCAAATACCGACAAGCTCGGTGAGACGCGTAACGCTGTGCCCAATGGCCTCGTTAACACCGCCTGTTACGCGAAATCGGTGGTTCGCGGGGAAGCCGGGGAGAGAAGTGGAGGGCGCCGCGGCATGACCGCGACGCCCTCCGACACAGAGAGAGAAGGAGACCCTCAGACGATCCGGCGCACCACGTAGCTGCGCGTCCAGATCTTGTGCTTGCCGACCCGGGTGCCCGGATGCGGCGCGTCGTACATGTAGCCGCCGCCGGCGTAGACACCGGCGTGCGTGCCGTACGAGCCGCTGCGGACGATGATCAGGTCGCCCGGGCGGGCGGCCGACTTCGACACCGACCGGCCGTACCGCTGCTGGCTGTTCGCCTTGTGCGGCAGCTTCTTGCCGGCGGCCTTGCGGTAGACGTACATCGTGTAGCCGGAGCAGTCGAACGCCGACGGCCCCGAGGCGCCGTAGCGGTACGGCCGCCCGACGTGCCGCTTCGCCTCGGCGAGCACCTTGGCGCCGCTGGGCTTGACGGTGACGCGCATGGTCGGCGTCCAGTAGCGGGCGTAGCCGCCACCACCCTTGAAGACGATGCGGTACGAGGTGGTGGACAGCGGCTTGACGGAGAACCAGTTGTAGCCGTTGCCGTACAACCGCTTGGTGCCCCGAGCCTTCCAGGTCCGCGAGGAGGCGGACCACTGCTCGAGTGCCACCACCGTCCCCGCGCCGGCCGGTTTCCCGGTCTTCGGATTCTTGATTGTGATCCGCAACGTGGCGCTGCTGCCCCACGGAAGCGACGGCCGGCTGTTGCTTGCGGAGATCGCCGGCCGGGGAGCGGCCGCGCCGGCGGCCGAAGCCGGCGGCGTCGCGATCAGTTGGCCGGCGCACAGGCAGGCGGCGGCGGTGGTCGCGGCGATCCTGCCGGCCCGGGCGGCGGACCGCCCCGACCGGCGTGAACGAAGTTCGAGCACGAACGAGTTCCCTCCGGCACGCCTGCGAAGGGAGCCGCCGCGCGCACGGGCACGGCCGCTGCCGTGCCTGTCCGGCGCCCGGCGTCCGCCCCGGCCGCTGGCGGCGGCGTGGCGACGCGGGATCCCCCCTCCCCCGCTCTGGCTCGCCGTGGGTGAGGTGTCAGTGAGACGTCGCGGGGATGAGCGGGGTTCGGCGTGTCCCGACGCGGCGCGGCCGGTCGCGCAGCGCTGCGTGACCGGCCATCAGTTTGTAACCGATCGCGACGTATACGCAGGGATACGACTTGATTACCCACTGAAGTTGGCACGCTCCGTCTCGCCCTTCTCGACAATGTGTGTCCGATTCATCACCGACAGTGGGTTACTGTCCGATCCGCAGTCCGTAATAACGATCAGTGACGATGGGCACACAACTCGTTCGAGGCTGCTCGGACAAAACGGGCTATATTTCCTCGGCCCGTGGTCTGCGCGCGACCGGCCGCGTGCTATGTCCTGTCCGGTAACCTCGCTCGCGTGACGGACGCGAAAATGCCCCTGCGGGCAAAGGTGGCCAGCTCGGTGTCGCGCACCGCGGCGGCGCTGTCCCGCGCCGCCGGCCGCGGCGACGGGTCGGTGATCGGCGGCTGGATCGGCCTCAAGATCGACCCGGAACTGCTCGCCCATCTGGCCGCCGGCCGCAAGGTCGCGCTGGTGTCGGGCACCAACGGCAAGACCACGACCACCAAGCTCACCGTGGCCGCCCTCGAAGGGCTCGGCCGGGTCGCCACCAACGCGTTCGGCGCCAACATGCCGACCGGGCACACCTCCGCCCTGGCCAAGGCCGGCGCCACGCCGTTCGCGGTGCTCGAGGTCGACGAGCACTACCTGGCCCGCGTCCTGGACGAGACCCAGCCGCGCGCGGTGGCCCTGCTCAACCTCTCCCGCGACCAGCTCGACCGGGCGAAGGAGGTGGCGATGATGGCGCAGATGTGGCGGACGGCGCTGGCCGCGCACCCCGGCGTCCACATCATCGCCAACGCCGACGACCCCATGGTCACCTGGGCCGCGCTCGGCTCACCGGCGGTGACCTGGTTCAGCGCGGGCCAGCGCTGGCACGACGACTCCTGGGTGTGCCCCGAGTGCGGCGGCGCCATCGAGCGGGCCCACGGCGACTGGCGCTGCAGCAACTGCCCGCTGCGCCGGCCCAAGCCCGACTGGGTGGTCGAGGACGACGGCGTGGTCGACCCGACCGGCGCCTGGCACCAGGTGCGGCTCCAGCTGCCCGGCACGGTCAACATCGGCAACGCGGCCACCGCGCTCGCCGTCGCCGCCCAGTTCGGCGTGCGGCCCGCCGACGCGGTCAAGCGGCTCGGCGCGGTCACCTCGGTCGCCGGCCGCTACGCCCAGGTCGAGCGCGACGGCCGGCTGATCCGGCTGCTGCTGGCCAAGAACCCGGCCAGCTGGCTCGAGGCGTTCGACATGGCCGAGGCCGCGCCGACGCTGCTCTCGATCAACGCGCGGGACCCCGACGGGCTCGACACGTCGTGGCTGTTCGACGTCGACTTCTCGCCGCTGCGCGACGGGCGCCAGGTGCTGATCACCGGCGACCGGGCGTACGACCTGGCGGTCCGCCTCCAGGTCAACGGCGTGCCGTTCGCGCACGTCACCTCGTTCGCCGACGCCATCGCCGCCGTGCCGCCCGGCCGGCTCGAAGTGATCGCCAACTACACCGCCTTCCAGGACATCCGAGCGGAGCTGGACCGTGTCAACTGAAGCCCTGCGCATCGTCTGGATCTACCCCGACCTGCTGTCGACGTACGGCGACCGGGGCAACATGCTGATCCTCGCCCACCGCGCGCAGGCCCGCCGCATCCCCGTCGAGACCATCGAGGTCCGCTCCGACCAGCGGATGCCAGACTCCGCCGACCTCTACCTGATCGGCGGCGGCGAGGACGGCCCGCAGGCCCTGGCGGCCCAGCGCCTCAACGCCGACGGCGGCCTGCACCGCGCGGTCGCCCGGGGCTCGGTGGTGTTCGCGGTCTGCGCCGGCTACCAGCTGCTCGGCACGTCGTTCTTCGCCAAGGGCGCCTCGTACCCCGGGCTGTCGCTGATGGACCTGCAGTCCGACCGCGGCCCGACCCGCGCGGTCGGCGAGCTGCACGGCGTGATCGACCCGCGGCTCGGGCTGCCGCCGCTGTCGGGCTTCGAAAACCACGGCGGCCGCACCCACCTCGGCCCCGGCGTCTCGCCGCTGGCCCAGGTGACCACCGGCGTCGGCAACGACGGCGCCAGCGAGGGGGCGTGGCGGGGCAACCTGCTCGGCACCTACTCCCACGGGCCGGCCCTGTCGCGCAACCCGGCCATGGCCGATCTGCTGCTGCGCTGGGCGACCGGCGCGGCCTACCTGCCGCCGCTCGACGACGCCTGGGCCGACCGCCTGCGCCACGAGCGCCAGGCCGCCGTCGCGCCGTGACCACCGAGCCGGAGCCGCGGCGGGCGCTCGCCGCGCCGCCGGCCCGGCCCGCCCTCCCGGCGGGCCGGTCGCGCCTGGCGCTGCCCGCGGGCCTGCGCCGCCGCTGGCACCGCCACCCGGTGCTCCGGTTCGCGCTCCTGGTCGCGCTGCTCGGCAGCTTCGGCCTGCTGCTGCTGCTCGCCCCGCCGGACCTGCAGGCCATCCCCGATGCCGTCGACCGGCTCGGCCCGTTCGCTCCGCTCGCCGCCGTCGGGGTCGGCGCGGCGCTGCTGATCGTGCTGGTGCCCCGCACCCTGATCACCGTCGCCTGGGGCGCCCTGTTCGGCCCGCTGGGCGGCGCCGGCTACACGCTGGCGGCCGCGCTCCTGGCGGCCCTGCTGGGCTTCGGGGTGGGCCGCTGGCTGGGCCGCGACTTCGTCGCCGAACGCGTCCGCGGCCGCCTCGCCCGCCTCGACGGCTGGTTCTCCCGCCAGTCCCTGTTCGGCGTGATCACCGTCCGCCTCCTGCCTATCGGCGGCTTCGGCCTGGTCAGCTACGGCTACGGCACCACCGGCGCCCGCCTGCTCCCCTACCTGGCCGGCAGCGTCATCGCCTCGGCCCCGTCCGCTTTCGGCTACGCCGCCATCGGCTCGGCGGTGGTCTCCCCGGGCTCGATCAACTGGTTCGCCGTGGCCCCGGCCACCTTCGGCCTCTTCGCCACCGCCATCATCCTGTGGCGCTGGCGCCGCTCCGCGCGGCCTCCCACGCGAACCCGTCCGGATCGCTGAACGCCCCGGCGTCCCCGCCGATCACGATCCGATGCGCCCCACTGCCCTCGGCCGCGACACCCGCGTTCTTCGCGAGCGCCTTGCGCTTGTTGAGCGTCAGCTTCACCGGCCCACTGTCGAACTCGACGTACCGCCCACCGAAGCTCTTGGAAACGGTCAGCCCGCGCTCGGCATAGAACCGCTTGCTGGCGCCCACGTCCTCGCACCCGAGCTGAAGCACGACCGCCTCCACCTCGCGGGTGGCCGGCCCGCTGTTCTTCTTCGACGAGGACGCGATCGTCCAGATCGTGCCGTCCGGCGCCTGCACGACCGCCCCATAACCCCAGAGCGACTTCTCGGCCGCCTTGACCACCTTGGCGCCGGTCGCGACAGCACTGTCGACGAACCCGTCCACGGTCGCGGGCTGCGAAACGATCAGGGACATGGTGAACCCCCGAAACCCGCTGGTTGCCGCGTCCGAGACCCGCGTCCGCACCCGGCTGCCAAGCCCGAAGGCCGCGTCGTAGAACCGATCGGCGGCCGCGGTGTCGGCCACCTCGATGGTGATGAACTCGATGGAAGTCATGCGAGAAACGCTAGGTCACCCCAGCCCACCAACGCTTCTCGAAACCTGACCGGATGCGGCCGGGCACCCTGACCCACCGACCGGGACCGTGATCGCGGTCGGTGGGTGGGTCCGGGACATCGGAACCGGTCAGACGACGACGCTGACCATCCGCCCCTTGACGACGATGACCTTCTTGGGCGCCTTGCCGTTCAGCGCCTCGGCCACCGAGGACAGCGCCGCCTCGCGAACGGAGTCCTCGCCGGCGTCGGCCGCCACGGACACCCGCCCACGGACCTTGCCGTTGACCTGGACCGGATACGTGACCTCCTCCGCCACCAGCAGCGACGGGTCCGCGACCGGGAAGTCCACATAGGCCAGCGACGAGGTGTGTCCCAGCCGCTGCCACAGCTCCTCGGCCACGTGCGGGGCGAACGGCGCCGTCATCAGCACCAGTGGCTCCACGGCCTCGCGCGGGGGCGGCCCGCCCAGCGCCGTCAGGGCGTTGGTCAGCTCGATCAGCTTGGCCACGCCGGTGTTGAAGCGCAGCTCGTCCAGGTCGCCGCGGACCCCGTCGATGATGCGGTGCAGCACCCGCCGCGTGGCCTCGTCGGCCGGCGCCTCGCTGACCCGGGTCACGCCGGTCTCCTCGTCGACCACCAGGCGCCAGACCCGCTGCAGGAACCGCTGTGCGCCGATCACGGCGCGGGTCTCCCACGGACGGGACACGTCAAGCGGACCCATCGCCATCTCGTAGACCCGGAACGTGTCGGCCCCGTAGGCCTCGCACATCTCGTCGGGCGTCACCACGTTCTTCAGCGACTTGCCCATCTTGCCGTACTCGCGCCGGACCTCGTCGCCCTCCCAGAACCAGCGGCCGTCGCGCTCCTCCACCTCCTCGGCGGGCACCACCATGCCGCGCTCGTCGCGGAACGCGTACGCCTGGATGTAGCCCTGGTTGAACAGGCGGCGGTAGGGCTCGAACGACGAGACGTGGCCCAGGTCGAACAGGACCTTGTGCCAGAAGCGCGCGTACAGCAGGTGCAGGACGGCGTGCTCGACGCCGCCGACGTACAGGTCGACGCCGCCCGGGTCGCCGTCGTGCCGCGGGCCCATCCAGTAGGCCTCGTTCTCCGGGTCGACGGCCTGCTTGTCGTTGTGCGGGTCCAGATAGCGCAGCGAGTACCAGCACGAGCCGGCCCAGTTGGGCATCGTGTTGGTGTCGCGGACGTAGCGCTTGGGGCCGTCGCCCAGGTCCAGCTCGACGTCGACCCACTCGCGGGCCCGGGACAGCGGGGTCTCCGGGTTGCTGTCGGCGTCGTCGGGGTCGAAGGTGCGCGGCGCGAAGTCGTCGACCTCGGGCAGCGAGACGGGCAGCATCGAGTCGGGCAGGGCGACCGGCATCCCGGTCTCGTCGTAGACGATCGGGAACGGCTCGCCCCAGTAGCGCTGCCGGCTGAACAGCCAGTCCCGCAGCCGGTAGGTGGTGGCGCCCTGGCCCGCGCCGTGCGCCTCCAGCCAGGCGATCATCGTCGCCTTGGCCTCGGTGACGCCCAGGCCGTCCAGCACCAGGCCGCGGTCGGGCGCGGCGGAGTTGATCGCCGGACCGTCCCCGGTGTACGCCTTGCCGTCGAAGCCGTCGGCCGGCCGCACCGTGCGGATGATCGGCAGCTCGAAGACCTCCGCGAACTCCCAGTCGCGCTCGTCCTGGCCGGGCACCGCCATGATCGCGCCGGTGCCGTAGCCGGCCAGCACGTAGTCGGCGATGAACACCGGGACGCGGGCGCCGTTGACCGGGTTGACCGCGTAGGTGCCGGTGAAGACGCCGGTCTTGTCGCGCGCCTCGGCGGCCCGCTCGACCTCGGTCTTGCGGGCGGCCGCCCGGCGGTATTCGGCCACCGCGACGACCGGGGTCTCGTGCCCCCCGGTCCAGGCGTCGTGGGTGCCCTCGGGCCAGTGCGCCGCGGTCAGCGTGTCGACGATCGGGTGCTCCGGCGCGACCACCATGTAGGTGGCGCCGAACAGCGTGTCGGGCCGCGTGGTGAAGACGGTGATCTCACCCTCGGCGCCGGCCGCGGTCTCGAACGGGAAGTCGACGTGCGCGCCGGTGGAGCGGCCGATCCAGTTGCGCTGCATCAGCTTGACCGGCTCCGGCCAGTCCAGCACGTCCAGGTCGTCGACCAGGCGATCGGCGTACGCGGTGATCCGCATCATCCACTGCTTCAGCCGCCGCTTGAACACCGGATAGTTGCCGCGCTCGCTGCGGCCGTCGGGCGTGACCTCCTCGTTGGCCAGCACGGTGCCCAGCCCGGGACACCAGTTGACCGGCGCCTCCGAGACGTACGCCAGCCGGTGCTCGTCCAGCAGCGCGCGGCGCTCGACCCCGGACAGCTCCGCCCACGGCTTGTCACCGGGCGTCGGCCGGGTGCCCGCGGCGTACTCGGCGATCAGGTCCTCGATCGGGCGCGCCTTGCCGGCGGCGGTGTCGTACCACGAGTTGAAGATCTGCAGGAAGATCCACTGGGTCCAGCGGAAGAACTCGGGCTCGCTGGTCGCGATCCGCCGGCGCTCGTCGTAGCCCATGCCCAGCCGGCGCAGCTGCGCCCAGAACCGGACCATGTTGCGCTCGGTGGTGATCCGCGGGTGGGTGCCGGTCTGCACGGCGTACTGCTCAGCGGGCAGGCCGAACGCGTCGAAGCCCATCGGGTGCAGCACGTTGAAGCCGGTCATCCGCTTGTAGCGGGTGAACACGTCGGTGCCGATGTAGCCCAGCGGGTGGCCGACGTGCAGCCCGTCGCCGGACGGGTACGGGAACATGTCGTGCACGTACATCTTCGGGGCGCCGGCGCGGGGGTGCTCCGGATCGGCCAGCTCGCCGACGGGGTTGGGCGCGCGGAAGGTGCCGCGGGCCTCCCAGTAGTCCTGCCATTTGCGCTCGACGTCGCCGGCCAGCGCGGCCGTGTATCGGAACGGGGGAACGTCCTGGTCGGGACGCTCGGCTGCCTCGCTCATCTTCGCCACCTCGGTATTTTCGTAGTCAGGGCCTGGGGTGCGTCCTTCGGGGTTGCGCTCACCGGAATGAGGGCATAAAAAAGCCCCTCACGCAGGAGGGGTAGCCGTGCCGTCGCGTCAGCGCGTCAGCACGGCTCGGTAAGGAGCAGGAAGGCCCTGGCCATGGGGGCAGTGTACCGCGCTCACCGATAGATCGCGAACGCCGCGCTGGCCACCAGGGTGCCCACGGCATCGACGATCTCGCGTACGGGGTCCGACAGCTTGGCCCGGATCTCGCGCAACCGCTGGTCGAGCCCGGCCAGCGGCATCGTGGTGAACACGTGCTCGTGCAGCAGCACCGCGTGCACCAGCCCGCACAGCGCCGCCGTCGGCTCGTCGGGCTGCGAGCGACCGTGTGCCGCGTACCACAGCCGCACCGTGATCGCCCGGACCACCGCCTCGTCGGCCGGGTACCGGGTCACCGGGACCAGGCCGAGCCGGCGCTGGGCGACCTTGGTGACCACGCCCTCGGCCACCAGGTCGGTCCGGACGGCCTCGCCGGCGCCGAGGCGGAGCTGGGCCAGCGCGCCGGCCAGCGGTGGCGGCTGGGCGGCCAGCCTGATCGCGGCGAGCAGGCCGTCGTCGGTGTGGTCGCCGGTCGGCTCGACGCCGATCGCGCCCAGCCGGCCGCCGCTGACGGCGACCCGGCCGGCCAGCACGAGCTCGACCAGCCGGGCGCCGCCCACGCCGATGTCGAGGCTGTCCGGGTGGACAGCCGGCTTGCCGGCGTTGTCGAAGCCGAGCAGGAACAGCTCTTCACGCAGGCGCACCGCGTCCGTCCCTCCCCCTCGGCGGCGCTCAGCGGTAGCTGTCGGCGAGGGCGCGTAGTCGGGCGTGGGCGCCCTGATACATGTCGACGGAGGGAAGGTAGCGCTTGGCCACCTTGGCGACCATCGTGTAGTTGGCGTCGCACACGTTGCCCACCGGTGCCTCGCCCGCCTGGCTGATCAGTTGATACGAGTCGAGGACGTCCAGCTTGCCGGCGTCGGCCACCCAGGTCACGAGGTCGTGCTGGCTCATCCGGAACGCGTCCTCGAGCGGCCGGGCCGATCCCGCCGACATCAGGTGGTCGTCGGTCTCCAGCCGCGGCGTGGGGGTGGCCACGCCCTTGACGAGCTCGACCGCGACCACGGTGTCCATCGCGGACTCGACGGCGACGCCGCTGACCTCGCCCTGGCCCTGCCGGGCATGCCCGTCACCGAGGGCGAACAGCGCGCCCGGCACGTTGACGCCGAAGTAGACGGTGGTGCCGGCGCGCAGCTCGGGCGTGTCCATGTTGCCGCCGTGCACGTCGGGCACGATCGTCATCCGGGCCTCGAACGCGCCCGGCGCCAGGCCCACCGTGCCGTGCATCGGGTCCAGCGGCAGGTCGACGGTGAAGTCGCTGTTGCGGGCGGTGTAGCGGACGAGCTTGTTGACCTTGTCCACTTCGTACACCCAGACCCGCTCCTCCAACGGGTCGTGCAGCATCGCCGTGGTGTGCGTTGCGGTGAGCGCGCCGAAGTGCGGGAAGGTGGACGAGACGGCCCAGTCGCGGGCCGGGGCGATCGACACGAAGTGCAGGGCGAGCGTGTCGCCGGGCTCCGCGCCCTCCACGAAGAACGGCCCGGTGACCGGGTTGAGGTAGGGGAACTCGCAGACCTGCGAGGGCAGGTCGCCGACGCCGCGGACCACACCGCCGAAACAGTCCTCGGTGTACGTGTCCAGGATGTCGCCGGGCTTGATGCGGGCCACCGGCTCGCGGCCGCCGAACGTGTAGCTCAGTTCGGCGGCCGTCGGCCGGTAGCGGAGAACGTCGGTCACGCTTCCGCCTTCCGTGGGGCTGTTCGAGTGTGGATCCTAGGGGGCCGCGGTGACGTTGTCGTCGGGGTCGACCGTCTTCTCCTCGGACATGCCGGCGAGCACCGGCGTCCGCTTGGTGGCGACGAGGAAGGCCACGACGACGACGCCGATCAGCACCCAGATCCCGCCGATCAGCTGGGCGAAGATCTTCTGGTTGACCACGACGTAGATCAGCATGGCCAGGCCCAGCGCCGGCAGGATCGCGTGGCGGACCCAGTCGCGGCTGCCGTTGCGGACCACGTACCACCAGAACACCGTCACGTGCAGCACGATGAACGCGACCAGGGCGCCGAAGTTGACCAACCGGCCGAGGTCGGCGATCGCGTCGGCCTCGCGGGTGAACCACAGCGTCAGGCCGAGCACCAGCGACAGGCCGGCGACCAGGAAGACCGCGTTGGTCGGCACCGCGTGCTTCGGCGAGACCCGGGCCAGGAACGAGGGCAGCTGCCGGTCGCGGGCCATCGCGAAGAGCAGCCGGGAGGTGGCGCCCTGCGCGACCATGGCGTTGGCGATGCCCCAGGCGAGGGCGGTGGCGAGCGAGGTCAAGACGTACATCCAGTGGCCGCTGGCCGCCTCGGCCGCCTGGGCGAACTCGTCGCCGGCGACGGGGCCGCCGTTGAGCAGCGCGTTCGGGTCGGGCACGAGCATCGAGCCGAGCCAGGTCTGGAGGACGAACAGCACGCCGGCCACGATCAGGGCGCCGCCCATCGCACGCCCGATCTTGCGGGCCTCCTCGCGGTTCTCCTCGGCCAGCATCGAGATGCCGTCGAAGCCGAGGAAGGACAGCATCGCGACGCCGACCGCGGCGAAGATCAGGGACCAGCCGAACAGGTCACCGTTGAACAGCGCGGTGCCGGCGGAGAGCCCGTTGCCCTTGCCCTGCCCGAGCGCGATCAGGAAGACGACGACGACCAGCGCCAGCACGGCCAGTTCGGCGATCAGGAACCAGCGGGTGACGTTCGCCGTGATCTTGATGCCCAGGTAGTTGACGACCGTGTTGACGACGACGAAGACGACCAGCCAGACAGCGGTCGGAATGGCCGTCACGATCGCGTTCATCGAGAATGCGGCGACGACGTAGAGAAGGCTCGGCACGAGGATGTAGTCGAGCAGGATCGCCCAGCCCGCGACGAATCCGACCGGCGGCGCGATTCCGCGGCTCGCGTAGTTGTAGACGGATCCGGCCATCGGGAATGCCTTCACCATCTGCGCGTACGAGTTGGCCGTGAACAGCATGGCCACGAGCGCGACCAGATAGGTCAGCGCGACCATGCCGCCGGAGACCTGGAAAACCGAGCCGAAGATCGCGAATGGGGCGATCGGCACCATGAACACGAGGCCGTAGGCCAGCATGTCGGTGAAACGGAGCTCCCGCCGGAGCTCCTGGCGGTAACCGAAATTCTCGAGGGATGCCGCACCCTCGGTCGGTTGCGGACGCGCGTCCGCCGCAGGGGTAGCCATGGCGAATCACGATAGTGGTCGATGATCGTTTCTGAAAGGCATCGATCCCCGAATTCACCGCGGCGAAACCACCCATCCTGGACAGCGACCGCCGGCGGGTCGGCGCTGCCTGAAAATCCGGTTAGCCTGATGGGACGGGTGGGGTCGGCGGTGTCGCGGCGGCTTGCCGATTTCCCCTCGCTCCGGGTGAACCAAACCTCGGGCCCAGACGCTCTTGCATATGAAGCCGCAACATCCCGAGGAGGAGGCCCGTGACACAACAGACCTGGGACGAGCTGGGCGCGCCATTGCCCGGTCCCGAGTTCCGCGCCGCCAGTGACGCCATCGTGGCCAACATCGAGCAGGTCATCGAGGGCAAGACGGCCACGGTGCGGCTCGCGCTCGCCGTCCTTCTGGCCGAGGGTCACCTCCTGATCGAAGACGTGCCCGGCGTCGGCAAGACCAAGCTCGCCAAGGCGCTGGCCCGGTCGATCGACTGCTCCGTCCGCCGCATCCAGTTCACTCCTGACCTGCTGCCCAGCGATGTCACCGGCGTCAGCGTCTACAACCAGGAGAACCACGACTTCGAGTTCAAGCCCGGCGCGGTGTTCGCCAACCTGGTGGTCGGCGACGAGATCAACCGGGCGTCGCCGAAGACCCAGTCGGCGCTGCTCGAGTGCATGGAGGAGCGGCAGGTCACCGTCGACGGCACCACCTACGAGCTGCAGACGCCGTTCATGGTGATCGCGACGCAGAACCCGATCGAGATGGAGGGCACCTACCCGCTGCCCGAGGCCCAGCGCGACCGGTTCACCGCCCGCATCGCGATGGGCTACCCCGACCCGGGCGCCGAGCTGGCGATGCTCGACGCGCACGGCGCCCACGACCCGCTGCACGCCCTGCGGCCCGTCTCCGACGCGGCGACCGTACGCCGGCTGATCGCGACCGTGCGCGACGTGCACGTGGCCGACGCCGTGAAGCAATATGCGGTCGACCTGGTCACCGCCACCCGCGAAGCCCCCGACCTGCGGCTCGGCGCCTCCCCCCGGGCCGCCCTCCAGCTGCTGCGCACCGCGCGGGCCGTGGCGGCGCTGGAGTCCCGCGACTACGTGCTCCCCGACGACCTGCAGGCGCTGGCCGTGCCGGTGCTCGCGCACCGGATCATCCCGACCGCCGACGCCCAGCTCGCCCGCCGCACGACCGACGCCATCGTGGCCGACATCGTGCACCGGCTGCCGCTCCCCCACGACCGCAGCCGCAACCCATACGACACGCGCCCCCAGAGCACCGACGGACGCGGCGACTACCGGAGGATGTGACGTGCGCGAAGCGCTGCGCGGGCTGACCACGCGCGGTCGCTCGTTCCTGGCCGCGGGCGGCGCGGCCGCCCTGTCGGCCCTGATCCTGGGCGAGAAGGACCTGCTCCGGGTCGCCGTGCTGCTGGCGATCCTGCCGCTGCTGGCCGCGGCCTACGTCGGGCGCAGCCGCTACAAGCTGGCCTGCAGCCGGTCGCTCGAGCCACACCGCGTGCAGGTCGGCGCCAGCTCGCGGGTGATCCTGCGGCTGCAGAACCTGTCCCGGCTGCCGACCGGCACGCTGCTGCTCGAGGACCGGCTGCCGTACGCGCTGGGCAGCCGTCCCCGGGTCGTCCTGGAGCGCCTCGGCGCGCACCAGGCCAGCTCCGTCGCCTACACCGTCCGCGCCGACGTGCGCGGCCGCTACGAGGTCGGCCCGCTGGTGGTCCGGCTGACCGACCCGTTCGGGCTGTGCGAGCTGTCCCGGTCGTTCCCCTCGGTCGACCGGCTCACCGTGATCCCGCAGGTCGTGCCGCTGCCCTCGGTCCGCCTCGTCGGCGAGTTCGCCGGCACCGGCGACAGCCGGGCCCGCTCGGTCGCCGTGCACGGCGAGGACGACGCCGCCACCCGGGAATACCGGCGCGGTGACGACCTGCGCCGGGTCCACTGGAAGTCGACCGCCCGCGTCGGCGAGCTGATGGTGCGCCGCGAGGAGCAGCCCTGGGAGAGCCGCGCCACGGTCGTGCTCGACACGCGGCAGTACGGGCACCGCGGCGAGGGACCCACCTCCAGCTTCGAGTGGGCGGTCTCGGCCGCCGCCTCGATCGCCGTGCACCTGCGCGCCGCGGGCTACAAGCTGCGCCTGGTCACCGACGCCGGCGTCGACGTCGACGCGGGCGAGGCCGGCGGCGAGGGCACGCTCCTCGACCACCTGGCCGACGTCAAGCTGACCCCGCGCGGCGACGTGGGGCTGCTGGTCGAGCGGGTGCGCCGGCGGGCCGACGGCGGTCTGGTGATCGCCGTGCTCGGCGGGCTGGAGCCCGGCGAGACCGAGCTGCTGGCCGCGCTGCGGGGCAACAACGCGACCTGCATCGCGGTGCTGATCGACACGTCGACCTGGCTCAACCTGGCCCCCGAGGCCCGGGCGCAGGCCGACGCCGCCCGCGAGGCCGCCGCGCTGGGCCTGCTCAGCAGCGGCTGGCGGGTCGTCGGCGCGGCCCACGGCGACAAGCTGCCGGCGCTGTGGCCGCAGGCGGCGCGCGGATCGCAGGGCTTCGCCTACCGGGCCACCATGGCCGAGACGGTCGCCGGCACGTTGGGAGTGGCACGATGAGGAGTCGGCGGCACATGGGGCTCGTGGCGGCGATCGCCACGCTGATGGCCTCGGCGCCCCTGAGCACGATCTTCGAGCAGTGGACCTGGCTGATCCAGTGCACCATCGTGATCGCCCTGATCGCCGGCGGCGCGACGCTGGCCCGCACCGCGCGGGCGCCCGTCTGGGCCCAGTTCCTGGCCATGGTGGTCACCCTGCTGCTGGCCCTGACCTGGCTGTTCCCCAGCGGCGAGGAGATCGCCGGCATCGTGCCGTGGACCGGCACGCTCGAGCACTTCGGCGCGCTGCTCACCCAGAGCGCCGACGACATGCGCACGTTCGCGGTCCGGGTGCCCGACAGCGACCCCCTGCTTTTCGTCACCGCGCTCGGCATCGGCTCGGTGGCCGTGATGGTCGACCTGGCGGTGGTCGGCCTGCGCCGGCCGGCGCTGGCCGGGCTGCCGATGCTGGCCATCTACTCGGTGCCGGTGGCGGTCTACTCCGACAGCGTCTCGTTCCTGCCGTTCGTGGTCGGCGCGATGGGCTTCCTCTGGCTGCTGGTCGCCGACAAGGTCGACGGGGTGCGCCGGTTCGGCCGGCGGTTCACCGGCGACGGGCGCGACGTCGACGTCTGGGAGCCCTCGCCGCTGGCCGCGGCCGGGCGCCGCCTGGCGATCGTCGGTGTGCTGGCCGCGGTCGCGCTGCCGGTCGCCGTACCCGGGATGACCTCCGGTCTGCTGGCCCGCTTCAACAGCGGCGCGGGCGACGGGGTCGGGCTCGGCGACGGCTCCGGCCGGCCGGGCCGGATCAACCTGTTCGCCGCGCTGCAGGGCCAGCTCCGGCAGACCGAGCTCGTCACCTTCGCGCGCGTGACGACCACCGACCCGGACCCGTTCTACCTGCGGTTCGCGGTGGCCGACGACCTCACGTCGGAAGGCTTCCGGAGCCGGACGCCGCAGGGCCGCAGCCTGCGCCAGCTCGAGGACCCGCGGGAGGCGCCGCGGGCCGGGGTGAGCTACCAGCAGTATTCGGCCGAGGTGGAGATGTCCACCGACTACCAGATGCAGTTCGTGCCGCTCTACGGCCAGCCGATCGCCACCGAGGGCCTCGACAACCAGTGGCTCTACGACACCAACCAGCAGGTCGTCTTCTCCAACCGGCAGACCGCGCGCGACAAGGACTACCGGTTCGACTTCGTGCGCGGCAACTACACCGAGGAGGCGCTGCGCACGGCGGGCGAGCCCGACCCCAACAGCCTCGAGGTCAAGCGCTTCACCCAGGTCCCGCCGGTCCGGCAGGTGCAGACGCAGGTCAACTCGCTGATCACCGGCGAGGACACGACGTACGACAAGGTGATGGCCATCTACCGGTTCTTCTCGGCGGCCAACAACTTCCGTTACGACCTGCAGACCGAGGGCGGCACCTCCGGTGAGGACATCGTCAACTTCCTGACCAACCGCAAGGGCTACTGCCAGCAGTACGCGGCCACGATGGCCTGGATGGTCCGAGCGGCCGGCATCCCGGCCCGGGTGGCGTTCGGGTTCACCAACGGCACCTCCCGCGACGGCGACGCGATGGTGTTGACCAACTTCAACCTGCACGCCTGGACCGAGGTCTACTTCGGGCCGGAGTACGGCTGGGTGCCGTTCGACGCGACGCCGCGCACCGGGGTGCCCGGCGCGGTCCGCCCGGACTACGCCCCCGACCCG
Organism: Asanoa sp. WMMD1127; assembly: GCF_029626225.1. Classification (NCBI taxonomy): domain Bacteria; kingdom Bacillati; phylum Actinomycetota; class Actinomycetes; order Micromonosporales; family Micromonosporaceae; genus Asanoa; species Asanoa sp. WMMD1127. Next base: position 7,343,786 of record NZ_JARUBP010000001.1, read on the forward strand.
GACCAGCCCCAGTTGACGCCGTCGGCGACCCCGTCGGCCGGCCCGGGCGGCGCCGACGACGACGCCGCCGACGCCCGCGGCAAGGAAGACCCGGGCGGCAACGAGGCCCTGCCGGTCGCGCCGCCGCCGACGCTGCCGAAGTGGCCGTTCTACACGGGCGGCGGGATCCTGCTCGGGCTGCTGCTGCTCGGGACCCCGGCGTTCCGCCGGACGCTGCTGCGCCGGCGGCGCCAGGCCTCCACCGCGGCGGCCGCGGACTCCGATCTGCAGCCGGGCGCCGCGACGGTGCTGCCGACGAGCGAGGCGGCGGTACGCAGCCGGGCACACGCCCACGCGGCCTGGGACGAGCTGATGGACACCCTGGTCGACTTCCGGGTGCCGATCGACCGCACCGAGACACCCCGGGCGACCGCGGAACGGTTGGCCACGCACGAGCTACGCGGCGACACGGTCGGCGCGGTCGACGGCGTGCGGCTCCTGGGCCGGGCGGAGGAACGGGCCCGCTACGCCCGCAGCCCGCTGACCGGCCCCGGCCTCGGCGCGGCGGTCCGCGACGTGCGGCGTGGCCTGGCCGGCCGGGCAACGCGGCGCACGCGCCTGGTGGCGGCGGTCTTCCCGCCGTCGGTGCTGGGCCGCTGGCGGGGCGCGCTGGTCGACGCCTCGACCGGCGTCCTGACGGCGATGTCCCGGGTCCGCGAACGCCTGGGCCGGCTCAGCCCGCGGCGCCTGCTCACCAACCGGGCCCGCTAGCGGTTCTGTCCACACGGCCGCGCCACCCTGCTGGGTGGCGCGGCCGTTTCGCGTGCCGGCTGCCGCCCGCGTCCGGGCAGGCGCGGCGATCGCCCGCGTCGCTCGGCCGCCAGGCGATGGCCATGTCGAGGCAGCCGGCGCCACCCCGGCGGCGGTCAGGGGCGGTGGGCGATGGCGCGGGCGTCCGGCCAGGTGATGCGGAGCTTCGTCGGTCGGCCGTTGAGCCGGCCCGGGACGCCGCCGGGGTCGGAGATCCGGGCACGCTCCACGACCTGGCCACCGTGTGCGGCGTAGAAGGCCTGGGCCGCGGTGTTCTGTTCCTGCACCCAGAGGTAGAGGGCGGGTGTGGTGGCGCGGTCGGCGACGTGGCGGGCGGCGCGGGTGATCAGCGTCGATCCGAGGCCGCCGCGGCGCCGGGCGTCGGCGACGTGCAGGTTGTCGACCAGCGAACCCCAGCGCTCGTCGTGGTCGAGGTAGACGTGGACGAATCCGGCGAGCGGCGGCTGTCGGGTTCCGGACTGTGGGGCCGCGCCGGCCACGTCCGGGTGGCGCACGGGCGGTTCGTCGGTCTTTCCGGGCTCGGCCACGATGGTCAGTTGCCGGCGGTCGGGGTCGGCGAGCCGGTCGGTCCAGACGGCGAGGCGGTCGGCGAGGACGTCGCCGTCGAGGTACGCGTCGGTGTAGGCGCCGCGGTAGAACCGCCGCCAGCTGTCGGCGTGGAGGGCGGCGATGGCGGGGGCGTCGGTGTTCAGGGCGGGCCGGAAGCGCATGGGGACGGGCCTTCCGTGGACGCAAAAAGGCGTCGGACGCATGGTCCGACGCCACCAGAGAGTTGTACCGATGTGGCGGCCCGGGCGCCGCCGCAGCGGTTTGTCAGCGGTGTCCCTCGGGGCGCTGACGCCAGCGCTCCTCGAGACGGTCGAGTAGGCCCGATCGCCGCGCGCGCGTGCGGCGGCTGGCGGTGCCACCGACGACGTGCAGGTCGGGCTGCTGTCCCTTGCGGTGCGACTGCATGGCGAACGCCGCGGCACCCAGCATGATGACGAAACCCGCCACGCCGAGCAGCGGTGTCTTGTTCACCGTGCCGAAGACAACCAGGGCCAAGCCAGCGATGATCACGACGGCGGCCAAGATCAGACGACGCCGCGCGTGGAAACGCGGGTCGCTGGCGCGCACGGCCGAGGCGAACTTTGGGTCCTCGGCAAGCGACCGCTCGATCTGCTCGAACAGCCGCTGCTCGTGCTCTGAGAGCGGCACGGCACTCCTCCCCGGTCGCGAGGTCGACCCGGGCGGGCCGACAGACCGTGACAGTCAACCGACTGCTTACCCGCAAGTCTACGAGGGGCTTCGCGGGTCGGAAAGCGGGACGACCGACGGCCGGGGTCGAATTTCCATCCGTTCGCCCGTGAGGAGGCTGGCCGGCCGGACGACAGAGCGCCCGAAACGGGCAGCGGCCGCATCAGCCGCCGCTTCCGCCTCGCGCCACCCGCGCTCCGGCGCACCCAGCTCAGGCTGCCGCACCGCGCCCGCCGACCCGGTCAGGCCCTCCACCCGCACCCCCACCAACCGGACCCGGTCGCCGGGCCGAAGTGCCTGGTAGAGGGCCCAAGCGGTAGCGAAGATCTCCCGCGCCACATCGGTCGCGGTGCCCATGGTGCGCGAGCGGTTGACGGTGCGGAAATCGGCCAACCGCACCTTGATCGACACGGTCCGCCCGGCCTGCCCGGCCCGCCGCAGCCGCGCGCCGACCTTGGTCGACAACTCCAGCAGGGCCCGCTTGATCACTTCGACATCCGCGACGTCAGTGTCGAAAGTAACCTCAGCGCCGATCGATTTCTCCACGTGCTCGACCGAGACCCGCCGCGGATCACGCCCCCAACTGAGCTCGTGGAGGTGGGCCGCCGCCGCGTCACCCAACGCCGACCGCAACATCCCGACCGGCGCCTCGGCCACCGCGCCCACGGTCGCGAGCCCGAGCCGGCGCAGGGTCTCGGCCGCCTTCTCCCCCACGCCCCAGAGCGCGTCGACCGGCAAGGGGTGCAGAAAGTCGAGGACCTGGTCGCGCGGCACGACCACGACGCCGTCGGGCTTGGCCCGGGCCGACCCGAGCTTGGCCACGAACTTGGTCGAGGCGACCCCGACGGAGCAGCTGAGCCCCTCCTCGTCGGCCACCCGCTTCCGGATCAACCCGGCGATCGTGGCTGGCGACCCGAGCAGCCGCGCCGCCCCGGCCACGTCGAGAAACGCCTCGTCGACCGAGAGCGGCTCGACCAGCGGCGTGACGTCACTGAAGATCGCCATCACGGCCCGCGACGCCTCGCCGTAGGCCGCCCCGTCGACCGGCAGGAACACCGCACCGGGACAGAGCGCCCTGGCCCGCGCGGTCGGCATGGCGCTGCGTACGCCATATTCCCGCGCCTCGTAGCTCGCCGAGCTCACGACCCCGCGCGGCCCGATGCCGCCGACCACCACGGGCCGCCCGGCCAGGTCGGGCCGCTTGCGCACCTCGACGGACGCGAAGAACGCGTCCATGTCGACATGCAGGATCGAGCACCCGGTGTCATCGGCATCGGGCCCGAACCGCGCATCACCCCCACGCGGCACCACCGCACTGCGTCCCACGGGAGACAGGCTAACCAGGGGGTACGACGAAACCGGCCTCGACGCTTCCAGGGCCTCGCCGCCAACGGGCGTCCGGGGCCGTCTCCCGGGACGGACATCAGGAAACGCGTGGCTACATGCTTCGACATGTAGGACTTCGCAGCGCCCCCCTCGGTGGCCGCGCCCAGTGGCGACCGGACGGACTAGCTGTGCTGTCCAGGGAGGTTGGTCAACCTGGTGATGGGTGGTTGGCCGCCGATGGCGGTGTGGGGTCGGTGGTGATTGTAGTGATGCAGGAAGGCCGGTAAGGCCTTCCTGCGGGCCTGTTCGCTGGTGTAGAGCCGGGCCAGTGCCCAGCCGTCGGTCATGGTCCGGTGGAACCGTTCGACCTTCCCGTTGGTCTGTGGCCGGTAGGGGCGGGTTTTGCGCGGCTTGATGCCCAGTTGGGTGCAGGCCTGGCGCCAGGCGTGGGACTTGTAGGCCGATCCGTTGTCGGACAGGACTCGTTCGACGGTCACACCGCGGGCGGCGAACCAGGCCACCGCGTGGCGCAGGACGTCGATGGCGGTGGCTGCCTTCTCGTCGTCGCGGATCTCGGCGTAGGCGACGCGGGAGTGGTCATCGATGACGGTATGGACGAACGCGGTCCCGACCCTGGGTTCCCACTTGGCGTTGCGCACTCCGGTGCGCTGGGCGGTGGCCTGCCGGTTGCGGTCGCCCTGGCGGCGCCCGACGAAACGCCAACCGCCCCCGTCGGGGACGTTCCCGTATTTCTTCACATCGACGTGCAGCATCGCCCCGGGATGATCGTGTTCGTAACGGCGGACAGGTTCCCCGGTGACCCGGTCTATGTGGGTGAGCCGGTTGACCCGGCAGCGGACCAGAACCGCGTACACGGTCGAGGCCGCCATCGCCAGCCGGGCGGCGATCTGGACCGGTCCGAGACGGCGTTTCAATCGCAGGTGCACGATCGTGCGGACCAGCGGCTGCGGCGTGCGCGTCGGGCTGCGGTGCGGCCGGCTGGAGCGGTCCTGCATACCGGCCTCACCCGCGGCGTGGTACCGGTCAACCCACCGTTTCGCGGTCCGGTACGACACGTCGAACCGCCGCGCGGCCGCGGCGATCGTCCAGCCCTGCTCGACTACCAGCCGGGCCAGTTTCAGACGTGCTATCGGAGTCAGAGCTGCGTTAGCGTGTGCCACGAGGCCTCCAGTCAACGTGAAGCGGTTCTTCGACAGCTCCACTTCACGACCGGAGGCCTCACCCGTTCAAGACCTAGATCGTCTCGTCACACAACCTTGACCAACCTCCCTGGACAGCACAACTAGCCACCGTTCCAGCCAGGAGCGACCGCGATCAGGGGCCCGACGTCCCAGGGCCTGCCCGCAGCACGCGGCGGGAAAGCCCAGGCCCCGCCGCCACGCGCGGAAACGGCCCAGGCCCCGCCACGCGCGGGAACGGCCCCGGACCCCGCCGCCACGCGCGGAAACGGCCCAGGCCCCGCCACAACGCGCGGGAACGGCCCGGGCCCCGCCGCCGCTCCCGGGGCTGCCGCGATCGACAGGGCGACTCGCGGACGCTGCCGCGACCGGCGCGACCGGCTGGCGCGACCCGCTTGATGACGGGCAGCACGATGCGCGGTCGGCGGAACGGCGTCGCGCACCTGGCGGCCGCCCCCTCGGCCACGCGCCGTTCGCGATCTTTGTCGGCTTCCTCGGCTTTCTCGCCGGACCACGTCAGACGGTGCGGCCAGGACCGGCCTCAGCGGCAACGGCTTTGGACAAACGGCGTAATGCCCGCGGTTGACCGCCGCGCTGTGCCGCGGTTGACGCCGCTGCGGCCTGGCGTGATTGATCAAGGTTTGAGGCTGGGCTGCCGCGGAGGTGGCAGCGGAGCGAAGCGGAGCGGTCTCCGGCGGGAGCGGCGGTCCGGACCGCCGCGGACCCGGGACCGGATCCCGATCTTCGTTCGTCAGGAGCGGCCGCGGGAGATCAGCAGGGGGATCTCCATTTCGACCGCTGAGTAGGCGCCGTGGTAGGCGATCAGCATTGCCTTGATCGCGTGTTCGGAGGTGGGGGCGACGACCGCGTGGGTGCCGTGGCAGATCGCGACCACGTCGCCGATGCGGGGCAGGTTGCGGGCCGGGACCGGGCCGAACCAGCCCTGGGCGATGACCTCTTCGCGGTGGGCGACCCAGGCGGCGTCGCCGAGGATCTCGGTCCAGGTGGCGAGTACGTCCTCGGTGGCGCCGGGGAGCGTGTGCAGGTAGCGGACGCGGGGCTCGCCGGCGACGACGCGGACGCCGGCCTGGAGCCTGGGGTCGGCGTCGAAGTCGAAGCGGTGGTGCGGCGGGACGTCGAGCTGGCCGTGGTCGGCGGTGACCAGCAGCGCGGCGTCCGCGGGCAGGCCGTCGAGGACGCGGTCGAGCAGGCGGTCGACCTCGGTGGCGGCCTCGCGCCAGGGCTCGGAGTCGACGCCGAAGACGTGGCCGTAGCGGTCGAGGTCCGGGAAGTAGCCGTAGGACAGGGCCGGCGGTGACCCGGCCTGGCCGAGGCCGGCCAGCACGGCGGCGGCGAGCTCGTCGACGTCGGACGCCGGGTGGTAGGTGGCGCCGCGGTTGGCCGCCTGGGTCAGGCCGCTCGCGGCGAACTCCGGGCGGTTGGCGACGCCGACGGTGAGGCCGGCGGCGCGGGCGCGCTCGAACAGGGTCGGCACCGGCTGCCAGGTCGCGGGGTCCGGGTCGGTGCGCCAGTGGGTGTGCGTCAGCACGGTGTCGGTGCCGGGGATGGCGACGCGGAAGCCGAGTACGCCGTGGGTGCCGGGGCTGGCGCCGGTGCCCAGCGAGACCAGGCTCGTCGGGGTGGTCGACGGGAATCCGGTCGTGATCATGCGGGGTGCGCGGGCGGCCAGGTCGGCGAGCGTCGGCGCGAAGGGGGCGGCGGTCGGGATCTGGTGCCAGCCGAGACCGTCGATCAGGAGTACGGCGATCCGGCGCACGCCGTCGAGCTCCAGGCCCAGGGTGTCGGTGACGCCGGGCATGCCGAGTTGGGCCAGCGCGCTCGGCAGCACGTCCATCAGGCTGTCGGCGCCGTAGCGCGGGAGGACCTGGTCGAACTCGCTCATACCGGGCGGCGGGCCAGCAGGTGGAGCTGGGCGGCGATGTCGCGGTAGGGCGGCCTCGCGGCGGCGGCGAGCTCCAGGTCGAGCAGGGTCCGCGGGTCGTCGTCGGCCGCGGCGGCGGGGACGAGGTCGGCGAGGACGCGTACGCCGTGGATGTCCTCGACCGCGAGCCCGGCCCCGTGCAGCAGGTCGCTGGCGCCGTCGGCGTCGTAGCGGCGGCGCAGCGTGTCGCGCGGGCCCGTGCGGCCGTCGGGATCGGCGAGGAGCGCGGCCGCCGCTTCCAGGTGGCCGCCGGTCGCGCGGGCGAGGACGGCGGCGGCGCGGGAGGCGACCAGCACCGAGGCGGCGCCGCCGGGGCGCAGGGCGGCGGCGATCGCCGTGACCACTGCGCGGGGGTCGTCGACGACCTCGAGGACGGCGTGGCAGAGGACGAGGTCGACCGAGCCCGGGGTGATCAGGCCGGTGAGCGCGTCGCCGTCGCCCTGGACGGCGCGTACGCGGGGCGCGACGCCGGCCTCCACCGCGCGGCGGTTGAGCGCGGCCAGCGCGTCGGGGCTGGCGTCGACGACGGTGACGCGGTGGCCGGCCTCGGCCAGCGGCACCGCGAAGCCGCCGGTGCCGCCGCCGACGTCGAGGATGGTGAGCCCGCCGTCGGGGGCGCGGTCGAGCTCGCGGCGCAGTACCTGCCAGACGACCGCGGTGCGGGGGCCGGGACGGACCGTTGTTCGCTCCACGCGCCGAGCCTAACGGTCCCGCGCCGGTCGGGGTTCGGTGGAACCACGCCGCTGATCACTCCAGTTCCGTGCGTGTTCCGTTGCGTGGCGGTCGGGGTCGGCTGGATGGTTGTTCCAATCATTTGATGCTGATTCCATTGAAAGGGAGGTCCGTCTGATGACGCTCGCCGAGAAGCTGGCCCGTGGGGTGCTCGACGCGATGAACGCCGGCGACATCGCCTTGGTCGGGTCGTTGGTCGCCGAGGACTTCGTCGACCACGGCGCGCCGCCGTGGGCGCCGCAGGGGCGATCCGGCTATCTGGAGATCCTGGGGTTCGTGACGGGGGCGCTGCGGATCCGGTACGAGGTGCACGACATCGTGTCCGCCGACGACAAGGTGGCGATCCGGGCCACCGCGCACGGGATCAACGCGGTCGACACGACGGGGTTCGCGCCGACCGGCAAGGTGTACGCGATGCACACCATGCACCTCTATCGGGAGGCCGGAGGGCTGTTGGTGGAGCACTGGGGTGTCCGGGATGAGCTCGGGGTGCTGTGGCAGGTCGGCGCCCTTCCGCGGCCGGCGCCGGTCGGGTTCGGCCGGCCGGCCGAGGCCGGCGCGGGGGCCGAGCCGGGCGTGGGGGCCGAGCCCGGCGTGGGGGCCGAGCCGGCCGTGGGGGCCGAGCCGGCCGTGGGGGCCGAGCCGGCCGTGGGGGCCGAGCCGGCCGTGGGGGCCGAGCCGGCTGGGTTCGGCCGGCAGGTCGAGCCGGCCGCGAGCGCCGGACCGGCTGGGTTCGGCCGGTCGGCCGCGCCGCTGGGAGACTAGTGGGGTGACCACCCGGCGCTATCAGAGCGCGGTCCGTGCCGAGCAGTCCCGCGCCACCCGGCAGCGGGTGCTCGACGCGGCCCGCGCCCTGTTCGTGCGCCGCGGCTACACGGGCTCGACGGTCGAGGCGATCGCGGCGCGGGCGCAGGTAAGCGTGCAGACGGTCTACAACACCGTCGGCGGCAAGGCCGCCGTGCTCAAGGCCGTCTACGACGTGACGATCGCCGGCGACGCCGACCCGATCCCGATGATCGACCGGCCGACCGGCCGCGCGCTGCGCGCCACCCACGACGCCCGCGAATGCCTGATGTTGTACGCGCGGATGAGCCGCGAGATCTACGAGCGCATCGGCCCGCTGGTGCCCATCCTGCTCACCGAGGGCGCCGCCGGCGACCGCGAGGTCCGCACGTTCATCGACACGATCGAGAACGAGCGCGCGATCGGCACGAAGAACATCGCCCAGCACGTCGCCGACCGGTTCGGCCTGCGGCCGGACCTGTCGGTCGACGACGCCGCCGACGTGCTGTGGACCCTGACCGCCCCGGACGCCCTCCACCGGCTGGTCCGCCGGCGCCGATGGTCGCTCGACCGCTACGAGACCTGGCTCGGCCAGACCCTCGCCGACGCCCTCCTCGGCCCGGGCCGCTGACCGCGTCGCCGCCTCCGTCGGCCTCGACCACTGACCGCGACCCGCCCTACTCGGGGGGCCGGTCGCTGACCGCGTGCCGCCTCGCCCCGCCCCGCCCACCGACCGCGATCGCGACCCTCCTCGGACCCCAGCCGCCGGCCGTGTCGCCTTTCGCCGGTCCGGCCGCTGACCACGTTGCCTCGTGCTGGATCCGGATGGGCTTCATCGCCTCGACGCGTTCCTGGTCGCCGCCGGGCAAGGTCTGCGGCTTGGCGCGCTCGCCATGATCACGTGCACCGGGTCAGGTCTGCTGTCGGGCGTTTGCAAGATCGTGTGCGTCCGGTCTGGACGACACACCGGGCAGCGACCAGGCGAGCCGCACACGATCATGGCGGTGCAGCCCTGATCGCCGGTTGGGCTGCACTTGATCAAGCCGGCATCCGTGGATGCCCGCGTTGGGCGTGCGGGTCTGGCGGGATGCCTGAAGTTGGGCCGGATCGAAGGTGGCGCGGCAATCCGCCAGCGTTGCGGCCAGGGTCCGTGGCTTGTGTTTCTCCGTGGCATGGCGGGCCAGGTCCGCGGCCGGTGTCGCGCGGCCCGGCGGCCCGGCGATGCCGCCAGGTCCGCGGCCGGTGTCGGTAGTCGCGCCGCCCGGCGGCCCGGCGATGCCGCCGGGTCCGCGGTCGGTGTCGGTTGTGGCGACGACAGCGGCGAGTCGACACAAGCAGCACCGCGGTTCGAGCCGAGACGCCTCCCGCGCGGCGGCCCGGCGATGCCGCCGGGTCCACGGCTGGTGTCGGTTGTGGCGACGACAGCGGCGAGTCGACACAAGCAGCACCGCGGTTCGAGCCGAGACGCCTCCCGCGCGGCGGCCCGGCGATGCCGCCGGGTCCACGGCTGGTGTCGGTTGTGGCGACGACAGCGGCGAGTCGACACGAGCACCACCGCGGTTCGAGCCGAGACACATCGCGCGCAGCGGCCCGGCGATGCCGCCGGGTCCACGGCTGGTATCGGTTGTGGCGTCGCGCGCGGCGGGTGCCGCCGGGTCCGCGGCTCGTGGCAGGTCGCGGCGTGCCCGCAGCAACGACACGACGCCGCAGCGGGCTCGTGTCAATGCAGCCGCAGCGGGCTCGTGTCAGTGCAGCCGCAGCAGGCGCGACCACCCGGCCACGAGAGCGCCCCTCGCCCCCCGGGCGGCCGGGCTGGAGGTCCTCATCGGAAGTCGCGGGAGGCCGGTGTGACGGGTGGGGTGATGGCGTCGAGACGGTCCGCGCGTAGGTTGATCACCCCCTCGGCCATTTCCAGGCGGCCGCGGACGACCAGGGCCGCGCTGCGTCGGGCGACCCGCTGGTACCGCTGCCACAGGCCCTGTGAGCAGGTGACGTTGAGCATGCCGGTCTCGTCTTCGAGGTTGATGAACGTGACCCCGCCGGCGGTGGCCGGGCGTTGGCGGTGGGTGACGATGCCGCCGACGCGGACGCGTTGGCCGCTTTCGCAGCGGCCCAGGCGGGAGATCGGGATCGCGCCGATCGCCGCGAGCTGTGGGCGGATGAACTGGGCCGGATGGCTGTCGGGTGACAGGCCGGTGGCCCAGACGTCGGCGACGAGGCGGTCGACCTCGTCCATGCCGGGCAGGGCGGGCGCCTGGGTCGCGGCGGTCGTGCCGGGCAGCCGGCCGGGGCGTTCCTGGGCCGCGGCGCCGGCCGCCCAGAGCGCTTCGCGGCGGCTCAGGCCGAAGCAGGCGAAGGCGTCGGCGGTGGCCAGGGCCTCCATGTTGGCGGTGGTGAGGCCGACCCGGCGGGCCAGGTCGGACATGTCGCGGTAGGGGCCGTTGGCCACCCGCTCCTGCTCGATCTTCTCGGCGAGGTCGGACCCGATGGTGCGTACGCCGGACAGGCCGAGCCGGACCGCGGGGCCGCCCAGGCCCCACTGGTGCGGCGGCTCGCCCGGCGCACTGCCCCAGCGGGTGTCCCTGGTGGACTCCAGGAGCGCGTGGGCGTTGCTGGCGTTGATGTCGGGGCGGCGCACCTCGACGCCGTGGCGGCGGGCGTCGTCGGCCAGGGTCTGCGGTGAGTAGAAGCCCATCGGCTGGGCGTTGAGCAGCGCGGCCAGGAACGCGGCCGGGTGGTAGCGCTTGAGCCACGAGCTCGCGTAGACGAGGTAGGCGAAGCTCATGGCGTGGCTTTCCGGGAAGCCGTAGCTGGCGAACGCCGACAGCTTGAGGAAGATGTCGTCGGCCAGGGCGCCGGTGATGCCCCGCTCGGCCATGCCGCCGTAGAGCCGGTCGCGGATCCGGTCCATCTTCTCCGCCGAGCGCTTGGAGCCCATCGCCCGGCGGAGCTGGTCGGCCTCGGCCGCGTCGAAGCCGGCGACGTCGATGGCCAGCTGCATCAGCTGTTCCTGGAACAGCGGCACGCCGAGCGTCTTGTCGAGCGCCTTCGCCATCAGCGGATGATCGTGCCGCCACTGCTCCTGGCCGTTCTTGCGCCGGATGTAGGGATGCACCGAGCCGCCCTGGATCGGACCGGGCCGGATCAGCGCGACCTCGACCACCAGGTCGTAGAACTCGCGGGGCTTCAACCGGGGCAGCGTCGCCATCTGGGCCCGGCTCTCCACCTGGAACACTCCGACCGAGTCGGCCCGGCAGAGCATGTCGTAGATCTCGGGATCGTCGAGCGGCATCGTGCTGATGTCGAGATCATCTTCGATCATGTCGTACGCGTAGCGCAGCGCGGACAGCATGCCGAGCCCGAGCAGGTCGAACTTGACCAGGTCGATGGCGGCGCAGTCGTCCTTGTCCCACTGGAGCACGGTGCGCCCCGGCATCCGGCCCCACTCGACCGGGCAGACCTCGATGATCGGCCGGTCGCAGATCACCATGCCGCCGGAGTGGATGCCCAGGTGGCGGGGGAAGGTCTGCAGCTCGTTGGCGAAGTCGACGACATGGCCGGGGATGTCTTCGACGTCGACCTTGGCCACCGAGCCCCACCGGTCGATCTGCTTGCTCCACGCGTCCTGCTGGCCCGGCGAGAACCCGAACGCCTTGGCGATGTCGCGCACCGCCGACCGCGGCCGGTAGGAGATCACGTTGGCGACCTGGGCGGTGTGCCGCCGGCCGTATTTCGTGTAGACGTGCTGGATGACCTTTTCCCGCTGGTCGGACTCGATGTCGACGTCGATGTCGGGCGGCCCGTCGCGCTCCGGCGCCAGGAACCTCTCGAACAGCAGCCCGTGCTGCACGGCGTCGACGTTGGTGATCCACAGCGCGTAGCAGACCGCGGAGTTGGCGGCGCTCCCCCGGCCCTGGCAGTAGATGCGGTTGTCGCGGCAGAACTTGACGATGTCGTAGACGACCAGGAAGTAGCCGGGGAAGCCGAGCTGCTCGATCATGTCGAGCTCGTAGTCGAGCTGCCGGTAGGCGTCGGGGTGGGCCGCGCGAGGCCCGTAGCGGATCAGCGCCCCCTCCATGGTCAGCTTGCGGAGATGGTCCATCTCGGACTCGCCGGGATCGACCGGGTAGTCCGGCAGCCGCGGCGCCACCAGCTGGATGTCGAAGGCCAGGTCGCGCCCGTATTCGGCGGCCCGCGCCACGGCGCCCGGGTAGGCCGCGAACCGGTCGGCCATCTCGGCGCCCGTGCGCAGGTGGGCGGTCGCCGCGGCCGGCAGCCACGGGTCGATGTCGTCGAGGCTGCGCCGCGCGCGGACGGCCGCCACCGCCGTCGCGAGCCGTCGCCGCGCCGGTGTGGCGTAGTGGACGTTGTTGGTCGCGACGGTCGGCAGCCCGCGTTGGGCGGCCAGCGCGGCCAGCGCGTCGTTGCGGTCGCCGTCGCTCGGGTCGCCGTGGTCGGTCAGCTCGACCGCCACGTTGTCGGGCCCGAACAGCCTGGCCAGCCGGTCGAGCTCGCGCGCCGCCGCGTCGACCCCCTCGGTGAGCAGCGCCGCCGGGACCGTCCCCTTGCGGCACCCGGTGAGCACCAGCACGTGGTCGCGCAGCTGCTCGGCGACGTCTTCCAGCGAGCCGTAGGCCGGGCGGCCCTTCTCACCGCCGTCGAGCTGGGCCTGCCCGATGACCGCGGACAGCCGCGCGTAGCCCTCGGTGCCGTGGGCCAGCGCCAGCAGGTGCCGGCCGTGCGGGTCGGGCTCGCCAGAACGGATCACCGTGTCCCGGCCCGTGATCCCCTGGGACAGCGACAGCTCGGCGCCGAAGATGGTCGGCAGACCGAGCGCCCGCGCCGCCTCGGAGAAGCGCACCACGCCGTAGAAGCCGTCGTGGTCGGTCATCGCCAGCGCGGTCAGCCCGAGCCGGCGCGCCTCCTCGGCCAGCTCCTCGGGGTGGCTGGCCCCGTCGAGGAAGCTGAAGTTGGAGTGGCAGTGCAGCTCGGCGTAGGGCACCGTCGCCGTGGGCTGCTCCTGCGGCTCCGGCGGCGGCTCGTAGGGCTGGCGTTTCCGGGTCCACGCCGGCGAGTCGCCACCGTCGGCGTCGACCGCGAGCGGGTCGACGACGTGCAGGTGACGCCGGCCGGAGAGCGTCCCCTCCAGCTGCGACCACGGGATCCCCGGGTTGTTAAACCCCATCGGGCACGTCCGCGTCGTCATACCTATTACATCGAGATGACCTTGCCGGCCGGTTCACGCTAGTCATAGATCGCCTCCACGGACCATTGCCCGGCGGAGAGCGACAGCAGGAAGGCGCTGCCGTCGGCCAGGGCGACCTGGAAGCGGGCGCGGCGGCGGGCCTCGGTGGGCGCCCACCAGCGTTCGTCGACCGGCCACGGGCCGGCCCAGCCGACGATCTCGGCGGGCTGCCCCTTGCCGATCGTGAGCCGGGCCGGCGCGGCCGTGACCAGCAGCCGGGCGGACACCCCGACGGGTTCCCCGGCCGCGTCGCGGACCGTCGCGGGCAGCGGGGCCGGCAGGACCAGCGCGGGCGCCGGCGGCGGCAGCCGACCGGGCCAGGGCGCGGCGGGCCGGGCCGGGGTCGGCTCGTCGCCCCAGGGCACCAGCCGCACCTGGTCGGCCGGGGACCGGCCGCCGCCGAGCACCGCGGTGACCACGGACTCCGGCCCGAGGATGCCCTGGATCCGGTTGAACGAGCGGTGCGCGCGCTCCTTCTCCTCCCCCGTCTCGCCCCACAGCCCGGGCTGAAGGCCGGCGTGCGGCAGCACGCCCTCGGGCACGAGCCGGAGCCGGATGATGCCGGCGGTCGGCCGGGCCGGCGCGGTCCGGGCGCCCGGACGGGACGTGCCCGACAGCCACCCGTCGAGCTGCCAGCGCACCCGGTCGGCGATCGCCGCGGTGGTCAGCAGCCCGTCGTGCCGCCAGACCCGGTGCAGCTCCTGGCCGTGCGCGGTGACGGCGCCGATGGCGAGCCGCGTGCAGGCCAGCCCGTAGCCGGCCAGCCGCTCGTGCAGCCGCTCCGCCAGCGCCCGGGCGGCGAACGCGGCCACGTCGACGCGTTCCAGCGGATCGTCGCCGTAGTCTTCGCTGACCTCCAGATCCGGTGGCGGGCGGCGGACCGCGAGCGGCCGCTCGTCGCCGCCGGAGGCCAGCCGGTGCGCCAGCGCCGCGTCGAACCCGAACCGCGCCAGCACGTCGCCCCGGGCCAGCCCCGCGAAGGCGCCCAGGGTGCCGATGCCGAGCCGGCGCAGCAACTCGGTGAGCGCGGGCCGGGCCAGCGCCTCCACCGGTCGGGCCGCCAGGAACGCCACGGTGTCGCCGCTCGGGACGATCAGCCCCTCCCGGGCGGCCAGCCCCGCCGCGAACCCGCCGTCGGCCACCCCGACCTGGCTCTCCACGCCACACGCCTGCGCGACGTGCTCGACGATCCGCTCGGCCGCGGGCTCCTCGCCACCGAAGTAGCGGGCCGGCCCCCGCGCCGCGAACCCGCAGACGCCCGGCCGGACCACCTCGACCCCGGCCACCATCTCCTCGACCGCGGCCACGACCGGCTCGAACGCCCGCGCGTCGCGGGCCGGGTCGTGGTCGACCGCCACCAGCCCCGGGCACCGGCTCTGCGCCTCCCGCTTGCGCAACCCCCGCCGCACACCCTCGGCCCGGGCCGCCTCGGACGCCGCCACCACCCGGTTGGCGTGCAACACCGCGACCGGTCCGATGGCCGGCACCCCGTCGACGATCTCGGCCGCGATGACAGGCCAGTCCGGACACCACAACACAGCGGTACGCGCGACCGCGCCATCACCGCCCACCCGCTCGGAACCGCCCGCGTGCCCGGCGCCGCCCGCGTGCCCGGCGCCGCCCACCCGCTCGGAACCGCCCACCCGCTCGGAACCGCCCACCCGCTCCGAACCGCCCACCCGCTCGGAGCCGGCCGCCCGCTCGGAGCCGGCCGCGTGCCCGCCGGTCATCGGACGCCGCCCGCCACCAGCGTGAGCCGCGGCCGCTCCTCCGGCTCGTCGGCCGGCTCGGCGCCCGCGGGTCCGCCTCTCCGCTCCGGCGGATCCGACAGGCCGCCGAGCTCCCAGACGAGCGGCAACTGGTCCGGCTCGCCCGTTTCGGCGGACTCCGCGGCGCCCGCGGCCGGCTGCTCCCCCACCCTCGACCTGGAAGTGCCGGCCTCGGCCTGGCCACCACTGCCCGACGGACCGGCCGCGACCCGGTCGCCATCCGGCGAAGCCAGCGTGCCGGCCGCCGCGACGGCCGTCGCTGGGTCGGCGGTCGCTGGGTCGGTCGCCGCGGCGAAGGCTGCCGGGTCGCGGACCGCGTGCAGGGCCGGCAGGTTGATGGGCTCGAAGGGCGCGATGGCGACCGTGCCGGACAGGGGTCGGAAGCCCGGCATCCAGACGGTGATCTCGCGTGGCTGGGTGGCCGCGCCGCGGCCGCGGGCGACGATGGTGACCTCGCGGCGGCGGAGCCGGCCGCGACCGGCGGACAGGCCCTCCCAGCGGCCGCGGGTGACGCGCAGGGTGAGGTCGGCGCCGTCCCAGTGGCCGTAGGGCACCAGGACGCTGCCGCGTTGCCGGGCCCGCGCGGCCAGGCGGGCGGTGACCGAGTCGGAGACCGCGCCGGGGCCCGGGACCGCGAGCACGACGACGTCGACGCCGTCGATCAGGGCGGCGACCACCGTGGCCCACTCGGGGCCCGGGTTGGGCACCAGCGCCAGCCGGTCGAGGGCGACGCCGCCGTCGGCGGCCGCGACCGCGCCGAACGCCGGCACGCCCACCACCGCGCACCACGAACCGGCCCGGGACGCCTCGGCGATCAGGGCGTAGACCAGCGAGGTGCCCCCGCTGGGCGACCGCGGCCCGGTGCCCACCGCCACGGTGCTGCCCCGGCGCAGGCCCCGCCCGGGCAGCAGCCCGCGCAGCTCGGCCGGCACCGGCAGCGTGCGGTGCGCGTCGTCGGGGGCGGCGCTGGCCGGTCTCACCAGACCTGACAACGCCGCTGACCCCAGCGTCATCTGTCCCGCCATGCGCTCACCCCCGTCGTGCTGGTTGTGCTGGTTGTGCTAGTTGTGCTGGTGGCGCTAGGCGGCGAGGCCGTCGAGGGAGGGCTGGTGCGCGATGCCGAGCGCGACCTCGACCACGGCCACGAACTGCTCGGCGGCCCGGAGCAGGTCGTCGGCCTCACGGGCGGTGACCACCCGCGGGATGCCGGCCTCGGCGGCGGCGCGCTTGGTGGCGCCGGCGGCGAAGTAGGTCGCCCACTCGTCGAGCTCGGGCGCGACCATGACGAGCAGCGTCCAGACGCTGGTGACCCGGTTGCGCCGGGTCGGCGAAGGGCGGGCGCGGGCCGCGAGCATCGCCGCGGCCGCGCGTAGGGCGGCTAGGTGCGCGGCGGCGTAGCGCAGCCCGTCGGGGCGGGTCTGCGCCGCCTCGGCGAGCCCGTTGCGGGCGATCGCGAGCAGCTGGGCCGGCGTGCGGTGCGGCAGCACGTGGGCCGGCACCGTCGGCGCCTGGCTGGTCGTCATGAACTGTCTCCTCCGCGTATGCAGCAGCCTGTGCAGGACATGCCCCGCCGCGGAGGAAGACGCAGCGGTGGTGCTTAGTTGCCGGTCGGGCGTGACGCTTCCCCACACCACACCCGACCGGCAAGGTCGGCTGGTCCGTCGTCCGCCGCCCGGGGGTCGAGGGCGGCGGACGACGGTCCTGCCTGATGTGCGGCCCGCGAAGCCGCACCTCCCCGGAAGCCACGCCGCGAATCGCGCCTCCGGAGCGCCAGAACGAGTGTGCGAGCTAATCGAACACGCGTTCTAACTACAAGAAGAGTACACCTTGGGTACGACAAAAACGCAACGTGGCGCGCGCTGATGTCCACTGATGTTCCCGGCCGCCGCTCCGAACCGCGGAAACCCCCGCCGACCAGCGCCGACAGAAACCGAAGGCGCGGGCGCCCCCGGCATGAGAGCCTGTCCCGCATGCAGGAGCACCCCAACGTCCGCGCCGTGCAGGAGGCGCTCGACGCCGCCGGGGCCCGCGCCGCCGACGGCCGTCCCAGCCGGGTAAGGATCCTCCCGGACGCCGCGCCCACCGCCGCCGCGGCCGCGGCCCAGCTCGGGGTCGAGGTCGGCCAGATCGCCAACTCGCTCGTCTTCGACGCCGACGGCGCGCCGTTGCTGGTGCTGACCAGCGGCGCCCACCGGGTCGACACCGCCCGGATCGCCAAGGAGCACGGCATCGAGAAGGTGCGCCGGGCCAACCCCGACTTCGTCCGCACGCACACCGGCCAGGTCATCGGCGGCGTGGCGCCGATCCACCCCGGGCGCCCCGCGATGCGTACCCTCGTCGACACCGCTCTTTTCTCGTTCGCCGAGGTCTGGGCCGCCGGCGGCGTCGCGCACGCCGTCTTCCCGATCACCCCGGCCGAGCTCGAGCGACTAACCGGCGGCGCCGTCACCGACGTCGCCTGACGGCGCCCCACCCACCCGCCGCGGAAGCCGCCCACCCGGACTCGGCGAAAGCCGCCCCACCCACTCGCCGCGAAAGCCGCCCACCCGGACTCGGGGGAAGCCGCCCCACCCCACCCGCCGCGGAAGCCGCCCCACCCGCGCGGTGCAAGACTGGGCGGGATGGACACGGTCGTCACCCTGCACGTCTGGCGGATGCCCACGCGGTCCCTTCCCCAGGTGCTGGGCCGCATGGCGACCGACCGCGCCCGGCTCAGACGGCATCCCGGCGTGCGGTTCGCCAAGCTGCTCGGCACGGGCACCGGCACGGGCTTCGGCCCGACCGACGTCGACGTCACCCGATGGGCGGCTCTCCTTGTCCACGATCCGACAGCCACGCCGCCGCCGCAGATCGCCGCCTGGACCCACCTGAGCGACAGCCACGCCCGGGTCGACCTGGCCCCGATCAGCAGCCGCGGCACCTGGAGCGGCCGGGAGCCGTTTCCCGCGAACGGCACACGTACCGACGGAATGGTCCTGGCCCTGACCCGGGCCCGCCTGAAAGCGACCCGCGCGGCGACCTTCTGGCGCGCCATCCCGCCGGTCGCCGCGGCCTTGCACGACGCGCCCGGGCTGCTCGCCCGGTTCGGCATCGGCGAGGCGCCGATCGGTTGGCAGGGCACCGTCTCCGTGTGGCGAAGCGCGGCGGATCTGGTCGCCTTCGCGTACCGTCAGCCGGAGCATCGTGCCGCCATCGCGCGCACGGCGCGGGTCGGCTGGTACGCCGAGGAGCTTTTCGCCCGGTTCGCGGTGTCCGGCATCATGGGTGACCGCGGGGTGCTCGGCTGGGAACA
Organism: Asanoa sp. WMMD1127; assembly: GCF_029626225.1. NCBI lineage: Bacteria > Bacillati > Actinomycetota > Actinomycetes > Micromonosporales > Micromonosporaceae > Asanoa > Asanoa sp. WMMD1127. The sequence continues at coordinate 7,362,120 of NZ_JARUBP010000001.1, forward strand.
GATGACAAGGAGCGATCCGGCATGAGGCTGGTGCCGTGGAAGCCCGACGACCTGGCACGTCGGCTCGACGACGTGGTGGCCGTCTACGGCGAGGCGATGGGCTACCGGCCTGAGCTGATGGAGGCGCGGCGGGGGATCATCGCGACGCACGTGCGCCGGTCCGGCTTCCGCGCGGTCGCGACGCTCACCACCGACGGCCACCTCGCCGGCTTCGGCTACGGCTACGTCTCGGGCGGCGGCCAGTGGTGGCACGACCAGGTGCGCTCCGCGCTCAGCGAGGAACAGCGCAAGCGCTGGCTGACCGACTGCTTCGAGGTCGTCGAGCTGCACGTCCGGCCGGCCGCGCAGGGCCACGGCCTGGGCGCCCGCCAGCTCAAGACGCTGCTCGCCATGGCGCCCGGCGCGACCACGCTGCTGTCCACACCGGAGGCCGACGAGCGCACGTCCCGCGCGTGGCGGCTCTACCGCAGCTTCGAGTTCGTCGACGTGCTCCGCCAGTTCCGCTTCCCCGGCGACGAGCGGGCCTTCGCGGTGCTCGGCCGCGACCTGCCGGTGCGCGCGCCATCCGGGGAATGACACCCAGACTGCCCTGGTACGGGCTGGGTCTGCTGATCCTCGCCCAGATCTGCTATCCGCTGACCGACGGCGGCGCCCGGGCGGCGGTCACGATCACCACGGTCGTGCTCGGCTACCTGCTGTCCGTCTCGCACGCGGCGCTCACCCGCGGCCTCCGCGTGGCCGGCGCCCTCGTGCTGGTCACCACCGGCGGCGGACTGCTGGTCGAGGCGGCGGGCGTGTCGACGGGGCTGCCGTTCGGCGACTACACGTACTCCGGTCAGCTCGGTCCTAAGCTCGTCGGCGTGCCGTGGATCATCCCGCTGGCCTGGACGTGGATGGCGTGGCCGGCCTGGCTCGCCGCGGTCCGGCTGGTCCGGCACCCGGCGGCGCGGATCGGGGTCGCCGGGGTCGGCCTCGCCGCGTGGGACCTCTTCCTCGACCCGCAGATGGTCGGCGAGGGTTACTGGACCTGGTCGGATCCGTCGCCGAGCCTGCCCGGGGTGCCGGACGTGCCGCTGCGCAACTACGCCGGCTGGCTGGTGGTGGCCGTGCTGATGATGGCCCTGTTCAGCGCGCTGGCCGGCCCGGCGGCGCGGTTCGCCGACGCCGACGCCCCGATGCACGCGCTCTACCTCTGGACCTACTTCTCCAGCATCCTGGCGCACGCCGCGTTCCTCGGCCTGCCCGCGTCGGCGGGTTGGGGCGCGCTGGCCATGGGGCTGGTCGCGCTGCCGCTGGCCGGCACGCTGGTCAGGATCAAGACCGTGCACGGGGTACGGGCGTGACGGCGCTCGCCTGGCTGCCGGCGCTGCTGGCCGGTGCGCTGACCTTGCACGCCGTGGTCAACGCCCGATTCCTCCGCCGGCCGTCCGCCGCGGATTTCCCGGACCGCGTGGCGGTGCTCCTGCCCGTGCGGGACGAGGCGGCCCGGGTCGGGCCCTGCCTGCGGGCGTTGCTGGACCAGCGTGGCGTGCCCGAGCTGTCGATCCTGGTCCTCGACGACGGGTCGACGGACGGCACCGCCGACGTTGTTCGGTCGATCGCCGGCGCCGACCCGCGGGTGCGGCTGCTGACCGGCGCACCGCTGCCGCCGGGGTGGCTGGGAAAGCCGCACGCCTGCCAGCAGTTGGCCGCCGCGGCCGGTCCCGACGCCTCGGTGCTGGTGTTCGTCGACGCGGACGTGGTGCTGGCGCCGTCGGCCGTCGCCTCGTGCGCCGCCCTGTTGCGGGCCGCAGGGGTCGGGCTGCTGTCGCCGTACCCCTGGATCGTGGCGGAGTCGTGGGGTGAGCGGCTCGTGCAGCCGTTGCTGCAGTGGTCGTGGCTGACGTTCCTGCCGTTGCGGGCGATGGAGCGGTCGGCGCGGCCGTCGCTCACCGCGGCCGGTGGGCAGCTGCTCGTGGTGGACCGCACGGCCTATGACGCGGCCGGCGGGCACGCGGCGGTCCGGTCGTCGGTGCTGGAGGACATCGCGCTGGCGCGGGCGGTGAAGCTCTCCGGCGGGCGGATCGCGCTGGCGGACGGGTCGCGGGTCGCGTCGTGCCGGATGTACGGGTCGTGGTCCGCGCTGGCCGCCGGCTATTCGAAGTCGTTGTGGGCGTCGTTCGGCTCGCCGGCCGGGGCGCTCTCGGTGGTCGTCTTCCTTTTCCTCGTGTACGTGGCGCCGGTGCTGCTCTTCGTCGCCGGGCTGGCGGTGTCGTCGGTCTCGCTGATCCTGGCCGGAGTCGCCGGTTATGCGCTCGGGGTGCTGGGCCGGGTGGCGACCGCGGCCGCGACCGGCGGGCGATGGTGGCCGGACGCGCTGGCCCAGCCGGTGTCGGTGGTGCTGTTCGGCGCTCTGGTGGCGCGGTCCTGCCGGCTGCGGAGGGCGGGCGCGCTGCGCTGGCGGGACCGGCCGGTGGTGCCGTCGTGACGGGGTGCGAGGCTGGTCACCGTGGCTGAGGTGGTGGTGATCGGCGCCGGCGTCGGCGGTCTGGCCTGCGCGGCCCGGCTCGCGGCGGCCGGGCACCGGGTGACGGTCCTCGAACGGTCCACAGTGGTCGGCGGCAAGCTCGGCCGGCGGGTGGTGGAACGGCCGGAGGGCACCTACCGGTTCGACACGGGGCCGAGCCTGCTGACGTTGCCGCAGGTGTTCGACGAGCTCTTCGGGGATCTCGGCGCTCCGCCGCCCGACCTGGTGCCGCTGGACCCGCTGGTGCGGCACGTGTTCGCCGACGGGACCGTGCTCGACTCGTGCGCCGACCCGGGCGAGTTCGCGGACCGGATCGGCGCCGCCCTGGGCGCGACGGCGGCCGCCGACTGGCGCCGGCTGTGGCGGCGGGCGGGACGGGTGTGGGACGCGTCGTGGCGCGACATCCTGCGGCGGCCGGTCGACTCGCCGGCGGCGCTGGCCGGGTTGGCGTGGCGGCTCGGCGACCTGGCCGCGGTGGCGCCGGGGCAGACGTTGCGTGGGCTGGGCCGGCGGACGCTGGGCGATCCGCGGCTGCGGATGCTGCTGGACCGGTACGCGACCTACACCGGCGCCGACCCCCGCCGGGCGCCGGCCGCGCTGGCCGCGGTGCCGTACGCGGAGCTGTCCTTCGGGGGTTGGTACGTCCCCGGCGGGCTGGGCACGCTCGCGGACGCGCTGCTGGAACGGTGTGCGGCGCTGGGGGTCACGGTGCGCACGGAGGCCGCGGTCTCGGGTGTGGTCGTCGCGGGTGGCCGGGTGACCGGTGTGCGGCTGGGCTCGTCGTTCGTGCCGGCCGACGTCGTGGTGTCCAATGTGGATGCAGCGACGCTCTACCGGGACCTGCTCCCGACGCCGCGCCGGCTGACCCGGCTCGCCGATCGGAGCCTGGCGGGTTTCGTGCTGCTGCTGGGGGTGGCGGGTGCGACGCCCGGCCTGGCACACCACACGGTGTTCTTCCCGGCCGACTACGACGCGGAGTTCGACGCGGTCTTCGGGGGCCGGCCCGCCACGGACCCGACGGTGTTCGTCACGGTGGCCGACGACCTGACCGTCCGACCGGCGGGCCACGAGGCCTGGTTCGTCCTGGTCAACGCGCCCCGCCACGGCGTGGGCTCGGGAGCGGTGGACTGGTCGCGGCCGGGGCTGGCGTCGGCGTACGCCGATCATGTCCTGTCCGTGCTCGCCGCCCGCGGGGTCGACGTCCGCGACCGGGTGCTGTTCCGGGAGGTGCTGACGCCGGCGACCCTGGAGCAGACGACCGGCGCCCCGGGGGGCGCGATCTACGGAACGGCCGGCGGCCTGCTCCGCCCGGCCAACCGCGGGCCGGTCGACGGCCTGTTCCTGGTCGGCGGCTCCACCCACCCGGGCGGCGGCCTCCCGATGGTCACCCTGTCGGCCCGCATCGTCGCCAACCAGATCGGCCCGGCTTAACCGCGCACGGGGCGGCTCGGCTTCTCTCCGCGGCGGGTAGGCCGAAGCGCGTTCATGCGCCGCGGTCCTTGGGCGGCGACCAACCACGCCCGCCGTCATCACCCTTACGGCCGCGCGTAGCGCTCCGAAGTTGGTTGTGTGTCGCGGAGGTGGCAGCGAAGCGGAGCGAGCGGTGTCTGGCGGGAGCGGCGGTCGTGCCCCCGGCGGACCCGAGTCCATCTTGGACTGTTCCGTCTCGGTCAGCGGAGGTGGCGGCGGACCGCGCGCAGGAGTTGGGCCAGGCCGAAGGCCGCCAGGAGGATCCAGACGGCGAGGAAGACGGTGAGGGTGCCCGGGGTCAGATCGCGGTCGAGGGCACCGGCGGCGGCTGCGGCGAGGAAGGCGACGGCGGTGACGCTGACGCGGCTCGGGCGTTCGCCGACCGTTACCGTGCCGATCTCGGTCATGCCGGCGGCGGTGGCGCGGGCGCGGACGTACTCGTGCAGCCAGGACAGCGCGCCCGCCGTGAAGACCAGGGGGGCCGGGGCGCCGGCCACCCAGAAGGCGGTCAGCCAGCAGATCTCGCTGACGCGGTCGGCGACCGAGTCGTAGACGTAGCCGAGGCGGGTGGTGCGGTCGCTGGCGACGGCCACGGCGCCGTCGACGCTGTCGGCGATCGCGGCCAGCAGCACCAGGGTCGCGGCTGTCAGCAGGCCCGACGGGGCCCGGGTGGCGGCGATCGGGGTGGCCGCCGACAGCGCCAGACCGGCGACCGTGACCGCGGTGGGGCTGACGCGCAGGCGGCCGAGGCGGGAGCCGATCTCGTAGGACAACCGGACCCAGCCACGGACGACGACGCCCGCCTGGCGCGGGTCGAAGCCGCCGTGCAGTGCCGCCCATCGGGACGCGTAGTCGTGCCAACCCAGCCGTGTGCCCACGTCAGCTCAACGTCGATCGGCGGTCGAGGTCACACCCGGGCGTCGGCCCGTAGGTGCTGCCAGACCTCGCGGGTCGCGGTCGACCGGTTGAGGGTGATGAAGTGGATGCCGGGCACGCCCTCGTCGAGCAGGCGCCGGCACATCTCGCTGGCCTGCTCGATGCCGAGCTTGCGGACGGCCTCCGGATCGTCGGCCACCCGCGCGAACTGCTCGGCCAGCGCCGGTGGGAACGGCGCGCCGGACAGCTGCTCGGAGCGGGCGATCGTGCTCATCCGGGTCACCGGCATCACGCCGGGCAGGATCGGGGTGTCGCACCCGGCGGCGGCGACCCGGTCGCGTAGTCGCAGGTAGTCGTCGCCGTCGAAGAACATCTGGGTGATGGCGAAGTCGGCGCCGGCCCGGCACTTCTGGATGAAGTAGTCGGTGTCGCTGGCGATGTCGGGCGAGCGCGGGTGCTTGTAGGGGAACGCGGCGACGCCGACGCAGAAGTCACCGGACTCGCGGATGATCCGGACGAGATCCTCGGCGTAGTCGACGCCCGCCGGGTGCCGCACCCACTCACCGCCGGGGTTGCCGGGCGGGTCGCCGCGCACGGCGAGGATGTTGCGGATGCCGGCGCCGGCCAGGCGGCCGATCACGTTGCGCAGCTCGGCCACCGAGTGGTTGACGGCCGTGAGGTGGGCCATCGGCAGCAGCGTGGTCTCGGTCGCGACCCGCTCCGTGACCGCCACGGTGGTGTCGCGCGTGGTGCCGCCCGCGCCGTAGGTGATCGAGACGAAGGACGGCTGGAGCGACTCGAGCTCGCGGATCGCCCGCCACAGCTGCACCTCGCCCTCGGGAGTTTTGGGCGGGAAGAACTCGAACGAGAAGGTCGGTGCCCCATCGCGGATGAGGTCACCGATCGACGGTTGCGATCCGGGAAGGACCGAAGGAAGTCCGAGCGCCACGAAATGAGCGTACCGGCTGCGTGGTCCGTCGGGTCGCCGCGCCAAGGGCCTGTGGACAACTGGAGTACGCGCTGGTCACGGCGCTGGCGGCGGATGGTGGCGGGAAAACGTCGTACCCCAGGGGTACATATGTTCTACGCGTCGCGGGCCGCCCCCACGGTCGGTTGGCCGGCGCGTGGGGATGCCGGGCTCGGTGTCCGGGGGCCACAGGCGTGCACAGCGGCTTGCGTTCGGGGAGGGTCCATGATGTCGGCGTCGCCACCGCATCCGTTCGACGCGGCCGGTCCGCGTCCGTCCTTCGGTCCCTATCTGGCGCAGCTGCGGCTACGCCGGGGGTGGAGCCAGCTGCGGCTGGCCGAGCAGCTCTGCGCCGCGTCGGGCAGCCCGACGGTCACCCGACACGAGGTCAGCCGGTGGGAACGCGAAGATCGGCTGCCGGCCGACTTCTGGCTGGGCTGGCTCGCCGCCGTGCTCGACGTGCCGGTCGACGGCCTGGCCGAGGCGGCCGAGCGCAGCCGGGTGCGGCACCGGCTGAGCGCGCCGGGCCGCGCCGGTCCTGGGCAGCCGGACGGCGGCGTCCCCGTCGGGCTCGACCTGCTCGGCCTCGCACACACCTGGCTGGCCGGCGACGAGCCGCCACTGATCGGTCCGCCCCGCGCCGCTCCCCCGGTCGGGGCGGAGACCGGCGGGTCGACAACGGCCGAGCTGACCGCCCGGTTGACCGCCATGCGCCGGCTCGACGACGTCGCGGGTGGCGCCGACCTGCTGAGCGCGGTGCGCCGGCTCGCCACCGCCACCGCCGAGGCCACGACCGCTCCGGCCGGCACGGCGCCGAGCCGCCGGACCCTGCGCCTGCGAGCCGAGGTCGCGCAGCTCAAGGGCTGGACGCTGGCCGACGCCGGCGACCCGGCCGGTGCGCTGGCGGCCTACCGGTCGGCGCTCGCCGCGGCGGTGGGCGCGGGCGACCGGCCATTCGCGGGGCACGTCCTCGGCTCGGCCAGTCACCTGCTGGCCGGGTCCGGTCAACCAGCACCGGCGCTGCTGCTGGCCCGCACCGCCTATGCGGGCGCGCGCCGGGCCCTGTCGGCCTCCGGCCGGGCGTTGCTCCTGCACCGCATCGCGTTCGCGGCGGCGTCGGCCGGGCTGCGTGGCCCCGCCGAAGCCGCGCTCACCGCGGCCCAGCGGGCGAGCGAGCGCCTCACCGGCGCGCACGACCCGCCCTGGCTCTACTGGCTCGACGAGGGCGAGCTCGACGCGCTGGCCGGGCGCTGCCTCGTGGCGCTCGGCCGGCCGGCGCGGGCGCTGCCGCTGCTGTCCCGAGCGGCGGAGCGTTCCGGCCAGCCGCGCACCGCCGCCCTCGACAAGGCCTGGTTGGCCCGGGCCCGGCTCGACGCCGGAGAGGCCGAAGGCGCCGCGCTGACGGCCGGCGCCGCGGTGCTCGACACGATCCGTTCCGGTTCGACGCGAGCGGTCGACCTGCTCGGCGCCTTCGGCGACCGGCTCGCGCCGCATGGCCGGCTGCCCGCGGCGCGCGACTACGCCGAGCTGTTGGTGGCGGCGCGGCCCTACCTGCCGCGGCCGCTGGCCGGCGAGGCGGTCGCGCACCCCCGGGCGGCCGGCGATGGCTAGCGGGCGGGTCCGCGGCGCCGCGCGCCTGGCGCGGGTCGCCGCGCCGCCGTGGGCGGCGCCGGCGGCTCGGCGACGGCCAGGCGGCCGGGGGCGCGGTCCGCCGCCGGGCCGGCGGGTCCCGGTCACCGGCGGTTACGCCTCCGGTTGTCGTTACGGCGGAATGACCCTAGTTTCGGGGCGTGACCGAGCCGACGAGCCCATCCGACGCCGCCGGCCCGGGCCCGGCCGGCCCCAGCCGGCCGATCGCCGCCACGAGCGTGCCCGCCACCGACCGGGTCCACCTCCGGCAGCGGGTCGACCATTCGCTGGCCTGGTTCCTGGCCGACCGGCGGGCGTGGATGGCCAAGGTCGACAGCGCGCTCGCGCCGGTCGCCGACGCGATCGAGGGCTTCGTGCTGCGGGGTGGCAAGCGGCTGCGGCCGGCGTTCGGCTACTGGGGGTTCCGCGGCGCCGGCGGGCACGACTCCGACCAGGTGGTGACCGCGCTGGCGGCGCTGGAGCTGGTCCAGGCCAGCGCGCTGATCCATGACGACCTGATCGACCGCTCCGACACCCGGCGCGGCGAGCCCGCGGTGCACCGCCGCTTCGCGGGCCGGCACCGCGACCACGGCTGGTCCGGCGACGCCGACGGCTTCGGCGACTCCGCCGCCGTCCTGCTGGGTGACCTGTGCCTGGTCTGGTCCGACGAGCTGCTGCACGCCGGCGGCCTCGACCCCGAGGCGCTCTTCCGCGCCCGCCCGGTATTCGACGAGATGCGCACGGAGGTGACGATCGGCCAGTACCTCGACGTGCTCACCCAGGTCACCGGCAACACCTCGATCGAGCGCGCCGGCAAGGTCGCCCGCCTGAAGTCGGCGAAATACACGGTCGAACGCCCGCTCCTGCTCGGCGCCGCGCTCGCGGCCGCGCCGGAGCCGGTCGCCGCCGCCTACTCGAGCTACGGCCTGCCGCTGGGCGAGGCCTTCCAGCTCCGCGACGACATGCTGGGCGTCTTCGGCGATCCGGCGCTGACCGGCAAGCCGGCCGGCGACGACCTCCGCGAGGGCAAGCGCACCTTCCTGGTCGCGGCCGCCTTCGAAGCCGCCGACGAGCCGGGCCGCGCCGACCTCCAACAGCTGCTCGGCGCGCCCGACCTGGACGCGGCCGGCATCACCCGCCTCCGCGAGGTGATCGTCCTCAGCGGCGCCGCCGAACGCACCGAACGGCGCATCACCGCCCTCCTGGACCTGGCACTGTCGGCGATCGACGCGGCCCCGATCGAGGTCGAGGCCAGGGACGCCCTGATCGACCTGGCCCACGCGGCCACGACCCGCACGGACTGACCTCGCCAGGAAGGATCGCCGCGAGCGGAAATCCGGCGACGGCGCCGAAGGCACCCACCAGTCGCACCGCGGCCATGCGCTGGAACGGCGAGCCCGGGCAGGGTGGTCGGTGGTCGCGGGCCCGTCCGCGGCGGTGGCTCGTCGGCCGGCAGGCAGTCGCCGGGCGGCGGCGGGAAGCAGGCCCTGGCGAGCGTGGGATCATCGACGGCGTGCGTGGCCTGGACGGCCCGTGGGGTCTGCGCGTCGCCGGGCTTGTCGGGGTCGCTGTTGTCGCCGCTGGGGCATACGGAGCGGGGGCGTTGCCGGGGCGGGATCCCGGTGCGGGGCTGCGTGGTGCCGGGAGCCCGGACGCCGGGTACTGGTGGGGGTTGGCCGCCTGGGTGGTCGGTCTCACGATTCTGTCCGGCGCCTGGTGGCGGCTCGGGAACCGGCTCGCGCAGGTCAGCAGCCGTTGGTTGATCGTCACTGGCGCGCTGTGGGCCGTGCCGTTGCTGTTCGCGCCGCCGTTGGCCAGTCGGGACGTCTACTCCTACGCCTGCCAGGGGGAGATCTGGCGTGCCGGGCTCGATCCTTATGCGGTCGGCGCCGCTGACGGGGGGTGTCCCTGGGCGTACGCGGTGCCTAATCTCTGGCAGCACACGCCCGCGCCCTACGGGCCCGTCGGGATCGCGTTGTCGGGCGCGGCCGCGACGGTCGGCCGGGCCGTCGGTGGGCCGGCCGATCATCAGCTGCTCGCGGCGGTCAGCCTGCTCCGGGTCGTCGCGCTCATCGGTGGCGTGTTGATCGCCGCGTACGCCGGGCGGCTCGCCACCGCCGCCGGTGTCGATGCCGGCGCCGCGCGTTGGCTCGGGCTGCTCTCGCCGCTCGTCGCGGTCCATCTGGTCTCCGGCGCGCACAACGACGCCATCACCGCCGGGCTCGTCGTGGCCGCCCTCGCGGTCGCCGTCCCGGCCGCCGGACGGCGGGGCGCATCGGTCGCCCAGGCTGCCGGCGGGGACCACTCCCCACTACGCCGCGCGGGAGCGGGCATCGCCGCCGGGGCGTTCCTCGGCCTTGCCGTCGGGGTCAAGGTCACCGCCCTCATCGCCTTGCCGTTCGTGGTGCTCCTCGTCGCCGGACAACAGCTGCGCCGCAGCGAGCACGGCTGGCGGAACATCGCCGGGTCCGCCGCCGTCGTGACCGGCACGGCGGCATCGGTGTTCGCCGCCGCCAGCCTCGCCACCGGCCTCGACCTCGGCTGGATCGGGGCGCTCTCCGACACCGGCAGCCTGATCCAGTGGACCTCGCTGCCGACGGGCATCGGCATGGCCTTCGGCTACCTGTTCCGCGCAGCCGGCTGGCCCGGCGCGGTCGACCCCGCGATCGACATCGCCCGCATCTGCGGCGTCGCAGCGCTGGCGGCGATCGGCCTCGCACTCTGCTGGCGAGCGCTGCGAGCCACGCTGGGGCGTCCCAGCCAAGCTGACGCGCACGACCACGGTGCTGACGGAACCCGGAAGGTCATCGCGGCATGCGGGTGGGCATTGGCCGCGGCCACGATCCTGCTTCCGGTCTTCTACCCCTGGTACGCGCTCGCGCCCCTGGCCGTCCTCGCGTGCGCCACCCCACCCGGCCGAACCCGCACCGGCCTGGCCATCGCCGCCCTCGCGATCACCGCGCTCGTCCTGCCCAACGGCCTCGGCCTGGCGGTCCTCACGAAACTCCCCGGCGCCATCCTCGACGTCGTCATCGTCGTCGCCCTCGCCTACCGCTTCCGCGGCCGTCTCAGCCTCGACAAGCCGGCACAGACCTGACCCGCCGCCCGACCATAACCACGACCACGGCGCGCGACCACGACCACGGACGGCCACGGCACGGCACGGCGCGCGAACACGACCACGGCCACGGCGCTCGACCACGACCACGACCAAACGAGCCACGCCAGAACCGCCGACGATCCCGAGGCCGCACCTACAGCCCCTGCCTGACCCGGGCATGCCCGAAGCCAAACCGCAGGGCCATCGCTAGCGCTTGCGGAGCCACCGCAGCAGCCAGGACGTGCCGTCCCCCGCCGCCGGTTCCCGCTGCACCCCGCGCCGACCCCAGTACACCCACAGCGACAACGTCCCCAACACCAGCGCGAACCCGAAGAACAGATCCTCGACCGGCGCGTACACGAGACGAAGTCCGACGATCGCGGCCGGGTCGTAGCGGACGATGTCGCGGCCCGTCAGGATCCCGTTCGACAGGAGCTGGAAGAACACGATGATCGGGTACGTGGCCCAGAAGACGGTGCGGGTCACCAGGCGGGTACGCAGGACGAAGAGGTCCAGGATCACGGCGCAGACGACCCCGACCAGGGCCGCCGTCGTGTAGGTCATTCGTCGCCCGCCGGCAGGCGCAGCACGGCGCGGACGGCTTCGAAGCCGAGGATCGCGCACAGGGGTACGACCAGGAAGAACAGCAGCTCGTCGAGCGGCAGCCCGCCGGGCAGCAGCACGCCGGTGGTCTGGCGGGGGTCGAAGGACCAGTGGCCCGCGGCGATGGCGGCGATGTCCCAGGCGGCGAAGACGCCCATCACCGGCAGCACGGTCAGCAGGAGCCGCCGCCAGCGGCGCAGGACGTTGACCCGAAGGACCGGCTCCAGCCAGAGGGCGCCGGCCAGGCAGCCGACGAGGACCGCCAGGTAAGCGAACCGCAACGTCAGAAGCCGAGCGCCTGGGCCCGGCGCTTGACCTCGGTGGCCTGGTCGCCGCCGAGGGCCACCGCTGGGAAGCCGGGCAGCGTCTCGTCCTCGGAGTAGAGCCACCGCAGGCACTCTTCGTCGTTGTACCCAGCGTCGTGCAGCAACGTGATGACACCCGGCAGGTGCTTGAGCACGGTGCGGTTGGCCACCAGCTCGGCCGGCACCCGCAGGATGCCCTCACGGCGGACCGCCAGCAGCGAGCCGTCGCGGACCATCTGGTTCACCTTGCTGATCGACACGTCGAGGCGCTCCGCCACGTCGGGCAAGGGCAGCCACTGAGCGGGAACGGTTTCGGTCACCCGCTCACATTGCCACGCCGACGCGGCGCGACACCACCGAACCACCCGGTACGGGTTACCGAGCCCGCCGGACGATCATTTCGGAAGGACCTATGACCACCTGGCGGGGTGTGCGCAAAGAGGTCGTCGGCGCGTGGCGGTCGGTGCAGTACGACCTGTCCCGCGTCCGGCGGTCGCGTCGCACGGACGGCGAGGAGACCACCGAGCTGATCTTCCCGGAGCGCAGCCGGCCACCTCGGCGGCTGGCCGCCACGGGCGCGTTCGTCCTGGTCAGCCTGGCCGGGGCGGTCGGCACGTACGTCGCGGTCGTCAGCGGCCTCGGCGCCCTCCTCGAGCCGGCCGACCAGAACCGGCAGGAGGAGAAGCCCGCCGCGATCCTGGCGGAGGCCGACGGCACCGGACGCCGCCCGGCGCAGGCCCGCCCCGACGACCCGACGACCATCCGGATCGCCCGCCAGGGTGGCCCCCTCACCGTCGCCGGCCGCGAGGCCGCGGCCGGTCGCGCCGCTTCAGACGGCCAGCGGCGCGGCGACGACGGACCAGCCGCGAAGCCGGCGCTCCCCCGCGGCGTCCCGATGCCCGAAGAGTCGGAAGACCCCGACACACCGGCACCGACCGCCAGCGCGACGGAGTCTCCGACCCCGAGCCCGGCGCCGAGCGAAACCGCGTCCCCGACGCCCACCCCCGACGACGAGCACAGCGCCGAACCGTCCACCGACCCCACCGGTGAACGGCGCCACCGACACCACCGCCGCGACCAGGACGAAAACCCCTGAATGCGCGGTTACCGGTGAAGTTGCCGGCACGGCTGTGTCGCACCGACCGGAGAGGCACATAGACTCCCTGCCGATGGACATCCAGGTCGCTGACTCGCTCTTGGGCACGCTGGTCGACGGGCGTTACCGCATCCGTGGCCGCGTGGCCCGTGGCGGCATGGCGACCGTCTACACGGCGACCGACGAGCGCCTCGAGCGCACGGTCGCCCTGAAGATCATTCATCCGACCCAGGCGCGCGATCCCCAGTTCCTCGAGCGGTTCACCGACGAGGCCAAGACGATCGCCCGGCTGACCCACCCCAACGTGGTCGCCGTCTACGACCAGGGCCACCATTCGGGCCTGCCCTACCTGGTCATGGAGTACGTGCGCGGCCACACCCTGCGCGACGTGCTGGCCCAGCGGCGCCGGCTCAACCCGGGTGAGGCGCTGGCGATCCTCGAGCAGATGCTCGCCGCGATCTCCGCCGCCCACCGCGCCGGCCTCGTGCACCGCGACGTCAAGCCCGAGAACGTGCTCGTCGCCGAGGCGCCCAGCGGCGGCCCCGGCAACCTGGTCGACAGCGTGGTCAAGGTGGCCGACTTCGGCCTGGCCCGCGCGGTCGAGGCCAGCGCCACCGACGCCGACGGCGGCCAGCTGATGGCCACGGTCGCCTACGTCGCGCCGGAGCTCGTCACCGACGGTCGCGCCGATCCGCGCAGCGACGTCTACTCGGCCGGCATCGTGCTGTTCGAGATGCTCACCGGCCGGGTCCCCTACGACGGCGCGCAGCCGGTCGAGGTCGCCTGGCAGCACGTCGACCGGGACGTGCCGGCGCCCTCCTCGCTGGTGCCCGGCATCCCGCCGGTCGTCGACGAGCTGGTCGCCCGGGCCACCCGGCGCGACCCGCAGAGCCGGCCGACCGACGCCGGGGCCTTCCTGTCGCAGGTGCAGGTCGCCCGCGACGACCTGGGCACGGCCAACGCCAACACCGCGGTGCTGCGGCAGGTCTCCGACCGCACGGTGACGATCCCCCGGGTGGCCGGCGAGCCGGCGCGGCCGTCCTGGGCCCGCCTCCCCGGTCAGGCCGAGCCGCCGGCGACCGGCCGGCGCCGCGCGCCCGAGCCGGACGACTACGACGACTACGACGACGGCGGCGGTGGCCTGCGCGGCCGGATCGGCGAGCGCTACCGCATGGTGATGGCCAACCCCCGGGGCCGGATGGCGGTCGCCGCGGCGATCGTGGTGGTCGGCCTGGTCGCCGCGATCAGCGGCTGGTGGTGGGGCATGGGCCGCTACACGGTCGCGCCGCAGCTCGCGACGATGACCAAGGCGGCCGCGCAGGAGCAGGCGACGCGGGGCGGTTTCACGATCGCCTACGGGCCGGCCCAGTTCGACGAGCGCGTGGAGAAGGACGTCGTGCTCAGCCAGAGCCCCGCGGCCGCCGGCCGGATCCTCAAGGGCGGCACGATCACGCTGGTGCTCTCGCTCGGTCCGGAGCGCTACGAGGTGCCCGACGTGGTCGGCCTGACGCTCGACCTGGCCACCGCCCAGCTCGAGGAGGCGAAGCTCCAGATCGCCAAGGGCGCCGACCGCTACGACGACAACCTGCCCAAGGGCGTCGTGGTCGCGGTCGACCCGGAGCCGGGCACCGAGACCAAGCCCGGCGACAAGATCACCGTGTTCGTCAGCAAGGGCAAGGCGCCGCTGACGGTGCCGCGCGTCGTGGGCAAGAACGTCAACGAGGCGCGTACGGAGCTGGTGGGTCTCGGTCTCGAGCCGTTGATCTCCTACAAGCAGTCCGACCAGCCGCGCGACACGGTGATCAAGCAGACGCCGATCGACGGCGCCGGCGTGGAGCCGGGCGCCAAGATCGAGCTGCAGGTCAGCGAGGGTCCGCCGCAGCTGCTCGTGCCCCGGCTGATCGGCCTGCCCTGCCAGCAGGCGGTGCAGCAGCTCCAGGGCATGGGGCTGACGCCGAACCCGCAGATCAACCCCAACGGCACCGTGTTCGCCCAGCAGCCCAACGAGAACACGCCGGTGGCTCCGCAGAGCCAGGTCGTACTGTTCTGCCAGTGACCGATCGACCGCTGGGCTCGCACACGCCCACCGCCGGGGGCATCGCGAAGACCGCGCTGCCCTACCTCGACGCGGCCGGGTCCGGGGCGGCCCAGGTCTACGTGTCGAACTCGCGCGGCTGGGCGCTGCCGCCCGGTGACCCGGCGCAGGACGCGCTGTTCCGGGAGGGCTGCGAGGAGCGCGGCGTCCCGGTGTACGTGCACGCCTCGCTCCTGGTCAACCTCGGCTCACCGACCGCGGCCACCGTCGAACGCTCGGCCGCGACGCTGGCCCACGCGCTGGCCCGGGGCACGGCGATCGGCGCCCGCGCGGTCGTCTTCCACGCCGGGAGCGCGGTCGACCCGGCCCACTACGACGCGGCTCTCAAGCAGGTACGCGAGGCGCTGCTCCCGCTGCTCGACCGCGCGGACGGGCCGGAGCTGCTGGTCGAGCCGAGCGCCGGCGGCGGACGGTCACTGGCGTCCAAGGTCGAGCACCTGGCGGACTATTTCGAGACCGTCGACCGCCATCCCCGCCTCGGCGTCTGCTTCGACACCTGCCACGCCTGGGCCGCCGGTCACGACCTGGCCGCGCCGGGCGGCATGACCGCCACGCTGGACCTGCTCACGGAGACGGTCGGCCCGGGCCGGCTGCGCCTCGTGCACGCCAACGACTCCAAGGACACCTGCGGCTCCCTGCGCGACCGCCACGAGACCATCGGCCAGGGGACGATCGGCACGTCCGCATTCGCGGAGCTGCTCCGCCACCCGTCCACCGCCGGCCTCCCGGTGATCGTGGAGACCCCGTCCGGCAAGGCGCACGAGGGCCACGCCGCCGACATCGCCACCCTGCGCGACCTCCTGCCCTAGTTCCGGCCAAGCCGATCGAACGCCGCAGCGCCGGCTTCGCCAGCCCGCTCCGGAACTACGCGCCCACCGGCTCGGGCGTCGGGTCCGTGCGGGCGCCCGGCAGCGTGCGCACCGCGCGGGACGCCAACGGCGCCAGCGCCGCGACCGCGAACACCACCCCGCACACCAGCGCCACCCGCGCCCCACCCCAGGCCGCCGCGGCCGGCCCGACCAGCAGCTGGCCCAGCGGAATCGCGGCGAACGAGAGCAGGTCGTCGATCGACGACACCCGCCCGATCCGCTCCGAGCCGACGTGGCGCTGCACGGCACTCTCCCAGGTGATCCCGGACGCGGCGAAGCCGAGCCCGCCCACGAACGCCGCCGTCGCCAACCAGACCGGATCCAGACCGAGCCCCAGCGCCAGCAGCGAGCAGGCCCCGAGCGCCCCCGTCAGGCGCCCGAACCGCAGCGGATGGCGGGGAACGAAGCGGTACATCACCACGCTCATCGCCAGCAACCCCGCGGCCCGCACGCTGAGCACGACACCCCAGACCGCCTCGCCGGACCGCTGCTGGGTCAGCGTCGGCCCCAACACCTGCCACGGCCCGACGTTGACCAGGTTGATCACGGAGTACGCGAGCGCCACCGGCCACACCCACGGGATCGCGAAGAACGCCCGCCAGCCGGCGCCCAGGTCGCGCAGCAGCGAAGAAGCGGCAGCGGCCGGGGCCGGCGCGACGCGGGGCAGCCGCGACAGGAACGCCGCCGCCGCCACGAAGCTGACCGCGTCGACCGCGATCGCCCAACCCCCGCCCGCCGCCACCACCACGAGCCCGGCCACCGTCGGGCCCACGATCAACACGGCGGCCCGGGTGCCGGACAGCAGCGAGTTCGCCCGCTCGAGCTCAGCCGAACCGACCAGCGACGGCACGATCCCCCGCAGCGCCGGCGAGGTGAACGCCTCGAGGGCACCAGCCACCAGCGCCAGCCCGGCGACCAGCCACAGCCGGTAGAGGCCGCCGATCAGCACGAACGCGATCGCGCCCTGGGTCAGCCCGGCGCCCAGGTTGGCGACGATCAGCACGAGCCGGCGCGGCAGCCGGTCCGCGACCACGCCGCCGACCAGGAGCAGGGCCAGGTGCGGCACGAGCTGGCAGGCCAGCACGATGCCGAGGTCGCCGGGCCGGCCGCTGGCGTCCAGCATGGCGAAGGCGAGCGCGACCGGGGTCATCGCGCTGCCGGCGAGCGACACCAGCCGCCCGAGATAGAAGGCGCGGAACGCCGGGTTCAGGAGCACCCGGGGAGCATTCCGGCCGGCGGGCGCCGCCCGCTAACCTTGCGGCGAAAGGCGTAACGATGACTCTCCTGCGGCTCTCCCCCACCGCGCTGTCCCGCTGCCGGTTCGCGATCTCCCCGCTGGCCGAGACGCTGGGCGCGCTGATCACCCTGCACCGGCCCGCCCCGGAGCCCTGGGCCCGGCGATGGCACGACGAGCACCGGCCCGCGTACACGGAATGGCTGGCCCGGGACACCTTCGCGACCGGCCTCATGAGCCTCGTCGCGGCCACGAAATGGCTTCCGGACCTGGTGGCCGTCCCGCCGACCGGCGGCACCGGCACCCGCCTGCGTGACGAGCTCGCCGAGGTCGCCCGCTTCGGCGACGAGGAGACGAGAGCGACGATGACCCAGTCGCTGGCGGCGAGCTGGCAGGACCAGGACACGCGCTGGCTGGAGAGGCACGCCGATCTCGGCCCGCGCACGGCCGCCGTGCTCAACGACGGCTGGGCACGCTTCGTCGCTCCCGACTGGCCCCGCCGCCGCGCCCTGCTCGAACGCGACATCATGCACCGCGCGGGACTGCTCGCGGCGTACGGCTGGAAGGAAGCGGTCCGGACCATGACCCGCCGCTCGGAGTGGGTCGGCGACGACGCGATCCGGTTCAGCGACCAGGACTTCCCCGACCGCTGGATCAGCGACGAGGGGCTGGTGTTCGTCCCGAAGACCACCGGCGACGGCTCGTGGACCTGCGAACGCCCGCCCCGGTACGCGCTGGTCTACCCCGCCCGCGGCCCCGCCGCCGAGGTGACCGACCCGGCCGGCGACCCGCTCGCCGCGCTGCTGGGCCCCGGCCGCGCCCGGGTGCTCCGCGAGCTGCGCCAGGCGGCGACCAGCACCCAACTGGCGTACGCCCTGGAGATCTCGCTCGGCACGGTCAGCACCCACCTGGCCGTGCTCCGGGACGCCGGGGTGGTCACCGGTGGGCGCGCCGGGCGGTCCGTGGTCTACCGGCTCACCGAACGCGGCGCCGACCTGCTGGCCACCCTCAGCGCGGCTTGACGCGCAGCCCGGGCGGGGCCAGGGTCGGCCGGTACGCCGCCACCCGGTCCTTGCCGGCCGCCTTGGCCGCGTAGAGCGCCAGGTCCGCCTCCCGCAGCAGGTCGCCCGAGCCGCGGGTGGCCAGCGGGCCGGCGGTCACGCCGACGCTCGCGCTGACCCGCAGCTCGCCGTGCGTCGACGGGTACGGCGCCCGCAGCCGGGCACAGATCGTCGCGCCGACGGCCAGCGCGGCCCCCTCGTCGGTGTCCGGCAGCAGCACCGCGAACTCGTCACCGCCGAGCCGCACCAGCGTGGCCTCGCGGGCGGCCACCGCGGTGAGCCGGCGACCGACGGCGACCAGCAGCTCGTCGCCGGTCGGGTGCCCGAGCGAGTCGTTGATCTCCTTGAACCCGTCGAGGTCGACCAGCAGCAGCGCGTGCGACCGGCCCCGCGGCAGCGCGGCGAGCCGCTCGGTGAGCACGGACCGGTTGAGCAGCCCGGTCAGCGGGTCGTGGGCGGCCCGGTGGGCCAGCTCCGCCTGGAGCTCCTGCAGCTCCCCGACCGCCTCGGCCAGGTCGCCGGCTCGCCGGTCGGCGACGCGGGCCAGCAGCGACAGGCGCCACAGCAGCAACAGCGCGATCACCGCGGCGGCCAGCACCGGCGGCCCGAAGTCCTCCGGGGAGCCGGGGTCGAACTCGCCGAACGCGACCGCGAGGACCCAGGCCAGCGGGCCGAGCAGGGTCAGCGCGACGAACAGCGCGGCCCGCCCGCGGCTGAGGCGGGCGGCGGGGGCGCCCCGGCGCTCCGGAGCGGCGCCGGCGGACGGGTGCAGCAGGGCGGTGGCGACCAGGATGGCGTACGCGGTGGCGAAGATCCCGCCGCCGAACAGCCGGCTGTCGACGTCGTAGCCGACGGTCCGTGCCACCAGGCCGAGCGCGCCGACGAGCGCGAGGAGCACCCCGACCGCCACCAGCCTGAGCGCGGGCGCGCGGGGACGCACGACGAACAGCAGGCGGACCAGCGCGCCGAGGACGACCGAGATCCCGACCGGGCGCAGCGCGGAGACGGCCAGCCGCGTGCCGGTCGGCACCATGTTGCCGTGCAGCAGGAACAGCCAGAGCAGGACGAAGACGCCGAGGATGACCACGGAGGCGTCCAGCGTGTCGGTCAGGCTGCCGGTCCCGCCGAGCAGGATCAGCCCGATCGCGAGCGCCGGGTAGAGCACCAGGGCACGGATGTCGCCGCCGGCCAAGGTGCGCCCGCCCAGTATCGACGGGCCGGCCACCACGCCGTAGACCCGGGAGAACGCCACCGATCCGGACGCGACGGTCAGCGAGGCCCAGGCCGCCACCCGGGGCGGCTGCCGCACCACCAGGATCACCGCCGCCACCAGGAACGCCGCCACCGCGGCCACCGCACCCAGCACGGGCGCAGCCCCCGCCGCGGTCGCGAGCACCAGAGCGCCCTCGACCCCCAGAAAGGCCCAGGCGGACCCCCGCCACAGGCCGGCGTCGGCCATCGCCAACCCCCGCTGAGTTCGGCCGGTCGTCAACTACTCAGCAAAGCACGCGAACCTGTCAATCGCGAAAGATCTTCGGAAGCACCTCGACCGCACGGTCGATCGCGGCGTCGTCGACGTCGAGGTGGGTGACCAGCCGGGCGACGCGCGGGCCGAGCACCGAGACCAGCACGCCGCGCTCGCGGGCGGCCGCGGCCAGCGCGTGCGCGTCGAGGGGCGACTTGCGCAGGTCGAGGGGGACGATGTTGGTGCGCACCGCGCCGGCCACCACGCCGAACGGGGCGAGCGCCTCGGCCAGCCGGGCCGCCTTGGCGTGGTCGTCGGCGAGCCGCTCGATGTGGTGCTCCAGCGCGTAGGCGCCCGCGGCGGCCAGCACGCCGGCCTGCCGCATCCCGCCGCCCATCCGCTTGCGGATCACCCGGGCCCGCTCGATGGCGGCGGCGGACGACACGACCAGCGAGCCGACCGGCGCGCCGAGGCCCTTGGAGAGGCAGACGGACAGCGTGTCGAAGAGCGCGCCGTAGGTGCGCAGGGGCACCCCGTCGGCGACGTGGGCGTGCCAGATGCGGGCGCCGTCGCAGTGCAGCGCCACGCCCGCCGCGCTGGTGGCCGCGCGCAGGGTCTCCAGTGTGGACAGCGGGATCACCCCGCCGCCGCCCCGGTTGTGGGTCTGCTCGACGGCGACGGCCCGGGTCGGCACGGCGTGGTAGCCCGCCGGCCGGATCATGTCGACCACCACGTCGGGGTCGATGTCGCCGCCGACCGGCGCCCAGGTGCGGGTGGACACGCCGCCGAGCGCGGCCGCGGCGCCGATCTCGTAGGTCACCACGTGCGCGTCGCCGTCGCAGAGCAGCTCCTCGCCGGGCGGCACGGAGAGCTGGATGGCGATCTGGTTGGCCATCGAGCCGGTCGGCGCGAACAGCGCCGCCTCGTGGCCGAACAGGGCGGCGACCGAGGCCTCCAGGGCGTTGACCGTCGGGTCCTCGCCGTAGACGTCGTCGCCGACCCGGGCGGACGCCATCGCGGCGCGCATGCCCTCCGACGGTTGGGTGACGGTGTCGGACCGCAGGTCCACGAGCTCAGCCACGCAGCATCTCCGCGACGAGGAAGGCCAGCTCCAGCGACTGCTGGGTGTTGAGCCGGGGGTCACAGGCCGTCTCGTAGCGGCCGGGGAGGTCGAGGTCCTCGATGCCCTGGGCGCCGCCCAGGCACTCGGTCACGTCTTCGCCGGTGAGCTCGACGTGCAGGCCGCCGGGGTGGGTGGCGAGCTGGCGGTGCACCTCGAAGTAGCCGAGCACCTCGTCGACGATCCGGTCGAAGTGCCGGGTCTTGTAGCCGTTGGACGACTCGTGGGTGTTGCCGTGCATCGGGTCGCACTGCCAGACCACCTTGGCGCCGGCCGCGGTGACCTTCTCGACGATCGGGGCCAGGGCGTCGCGTACGCGGTGGTTGCCCATCCGGGACACCAGGGTGAGCCGGCCCGGGACGTTGTCGGGGTTGAGCTTCTCGCACAGCTCGATCGCCTGCTCGGGCGAGGTCGACGGGCCGAGCTTGACGCCGATCGGGTTGACGATGCGCGACAGGAAGTCGACGTGGGCGCCGTCGATCCGCCGGGTCCGCTCGCCGATCCAGAGGAAGTGCCCCGACAGGCCGTACGCCTTGCGGTCGGAGACCCGGGTCAGCGCCCGGTCGTACTCGAGGGCCAGCGCCTCGTGCGAGCAGTAGAGCGTGACCGTGCGCAGCGCCTCGTCGTCGGTCATGCCGCAGGCCCGGATGAACGCCAGGGCCCGGTCGATCTCGCGGGCGATGGCCTCGTAGCGCTCGCCGGCCGGCGAGTCGCGCACGAAGCCCTTGTTCCAGTCGTGCACCGCGTGCAGGTCGGCCAGCCCGCCGGAGAGGTAGGCCCGGAGCATGTTCATCGCGGCCGCCGAGTTGGCGTAGGCCCGGATCATGCGCTGCGGGTCGGCCACCCGGGCCGCCGGCGTCGTCTCCAGCGAGTTGATCAGGTCACCGCGGTAGCTCGGCAGGCCGAGGGCGTCGGTCGCCGACGACCGCGGCTTCGTGTACTGCCCCGCCACTCGGGCCACTTTGACCACCGGCAGCGACGCGCCGTAGGTCAGCACGACCGCCATCTGCAGCAGCGTGCGGGCGTTGGCCAGCAGGTGGCTCTCGGTGTTGTCGGCGAAGGTCTCGGCGCAGTCGCCGCCCTGCAGCAGGAACGCCTTGCCCTCGGCGACCTGGGCCAGCCGCTCGCGGAGCTGGTCGACCTCGTAGGGCGCGACCACCGAGGGCACGTTGTCGAGCACCTGGCAGACCTCGGCGACGACCGCCGGGTCGGGCCACGGCGGCATCTGGTCGCGGGGCAGGTCACGCCAGCGGTCGAGGCCGAGCGCCTGGTCTTCGGCGGAGTCGGCCGCCGGCCGTGAGGTCTGCGGACCGAGGCTGGCCACCCCGGGGTAGCTCAGCTGATGCCACTCTTGGCGCATGCCCGCAAGACTACGGCGGTCCGCTTACTGGGAAGGGCTGGGGCTGGCCGCCGCGGGCATCGACGGCAGCACCACGGCCCGGTCCTCCCGGGCGATGCACCAGCCGCTGTCGATGTTGGTCACGAGGAAGGTCACGCCGACCGGGGTCGGCTTGCCGCCGGGCGGCGTGACGAGGATCGCGGCCGTCACCAGCTGCCCGTCGCCGTCGGCCCGGACGTCGGTCACCTGCGCCGGCCCGACCTTGGTCTTCTTGTTGAAATCGCCGCCCTCACCCGTGGCGGTCTTGTCGAACGTGCCGACCAGCGTCGGGCAGAGCAGCTTGCGCCCGGCGGCCGTGTCCCGCTTGGTCATCGCCGCGAGGTAGGCCTCGATGTGCGCGCGGGCCTTCTGCGGGCTCTCGTCGACCGGCGCCGGATCCTCGCCCACGATCTTGTCGGCGATCGAACAGCCGGCGAGGGGCGCCGCGAGGGCGACGGCCAGGGTCGCCACGGCGAGAGCACGACGTCGGGGCAGCACGGTTCGTGAGTCTCGCACACATTCCCGGGCCCCGGTGCGACGCCCGGTCAGGATTCCCGCCCCGAACCACTCGAAAACCCGCAAGATGGACACAACCGGATTTCCAGGTACGGAGGGGACGCGCCGATGCAACCGACCGATCCGACCTCGTACCCGGTGAGTTTCTCGGTCTCCTATCCGGACCGGCCGCTGAACCGGCTCACCAGCTTCTTCCGGCTGTTCACGGTCATCCCGATCGCGATCCTGCTAGGCACCGTCTACAGCGGCGGCGCCGACTGGGGACAGTGGGGCGGCGACGACGGCGGCAACGCGGAGGCGGTGGCGTACGGCTTCGGCGGTGTGCTGTTCTTCGGGCCGCTGCTGATGATCCTGTTCCGGAAGAAGTACCCGCGCTGGTGGTTCGACTGGAACCTCGAGCTGCAGCGCTTCGCGAACCGGGTCACCGTCTACTTCGCGCTCATGGACGACCGCTACCCGGCCACCGACGACCAGCAGTCCGTGCGGCTCGACTACCACTATCCCGACGGGACGCTCAACCGGTTCCTGCCGATCGTCAAGTGGCTGCTCGCGATCCCCCACTACATCGTGCTGTTCTTCCTGCACATCGGCGGCGTCGTGGCCGTCGTGGTCACCTGGTTCGCGATCCTGTTCACGGGTCGCTACCCGCGGGCGCTGTTCGACTACGTCGAAGGCGTGCTGCGCTGGCAGAACCGGGTCACCGGGTACGCGTTCACGCTCGTCACCGACCGCTACCCGCCGTTCCGCCTGGCCCCGTAGGACCAGGCGGAACGGGTGGGTCAGCGGATCCCGGTCACCGTGCCGGCGGCGACCGTCCGGCCGCCCTCGCGCACGGCGAACCCGAGCCCGACGTGCATGGCGACCGGCTTGGTCAGCTCGACGGTCAGGTCGACCGTGTCACCGGGCATGACCATCGTGACGCCCTCCCCCAGCTCGACCGACCCGGCCACGTCGGTGGTCCGGAAGTAGAACTGGGGCCGGTAGTTGGCGAAGAACGGCGTGTGCCGGCCGCCCTCGGCCGCGGTCAACGCGTGCAGCCGCGCGGTGAACCGGCGGTGCGGCGCGACCGAGCCGGGCGCCGCCACGACCTGGCCGCGCTGCACCTGGTCGCGCTTGACGCCGCGGAGCAGGATCGCCGCGTTGTCACCGGCCTCGGCCGTGGCCAGCGACTTGCCGAACGTCTCGAGCCCGGTCGCCACCGTGGTCACGGTGTCGCCCAGCCCGACGACCTCGACCTGGTCGCCGACGCGCAGCGTCCCGCGCTCGATCGCCCCGGTGACCACGGTGCCCCGGCCGGAGATCGTAAGCACGTTCTCGATCGGCATCAGGAACGGCTCGTCGACCGCCCGCGCCGGCACCGGCACGTAGCGGTCCACCGCGTCGAGCAGGTCCACGACGGACGTCGTCCACGTGGGGTCCCCCTCGAGCGCACGCAGGGCCGACACGCGCACGACCGGCAGCTCGTCGCCCGGGAAGCCGTACTCGGAGAGCAGCTCCCGCACCTCGAGCTCGACCAGGTCGAGCAGCTCCGGGTCGTCGACCGCGTCGGCCTTGTTGAGCGCCACCACCAGGTGCGGCACGCCGACGCGGCGGGCGAGCAGCACGTGCTCCCGCGTCTGCGGCATCGCGCCGTCGAGCGCCGACACGACCAGGATCGCGCCGTCCACCTGGGCCGCCCCCGTGATCATGTTCTTCACGTAGTCGGCGTGGCCGGGCATGTCGACGTGCGCGTAGTGCCGCGTCGCCGTCTCGTACTCGACGTGCGCGATGTTGATGGTGATGCCGCGGACGACCTCCTCCGGAGCACGGTCGATGCCGTCGAAGGCGACGAACCGGTTGGTTGCCGGGTCGGCCTCGGCGAGCACCTTGGTGATCGCGGCGGTCAGGGTCGTCTTCCCGTGGTCGACGTGCCCCATCGTCCCGATGTTGAGGTGCGGCTTGGTCCTCTCGAACTGGATCTTCGCCATGGTTGTTCCTCAGTCCTCCTGAACTGGATGAAAGGAGGCGGTGATGCGCGTGCGCGGGCGGGCGCCACCCCGCGTCGGGGCCGCGTTGAAGGGCCTTGATGACAGAACGAACTCCGCGCCAGAACCGGGCCGGGACCAACCCCTCCCCGCGGGTTCTGCTGCTGCGAGGAAGGGTCAGAGATCAGCGCCGTCGGCGGCACACCGCAGGCGGAAGCCTGCGGGCCGCGCGGGGCTGCTGAAGAACATGACCGTCACGGTACGGATCAACCGCGCGCCCGTCGAACGTATTCCGCTCTGGTGTGGAGGTAGCGCTGCTGCGGCGGGCTCATCGTCTTCGCGGCGGCGGTGAGGAAGGCGGAGCGGGCCGCGTCGAGGTCGCCGGACAGCTCGAGCAGGTGGGCGCGGGCCGTGTGCCAGCGGTGGTCCGCCGCCAGGCGGTCGTCCTTGCCCAGCGGGTCGAGCAGCGCCAGCCCGGCCGCCGGGCCGTGCACCATCGCCACCGCGACCGCGTGGTTGAGCGCCACCACCGGGTTGTCGCCCTGGGCCAGCAGGATCTCGTAGAGCAGCATGATCTGCGGCCAGTCCGTGTCCTCCGCCCGCGGCGCCTCGTCGTGGATCGCGGCGATCGCGGCCTGGATCTGGTAGGGGCCGGCCTCGCCGCGTGGGAGGGCCGCCGAGATCAGCGCGACGCCCTCGGCGATCTGGTCCCGGTCCCAGCGCGAGCGGTCCTGCTCGGCCATCGGCACCGGCGTCCCGTCCGGCGCGGTGCGGGCCGCCCGCCGGGCGTCGGTCAGCAGCATCAGCGCGAGCAGGCCGGTCGCCTCCGCGTCGTCGGGCAGCAGCCGGTGCACTAGGCGGGCCAGCCGGATGGCCTCGGTCGACAGCTCCACCCGCTGCAGGGTGGGCCCGCTCGTGCCGACGTAGCCCTCGTTGAAGATCAGATAGAGCACGCGCAGCACGGCGGCGAGCCGGGTCGCGCGCTCGGCGGCCGGCGGCAGGCCGAACGGGACGCCGCTGTCCTTGATGGACTTCTTGGCCCGGCTGATCCGCCTGGTCATGGTGTCCTCGGGCACCAGGAACGCCCGCGCCACCTCCGGCGTGGTCAGGCCGCCGACGGCGCGCAGGGTGAGCGCGATCTGCGACGCCGGCGACAGGGCCGGGTGGCAGCACATGAACAGCAGCACCAGCGAGTCGTCGGTGACCGGGCCGGGCGCCGGGACCGGCCAGGCGGCCACCACGTCCTCGCGGCCGCGCCGGGCCTGGTCGGCGCGGAGCAGGTCGGTCAGGCGGCGGGCCGCGACGCGGACCAGCCAGGCCCGCGGGTTGTCCGGCACCCCCTCGGCCGGCCACTGCCGGGCCGCCGCGAGCAGGGCCTCCTGCACCGCGTCCTCGGCGGTGTCGAAGTGCCCGTAGCGCCGCACGACCGCGCCGAGGACCTGCGGCGCGAGCTCGCGCAGCAGGTCCTCGGTCGGCCGGTCGAGCATCTAGGGCCTGTCCTAGTCGCCGAACTCGGGGGCTCCGACGATCGGCCGCACGTCGACGTGCCACTCGTTGGCGAGCTGCGCGCCGGGCGGGTGCGGGGTGTGGGCCAGCTTGGCGGCGATCTCGGTGGCCCGGTCGAAGCTGTCGCACTCGACGATCGTGTAGCCGGCGAGCACCTCCTGCGTCTCCGCGTACGGCCCGTCGGTGACCACCGGCACCCCGTCGCGCAGCGAGACCCGGCGGGTGTGCACCGGCGCGGCCAGGCCCTGCCCGTCGACGAACTCGCCGGACTCGACGAGCTCGTTGTTCCACTTGGTCATGAAGTCGTGCAGGGCGGCCAGGTCCGCCGGGGTCCACGCCTGCTCGCCCGAGCCGGTGAGCATGTCGAAGTCGCGCTGGGAACCGGTCAGCATGATCATGTATTTCATCGTCGTCTCCTCGGTGCGCGGCGCCCGCTCGGCGCCTCTCACCCGGGACGTCGGCGCCGGCCGCCCGCTCCGGACATCCTCTCCCAAAGAAATGAGGAGCGGAGGGCCGTCGACCGACCCTCCGCTCCCCGTGGGGTGTTGCGTTGGCCTGAGGGACTAGCCCAGGCCGTTCTTCATCGCCGAGATCAGCTCACCGTTGGCGGTGTCGCCGGACAGCTCCCAGAAGAAGCCGCCGCCGAGACCCTGGCCGTTCGCGTACGACATCTTCCCGCCGATGGTCGCCGGGGTGTCGTAGCTCCACCAGTTGCTGCCGCACTTGGCGTACGCCGTGCCGGCGATCGTCCGGTTTGCCGGGCAACTGTTCTTGAGCACCTTGTAGTCCTCGACGCCCGGCTCGTAGGTGCCCGGCGCCGGACCGGTGGCGCTGCCTCCCGGCGCCTCCTGGGTCACCCCGGTCCACCCCTTGCCGTAGAAGCCGATGCCGAGCAGCAGCTTGCTGGCGGGGATGCCCTTGCTCTTCAGCTTCTGGATCGCCGCGTCGGCGTAGAAGTTCGGGGTGGGAATGCCGGCGTACGACGTCAGCGGCGAGTGCGGGGCGGTGGGACCCTGCGCCGCCCAGGCGCCGAAGTAGTCGTACGTCATGGGCATGAACCAGTTGACGCTGTTGGCGGCGCCTGCGTAGTCAGTCGCGTCGATCTTGCCACCGGCGCTGCCGTCGGCCGTGATCGCCGCCGTGACCAGGGCGGACGACCCGAAGCGGCTGCGCAGGGCGGCCATCACGTTCTTGAACGCGTTGGGACCGCTGGCGTCGCAGGAGAGCCCGCAGGCGTTCGGGTACTCCCAGTCGATGTCGATGCCGTCGAAGACGTCGGCCCAGCGCGGGTCCTCGACCATCTGGTAGCAGGACTCGGCGAACGCCGCCGGATTCTGCGCGGCCTGGGTGAAGCCGCCCGACCAGGTCCAGCCGCCGATCGAGTAGATCACCTTGAGATGCGGGTACATCCGCTTGAGCTTGCGGAGCTGGTTGAAGTTGCCGCGCAGCGGCTGGTCCCAGGTGTCCGCGACGCCGTCGACGCTGTCCGCGGCCGTGTAGGCCTTCTCGTAGTCCGCGTACGAGTCGCCGATCGAGCACCGGCCGCCGGTGGTGTTGCCGAACGCGTAGAGGATGTGCGTCAGCTTGGCCGCCGAGCCGCTCGTGTGGATGTTCCTGACGTGGTAGTTGCGGGCGTAGACGCCCCACTCGGCGAAGTAGCCGATCAGCTTCTTGCCGCCGGTCGGCGGGTTGGTCGGCGGGTTCGTCGGGTTGCCGGTGGGCGGGTTGGTCGGGTTGCCCGTCGGCGGGTTCGTGGGGTTGCCGGTCGGCGGGTTGGTCGGCGTCGTGCCGGTGGAGCACGCGGCGCCGTTGATCGTGCAGTTCAGCGGCGCGCGGTAGGCCCCCGTGCCGTTGTAGCCCCAGCTCACCGACGCGCCCGGGTTGAGCGGGCCCATCCAGCTCTTCTTGACGGCCACGTAGTGGTTGCCGGTGCGCGTCACGTCGGCATCCCAGAAGCTGCCCATCGTGGTGCCGGCCGGCAGGTCGAACTCGATCCGCCACGTCGACAGCGCCGCGGACGAGCCGTTGGTGACGGTCACCCGCGCCTCGTGCCCGCTGCCCCAGTCGGAGGCGGCGGCGAAGGTGGCGGTGACGGTGCCGGCGCCGAAGGCGGAGGCGACCGGCACGGCGGCGGCGACCACCACCGCCGCGACGCCGGCCCAGACGGCCCGGCGCACCGAGGTTCTCATAGGGCGTCTCCTTTTAGTTAGGAAACTTTCCAAATAGATGATGGTGAGACGCTACTCACCAGGGCAACACCTCGTCAAGATGTGCATACGTCGATTTCTGAGTGGATCTAGTAACGTCACCGCCATGACAGTGCTCGACGCCGAGATCGGCGCGCTCGTCGGCGGCCCGGCCGACCTCACCCAGTACGCCGGCAAGGCGGTGCTGGTCGTCAACGTGGCCTCGAAGTGCGGACTCACCCCGCAGTACGCGGGTCTCCAGAAGCTCTACGACACCTACGCGGAGCGCGGCCTGGTCGTGCTCGGCGTGCCCTGCAACCAGTTCATGGGCCAGGAGCCGGGCAGCGCCGAGGAGATCGCCGAGTTCTGCTCGGTGAACTACGGCGTCACCTTCCCGCTGACCGAGAAGGTCGAGGTCAACGGGCCCGGCCGGCATCCCCTCTACGCGTCCCTGGTGGACACCCCCGACGCCGACGGCCACACCGGCGACATCCGCTGGAACTTCGAGAAGTTCCTCGTCGCGCCGGACGGCTCGGTCGCCGCGCGGTTCGGCCCGCAGGTCACGCCGGACGCGCCGGAACTGGTCGCCGCGGTCGAGCGCCAGCTCCCCTGACAGTGCGGGCGCGAGGCCCGTTCACGAGATCCGCTCGGGGGAGGCCATTCGGCCTCCCCCGTAGACCAACTGGACATGATCCGGGCATTGTCAGTTTTTTCCACCTTCCAGGACTTGCGGTCCGGTCCGACTGACGGGACTCTGTTTCGCGTGCTGCGATCCTCGTCCGCAGGAGGTTCCATGAACGCTGCGCGTCCCTCCCCCCGCGCGCTGCGCCGCCTGGTCGGTGCCGCCGGCGCCGTGCTGCTCGGCGCCGGCCTGACCGCCGCGATCGCCGCCCCGGCCGCGGCCGAGGCCGGGGTCGGCTACGTCCGCCTGGCCCACCTCTCCCCCGACACCCCGCCGGTCGACGTCTACGTCGACGACCTCGGCGGGAAGATGAAAGGCCTCAAGTTCGACGCGGTGCCCTACGGCGTCATGTCCGACTACCTGTCGGTCCCGCCCGGGACCTACGCGGTCTCCATGCGCAAGGTGGGCGCCGACCCCAAGTCCAAGCCCGTGCTGACCGAGGACGTCAAGGTCACCGAGGGCAGCGCGCACACCGTCGCCGGCACCGGCCGGTTCGCCGAGCTCGGCCTGTCGGTCATCGAGGACGACATCAGCGCGCCGCCGGCCGACCAGTCGAAGGTCCGGATCCTGCAGGCGTCCGTGAAGGCGCCGACGCTCGACGTCAAGGTGGCCGACGGACCGACCGTCGCCACCGGGGTCCAGTTCGCCACCACGACGCCCTACCGCGACGTCAAGCCCGGCGACTGGACGGTCGACCTGACCCCGCAGGGTGGCCAGGCGACCAAGGCCAAGTGCGCCCTGACCGGCGGCACCACCTATTCGCTGCTGGTGCTCGACGGCAAGGACGGGCTGACCACCGACCTCAAGGTTGACGCCAAGGCCGGCGAGATCACCCCGGTCGGCGGCGTCGAGACGGGCGGCGGCGGCACCAGCAGCGGCACCACGATCGCGCTGATCACCGGTGTGGCCCTCGTCGCGCTGGCCGGCCTGGTCGGCGCCGGCGCCGTCGCCCTGCGCCGGCGGGCCCGGCCCACCTGGTAGGGCCGCCCTTGAGCGAGATCCGGCCAGCTCCAGCGGTCATCCGGCACCGCTGGAGCCGGCCGGCGCGCCGCACCACCGTCCTCGGCCTCACGGCGACGGCACTGACCCTCTGCGCGGCCGCCGGCGCCTCGCTCGGCCTCGCCGCCGGCGAGTCGGCGCCACCGCCGACGCAGGCGCGCTGGCACGTCGGCTGCACCGCCGACTGCGCCCGGCCGGTCCAGCTGGCCGAGGTCGTGGACCCGCTCGCCGCCCTGCCGCCGCCGTCCGAGGTGCGCATCCCCAGGGTGGCCATCCGGTCCACCCTGGTCGGACTCGACCTCGACGGCAAAGGCGAGCTCGAGGCGCCGACCGACTTCGCCAAGGCCGGCTGGTACGAGCAGGGCACCCTGCCCGGCGAGCCCGGTCCCGCGGTGATCGCGGGCCACGTCGACTCGCACCGCGGCCCGGCCGTCTTCTTCCGGCTGCGCGAACTGCGCCCCGGCGACACGGTCGAGGTGCGGCGCGGCGACCAGTGGGTCCCGTTCCGGGTGGTCAAGACCGACCACTACCCGAAGAACAGGTTCCCCACGGCCAAGGTGTACGGCGCGACGCCCGGCGCCGAGCTGCGGCTGATCACCTGCGGCGGCGAGTTCGACCACCGCAAGCGCTCCTACCGCGACAACGTCGTCGTCTACGCCGTCGACGCCCGCGCGCCCCAGCTCCCCGAGTCCAAAGGGGATGGACCCACCACGTGGCGCTGACGGTCTCGTTGACCATGGCGTGCTGCCCGACCTGACCCGTTTCGAGGTGCACCGGGAGACCGCCGACGTCGACCTCGACGGCACGAAGCTGCTCGGCCTGCACGCGACGTTCCACCGCCGCGCGGCCGGGGCCCGGATCGAGTCCGTCGGCGTCTACCGCTACGCCGGTGTCGAGGTCTTCATGGCCTGGGGCTACGCGGACGAGCCGCACTGCAGGTTCACCGCGTACGCCGGGGCGCACGGGTGGGGCGCACCGCGCCGGGGCTGCCCCTCCGTCGACGCGGTGCGCGACCTGTTGGCCACCCTGGGCCCGGTGCTCGATCCCCGCTGACGCCCGGTGTCGGCTCGGGAACCGCGAATCCCCGAACGAGCGCCTGCGTTTCCCCGGATGAGCACCGGTCCCGGGTCGGGCTAGTCGACCGTCGCGGCGGCGGGTTCCGCGGTGGTCGTGCCCGCGTGCGCGGTGGCGAGCCGGCGCACGGTGACGAGCGAGAACAAGGTCAGTGCGAGCGCGGCGACCAGTGCGACGCCGTGCCAGAGCGGGTCGAGGAACCGGGTGAACCCGATGACGGCCACCGGGAGCTGGACCACCGCGACCAGGGCGACCAGCGGGAGCCGGCGACCGGCCCAGAAGTAGGCGGTCCACAGTGGCGCCGTGACGACGGCCAGCGTCAGCACGTCGAGCGCCGCGTGCACGTAGGGGTTGACCACGTTGGCGTGTGCGAAGGCGGAGGCGGGGGCCGCGACCCAGAGGGCCGCCGCGGCGGCGGCGACAACGGTGGCGAGACGTCGCATGCCCGTACCTCCTGCAATCGTGGCTTCACCATCTGTAATGACGGTAAGGCCACGGCGGCGGGCCGCGAAAGGCTCAGCGGCGTGAATGAATCACCACGAACGTGTGCTCAGGAGTTCTGTTCAGCCAGTTCACGCGCCCGGTCGCGGGCCGCCTCGAGGGCCGCGAGCAGGGCCGCGCGGACGCCGTGGTTCTCCAGCTCGCGGATCGCCGAGATGGTCGTCCCGGCCGGCGACGTGACCGCTTCGCGCAGCTTGACCGGGTGCTCGCCGGAGTCGCGGAGCATCACCGCCGAGCCGATCGCGGTCTGCACGATCAGGTCGTGCGCCACCTGCCGGGGCAGGCCGAGCAGGATGCCGGCGTCGACCATCGCCTCGACCAGCAGATAGAAATAGGCCGGCCCGGAGCCGGACAGCGCGGTCACCGCGTCCTGCTGCGACTCCGGCACCCGGATCGTCGCGCCGAGCGGCTTGAACATCTCCTCGGCCAGGGCCAGATGCGCGCCGGTGACGTGCGGGCCGGCCGAGATCGCCGTCATCGCCTCGTCGACCAGGGCCGGGGTGTTGGTCATCACCCGCACGATCGGCACGCCGTCCTGCAGCCGCTTGGCGAAGAAGCTGGTCGGCAGGCCGGCGCAGAGCGAGATGACCAGCTTGTCGCCGGGCACCTTCGGGCCGATGTCGGCCAGCAGCGCGCTCGCGTCCTGCGGCTTGACCGCGATCGCGAGCACGTCGGCCTCGGCCACGGCGGTGAGGTTGTCGACGACCCGCACGCCGTAGCGCTCGCGCAGTTCGTCGGCGCGCTCGGAGCGCCGCGAGGTGGCGAGCAGCCGGCCGACGGGCCAGCCGGCGCGCAACAGGCCGGAGAGCATCAGCTCGCCGATCTTGCCCGCGCCGATCACGGCGACCGTCTTGTCCGTCATGGCTGCCCGCCCCCTCGTCGCACGTGCTCAGCTGCCGAAGAAGACCTCGGCCTCGGTGTAGCGCTCCAGCGGCACGGTCTTCAGCTCGCGGGTCGCCTCGGCCAGCGGGACGCGGACGACGTCGGTGCCCTGCAGGGCGACCATCTTGCCCCAGTCGCCGTCGTTGACCGCGTCGATCGCGTGCAGGCCCAGCCGGGTGGCCAGCACCCGGTCGAACGCGGTCGGCGTGCCGCCGCGCTGGATGTGGCCGAGCACGACCGTGCGGGCCTCCTTGCCGGTCTTCGCCTCGAGTTGCTCGGCCAGCCACTGGCCGATGCCACCGAGCCGGACGTGGCCGAACGCGTCGAGCTCCTGGTTGTGCAGGACCATCTGGCCGTCGAGCGGCTGGGCGCCCTCGGCGACGACGACGATCGGCGCGTACTGGTGCTGGAAACGCTTCTCGACGTAGCCCGCGACCTGCTCGACGTCGAAGTTGCGCTCCGGCAGCAGGATCACGTTGGCGCCGCCGGCCAGGCCGGCGTGCAGGGCGATCCAGCCGGCGTGCCGGCCCATGACCTCGACGACCAGCGTGCGGTGGTGACTCTCCGCAGTGGTGTGCAGGCGGTCGATCGCCTCCATCGCGATGTTGACCGCGGTGTCGAAGCCGAACGTGTAGTCGGTGGCGCCCAGGTCGTTGTCGATCGTCTTCGGCACACCGACGACGTGCACGTCGAGCTCGTTGAGCTTGGTGGCGACGCCCAGGGTGTCCTCGCCGCCGATCGCGACCAGCGCGTCGACGCCCATCGCCTGCAGGTTGTTCTTGATCTGCTCGACGCCGTTCTCGATCTTGAACGGGTTGGTGCGGGACGAGCCGAGGATGGTGCCGCCGCGCGGCAGGATGCCGCGGACCTCGGGGATGCCCAGCGGCATGGTCAGGCCCTCGAGCGGACCCCGCCAGCCGTCCCGGAAGCCCACGAACTCGTGCCCGTAGCTGGAGACGCCCTTGCGGACGACCGCCCGGATCACCGCGTTCAGACCAGGACAGTCTCCGCCGCCGGTGAGCACGCCGATTCGCATGATCTGCTCATCCTCCTGATTGCGATCCTCGCCCCAAAGGGGGCAGACATGGCCAGAAAGCCCCAGGATCGATAATCGGCGTCGTTGCCGGCCCGGGGCGGGCCGCCAACTGCGCACTGTAGTCGCCGGGCAGAAGCCCTACCA
This sequence comes from Asanoa sp. WMMD1127, assembly GCF_029626225.1. Classification (NCBI taxonomy): domain Bacteria; kingdom Bacillati; phylum Actinomycetota; class Actinomycetes; order Micromonosporales; family Micromonosporaceae; genus Asanoa; species Asanoa sp. WMMD1127. Next base: position 7,395,384 of record NZ_JARUBP010000001.1, read on the forward strand.
GCGCGACCCACCTACCGGACGGTGAACTGTCAGGGTCGCATCGCTTTCCACCGGGCCAGGTTGTGGCGGGCGTCGGCGAGCGCGTCGTGCTGGTCGGCGGGGGCGGGCGGCAGGGGCGGTTTGCCCAGATCGTCCCAGAGCTGGCGGAGCTCCTTGGTGAATCGCGGAATCACCCGGGGCAACGCCGGCATCGCTCCCCAGAGCTGGGCCAGCACCACGTGGTCGTACGCGGCGTACCAGGCCCACAGCTCGATCGTGCCGCCGGCGCCGCGCAGCGGCTCGACCAGGAACGCGTAGAGGTCGTCGCGGATCCGCTCGCGGGACCGCCAGGCCGGGTCGGCCGGCGAGGGCAGCTTGTCGAGCACGTTGCGGCGCACCCAGGGAACGGCCCGGGAGCTGTCGAACTCGGTCGACACGGCGTAGAACTCACGCCCGTTCTCGTCGACGACGCCGATCGACACGAGGTCGACCGTGCGGCCGTCCTCGATGAACTCACAGTCGTAGAAGTAGCGGTAGGTCATCGACCTCCATCCTGGCCCATCCGACCGAAGATTCGTTACCGTGCCCGGTCATGACGTTCTCGATCGTGGCGCGGTCGGCCGACGGGCAGGCCCACGGCATCGCCGTCGCCAGCAAGTTCCTCGCCGTCGGGGCCGCGGTCCCGGCGGCCGAGGCGGAGATCGGCGCCGTGGCCACGCAGTCCTACGCGAACCTGGCCTACCGGCCACAGGCGCTGGCGCTGCTGCGGACCGGCGTGGACGCGGCCGGTGTGGTCGCCGGACTCACCGCCGCCGACGACGGGCGGGCCCAACGCCAGGTCGGCGTCGTCGGCGCGACCGGCGACGGCGCGACCTTCACCGGTGACGGCTGCCACGACTGGGCGGGCGGCGTGACCGGCGACGGGTACGCGATCCAGGGCAACATCCTGGTCGGCCCGCAGGTGGTCGAGGCGATGGAGGCGGCCTGGCTCGCGTCGGACCCGGCCGCCCCGCTGGCCCGGCGGCTGCTGGCCGCGCTGGCCGCCGGCGACGAGGCCGGCGGCGACAAGCGCGGCCGGCAGAGCGCCGCCCTGCTCGTCGTCGCCCGCGGGCAGGGCTACGGCGGCACCAGCGACGTGGTGGCCGACCTGCGGGTGGACGACCACGCGCAGCCGCTGCCGGAGCTCGCCCGCCTGCTCGACATGCACGAGCTGCTGTTCGGCAAGCCGGATCCGGCCACCCTGCTGGCCCTCGACGGGCCGCTGGCGGCCGAGGTGCGCGGCCGGCTGGTGGCCGCCGGCCACGAGGGCGCCTCGCTCGACGACGCCCTGGCCAGCTGGGCCGGCGTCGAGAACCTCGAGGAGCGGATGGTCCCGGGCAAGATCGACCCGCTGGTGCTGGCCCACCTACGCGGCAGCTAGCGCCGCCCGCGCGGCGGCGAGGGTCGTGCGCGCCGATTCGTCGGTGGGCGCGGTCGCCAGGCGGCGGGCGGCGGCGTCGGCGCGGGCCGCCCAGTGGAACGGGAGCAGCACCGGCAGGGCGGCGTCGATCTCGTCGCGGTGCACGGCGCCGGCGGCCGCGTAGCCGTCGACGAGCTCGTCGGTGCCCGTCCCGCCGGCGTGGGTGACGGCCGCCGCGAGGTCGGCGACCAGGGGGCCGGTCGCCGCCGGACCCCAGCAGACCACGCCGGTGCGGCCGGTCGCCGGGTCGAGCCGGAAGACCGCGGGGCCCGGCCGGCCGTGCAGCACGCCGTAGGTGAGCCGGTCGGTGACGCACAGCCGGGTCAGCGCCGAGTACGCGGCCACGACCGCCGGCCGCAGCCAGGGTTCGAGGTCGAGGTGGGCGGCCTCCGGGCGCACCCGGTGCCACGGCGCCAGACCGGCGTGCGCGAAGCCGTCCATCCCGGCGTGCAGCCGCGCCAGGGCGTCGCCCCACCACTGCTGGTCGATGGGGTCGCCGGCCGCGAGCGGTCGGCCGGGTGGGCAGCGGACCAGGCCGTACGCCCAGCCGTCGTGCTCGGCGACCAGCGCGCCGGAGAGCGCCCGGACCGGCTCCCCCGCCGCCATGCCACGCTCGGCGAGGTGGCAGGCGGCGGTCAGCCCCGCCTCGAACCGCAGCCGCTTGCCGAGCGGCACCCGGGCCACCAGGTGGCAGGCGCCGGAGATGCTGGCCACCCAGGCGGTGGCCGCCGTGCCGCCGAGCGACACCGGGTCGAGGCGGGCGGGCACGTGCTGCCACCCGCCGCGCAGGGCCGCGAGCGCGACCGCGTCGTCTGCCACGGCGGGGATTATCCGCCGCCGCGGGGGCGCCGGTCCGGGAAATGGGCGAACGGCCGGAAGAGACACCCCCCAGTGATCTCTTCCGACCGGTCCGCCCCGCACCCCCCTGAGGGCCCGCCGTTCCCCCGTATGGCCCCCACCAGCAGCGGGTCTGGCAGTCAGCCTGCCCGAACGGACAACACGGGACTGTCACGGAAGCGATTTCAGGGGTGTACAGCACGCGACAGGAACGACATGATCTGATGTGTTGCCGGCCGATGGGTCGGTTAGTGGGATGTGTCCTAGGGAGGGGTCGTGGAGGGTCGCCTACCAGATCCTGGCGACGCTCTGACCGGGGTCGAGCTGTTCGCCGGGCTCGAGCCTGAGGTGCGACAGCGGGTGATCGCCGCCGCGGTGCCCCGCACCTACCGCAAGGGCCAGCTGCTGTTCGTCGAGAACGACCCGGGCGAGTCGCTGATCGTGCTGCGCCGGGGCGCCGTCGCCGTGTTCGTCACCGCGCCGACCGGCGAGCGGGCCGTGCTCTCCGTCGTCCGTCCACCCGGGACACTCGGCGAGGTGTCGCTGCTGGACGCGTCGACCCGGTCGACGTCGGCCGAGGCGATCGAGGACTGCACCGCGCTCGCGCTGTCCCGCTCGGCGTTCATGGAACTGGTGCACTCCAACCCGCGCATCCTCGACGCGGTGATGCGTTCCCTCGGCGCGCTGATCCGCCGGCTCACCGAGCAGAACGCCGACCACGTCTTCCTCGACCTGCCCGGCCGGGTGGCCAAGACCCTGGTCCGGCTGGCCGGCGAGAGCCAGGCCCCGATGATCACCATCGAGCTCAACCAGAGCCAGCTCGCGGAGATGGCCGGCGGCTCGCGGCAGAGCGTCAACCAGGCGATCGGCTCGTTCGCCAACCGCGGCTGGTTGCGCACCGAGGGCCGGCGGATCGTCGTCACCGACGTGGCCGCCCTGCGCCGCCGCGCCGGCATGCCCGACCGCTAGAAAGGCCCCCGGCGCGCACGCGCCAGGGGCCCATCGGGTGCGACGTCAGTTGGCGGGCGGCGCGGTCGGGCCCATCCAGCCCTTCGCCTCGGCGTCGTCCTTGGGCGGCGCGGTCGGGCCCATCCACCCGTCGGGGTCGGTGGCCGGGGGCTCCTCGTTGGTCGGCCCCATCCAGCCCTGCGACTTCACGTCGTCGCCGGCCACGACGCCGTCGGCCTGCAGCGCGGCCAAGGTGGCGGCGTCGACGTCGACGCTCGCCCCCGCGGCGTGCTCGACCCCGGTCTGGTCGGTCCAGTCCTTCTCGAGCCGTACGTGCACCATCTATGTCCTCCTGTCGCGAATGGATCTCGGCCGCGGCCGACTCTACCCACGGGCCGCCACGGTGGACTGTCCACTAGCCAACAGGACAGTTCCTGACAGGCGGCGTGGCTGGATAGGCTGCGGACTCCGGAAAGTAGGAGGAGTCCGCCATCCCCGCCGTCTGCGCACGCTGTGGCCGGACCCCCGCCGAGAACGACCGGTTCTGTGGCGGCTGCGGTGCCGAGCTCGCGCCACCGTGCCGTCAGTGCAACCGGCCCATCCCCACGGACGCCGCTTTCTGCACCAACTGCGGCACCCCGCGTGAAGGCGGCGGCCGCGCCCAGGTGAGCACCGCCGACCAGCAGGAGGACCGGCGCCGGGTCAGCGTGCTGTTCGTGGATCTGATCGACTTCACCCCGTACGCCGAGCGCTCCGACCCCGAGCAGGTCCGGGCGATGCAGACCGGCTTCTTCTCCGCCGCGCGCCGGGTCGTCGGGCAGTACGGCGGCGTGGTCGAGAAATACATCGGTGACGCGGTGATGGCGCTGTTCGGGGCCCCCGTCGCCACGGAGACCGATCCGCTGCGCTGTGTCCGGGCCGGTCTCGAGCTGCAACGGGTGCTCTCCCGCTTCGCGCCCGACGGCGCCGACGCGGCCGGCCTGCGCTTCCGCGTCGGCGTCGCGACCGGCGAGGCGCTGGTCAACGTCGCCGCCGCGCGCGACGGTGGCCAGGCGATCGTGGCGGGCGACGTGGTCAACACCGCGTCCCGGCTGCAGTCGGCCGCGCCGCCCGGCGGCGTGCTGGTGTGCGGCAACACCTACGCGCTGACCAAGGACACCGTGCGCTTCCAGGCACAGCCGGCGCTCACCCTGCGCGGCCGGTCGACGCCGACCGAGGTCTGGGTGGCGGTGGCGCCGCGCCGCCGGTCCGCCGTCGAGAAGGAGCCCGACGCCACCCCGCTGGTCGACCGCGAGCACGAGCTGAGCCTGCTGGTCAACGCGCTGCACCGGTCGCTGCGGGACCAGCGGCCCCAGGTGGTCACGGTCTTCGGGCGCGCCGGCATCGGCAAGAGCCGGCTGGTCCGGGAGCTGTTCAAGCACACCGAGCAGCTGGTCGACGAGCCGGTCGCCTGGCGCACCGGCCGCTGCCCACCGTTCGGCGAGAACGTCGCGTTCGCCGCGGTGGCCGACATCGTCAAGGCCGAGTCGGGCATCCTCGACACCGACCCGGCCGGGACCGCCGCCGCCCGGTTGACCAAGACCGTGACCGAGCTGGTCGGCCCGGGCGAGGCCGACCGGCTGATCGACGCGCTGCGCCCTCTGGTCGGCCTGCCGGCCAGCCGGCTCGCCGCGGAGGAGGCCGAGTCCGCCTGGCGCCGGTTCCTCGTGGCGCTCGCCGGCCGCCGGCCCACCGTGCTGGTCTTCGAAGACCTGCACTGGGCCGACGAGAGCATGCTGCGGTTCGTCGAGCTGCTCGGGGCGTCCGCGCGCGACGTACCCCTGCTGCTGCTCTGCACCGCCCGCCCGGAGCTCATCGACCGCGACCCGAGCTGGGCCGCGTCGCTGACCGGGTCACTGACCATCACGCTGCCGCCGCTGCGGGCAACCGGCATCGCCGCCCTCTACGCGCACATGTTCGGCCAGGCCGCGTTCTCCGCCGACATGCTCAGCCCGCTGGTCGAGCTGGCCGACGGCAATCCGCTCTACGCGCACGAGTACGTGCGGATGCTGATCGAGCAGGGCGCGCTGCGCCAGTCCGGCCGGGGGTGGTCGCTGGAGAAACGGCTCGACCTGCCGATGCCCGACAGCGTGCACGCGGTCATCGCCAACCGGCTCGACCTGCTCGACCCCAAGGACCGCACGGTGCTCTTCGCCGCCTCGGTGGTCGGCATGGTGTTCTGGCCCGGCGCGGTGGCCGCGGCCCTGGGTCGCAACGTCGAGTCGGTCGAGCGCTCGTTGCGCCGGCTGGAGCAGCGCGACTTCGTGCACGAGCAGCCCACGTCCACAATGGCCGGGCAGCAGGAGTTCTCCTTCGGGCACGTGCTGGTCCGCGACGTCTGCTACCAACGGCTGCCGCGCACCGAGCGGGTGGCCCGGCACGAGCGCACGGCCGAGTGGCTCGACGCGCTGTCCCGCGGCCGCGACACCGACCTGGCCGAGGTGCTGGCGCACCACCGCTGGGCCGCCCACGAGATCGCCCGCACGCTCGGCGTCGACCCGGCGCCGTTCGCCGGGCCGGCCGGCGAGGCGCTGCACCGCGCGGCCCGGCGCGCGTACGCGCTGCACGCCCTCGACGCCGCCACCAACCACGTCGAGCGGGCGATCGCGCTGGCCGACCACTCCGACCCGGGCCGCCGGCTGCAGCTCGAGCTCCTCCGCACCGAGATCTCGTTCTACCGCGACCGCACCGAGTTCCTCACCGGCGGCGGGCCGGACCAACTGGTCGCGCTGGCCGACCGGCTCTACGCGCACGGCGACCCGGCCTGCGCGGCCCGCGCCTGGACCCTGCTCGGCCAGGCCGCGTGGCTGCGCGCCGACCGGCGGGCCGCGCTGTCCTGCCTCGACCGCGCGGTCGAGCTGTTCGACGGTGTGCCCGACAGCGCGGAGAAGGCCGACGCCTACGCCGAGCTGGGCCGGCTGCACATGCTCAACTACGAGCGCGACCCGGCGATCGCGGCGGCCACCGCGGCGACCGAGATCGCCGAGCGGCTCGGCAGCGCCGAGACACAGATCAACGCCCGGATCACCGTCGCGATGGCCCGCTACCAGTCCGGTGACCGCGGCGCGCTGGCCGAGCTCTACGAGGTCACCGAGTTCTGCCGCGCGCACGGCCTGCGCGCGCTGCCCCGGGCCATCCAGAACCTCGGCTACGCGCTGAGCGAGGAGGGCGACTGGGTCCGCTCCCGCGAGCTGGTCTCCGAGGCGGCGTCGGCCGTCCCCGCCGGGCACACGCTCAACACGGCGTTCTCCGGCGACGCGATGCGGGCGTACTTCGGTGGCGAGTTCGACCGCCTGCTGGCCGCCGCGGACGCCTTCGTCGACACGCCCGAGGGGCGGTGGGACATCCAGGTCCGCGGTCTGCGGGCCAGTCTCCGGGTGCTCCGCGACCAGCCGGTGCCCACCGTCGGCGACCGCGACGACGTGGCCGACGCCCTGGAGTTCGCCCGCGACAGCGGCTTCTACCGGCCGCGCTGGACCACCCTCGGCCTGGCGGCGCAGGTCCGCGCCCTGCAGGGCCGGCTCGACGAGGCCGACGCGCTGCTCGACGAGCTGGCCACGTCGTGGTCCGCCGTGCCGGCGCTGGCCAGCGGCGAGTGGATCACGGCGGCGGCCTTCGCGTCGGCGCTGACCGGGCGCGACGCGGCGCTGCGGGTGCGCGGCATGCTCGACCGGGTCACCCACCGCACCCCGTGGGCCGAGGCGGCGCTGCGCACGGTGACCGCGGCGCTGGCCGCGGTCGGCGACGACGTGGCCGGTGCGGGCCAGCTCTACGCGGCGGCGGCGGGCATCTACGGGCAGATCCCGGCCGTGACCGACCGGATGCTGGCGCTCGCGCTGGCCGCCCGGAGCTTCCTCCAGGCGGGCGAGTCCGCGGCGGCGGAGCTGGCGCTGACCGAGGTCCGCGCGTTCGCGACCCGCAACCGGGCGCCGGGCCTGCTGCGGCTGACCGGGGCGCCGACGCCCGAGGCCACGCTGGCGAGCTGAGCCGCTTACGCGGCGACGGTGGTCGGCGGTTCGGCCGGCTTGGCCGGGCCCGGGACGCGCGCGGCCGCGTTCTTGGCCTTCTGCGCGTAGATGTCGACGTACTCGCGGCCCGAGAGCTCCATCAGCTCGTACATGATCTCGTCGGTCACCGCCCGCTCGACGAACCGGTCGCCGGACATGCCCGCGTACCGCGAGAAGTCCAAGGGTTCCCCGAACCGGATCCGGACCCGTTTGATCTTGGGGAAGACCTTGCCGGGAGGCTGGATCTCGTCGGCGTTGAGCATCACCACCGGGATCACCGGGGCGCCGCTGAGCAGGGCGAGCCGCGCCACACCGGTCTTGCCGCGATAGAGGCGGCCGTCGGGCGAGCGGGTGCCCTCCGGGTAGATGCCGGCCAGGTTGCCCGCGCGCAGCACGCGCAGCTGGGTGTCGAGCGCGGCCTGGGCGGCCCGCCCGCCGGACCGGTCGACGGGGATCGTGCCGGTGCCGACGAAGAACATCTTGACGAGCCAGCCTTTGATCCCCTTGCCCGTGAAGTATTCCGCTTTGGCCACGAACGTGACTTTTCGGCGTACTTCCAAGGGCATGAAGATCGAGTCGGAGAAGGAGAGGTGGTTGCTGGCGATGATCGCGGCACCGGTCGCCGGGACGTTGTCGCGGCCCTCGACCACCGGGCGGAAGATCAGTCGCAGCCAGGGGCCGAGGATCACGTACTTCAGCAGCCAGTACAGCAAGCCGTGTCCTTCCGCCCTCGCGCCCCAGCGAGTTGACGCTACGACATTGAGCCTACGAAGCGCGTACGCCATGCCACAACGGACTACTGGAAGGGGCCGCGCACGTGTCACGATTGGCGGCACGGCGCGCGGGCGAACCCCGACGCCAGGTAGGAGGGGATGCGGTGTCTGCGGGTGGGGCCCGCCGTGGCCGGCGGGACAACGGTCTCGACGCGGCCGACTTCGCGGTGGCCGGCGACGTCGACCCACGGGTCGGCGAGCACCTTCTCGACGTGCTGGGCGCGGGCGGCATCGCCGCCTACCTGCAGCCGTCGTCCGATCTCAACCCGGTGACCCGCACCACGACGATGCCGCCGCGGCCGGTCGACCGGCTCTACGTCGACAGCGCCCACCTCGACACCGCCCGCGGCTACCTGGCCAAGCTGGCGTCCGAGGAGGAGCAGCCGCCCCGCACGAACGGGCACGATCCGGACGTCGAGGCCGCCTGGGCGAAGATCGTCGAAGGCTGGGACAAGCAGCCCGACACCGCACCGTGGCCGGCGTCGGAAAACCTGCCGGACGCGACCGCCGGCACCCTGGCCGCACCGACCGACCCGACCCGCCCGGTCGACGAGCCGGCCGCCCGCCGCCCGTCCGCCGCCGACTTCTCCGGCGTCACCCTGGGCCCGCGCACGGCCGAGGGCCCGAGCCTGCTCGACGGCCTCGACACGTTCGGCAACGACCTGCCCGGCGAGCCGACCGACGACGAGGGCTACACCCCGCCACCCCCGCCGCCACTGCCCCGCATCTCGAAATACGCGGTCGCCGGCATCCTCGGCATCGTCCTGGGCTTCGTGCTCTTCCTGTTCCCGGGAATGATCCCGATCGACCGCGCCATCGTCACGGTCGCCGGCTTCCTGGCCATCCTGGCCGGCTTCGTCACCCTGATCTCCCGCCTCCGCCGCGGCGACGACGACGAATACGACCCGGACGACGGCGCCAAGGTCTGACGGCATTCGATCGACTCGGGCCCGTCGGGGGCACGACCGTCGCTCCCGCCAGGGACCGCTCCGCTTCGCTCCGCTGCCACCTCCGCGTCGCAAGGTCAGATGAACCGCGATGATTCACGCTATGGACGCTCTGCCGGAGCCGGTGCGCGGCGACCGCGGGCGCGGGTAAACCTTCATTCTGTATAAATCGGACTGTTGGGCTACCTGCGGCACGCTCGGTTGTAATCGTCGCGTAACGTGGCGTCAGTAGGAATGGTGACTATCCCCTCGCCACCGCTTGAGCGGAGCCTGCTGCCCCATGCCTAGAAGTGCCTTCGTGGTCGTCGCCCACCGCCTCCCCGTCGACGACAGCATCGCGCCCGACGGCGCGTGTGAGTGGCGGCGGTCGCCCGGTGGCCTGGTCAGTGCCCTCCATCCCATCCTGCGCCTGAGCCCGGCCACCTGGGTCGGCTGGGCCGGCCAGACCGGGCCCGCCCGGCAGGTGCCCGACCTCGACGGGGTGCACATGCACTCCGTTCCACTGAGCACGGACGACATCGCCGAGCACTACGAGGGGTTCGCCAACGCGACCCTGTGGCCGCTCTATCACGACGCCGTCGAGCAGCCCGTCTATCACCGCCGCTGGTGGGAGGCCTACCAACGGATCAACCAGCGGTACGCCGATGCCGCCGCCGGACTGGCCGAGCCCGGCGCCACCGTGTGGGTGCAGGACTACCACCTCCAGCTGGTGCCCGGCATGCTCCGCGACCGCCGGCCCGACCTGACCATCGGCTTCTTCATGCACGTGCCGTTCCCGCCGCCGGAGCTGTTCATGCAGCTCCCCCGCCGCGCCGAGCTGCTGCGCGGCATGCTCGGCGCCGACCTCGTCGGGTTCCAGCGCGCCCAGGCCGCCCACAACTTCGCCCAGCTCGCCGTCAAGGTGCTCGGCCTGCAGGCCAGCGACCGCCGCATCGCGGTCGACGACCGCATCGTGCGGGTCGGCGCGTTCCCCGTCTCGATCGACACCGCCGACATGGCCGCACTGGCCGCCAGCCCGGCCGTCGTCGCCCGGGCCCGGCAGCTGCGCGCCGACCTCGGCGACCCGCGGCACGTGATCCTCTCCGTCGACCGGATGGACTACACCAAGGGCATCGAGCAGCGCCTCAAGGCCTACAGCGAGCTGCTCGACAGCGGCCAGGTCAAGGTCAGCGACACCGTGATGGTGCAGGTCGCCGTGCCGAGCCGCGAACGCGTGGAGCAATACAAGGCGCTCCGCGAGCGCGTCGAGCGCGAGGTCGGCCGGATCAACGGGGAGTACGGCCGGGTCGGCGAACCCGCGATCCACTACCTCAACCAGCCGTTCGACCGGGCCGAGCTGGCCGCCCTCTACCGGGTCGCCGACATCATGGCGGTCACCCCGTTGCGCGACGGGATGAACCTGGTCGCCAAGGAGTATGTCGCGTCCAGAGTGGACGGCGGCGGGGCGCTCGTGCTCAGCGAGTTCGCCGGCGCGGCCGCCGAGTTCTCCCAGGCCTACCTGTGCAACCCGCACGACCTCGACGGGCTCAAGTCGGTGCTCATGCACGCGATGAAGGCCCCCGTCGACGACGTGGAGGCGCGAATGGGCGCGATGCGCGCGCACCTGGCCGCCCACGACATCCGCGCGTGGGCCCGCGCCTACCTCACCGTCCTCGACCGCTCCGGCGAGCTGGCCGCGCGACTGAGCTAGAGACCGCCGCGGGCGATCACGTCGCGATACCAGAGGGCGCTGTCCTTGGGCGTACGCGTGAACGTCGCGTAGTCCACGTGCACCAGCCCGAACCGCTTCCCGTAGCCGAAGGCCCACTCGAAGTTGTCGAGCAGCGACCAGGCGAAGTAGCCCCGCAGGTCCACGCCGGCCGACAGCGCCTCGTGCGCCGCGGCCAGGTGCCCTCGCAGATAGTCGATCCGGGCCGCGTCGTGCACCGCGCCGTCGACCACCGTGTCCGCGAACGCGGCGCCGTTCTCCGTCACGTACACCGGGATCGGTCCGTAGTCGCGGGTCACCCGCAGCAGCATGTCCCGCAGGCCGGTCGGGTCGATCGCCCACCCCATGTCGGTCACCGGCCCGGGCACCGGGTGGTGCACGACGCGACCGCCGGTCGGGTACGGACTCCCGTCGTCGACCGGCGCCGCGGCCGCACCGACCAGGTCGGGCTGGTAGTAGTTGACACCCACCGCGTCCAGCGGCGCGCTGATCGTGGCGAGGTCACCGTCGCGCACGAAGCCCCAGTCGGTGACCGCCTCCGTGTCGGTCACCACGTCGGCCGGATAGGCGCCGCGGAACAGCGGGTCGAAGAAGATCCGGTTGAGCAGGCCGTCGATGCGGCGCGCGGCGTCGACGTCGGCCGGGGCGTCGGTGACCGGCCGCACCGTGCCCGCGTTGAGCGCGATGCCGACCGCCGACCCGGGCGACGCCGACCGCAGCGCCGGCACCGCCAGCCCGTGCGCCAGCAGCAGGTGGTGCACGGCCGGGAACGGATCGGCCCGCCGGCCTGGCGCGTGCACGCCGATGCCGTAACCGAGGAAGGCCGAGCACCACGGCTCGTTGAGCGTGTGCCACATCGCCACCCGGTCGCCGAGCTTGGCTCCCACCACGGCCGCGTGGTCGGCGAACCGGTAGGCGGTGTCGCGGTTGGTCCAGCCGCCGCCTTCCTCGACCCACTGCGGCAGGTCCCAGTGGTAGAGCGTCGCGACCGGGCGGATGCCGCGGGCCAGCAGCGCGTCGACCAGGCGGTCGTAGAAGTCGAGGTTGGCGGCCCGCGGCCAGGCCACCGAGAACCGGTAGGCGGACAGCCCGAGCGACGCCATCAGCTCCACGTCGTCGGCGAAGCGGTGGTAGTGGTCGGTCGCCCGCGCGCCGGTGTCGCCGTTGTCGATCCGCCCCGGCTGGGCGGCGAACGTGTCCCAGATGGACGGCACCCGGCCGCCCTCGGCGACCGCGCCCTCGATCTGGTACGCGGCGGTGGCCGCGCCCCACCAGAAGTCGCGCGGGAAGATCATGCCCACTCCTTCGGAGAGCGCTCTCCAAGACGCGCTCCAGGATCCGGCACGATCGATCCGGTGTCAAGGTCGCATGGCTTGACATCGATGAAAGGCGGCGCAACACTGCCACCACTGGAGAGCGCTCTCCAAGGGCACCGTCCCCTCTCCGGAAAGGCAGTGCACCGTGAAATCCCGCCTGCTCGCGGCCACGGTCGCCGGCGCGCTCGCCATCACCTCGATGGTGGTCATCGCGCCCGCCGCCCACGCCGCCGACCCCGTCATCTCCCAGGGCAAACCCGCGGTCGCGTCCTCCTCGCAGGGCGCCGACCTGCCCGCTTCCGCCGCCGTCGACGGCAACGCCACGACCCGCTGGGGCTCGGCCTGGTCCGATCCACAGTGGATCCAGGTCGACCTCGGCGCCACCGCCACCATCACCCAGGTCACGCTCAACTGGGAGGGCGCCTCCGCTCGCGCGTTCCAGATCCAGACATCGGCCAACGGCACGAGCTGGACGGACGTCTACACGACCGCCACCGGCCCCGGCGGCGTCCAGACCCTCCCGGTCACCGGCTCGGGCCGCTACGTCCGGATGTACGGCACCGCCCGCAACAGCGGCTACGGCTACTCGCTGTGGGAGTTCCAGGTGCACGGCAGCTTCGGCGGGAGCAACCCGGACCCGGGCACGTGCGGCACCACCAATGCCGCCCAGGGCCGGCCCGCCACCGCGTCCTCGGCGGAGGGCGCCGGCGTCGGCGCCGCCATGGCCGTCGACGGCAACGCCGGCACCCGCTGGTCCAGCGCCTTCGCCGATCCACAGTGGATCCGTGTCGACCTCGGCGCGAGCCAGAGCATCTGCCGGGTCGTGCTCCAGTGGGAGGGCGCGTACGGACGGGCGTTCCAGATCCAGACCTCGGCCGACGGCAACGCCTGGACCGACGTCTACACGACCACCACGGGCGCCGGCGGCACCCAGACGCTGTCGGTGACCGGCACGGGCCGCTACGTCCGGATGTACGGCACCGCCCGCGGCTCGGGCTACGGCTACTCGCTGTGGGAGCTCCAGGTGTTCACGGGCGGCGGTGGCCAGGACCCGGACCCCGATCCGGATCCCGACCCCGGCACCTGGCAGACCGTCTGGAGCGACGACTTCACCGGCCCGGCCAACAGCGCCCCGTCGGCCGCCAACTGGCTGGTCCGCACGGGCACGCAGTACCCCGGCGGCGCCGCGAACTGGGGCACCGGCTCGGTCGAGACCGCCAGCGCCGCCAACGTGACCCTCGACGGCGCCGGCCGCCTCTCGATCCGGGCCACGAAGGACGGCGCCGGCAACTGGACCTCGGGCCGCATCGAGACCCAGCGGGCCGACTTCGCGCCGCAGCCGGGCCAGCTGACCCGGTTCACCGCGACGATCAAACAGCCCGACGTCGCCAACGGCCTCGGCTACTGGCCGGCGTTCCGGGCGACCGGGGCCGCGTTCCGCGGCAACTACACCAACTGGCCCGGCATCGGCGAGACCGACATCATGAGCGGCGTCAACGGGCGCAGCCAGCTCTCCCAGACGCTGCACTGCGGCACCGCGCCCGACGGGCAGTGCGGTGAGTACAACGGCCGCACCAGCGGGCTCGCCTCGTGCACCGGCTGCCAGACCGGCTACCACGAGTACACGCAGATCATCGACCGGACGAAGACCGACGAGGAGATCCGGTTCTACCTCGACGGGCGGCAGACCTGGGTGGTCCGGGAGAGCCAGGTCGGCGTGACGGCGTGGCAGGCCGCCGTGCACCACGGCTTCTACCTGCGTTTCGACCTGGCAATCGGGGGCCTCTACCCGAGCGGCATCGCCGGCTTCACCGTCCCGACGCCGGACACCACCTCGGGCGGCGTGCTCAGCGTCGACTCCGTGTCGGTCGCCCGGCAGGCCGGGACGACGCCGGCCGCGATGACCGACCCGCCGGTGCCGGCCGGGCCGAGCGTCGTGCGGGTCACCGGCACCCAGGGCAATTGGCAGCTCCAGGTCAACGGGGCGCCATGGGAGGTCAAGGGGCTGACCTACGGCCCACCGCAGGGCGCGGCCGACGGCTATATGCGCGATCTGAAGAACATGGGCGTCAACACGATCCGCACGTGGGGCGTGGACGACGCGCAAACGCCGGTGCTGCTGGACACCGCCGCCCGGCACGGGATCAAGGTGATCGTCGGGCACTGGCTCAACCAGGGCGCCGACTACGTCAACGACACCGCGTACAAGAACTCGGTCAAGGCCGAGATCGTGGCCCGGGTCAACGCGCTCAAGGGCCGAGCGGGCGTGCTGATGTGGGACGTCGGCAACGAGGTCATCCTGACCATGCAGGACCACGGCCTCTCGGCCGACGTGGTCGAGGCGCGGCGGGTGGCGTACGCCCGGTTCGTCAACGAGGTCGCCGAGGCGATCCACGCGGCGGACCCCAACCACCCGGTCACCTCGACCGACGCCTACACGCACGCGTGGACCTACTACAAGCCGTACTCCCCCGCGCTGGACCTGTTGGCCGTCAACTCGTACGGCGCGATCGGCGGGGTCAAGGCCGACTGGATCGCGGGCGGCTACACGAAGCCCTACATCGTCACGGAGGCCGGCCCGGACGGCGAGTGGGAGGTGCCCGACGACGTCAACGGCGTCCCGGACGAGCCGACCGACCTCGAGAAGCGGGCGGGCTACGCGGCGAGCTGGGCGGCGATCAAGTCGCATCCGGGCGTGGCGCTCGGGGCCACCGAGTTCCACTATGGACTCGAGAACGACTTCGGCGGCGTGTGGCTCAACGTGACCACGGGCGGCTGGCGGCGGTTGGGCTACCACGCCCTGCGGCAGGCCTACACCGGCCAGGCGGCGCCCAACACGCCACCGGAGATCACCGGCATGACGGTGGGCTCGCAGACCGCGGTGCCGGCCGGCGGGACGTTCCCGGTCTCCGTTGCCGCGACCGACCCGCAGGGTGACCTGGTCCGCTACAACCTGATGTTCAGCAACAAGCACATCACCGGCGGCACCGGCTTCTCGAACGTCACGTTTACCCAGACCGGCAACGGGACGTTCTCGGTGCGGGCGCCCGAGCAGCTCGGCGTGTGGAAGGTCTACGTCTACGCGTACGACGGGCACGGCAACGTCGGCATCGAGCAGCGCTCGTTCAAGGTGGTGCCGCCCACGGTCGCCGGGACCAACCTCGCCCGCGGGCGGCCGGTGACCGCGTCGTCCTACCAGCCGACCGGGACCAACGGCCCGCAACTGCCGGGGTACGCGGTCGACGGCGACTACACCACCCGCTGGGCCAGCGAGTGGGTGGCGACCGCCTGGGTGCAGGTCGACCTCGGCTCGGTGCAGTCCTTCAACCACGTGCAGCTCGCGTGGGAGGCGGCCTACGCCACGGGCTACCAGGTCCAGACGTCGAACGACGGCGCCAACTGGACGACCGTCTACTCCACCACGGCCGGCAACGGCGGCTTCGACAGTCTCGCGGTCAGCGGCACCGGCCGCTACGTCCGGATGAACGGGCAGACGCGGGCCACCGGATGGGGCTACTCGCTCTGGGAGTTCGGCGTCTACCGCTGATCCGCCTCGATGGACGGCGGGCGCTGCGGCGCCCGCCGTCCTGCTAGCCTTTGGCCACGGCTCGGGCGGAGAGCGCTCTCCGCCCGCCGCGACCGGGAGGGCCAGTGACCACGGACAACGCACGCCTGCCGACCCTGGAGGACGTGGCCCGGATCGCCGGCGTCTCCCGTGCCACCGTCTCCCGCGTCATCAACGGCATCCGCAACGTCAACCCCGAGCTGCACGAGGTCGTCTGGAACGCCGTGCACGCCACCGGCTACGTCGCCAACCGGGCGGCCCGGTCGCTGGTCACCCGGCGCACCGGCACGATCGCCCTGGTCGTCTCGGACTCCGAGACCCACGACGACGACCCGTTCATGAGCCGCTTCTTCAGCGACCCGTTCTTCGGCCGGGTGGTCGGCGGCCTGCTCAGCGCGCTGCGCCCCGCCGGCGTCCAACTCGCGCTGCAGCTCGTCGGCGCCGACCAGGCCCGGGCCCAGCTGGTCGGCGACCTGCGCCAGGGTCAGGCCGACGGTTGTGTGGTGCTCTCCCTGCATCCCGGCGACACGCTCCCCCGGCTGCTCGCCGACGCGGGCCTGCCCGGTGTGGTGATCGGCCGCCCGGCCCGGCCCGCGCCGATCAGCCACGTCGACGTGGCCAACGACCGCGGCGCCGCGCTGGCCGCCGACCACCTGGTCGCCCGCGGCCGCCGCCGGATCGGCATGGTGACCGGGCCGGTCGACGTGCCGGCCAGCGTCGACCGCACGGCCGGCTTCCGGGCCGCGATGGCCCGCCACGGCCAGGCCTACGTGCCGGCGGCGACCGGCAACTTCACCCACGAGAGCGGCGACCGCGCACTGCGCGAGCTGCTGCTCGACCACCCCGAGCTCGACGGCGTCTTCGTCGCCAACGACCTGATGGCCCAGGGTGGGCTGGCCGCGCTGCAGGAGCTGGGCCGCCGGGTGCCCGACGAGATCGCGGTGGTGGGCTTCGACGACAGCAGCGCCGCGCTGGCCGCCCGCCCGCAGCTGACGACCGTGCGCCAGCCGCTGGAGGACATGGCGGCCGAGGCGGCCCGGCTGCTGATGGCCCGCATCGACGACCCGCGCCTCGAACCCACCTCGGTCGTCTTCGAGCCGACCCTGGTCATGCGCGCTTCGAGCTAGCGTTCGCCCTTCTCCAGCCAGTCGAGGATCGCGTCGATCGGCTCCTGCCAGCGGGCGTCGAGCATCAGGTCGTGGCCCATGCCGGGGAACAGCAGCGGCGCGCCGCCGTAGCGTCGGGCCACCGTGTCGAGCGCGGACCGCGGCACGATCCGGTCGTCGGGCGTGCCGACCACCAGCACCGGCGGGTCGCCGACCGGGTGCTCCGGCGGGCGGGCCCGCAGCAGCTCCCACTGGGCCCGTGGCGAGGCGTGGCCGACCCGTTTCGTGTAGTCGCGGGCCAGCGGCTCGGCCAGGTCGCGGCCGAACAGCTGCCGCCGGGACAGCCGCAGCCGGCCGCCGAACGCCGCGGGCAGCGTGCCGAACGGGTTGCGCCGCAGGGCCAGGCCGAGCGTGGCCCAGCCGCCGAACACCGGCGCGGCCAGTACGCCGGCCCGGGCCGGGTAGCGGGCCAGCGCGTGCGCCACGACCAGCGCGCCGGCGCCGTTGCCGACCAGCACAGCCTGGCGCGGCAGGGCGGCGGCGACCTGCACCACGTCGTGGGCGTACGCCCGCAGGGTCCCCTTCGGCGCCGGCTCGCTGCCGCCGTGGCCGCGCGGGCTGACCGCGTGCGCCACGAAACCGCGCGTGGCGGCGTGCTCCAGCCAGTGCTCCGCGTACGCCCAGGCGCCGTGCCCGAATCCCGGCACGAACAGCACCGGCGGCTTGTCGTCGTCGGGCAGCTCGGGGGTCGCGGTGAACAGCTCACGGCGGGCCGGCGGCACGGGGTCGGCCCAGTCGCGGGTCCGGATGATCCGCACGTTCATCGCGCGCTCCTTGCCGTCGCGGCCGCCGGGGAGAGCTCGTCGAGGGCGCGCTGCAGCTCCCGCAGGTAGTCGACGTGGTTGACCTCGAACCAGTGCCGGGTGGAGTCCTTGACCCGGGCCCGGTTCCAGCGCTTGCCGACCTCGGCCGAGGCCCGCGACCAGAACGCCGCCGCCCGTTCGAGGTCGCGGTCGCGCAGCCGCAGCCAGCGCGCGATCAGCACCGTCTGCCAGTGCACCAGCGGGAACAGGCCGGAGTCGGGCTGCAGCAGACCGGCGACCGCGAGCGTCGGGTGCTCGCGCGGGAACGCGTGCAGATAGAGGGTGGGCCGGCCGTGCTCGTCGGCGCCGAGGATCTCGGGGGCCAGGAACTCGAACCGGGGCAGGTAGCCCGTGGCGAACACGACCAGGTCGGGCTCCACGTGCCGCCCGTCGGTCAGCTCGACCGAGCCGCGGTGGAACCGGCGTACGTCCGGCACCGGGGTGATCTTGCCGTGGCCGAGGTGGTAGATCAGCTGGCTGTTGGCGATCGGGTGGGTCTCGAACACCTTGTGGTCGGGCTTCGGCAGACCGAACCGGGTCTGGTCGCCGACCGTGAGCCGCAGCGTCCGGGCGGCCAGCCACTGCCGCACGCCCAGCGGCACCCGGGCCGCCTGCATGCGGTCGTTGACCTGGTCGGTGGGCCGGCCGAGCAGATATTTCGGCAGGTACCAGTAGCCGCGCCGGGTCGAGTGCCAGGTCTGCGCGGCGGCCGTGGCTGCCTCGACCGCGATGTCACAGCCCGTGTTGCCGCCGCCGACCACGAGCACCTTGCGCCCGCGCAGCTCCTTGGCGTCCTTGTAGCCGGAGGCGTGCATGGTCCGGCCGCGGAACTCGTCGAGCCCCTCGTAGGCCGGCTGCTTCGGCGCCCAGTTGTGCCCGTTGGCCACCACCACCGCGAGGTAGCGGTGGATGCGCTCGGAGCCGTGGCCGCCGGTGCTGCGGGTGGTCACGTCCCAGCTCGTGTCGCCGGCCGGCTCGACCCGGACCACCTCGGTGCCGAACCAGACGTGCGGCTTGAGGTCGAAGTGGTCGGCGTAGTGCTCCAGATAGGACAGCAGCTGGCTGTGGTGCGGGTAGTCCGGCCAGCTGTCCGGCATCGGGAAGTCGGGGAACTGGGTGAACGGCTTCGACGAGATCAGATGCGTGCCGGCCGACACCGGGCTGCGGTCGTGGCGCCAGTTCCAGGCGCCGCCGACGCTGGTCTCGCGCTCGTAGCAGTCGACGCCGAAGCCGTGCTCGCGCAGGTTCTTGACGGCGGCGAGGCCGCTGGCGCCGGCGCCGATCACGCAGACGGTGTCGCGCCGGTCGTAGACCGGCCGGCCGTCACGCCAGAGGGTGGTGGAGGGGTCGGTGGACACCGCCCGATCCTTCCGACTGCCCGCCTCTGTTGTCTAGTCGGGTATCACCAGATCTACGGCTATCGGCAGATGGTCGCTGGCGCGGCGGGCCACCGGTGTGTCGACCACCCGGAAGGTCGCCACCTCGATCCGCTTGTCGACGAACACCCCGTCGATCGCCCGGTGCGGGCCGGACGCCGGGTGGGTCGGCGCCGTGCCGGCGATGTGCAGCCCGTCGGCCACGGCGGCCCAGGTCGGGTCGCCCGGCTCGGCGTTGAGGTCGCCGGCCGCGACGACGGGGAGGTCCGTGCCGCGCATCTCCGCCCGCCAGGACGCCGCCTGGATCGGCCGCACCGCCGGGTCGGTGGACAGGTGCGAGCCGGTCACCACGAACCGGGCGCCGGGCACCTCGCACGTGGCGAACACCGCGCCGCGCGCATGGTGCCCGGGCAGCACCGGGTAGCGGACGTCGCGCGTCTCCACGACCCGGACCCGCAGCGTGGTCAGCACCAGGTTGCCCAGCGACCAGAGCCCGCCGCCGCCGACCACCATGCGCAGCCGGTCGGCCAGGGCCGCGTTCTTCTGCCGCCACCGGAACCGCCGCGCCCCCTCCTGCACGACGAGCACGTCGGGGGCCAGGTCGGCGACCACGGCGGCGAGCGCGCCGAGGTCGTCCTTGAAGCTGTGGATGTTGTACGAGACGACCCGCACCCGCGCCGTCATCGGCGGCGGGCCAGGTCGGCGGCGCCCACGACGCCGGCGCCGTTGCCCAGCTTGGCGACCCGGAGGTCGGCGACCGGCCAGCGGCCGCGCTGGGCGAGGGACTCCTGGTAGGAGGCCAGGGCCGGGCCCATCAGCAGCTCGCCGGCCTCGACCACGCCGCCGCCGACGACCAGCACCTGCGGGTCGAGCACCTGCACCATGTCGGCCAGCCCCATGCCGAGCCACGTGCCGATCTGGGCGAACGCGTCGCGGGACACCTCGTCGCCGGCGCGGGCGGCCGCGGTGACCATCGGCCCGTTGACCCGGTCGGGGTCGCCGCCGGCCAGGCCGAGCAGCCGCTGCGCCCGCTGCGGCTCCTGGCGCGCCCCGGCCCGGGCGAACCGGACGAGCGCGTTGCCGCTGGCGTACTGCTCGATGCAGCCGAGCCGGCCGCAGCCGCACTGGTGGCCGCCCGGCACCAGGCCCATGTGGCCGAGCTCCGCCGCGATGCCGCTGGTGCCGCGGACGAGCTCGCCGCCGAGCACGATCGCCCCGCCGACCCCGGTGCCGATCGTGAACATCACCATGGAGTCCTCGGCGTCGTGCGCCGCGCCGAACCGGAACTCGGCCCAGGCCGCCGCGTTGGCGTCGTTCTCGACGATGACCGGCAGGCCGACCTTGTCGCTGACGTAGGCCCGCAGCGGCTCGTCGCGCCAGGCGATGTTGGGCGCGAACAGCACGGTCGACCGGGTCGCGTCGATCCAGCCGGCCGCGCCGATCCCGACCGCGTCCGCCGGGTGGGCGGCCGCGAGCTCGACCGCGACCTCGACGATCGTGTCCCTGGTCCGCGCGACGTCGTCGGCCGGCGT
Organism: Asanoa sp. WMMD1127; assembly: GCF_029626225.1. Lineage (NCBI taxonomy): Bacteria > Bacillati > Actinomycetota > Actinomycetes > Micromonosporales > Micromonosporaceae > Asanoa > Asanoa sp. WMMD1127. The sequence continues at coordinate 7,415,839 of NZ_JARUBP010000001.1, forward strand.
GTCGCGCCGGACGGTCGCCACGACGGCGCCGTTCTCGTCGACCACCCCACCGGCGACCTTGGTGCCCCCGACGTCGACTCCGATGGTCAGCCCCACGGCTGCCGCTCCCCTCTGCTGTGCTGACCGGACGAGACGAGCCTCAGGCGTCGTCGTCCGACCGTGGCGCCGGTGGCGCCGTGCGCTTGACGGCCTTGCGGGCCATCGGCTTCCTGGGTGGCGGCGGGACATCGTCGTCGGCCGCCCGGTCCGCGGCGGTGGCCGCCGCCCAGACGTCACCGGCCGCGGGGGCCGGAGCGACATCATCGCGGGTACGGGTGGCCGCGCGCCAGATCTCGTCGTCGGAGAACCGGGGGGCCGGGGCGGCCGGCGGCTGCGGCTCGCGCACGGCGGTCGAGCTGTTGACGGCGCGGAGCAGGCTGGCCACCCCGGCCGCGAAGTCACCGGCGCCGGTCGCGAGCCGCTCGGCGAACTCGGGGCTCGGGTCGCGCAGCGCGACGATCACCCGGCAGATCGGGCAGACACAGCACTCCGCGCTGCCCGTGGCGACGGCGTGACCACCGGGCGCCGTACCCCCGGAAGAGTGACGGTCCCCGCCGAAGGCGCTGCCCAGCACGTCGGTCAGCTGCCCGAGCGCGCCCAGGCCGGAGGCGAGGCCGGGGCCGTCACCGGCGCGGCGGGCCATGGCGAGCACGGAGGCGACGAGGCGCTCGGCCTCGCCACGGGCGGAGGATGGGTCGGGCTGCGGTGCCATCGGGCGTTCCTCGGTTCGGTGTGTCACGGGTGTGGGTAGAGCGACTCGACCCGGGCCTTGAGCTGCTTGAGCGCGGCATCCATGATCATCTTCTCGGCCTTCTTGCGGAACATGCCCAGCATGCCCACCGCCAGCTCGACCTCGAGCGTGTAGGTCACCACGCTGCCACCGTCGGCGGCCGGATCGATGTCGTAGGAGCCGTTCTGTGTCTTCTGCATCTTCGACGGCGCCACGAGATGCCATTCGATGCGCGAGATGTCCTCGGCGTACTCGTATTGGAGGGTGTATTCGTCCATCAGCACGCCGGCGTCGATGACGAACCGGACCTGGCTCGCGTAGCCGTCCTCGTATTCCTCGACCACTTCCGCCGACTGCATCGCCGTGGTCCACTCCGGGTAACGCACGAAGTCGCAGATCACCGCCGCGACCTGGGCCGGGGTGGCGTCGATCTCGATCGACTGGGTGGAGGAGTCCGCCATGTGGGGCAGGCTACCTCTTTCGCCGCCGCCGACCGGATGACGGCTCGCTCGTCCCCCGGATTGGACTCCGCGTCGATACGGGTAGGTTGCATTTAGCTGATCGCGTTCTGTAGGAGGCCAGGTGCGCGAATTCTCCGTACCCCCGGTCGTGACGGTCGGGGACGCGGCCAATCTGACCGACCCGGTGTGGGACAACGCCGCCGAGGCGCCCGACGCCGTGCAGTTCCGGCGCCGCCGGGACGGCGCGTGGGTCGACGTCACGTGCGGCCAGTTCCGCGACGAGGTCGTCGCGCTGGCCCGCGGCCTGGTCGCCGCCGGCGTCCAGCCCGGCGCCCGGGTGGGGCTGATGAGCCGCACGCGGTACGAGTGGACGCTGGTCGACTACGCCATCTGGGCGGTCGGGGCGGTCACCGTCCCGGTCTACGAGACGTCGAGCGCCGAGCAGGTGCGCTGGATCCTCGAGGACTCGGGCGCGGTCGCGCTGTTCGTCGAGACCGACGCGCACCAGCTGATGGTCGCCGGGGTGCGGGGCGAGCTGACCGCGCTGACCGACGTGTGGCAGATCGACTCGGAGGACCTCGACGCGTTGCGCCAGCGGGGCGCGACGGTCGACGCCGCGGTGATCGACGAGCAGCGGCGCACCTCGACCGCCGACGACGTCGCCACGATCATCTACACGAGCGGCACGACCGGCCGGCCCAAGGGCTGCGTGCTGACCCACCGCAACCTGCTCTCCGACATCGCCAACGCGGTGCCGGTGCTGCCCGACCTGTTCCACCAGGGCGCCTCGACGCTGCTGTTCCTCCCCCTCGCGCACTCCTTCGCCCGCCTCATCCAGATCGGCATGGTGCAGGCCCGCGCCACCATGGGGCACCTCGCCGACACGAAGACCCTGGTCGACGACCTCAAGGAGTTCCAGCCGACGTTCCTGCTCTCCGTGCCGCGGGTGTTCGAGAAGGTGCACACCGCGGCCAAGCAGCGGGCGACGGCCGACGGCAAGGGCGGCATCTTCGCCAAGGCCGAGCAGACGGCGATCGCGTACTCGACCGCGCTCGACGGCGACGGGCCCGGGCTCGGCCTGCGGATGCAGCACGCCCTCTACGACAAGCTGGTCTACGGCAAGCTGCGGGCGGCGCTGGGCGGCAAGTGCACGCGGGCCATCTCCGGCGGCGCGCCGCTGGGCGCCCGGCTCGCCCACTTCTTCCGCGGCATCGGCGTCGCCGTCTACGAGGGCTACGGCCTGACCGAGACGTCACCGGCGGTGGCCGTCAACCTGGAGAGCGCCACCCGGATCGGCACCGTCGGCCGGCCGCTGCCCGGCGTCACCGTGCGGGTCGCCGACGACAACGAGATCCTGGTCAAGGGTCCGCTCGTGTTCAAGGAATACTGGCGCAACCCCGCGGCGACGGCCGAGGTGCTCGACGACGACGGCTGGTTCGCCACCGGTGACCTGGGCCGGCTCGACGACGACGGCTTCCTGTCGATCACCGGCCGCAAGAAGGAGATCATCGTCACCGCGGCCGGCAAGAACGTCGCCCCGGCGGTGCTCGAGGACCGGATCCGCGCCCACCACCTGGTCAGCCAGGCGATGGTGATCGGCGACCGCGAGCGGTTCATCGCCGCCCTGGTCACCGTCGACGAGGAGGCGCTCCCCCGCTGGCTCGAGTCGGCCGGGCTGCCGGCCGACACCCCGCTCGAGAAGCTGCGCACCGACGAGCGCCTGCGGGCCGACATCCAGTCCGCGATCGACGACGCCAACCAGGCCGTCTCGCAAGCCGAGGCGATAAAGGAGTTCCGCATCCTGCCCGCCGACTTCACCGAGGCGACCGGCGAGCTGACGCCGTCGCTCAAGGTCAAGCGGGCCGTGGTGCTCAAGGCACACCAGGACGTCGTGGACGAGATCTATCGCCGATGAACCCCGAGGCGCCCACCCCCACCCCGATCCGCGCCCACCCGCTCGCCGTGGCGGCGCGCATCGTGATGCTCGCGCTCGTCGCCGTCCTGATCCTGCTCACCACGCAACAGCTGGAGCAGCTCTGGTGGGTGGCGCTGCTGATCGTGGCCGGGCTGCCGGCCGTGATCGCGCCCCGGCACGCGGTGCTGGCGCCGCTCGGGCGGTTCGCCGAGGTGATCGTGGTGGGCATCGGCGCCAGCCAGGTCGCCGAGCACACCGCCGGCAACACGCTGGGCCAGGGCATCGGGGCGTCGGCGCTGCTGCCCTACCTGTCGGTGCCGCTGACCGTCACCGCGCTGCGCCGGCGCTCCCGGGAGAGCGCGGCGCTGCTCGGCGTGGCCACGCTGGCGCTGGTCGTCGGCGGCGCGATCAGCTCGACCGGCGGCGACCCGCTCATCGGCAACCCGTTCTATCTCGTCGTCTGCGCGCAGTGGCTGATCCTGGCCTCGCTCGGCACCCTCGCCGCGTCGACCCTGCAGCGGATCATGCAGCAGCGGGGAGAGGCGGGACGACCCCAGCCGTACGCCGAGGCGACCCGGCTGTTGACCCAGCTGCGCAGCGTCGCCCGGCAGCTTCCGGGCGCCACCCTCGACCCCGGCGGCATCTCCGAACACCTCGTCGAGGAGCTGCGCGGGGTGGCCCGGGCCGACCGGGCGGCGGTGCTCTCCGCCAGCGGCGGCGGCCGGCTCGTGGTGCTCGCCCAGGCCGGTGTCGACCGGGTCGACTGGGAGACGAGCCTCGACGCCGACTCCGCGATCGCCGAGGCGTGGGCCAGCCAGCAGCCCTACACGGCCAGCCGGTCGCAGGCCCGCTCGCACCGGAGGGGTGACGTTTCGGCGCTGGTGGTGCCTTTGGTGGCGGGTGTGCGTACCGTCGGATTGGTGATCATCGAGGCCGACGTGGCCGGCGCCTATCCCCCGCCCGTGGTGCAGGAGGTGACCGCGCTGACCGGTCCCGCCGCGCTGCGGCTGGAGGCGGCGCTGCTCTTCGACGAGGTCCGGTCCCTGGCCACCAACGAGGAACGGCAGCGGCTCGCCCGGGAGATCCACGACGGGGTCGCGCAGGAGCTCGTCATGGTCGGCTACGGGATCGACAACGCGCTCGCGACGCTGCCCGACGACGCCAAGGAGACGGCCGAGGAGCTGCGTACGCTGCGCGGCGAGGTCACCCGGGTGATCACGGAGCTGCGGCTGTCGCTCTTCGAGCTGCGCTCGGAGGTCGACCGGCAGGGTGGCCTGGCCGCGGCGATCTCCGAGTACGCGCGGACGGTCGGCGCGTCCGGCGGGCTGCGGGTGCACGTCACGCTCGACGAGTCGACGGCCCGGCTCCCCGCCGCCACCGAGGCCGAGCTGCTCCGGATCGCCCAGGAGGCGATCACCAACGCCCGAAAACACGCCGGAGCGACTAACCTGTGGGTCTCGTGTTCCATCGATCCCCCGTACGCCCAGATCGAAGTGTCGGATGACGGTCAGGGCATCGCTGACCAGCGGCCGGACGGCCGCTACGGCCTTGCGATCATGGCGGAGAGAGCGGAACGTATCCGAGGCCGGTTGGAGATCAGTCCGCGGAGTCCGTCCGGCACGACCGTGGCGGTGGTAGTCGGCACGTCACCGCGGCGCGATAGCGTGCGCGACAGCGTCACCGCATCAGAAGGGGAGTAACCCGAGCATGACGACCAGCCCATCGCCGACCACGCGCACCAAGGTCCTCCTGGTCGACGATCACGACCTGATCCGTAAGGGCCTGCGGCACGCGTTCGAGCGCGACCGCCAGTTCGAGGTCGTGGGCGAGGCCGCCACCGCAGCCGAGGGAGTGCGCCAGGCGGGCGCCCTCCAGCCCGACGTCGTGATCATGGACCTGCGGCTCCCCGACGGCAGCGGCCTCGAGGCCACCCGCGCCCTGCGCAAGTCGAGCGCGACGATGGGCATCGTGGTGCTGACCATGTACGCGGGCGACGACCAGCTCTTCGGCGCCCTCGAGGCGGGCGCGAGCGCGTTCGTCCCGAAGACCGCCCCGGCCGACGAGGTCGTGGCCGCCGCCCGCCACGCGGCGTCGTCCCCGTCCGCGTTCACGGCCGCCGACCTGGCCGAGGCGATGAAGCGCCGGCTCGCCCCCTCCGGCCCGCAGCTCTCGCCCCGCGAGGGCCAGGTGCTCCGCCTGCTGGCCGACGGCATGTCGGTCGCCGGGATCGCCAAGCAGCTCTTCGTCAGCGAGTCGACGGCCAAGACCCACATCTCGAAGCTCTACGAGAAGCTGGGCGCCGCCAACCGGGCCCAGGCCCTGATGACGGCCCTGCGGCTGGGTCTACTCGAAGCCCCCGACGCCCCCAAGTTCTAGGCGGATTCCAGCGTCTTCGCGACGGCGGCGAGCACCTGGGCCCTGGTCGGCACGCCGCCGGCGCGCTGCACGACCTCGCCGCCGGCGACGATCAGCGTGGTCGGCGTGCCCGTGACGTCGAGCGCCCGCACGGCGTCGAGATGACTCTCGGCGTCGACCTCGAGGTGTTCGACGCCGTCCACCATGGCCGCGACACCGGCCAGCACCCGCCGGGTGGCGCGGCAGGGCGCGCAGAAGGCCGACGAGAACTGCAGAAGCGTGACGCGGCTTCCGGGATCGACGCCGAGGTCCCGCAACGTCTGCTGCTGCACGCGCTCAACGGTGCCACGCCGGCCCGGCTCCGCGCCGCGTAGGGTCCGTGACCGTGACCGAGCCCGCGTTCGTCTCCCGCACCCGAAGCTCCTACGACACGATCGCGGCGGCCTACGCCGCCCGGTTCACCACGGAGCTCGCCGAACGCCCGCTGCACCGGGCGCTGCTCGGCTACTTCGCGGAACTGGTCGGCGAGGGCCCGGTGCTTGACGTCGGCTGCGGTCCGGGCCGCACGACGGGCCTGCTGCGTTCCCTCGGCGTCGCCGTCGCGGGCGTCGACCTCTCCCCGTCGTTCCTGGCCATCGCCCGCGCGGAGAACCCGGGGGTGGTCTTCACCGAGGGCTCGATGCTCTCGCTGTCCGTGGCGCCCGGCAGTCTTGCCGGCCTGCTGGCCAACTACTCCCTGATCCACATCCCGGACGAGACGCTCCCGGAGGTTCTGGCCGGCTTCCACCGGGCGCTGCGTGTCGGGGGTCATGTGTGGGTCGCGTTCCAGGTGGGCGACGAGCCGCGGCACCGGACGGAGTTCGACGGCCACGAGATCGACCTGGTCTTCCACCGCCGGCAGCCGGAGCAGGTCGCCACCCTCCTCGCGGAGGCCGGGTTCGACGTCCGCGTCCGCGTGGTCCGCCAGCCGGAACCGGAGGAACCGACCCCCCACGCGGTCCTGGTGGCGCGCAAGCGCCCCGACTCCGACCTCCTGTGACGACGACGGCCTCGCCTTTCACCTTGGACACCGGTGCCGCCGCAACACCTGCACGTCCGAGGACGCTGCCGCCGTTTGGGAGCGGCCGCCACGCGATTCGCCAAGCCGTCGACCTGCCTGAGCGAACCCGCCCTTGGGCAGGTAGGCACACGCCGAACCATCTCCAGGCATTCCGACCACGACCGGCACCGCCAGCCCGACCACCTCCGATTGCCGCACATGCTTTCGCATGTCGGCACGTGCGAAAGCACGTTGGCAGCGCCGACGCCCGGCCGCCCGGCATCCGTGTCGGGCCGCGCCGCGATGTGTGGCACGTGGTTGAGGGGCTTCAGCGCGCCCTCGGACGACGGCGAAGCGGCCCGAAGTCCTTGGTGGGAGCGCGTTAAAGGATGGAACCGGGCCTTCGTCGAGCACCGATCGCGGCGAGGTCGGCACACCGCTTGGCGGTCAGTTCCGGGCTGGCGGTCTGCGCCCGGGCCACCTCGCTCGGCGGTTCGGCCACGGTGGCGACGAGGCACTCGAAGACCGGCGAGGGTAATGCTCTCCGGCTCGCGGAGCGGTATTTCCGGTGTGGACAGGCTCGCGCCGGGCCGGAGCGCGGGCATCCAATGGTTCGTTCGGGTCAGGGCGTGAGCAGGGCGCGCATGCGGGTGGCTTGGGTTTGCCAGCGCCAGTCGCGTTCGACCCAGGCTCGGCCTGCTTGGCCCATGCGTTGGGCCAGGTCCGGGTCGGCCAGCAGGGTGGTGAGGCGGTCGGCGATCTGGGTGACGTCGCGGCCGTCGACGACGTAGCCTGTCTCGCCCTCGCGGACCGCGTCCGGGGCGCCGCCCGAGTCGCCCGCGACGACCGGGAGGCCGGTGGCCGAGGCCTCGAGGTAGACGATGCCCAGGCCCTCGACGTCGAGGCCGCGGTTGCGGGTGCGGCACGGCATCGCGAAGACGTCGCCGGCCGCGTAGTGGGCCGGTAGCTCCTCCCACGGCACTCCGCGGGTGATGACCACGTCGTCCGACACACCCAGCGAGACCGCCAGGCGGCGGAGGCGGTCGTGGTTGGGGCCGCCGCCGACCAGGAGCAGCGCGGCGTCGGGGACCGCGGCGCGGATCGCCGGCATGGCCCGGACCAGCGCGTCCTGGCCCTTGCGGGTGACCAGCCGCGAGACGCAGACGACGACCGGGCGGTCGCCTAGGCCGTGCCGCGCGCGGATCGCGCTGCCGTCGACGCCCGGGTGGAACAGGTCGACGTCGACGCCGGGGGCCAGCCGGCGCAGGTCGGTGAGGCCATGGAGGGCGCGCTCCAGCCGGGTGCGCTGGTAGTCGGTCAGGTAGGTGACCACGTCGGCGCCGCGGGCGATGCGGCGCAGCAGCGCGCGGGCGCCGGGCAGGGCCGCCCAGCCGATCTCGTGGCCGTGGGTGAGCGCCACGACCCGGGCGACGCCGGCCCGCCGGCGCAGGCCCTCGCCGAGCAGGCCGAGCGGGGCGGCGGCGCCGAACCAGACCGTGTCGCAGTCGTGGGACCGGGCCAGCTCGGCGGCGCGGCGGGCGACCCGCGGCGTCGGCAGCAGCACCCCGGTCGACTCGCGGACCACCTCGAACGGCTGGTCGGCGTCGAACTTGTCGGCGCCCTTCCACGTCGACGCGTAGACCACCACCGAGCCGGCCGGCTGGCGCACCGCCAACTGGTGCACGAACTTCTGGATGCCGCCCGGCCGGGGCGGGAAGTCGTTGGTGACGAGCAGGGTGCGGCTCACGGATCAGGGCCTTTCGCCGCGGGCATAGGCGCGGGCCGCGGCCATGCGCTCCACGGTGGACGGATGGGACGCGCCGAAGAGGTATTCCCAGCGCGGCGGGTCGGGGTCGCCGAGGTTGACCGACGACAGCCGGCGCTGCATCGCCTCGAACGTGACCGGGTCGTTGGTCAGCGCCAGCGCGTGCGCGTCGGCGCGGGCCTCGGTGCGGCGGGAGACCAGGGCCTGGGCCGGCGTCGAGACCAGTCCGACCACGGTGACCACGGCGACCAGCAGCGCGAACGCCCGGGGCTCGGCGATCGAGGTGACGCCGGCCGTGCGGAGCAGCCCCGTCCAGCCGCCGAGCAGGAACAGGGCGACGACGGCGAGCGCGGCGCCCAGCGCGCCGACCAGGGTGCCGGTGAGGACGTCGCGGTCCTTGGCGTGGCCGAGCTCGTGCGCGACCACGCTGACCACCTCGGCCGGCGGGGCCTCGCGCAGCAGCGTGTCGTAGACGACGATGCGGCGGGTCGGGCCGAGGCCGGACACGTAGGCGTTGACCTGCCGGGTGCGGCGGGACGCGTCGGCCACGAGCACGTCGCGGACGGGGACGCCGTCGGTGCGGGCCAGCTGCGTCAGCTCGGTGCGCAGCGGGCCGTCGGCCATCGGCGTGAAGCGGTTGAACACCGGCTCGACCAGCACGGGCAGCACGAACGAGAGCAGTACCACCAGGGCGGCCGCGCCGGCCGCGCCCCACGCCCACCACCAGCGGGGCGCGAAGTGGGTGATGGCGTAGAAGCCCAGCAGCGCGACGACACCGATGACGGCGGACACCGCGTAGCCCTTGAGCAGGTCGACCGTCCAGCCGCCCCAGCCCTGGGTGGACAGGCCGTAGCGGCTGACCACCGTGTGCCGCCAGGCCGCGAACGGCAGGGTCAGCAGGTCGGCGACGAGGACGATCACGATGCCGCCGAGGATGGCCTGGGCCACCCAGTTGCCCCCGAACGGGCGACCCACCGCCTCGATCAACCGCGCGCCGAGTGGGGTCAGGCCGAGCACCAGCGCGACCGCGAGCCCGACCAGCAGGCTGCCGTAGCCGGCGGGACGCAGGGCGGAGTGGAACGCCTTGCCGGCGGTGACCTGGTCAGCCGGCAGCGAGCGGAGCGCCGCGACCTGGTCGGCCCGGGGCGCGGGCGCCCGGTGCCAGGGCACCAGGACGACCACCGTGACCGCGAGCGCGACCGCGAGCACGCCGAAGGCGACCACCGCCCACATCCGTGGCGTCATCGGTCACCTCCCGCCGGATCCGGATCATCTTAAGCGTCACGCCACCCGGAAGCCGGAGCGCGACCTGGGGCGGACCATCCGCAGCGCCGCCGGCTGCTGGCTCACCACCTCGACGTCGAACCCGGCCCGGGCGAACACCTCGATCGCGCGTAGCTCGTCGGCGTCGAGCTCTTGGATCTCGGCGGGCGCGTCGAGCAGCGCGGTGACCACGCACCCCTTGCACGCCGCGCCGCGCACCGCGCAGCTGGAGCAGTCGATGAGCATCACAGGCTCCTCATCAGGAAGACACCGTCCGTGATGAGAACGCTAGCGAGCGGGTCTGACAAAAATCGGGGCTCAACTCCGCGACAGCCGCCTGACCAGGGCATCTGCGCCAAGTGGGTAGGCGCCGTGGCGGCGTACACCGTCGGCGACCTCACGGTCTGAACTGACCACGACCACCGGCCGGCCGCTCGGCTCGGCGCGCACCAGGCGGCGGATCAGCTCGTCGGCGGTCTCGCCCTTGCGCGAGAACAGCACCCGGACCCCGCGGGGCGCCGGCGGCAGCCCGTGCACCCGCTCGGCGCCGTCGAAGACCACGGTCACCTCGTCGCCGGTCTGCGCCGCGATCCCGCCCAGCCCGGTGATCAGCCGCTTGCGCTGCTGTTCGAGGGACATGTCGCCGTACCCCCGTTTGGTGACGTTGTAGCCGTCGACCACCAGATGGGCGCGGGGCAGGGCGAGCAGCTGGTCGAGGCGAGCCGGGTCGTCGTTGTCGAGGGCGCGCGCGGTGGAGGCGGCGCCGGGCTGGTCACCGTGCGCCTCGGCGACATAGTCGGCCGGGCGGCGGTCGGTGGGCTCCAGGGCCAGCTCGCGGCGCAACCCCACGGCGGCCTGTCCGATCGTCTCCAGCAGCAGCCAGAGCCGCGCGTCGTCGACGGAGCGGGCCTCCTTGGCACTCTGCCGGGCACTGCCGGCCGCCGTCTCCGCCTCGGCCAGCCGGGCCCGCACCCGTCGCAGCTCGGCGTCATGATCGGCCGCGGCCCGGGTGGCCCGACCCTTCTCGGTGGCCAGCATCTCGGTCGCCTTGCGCTCGCGGGCCTGCACCTCACGCAGCTGCCGCCCCTGCACCCGGAGCTCCTCGCGGAGCTGGCCGAGCTCGGCGCTGACCCGGGCCAGCTCGTCGCGGAGCTTGTCGGCCTCGCTGCGGGCCACCGCGCGATCGTGCTCGGCCCGCGCGACGCGCTGCTCGGCGTCGCGGACGAGGCCGGCGATGGCGGCGCTGTCAGCCTCGGCCCGGACGGCCTCGCCGGCCGCCTCGACCAGCTCACGCCACCCGACCGGCCGGGCCAGGTAAGCCAGCGCGGCCACCTCGACCGGGTCGGCGGCGGCGGGGCAGATGCCGTCGACCACCGCGGCGCCCAGGTCGCCGACCTCGGCGATCACCCGGGCGGAGATCCGCTGGCGGAACAGCGAGTCGCCGGCGAGCTGGGCGGCGATGGCGGGGCCGCCGAGGCGGGCGCGGCGGTTGGGGGCGAACTTCGCGACCCGGCGCAGGGGTACGGGCTGCTCGTCGAAGGGCAGGCCGGGCAGCGCGGACGCGGCCAGGGCCACCACGCGCTGGCGTACGGGCTCGGGAAGGAGGGGTTCGACCTCCGGCTCCGGACCGGCGGACGACGGCGTGACCGCTTCCTCGGGAAGGCGGCCGTCGCGCGGTTCGGGCTCGGACATGGAGCAAGTCTCCCACCGTCGGCCACCCGAGCGCCCGTCGATGTAGTGGATCTTTTTACGCGGGTACGCGAAACGCCTGGGGCAGGTGCGACGGAAGTGTCGTACCCGTGTTCTAACGTCCCTGCCGTGGTGGATCAGCTCTTCGTCCAGGGCACGCTCGACGGCCTCCTGGCCGCCGGCGACGCGACCGACCTGCGCGACGCGACCTTCGTCGTGGTCGACCTGGAGACCACCGGCGGCGCGCCCGACGGTGGCGGGATCACCGAGATCGGGGCGGTCAAGGTCCGCGGCGGCGAGGAGCTAGGGGTGCTGGCCACCCTGGTCAACCCGGGCCAGCCGATCCCGCCGTTCATCACCGTGCTGACCGGCATCACGCAGGCCATGGTGCTGCCGGCCCCACCGATCGAGGAGGTGCTGCCGCCGTTCCTCGAGTTCGTCAAGGGCGCCGTGCTGGTCGCCCACAACGCGCCCTACGACGTCGGCTTCCTCAAGGCGGCGTGTGCCAAGTTCGGCTACGCGTGGCCCAACCCGCGGGTCCTCGACACCGCCGCCCTGGCCCGCCGGGTGCTGATCCGCGACGAGGTGCCCAACCGCAAGCTCGGCACGCTGGCCGCCCACTTCCGCACGCCCAACCAGCCCACCCACCGGGCGCTCGACGACGCCAAGGCCACGGTCGACGTGCTGCACGCCATGATCGGCCGGCTGGGCAGCCACAACGTGACCACGGTGGCCGACGCGATCGAGTTCGCCAAGGCGGTCACCCCGACCCAGCGGCGCAAACGGCACCTGGCCGAGGGGCTCCCGCACGCGCCGGGGGTCTACATCTTCCGCGCCGGCGACGGCCGCCCGCTCTACGTGGGCACCTCGGTCGACATCGCCACGCGGGTGCGCAGCTACTTCACGGCGGCCGAGAAGCGGGCCCGGATGTCCGAGATGCTGGCCGCCGCGGAAAAGGTCGAGGCGGTCGAGTGCGCCCACGGGCTGGAGGCCGAGATCCGCGAGCTGCGGCTGATCGCGGCGCACGCCCCGCCCTACAACCGGCGCTCGAAGTTCCCCGAGCGGGTGGTCTGGCTCAAGCTCACCGACGAGGTCTACCCGCGGCTGTCCGTGGTCCGGGCGCTGGCCGCCGACGACACCGCCTACCTCGGGCCGTTCACCTCGCGGCGGGCCGCCGACCTGGCCGCCGCCGCGGTGCACGACGCGATCCCGCTGCGGCAGTGCACGCTGCGCCTGTCGGCGAAGACCAAGACGCCCGCCTGCGCCCTGGCCGAGCTGGGCAAGTGCGCGGCGCCGTGCGAGCACAGGATCAGTCGGGAGGCCTACGAGGAGAGCGCGGCGGCGCCGTTCCGGGCGGCGACCACCGGCGATCCCCGGCGGGTGGTCGAGTCGCTGCTGGCCCGCATCGCGGTGCTCTCCGACGCGCAGCGCTACGAGGACGCGGCCGTGGTGCGCGGGCGGCTGGCCGCCGTCCTGCGGGCCGCCGTGCGGATGCAGCGGCTGTTCGGGCTGACCACGATCGCCGAGCTGGTCGCGGCCCGCCGGGGCGGCGACGGCGGGTGGGAGCTGGCGATCGTCCGACAGGGCCGGCTGGTCGCCGCCGGCAACTCGCCACCCAGGGTCCATCCACGCGCGACGATCGAGGTGCTCCGCGCGACCGCCGAGACCGTGCTGCCCGGGCACGGGCCGGTGCCGAGCGCGACCGCCGAGGAGACCGAGCGGATCCTGTCGTGGTTGGAGAAGCCCGACACCCGGTTGGTGGAGGCGTCCACCGGCTGGGCGTCGCCCGTCCGTGGAGCGGCCCGCTACCGCGAGTTGCTCCGAAAGGCGGAAGCCCTTGGTTAACCGCAAGACTCACCCGTTCGCCCAGAAGCAACTGACCATTTGGACTACGGTGCGTGACTTAGTCTGGTAGAGAAATGCACTCGTGACTGTCTCGCCCGATTTCCCGGGCGCAGGCACGGTCGCGGGTGCCGGCCTCGTCAGGAGGTGTGCGGGCGTGGATGTCGACGCCGGTCACGGCGCCGCGCTGGGTCGTGTGGTGCCCGTTCAGCCGAGCGACCTGCCCATCTCCCGCCGGCTACGGACGTTCCTGTCCTGGCCCGGGTCCGACGACGACCCGGTCACGCGGCTCGTCCGGACCCACCGCGAGGTGCACGCCGGCGACGCCAACGTGCTCCGCCGGGCCTACGGGATCGCCGAGAGCATGCACCGCGGCCAGTTCCGCAAGAGCGGCGAGCCGTTCATCACCCACCCGCTGGCCGTCGCGCAGATCCTGGCCGAGCTCGGCATGGACACGACCACGCTGGTGGCCGCGCTGCTGCACGACACGGTCGAGGACACCCGCTACACGCTGCAGGCCCTGCACGGCGACTTCGGGCCCGAGGTGGCCCACCTCGTCGACGGCGTGACCAAGTTCGACAAGGCGTTCTACGGCAAGGCGGCCGAGGCCGAGACGATCCGCAAGATGCTGGTCGCGGCCGGCAAGGACGTCCGCGTCCTGATCATCAAGCTGGCCGACCGGCTGCACAACATGCGCACGCTCGACGCCCGCTCCCCCTCCTCGCGGGCCCGGATCGCCAAGGCCACCCTCGACGTGCTGGTGCCGCTCTGCGACCGGCTCGGCATCCAGCTGCTCAAGCGGGAGCTCGACGACGCGGTGCTCTACCACCTCGAGCCCGACGGCTACGCCACGGTCGACGAGCACGTGCAGGCCCGCACCGGCTGGGACGAATACGTGACCGAGGTGGCCCTGCGGGCCAAGCAGGCGCTGCGCCGCCACCGCGTGACCGCGCTGGTCTCGGCCCGCCCGCGGCACTACTACTCGATCTGGAAGGACACGGTCGAGGCCGGCTACGCGGTGCCGCACGACCTGCCCCGCATCGCGGTGGTGGTCGACGGCGCCGACACCGACTGCTACGCCGCGCTCGGCGCGATCCACGGCTGTTGGCGGCCGGTCCCGGGCCGGTTCAAGGACTTCATCGCGTCACCGAAGAACAACCTCTACCGCTCGCTGCACACCACGGTGATCGGCCCCGACGACCGCTCGGTCGAGGTGCTGATCCGCACCGAGGCGATGCACCAGCTGGCCGAATACGGCATCGCCGCGCACTTCCGCTATCCCAAGACCCCGGCCGCCATGGCCGAGTCCCGCGTCGAGCAGCTCGCCTGGCTGCGCCGCGTACTCGACTGGGAGCAGGCCACCTCCGACGCCGCGCAGTTCCTCGAGTCGCTGCGCTGCGACCTCGCCGAGTCGCAGATCCAGGTCTTCGCCGAGGGCCGCCAGATCGTCCTGCCGTCCGGCTCGACCCCGGTCGACCTGGCCTACGAGCTGGCCACCGAACGCGGCGACCACTGCCTGGCCGCCACCATCAACGGCCGCCTCGCTCCCCTGTCGTCCGAGCTCAGCGAGGGCGACGTCGTCGAGATCTTCACCGAGGCCGACTCGACCGAGAGCGCCGCCGTCCCGGCCGGCCCCCGCAAGGAGTGGCTGGGCTTCGTCAAGTCGCCCCAGGCCCAGATGCAGATCAACCGCTGGTTCGCCGACCACGACGAGCCGGGCATCAGCATCCCCGACAAGGTCCGCCTGGGCCGCGCCACGATCGGCCTGGCCCTGCGCCGCCACGACCGCGGCCTGGCCAGCGACCTGCCGTTGCGTCAGCTGGCCGACGAGATGGGCTACCCCGACCTGGAGACGCTCCTGGTCGCCGTCTTCGACCGCGCGATCACCCCGGAGTCGGTGGTCGACCGCCTGGTCGCCCTCGTCGACCGCCGCGAATAGCGGTGACCGGGGCCGGTCGGTGTGGTCGGTGCCTTTAGCCTTGCTCTGTGAGTCCCCGCCGCCGCGTGATGCGTGCCTTCGTCTACGGAGTGTTCTACCGGCTTCCGCATCCCGTGCGCAGGCGGATCGTGCGCAGCTTCGTGCCCAAATACATTGTGGGCGGGGTGACGCTCGTCCGTGACTCCGAGGCGCCGGCGCCGGGGCGGTTGCTGCTGCTGCGCCAGCCGCCCGGGCGCGGGTGGGGATTGCCGGCCGGGCTGCTGCGGCGCGGCGAGGCCCCGATCGTCGGCGCGGCGCGCGAGCTGGCCGAGGAGTCGGGCATCACTGTGGACCCGCGGGAGCTGACGCCGGCCGTGCCGAACGCCGTCGTACACGCCAAGGGTTGGGTCGACATGGTTTTCGAGCTGTCGGTGCCGGCGTCCACCACCGTGCTCGAAGTGGACGGCGCCGAGGTCTACGAGGCGGCCTTCCATCCCCTCGACGACCTGCCGAGGCTGACGGTGGCGACCGCGCGGCTGCTCGCCTACTACGGCATCGGGCCGCTGGTCGCCCCGGACGACCCGACCAGCATGGAGCGGCCCAGCGCGCCCGAAGAGACGCCCACCCGCGATGGGTGACCTCTGCGCGGTCGTGCTGGCGGCCGGCGAGGGGCAACGCCTGCGACCGCTGACCGAGCTGCTTCCCAAGGCGCTCTGCCCGGTCGGCAACGTACCCCTTCTCGATCTCGCCCTGGCCCGGGTCGCCGGGTTCGGGCTCGCCGGGCCCGCCGACGTCGCGGTCAACGCGTCCTATCTCGGTGAGCAGGTGGTCGCGCACACCGGCGACCGGGCCCAACTCTCGGTCGAGCCGGACCACCCCCTGGGCACCTCCGGCGGGCTCGGCAACCTGCGCGAGTGGGTCGGCGGGCGGGGCGTCCTGGTCAGCAACGCCGACGCCTATCTCGCCGACGGTGACCCCGGCGCGCTGCTCGACGGCTGGGACGGCGAGACCGTGCGGCTGCTCGGCCAGCCGGTCCGCGACACGAGTCAGCCGGGGCTGTTCAGCGGGCACCGGTTCGCCGGCTTCTCGCTGCTGCCGTGGCGGCGGGTGCGCGACCTGACCGCGGCGCCGGCCGAGCTGGTGCGCACCGTCTGGCGGCCCGCTGAGGCGGCCGGCGAGCTCGAGGTCATCCCCTTCGAGGGGACGTTCATCGACACGGGTACGCCGCGCGACTACCTCGCGGCCAACCTGCACGCGGCCGGCGGTGGCAACCTTGTCGCCGGCGCCGTGACCGGGCGGTGCGTGCGCTCCGTGGTCGGGGCCGGCGCGGTCGTGGCCGGCGACGTCACCGACAGCGTCGTCTGGCCCGGCGCCGAGGTGGCGGCGGGCGAGCGGCTCGACCACGTGATCCGGGCGGGCGGGCAGCTGACGGTGGCGGGCCGCTAGCATTCGTCCAGACACGACGAGAGGAGCCCATCGGTGATCACCGCGATCGTCCTGATCGACTGCGCCGCCGACTCGATCCCCGAGGTGGCCGAGAAGCTGGCCGATCTCGACGGGGTCAGCGAGGTCTACTCCGTCGCCGGGGGCGTCGACCTGATCGCGATCGTCCGGGTCCGCGAGTTCGACCAGATCGCCGACGTCATCGCGGGCGGCATCTCCAAGGTCGACGGCGTGATCAACACGGACACGCACATCGCCTTCCGGGCCTACTCGCACCACGACCTCGAAGAGGCGTTCGCGATCGGTCTCCGTGAGTCCGACTGAGCCACGGCTCGTCGACCGGGGCACCGACCGCCTCGCCGTCCGGCACTACCCCGCGGCGTCACCGGGCGCTCCGGTCGCCGTCGTGCTGCCGGCGATGGGCGTCGCGGGCCGCTTCTACCGCCCGCTGGCCGCGTCGCTGGTGGCCGCCGGGTTCGCCGTGGTCGTCGCCGACCTGCGCGGCACGGGCGACAGCACCCCCGCACCCAACCGATCCTCGGCGTACGGCTATGCCGACCTCGCCGACGACGTCGGCGCGGTGCTGGACTCGCTGAAGGCCGACTACGCCGACCGCCGCACCGTGCTGGTCGGCCATTCGCTGGGCGGTCAGGCGGGCCTGATGCACGTGGCCACCACCCCGGACGCGCCGGTCGACGGCATCGCCCTGGTCGCGGCGGCCGTCCCCTACTGGCGGTCGTACCCGCGGCACGGCCTGATCGTCGGCGCCTACATGCAGTCGATCGGCGCCACCGCCGCGGCCCTGCGGGTATGGCCCGGCTGGACGTTCGGCGGCCGCCAGGCCCGCGGTGTGATCCGGGACTGGGCGCGCTCGGGCCGCACGGGCGCCTTCCCGCCGATCAACGGCGTCGACACCGAAGCGGCCGTCGGCGAGCTGACCACGCCGGTACTGGCGATCAGCATCGACGAGGACGCTTACACGCCCCACGAAGCGGTCGACCACACGGTCGCCAAGCTCCGCCGGTCACCGGTCCGCCGCGAACGCATCGCCCGGATCGTGGCCGAAGGCCGGCCGGCCCACTTCGCGTGGGCCCGCTCCCCCGAGCCGGTCACGACCCTGGTCCAAGACTGGCACGCAAGCCTTCCACCGCGCCCTTAGCCCCGCGAGAGGCGGAGGAAGCTACCTTTACGGGCACGCCACCGGCTGGATGGCCGCGGCATCGAGGACGGCGAGAGTCGGGGTGGTGCGCTCGTCCGGTCCGCCGCCGCGACCGCGACCTAAGTGGATGCTCGGCGGGTCGCGGAGCCGCGCGCTCCGGCTCGGCCAGCCCTTCCGTCCGCAATCTGCCCGGGAAAGGCCGAGGCCGCCGCGCATGCTCGAGGGGTAGGCAGCGGGTGCCGTCACTGAGGCGCCGTGACCGCACCGACTCGTGCAGCAAGCAACCCTGCGCGCCGCCGCGGAAACGCCGCGCGCCTACGCTGCGGAGCAGGCCCCCGCAGAACCACAGCGCCCGCAGGTCACTGACAAAGGCGGCGCACGCCACCGCGGAAACGCACCGCGCCGGGCCTGCGCGCGGAGCAGGCGAACCCGCGCGGAAACACGGCGCCCGTGCCTAGTCACGACAAAGGCGGCGCACGCCGCCGCAGAAACGCACAGCCCGCGCCCACTCGCGCGGAAGGCAACGCGCGCGTCCACGGAAACGCACCGCCCGCGCCGGGTCACGGGGATGGCAGCGCACGCCGCCACGGAAACGGCACCACCCCCCGCACCCACTCACGCGGAAGGCAGCGCACGCCACCACGGAAAACGGCACCACCCACGCCCACTCGCGCGGAAGGCAGCGCACGCCGTCGCGGAAACGGCAGTGCCCTGCACCTCCTCACGCGGAAGGCAGCGCACGCCGCCGCCGAAACGGCACTGACCGCGTGTGCTGGGGAAGGAGCACTGCGCGTGACGCCGACGCAGCCGCGCGCCCGCCCGCGGCGACGCCGCGCGCCGGGGGGATGTGGCCGGGCCGGCTAGGCGGCGCGGCGCTGTTCGGGGGCTACGCGGCCCTTGCGGCTCGAGCGCAGCCAGACCGTGACCGGCGCGATGACCAGCGCCGCCCCACACCCGTCGCAGACCAGCTCTGGGCACTCGCCGCCGTGGTCGTCGCACGGGGGTGGCGCGAACGGCATTTCGGTGTTGCATACGGCGCAGGTGAGTTCCTCTTCGCCACGCATGGCGTCTCCTTTCGAAGAGCGGAACCCGGAACGCGAGCGGCCGTCATCACCGCTCATGGGTCACGCTGCCACGCGGGCACGCCGCACCGTGGGAAGTGGGTCGGCGTGTCGCACACGCGCGAAAGGCGAGGATCCCCGCTGGGATCCTCGCCTTTCGACAGGAGCGACTCAGTGCTTGGACTCGATCTCGCGGCGTTCCGGCGGCGCTTCGACCGGCGGGTGGCCGGGGGAAACCGGCGCTTCCGCGGGTCGTTCGATCGGCCGGAAGAAGCCCTTGATCGCGGGGCCGAGGGCGCCGAGGCGGTTCATCTTCTTCGGGACGACCCAGCCGGCGTACTCCAGCTCCTCGTGGTCGTGGCCCAGTGGCTGGTGCACCTCGTAGAACCGGCCGTCGGGGGCCCGGCGGATGATGCCGGTCTCGACGCCGTGGGCCAGCACCTCGCGGTCGTGCTGCTGCAGGCCCAGGCAGATCCGGTAGGCCACCCAGTAGGCCAGCGGCGGCAGGACCAGAAGGCCGATCCGGCCGGCCCAGGTCATCGCGTTCAGGCTGATGTTGAACTTGTCGGCGATGACGTCGTTGCCGCCGGAGAGGACCAGCACCAGGAAGAACATGACCGCCATGGAGCCGATCGCGGTGCGCTGCGGCACGTCGCGCGGACGGTCCAGCAGGTTGTGGATCTTGTTGTCGCGGTTGATCCGCGCCTCGAGGAACGGATAGAACAGCGACAACCCCACGAGGATGCCGGGCAGCACCACCGTCGGCCAGAAGATCGGCGGGATGACGTAGCCGTGGCCGCCGGCTATCGGTATGCCGATGTTGATCTGCCAGGCGGGCATCAACCGGGTCGAGCCGTCGAGGAACATGACGTACCAGTCGGGCTGGGACGCCGCCGAGACGACCCCGGCCTCGTAGGGGCCGAACAGCCAGATCGGGTTGATCTGCAGGACGCCCGCGAGCACCGCGATCACGCCGGCCACGGCCATGAAGAAGCCGGCCTGCTTGATCGTGTAGCGCGGGAAGAACCGCTCGCCCACCACGTTGGTGTTGGTCCGGCCGGGGCCGGGCCACTGGGTGTGCTTCTGCTTGAACACCAGCGCCAGGTGGACGCTGATCAGCGCGACCAGCAGGGCCGGGATCAGCAGCACGTGGGCGATGAAGAACCGGCTGATGATGATGTCGCCCGGGAACTCGCCGTTGAAGATCGACGAGGTGACCCACGTGCCGATCACGGGGATGGACAGCATGATCGCCGAGGCGATCCGCAGGCCCGTGCCCGACAGCGCGTCGTCCGGGAGCGAGTAGCCGGTGAAGCCGGCGAGGAAGCCGACCCAGAACAGCAGCGAGCCGATGATCCAGTTGACCTCGCGCGGCTTGCGGAACGCACCGGTGAAGAAGATGCGCAGCATGTGCACGACGATCGCGGCCATGAAGACCAGCGCCGACCAGTGGTGCATCTGGCGCATGACCAGACCGCCACGGACGTCGAACGACAGGTCCAGCGAGGACGCGTAGGCCGCCGACATGTGCACGCCACGCAGCGGCGCGTAGCTGCCGTCGTAGGTGACCTCCTTCAGCGATGGCTCGAAGAAGAGGGTCAGGAACGTGCCGGTCAGCAGCAGGACGATGAACGAGAAGAGCGCGATCTCGCCCAGCAGGAACGACCAGTGGTCGGGGAAGACCTTGTTGATGATGCTGCGCAGCGGGGTGGCTACGCCGAGCCGGTCCTCGACCTCGTTGCCGGCCTTGGCCGGCAGGGTCCGCACGTCAATCTTTCGGCGCTTCACGGCCGCTCCCAGAAGTCAGGGCCGACGGTGGCCGGGAAATCCGACCGTGCCACGAAGTATCCCTCTTCGTCGACGTCGAGCGGAAGCTGCGGAAGGCTGCGGCTCGCCGGGCCGAAGATGGGCTTCGCGTTGTCGGTGATGAGGAACTGCGACTGGTGGCACGGGCAGAGCAGCCGGTTGGTCTGCTGCTCGTAGAGGCTGGCCGGGCAACCCGCGTGCGTGCAGATCTTCGAGTACGCGATGTAGTCGCCGTACATGAAGTCGCTGCGGTTGAAGGTGTCCTGCCGGAGGCCCTGCTCGTTGTTGGCCCGGGCCACGTCGGCGTCTTCCGGCCGCAGGTGGATCAGCAGCGTCGGCGAGTCGGCGTGGACGTTGGTCGCGCCCTCGGGGATGCCTGGGAAGACCGTCATCTGGCCGCCGGCGCTCACGTCGGCCGGGCGGATCGGCGTGCCGTCGTCGCGGGTCAGCCGGACCAACCGGGTGCTGCCGTCGGGCTCCTTGATCGGGGCCCAGCCGGTCGTGAACATCTGGTTGTTGGCGTGCGGGTTCTTGATCAGGCCACCGATCAGCGGCGCCGCGGCCAGCACGGCCAGCGGCGCGGCGCCGGCCGCGGCGGCGAGGCCCAGCAGCGGCCGCCGCTTCACCCCGAGCTCTTCGACCATGTAGGCCAGCGTCTGGCCGACCGCCCGGCGGTCGCCCTCCGGCGCGCCGCCGTCGTGCCGGTCCTGGATCGACACCTCCTTGGGCAGCAGCTTCTTGCCCCAGGTGAGGATCGCGAACGCGAGGAACAGCAGGCACAGGCCGAGCGTCACGCCGAGGATCGGCGTGTAGAACGTCTCCAGCGTGTCGCCGGGGTTCCACCGCCACGGCCACACGATGTAGAAGACGACGAAGGCCGTCGCGAACAGGCCGGACAGCAGGAACATCCAGGAGACCGTGCGGGTCATCCGCTTCTCGAGCTTGGAACCGCGCTCCGGGAACTGCGGCTCGTAGTGCACGATGTCGACGCCGTCCTGGCGGGCGGCGGCCTTGACCTTCTCGAAGCGGGTCGTACGCGGGTCGTCGTAGTCGATCTCCTCGGGCACGGCCGCGTGGTGGCCGTTGCCGTTGGACCCCGTCTGGAGTGTCATGACTTCCCCGCAATCCACAGTGCCGTGAAGATCAGCGCCGTCATGCCGACCACGAAGACCGCCAGGCCCTCGGTCGTCGGGCCGAGCCGGCCCAGGTTGAAGCCGCCGGGGTCGTTCTCCTTCAGCGTGTCCTGGATGTAGGCGATCACGTCACGCTTCTCGTCCGGCGTGAGCTGGTTGTCGCCGAAGACCGGCATGTTCTGCGGGCCGGAGAGCATCGCGGCCCAGATGACGCGGTCGGTCGTGTCGGAGAGCCGGGGCGCGAACTTGCCCGAGGACAGCGCGCCGCCGCCACCGCCGAAGGCGTGGCACTGCGAGCAGTTGAGCCGGAAGATCTCGCCACCCACCGCGACGTCACCGCCGGAGCGCAGGTCGGTGCCCTCCGGAAGGTCCGGGCCGCCGCCCAGCTCCTGGACGTACTGCGCGATCTGGCGGGTCTGCTCCTCGTTGAAGACCGGCGGCTTCTCGATCGCCTGGGCGCTCTGCGAGCCGAGCGGCATGCGGCCGGTGCCGACCTGGAACTCGACCGAGGCCGCGCCGACGCCGACCAGGCTCGGGCCGCGGCCCTGGATGCCCTCGCCGCCGGAGCCATGGCAGGTGATGCAGCTGTTGTCGAACAGCTCCTTGCCCTCCATGGCGGCCGGCGACAGCGGCGCGTCCTCGGCGGAGATCGCCGGCGCGAACGCCGTGTAGAGGCCGCCGGCGAGCACGAGCGCGGCGAGCAGCCGGGTCGCCGAGGCGATCCGACGTCGGGCCTTGCTCCGCGGCACGGCACGCCGCCTGCGCATCCGGGCGAGCAGACCGCCGGACCGGTGCGGAGATGTCATCAGCCTTTGTCCTTCACGGGTGTGCGACCTTGTCCCTTGGACGGTGCGGGGGTCGAAAACGTGACGTTCATGATCACTGGAGACCGTAGATCATGAGGAAGAGTCCGATCCACACGACGTCGACGAAGTGCCAGTAGTAGGACACCACGATCGCCGACGTCGCCTGCGCCGGGGTGAAGCGCCCCATCGTCGTCCGGATCATGTAGATGATGAAGGCGAGCAGACCGCCGGCCACGTGCAGGCCGTGGAAGCCGGTGGTCAGGTAGAACATCGAGCCGTAGCCGTCTGCGTTGATCTTGATGCCCTCGCCGACCAGCGTCCGGTATTCGTAGAGCTGGCCGATCAGGAACGTCAGGCCCATGAAGAACGTCAGCGTGAACCACTGCCGCAGCTTGAACACGTCACCGCGCTCGGCCGCGAACACGCCCATCTGGCAGGTGATCGACGACAGCACCAGGATCACGGTGAACGTCGTCGCGTACGGCAGGTTGAGATGCTGGGTGTGCTCCGCCCACAGCTCGGGCGCCGCCGCCCGGATCGAGAAGTACATCGCGAACAACGCCGCGAAGAACATCAGTTCACTGGAGAGCCAGACGATGGTCCCGACGCTGACCATGTTCGGTCTCGTCAGGGAATGGATCCGGCTCTTGTCGATCGCTGGGGCCGCAGTCACGCGGTCATTATTGCGCTCGACCACGCCAGACGATCGTCGGGGTGCGCCCGGCGCGTCGCGGCCCGGCAAATGCCACCAAGCCGACCAGGTCTAGCCTGGCCTCGTGGTCCTGGCAGAAACCCTGGCGGAAACGACGCCTCCGCCGTTCGGCGCCGCGTCGGTCTTCACCGAGATCCGGCTCGACAGCTGGCTCACGGTGCTGCTCGTCGTCGCGGCCGGCCTCTACCTCTACGGCGTGCACCGGCTGCGGCTGCGCGGTGACCGCTGGCCCGTCGCCCGCACCGTGTTCTTCCTGGTCCCGGGCCTCGGCGGTATCGCTTCGGTCACGGTCAGTGGCCTCCACGCGTACGACACGACGTTGCTCTCCGTCCACATGGTGCAGCACATGGTGCTCTCCATGGTCGCCCCGATCTTCCTGGCCCTCGGCGCGCCGATGACGCTGGCCCTGCGCACCCTGCACGGCGCGCCCCGCCGCCGCCTGCTCGCCGTCGTGCACAGCCGGGTCGCGCGGGTGTTCACCTTCCCGCTCGTCGCCTTCGGCCTGTTCGTGGCGACGCCGTTCGCCCTCTACTTCACCGGGCTCTACGAGCAGACGCTGCGCCACGAGTGGCTGCACGAGCTCACCCACGCCCACTTCATCGCGGTCGGCTGCCTGTTCTTCTGGCCGCTGCTCGGCCTCGACCCGCTGCCCGGCCGCTGGCCCTACCCGGCGCGCGCCCTGCTCATGCTGCTCTCCGTGCCGTTCCACACCGTGCTGGGGCTGACCATCATGCAGAGCAGCACGCTGCTCGGCGGCGACTGGTACCCGTCGCTGCACCTCTCCTGGGCCAACCCCTTCGACGACCAGAAGACGGCCGGCGGCATCCTCTGGGCCGGCGGCGAGTTCGTCAGTGTGACGATGATCGCGGTGCTGGTGGTGCAGTGGATCCGCGCCTCCGAGCGGGAGGCCCGGCGGATCGACCGGGAGCTCGACCGGCAGGAGGCCCGGGAGCGGGCTCAAGATCAAAACGACGCGACGGTACGATCGGCCGCGCGCGACTAACGACGTGGGAGCCTTTCGATGATCGACCGCACGTACACCGTCCTGCTCTACAGCGACGACCCGAAGGTGCGCGACCGGATGCGCCTGGCCGTGGGCACCCGGCCGGCCGCCGACCTGCAGGTCGAGTTCGTCGAGGCCGACGACTACGACGCCTGCGTGCGCCTGGTCGACGACTACGAGATCGACCTGATGCTGCTCGACGGTGAGGCGACCCCGGCCGGCGGGCTGGGCCTGGCCCGGCAGATCAAGGACGACCGCCCCAACGCCTCGCCGCCGGTCTGCGTGGTGCTGGCCCGGGCCGCCGATCGCTGGCTCGCCGCCTACGCCCAGGTCGAGGGCACGCTGATGTACCCGCTCGACCCGATCGAGACCGGCCGCACCGTCGCGGCGATGCTCCGCTCCTACGCGACCGGCGGGCCCGTCACCACCGCCTGACCGGCGCCACACCCCACTCACCTCTGCCCGCCACTGGGAGGCCCGGCATGGGCGATCGGACCTGGCCCAACCTGCTCACCGCGCTGCTGCGCGACGAGGAGCTAGCGACCCCCGACACCGCCTGGGCGATGGGCGAGATCATGGCGGGCTCGGCCACGCCGGCCCAGATCGCCGCGTTCATGATGGCGCTGCGGGCCAAGGGTGAGACGCCGGCCGAGCTGGCCGGTCTCGTCGAGGCGATGCTCGGCGCGGCGGTCGCGGTCGACCTGCCCGAGGAGATCCGGGCCGACGCCGTCGACGTGGTCGGCACCGGCGGCGACCGGGCGCACACCGTCAACATCTCGACGATGGCCGCGATCGTGGTGGCGGCCGCCGGCGTCCGGGTGGTCAAGCACGGCAACCGCGCCGCGTCGTCGCTGTGCGGCACCGCCGACCTGCTGGAGCACTTCGGCATCCCGCTGGAGCTCGGACCGGCCGGGGTGGCCCGCACGGTCACCGAGGCCGGCATCGGCTTCTGCTTCGCGGCCCGGTTCCACCCGGGCATGCGGCACGCCGGCCCGACCCGGCGCGAGATCGGCGTGCCCACCGCGTTCAACTTCCTCGGCCCGATGTGCAACCCGGCCCGGCCGCGGTCGGGCCTGGTCGGCTGCTTCGACGAGCGGATGGCCCCGGTGATGGCCGCGGTGTTCGCCGGCCGCGGCGACTCGGTGCTCGTGGTCCGCGGCGAGGACGGCCTCGACGAGATCAGCACCGCCGCGCCGACCCGCGTCTGGATGGCCGCCGGCGGCACCGTGAGCGAGACCCGCCTCGACACCGTCGACCTGGGTCTCCCCCGCTCGCAGCCGGGCGACCTGCGCGGCGGCGACGCGACGTTCAACGCCGACGCCGCCCGCCGGGTCCTGGCCGGCGAGCCGGGCCCGGTCCGCGACGCCACCCTGGTCAACGCGGCGGCGGCCCTGGTGGCCCACGCCGGCGGCGCCGACGACCTGCCGGCCTCGCTGACCAGGGCGCTGGAGCACGCGGCCGCAGCGGTCGACTCAGGGGCCGCGGCGGCCCTCCTGGACCGCTGGGTGGCGGTGGCCCAGCAGGCCAAGGCCGCGGGCCTGTAGCAAGGAACGGTCCGTTCCTAACGCTTTCCGCATAACAACGGGCCGTTCCTAACGCGCGCAGCGCGGGCCGCCGCGAGGCGGCGAACGGGAAAAGGCCGGCCCCATCGGGGCCGGCCTTCTCGCGTGATGCTCAGTGCTCGGCGGTGCGACGGGTGCCGGTGTAGTACTCGAAGAGCAGGCCGCAGGCGGTCAGGACCACCGCGACCAGGCCGATGATCAGCAGCCAGACCTGCCAGAAGACCAGGCCGAGGCCCGCGATCGAGGCGGCCAGCGCGATGCCGAACGGCCAGTAGCTGCCCGGGCTGAAGAAGCCGATCTCGCCCGCGCCGTCGGCGATCTCACCGTCGGCGCGGTCCTCCGGGCGCGGCTCGATGCGCCGGCTGACGAACCAGAAGAAGCCGCCGCACATCGACGTGAGCAGGAAGCTCAGGGCCAGCGCGACCGTGCCGACCCAGTCGATGCCGGTGAGCTGCCCATTGGTCCAGAACGCGTAGACGAACGTGGCGACGAAGAGGAAGGCGGAGATGACGCTGAACAGTTTCCACTCGGTGCGCATGGCCGGCCTCTCAGCTTCCCGCGCCGGCGCCCGCGCCGGTCGGGTTGAAGTTCTGCTGCGTGCGTCGGGTCGGGAACGGCGACGTGGTGGACGCGAACGGGTCCTGGCCGATCGACTGCAGCGCAGCCTGGGTGCTCTGCCCGGCCTGCTTCGCGGCGAGGAACTGGTCGTACTGGTCACCGGAGACGGCCCGCAGCTCGAAGTTCATCATCGAGTGGTAGGTGCCGCACAGCTCGGCGCACCGGCCGACGTAGGCGCCCTCCTGGTCGATGGTGACCTCGAAGACGTTGCGGATGTTGCCGGGGAAGACGTCGCGCTTGAACAGCAGCTCCGGCACCCAGAACGAGTGGATGACGTCGCGGCTCGTCTCCTCGAAGCGGATCGTGCGGCCGGTCGGCAGCACCAGCACCGGGATGACGTCGGTGGTGCCCAGCGTCGAGGTGACGGTCTGCCCGACCCGGTCACCCTCGGTGGGGCCGGACTGGTAGTTGAACTGCCAGTTCCACTTGAACGCCTCGACCTCGACGGTCACGTCGGGGTTGGCCGACCGCCGGTCGACGTCGGTCTGCACGATCGCCGTGTAGTAGAAGAGGACGGAGACGACGAGGATCGGCGCGATGGTGTAGAGGAACTCCATCGGCATGTTGAACCGGGTCTGCACCGGCAGCTTGTCGCCCCGCTTGCGATAGCGGATGACGCACCAGAAGATCAGGCCCCAGACGAAGATGCCGACGATCAGGGCGGCGATGGTGGAGCCGATCCAGAGGTCGTACATCCGCTTGGACTGCTCGGTGATGCCGTTCTGCGGCCAGCCGAAACCGTCGACGTGCTTGCCGACGTCGCAGCCGGAGAGCAGCAAGAGCAGCGCACCGGCGACGCCGAGGACGGCCAACCGGATAGCTGCCGGCCGCGCTTTCGATCGCTCTGCGGACACCTTGTGGTCCTGCCCCTCTCGCACCTGCCGTCACCGACGGTCGCACATTACTCGACCAAGGTCCGCACACCGCCCGTGGGGTCGGCGCGCCGCACGGGGATAACGTTTGATCGTGGGGGTTTCCGAGGTCTATCTCGACGCCGCGAGCGCCGCTCCGCTGCATCCGGCCGCCCGCCAGGCGCTGGCCGCGGCGCTCGACGACGGCTGGGCCGATCCGGCGCGGCTCTACTCCCGCGCCCGCCGGTCCCGCCAGCTGCTCGACGCCGCGCGCGGGGCCACGGCGGAGGTGCTGGGCGTACGCCCGGACGAGCTGTCGTTCACGGCCGGTGGCACGGCGGCGGCGCACACGGCGGTGCTCGGCGGGCTGGCCGGCCGGCAACGGGTCGGTCGCGGGCTCGTCCACTCGGCGATCGAGCACTCCGCGGTGCTGCACGCGGCGGAGCGGCACGTCGCGGCCGGCGGCGCCGCGCACGAGGTCGGTGTGGACCGCCTGGGTCGGGTCGACCTCGACGCGTT
The DNA here is from genome assembly GCF_029626225.1 of Asanoa sp. WMMD1127. Classification (NCBI taxonomy): domain Bacteria; kingdom Bacillati; phylum Actinomycetota; class Actinomycetes; order Micromonosporales; family Micromonosporaceae; genus Asanoa; species Asanoa sp. WMMD1127. The sequence continues at coordinate 7,443,528 of NZ_JARUBP010000001.1, forward strand.
CGGCGCGGCGGTGGCGGCCGACGGCACCGCGCTGGCCGCGCTGATCAGCGCCAGCCACGAGGTCGGCACCGTCCAGCCGGTGGCCGCGGCGGCCGAGCTCTGCGCCGCACACGGCGTGCCGCTCTATGTGGACGCGGCCCAGTCGGTCGGCCGGGTCCCGGTGCCCGCCGGCTGGTCGATCCTCACGGCGAGCGCCCACAAGTGGGGCGGACCGCCCGGCGTCGGCCTGCTGGTGGTGCGCAAGGGCACCCGGTTCGTCACGCCGGGCCCGGCCGAGGAGCGCGCCGACCGCACCGCCGACCTGCCGGCCGTCGTGGCCGCCGCCGCGGCGCTGCGGGCCGTGACGGCCGAGGCGGCGGCGCTGGCGCAGCGGCACCGGGCGCTGGTCGACCGGATCCGCGAAACGGTGGCCGCAACGGTGCCCGACGTCGAGGTGGTCGGCGACCCTGCCGACCGGCTGCCGCACCTGGTCACGTTCTCGTGCCTCTACGTCGACGGTGAGGCGCTCCTGCACGCGCTCGACCGGCGCGGGTTCGCGGTCTCGTCCGGGTCGTCGTGCACCTCGTCGACGCTGACGCCGAGCCACGTGCTGGTCGCGATGGGCGTGCTCTCCCACGGCAACGTGCGGGTCTCGCTGCACCGCGACAGCACCGACGCCGACGTCGACCGGTTCCTGGCCGAGCTGCCGGGCATCGTCGCCGACCTGCGGGCGCAGGCGGGAGTGGTGAACCTGTGAGCGTCGACGTGCTCGACTGCCGCGGCCAGCGCTGCCCACTGCCGGTGATCGCGCTGGCCCGCCGGCTGCCGCAGCTTCCGGTCGGCGCGACGGTGCGGGTGCTGGCCGACGACCCGGCCGCCGCGACCGACATCCCGGCCTGGTGCCGGATGCGCGGCCAGCACTACCTCGGCTCCCCCGAGCCCGCCGCGTTCGACGTGCGCCGGGAGAGCTAGTCGCGGATCCAGGCGAGCGTGCCGGCCAGCGGGTCGCCGCCGGCCGACGTGTCGACGACCAGGCGGCGACCGACGTACGGCTCGTACTCCGCCATCCGCAGCACCGTCTGCTCCCATGTCGGGTTGCCGTCCGGCGCGGCCGCGTGCCGGGTCTCCACCCGCCGCCGGTGCTCGGCCATGTCGCCGCACCACACCTCGACGATGCGCAGCGCGGCGCCGGTGCGCTCGCAGAGCACCGGCCAGGTGGCGCGGGCCGCGGCGACCGGGTTGACCGCGTCGACGACCACGGTCAACCCCATCGCGAGCTGGGCCTCGGCCAGGGCGGCGACCACGCCGTACGCGGTGACGCCCGGCGCCGTCTCGACCACCTCGTGCTCGCGGAGCACCCGGTCGACGCGGTCGACGGTCAGCACGGGCGCCGGCAGCGCGGCGCCGACCCGGGCGGCCAGGGTGCTCTTGCCGACCCCGGGCAGGCCGGCGAAGACGACCAGGCGGGGTGTCACCCCTGCAGGTGCGGGCGCACGTCGTCCGCGGCGTCCTGCCCGTAGGAGTCGCCGAGTCGCTTGAGGAAGGTGTCGGCGCGCAGGTCGTACTCCTGGCCGCCGGCGCCTTCGAGAACCAGGCCGGCGAGCAGCGAGCCGATCTGGGCCGAGCGCTCGAGGTCGAGACCCCAGGAGAGGCCGGCGAAGAAGCCGGCGCGGAAGCCGTCGCCGACGCCGGTCGGGTCGACGGGCTGCACGTCCCGCGCGATCGGCACGTGGATCCGCTCGATGCCCTTGCCGGTGATCTCGACGCCGTTCTTGCCCAGCGTGGTCACCCGCACCTCGACCTTGTCGAGCACCTCGGCGTCGGACAGGCCGGTCTTGCTCTCCAGCAGCGACTTCTCGTAGTCGTTGGTGAGCAGGTAGGCGGCGCCGTCGATGAGCTGCACGATGTCGTCGCCGCCCATCCGGGCCAGCTGCTGCGACGGGTCGGCCGCGAACCGGTAGCCGCGGGCCCGGCACTCCTGCGAGTGCCGCACCATGCCCTCCGGGTCGTCGGCGCTGATCAGCACCAGGTCGAAGCCGCCGACCCGGTCGTTGGCCGGCGCGAGCTCGATGTTGCGGGCCTCGCTCATCGCGCCCGCGTAGAACGACGCGATCTGGCACATGTCCTCGTCGGTGGTGCAGACGAAGCGGGCCGTGTGCAGGAGCTCGGAGACGTGCACGGAGTCGCAGTCGACGCCGTGCCGCTCGAGCCACGCGCGGTATTCCTCGAAGTCGGTGCCGACCGCGCCGATCAGCACCGGGTGCAGGCCGAGCCGGGCCATCCCGAAGGCGATGTTGGCGGCCACCCCGCCGCGCCGCACCACGAGGTCGTCGATGAGGAAGGAGAGCGACACCTTGTGGAGCTGGTCGGCGATCAACTGGTCGGCGAACCGGCCAGGGAAGTGCATCAGGTGGTCGGTGGCGATCGAGCCGCTAACGGCGATCTTCATGTCGGCCCTCGGGGTCGGTGGACAGAGTTGACGCGCGCTGCCGAGCGCCGCGCCGGGAGAGCTTACCGGCCGGTCAGACACGACGAACGGGACCGCCGGAAGTGGCGGCCCCGTTCGTCGGAGGTCGTGGGCTTAGTGGAACGAGTCGCCGCACGCGCAGGAGTTCTGCGCGTTGGGGTTGTCGATCGTGAAGCCCTGCGCGTCGATCCGGTCGGCGAAGTCGATGGTCGCGCCGGACAGGTAGGGAGCGCTCATCCGGTCGACGACCACCTCGACACCGCCGAAGTCGTTGACGATGTCACCGTCGAGCGAACGCTCGTCGAAGAAGAGCTGGTAACGCAGGCCGGAGCAGCCACCGGGCTGCACGGCCACGCGGAGCCGCAGGTCGTCGCGGCCTTCCTGCTCGATCAGGGCCTTCACCTTCACCGCCGCGACGTCGGTGAGGACAACGGTCGTAGCCGCGGTCTCGGCCGACCCGGTCTGCGCTGAAGTGGTCACGTGGGATCTCCCTGCTCGCTGCGATCGCCGGCCGCTCGGACCAACGTGGTCTCTCGAGCCAACGCTAGCCCGTCCGCCGGGCATTCCCCATGAGGGTCGTAGGCAAATTTTACCCCTGCGGCAGTTCCTGGGCCCGGTGAGGCCAAAGTCACTGGCGGGACCACTGCCGGGCGAGTCGCGTCGCGAGTTCGCGCAGGCCGTCGGCGGGGCGGGCCATCGCCTCGGCCTCGCCGCCGAAGTGGTCGACCAGGCTCCAGGCCTCGGTGATGCCGGCGTTGGCGGCCTCCCGGCGGCCGGTGCTGACCCGGCCCGCCAGCACCACGCAGGGCACGCCCCGGTCGCGGGCGCCGCCGGCCACCCCGGCCACCACCTTCCCGCGCAGCGACTGGTGATCGAACGAGCCCTCGCCGGTGATCACCAGGTCGGCGCCGTCGAGGGCCTCTTCGAGCCCGATCATCCTGGTCACGAGGCCGATGCCCGATTCGCACCGGCCGCCGAGCGCGAGGACGGCCGCGCCCAGCCCGCCGGCGGCGCCGGCACCCGGGAGCGCGGCCACGTCGGGCGGGCAGGTCGGCAGGTCCTTCACGAGTACGCCGGCGAACCGCTCGAGCGCGGCGTCGAGCAGCAGCACGTCGGCGCGGTCGGCGCCCTTCTGCGGGCCGTAGACGCTGGACGCGCCGTGCAACCCGGTCAGCGGGTTGTCGACGTCGGTGGCCGCCACCAGGGTCGCGCCGCGGGTCATCGGGACGCCGCCGAGCCCGACCGCGTGGGTCAGCGCCGCGCCGCCGTAGGGCAGTGCCGCGCCGTGCTCGTCGAGCGGGGCGGCGCCCAGCGCGGCCAGCATCCCGGCGCCGCCGTCGTTGGTCGCCGATCCGCCGAGGCCGATCACCACGGTGCGGGCGCCGGACTCGACCGCGGCCAGGACCAGCACGCCCAGGCCGTACGACGTGGTGGCCTTGGGGTCGCGCTCGTCGGGGGCCAACAGGTGCAGGCCGCAGGCTTGCGCGCTCTCCACGTACGCCGTGGTCCGGTCGGGGGTCAGCAGCACCTCGGCGTCGACCGGACGGCCCAGCGGGTCGGTGGTCCGCACCGGGATCCGCTCGCCGCCGACCGGCCCGGCCAGCACCTCGACGAAGCCCGGGCCGCCGTCGGAGAGGGGCCGCAGGGTCAGCTCGTCGCCGGGCGCGTGCTCCCGCCAGCCCGCGGCGACCGCCTCCGCCACGGCCGGCGCGGAGAGGGTGCCGGCGAACTTGTCGGGACAGACCAGAATCCGCATAGCGGCAGTGTGACAGCCCACAGTCACCGGGCCGCTGCTGGCGGGCACGGCGGTGGGAAGATTGATCTGTGACGTCGACCTGGACCGAACCCGCCAACACGGCGACCGCCCTGCTGCTGCTGGGGCGCGGCGCCGACCCGTCGTCGGAGAAGGGCGTCGACTGCCCCGGCGAGCTGCCGGCGCCGAGCGACCCCGACCTCGTCGCCCGCGCGACCGCCGCCAAGGCCAAGCTCGGCTCCAAGGTGTTCGTGCTCGGCCACCACTACCAGCGCGACGAGGTCATCCAGTTCGCCGACGTGACCGGTGACTCGTTCAAGCTCGCCCGCGAGGCGGCGGCCCGGCCCGACGCCGAATACATCGTCTTCTGCGGCGTGCACTTCATGGCCGAGTCCGCCGACATCCTGACCACCGACGCGCAGAAGGTCGTGCTCCCCGACCTCGCCGCCGGCTGCTCGATGGCCGACATGGCGCAGCTGCAGCAGGTCGAGGCCGCCTGGGAGGCGCTCGCCGACGCCGGTGTGGCCGATTCCACAGTCCCGGTCACCTACATGAACTCGTCGGCCGACATCAAGGGCTTCGTCGGCCGCAACCACGGCGTCGTCTGCACCTCGTCCAACGCCAAGCGGGCGCTGACCTGGGCGTTCGAGCGCGGCCAGCGGGTGCTCTTCCTGCCCGACCAGCACCTCGGCCGCAACACCGCCGTGCTCGAGATGGGCTTCGACGCCGACGACTGCGTGCTCTGGGACCCGCACAAGCCCAACGGCGGCCTCACCCCGCAGCAGCTCGGCCAGGCCAAGATGATCCTCTGGCGCGGGCACTGCTCGGTGCACGGCCGGTTCACCAAGTCGGCGGTCGACGAGGTGCGCATGCGGGTGCCGGGCGTCAACGTGCTGGTCCACCCCGAGTGCCGCTACGACGTGGTCACGGCGGCCGACTACGTGGGCTCGACCGAATACATCATCAAGGCCATCGAGAACGCGCCGGCCGGCTCGGCGTGGGCGGTCGGCACCGAGCTCAACCTGGTGCGGCGGCTCGCCCAGGCGCACCCCGACAAGCAGGTCATGTTCCTCGACCGGACGGTCTGCTACTGCTCGACGATGAACCGCATCGACCTGCCCCATCTTGTGTGGGCGCTGGAGGAGCTGGCCGAGGGCCGGCTGGTCAACCAGATCACGGTCGACGCGAAGACGGCGGCGGAGGCCCGGTCGGCGCTGGACCAGATGCTCGCCCTGCCGTAAGCGTCGTGACTGTCAGTGGCACCCGGCATCACCGGGTGCCACAGTCGTCCTGATTTCGTGCCAGACAACCCGGTGTGTGTGGCACCACGCCCATCACCGAGCGCTATGCTGCCCGGGCGCCACTCCCGATCAACCCGCTATCCCGCGCCTTGGTTACGGCCGGTGCCTGGGATCGCCGCCCGCCCCCGGAGGTTGCCTTGCCCGATGACGTCCTCGTCGTACACGGCGGCACGCCTTTGCATGGTCAGATCCGGGTCCGCGGGGCCAAGAACCTCGTCTCCAAGGCGATGGTGGCGGCCCTGCTCGGTGACGAGCCCAGCCGGCTCTACGACGTGCCCCGGATCCGCGACGTCGAGGTGGTGCGCGGCCTGCTGGGCGTGCACGGCGTCAAGGTCACCGACGGCGAGGAGGACGGGGAGCTCGTCCTCGACCCGGCCAACGTCGAGCGCGCGTCGACCGACGAGATCAACGTGCACGCCGGGTCGAGCCGAATCCCGATCCTGTTCTGCGGCCCGCTGCTGCACCGGCTCGGGCACGCGTTCATCCCCGACCTGGGCGGCTGCCACATCGGCCCGCGCCCGATCGACTTCCACATCCAGGCGCTGCGCGAGTTCGGCGCGGTGGTCGACAAGACCCCCGAGGGCATGCACCTGACGGCGCCCGCCGGCCTGCACGGCACCAAGTTCGAGCTGCCGTATCCCAGCGTCGGCGCCACCGAGCAGGTGCTGCTGACCGCGGTGCTGGCCAACGGCGTGACCGAGCTGCGCAACGCGGCGGTCGAGCCGGAGATCATCGACCTCATCTGCGTGCTGCAGAAGATGGGCGCGATCATCACGGTCCACACCGACCGGGTCATCGAGATCGAGGGCGTGCCGCGGCTCGGCGGCTACACCCACCGGCCGATCCCCGACCGGATCGAGGCCGCGTCGTGGGCGGCGGCGGCGCTGGCCACCCGCGGCGAGATCGAGGTGCTCGGCGCGCAGCAGGTCGACATGATGACGTTCCTCAACGTCTTCCGCTCGATCGGCGGGGAATACCGGGTCACCGACGGCCTGCCGGCGCGTGGCGTCGAGGGTGGCATCCGGTTCTGGCACCCGGGTGGCGAGCTGCGCGCGGTGGCGCTCGAGACCGACGTGCACCCGGGCTTCATGACCGACTGGCAGCAGCCGCTGGTGGTCGCCCTGACGCAGGCGCGCGGGCTGTCGATCGTCCACGAGACGGTCTACGAGCAGCGGTTGGGCTACACCGAGGCGCTCAACACCATGGGTGCGACGATCCAGGTCTACCGGGACTGCCTGGGCGGCACGCCGTGCCGGTTCGGGCGGCGCAACTTCAAGCACTCCGCGGTCATCGCCGGCCCGTCGAAGCTGCACGCGGCCGACCTGGTGATCCCCGACCTGCGGGCCGGCTTCAGCCACCTGATCGCCGCGCTGGCCGCCGAGGGCACCTCCCGGGTCTACGGCGTCGACCTGATCAACCGGGGCTACGAGGACTTCGAGAGCAAGCTCTCGGCGCTGGGCGCGCACGTCGAGCGCCCCTGACCCCTGTCGATACGCGCAGACGAGCCGATCTTGGGGTCGGCTCGTCTTCGCGTGTCCGGCCCGGCTAACCTCGTGGTAAGCGCCGCGCCGCAGAAGGGCTTCCCGTGCAGTCGCTGTTTCGTCGCAAGTCATCCGACGTGGTCGAGGAGACCCCTGAGGCTCCCGAGCCGTCCCCGGCTGCCCGGCCGAAGGGCTACACGCCCGCCAAGGGCCGGGAGACGCCGAAGCGCCCCGGCGCGTCCCGCCAGGCCGGCGGCAACGCCAAGCCGCTGACCAAGGAGGAGACCCGGGAGCGCAAGCGCCAGCTGCGCCAGGAGGCCGCCGCCGAATACCGCCGCGAGGGCGGCCCGCGCGACCGCGGCCCGGAGCGCCAGCTGGCCCGCAACGTGGTCGACTCCCGCCGCACGGCGGGCACCTACTTCTTCGGCGGCGCGCTGATCGTGCTGATCGGCTCCAACGGCGCCATGCCCGACCTCGTCCGCACGGTGGCGACCTCGCTGTGGGGCGTGCTGCTGCTGGCCGTCGTGGTCGACGCGGTGTTGATCGCTCGCAAGATCAAGCGGCTGGTGCGGGAGCGTTACCCCAAGAGCGAGCAGAAGATGGGGTCGCTCTACATGTACGCGATCATGCGCTCGCTCACCTTCCGGCGCATGCGGGTGCCCCATCCGGCGGTCAAGCTGGGCGAAAAGGTCTGAGCGCGAAGCGTTAGGAACGGGCCGTTCCTTACTCCACGCCGGCCAGGCGGAGCAGGGCCGCGGTGGCCGCGGCGGCGACCACGACCACGACGAAGGGCGCGCGGCGCCAGGCCAGGACCGCGCCGACCGCCACCCCGGCCGGGCGGGCGACGCCGGCGAAGACGCCCGCGTCCATGAACGTCGCCGTGGCGGCCAGGGCGGCCAGCAGGGTGGCGGCGGCCATCGGAAGCAGGACCTGGACGCGGTCCGGCAGCGTGAGGCGGTCGCGCAGGACGAGGCCGGCGAGGCGGAAAGCGTACGTGCCGACGGCCAGGCCGACGATCACCGCGAGGATCATGCCGCCGCCTCCGGACGGCGCCGCACCAGCACCAGGAGCAGGCCGCTCAGCGCCAGCAGGACCGGCAGGCCCGCGGGCAGGAACGGCGTGGTGACCACGGCGACCAGGGCGCCGGTCAGCGCCACCAGCCGCGTGGTCGGGTCCCTGAGGGTGGGCAGCAGCAGCGCGAACAGGCCGGCGGGGAAGGCGGCGTCGAGGCCGAGGGCGTCCGGGTCCCCGACGTTGCCCAGCAGCACGCCCAGCACGCCACCGAGGTTCCACAGGACGAACAGCGTGCAACCCGTCGCCCAGTACGCCCGGCGGCGGCGCGCCGGGTCCGTTTGGGCCAGTGCGAACGCGACCGACTCGTCGACCAGCAGGTGCGCGCCGACCAGGCGCTGCCACCAGCGGCCGCCGATCGCGTCGCCGATGGCCAGCCCGAACGGCAGGTGCCGGGCGTTGAGCAGCAGGCCGGCGAAGACGGCGGCGAACGGGTTGCCGGCGGCGATCAGGCCGACGGCCAGGAACTGGGCGCCGCCGGCGAAGACGATCAGCGACATCAGCACGGTGAGCCCGGCGGGGATGCCGGCCGCGACGGCGATCGCGCCGAACGAGAGGCCCACGGCGAACGCCGCGAGCCCGAGCGCGCCCACGTCGCGCAGCAGGGTGCGATCCCCCAGGATGGACCGGGCGGCGACAGTCATGGTTCCGAATGGTGCCGCCGAACACTATCGTTCGTCAAGTCGAACGAAAAGACCGATGGAGCGAACGATGCCCGAGCCGACCATCGCCGCGACGATCGCCACGGCCCTGCGCCACGAGCGCGAGCGGGCCGGTCTTTCGCTGACCGAGCTGGCCCGGCGCGCCGGCATCGCCAAGTCGACCCTCTCGCAGCTCGAGAACGGCGTCGGCAACCCCAGCGTGGAGACCCTGTGGTCGCTCGGCGTCGCGTTGGACGTGCCGTTCAGCCGCCTGGTCGAGCCGCCGGCGCCGGCGCTGCGGGTGATCCGGGCCGGCGAGGGGCCGCGGATCAGCTCGGACCAGCTGGACTACACCGGGACCCTGGTGGCGGCCGGCTCCCGGGCGGCCCGGCGCGACATCTACGTGATGACGATCGAGCCCGGCGCGGTACGGCACGCCGAGGCGCACACCCCCCGCAGCGTCGAGCACGTCGTGGTCGGCGCGGGGCGGCTGCGCACCGGCCCGGCGGGCGAGACCGTCGACCTGGACCCGGGCGACTACGCGTCGTTCGCGGGCGACGTGCCGCACAGCTACGAGGCTCTCGTCCCGGGCACCTTCGCCGTGCTGATCATGGAGCATCCGTGACCGGGACGCCGGTGTAGAGCCGGGCCACCACGTCCTCGATGTCGGGCTCCACGATGGACACGTCACGGAACGCCAGGCCGGCCAGCCGGGCCAGCAGCTCGCCGGCGGTCGCCGTGGTCAGGTCGTACTCGAGCCGCAGCGGGCCGACCGTGACCAGCGTCGCGCCCGGCACCTCGGGTGGCGCCGCCAGCGGCTCCTCGAGCTCCACCACCACCCGGCGGCGCGAGCCGTAGCGGGCGTGCAGCGCCTCGATCGTGCCGTCGTGCACCACACGGCCGTGGTCGATGACCAGCAGCCGCCGGCACAACCGCTCGATGTCGGCCAGGTCGTGGGTGGTGAGCATGAGCGTCACGTCGCCGCTGGCGCCGAGCTCCGCCAGGAAGCCGCGGACCGCCTGCTTGCTGACCACGTCGAGGCCGATCGTCGGCTCGTCGAGGAAGAGCACCTCGGGGCCGTGCAGCAGGGCCGCGGTCAGCTCGCCGCGCATCCGCTGGCCGAGCGAGAGCTGGCGGACCGGCGTGTCGAGGAACGCGTCCAGGTCGAGCAGCGAGCGGCAGCGGCGCAGCCGGGCGGCGTGGTCGGCGGCCGGCGCCCGGTAGATGTGCCGCAGCAGGTCGAACGACTCGCGCAGCGGCAGGTCCCACCAGAGCTGGGTGCGCTGCCCGAAGACGACGCCGATCCGCCGCGCCAGCCGGGTGCGCTGGCGCACCGGGGACAACCCGCAGACGCTCACCTCGCCCGCGGTCGGGGTGAGCACGCCGGTCAGCATCTTGAGCGTGGTCGACTTGCCCGCCCCGTTGGGCCCGATGTAGCCGACCATCTCGCCCCGCTCGATCGCCAGGTCGACCCCGTCGACGGCGGCCACCGTGCGCCGGACGCGCCGCAGCCGGCCGGCCTTGACCCGGACCGTGAACTCCTTGCGCAACCCGTGCGCCGTGATGACCGCCATGTCAGGACCCCGTGCTCGTGTAGTGCCTGATGCCCAACCGCCAGACCAGCGCGGCGAGGACGGTGGCCGGCAGCGCGACCAGCGGCCCGCACCAGCCCACCCAGCCGGGCAGGCCGATCGGGTCGGGCCTGCCGAGCAGCGCCAGCGCCGGATAGTAGGAGACGAAGGCGAACCCGAGGCCGTACGCGAACGCGTTGCGGAACCATCCACTGTAGACGCTGATCGGATAGCTCGTGAAATCCCGCCCGCCGTAGGTGAACGCGTTGCCGATCTCGCCGGACTCGGTCCACCAGAAGGCGACCGAGGCCGTGACGACGAAGACGGCGCCGAAGAACACCACGCCGCCGAGCGGGGCGACGATCGCCAGCAGCACCCGGGCCGGCGTCCAGGTGATCCCGGCCGCGCCGAGGGCGACCAGATAGACGGTGACGCCGAAGGTCGCCCGGGACAGCTTGTGCAGCGGCAGGTCGAGCAGCACCAGTTGGGGCAGGGCGCGCAGCGGGCGCACCAGCACGGCGTCGAAGCGGCCCGTCCGCACGTACAACGTGATTCGCTCGATGTTGCCCACGAGCATGTCGCCCGTGGCGAACGCGGCCGCCGTCATGCCGGTGACCACGAGGGCCGCGCGCAGGTCGAGGCCGCCGAGCGTGCGGGTCACGCCGAACAGCACGAAGATGGTGAACACGTCGAGCACCGTCGTCCAGATGTTGGCGACGAGGTCGATGCCGAACGACACGCGGTACGCCGTCTGGCTGCGGGCCTGGGCACGCAACAGTTCCCAGTACGCGCGCGCGGCGCCGGGCTCAGCCACCCTGCACCACCAGCCGGCGTTCGGCCGCGCGCTGGACGACGCGACAGAGCACCAGCACCACGCACACCCAGACCGCCTGGACGGCCACGAGCCAGAGCTGGCGCGGCGTCGGGTCGACCTCGACGAGCACGTCCAGCGGCGTCTGGAACAGGCTGGGCAGCGGGGTGGCCACCCAGAGCGGCACGACGGCCCAGTCGGGCAGGAAGCGCAGCGGGAAGTAGAGGCCGCCGAGCACGCCGGAGAGCAGGGTCCAGAGGATCATCGGGCCGCGGATGTCGAGCAGCCAGTAGCCGGTGGCGTTGACCAGGTAGCGGCAGCCGAAGCAGAGCACCGTTGCCAGCACCACGGACAGGACGAACAGCGGCGGTGTCGACCAGCGGTGCGGCAGGTAGAAGGGGAAGAACAGCGGGCCGATCAGCACCGGCGGGAGGAACCGGGTCAGCACCGCGTGGCCGGCCCGGCCCAGATCGGTTGCCAGGTAACGGGTCACCGGGTCGACCGGACGGAGCAGGTCGGCGACGACGTCGCCCGTACGGATCCGGTCGGCGAGCTCGGTCCAGCCCCAGAGCAGGACGACGGCCAACAAACCCTGGCCGAACCAGACGAAGGTGGCGAGCCGGGCGGGGTCGTAGCCGGAGACGGTCGCCGTGCCCGCGCCGGCCGCGACGGCCAGCAGCACGTAGCAGCGCAGGAAGCCGAAAACGGTGTTGGTGAACGCCCCGGCTACGGTGGCTTGCCGATAGGTGGAGTATCGGCGGAATCCCGCGCCCATTAGCGCCAAGAATGTCCGCATATCGGCGGCGACATTCGCATAACGCGGGCGAGGGACAGTGGCGGTGACCAAGTCCACGCCGTTACCCTCCATCCGCGACATACGCCGTATCGGGCCGCGTGACAGTATCGGACGCCGGCGGATGCCGGGCGACACAAATTCCGACGAGGTGACCCGCCGTGAGTGATCGACGCGAACCGCGCTTCAGCGGCTCGCGCGCGAACCAGCGACGGATCGGCGCGCGCGGATGAGTGGCGAGCGCGCCGACCGCCGCGGCCGGGGAGGCCGCGGTCGCGACCGGCGGAGCGACGACGCCCGACCAGACAGCGGCTGGGGCGACGAGGACGGCTGGCTCCGCGAGCTCGGCCGCAGCGATCCCGACGCCGGCGGTGGCTACCGGGACCCCAACGACCCGTGGGCGTGGGCCAAGGACCGGCCGCCGGACCCGGGCTGGTCACCCATCGGCGTGCCGGCCGGACCCGGCGGGCCGGGCTGGGTCGACGAGCCGGACCAACCGGCGAACCCCGCCGGTCGGCCGCGTTCCGGTCCGGGCGAGCCGGCCTGGGTCAACGAGCGCACCGACGAATGGGCGGCGTCGAGCGGCGAGCGCTATCCCGGCGACACCCAACAGACCCGATCCGGGCGTACGGCCGGCCGGGCCAGCGTGCGCGCCGCGGAGCCCGTCGCCGACACCTCCTACAACGCGGACCCGCGGCTGGCGGACCCGAGCGCGACCGACCCGCACATGCCCGCCCCGGGGGCGGCGCACCCGGTGTCGCCGGTCGACGGCGCCGCGCCCCGTGACGGGCGTCGCGGGGCGCCGGGCGATCGTGGGGCGCCGGGTGATCGCGGCTTCGACGACCGACGCGAGGCGGCGTTCCTCGACGACCGTCGGCGTGACCGGTCTTCCGCGGGCCGGGAGCCGGTCTTCCAGGACGACCGCGGCCGCGGCTATGACGACCGGTCGGCTATGCGCGGCGGGCGTGAGGCGGCCTTCCTGGACGAACGTGAGCGCGACCGGCCGTCGGGGCGCGAGGCCGCGTTCCTCGACGAGCGTGGCCAGGACCGGCCGTCCCGGCGCGAGGCCGCGTTCCTCGACGAGCGTGGCCGGGACCGGTCGTCCGGGCGCGAGGCCGCGTTCCTCGACGAGCGCGGACGCGAGCGCCCGTCGGGGCGCGAAGCCGCGTTCCTCGACGAGCGTGAGCGCGACCGGCCGTCCGGGCGCGAAGCCGCGTTCCTCGACGAGCGTGGACGCGAACGCCCATCGGGTCGCGAGGCCGCGTTCCTGGATGAACGCGGGCGTGGTTACGACGACCGGCCGGCGTCGCCCGCCGGTCCCCGCGGTGCCGGGCGGCCGCAGTCGCCGGCCGGGCCTGGCTGGGACGACCGCCGGCCCGGGCGTTCCCAGGCGGATTGGGACGACCGACCGCGCTCCCCTGGCGACCGGGACGACCGCCGTTCCCGGCGGCCCGAACCGGACTGGGACGACCGGCCCGCGGCGCCCGCCGACCGCGACGACCGGCGCCGCGCCGGGCGGCCCGGACCCGGCTGGGACGACCGACCCGTGTCGCCCGCCGCTGACCGCGACGAACGGCGCCGCGCGCCACGACCTGGACCCGACTGGGACGACCGACCCGTCTCCCCCGCCGCTGACCGCGACGAACGCCGCCGCGCCCCACGGCCTGGACCCGACTGGGACGACCGACCCGTCTCCCCCGCTGCCGACCGCGACGACCGTCGAGCGGGGCGGCCCGGACCCGATCGGGACGAACGGCCACTGGCCCCGGTGGCGGATCTCGACGATCGGCGGCGCAGGGCGCGGTCGGAGCCGGAGTGGGACGACCGTGGCCGGCCGCCGGCGGCCGATCGCCGCACCGGGCGGCCCGGAAGCGGCGGGGACGACCGTCCCGTCTCGCCCGCCGCGGACCGGGACGGCCGCCGTCCGGCGGCGCAGCCCGACCGGCACGACGGTCGGCGCCCGGTACCGCCCGGATCCGACCGGGACGGGCGGCCGGTCTCCCCCGCCGCCGCGGGCCCGGACGACCGCCGTCGGCCCGCCCGGCCCGAGCCTGGCTGGGACGAGCGGGTCGTCCCGCCCGCCGCCGAGCGCGACGACCGCCGCCGCAGGCCCGAACCGGGCTGGGACGAGCGGCCGGCCGCCGTCGACCGCGGCCGGTCTGCCCGGCCCGAGCCCTGGTTGGACGAGCGGGTCATCTCGCCGGCCGGCGACCGCAACGACTACGGGCCCACGCGGCGCGAAGGGTGGGACGAACGGGTCATCTCGCCCGCCGGCGACCGCGACGACCACCGCCGTCCCGCACGGCCCGGGCGCGAGGCGGCCTTCGACGACCGGCCGGGCGCCGAGCGGTGGGACCGCGACACGGGGCGCCGTGGTGGGCCGGCCGGTCCGGTGTCGCCCGGGTACCCGGCCGATTCGGACCCGCGGCTCCTGCCCGACGAGCGGACGCCCGGGCGGCGGCCGCCACGGCAGGTCGACCGGCCCGCCGCCCTCCACGACGAGACCGCGCCGGTCCGGCCGATCGAGGAGCGCGAAGCCGCTCGGCGCGCCGACCGCCCCGGCGGCTGGGACGAGCGACGCGGCACGCCGGCCGGGCCGCCGCCGCGGGACGCCCGCCAGGATCGGCCCGTCGACGAGCGGCCGGCCGCGTTCCGGTCGCCTGCGCCGCCGCCCGCGCCCGAGGCGCCGCGGCCGGAGGAGCGCACGGTGCCCGTCCGCGACGAGCGGCCCGCCGCTCGCCGCGAGCCCGCGCTGCCGGTCGACGACCTGCCGACCGCGCCTCTGTCGCCACCGCCGCCGCGGCAACCCGAGCGGATGGCCGAGGTGCCGCGCCCGGCCGACCGTGACGGCGGTACGCCCGAGCCGTGGCTAGTGGCGCCCCCACCCCCGGCGGTGCCCGAACTGGGCGAGCCGCGTACGGCCGAGGTCGCGGGGCCGGCCGAGGCTGCCGCGGGCGTGCGCGTTCCGGCGCCGCGGACGGGCGACTCGGCGCCGGCCTACCCGCGGCGGATCTCCGATCAGGAGCTGCACGTCGCCGAGGTCGGCGAGACGCCGGCCGACCCGGCGCCGGCCACGCCGCGCGAGGACGTCGGCTGGTTCGGCGCCGCCAAGGCTGAACCCGCCGCGCCCGCGGAGGAGGAGACCGCTCCAGAAACCACGACGGCCGAGCCGGACCGACCAACCGAAGAGCAGACGGTCCCAGCCACGCCCGCGGCGCCCGACGCGCCTACCCCCGCAGCGGAGGCGGTCGAAGAGCCGAAGACCGAGACCGACCCGACCACCACCGAGCCGGTCCCGCCCACCCCCGAGGCGGTCACCCCGGAACCGGTCGCCCCGGAACCGGTCACGTCCGAGGCGGTTACCGCCGAGCCCGTCGAAGCCGAGGTGGCGAAGACCGAACCGGCTACCGACGAGCAGGCCGAAAGCGAGACTCCGGACGCCGAGCCGACCGAGCCGGAACCGCCCGCGGACGAGCCGACGGACCCGGCCCCGGTCGCGGCCGCGACGGCCGACCCCGAACCGGACAAGCCGGAACCCGCGGACGCCGAGCCCGCCGCACCCGAAGACCAGCCGGCCGCAGCCGACGAGCCCGCTGCGGAAGAGACCGCCACCGCCGAGCCCGCTGCGGAAGAGACCGCCGCCGCCGAGCCCGCTGCGGAAGAGACGGCCGCCGCCGAGCCGGCTACTGACGATCCGGCTGCTGACGAGCCGGGACCCGAACCCGAGGCGGCACCGGACCCCGAGCCGGCTCCGGCCGAGCCCTCGCGGCCCAAGCCACCCGCCGTGCCCGGCCTCCGCCTGGACCTCCACGAGGCGCCCCCGCCCGCGCCGGCGGCGGAACCCGCCGGCGAAGAACAGAAGGCATCGGCGGACACGGTGCTGCCGGCGCCGGAAGGCACCGCGGCCGGTGCCGCGACCGCCCTGCGCGCGCCGACGATGCTGCACCCGGTCGTCACCACGACCGACGACGAGGAACCCAAGCCGGAGCCCAAGGACCCGGAACAGGTGCTCGCCAGCTACCGGTGGCGGTTCCACCACGAGACGCTGCGCGAGATCGTCGAGGATCCGGACGAGCTGCGGGAGATCCGGGACCAGCTGACCGTCAAGGTCGACGCGGCCACCGACAACGCGTCGCGGGCCCGCCTGCTGAGCCTGCGCGCGGTGGTGAGCCGGATCCTGGGCGACCTCGGCAAGGCGCTGGCGGACGGCAAGCTCGCGCTCGCGCACGCCGAGGCGACCGGTGAGCTGCGCCGGATCGCGATCGCGCAGGCCCGGCTCGCGCACGTGCTGCAGTGGCGCGGCGACTACGCGGAGGCCGACCGGCTCAACGCGCTGGCCAACTCCCCCGAGCTGCCGGACCGACTACGGGCGACCATGCACGAGCACGCGGGCCGCTCCTGTTACGACCAGGGCCGCTACATCGAGGCCTGCAACCACTTCGAGAAGGCGCTCGACCTGCGCAAGGTCGACGACCCCGAGCTGATCGCCCGCACCGAGCAGGCGCTGGACGCCGTGCTGGCCAAGGTGGCGAAGAACGGGCTCGGGCCGTACCCGCGCGACGAGGACGAGATCCTCCAACTGCACAAGGCACCGACGCCGCTGTTCAGCGAGAAGGTCCAACGCTGGGGGTACGCGGACGCGGATGGTGAGTGGGCGATCGCACCCAGCTACGCCGAGGTGCAGCCGTTCCGTGAAGGGGTCGCCTGGGTCCGCCGGCCGGAGACGGAGCCGTGGGAGCTGATCGACGAGTCGGGCGAGGTGAAGATCTTCGCGTCGCTCGGCTACCTAGGCGTCGGCTCGTTCCACGACGGACTGGCCTGGGTCTCGCACAACGGGCGCAGCAACTGGCTGGCCATCGAGCAGTCCGGCAACGTGGCCATCAACATCGGCTTCGAGGACGTACGACCGTTCCGGGGCGGTGTGGCGGCCGTCAAGCGGGGCGCCTGGGGCGCGATCGGCAAGGACGGTCGCACTGTGTTGCCACCCCAGTACACCGGGTTCGCGACCGCGCTGACCGACGGGCGCTATGTGGACGGATTCACCGACGAGGGACTGGCCGTCGTGGACTCCGGCGGGCGCAAGGGCGTGGTCGACCGCAACGGCCGGGTGCTCGTACCGCCGCGGTTCGCCGCTCTGGTCATCCATCCCGTGGCGTTCCTCGTCGGCGGCGGCCAGGGGCTGTGGGGCGCGCTCGACCGCCGGGGCGAGCCGCTGATCGACATCGAGCACGGCAGCCGCGCGGCGGTGACCGAGGAGATCGACCGGCTACTCGCGGACACCAAGCCGGTGCTTTGAGCAAGATCGTTAGTGAATCGCTCTCGGGGTTAATGTGTCCCACATGGAATTCCGTCACCTAGGCCGATCGGGCCTTCAGGTAAGCGCGATCTCGTACGGCAACTGGATCACCCACGGTTCCCAGGTCGAGGAGGAGGCCGCGCTCGCGTGTGTGCGCGCCGCCCTCGACGCGGGCATCACGACGTTCGACACCGCCGACGTGTACGCCGGCACGCGGGCCGAGGCCGTGCTCGGCCGGGCCCTCAAGGGCCAGCGTCGCGAGGGTCTCGAGATCTTCACCAAGGTGTACTGGCCGGCCATCCCCTCCGGACCGGACGACACCGCCACCCCCGGCCCCAACGACCGCGGCCTCTCGCGGAAGCACATCATGGCGTCCATCGACGGCTCGCTGCGCCGGCTGCAGACCGACTACGTCGACCTCTACCAGGCGCACCGCTACGACTACGGCACGCCGCTGGAGGAGACGATGGAGGCGTTCGCCGACGTCGTGCACTCCGGCAAGGCGCACTACATCGGCGTCTCCGAGTGGCGGGCGGAGGAGCTGCGCGCGGCCCACAAGCTGGCCCGTGAGCTGCACATCCCCCTCGTCTCCAACCAGCCGCAGTATTCGATGCTGTGGCGGGTCATCGAGGCCGAGGTGGTGCCCACGTCCGAGGAGCTCGGGATCAGCCAGATCGTCTGGTCGCCGATCGCCCAGGGCGTGCTGACCGGCAAGTACCAGCCGGGCCAGCCGCCGCCGGCCGGTTCGCGGGCCACCGACGAGAAGTCGGGCGCCGGTTTCATCTCGCGGTTCATGAACGACGAGGTGCTGACCGCGGTGCAGCAGCTCAAGCCGCTGGCCGAGCAGGCCGGGCTGACGATGGCCCAGCTCGCCGTCGCCTGGGTGCTGCAGAACCCCAACGTCGCCTCGGCGATCGTCGGCGCCACCCGCCCAGAGCAGGTGCACGACAACGTCAAGGCCGCCGGCGTCAAGCTGGAGGAGGGTCTGCTCAAGCAGATCGACGAGGCGCTCGGCGGGCTGGTCGAGCGCGACCCGGCCAAGACCGAGTCGCCGCGCAACGTGCGCGCCTGACGCCCGGTGGCGGCGCGGCCCACGGCCGCGCCGCCGCTGTCAGGCCGGCTGCCAGAACCGCAGCAGGTCGAAGCCGAGCGCGTAGAGGTAGCGGTCGAGGCCGAGCACGTCGCCCACCGCGAACACCGCGTTGAAGAAGATCCGGTTGATCGTCGGCTCCCAGAGGAGCACGAACAGCAGGATGAAGCCGTACGGGGCCAGCACGTCGTACATCCGGCGGGTGTTGGGCTTGAGCCACGGCTGGAGCGCGTTGCCGCCGTCGAGGCCGGGCACGGGCAGCAGGTTGAGCACGGTGGCGGTGAGCTGCAGGAACGCCAGCAGCCCGACCCCGGCCCAGAACTCCAGGTGCGCCCAGACGTCGGGGTCGAAGGCGAACGGGATCAGCAGGACCAGCGTGAACAGCAGGTTGGTGGCCGGGCCGGCCAGGCTGATCAGCGACTTGCGCAGCCGGCCGCGGATGGCCGCGTGGTCGACCCAGACCGCGCCGCCGGGCAGGCCGATGCCGCCGAGCACCACGACGACCAGCGGCAGGATGATCGACAGCAGCACGTTGCTGTATTTGAGCGGGTTGAGCGTCAGGTAGCCGCGGTGCGCCACGTCGGTGTCGCCGGAGCGGTAGGCGACCAGGGCGTGCGCGTACTCGTGCAGGCAGAGCGAGACCAGCCAGCCCGAGATGACGAACACGAAGACCGCCAGGCGCGGGGTGACCTGGTGCCACGCCATCAGCCCGCTGAGCGCGAAGACCGCGACGATGGCCAGGAAGATGCCGCTCGGCCGGAACGCCGACCTCGGCACGCCCAGCACCAGCGGGTCGTGCCGCCGCCAGTCGCTCATTCGCCCGCGGGGGCCAGGGGCATGCGGTATTCGACCCGGTCGTCCTCGGCGAGCACCACGGTCGTCACCCCGGCGCCGGCGAGGTCGCGCCAGGTCTGCCCGATCCACGACTCGGCGTCGGCCTGGCTGCCGAACGTCTCGGCCGGGCCGGTCACCGGCTTGCCGTCCGCTCCCTCGTAGCGCCAGCTCCACGGCATCGCGTCTGCTCCCCTCGATTGAGACCTGCACAGCCTATCCGGGCCACCACCGCTACCCCGACCCAAAGCTGTCCGCCGTAAGCTGCGGTGCATGTCCGTAGACGGCTGGCGCTCCGTTCTCGTCCTCGGCGGGATCCGGTCAGGTAAGTCCGAATTCGCCGAGTCTCTCGTTGGTGAGGGCGGTCCCGTCCGATATGTCGCGACCGGCTCCCCCGCCGGGCCGCGCGGCGACGCCGTCGACGACCCGGACTGGGACGCCCGGGTCGCCGCCCACCGCGAGCGCCGCCCGGCGGCCTGGCCCACCGAGGAGACCGGGGCCGACCCCCACCGCCTGCTGGAGATCATCTCCGCCGCCCAGGAGGGCGAGACGCTGCTGGTCGACGACCTCGGCGGCTGGGTCGCCGGGCTGATCGACCCCGAGCGGCAGCCGGCCGACGACGTCGCGACGATCGCCGATCTGGCCACGGCGGTACGCGAGAGCAGCGCCCGCCTGGTCCTCGTCACCTCCGAGGTCGGCCTCTCGCTGGTGCCGCTGACCCCCGTCGGGCGCGCCTACACCGACGCGCTGGGCACCACCAACCAGGCCGTCGCCGGCGCCGCCGACGCGGTGGCACTCGTGGTCGCCGGGCAGGTGACCTGGCTCAAGCAGGCGGCCGCGCCCGCCCCCGCGCCGGCCGTCGCGCCGGTCGCGGCTCCGGCCGCGCCGGCGGTTCCCTCGACCTCGCCCGAGGTGTTGACGCCCACGCCGGCCGTGGCGGCGCCCGCCGAGCCGGCCGGCGCGACCGGCCAGCCGGCCTGGTCCGCGCCGACCATGACGCTGCCCGCCCTGGCCACCGGCCTGGTCATCCAGCAGGGCATGTCGCTGCCGATGCCCGACGAGGACACCCCGCCGCAGGCCCGCGACCGGGTGGCCACCCTCGACGCCGGTGGCGCCGGCTTCGGCGGGCTGCAGCGGGTCGTCGAGTTCGCCGCCGCCACCCAGGCCCGGGTCGTCCCGCAGCCGTGGCGGTCCCCGCGCGTGGTGCTGATCCGCGGCGACCACAACGGCGGCGCCGCCGCCGGCACGCTGCCGGGCGAGTCCCGCCGCCGGGCCGACCAGGCCCGGGCCGGCGAGGGCCCGATCGCCCGGCTGGCCGCCGACGCGGGCGCCACCCTCCAGGTCGTCGACGCTCCGGCGTGCGCGGCCATGGAGGAGCGCGAGGTGCTGACGCTCGAAGAGGTCGACTCGGCGCTGCGCTACGGCTGGCGGCTGGCCGAGGAAGCCTCCGACGCCGGCGTCGACGTGCTGGTCCTGGCCGCCTGCGGCAGCGGTTCGGAGGCGGCCGCCGCGGCGGTGCTGGCCGCCACGACCGGCGCCGAGCCCGCCGCCGTGCTCGGGCGGGTCGTCGTGCCCGGCGCCGAGATCGACGACGACGCCTGGATGATCCGCTGCGCGGCGGTCCGCGACGCGATGCACCGGGTCCGGCGCAGCGCCCGCAGCGCCAAGCAGGTCCTGGTCGACCTCGGCGGCGGCGACATCGCGGTGGCCACGGGCCTGATCCTCGGCGCCACCGCGCGGCGCATCCCGGTGCTGCTGGACGGCCCCGTCGGCGTCGCGGCCGCGCTGGTCACCCGCGACCTGGCCGGCCAGGCCCGGCACTGGTGCCTGCTGCCCGACCACGGCAACGACCCGGCGGTGAAGCTCGGCTCCGACGTGCTCGGCCTGCACCCCGTGCTCGACCTGCGGCTCGGCCTCGGCGAGGGGGCCACGTCGCTGGCCGCGCTGCCGCTGCTGCGGGCCGCGCTCGCGCTCGGTGCCACGCTGCCGGTGCACCCGGCGATGGCGCCCGACGACGAGACGCTGGCCGCGCACGACTCGCTCGACGAGCCGGACGACCCGGCCGGCCTCCCGCCGTCGGCCTGGCCGGCCGCCGATGACGAACCGACGCCGTCCTGGTCGGCCGCCGCAGGCGACGCGACGCCAGCCTGGTCGGCCGCCGAGGGCGACGCGCCGCCAGCCTGGTCGGCCGCCGAGGGCGACGCGACGCCGGCCCGGTCCGCGGGCGACGCGCGGCCGGCCTGGTCCGCGGACGACGCGCCGGCGGCCTGGTCCGGCGCGAACGACGCGGCCCCGACCTCGCCAACCGGCGACGACGCGGCCTCGACGTCGCCCGCGGGCGACCTGACGCCGACGTGGTCGGCTCCGGCGGAGGCGACGGACCCGACGTCCTCGTGGTCGAACCGGGCGGACGCGAGCGAACCCGTCCCCGGCCCGCGCGACGCCGCCGACGACCACGCCGGCGACCGCGCCGCCGGCAACGGCAACGGCGCCGCCCCGGCCGACGCCGAGCCCGAGCGGCCGCCGTCGGCCCTGGAGAGCTGGTTCAGCGCCAAGCCGGAGAGCACCGAGGACCAGCCCAGCCGCGGTGCCTGACGGCCTGCGCCTGGCGCTGACCACCTTCACCGTCCTGCCGGTCCGCGCCGGCCGGGTCGACCGGCCCGCGGCCGCCGCGGCGATGGCGCTGGCCCCGCTGGTCGGCGCCGGCCTGGGCGCCGCGATCGGCGGCACGGTCGCGCTGCTGCACGCCGCCGGCGCACCGGGCCTGGTCGCGGGCGCGGCCGGCGTCGGCCTGGCCGCCCTGCTGACCCGCGGCCTGCACCTGGACGGTCTGGCGGACACGGTCGACGGGCTCGGCTCCTACAGATCCGGCCCGGCCGCGCTGGAGATCATGAAGCGGCCGGACATCGGCCCGTTCGGCGTCGTGGCGCTGACCGTCACCCTGCTCCTGCAGGCGGCCGCGCTGGGCGCGCTCACGGGCCTCGCCGCCGTCCTGGGCGGCGCCGCGGCGTTCGCGACCGGCCGGCTCGCGGTCACCTGGGCCTGCCGGCGTGGCGTCCCCGCGGCCCGGCCGGAAGGGCTCGGCGCGCTCGTCGCCGGCACGGTCGCGGCCCCGACGCTCCTCAGCGGCACGGTCGCGACCGCCACGCTCGCGGTCTTCGCGGTGCCAGGACGGCCCTTGCAGGGTCTGCTGGCGCTGGCCGCCGGGCTGGCGGCCGGCATCCTGCTCGTGCGGCACGCGGTGCGCCGCTTCGGCGGGATCACCGGTGACGTGCTCGGCGCCGCCGTCGAGATCGCCACCAGCGTGGCGCTGCTGGTGCTGGTGTTGCGTTAGCCGCGCACCGAGGGGGTCACGAACGGCGGCTTGACCACCTTCATCTCGGCCCGGCGGCCGCGGATGTCGACCTCGACGACGTCGCCGTCCTTGAGGCCGGCGGCGGTGTCCAGCAGGGCCAGCGCGATGCCGACCTTCTTCGTCGGCGAGAACGTGCCGCTGGTGATCTCGCCGATCGCCTGGTCGCCCGCGTACACCGTCATGTGCGGGCGCGGAATGGCCCGGCCGACCGCCTCCAGGCCACGCAGCGTACGCCGCGGCCCGGCCGCCTTCTCGGCCAGCAGCGGCTCGCGGCCCCAGAACTCCGGCTTGGTCCAGCCGACGGCCCAGCCGACCCGGCCCTGCACCGGCGTGATGTCGGGGCTCAGGTCCTGGCCGTGCAGCGCGTACCCCATCTCGGTGCGCAGCGTGTCGCGGGCGCCGAGGCCGCACGGGAGGATGCCGAACGGGTCGCCGGCGGCGAGCACCGCGTCCCACACCGTGCCCGCCCCGTCGGCCGGCACGACGAGCTCGTAGCCGTGCTCGCCCGTGTAGCCGGTGCGGCAGACGACCAGGTCGACGCCCTCGAGGGTGGCCGGCTCGAAGCTCATGTAGGCGTGCTCGGTCGGCAGGCCCAGCGCCGACAGCACAGCCGCCGACCGCGGACCCTGGACCGCGAAGATCGCGTGGTCCCGGTGCTCGTCGGTCACCGTGACCCCGGCCGGCGCCGCCGCGTCGAGGCGGCGGACGACCTCGGCGGTGTTGGCCGCGTTCGGAATGAGGAAGACGTGGTCGTCGGCGTAGCGGTAGGCGATGATGTCGTCGACCACGCCGCCGGTCGCCGGGTCGCAGCACAGCGTGTACTGCGCCTGGCCGGCGCCGATCCGGTCGAGGTCGTTGGCGAGGCAGGCGTTGACGAAGGCGGCCGCGCCCGCGCCGCGGACCCGGGCCTTGCCGAGGTGCGAGACGTCGAAGACGCCGACGCCGGTGCGCACCGCGGTGTGCTCGCGGATCACGCCGCCGCCCGGGTACTCCAGCGGCATCTCCCAGCCGCCGAACGGCGCGAACTTCGCGCCGAGCGCGACGTGCCGGTCGTGGACAGGTGAATGGAGCGGTACGGCGTCGGTCATGGGTGGCAACTTACCGGGACAGGCGCCGATGGTTAGCATCGGCGGGACAACACGGCTCGTGGCCGCTAGGTTCGGCCGGAGACCGTCCCTGACCGAGCGGCCGTCATGAGCGGCCGACCCGCAGCCCAGTCCGGAGCCGCCGCGTGACCGCGCCCTTGACCACCGACCTTCGCCTCGTCGACACCGACCCCGCCGAGCTGACCACCGACGCCATCGTGATCGGGGTGCACAGCGTCGCGGAGGCCGGCACCGACGGCCCGCCCGGCCTGGCCGGCACGCTGCTTCTGGCCAGCGGCGCGGAGAGCATCGCCGCCGCGTTCGACGGCAGGCTGACCGAGACGCTGGCGCGGCTGGGCGCGTCCGGCGCGACGGGCGAGGTGACCAAGGTGGCGTCGCTGGGCACGGTCGCGGCGCCGGTGGTGGCCGTCGTCGGTCTCGGCCCGGAGCCGTCCGGTGCCGCCCCCGCGCCCGAGACGCTGCGCCGGGGCGCCGCGGCCGCGATCCGTTCCCTGGCCGGCAACGCGTCGGTGGCCGTCGCGATGCCCCTGCCCGACGACGAGGACGGCCCGGCGGCGCTGCGTGCGGTCGCCGAGGGCGCGCTGCTCGGCGCCTACAGGTTCGCCGGCTACAAGACGAAGCCCGCGGTCCGGCAGCCCGTCGGCGACATCGCCGTGCACGTGCCGGACGCCGCCGACAAGACCGCCCAGGACGAGATCACCCGGGCGCTCGTGGTCGCCGGTGTCGTCGGCCGGTGCCGCGACTGGGTCAACACCGCGCCCAACGACCTGCGCCCGCCGCAGTTCGCCGACGCGGTCGCCGAGGCGGCCCGCGCGGCCGGTCTCGAGGTCGAGGTGCTCGACGAGGAGCAGCTCGAGGCCGGCGGCTACGGCGGTGTGCTGGCCGTGGGCCTCGGCTCGTCGGCGCCGCCGCGGCTGGTGAAGCTCACCTACAAGCCGGTCGGCGACGGCGCCCGCAAGAAGGTCGCGCTGGTCGGCAAGGGCATCACGTTCGACACCGGCGGCGTCTCCATCAAGCCGGCGCAGGGCATGTGGGAGATGAAGAGCGACATGGCCGGCGCGGCCGCGGTCGCCGCGACGCTGCTCGCCGTCGCCGAGCTCAAGCCCGACGTCGAGGTGAGCGGCTACCTCCCGATGGCGGAGAACATGCCGTCGGCGACCGCCTACCGGCCCGGCGACGTCGTCACGATGTTCAACGGCAAGAAGGTCGAGGTGCTCAACACCGACGCCGAGGGCCGCATGATCCTCGGTGACGCGATCGCCCGGGCCTGCGCCGACGGCTGCGACTACCTGTTCGAGACGTCGACGCTGACCGGCGGCCAGGTGATCGCGCTCGGCAAGCGGGTCGCCGGCGTGATGGGCAGCCCCGACATGTGCGACCGGGTCCGCGACGCCGGCGACGCGGTCGGCGAGGCGGCCTGGCCGATGCCGCTGCCCGACGACGTGCGCACCGGCATGGACTCCGACGTCGCCGACATCTCGCAGGTCAACGCCGGCATGGACCGGGCCGGGCACATGCTGCAGGGCGGCGTGTTCCTCCGGGAGTTCGTGGCCGAGGGCGTGCCGTGGGCGCACATCGACATCGCCGGGCCGAGCTACCACTCCGGTGAGCCGACCGGGCACTGGTCGAAGGGCGGCACCGGGGTTCCGGTCCGCACCCTGCTCGAGCTCGTCGACCGGATCGCCGCCGAATAGAGAAAGGAACGGTCCGTTGTCATCGCTTTTCGCATGACAACGGACCGTTCCTTCCGTTTCAGCTCGACGCGCGCTTGCGCCTCTCGTTGTAGTCACGCATGCGCTGCGGGTAGCCGACGAGTCGGACGTCGTAGATCGGGATCGCCAGTTTGTGCGCGAACCGACGGGCGCCCTCCGGGCCGTCGATCCGGCGCCGGGTCCATTCGCCGTCGTGTGCGATCAGCATCACTGTGGTCTCGGTGACGGTCGTTTTCGGCTCGATGAACGCCTCGACCCCGCGCCGCGAGCGGACAAACTCCGCAAGATGGTCGAGATCGGCCTGCACGGCCGGCCTTTCCGCCTGCCGACCGGGCGTTCCTTTCCGGCGCCGGAACCAGGACACCGACCCTCCCCTACGAAACGGACATCGAAGTTAGCGGCAAGCGTACGTCCCCGGGCCACATCGGCGGGTACCTCGTTACGCGGGCAGGCTCCACAAGTGACAAGATGGCCGAGGTAGCCCGCGCGACCTGGGAGATGACTGTGAGCCAGCCGAACGACGCAACCTTCGACGTCGTGATCCTCGGAGGTGGCAGCGGCGGCTACGCGGCCGCGCTGCGCGCCGCACAACTCGACCTGTCCGTCGCCCTCATCGAAAAGGACAAGCTGGGCGGCACCTGCCTGCACCGGGGCTGCATCCCGACCAAGGCGCTGCTGCACGCCGGCGAGATCGCCGACCAGACCCGCGAGTCCGAGGCGTTCGGCGTCAAGGCCGAGCTGCTCGGCGTCGACATGGCGGGCGTCAACACCTACAAGGACGGCGTCGTCGGCCGCCTTTACAAGGGCCTCCAGGGCCTGGTCAAGGGCGCCAAGCTGATCACGTACGTGGAGGGGCACGGCAAGCTCGTCGCCCCCAACCAGGTCGAGGTCGACGGCACCCGCTACACGGGCCGCAACATCATCCTCGCCACCGGCTCCTACTCGCGGAACCTGCCGGGCCTCGAGCTCGACGGCGAGCGGGTCATCTCCAGCGAGCACGCCCTCAACCTCGACCGCGTGCCGACGTCGGCGATCGTGCTCGGTGGCGGCGTGATCGGCGTCGAGTTCGCGAGCGCCTGGAAGTCGTTCGGCGCCGACGTGACCGTGCTGGAGGCGCTGCCCCGCCTGGTCGCCGCCGAGGACGAGGACCTGTCCAAGGCGCTGGAGCGGGCCTACCGCAAGCGCGGCATCAACTTCAAGGTCGGCAAGCCGTTCGAGAAGGTGGAGCGCACCGACAACGGCGTACGCGCGACCATCGCCGGCGGCGAGACCGTCGAGGCCGAGATCATGCTGGTCGCCGTCGGCCGCGGCCCGACCACCGCCAACCTCGGCTACGAGGAGCAGGGCGTCAAGCTCGACCGCGGCTTCGTCACCACCGACGAGCGGCTGCGCACCGGCGTGCCCAACGTCTACGCCGTCGGCGACATCGTCCCCGGCCTGCAGCTGGCCCACCGCGGCTTCCAGCAGGGCATCTTCGTCGCCGAGGAGATCGCCGGTCTCAACCCGCCGGTCATCGACGAGGCCGGCATCCCGCGGGTCACCTACTCCGACCCGGAGCTCGCGTCGGTCGGCCTCACCGAGGCCAAGGCCAAGGAGCGCTACGGGGCCGACAAGGTCACCGCCTACAACTACAACCTCGGCGGCAACGGCCGCAGCTCGATCCTCAAGACCCAGGGCTTCATCAAGGTCGTCCGGGTCGACGACGGACCGGTCGTCGGGATTCACATGGTCGGCGCACGGGTCGGCGAGTTGATCGCCGAGGCGCAGCTGATCTACAACTGGGAGGCCTACCCGGCCGAGGTCGCCCAGCTCATCCATCCGCACCCGACGCAGTCGGAGGCGCTCGGCGAGGCGCACCTGGCGCTGGCCGGCAAGCCGCTGCACGCGCACGCCTGATCGGCGGAGTTCCGGTCACATCGACAAAGGAGTCCTGAGAGAGATGCCGGTATCGGTCACCATGCCTCGCCTCGGCGAGAGCGTCACCGAGGGCACGGTCACCCGCTGGTTGAAGCAGGAGGGTGACACCGTCGAGGTCGATGAGCCGTTGCTGGAGGTCTCCACCGACAAGGTCGACACCGAGATCCCGTCGCCGGCCGCCGGCGTGCTGAGCCGGATCGTCGTCGGCGAGGACGAGACCGCCGAGGTCGGCAGCGAGCTCGCGGTGATCGACGGCGAGGGCTCCGGTGGCGGCGCGCCCGCCGAGGAGTCGGCGCCCGCCGCGGCCTCCTCCGCCGATTCCGCCGATTCCGCCGATTCCGCTGACGAGGGTGTCGAGCCGGAGGCGGCGCCGGCCGAGGAGTCCGAGCCCGAGCCGGCGCCGGCCGCGGCGTCCGCGTCCGACTCCGGCTCTGGTTCGGCCGGCTCCGGTGGCGGCGAGGCGACGACGGTGGCGATGCCGGCGCTCGGCGAGAGCGTCACCGAGGGCACCGTGACCCGCTGGCTCAAGGAGGTCGGCGACTCCGTCGACGTCGACGAGCCGCTGCTCGAGGTCTCCACCGACAAGGTCGACACCGAGATCCCGTCGCCGGTGGCCGGCACGCTGCTCGAGATCAAGGTGCCGCAGGACGAGACGGCCGAGGTCGGCGCCGCGCTCGCGGTGATCGGCGCCGAGGGCGCCGCCCCGAGCGGCACCGCCCAGCCCGAGGCGAAGCCCAAGGAAGAGCCGAAGGACGAGGAGCGCACCGCCGGCGCCGCGTACGGGACGCCCACCGCCGAGGCCGAGACCGCGGCCGAGCCGGCGAAGGCCGAGCGGGCCGCGGAGCCGGCCCAGGCCCAGCCGGCCCAGCCGGCCAAGGCGCCGGCACCGCGCCAGGCCCCGGCCCGCGAGCCGGCCCCGGCGGCCACCGCCGCCGCGCCGGCCCGTTCCGCGCAGTCGGCCCCGGCCGGTGGGGAAGAGGGCAACGGCTACGTCACCCCGCTGGTCCGCAAGCTCGCCAACGACCAGGGCGTCGACCTGTCGACGGTGAGCGGCACCGGCGTCGGTGGCCGCATCCGCAAGCAGGACGTGCTCGACGCCGCCGCCAAGGCGAAGGCCGACGCGGAGGCCAAGGCCGCCGCGCCCGCGGCCGCCGCCAAGCCGGCGCCGGCAGCCAAGGCCCCGGCCACGCCGAGCCCGCTGCGGGGCCGGGTGGAGAAGCTGTCCCGGATCCGCCGCACGATCGCCAACCGGATGGTCGAGTCGCTGCAGGTCTCGGCGCAGCTCACCACCGTGGTCGAGGTCGACGTGACCCGCATCGCGCAGCTGCGCCAGCGGGCCAAGAACGACTTCGTCGCGCAGCACGGCGTCAAGCTGTCGTTCCTGCCGTTCTTCGCCCTCGCCTCGGTGGAGGCCCTGCGCACCCACCCGATGGTCAACTCGAAGATCGACATGGACGCCGGCGAGGTCACCTACTTCGACGCCGAGCACCTCGGCATCGCCGTCGACACCGAGAAGGGCCTGGTCGTCCCGGTCATCAAGGACGCCGGCGACCTCAACCTGGCCGGCCTGGCCAAGCGGATCGCCGACGTGGCCGACCGCACCCGCACCAACAAGATCAGCCCGGACGAGCTGTCGGGCGGCACGTTCACCATCACCAACACCGGCAGCCGGGGCGCGCTGATCGACACGCCGATCATCAACCAGCCCCAGGTCGCCATCCTGGGCACGGGCGCCGTGGTCAAGCGCGCGGTGGTGGTCAACGACGCCGACCTCGGCGAGGTCATCGTGCCGCGGTCGATGGTCTACCTGTCGCTGTCCTACGACCACCGGATCGTCGACGGCGCCGACGCGGCCCGCTTCCTGACCGCGATCAAGGAGCGGCTGGAGGCCGGCAACTTCGAGGGCGAGCTCGGTCTCGCCTGACGCACCGCTTCGGAAGGCCCGGCTTCGGCCGGGCCTTTCGCTTGCCCGGGTTTCCGGCGAGCATGGCGGGGTGCACGCCTCCCCCGCGCCGGTCATGGACCGGCGGCTCACGTTCCTGTTCGCCGTCGCCGCGGGTGGGGCGGTCGCCAACCTCTACTGGGCGCAGCCGCTGCTCGACCTGATCGCCGACGACCTGGGCGCGTCCACCACGACCGCCGGCTGGTTGGTGACCGCCGCGCAGGTCGGCTACGCGCTCGGCGTGCTGCTGATCGTGCCGCTGGGCGACGTGCTCGACCGGCGCCGGCTCATACCCACCATGCTGGGCTGTTCCGCCGTCGCGCTCGTGCTCTGCGCGGTGTCGCCCACGATCGGCATGCTGCTGGCGGCGATCGCGCTGCTCGGCGTGACCACCGTTTCCGGGCAGCTGCTCACGCCGCTCGCCGGCGACCTGGCCGACGACGCCCAGCGCGGTCACGTCGTCGGCACCGTCGCCTCCGGCATCCTCACGGGCATCCTGGCCTCGCGTACGGTCAGCGGCCTGATCGCCGGCGTCGCCGGTTGGCGGGCCGTCGTGGTGGTCGCCGCCGCCGGCGCGGTGCTGCTCGCCGTGCTGTTGCACCGAGCCCTGCCGCCGCTGGAGCCGAAGACGCGGATGCCCTACCGCGCGCTGATCGCCTCGGTGCCCGCGGTCGCGCTGCGCGAGCGGACGGTGCGCTGGACCCTCGTACTCGGCATGACCGGCTTCGCGGCCTTCGCTCTTTTCTGGACCTCGCTGACGTTCCTGCTGAGCGGGCCGCCGTTCGACTACAGCGTTTCCACGATCGGCCTCTTCGGACTCGCCGGCCTCGCCGGTGCCATCGCCGCGCAGCGCGTCGGCCGGCTGCACGACCGCGGCTGGTCGATCCCCGCCACCGGCGTCGCCTGGCTGGTGGTGCTGCTGTCGTTCGCCCTGGCCGCGCTGGCCGGCCGCTCGGTCGTGCTGCTGATCGTCGCGGTGGTGACGCTCGACGCCGGCGCGCAGTCGCTCGCGATCCTCAACCAGACGCGCGTCTTCGCCGTCTCGCACGCCGCCCGCAGCCGCCTCAACACGGCGTTCGTGGTCAGCAACTTCATCGGCGGCGGCCTCGGCTCCGCGGCCGCCACCCTCCTGTGGTCGGCCGGCGGCTGGCCGGCGATCACGGTCGCCGGCATGCTGCTGAGCTGCTTCGCCCTCGCCGTGTGGGCGGCCGGCCGCCGCGGCGCCCTGGTCGTCGCTCCCGCGCGGCCATGACGGCCCTGTTCGCCGTGGCGGCCGGCGTCGCGGTGGGCAACCTCTACTGGGCGCAGCCGCTCCTCGGCCTGATCGCCGTGGACCTGCACGTCGCGCCGGCGACGGCCGGGTGGCTGGTCACCACGACCCAGCTCGGCTACGCGGCGGCGGTGCTGCTGATCGTGCCCCTCGGTGACGTACGGGACCGCCGGCGCCTGCTGCCGTTGTTGTCGCTGTGCTGCGCGGCGGCGTTGCTCCTGTGCGCGGTCGCGCCCACCATCGGCGTGCTGCTGGTCGGCACGACGCTGCTCGGCCTGACCACCGTCGCCGGCCCGATCCTGATCGCGCTGGCCGGCGACCTGGCCGACGAGGGCAGCCGCGGCCGGGCCGTCGGGACGGTGGCGGCCGGGCTGCTGGTCGGCATCCTCACGGCCCGCACCGTCAGCGGCCTGCTGGCCGCCGCGGCCGGCTGGCGGGCCGTCTTCGCGACCGCCGCCGCCTGCACGGTGACGGTGGCGGTGGTGCTGCGGCGCGCGCTGCCGCCGCTGCCACCCAAGGCGGTCCTGCCCTATCCGCGCCTGATCGCCTCGGTGCCGGCGGTGGCCCTGCGGGACCGGACCGTGCGCTGGACGCTCGCCACGACCGCGCTCGGCTTCGCCGTGTTCAGCATGTTCTGGACGGCGCTGACATTCCTGCTCAGCGCCCCGCCGTTCGCGTATCCGGTCTGGGCCATCGGCCTGTTCGGCCTCGTGGGCCTGGCCGGCGCCGCCGCCGCCCGCACGGCCGGCCGCCTGCACGACCAGGGCCGCTCGACGGCTGCGACGGGCGTCGCGTGGCTCGTCCTCCTGCTGTCCTATGTGGTCGCCGCGTTCGCGGCGCGGTCGGTGCCGCTGCTGGTGGTCGCGATCCTCACGCTGGACGTCGCCTTCCAGACGATCGCGATCCTCAACCAGACGCGGATCCTGCGCACCTCCCACGCGGCCCGCACCCGCCTCAACACGTCGTACGCGACAGCCAGCTTCACGGGCGCCGCCGCCGGCTCGGCCCTCGCCACCGCCCTCTGGCCCACCGGCGGCTGGACGGCCGTCACCACCGCGGGCCTGCTCCTCTCGACGGCGGCCCTGCCGCTGTGGGCGAGGGCCACCCGGACGATCGGGCGCCCGGCCTACTGACCGCCCGCCCGACGCTCCCGCCGCCGAGAGCTGACACGCGCGCCGCGCCGGTTCGGGCTGTGACGTAGGTGACGGCGGTGCCACTCGTTCGTGGAATGACCGGGCGGACGGCCCGACCGACAGGGGTGACCGACCGTTCACACATGACAAGTAGCTCGTTGACCCGGAGGGACGGCGCTGCCGTTCCGACCGGACGAGCAAGGAGTTCCCATGATGAAACGTGCGTTGGGTGGCGCCCTGGCCGCCCTCGCGATGGCGGGCGGCTTCGTGGCCGTGTCGGCCACGTCGGCGTCCGCGACGGCCGCGACGGCCAAAGCGGCCGCCGCGCCCCGATGTTCGACGACCACGCTGACCAACACCCGCGGCTGGACGACCACCGGCGGTGGCACCGTCCGGGTCGTGCAGAACGGGGTCCAGCTGGCGACGCCGCGGCAGGAGTCGGCGGTGCAGTACCGCTGGAACCTGCCCCAGCGCGTACGCCTCGCGGACGTGGCGCAGCTCAGCTACCAGACGACCAAGCTGGACGGCACCACCGTCGGCGGCGTCGCGATCGCGCCGGGGAACGACGCCGCGCTGCCGGCGTACCGGCTGTTCCTGGATCTGACCAACAACGGCTCCGTCGACGGCGCGATCGTCTTCGAGCCGTACTACCAGATCACCGGCAACCCAACCCGCGGCGAGACCCGGACCTGGGACGTCGACGCCGGCAAGTTCTGGACCAGCGCCACGATCCCCGGCATGGTGACCCAGCCCGGCGGCTCGTATGCGGACAACAAGACCCTGGCGCAGATCAGGAACGCGAACCCGCAGGCCCGCATCGTCGCCATCGCGATCGGGCAGGGCACCTACAACGACGGCACGGTGGCCCGCGTCAACCAGGTGCGGTTCGACGGCGGCCGGGTGTGCCAGGTGTTCAACTGGCGGGCGGCCGCGCAGCCGTCGTGGCGGGTCCGCTTCGACCCGGCGCGGTGCGGTGACCGGACCAGCGACATCACCGTGGCGAACACGGGCCGCGTGAACATCACCGTCCGGTTCAACAACGGTCGCAACCAGACGGTGCGCCCCGGCAGCTCCGTTGTGGAGCGGTTCCGGTCAGGGCGCGTGACGGTGTTCGTCAACGGCCGCAACGTCGGCGAGTATCGCCACCAGCAGCTGCCCTGCCGCCCGACGCACGTCGACAGCCGGCACTAGCCGCACGGAGGTGAGGGGTCCGCACGACCGGGCCCCTCACCGCCCGACCACGTCACGCACCTGCGTGCGCGACGACACCCCGAGCTTGTGCAGGATGTTGCTCACGTGGACGGCGGCCGTCTTGGGCGAGATGTAGAGGCGCCGCGCCAGCTCGGCGTTGCTCAGGCCGTCGGCGATCAGCAGCGCCACCTCGCGCTCCCGCGGCGTCAGCGCCCCGGCGCCCGTCACCGGCCGCTGCCCGTCGCGCGGCGTCAGGCCCAGCTGCGACCGGACCCGGTCGAGTGCCGCCACCCGCCAGCCGCCCCAGCGGGACAGCAGCTCGGTGGCCCGCCCGGCCTCGACGGCGGCGTCGTCGGGCCGGCCGAGGGCGAGCAGGCAGCGCGCCGCGCCGACCGCGGCCGTCCCCCGCACCGACGGCGGGAGGATCTGCGACCCGCACACCGCCTGGTAGCCGCCCACCGCGTCGCCGGGTCGCCCGGCCACCTCGGCCAGTTGGGCGTCGATCAGCGAGCGGTAGTCGTCCCAGACGTTGTCGTCGATCAGCGCGCGCACGAACCCCGTCAGCCGGTCCACCGGCAGGCCGCCCTCGATCGCCGCCGCCAGCAGGTCGTGGGCCTGTGAACCGCTGCGCCAGCTCTGGTCGGCCACCGCGACCAGCACCTCGTCGAGCAGGGCCTCGACGTCGCCGTAGCCGGGCCGCCGGCAGGCCAGGTGGAACGCCAGGCCCGGCACGGTCAAGGGCTCGACCGTGGGACCGGCGCGCAGCTGGTCGATGACGGCCGCCACCCCGTCGTGGTGGCCCGCCTCGAGGTAGAGCCCCGCCAGGAACACCCCGTGGTAGTCGGCCCAGCGCCCGCGGCGCAGGTAGCTGCGGTCGCGCTCGCGGCCCAGCTCCAGGGCGGCGATGGCGGCCGACAGGTCACCCTCGCGGACGGCGATGCGGGCCTGGCCCTGGAAGTAGGCCGCGACCGCCAGCGACTCGAAGCCCGCCCGCTCGGCGTCGACCCGCATGCGCTCGAGCAGCTCGGCGTGCTCGGCCGGCGAGTTGGGCGGCACGCCCTGGACC
This sequence comes from Asanoa sp. WMMD1127, assembly GCF_029626225.1. Lineage (NCBI taxonomy): Bacteria > Bacillati > Actinomycetota > Actinomycetes > Micromonosporales > Micromonosporaceae > Asanoa > Asanoa sp. WMMD1127. Next base: position 7,477,305 of record NZ_JARUBP010000001.1, read on the forward strand.
AGCTCGTTGAGCGCCCGCGCGGCCAGCACCCACTCCCCCGCCTTCTCGGCCTCGTCGACGAGGCCCGCCAGGATCGCCTGGCCCTCGGCCGCCGTCGACGGCCACTCGGTCATCGCCAGGCCCTTCTCGACCAGCGCGGCGAGCCGGATGCGGGGCAGCTCGAGCTCGTCGGCGATGGCCAGCGCGCGGTCGGCCCAGGCGATGGCCTCGGCGGTCTCGTCGCGCAGCATCGACGACTGGGCGACCGCGGTCATCGCGAGCGCCTGGTCGGCGCCCGGCGGCAGCTCGGCGATCAGCAGCTCGACCTCGTGGGTCAGCTCGTCCATCTCGGCCAGCTCGTCGGCCTCCCAGGCGAGCCGGATCATCAGGTAGAGCGCGTCGTTGCGGTCGGTGGCGGAGCGGGCCCGGTCGCGCCAGCGGCGGGCGTAGCCGATCGCGTCGGGCAGCAGCCCGGCCAGCCAGGCCGCCCGGGCCGCGCCGGCCAGCAGGGACGGGTCCTCGGCGTCTTCGGCCAGGCCCATCTCGGCCAGCTCCAGCGCCTGGTAGGCGGAGCCGATCGAGAGGTAGAGCGCGACCCCGCGCCGGGCCGCGGCCAGCATGTCGTCGTAGCGCCCCGCCGCCTGGGCGTGGTGGGCGACCATCGCGGGGTCGTGCGGCAGCCGGCCCTCGGTGTCGGCGAGCAGCGCCTCCAGGGCGGCCTCGTGCAGCCGGCGGCGCTGGCGGCCGATCAGGTGGCCGGCGATCGCCTCGCGGAGCAGGGCGTGCCGGAAGCTGAACTCGTCTTCGCCGGTCTCGACGAGCACGTCGCGGGCGACCAGCGCCCCCAGGGCCCGGATCAGCTCGTCCTCGCCGGCGCCGGTGACGGCGGCCAGCAGGTCGAAGTGGACCCGGTGGCCGAGCACGGAGGCGGCCTCGACCACCCGGCGCTGCTCGGGCTCGAGGTCGTCGACCTGCCGGCGGAGCACCTCGGCGAGGCTCCACGGCAACGGCTGCTCGTAGACCGCCTCGAGGTCGTCGCGCTCGTGCCCGCGCAGCAGCTCCTCGAGGAAGAACGGGTTGCCGCCGGTGCGCTGGTGCAGCGCGGCCACCGCGCGCGGCGGGGCGGGCCGGCCGGTGACCGCGGCGAGCAGCGTCGCGGTGTCGGCCTCGTCGAACGGGTGCAGGTCGAGCCGGGTCACCGAGTGGCGCCGGCCGAGCCGGGCGAGCAGCGCCGTCACCGGGTCGCGCCCGGTCACCTCGGCCGGCCGGAAGGAGCCGATCAGCACCTGCGGGCCCGGCAGGTCGGCGATGCGCTCGAACAGCGCGGCGCTCTCGGAGTCGGCCCAGTGCAGGTCTTCGAAGACGATGACCGCCGGCCGGCCCGCGATCAGCTCGTCGACCAGCCGGACGCCGCTGTGCAGCCGCTCGACCGGGCTGCGGCCGGAGTCGCCCAGCTCGGCCAGCAGCGCGGGGTCGACCCCGGCCCGGCCGTCGAGCGCGTCCATCAGCACCTCGTAGGGCCGGGACAGCGAGCCGGGCTCGGCCTGACCGACCAGCACGACGGTGTCGGCGTCGAGCGTGGACAGCAGCTCGCGCACCAGCCGGGTCTTGCCCACGCCGGGCTCGCCGGCGATCATCGCCACGCCGGCCCGGCGGGCCGCGACCAGCTTCTTGAGCTGGCGCAGCTCGCGATCGCGCCCGATCATCACCGGGCTGGCGCCTCCCCGCGTCGTCCGCACGCGGACAGGCTACCCGGGCCCGCCGACAACTCCGTCCCCGAGAAATCCAGGACAATGAGGCCATGCGGATCCTCATGGCCGGTGCGTCCGGCTTTCTCGGCAACCGCCTCATCGACGGCCCGCTGCGCGGCCACGACATCATCCGGCTCGTCCGCCGGGCTCCCCGCTCCGCCGACGAGATCCGCTGGACGCCCGCCTCCGGCCAACTCGACCCGGCCGCCCTCGACGGCGTCGACGCCGTGATCAACCTGTCCGGCGCCAACATCGGCGACCAGCGCTGGACGCCGGCCTACCGGCGCCTGCTGCGGGACAGCCGGGTCGAGCCGACCCGCACCCTGGCCGAGGCGATCGCCAAGCGCACGCAGCGCCCGGCCACCTTCATCAGCTCCAGCGGCATCAACATCTACGGCGACACCGGCGACCGGGTCGTCGACGAGACCGCGGCCCCGGGCGAGGGCTTCTTCCCCGACCTGTGCCGGGTCTGGGAGGCGTCGACCCGACCCGCGGAAGAGGCCGGCGTACGCGTCGTCCTGCTCCGCAGCGGCGTACCCCTGGAGAAGAACGAAGGTTTTCTCAAGCCGCAGATGCTGCCCTTCCGGCTCGGCATCGGCGGCCCGATCGCCGGCGGCCGGCAGTGGGTGCCGTGGATCTCGCTCGACGACTGGCTTCGCGCCGTCGGCTGGCTGCTCACCGAGCGCACCGAGATCGCCGGCCCGGTCAACGTCTGCGCTCCCGTGCCGGTCACCAACGCGGAGTTCACGAAGGCGTTCGGCGCCGCGCTGCGCCGGCCCGCGGTGCTGCCCGTGCCGGAGTTCGGCGTGCGACTGGTGGTGGGCGGTGTGGCGGAGCTGGCGGTGATGAGCACCCGCGCGGTGCCCGGTGTGCTGGGTCGCGCCGGTTTCCCGTTCCGCCACCAGAACGTGCGATCCGCGCTCACGGAGGCCCTCGCGGATCGGTGACTGCCGATTCGGCAGACTGCGCATCCGCGCCCGAATAGCCTGACCGCATGTCGGCGGCATCGGGCGACAACAACGCGCTTTCGCTGTTGGCGTGCGTGTTGTTCGTCTTCGGGGTGGTGGTGGTCACGCTGGTGGTGGCCCGCCGCCGCGCGGCCGACCGGTCCACGCCCCGGCACCGCCTCGACCGCCGCACGAGCCTCCTGCGCCGCAGGAGGCAGGCGGCGCCTCGGGTCGAGCCCGAACCACCGCTCGAGCCGGAAACGCCGCCCGCCTCGGTGTGGGCGCCGCCGGACCAGGGCGGCTGGGCGCCCGCCGAGGACACCAGCGCCACGACCCGGACGGCGGGCCCGGCCGGCCCGGCCGAACGGGCCGGTCCGGAGCTCGACGCGGACACCCTCGACCTCGGCGGCGACCTGCCCACCGCCCGCCTGCTCGCCCAGGCGGACGCGGCGCTGGTCGCCGCCGACAACGCCCTGTGCACCAGCGAGCAGGAGCTGTCGTTCGCGCAGGCCCAGCACGGCCGGGACGCCACCGTCACCTTCGTCGAGGCGGTCACCGCGGCCCGGGCCGACATCAGCGAGGCGTTCCGGATCCGCCAGCACCTCGACGACCACGAGCCGGAGGACGAGTTCAGCCGGCGCCGGCTGCTGCGGACCATCGTCGAGCACTGCGCCGCCGCCAACCAGCGGCTGGACTCGCGGGCGGAGCCGTTCGAGCTGCTGCGGGCCAGCGAGGAGGCCCGGTTGGGGGCGCGGCTGACGGTGCGCCGCGACGACGCCCGGGCGCGGCTGGCGGTCGCGGGGACGACCTGGAAGGAGCTGACGGCGGCGTACGCGGACAGCGCGCTGCGCCCCGTCGCGGACAACCTCGCCCAGGCGGCGGCCCGGATCGAGTTCGCCACCGCCGAGATCGACCAGGACGGCCGCCGGACCGGCCTGCGCACCGCCCAGCAGGCGCTCGGCCAGGCCGAGGTGCTGCTGGACGCCGTCGACGCGTACGCCGCCGACCTGGCCACCGCCGAGGACGCCGCGGCCGAGCTGCTGGCCGACCTGCACGCGGAGGTCGCGGCCGGCAAGGCGGTGCTGGCGATGGCCGGCCGCCCGCCGGGCAACGAGCGCGGCGACAAGGTGGGCCTGGCCGCCGACGTGTCCCGCGCCGACGAGGCGGCCACCGCGCTGGCCACGGAGCTCGCCGAGGCCCGCCCGGACCCGGTGGCGGGCCTGCGCCGCCTGGAGCTGGTCTCCGGGCCGCTCGGCGAGTCGCTGGGCGCGGTCCGCGACCCGTCGTCCCGCGTCTCGCACGCCCGCGAGCAGCTCGACCAGGCCATGTTCGCGGCCCGCGCGACGATCGACGCGGCGGCCGGCTTCCTGGTGACGCGGCGTGGCGCGGTCGGCGCCCGGGCCCGCACCCGGCTCTGCGCGGCCCGCGGCGAGCTGGGCCAGGCGGCCGCGGCGACCGAGGCGGAGCCGGTGGAGGCGCTGGTCGCGGCCCGGGCGGCGGAGTCGCTGGCGAGCCAGGCGCTGGCCGCGGCCCGGGCCGACGTGGAGCGATGGTCACCGCCGCCGGTCGAGGGCTACGAGACGGCCCTGCTCGGCGGCATCGTGCACGCGGCCCCGGACGGCGGCGGCCGCCCCTACGGGAGCCGGTTCGGCGGCCCCGGCACCAGGGACCGGGACCGCGCGGCGTAACCGGACGTTAGGAACTCAGCAGCCGACGACCCAGTAGTTCGCGCCCGTCTGGCGCAGCGCCGTCGTCTGGAACACGTTGTAGAGCCCCATCGCCTGGTTGGAGCCGCGCGCGTAGACGTACCCCAGCTGCTGGTAGGCCCGGCCCGCGGAGACGTGCGCGTAGTTCGTCGCGGTCACGCACGGCCCGCCGGTGGGCGGCGGCGTGGTCGGGTTGCCGGTCGTCGGCGGCGTCGTCGGCCCGCCGGTGTTGAGCCCGAAGAACGTCGCGTCGTGGTAGGCCGAGCAGATGGTGTCGAGGAAGTACGCCGCCGCGGTCCCGCACTGGTCGGCCGCGCTACCGGGGTCGACCGGCGTGCCGTGCCCCATCCCGGAGACCCGGTAGACCCGCACCTGGTCGTTGCCGTAACGCTCCAGCGTGGTCCCGCCGCCGAGCGTCGCCGTGCTGGTCGGGCTGGCCGAGATGCCCAGCACGTTGGTCCACTGGTCGCGCGACTCGTTGGCGTTGGCGGTCGCGACCGTGAAGTCCGAGGTGCCGTGCCAGACGGCCACCTTGGGCCGCGCGCCCGAATAGCCGAAGGCGCCGCGCACCAGGTCGCCCCACTGCGCCGGTGTCTTGTCGACCCCGGGGTTCATGCAGCTGAACGCGTTGACCATGCTGGTGGCGCAGCGGTACGGGATGCCCGCGACGATCGAGCCGGCGGCGAACACGTCCGGGTAGGTGGCCAGCATGACCGCGCTCATCGCCCCGCCGGCCGACAGCCCGCTGACGTAGACCCGGTTGGCGGCGGTGCCGTAGGTGCTCACCGCGTAGCCGACCATGGTGCGGATCGACGCCGCCTCGCCCGAGCCGCGGCTGATGTCGCCGGTCTCGAACCAGTTGAAGCACGACGACGCGTTGTTGCCGCTGTTCTGCTGCGGGATGATCAGCGTGAACCGCCACCGGTCGGCGAAGGTGCGCCAGCCGCTGTTGGTGAAGTAGGCGTTGGCGTCCTGCCCGCAACCGTGCAGCAGCACCACGGCGGGCGCGCCCGAGGGCAGGTTGTCGGGGCGGTACGCGTACATCGCCAGGTTCCCGGGGTTGGACCCGAAGCCGCTGACGGCGGTGAGCTGGGCCGCCTGCGCGGGCGCGGCCAGCGCGAGCACCGCCGCGACGACCAGCGCCGCGCCGGCGGCACAGAGGGACAGGATTCGTTTGGTCACGGCGACCTCCTCGCGCGTTTCCGCGAGGTTACGATTCGCGACCATCGATCTGACATGGTCGACGATCACACATATCGCCGACCGCGAATGTGGCGTACCTAACAGTCGACCAGCTCCGGCGACTGGTTGCGGATCTGCGCCCGGGGCGAGACGAACTCGCGGTAGCCCGCGCCGTCCACAGTGGCCGGCGCGAACGCGGCCACCCGGTGGCAGTTCTGGAACGCCAGCTTGACGCCGAAGTGGCGCTCCAGCGCGCCGCGGATCGCGTCGCTGGCCAACGCGCGGAGCAGCTGCCCACGCTCGGTCTCGCTCGGCGGCGGCACGGCGTGCTCGGCGACCCCGGCACCGGCCCGGCCGGCGACGTCGGAGACGACCGACCAGGCGTACGGCAGAGAGTCGCGCACGCACTCCACGAAGGCGGCGTCGTCGACGTCGCCGGTCTCGGCGCGGGACAGCAGGTCGGCGGGAACGGTCAGGGACATGTCTCTCTCCTCAGTGGACGAGCTGGTCACCCAGGACGAAGTCCGGGTCGATCTGGTGGGTCAGGTCAGCGCCGGCGCGCTCGTTGGCCCAGGCGAGGGCGTTGCGCCGGTGGAAGTCGGCGGCCTGCCGGGCGTACCGCGGCCAGTCCTTCTCCGCCGCGTCGGCGGCCTCCCGCACCTGGCGCAGGGCCGCGTGGTTGGCCGGTTCGAGGGCGTCCAGCGGGCGGACCTCGCCGCGCTCGGAGGCCCGCACCCAGTCGGAGCGGCCGAACCAGGTGAGCAGGTCGGCGCCGGCGTGCGCGCGCAGGAACTCGACGTCGGACTCGTCGGCGACCTTGTTGCCGACCACGTGCACGCGCACGCCGTGGTCGCGGGCGTAGCCCAGGTACTGCCGGTAGACACCGACGCTGCGCAGGGTCGGCTCGCAGACCAGGAACGTGGCGTCGAAGCGGGTGAACAGCCCGGACGCGAACGAGTCGGCGCCGGCGGTCATGTCGACCACCACGTACTCCCCGGGCCCGTCGACCAAGTGGTTGAGCAGCAGCTCGACCGCCCCGACCTTGCTGTGGTAGCAGGCGACGCCCAGGTCCTGCTCCGCGAACGCCCCGGTCACGGCCAGGCGTACGCCGGCCACCTCGCGCACCGTCGCGTCGTACACCGGGTTGGGGCCGGCGACGGTAAGCAGGCGCGAGCCGCGCCCTGGCGGCGTGGTCTTGACCATCGCGGCCGCCGACGCGATCCGCGGGTTGTCGCCGCGCAGGTACTCCTTGATCTCCGCCAGGTGGTCGCCGAGCGCGGGGCGCGCGTCGTCCTCGCCGGCCCCGAGCGCGGCGGCGAGGTGCTGGTTGATGTCGGCGTCGACGGCGAGCAGCGGCGGTCGGTCCGGCGCGGCGGCCAGGTGGCGGGCGAGCAGGGCGGCCAGCGTCGTCTTGCCGCTGCCGCCCTTCCCGACGAAGGCGATTTTCATGCTGACATTGGAAGTCATTTTCAATAAGACCGCAAACAACGGGCGCTTCCTGGGCGTGTCGTCCCGATTGGTAGCCTCCGCCCGTGTCGATCGCGTCCCCCGCTCCCCCGGCCGTCGCGCCGGAGAGATCCGCCCGCACCTCGCGCCGGCGGGCCGACCTGCTGGTCACCGGCATCGCCCTGGTGCTCGCGGTCTGGGTCACCAGCGGGCTGTGGATCGATCCCAACGGCCGGGCGATCAAGGTGAACTCCAGCGACCAGGCCCTGTTCGAGTGGCTGCTGTCCTACGGCGCGCGGGCCGTCACGCACGGCGAGAACCCGTTCTTCACCCACCTGATCGGCTTCCCCGACGGCGCCAACCTGGCGGTCAACACCTCGATCACGGTGTACGCCGTGCTGTTCGCGCCGCTGACCTTCCTGCTCGGCGCCCCGGTCACGTTCGCGGTGATCCTGACGCTCAACCTGGTCGCGACGGCGTACGCCTGGTTCTGGCTGCTCTCCCGCCACCTGGTCACGTCGCGCCTCGCCGCGGCGACCGGGGCGCTGTTCATCGCGTTCGCGCCGAGCATGGTCTCCCACGCCAACGCCCACCTCAACTGGACCGCGGGCTGGCTGGTGCCGATCGTGGTCTGGCGGGTGATCCGGCTCCGCGACGGCCGCTGGCTGCGCGACGGGGCCCTGCTGGGCGTGCTGGTCGCGGTCGCGTTCTCGATCGCCGCCGAGGGGCTGTTCTTCATCGCGCTGGCCTGCCTGGTGTTCCTCGGCGTGTGGTCGCTGTCGCGGGCCACCCGGGCCGAGGCGCGGGCCGCGCTGCCGGGCGTGCTGCGCGGCCTGGGTGTCACCGCCGTCGTCGCGTTCGCGCTGCTCGCGTACCCCATCTGGATGCATTTCCTGGGTCCGCAGCGGTTCCACGGCACCGGCTTCGACGCGCGGATCCACAGCGAGGACGTGGCCGGGTACTTCGCGTTCCCGCAGCGCTCGCTGGCCGGTCTCCTGGGTCTCGACACGCGCCTGGCGCCCAACGAGACCGAGGAGAACTCGTTCTTCGGGCTGCCGCTGGTGCTGCTCGTGATCGCCGCGTTCTGGTATCTCTGGCGGGTCGCCCCACCCGGCCGGCGCGCGACCCTGCGGGCGCTCGGCGTCACCGCGCTGGTCTTCACGGTGCTGTCCTGGGGGCCGGCGGTCAAGATCTTCAGGAACTACACCGACATCCCCCTGCCGTACGCCCTGCTCAATCCCCTGCCCGTGTTCAACGCGGCGCTGCCGCAGCGGTTGGCGCTGGTGGTCACGCCGATCGTCGGGCTGCTGCTGGCGCTGTTCGTCGACGCCCGGCCGCGGGGTCGGGTCTGGCCGGCGGCGTTCGCGGTCGCCCTGGTGCCGCTGCTCCCGGTCAACCTGCTGACGGTGGCCCGGGAGCCGATCCCGGTGTTCATCACGTCGGGCGCGTGGACGTCGGTGGTGCCGCCCGGCGGAGTCATGGCCACGGTGCCGTTCACCCTCGACACGGTCCCGGACGGGCAACGCTGGCAGGCGTACGCGTGGACGCACGGGCAGGGCGAGTTCTCCCTGGTGTCGGGCTTCTACCTGGGGCCGGGCGGGCCCGACGGGCGGGGGCGGATCGGGCCGGTGCCGCGGTACACCGACGGGACGCTCTACGAGGTCGCGCGGACCGGGGTGGTCCCGCCGATCGGACCGGCCGAGCAGGCGGCGGCACGGGCGGACCTGGCCCACTGGCGGGTCGACGCGGTGGTCCTGGCCGACCGGATCCACGGCGCGAAGTGGCCGGTCCAACACGACGCCCTCCTGACGGCCACGCGGCAACTGCTGGGCCCGGGCGAGCGGATCGACGACGTCTGGGTGTGGCGGGTCAACTGAGCCTCGGGGCATGACGCGGGTCATGTCCGGGGGCCGGCCCGCCGCCTGAGGGCTACGCTTCAGGCGTGACCAGCGTGCTTCCCAAGCTCGAGTCCCGCCGGCTCGGCACGATCGACTACCTGGCGGCCTGGGACGAGCAGCGTCGCCTCCACGACGAGGTGGCCGACGGTGTCACGCCCGACACCGTGCTGCTCCTCGAGCATCCCTTCGTCTACACCGCCGGCAAGCGGACCGAGCCGTGGGACCGGCCGACCGACGGCAGCCCCGTCATCGACGTCGACCGGGGCGGCAAGATCACCTGGCACGGGCCCGGTCAGCTGGTCGGCTATCCGATCCTGCGGCTGCCGGCCCCGATCGACGTGGTCGCCTACGTGCGGCGGACCGAGCAGCTGCTCATCGACACCTGCGCCGAGCTGGGTCTGGCCACCACGCGGATCGAGGGCCGCAGCGGTGTGTGGGTGGCGGAGGACGAGCGTGGGCCGGCCCGCAAGGTCGCCGCGATCGGCATCCGGGTCGCCCGGGGCGTCACCCAGCACGGGTTCGCGATCAACGCCGACTGCGACCTGTCCGCCTACGACCACATCGTGGCCTGCGGCATCCGGGACGCCACGACGACGTCGCTGACCGCCGAGCTGGGCCGGCAGGTCACCGTCGACGAGGTGTTGCCGATCGTCGAGCGGCGCCTGCCGACCCTGCTGGGCTGAGGGCCTTACGGGGTCAGGCGGTGCAGGTCGCGCGGGAACGCGGTGACCTCGCGGACGTTCTGCGCCCCTAGCAGGCGGGCCACGAAGCGCTCCAGGCCGATGGCGAAGCCGCCGTGCGGCGGCATGCCGTGGCGGAACGCCTCGACGTAGCTCTCGACGCCGGTCAGGTCCCCGTCGAGGGCGCTGACGTAGTCGGCGTACTCGTGCAGCCGCTGCCCGCCCGTCACCATCTCCAGGCCGCGGAACAGCAGGTCGAACGAGTTGGAGTGGGTCGGCCGGTCCGGCTCGGGATGCGTGTAGAACGGGCGCTTGCGCATCGGGTAGCCGGTCACGAAGACGAAGTCCGAGCCGTGCTCCCGCTGCGCCCACTCCCCCAGCGCGCGCTCGTGGGCCGGGGCCAGGTCGGGCTCGTCCGCCGGCGCCCCGGCGATCTCCAGCGCCGTCGTGAAGTGCACGGCGGGGATCTCCTCGGGCACCTCGGGGACGGCGAAGCCCGGCAGCCGCTCGGCGACCGCCTCGGTCATTCCGGCCACCACGTCGCGGAGCACCGCCATCACGTCGCGGTGGTCCCGGATGAAGCCGAGCTCCACGTCCAGCGAGGTGTACTGGGCCAGGTGGCGGGCCGTGTCGTGCGGCTCGGCGCGGAAGACCGGGCCGACCTCGTAGACGCGCTCGAAGACGCCGACCATGAGCTGCTTGTAGAACTGCGGGCTCTGGGCCAGGTAGGCGCGCGTACCGAAGTAGTCGAGGCCGAACACGTTGGCGCCACTCTCCGTGGCCGACGCGACGATCTTGGGCGTGAAGATCTCGGTGAAGCCGTTGGCGTCCAGAGTCCTTCGGAAGCCCGCCGCGGCGGCGGCCGCCGCCTTGAGCGCCCGGGTGCGGCTGTTGTGCCGCAACGAGGTCGCCGCGTGGTCGAGCTGCGTGGGCAGAGTCGCCGTGAGCAGCGGACGGAACAGGTCGAACGGCGGGGGTACGGCGGGCGCGGACAGCGTGCGTACCGCCGGCCCGGTGATCTCCACGCCCAGCGGCGCCGCGCTGTTGGCCGTGGCGGTGCCCGTGACCTCGACGACCGTCTCCTCGGGCAGCTGCTCGAGCAGGGTGCGCTGGTCGTCGGCGTTGACCACGATCTGCACCAGGCCGCCGCGGTCGCGCAGGATCAGGAAGGCGACCGACTTGAGCAGGCGGCGCCGGTGCACCCAGCCTTGGACGGTGACCGCGCTGCCGATGTGCTCGGGCAGCTGGTGGGACAGGATGCGTTGCATGTGGTGACCTCCTCGTTCGTCGCAACGCGATCCCCGGGAGGTGTGGGCGAGCGGGTTCCTCGCGGTGCCACCACACCTTCGCCCCGGCGGGCTTGCTTGCCGGGGCCTCGTTTGTCGTGCTCGGCTCGGGAGTGTCTTCGCGACCGGCACCGGGCCACCGTCACAGCGAGTGGTGGCTCTCTCGGCCGGCGTGGTCGGTCGCTACTTGGTTCCGTCACTGCCGTTGCGGCTGAGACTACCGGAGACCGCCACCGCTTTACGCTGGTGAGGGGCGTCACAGACTGTGAACCGTGTCGCCCTGTATGTGGGACGGATGAACACCGGGATACGCTCGGATTCGTGACGATCGCTCCAGAAGGCCGCCGGCTCCTGCGCATCGAGGCGCGGAACGCCGAGACGCCGATCGAGCGCAAGCCACCGTGGATCAAGGTCAAGGCCAAGATGGGCCCCGAGTTCACCTCGCTCCACGGTCTGGTGCAGCGCGAAGGCTTGCACACCGTCTGCCAGGAGGCGGGCTGTCCCAACATCTACGAGTGTTGGGAAGACCGTGAGGCCACCTTCCTGATCGGCGGCGACCAGTGCACCCGGCGGTGCGACTTCTGCCAGATCGACACGGGCAAGCCGGCCGAATTCGACGCCGACGAGCCGCGCCGCGTCGCGGAGTCGGTGGCCACGATGGGCCTGCGCTACGCGACGGTCACGGGCGTGGCCCGCGACGACCTCCCGGACGGCGGCGCCTGGCTCTACGCGGAGACGGTCCGCCAGATCCACGCCCTCCAGGAGGGCTGCGGCGTCGAGCTGCTCATCCCGGACTTCAACGGCACCCCTTCTTTGTTGACCCAGGTCTTCGAGTCGCACCCCGAGGTGCTCGCCCACAACGTGGAGACGGTCCCGCGCATCTTCAAGCGGATCCGCCCGGGCTTCCGCTACGAGCGGTCGCTGGACGTCATCACCCAGGCCCGCACCTTCGGCCTGGTGACGAAGTCCAACCTGATCCTCGGCATGGGCGAGGAGCGGTCGGAGGTCTCCCAGGCGCTGCGCGACCTGCACGCGGCGGGCTGCGAGCTGGTGACGATCACGCAGTACCTGCGCCCGTCGCCACGGCACCACCCGGTCGAGCGCTGGGTCAAGCCGGAGGAGTTCGTCGAGCTGTCGCAGGAGGCGGAGCAGATCGGCTTCGCGGGCGTCATGAGCGGCCCGCTCGTCCGCTCCTCCTACCGCGCGGGTCGGCTCTACCAGCAGGCTCTGGACGCGCGTACGCCGGCGGTCTGATCCGTCAACGGCCGTGCTCGAAGAGCGCGGTGCGCGCCTCCTTGGTGTCGAGGAGCCGCAGGCCGCGCTCGGCGCACTTCCGCAGCGACTCGTCGTCGCTGCTCAGCTGACCGACGAGCAGCTCGAAGGCCCGCGGCGAGCGCGCGTGGCCGATCAGCTCCAGCAACCAGCAGCGCAGACCGTGGTCGGGCTCGTGCCGGAACTCGTCGACCAGCCGGTCGACGTGCTGCCCGGCCACGGCCCGCAGCCGCTGGAAGCCGTCTTCGGCCAACTGCGGGTCACGGCGCCGCATCAGCCGCAAAGCCCGCGCGAACTCGTCCGCCATCGTCGCAAGCTACGCGCGTCCTGGCGCGGACGGAAGTGGTCTTCTGGCGCCGCCTTCGGCGTCAGCTGCCGTCCGTCGTGATGCGGGCCGTCCACCGTGCGACGAGGTCTCCGCCGGTCGTGCGGTGGGCCTTGAGGTGGTCGAGCCAGGTCGGGCCCAGCTCGGTGAGTTCGACGAGGTTGCCGTCCGGGTCGCGGACGGCGGTGATGCGTGACTCCTCGCCGAACTCCGTCGGCGGATAGCAGAGGGCGATGCCCTGGTCGGTCAGCCAGGCGACGAGCCGGTCCAGGTCGAAGACCATGAACGCCAGCTGGACCGCGCCGGGCGCGGTCGGCTCGCCGTCCTCCGCCGGGTGGACGGCGAAGTGGACGTCGCCCAGCTCGCAGGACCAGTGCACCGGGGAGTCGCCGTGCTGCTCCTCGGCCAGCGGCAGGCCGAGGGTGTCGCGGTAGAAGCCGACCAGCCGCGCCGGGTCGGTCGAGCGCAGGATGATCCCGGACAGGAACCGCAGGCCTTCCGGCCGGGGCGGGACGGGCTCGGACATCGCGTCTCCTCGTCAGTCCCCGGCCGACGGGCCGTACTCGCCGCGGGCCGCGCGCAGGCGGCCGAGGTTGACCAGGGCGTGGTGGTTGCCGGCCGCGGCGGCGCGCTGGTACCAGTCCTCGGCCGCGGCCACCGCGCCGCGCTCCTCGCACAGGACGCCGAGGCTGAACATGCCGGTCGCGTTGCCGGCGTCGGCGGCGAGTTGATACCACCGGCCCGCGGACTCCGGGTCGCCGGCGACGCCCGCCAACAGGCCCAGGTGGACGAGGGCGTCGGTCTCACCGGCGTCGGCGGCGCGCCGCAGCCACTGCTCGGCCTCGGCCCAGTCCTCGCGGTCGGCCAGGAGGCCGGCGAGGTTGACCATCGCGTCGGTGTCGGCGGCGTCGGCCGACCGCCGGTACCAGCGCTCGGCACCGGCCAGGTCGCCGCGCATCGTCAGCAGGACGCCCAGGTTGACCATGGCGCCGTGATGGCCACCCTCGGAGGCGCGCTGGTACCACTCCTCCGCCTCCGCCAGCTCCCACCGGTCCTGGAGGATCTGGCCGACCGCCGCCATCGCGTCGGTGTCGCCGGCCTCGGCCGCCCGCCGCAACCATGGCTCCGCACCGACCACGTCTCCGCCCTCCACAAGCGTCCGTCCCGCCACCGCGGCTTCAGCGTGCCGCCCACGGCCCGCGCCGGCCATCGGCGTTCCGGCCGCTCGCGCCGCCGATCGGACCCGGGTCGGCCGCGGGTCCCGCAGCGCCCGCGCGATCGTCGCGAGCATGCCGCTCTCGCACGGCGTGGACGCACCGATCAAGGATTCCTCGCGGTCGTACCACTCGACCAACTCGCGGCCCGACCGCGCGGCGATCGACCGGCAGGGCGCGTCGAACGGTCCCGGTCGTCCAGGTGGTCGTGGCACGCGGAATCCGGCTGGCGCGGCGGCCGCCAATCGGAGAAGACTCCCACCCGCGGCCATCGTAGGCGAGCCACGCGGGAAGTGCGGGCATTGAGCAAGACGGTTGCGGTGATCCGGGACGACGACCGCTGGTTCTGGGCCTTCGACGTCAGCCTGGTGATGTTGGCGGTGGAGCTGCTGGGGCTCCTCGACGACGCCGACCTCGAGTCCCGGCTCCTGGGTCCGGTGCAGGTGCCGGGAACGCTGGGCCTCCATCTCGTCGGCCTGACCGAGCCGCAGCGGGAACGACTCGTCGCGGCGCTGGCGGAGGCGAGCCGGCGGCTCCGGGCGCGGCCCGCGATCCCGGCCGACGAGGCGATCGGCGAAGCCCGCCGATACGTGGCCGACGTCGGACCGGACCTGCTCCGCGGGGCGCCGCACATCGACACCGAACCGGTCGCCGCGGTCGCCGACGCCGTCGTCGCCCTGCTCCGCGACGCGCTGCCACCGCCCCCGCCCGGGAGAACCGCCTGGCTGTACGGCTGGGAGGACGGTCCACTGCCGTGAGGGTGACCCGACGCGGACCTGGCAGCGCAGCGAAGCGGAGCGGTCCCCGGCGGGAGCGACGGTCGTGCCCCCGACGAACCCGGGACAGCGCCTGGCCCTTGAACAGCGAAAAGGCCCGGCGACAGCCGCCGGGCCTTCCGCAGAAACAACGATCAGACGTCGTAGTACATGGCGAACTCATGCGGGGTCGGGCGCAGGCGGACCGGGTCGACCTCGTTCTCGCGCTTGTAGTCGATCCACGTCGAGATCAGGTCCGGCGTGAAGACGCCGCCCTCGAGCAGGAAGTCGTGGTCGGCCTCGAGCGAGTTGAGGACCTCGGGGAGCGAGCCCGGGACCTGCTTGACGGAGCTGAACTCCTCCGGCGGCAGGTCGTAGAGGTCCTTGTCGATCGGCTCCGGCGGCTCGATCTTGCTCTTGATGCCGTCGAGGCCGGCCATCAGCATCGCCGAGAAGGCGAGGTAGACGTTGGCCGACGGGTCCGGCACGCGGAACTCGACGCGCTTGGCCTTGGCGTTGCTGCCCGTCACCGGGATGCGGGTGCAGGCGGAGCGGTTGCGCTGCGAGTAGACCAGGTTGACCGGGGCCTCGAAGCCGGGCACGAGCCGGCGGTACGAGTTGACGGTCGGGTTCGTGAACGCCAGCAGCGACGGCGCGTGGTGCAGCAGGCCGCCGATGTACCAGCGGGCCGTGTCGGACAGGCCGGCGTACCCGGTCTCGTCGTAGAACAGCGGCTCGCCGTTGAGCCAGAGGCTCTGGTGGGTGTGCATGCCGGAGCCGTTGTCGCCGAACAGCGGCTTGGGCATGAACGTGGCGGTCTTGCCGGCGTTCCAGGCGGTGTTCTTGACGATGTATTTGAAGAGCTGCAGCTGGTCACCCGCGTGCAGCAGCGTCGAGAACTTGTAGTTGATCTCAGCCTGGCCGGCGGTGCCGACCTCGTGGTGCGAGCGCTCGACGGTGAAGCCGCTGTCGACCAGGTTGCGCACGATCTGGTCGCGCAGGTCGGCGTAGTGGTCGACCGGCGGCACCGGGAAGTAGCCACCCTTGTAGGCGGTCTTGTAGCCGCGGTTGCCACCCGGCTCGTCGCGGCCGGTGTTCCACCAGCCCTCGACCGAGTCGATGTAGTAGTAGGCCTGCTGCGCGCTCGTCTCGTGCCGGATCGAGTCGAAGATGTAGAACTCGGCCTCGGGTCCGAAGTAGGCGGTGTCGGCGATGCCGCTCGCCGCCAGGTAGGCCTCGGCCTTCTTCGCCACGTTGCGCGGGTCACGCGAGTAGGGCTCGCGGGTGAACGGGTCGTGGATGAAGAAGTTCAGCGCCAGCGTCTTCTGCGCCCGGAACGGGTCGATGAACGCCGACGCCACGTCCGGCAGCAGCAGCATGTCGGACTCGTGGATCTGCTGGAAACCACGGATCGACGAACCGTCGAACGCGAGGCCGGTGGTGAAGATATCGTCGTCGATGGACTCGACCGGGGCGTTGAAGTGCTGCATCACGCCGGGCAGGTCGCAGAACCGGACGTCGACGAACTTCACGTCCTCGTCCTTGAGGTATCGCAGGAGTTCCTCGGGATTGGCGAACAACACGTCCTCCTGGCACGTCGCTCTCAAGCGGCCCGTCTTCGGCCGTCTGTCTTCGGCAAGGCTGGCAGCGACGGTATGGCGGAGCCGTTGCCCGAGCGTGTCGCAAAAGTTTCTGCCGTGTTACGTCACCCGCGAGCCGCCAGGAATGCCCGTTTGGCCGGCGTTCGAACCAGCCAAACCCGAACATATACCCGCAGAGTCGACTACGGTGTCGACACTCACAACCCCGATCTGGATCAAGATAATCGACTCGGGTCCGTCGTGGGCGCGACCGTCGCCGAGCGAGCCCGTACGCGGCAGCCTTCAGCGCCGTCCGCAGCGAGCAAATCGCGCGGCCGTCGATGCGGCGCTACCACCGGCCGTCGGTGAGACCCGGCGCGGCCGTCGATGTGGCGCAGACCGGGCGGGCGTCGTAGTTGTTGTCCGGGAAGTCGATCACGGGCCAAGCGAGCGGTGCCAAGCCAGGTATAACCGGAGCGTCTCAACCGCTCCGGGAAACCGCGGGCGAGCGGGCGAAGCTGCTGCTCCTCGGGTGCGGCCTGCCCGTCCGCCGTGGCCGGACCGCCGCTCCCCGCGACCCAAGCCGCGCCAGCACGCGCTTCAAGATCATGTGCACAGGAACGGGCCTTCAGGCAAACGCAGTCATGATCACGTGCACGCGGTCTGGGAGACACGCCGTCGACTTCCCCGCTCAGCCGCACAGGATCATGGCAGCAGCGCCGGCCGTCCCAGATCCAACCCACTTGATCATGGAGGGTCGTGGCGGGCACGAGCAGTCAGTGACGGCCGCCCGGCTACGCCACGGCCAGACAGAGCCGACCCGATCTCCGCCCATGTCACGGGCCCCGTCGGGCTGCCGGGGCCCGCGTCACGATTCTGCGGTGTCGTGAATGCGAAACGCCCCGCGCTCGGCGCGGGGCGTTCGGCGTGGCGGACCGAGCCAGAACCGCGGCGCCTGCCAGGTCGCGGCAGGCGTCGGGGCGTCAGCGGCCGCGGGTCTGGCGGAAGGCGCCCTTCGGCGGGCGCATGTTCTTCGGGATCGCGCCCTTCGGGATCTGGGGGCGGGCCGACGACAGCGCCGTGAGGCGCTTGTCGAGGGAGTTGACGTCCTTGCCGTTCAGGGCGCGCGGCAGCTTGGTCAGCGTCATGCGGAGCTTGCGGATCGGGATCTCGTTCTCGCCGTTGCCGATCACGTAGTCGTGCAGCGGCGCGCTGCCGATGACCTTGGCGATGCGGCGCTTCTCCTGGCCGAGCAGGCTGCGGACGCGCTGCGGGTTGCCCTCCGCGAGGAGGATGACGCCGGGCTTGCCGACGACCAGGTGGACCATGTCCATCGCGGTCGTGGAGCTCACCGCCGGGCGGACCCGCCAGTCACCGCGCATGTTCTCGATGATCGAGGCGGCGGCGCCGGGTTGGCCCTCGGCCGCGTTCATCATCGCGCGGTTGGAGCGCAGGTTGAGGACGATCAGCAAAGCCAGCAGCGCGACCAGGATGCCGAGGGGGATGAAGATCAGACCCCAGCCGAGTACGACCGCCAGGGCGGCCAGGAGCAGTGGGATCAGCACCGCGCCCACCGCCAACGGGATGAACATCTTGTCCTGTTTGGCGGTGAACGAGAAAACCATCCCGATCTGCTTGAGGCGCCCGCCGAACGACACCTTCTCTTCTGCCCTGGCCATGCGACGCAGTCTAGTGTCCGGATGCCGTCGTCTGTCCGCCGGCAATCATGTCCGCGCCCAGCAGACCCAGGCGATGGGCGACTGCCGCCGCTTCGATCCGATTCGTGACCTCGAGCTTGGCGATGATGCGTGAAACGTGCACACTGACCGTTTTGGGCGATAGATAGAGCTCTGCGGCGATCCGGCTGTTGCTGTGGCCGACCGCTACCAGGCGGAGCACCTCGCGCTCCCGCGCGGTGAGAACGTCGGGACCCGCCCCGACCGCGCCGCGCAGCCCGACCCGCCGCGCCAACCGCGCCACCTCGTCCCGCAGCGGCCGCGCGTCGAGGTCGGCGGCGATCGCGCCGGCCTCTTCGAGCGCCTCCCCCGCCGCCGCCCGGTCGCCCGCCGCGGCCGCCGCCTCGGCCAGGCCGACCAGGGCCCGCGCCAGCGCATAGGGCCGACCGTCGACCCGCCACGCCTCGACCGCCGCCGCCCACCGCTCACGCACGACCTCGGCGGCCCGGCCGCCAGGCCGGGCGGCACCATCGCCAGGCCGGACGGCACCGTCGCCAGGCCGGACGGCACCATCGCCAGGCCGGACGGCACCATCGCCAGGCCGGACGGCACCATCGCCAGGCCGGACGGCACCATCGCCAGGCCGGACGGCACCATCGCCAGGCCGGGCGGCACCATCGCCAGACCCGGTCGGACCCGCACCCGCCTTGTCGGGAGTCGCGGACCCGACCGCCCCCGTCTGTCCGTCGGCGCCGCACTCGCTCAGGCCACGACGGCCCTGAACCGGCACCGCGCCGGCCGGCCCCGATCGCCCCGGCGTGAGCAATGCGAACCCGGCCCAGCCCGCCCCGGTCAAGCCGGCGAGGATCTCGGCCGCGAAGGCCCGATCGGCCGGGTATTGGCACTCGAGCCGCCCCGCCAGCCCGCCCACCGCGACGCCCAACGCCTCGTCACCGGCAGCCACCGCGGCCCGTGTGGCGGCCGCCAGCAACGGCCAGGTGTAGCGCGGGTTCGCCACCAGGTCGGCCTCCCACGCGGTGCCGTCGTCACGACCCGCGTCGTCGACGGAACCCCTGCCGCCCACCACCTGGCCGGCCGCGACAGCCGAGCCGCGCCCACCCACAGGGCTCCCCGTCACGCCGCCGCCGTCCCGCCCAGCGCCACCCCTCAGCGCCCCACGGCCCGCCTCAGCCGCCGCGGCCGGATCGCCGCCCGCCAACGCCGCCTCGATCTTCAGCGTCAACAGCGGCAACCGATGCTGCGCGCTCACATAGGGCCGAGCGAGAAACGCCAGCGCCCGCGAGACCAGCTCCTGCGCCGACGCGTCACCTCGCGCCAGCCGCAGCCCGGCCCGCAGCTGCAGCCAGTGCAACCCCAGATGGCCCGGCGGGTCGAAGCGGGCCGAGACCGCGCAGATGGCGTCGGCCTCGTCCCAGCGGCCCAGCGCCATCAGGGCCTCGGCGTGGTTGGAGCGGACGAACGCGCCGCTGGAGCGGTCGACGCCCACCTTGCCCGCGTCCTTGGTGCCGAGGGCGGCCGCTTCCGCGGAGGCGGCGTAGTCGCCGATCTCGAACAGCGCGTCGGAGATGTTGACCCGCGCGTGGACCAGGCCCTCGATGTCGCCCATCGACCTGGCGCGGGCCTCGGCCTTGCGTAGCTCCGGCAGCCCCACGTCGAGCGCGTCCAGCCGGCTGCAGGCCCGGCCGAGCGTCAGCGTCGCGTAGACCGCCGCGCCCTCGTCGCCCAGAGACATGGCCGAGGCGCGGGCCAGGGCGGCGATCCGCGCGCCCTCGTCGCGGTCGGACCGGCTGACCTGGTAGGCGATGTCGGCCAGGAGCATGGCGCGGGCGGAGTCGTCGGGCGCGGCCTCGGCGAGCGCCACCGCCTCCCGCAGCTCGGCCCGGCCGTCGCTCTTGCCCAGCGTGCCGAGCAGCTTGCCGCGGCGGGTCAGGAGGCGGGCGGACCGCAGCGGCTCGGCCGCCCGGTCGACGGCGTGCAGCGCGGCCCGGTTGAGGCTCAGCGCCCGCTTGTAGTCGCCGGCCGTGTAGGTGGCGACCATCGTCTCCTCGAGGAGGGTCAGGTGGTCGATGCCGAGCCGGTCGGCGGCGTCGGGCACCTGCTCCCACAGGTCGAGCACCCGCTCCAGGAGCCGGGCCTGCTCGGCGTGGGCGTAGCGCTCGCCGGCCGCGACCGCCGCCGCGTGGCAGGTGGTGAGGGCGCGGGGGTGGTCGTGGGCCGCGTACCAGTGGTGGGCGATCTCGGCCGGCGCGCGACCGGAGCCGACCAGCGTCGGGTCGGCCTCGATGGCGGCCGCGTAGCGGGCGTGCAGCCGCGCGTGCTCGCCGGGCAGCAGGTCGTCGTGGACGGCCTCGCGGACCAGCGCGTGGCGGAACTCGTAGCCGCCGTCGGAGTCGGCCACCAGCAGCTGCGCGGTGACCGCCGTGCGCAGCGCCGCGTCGAGCGCGGCCTCGGGCAGGCCGGCGACCGTGGCGAGCAGCTCGTGGCCGATCCGGTTGCCGCCGGCGGCCGCGATGCGCAGCACGGGCTGGGCCGACTCGGGCAGCCGGTCGACCCGCGCCAGCAGCAGGTCGCGGAGGCTCTCGGGGATGTCGGCGCAGGCGGCCGGGTCGCCGGACGCGGCCAGCTCCTCGACGAAGAACGGGTTGCCCTGGGCCCGCTGGTGCACCTTGTCGATCGCCCGCTGGCCCGGCTCGCCGCCGAAGATGCTGGTCAGGATCTCGGCCGTGCCGTCGCGGTCGAGCCGGCCCAGGTCGAGCCGCTCGACGCCGCGGGCGCGGTCGAGCTCGGCGACGAACGCGCGCAGCGGGTGGCCGCGGTGGAGCTCGTCGGTGCGGTAGGTGCAGACCATCAGCACGCGCGCGGTGCGGGCGGCCCGCACCAGGAACTCGATCAGGTCGCGCGTCGACCGGTCGGCCCAGTGGAGGTCTTCGAGCACGACGACCAGCGGCTGCTCGGCGGCCAGCCGGGCCAGCAGCGCCGCGACGCGGTCGAAGAGCAGGCTGCGGGCGGCGTCGTGCGAGGCGGCGCCCAGCTCGGGAAGCAGCCGGGCGAACTCCGCCTCGTGCCCGTCGAGGACCGCGATGCCGTCGGTGCGCACCAGCTCGCGGACGATGCCGGCGAACGGCGCGTAGGGCAGGCCCTCCTCGCCGAGCTCGAGGCACTGCCCCGTGAGGAACCGGGCCGCGCCGGCCTGCTTGGCGAACTCTTCGATCAGCCGGGTCTTGCCGACCCCCGCCTCGCCACCGACGAGCAGCATCGCCGGCTCGCCGGTGCGGGCCCGTTTGAGCGCTTCGCGCAGCGCCGCGATCTCGGCGTCACGGCCGACGAACGCGGTGCTGCGAGCACGAACGGTCACGGCATCGAGAATGCCATGCGGGTACGACATGTCGCCGCCGAGAATTCGCGCTCAGGCCGGCTGGCGGCGGGGCGCCGAGCGGACGGCGACCGGTGAGGTCTCGCCGGCCCGCGACGCGTGGCGCCGGATCAGGCGGGCCAGCCGCCCGGCCCGGACGTCCTCGGTGAGCGTCTCGACGCGGGCGCGGTGCAGTTCCAGGATCAGGTACGGATCGTTGATCATCGTGGCTCCTCGGCCGACCGGAAAAGGTGTCGACGATGACCATCCGCGCGCAGGTACCCCCGACACACCCGGCGCCCGCCCTAATCCCGGGTGCCTTACCTCAGCTGAGCAGCGCCCGCAGCGCAGTAAGGTACTCAGCGTCAACGGCCCGTTGACAGGCGACCCTCGATCGCCGATCATCGAATCCGTGGTATCCGATGTGGAGAACGACATGGGCACCCTCCTGGAAGCGGCCCGCTCCGACGAACCCGCCCACGCCCTCGCCGCCCTTCCGCTCCTGCGCGCGATCCGGGACCGCCTGGACACCACCGAACGCACGCTCATCGAGTCCGCCCGCGCCGGCGGCGCCAGTTGGTCGACCATCGCCACCGCCCTCGGCCTGGCCACCCGCCAGGCCGCCGAGCAGCGCTTCCTCCGCCTGACCAGCCCGGCCGACCACACCCGCGACGTCGCGCCGACGCGAACGGCCCGCCAGCGTCAACGATCCGTTGACGCCACCCACGGCACCGCGATCGCCAACCTCCGCGCCGCCACCCGTACTCTCCTCCGCAGGATCGAATCCGACGACGCCTGGCCTGACCGCTTCAGCCGCGCGAGCCTGGCCCGCGACACCCTCCGCATGGCCGCCGACGCACCCCCAGGGGCCCTGTTCGCCCTGGTCAACAGCGCTTTGGACGACCTGACCGAGACCACACCGGACGACCTGCCCCGCACCATCGCCAGCGCCGCCGACAACCTTCGCACCACCCTGACGTTGAGCCGCACCGACTCAACCGACGGTTGACACGCCCCACACCGGTCCCCCAGGATCTGAGTCGCCAAGGCTCAAGGGATCCGGGAGGACCGCATGCGACAGTCCATCGGCGCGCGCTTCGCGGTGCTCCGGCTGCGCGATTTCCGCATCTTCGTCGGCGGCTACGCCACGTCGGTGCTCGGCACGATGATGGCCGGGGTCGCGCTCGCGTTCGCCGTCCTGGAGAGCGGCGGCTCCCCCGCCACGCTCAGCTACGTGCTCGCCGCCCGCATCGTCCCCATGGTCGCGATCCTGCCGGTGGCCGGCGTACTCGGCGACCGCTTCCCCCGCCGCCTGGTGATGATCTGGGCCGACGTGCTCCGCGCCGGCACCCAGGCCGCCATCGCCGTGCTGTTCTTCGTCGGCGACCCCGACCTCACGGTGCTGCTGGTCCTCGCGGCCGCCGGCGGCCTGGGCGAGGCCGTCTTCCGCCCGAGCTTCGACGGCCTGGTGCCGCAGCTCGTACCCCCCGCGCAACGCCACGAGGCCAACACCTTCCTCGGCCTGCTCCAGTCGGGCGCCACCGTCGCCGGCCCGGCCCTGGCCGGCGCGCTCGTCGTGTTCACCTCACCGGCGACGGTGCTGCTGATCGACGCGATCACGTACCTGCCGAGCATCGCCACCCTGCTCCTCCTCCGCACTCCCGACCCCGAGCCGGGCACCCGCACGACGATGCTGCGCGAGATGCGCGAAGGCTGGCGGGTGTTCGCGTCGCTGCCCTGGCTGTGGACCATCACGCTGCAGTTCACCCTGTTCAACCTGCTGCTCTGGGCGCCCTACCTGGTGCTCGGCCCGGTCTCCGCCGACCGCTTCTACGGCGGCGCCGGGGCGTGGGGCGCCATCAGCGCGACCTACGGCGCCGGCGCCATCATCGGCGGCTTCGTGGTGCTCGGCTGGAAACCCGCCCGCCCGCTGCTCGTCGCCACCGCCGCCACCATCCTCTGGGCCGCGCCGTCGGCCGCCCTCGCCGCCCGCACCCCGTTGCTGCTCGTCTGCGCGGGCGCCCTCATCGCCGGCATCGTGAGCTCCGTCTTCGGCACCCTGTGGATGACCGCGATCCAACAACGCGTACCCGCCGAAGCGATGTCCCGCGTCAACTCCTATGTGGTCTTCGGCTCGTTCTCCGTGGGCCCGATCGGCCTCGCCCTCGCCGGCCCGGCCGCCACCGCGACCAGCATCACCACGGTCCTGTCCGTCGGCGTCGCCTGGCAGCTCGTCTCCGGCCTGTTCCTCCTGACCCTGCCCGCCATCCGCAACCTCCGCCAGCCGATCCCCGACGACGAAACCGCACCAAGCGAGAAGGCGACAGCGACAGCATGAGGGACCGGGTGGTCCCGGGTCCGTCGGGGGCGCGACCGTCGCTCCCGCCGGGGACCGCTCCGCTTCGCTCCGCTGCCAGGTCCGCGTCTGGTCGCGGACGAACCCACGCCGGGCGGAGACTCAGCCGGCGCGACCCGCGGCGGCGCCGCAGCCGGGCCCGCGGACGGGCGGTCAGGGAACGGTGGCGGCGGTTGAGGCGTCTACCTGTCATGGGTGTGCGGGCACGGGCGTTCGTCGCCGCGCTGGTGGTGACGGCGCTGGCGGGCGGCGCGTGTGGGCGGCCGTTCTCCGGGCGGGTGGTCTATCAGGGTGACCATCCCTACTACCGGAGCGTGGCGGAGCTGCGGGACAAGGCCGATCTGGTCGTCGAGGTGACGGTGGCCGATCCGCGGGTCGACAAGCTCTACCCGACCGACCTCGGGCCCGAGCCGCCGGAGGAGACGGGCGTGGTGATCACCGTCTACGCCGCCACCGTCACGAAGGTCCACAAGGGAACACCCGATCCAATCATCCAGGTGCAGCAGATGGGTGGCGAGAGCAACGGCGTCGTCTACGAGCAGGAGGGCGGCATCCCGTTCACGGAAGGCGTCGCCTATCTCCTTTTCCTCGCTCAGTATCCGGACGCGCCGGCCGCGCTGCTCAACCCCTATCAGGCCCAGTACGAGATCAGCGGCAGCGGCTACCGCTCACTCGGCGACAACCAGCTCACCGTCACCCCGGCGGACCTCGGCTAGCCGCCCAGTTTCGAACACACCTTGAAACCGTAGGCGCTCGACAGACCCCTCGCCTCCGCGTCAGCTTCGCGACCGCGTGACTCGGCCGCGGAGTATGCCGACGAATCACCGCCGCGGTAGGCGGCGGCCGTCCGCCTGGCCTCGTTCCGCCCCTGCTGGTGCAGGTCGACTATCCGGTCGACCACGGCCTCGTCGCTGTGCGGCGGTGCGAGCTGACTCCACCGCAGAAGCAGGTCGTCGTGGATGAGGATGATCGCTTCGAAGCGGCGCAACGGGTCCCGCTCGGTCTTGACCACATCCCCCGCCTCGTCGAAGGCGGAGAAACACAGCTTGTCCGCCGCCGCGATGTACTGCGCCTTCGTCGGACCGGCGGGCTGGCCTTCGGTCGTCGGCGGAGCGCTGGGCCGGCCCTCGGTCGTCGGCGGAGGCGCGGGCGGGGCAGTCGTCGGGACGGCGGACGACGTCCGGCCGGACGACCTGATCCGATCTTCGATGAACGGGACCGACACCGTCGCGGCCGCCGCCAGCACGCCTGCGACGGCTGTCGCGGCGACCGTTGCTGCAGCTAACTTCTCACCCCTGGTGAGACCCGACCACCACGGCACCCGTCGATGCTACCGGGACTGCGGCCGCGGGTCCTCAGCCCTCCAGCACGTGCTCCAACGCCGTCCGCGCCCGGCGCGCCGTGCGCAGGTAGTCGTCGAGGAACTCGCCGGCGTCACTGCGCCCGAGCAACCGGACCACCCCGGCCAGCTCCACCCCGTGCCGCGGCAGCTGGTCGCCGGGCTTGCCCCGCACCAGCGTCAGCGCGTTGCGCACCCGGGCCGCCTGCTGCCAACCCGCCGCCAGCGCCGCCGCGTCGCCCTCGTCGAGCAACCCGGCCACCTCGGCGGCCGCGATCGCGTCGACGGTCCGGGTCGTACGCAAGGACGGATGCGCCCCCGCGTGCCGCAGCTGCAGCACCTGGGCCGCCCACTCCACGTCGGCCAGCCCGCCCCGGCCGAGCTTGACGTGCGTCGCCGGATCGGCGCCCCGGGGCAGCCGCTCGTTCTCCACCCGCGCCTTGATCCGCCGGATCTCCACGTGCTGCTCGCGGGTGAGCCCCTCGGCCGGATAGCGCACCCGGTCCGCGAGCGCGACGAAGCGCGAGCCGAGGGACACGTCCCCGGCCACCGGCCGGGCCCGCAGCAACGCCTGGGCCTCCCAGACGCGGGACCAGCGGGCGTAGTACTGCGTGTAGGCGGCCAGGCTGCGCACCAGCGGCCCCTGCCGGCCCTCGGGCCGCAGGTCGGCGTCGACGCCCAGCGGCGGGTCGGGCGCCGGCATCCCGAGCAGCCGGCGCAGCTCCTCGGCCACCGCGTGCGCGGCCGCGGAGGCGGCGTCGTCGGCCACGCCCGGCGGCGGCTCGTAGACGAAGAGCACGTCGGCGTCGGACGAGAAGCTCATCTCCTCGCCACCCAGCCGCCCCATCCCGATGACGGCGAACGTCAACCCCGGCGGCAACGGGTAGGCCCGGGCCGCCGCCCGCAGCGCCGCGCCCAGCGTCGCATCGGCCACATCGGACAGTGCGGTCCCGACGCCGCGGACGTCGAGCACCGGCGAGGGCGCCAGCGAGCCGTGGCTGAGGGCGTCGGCGCAGGCGATCCGGAACAGCTCGCGCCGGCGCAGCCCGCGTACGGCCCGGATGGCCGCGACCGGGTCGTCGTGCCGGTCGGCGGCCGCCCCGAAGCCGTCCCGCACCACGTCGCCGGGTCGAGGTGTCAGCTCGGCGTCCTCGGCCAGCAGCCGCAGCGCCTCGGGATCGCGGGCGAGCAGGTCGGCCGCGTAGCGCGACAGACCCAGCACCCGGGCCAGCCGCCGCGCCACCGGGCCCTCGTCGCGCAGCAGCCGCAGATACCATGGCGTCGTGCCGAGCGTGTCGGACACCTGGCGATAGCTCAGCAGCCCCCGGTCCGGCTCCGCGGCGTCGGCGAACTCCTGCAGCAGCACCGGCAGCAGCGTCCGCTGGATCGCGGCCGTGCGGCTGACCCCGCCGGTGAGCGCCTCCAGGTGGCGCAGCGCCCCGGTCGGGTCGGCGAAGCCGAGCACCTCGAGCTGGCGGCGGGCGGCCTCCGGCGTCAGTCGCAGCGACTCGGCCGGCACCCGGGCGACGGCCTCGAGCAGCGGCCGGTAGAGCAGCTTCTGGTGCAGCCGGCGGACCTCGCTGGCGTGCGCTACCCAGTCGGCCCGGAACGCCTCGACGGCGTCGCGCCCGGGCGCCGCGGTGTAGCCGAGCGCGGCCGCCAGCCAGCGCAGCCCGGCGGGATCGGCCGGGACGGTGTGCGTACGCCGGAGGGCCTGCAACTGGAGCCGGTGCTCGACCGTGCGCAGGAACCGGTAGCCCCGCAGCAGCGCCTCGCCGTCGGCCCGCCCCACGTAGCCGCCGCTGACCAGCGCCCGCAACGCCGGCATCGTGCCCGTCACCCGCAGCGTCTCGTCGGCCCGCCCGTGCACGAGCTGCAGCAGCTGCACGGCGAACTCGATGTCGCGCAGCCCGCCCGGCCCCCGTTTGATCTCGCGCTCCACGTCACGGGCCGGCACGTTGTCGACGATCCGCCGGCGCATCGCACGGACGTCCTCGACCGCCTCCGGCCGTTCCGCGGCGTGCCAGACCAGCGGCGCCAGCGTGTCGATCCACTCCTGGGCCAGCGCGGTGTCGCCGGCGGCCGGCCGGGCCTTGAGCAGCGCCTGGAACTCCCACGTCCGCGCCCAGCGCTGGTAGTAGGCCTGGTGGCTGGCCAGCGTGCGGACCAGCGGGCCGCGGCTGCCCTCGGGTCGCAGCGCCGCGTCGACCGGCCACGCGACCAGCCCGCAGATCTCGATCAGCCGGGTCGCGATGCCGGTGGCGGCGGGCAGGTCGTCGTCGGTCGCGGCGACGAAGATGACGTCGACGTCGGACACGTAGTTGAGCTCGTTGCCGCCGCACTTCCCGAGCGCGACCACCCCGAGCCGCGGGTGCGCACCCGACTCCGCGACGGCGATCGCACAGGCCGCCTGGAGCGTCCCGTCGGCCAGCGCCGACAGCGCCGCCATCGTGTGCTCCAGGCCCTGCCCGCCGGTCAGGTCCGCCGCGGCGATCTTCAACAGCGCCAGCCGGTACGCGAGCCGGAGCGCGGCCACCGGATTGGGTCCCTCGACCGGCGCCAGCACACCGGTCGCCTCGGGCGCGCGGCCGTCCTGGTCGCGCAGCGCGGTCCACTGCCCCGGGTTGGCCACCAGGTGGTCGCCGAGCGCGGACGAGGCGCCGAGCACGGCCACGAGCCGCCGGCGCACCCCGTTGTCGACGAGCAGCGCGTCGAGGAGCTCGGCCCGGCCGCCCGTCCGGTCCAGCGCCTCGACCACGCGGTGCAGCTGGCGCAGGGCGAGGTCGGGGTCGGCGGCCCGGGACAGCGCGGTGACCAGCCCGGCGGCGGCGTCGCCGGCCGGCTCCTGCGTCGCCGCGTCCCAGAGCCCGAGGCCGACCAACAGCTCCGGCGCCCGGTCGCCGAACCCGTAGCGGGCCAACCGGCTCGAGCCGGGCGGGGTCGGCCGGACCATCGGGTCAGCGTCCCAGCAGCGGGAGCGTGGTGCGGGGCAGGTCGAGCTCGCCCTGCGCCAGCGACGCGAACCGGATCGCGAACGGCTGCCAGACGTCCTCCAGGTCGGGCAGCGCCGACGCGCAGGCCTCGACCACGGCCTCCTCCGCGAGCCCGAGCTCGGCCAGCAGGGTCGAGCCGCGCGCCCAGCCGGCGATCATCTCGGCGTCGCACTCGATGTGGAACTGCAGGCCCCAGGCCCGCTCCCCCATCCGGAACGCCTGGTTGGGGTAATAGGTGGACGCCGCCAGCAGCACCGCGCCCCGGGGCAGCTCGGTGATCTCGTCCTCGTGCCACTGCAGCACGTCGGGCGCGATCGGCACCCAGCGGAACAGCGGGTCGGCCTCGGCGGCGTCGCGCTTGGCGACCAGCGCCGGCCCGATCTCGGGGCCGGAGGCGCTGCGCTCGACCGTGCCGGCGTGCGCGGTGGCCAGCAGCTGCGCGCCGAGGCAGACGCCGAGCGTCGGCAGGTTGGTGCGGACCGCCTTGCGCAGCAGGCCCTCCACCTTGGGCAGCCACCAGCCGTCGTAGACGCCGTCGTCGTCGGGATAGGCCCGCTGCTCGCCGCCCATGACCACGAAGGCGTCGTAGCCCGCGAGGTCGTCGGGCAGCTGGTCGTCGTCGTAGGGCCGGAGCACGTGCTGTTCGAGGCCGCCCTCGGTGAACCAGTCGCCCAGCCGGCGCAGGTCGTCGGTGGGATCGTTCTCGATCACGAGTGCGGTAGCCACAGCGTCGACCTTATCGGGCGCTAGGGTTTCGTCGTGCACGCGATCAAGGCACCTGCGCTGCGGCCCGGCGACGCCGTGATGCTGGTCTCACCGTCCGGTCCGACCCGGGCGGAGCGGCTCGCGCGCGGGCTCGAACTGCTCGAGTCGTGGGGGCTGCGGGCGGTGCTCGGGCCCAACGCGTACTCCCGGACGCACTATCTGGCCGGCGACGACGCGGTCCGGGCGGCCGACCTCAACCTGGCGTTCGGCGACCCGGAGATCCGGGGCGTGCTCTGCACCCGCGGCGGCTACGGCGCGCAGCGGGTGGTCGACGCGATCGACATGGCCGCGGTCCGCCGCGACCCCAAGGTGGTGGCCGGCTTCTCCGACATCACGGCGCTGCAGTTCGCGCTCTGGCGGGGCGCCCGGCTGGCCGCCGTGCACGGTCCGGGCGTCGCCTGGAACGACGAGCGGACCCCGGCCGCGTCGGCGGAGTCGCTGCGGTCGGCGCTGATGAGCACCGACCCGGTCGTCGTGGAGGCGGTGCCGACCGAGGACACGGCGGGCGTACGCGTGCCCGGCATCGCCGCCGGCCCCCTGCTCGGCGGCAACCTCTGCCTCATCGCCGCCTCGATCGGCACGGCGGACATGCCCGACCTGACCGGGGCGGTGCTGCTGGTCGAAGAGGTGCAGGAGCCGCTCTACAAGATCGACCGGATGCTCACCCACCTGCGGCGGGCCGGCGTGCTGGCCGGGCTGGCCGGTGTGGCGCTGGGCCAGTTCACCGACTGCTCCGACGACTGGGGCACCGGCCTGACCGCGATGCTCCTCGACCGGCTCGGCGACCTCGGCGTCCCGGTGCTCGGCGGCCTGCCCATCGGGCACGGTCCGGGCCAGCTCAGCGTGCCGGTCGGCGCGCTGGCCACTGTGGACGCGACGGCCGGCCGGCTGACCGTCGAGGCCGCGGTCGGCTGAACGGGGGTCACGCCGTACGCATCGACGTGGTCTGATTCTCCGCATGGGCACACGTCTGAAGGTCGGTCTCGTGCTGGTCCTGCCGATCCTCGCGACGGCGGTGGTGGTCGGCAACCGGCTGGCCGACGGCCTCGACACGGGCCGCGACCTCGACCGGGCCGGGGCGCTGGCGACCGCGGTGCGGGCCGGCGGCGACCTGGTGGAGTCGTTGCAGGACGAACGGGCGGCGGCGGTCAAGCTGCAGGGCGCCATGGCCCAGACCGCGCGCTCGCGGCAACAGGCGGCCTACCGGCAGGCGTGGTCCGAGGTCGACCGCGCCGCCACCGATTACGCGGCCGGGCGGGGTCCGCTGACCGGCCTGCCCGGCGACGTCGTGACGAGGCTCGCCCGGGTCGACGAGGGGCTGCGCGGGCTGACCGAGGTCCGCTCGGCGGTGGGCCGTGCCTCGCTGGCGGTGACCGACGTCGCCCGCGCCTACACGGCGCTGGTCGACGACCTGCTGCGGGTCCGCGACGACGCCGCCGCGCGGGTGGCGGACCATGCGCTGGCGTCCCGCCTGCGCGCCGCCGCGGCCCTGGCGCGCGAGAAGGAACAGGTGTCGCAGGGCCGGCTGGTCGTGCTCCACGCCTACGTCGCCGGCGCGCTCAACGCCAACCTGCAGAAGGAGTTCATCGCCGCCCAGTCGCGCCGGCTGCAGTCGGTGGAGACGTTCGCGGCGGTGGCGACGGAGGCCGAGCAGGAGCGCTACGACCGCACGGTCACGGGCACGAGCCTGCGCACGACGGCGGCGTTCGAGGGCTGGATCCTCGGCGCCATGCCGCCGACCGGCAACCTGGCCACCGCGCCGTTCACGATCGACACCTGGGACGCGGCGCAGCGCGAACACGGCCGCCTGATCCGGGCGGTCGAGGAAGGGCTCGACGCCGACGCGGTCGCCGCGGTCACCACGGCCCGCGCCGACGGCCGGCGCGGCCTGCTGCTGTGGACGGGCGTACCGCTGGTGCTCCTGCTCCTGGCCGTCCTGTTCGCGTGGTGGGTCGCCCGATCGATGAGCCGCCCGCGAGGCGAGCCGCCCGCCGACGCGGGCGACACCACCGGTCCGGTGACCCCGGACCGCCCACTGGCGACAACCGGGGACCGGCCCGCCGGCTGACGCCCTAGGCGATGCAGGCGGCGACGATGAGGGCGACCCCGAAGTGGCTGGCCGCGCTCACGCGGGCCGCCGGGTGGGGCGCCTCGTCGCAGATGATCTCGCCGAGCTTGCCCGGGGTCAGCATGTCGAGCACCAGGAAGGCGACGCCCATCAGCACGATGCCGAGCAGTCCGAAGAGGACTGTCGAGGCGAGGCCCTTGCCGAAGTCCTCGTAGCTCGTGATGATCGCGGTGAAGACGATCACCGCGATGCCGAGCTGGTTGGCGGAGAGCAGCAGGGCGGCGTTGCTGTTGCGCTGGATCCAGATCAGGTCCCGCAGCTTGCCCGGGGTCAGGATGTCGACCAGCATGAAGCCGGCCGCCATCAGGCCGATGCCTACCGCGCCGTAGACGATGCTGTGCCACGCGCCGACGAACAGGTCCTCCCACATGGCGGGCGTCCTCCAAGAAACCGGGGGCGTCGATGCCACCGTCGTGGCGTCCAGGGGACGATAGCGCGATCATGCAAGTCGGGCTATGGCCGATCGGCCCGTCCGGTCAGAGCCAGCCGTGCTGCTCCGCGATCCGGACCGCTTCGGCGCGCGTACGGGCGCCGGTCTTGCCGATCGCGTTGGACAGGTGGTTGCGCACCGTTCCCTCGGACAGGTGCACGGCCGCGGCCAGGTCGGCCACCGTGCCGCCGTCGCGGGCGGCGCGCAGCACGTCGGTCTCCCGCGCGGTGAGCGGGCTCCGGCCGGCCACGAGCGTCTCCGCGGCCAGCGACGGGTCGACCACCCGCAGCCCGGCGTGCACCCGGCGGACCGCCTCGGCGAGCTGGCGCGCCGGCGTGTCCTTGACGACGAAGCCGCTGGCGCCGGCCTCCATGGCCCGGCGCAGGTAGCCGGGTCGCCCGAACGTGGTCACCACCAGCACCCGGCACGACGGCACCGCCGCCGCCAGCGCGGCCGTGGCCGCGATCCCGTCGGCGCCCGGCATCTCCACGTCGAGCAACGCCACGTCCGGCTGGGCCCGCGTGGCCGCGTCGACCACCTCGTCGCCCCGCCCGACCTCGGCCACGACCTCGAGGTCCGGCTCGAGCGAGAGCAGCGCGGCCAGCGCGCCCCGCACCAGGGCCTGGTCGTCGGCGAGCAGCACGCGAATGGGGGCGTCGGTCACGCGGGCACGCTAACCCGCAGCACGAACCCCGAGCCCGGCGCCCGGCCGACGGACAGCTGCGCCCCGCACGCCTCGGCCCGCTCGCGCAGCCCGCGCAACCCGGACCCACCGCCGCTGCCCGCGTCGTCCGGCCCGCGGCCGTCGTCGGCGATCGACACCTCGTCGGGCCGCACGGTGATCACGCAGCGGGTCGCGCCGCTGTGCCGGACCACGTTGGTCACCCCTTCGCGGACCGCCCAGCCGAACAGCGTGGCCCGCGGCTCCGGAACCTCGGCGACCGACGACGGCAGCCGCGCCGAGATGCCGGCCGCGGAGAGGGCCGACCGGGCGCTGGCCAGCTCCTCCTCGAGGCAGACCTCGCGGTAGGCCCCGACCGTCCGGCGGATGTCGGCCAGCGCCTCCCGGGCCAGCCGCTCCATGTCGTTGACCTCGGCCTCGGCCCGGTCCGGGGCCACGGGGATGAGCCGCCCGGCCAGCTCCGCCTTGATGGTGATCACGGTCAGCGAGTGGCCGAGGATGTCGTGCAGGTCGCGGGCGGCCCGGGCCCGCTCCTCGGCGACGGCGAGCCGGGCGATCTCGCGGTTGGCCGCGGTGAGCCGCATGTTGTGGTCGATCATCCGGGTCACGCCGAACATCGCGAACGCGGCGAGCACGATCGAGAAGAACAGCCCGTTCTCGTGCTGCCACGAGGGCACGAAGGAGGGCAGCACCAACGGCTGCGCGGCGATCACCGCCACGACGATCACCGCCACCCGCGGCGGCAGCACCATGATCGCGGCCGCCGCGATGTAGACCAGGCCGACCATCCAGTCGCCGCCCGCGCCGGGGATCATCGCCAGCCCCAGCACCAGGGTCGCGCCCAGCCAGGCCAGCCCCTGCCACAGCGGGGGTTGGCGCTGGGCCAGGTGCATGCGCCGGGTCCAGAGGAACACCAGGACGTACGAGAGCCCGAACGCGACCAGCGCCACCAGGCTTAACCACTTGGCGAAGCCGCCGGGGCGGTCGAGGATCGTGTCGAGCGGCTGGCCAAGGTAGAACAGCCAGACGGCGCCGAGCAGCCAGCCGAAGCCGGCCTGGAAGAACCGGCTCGGCCGCGGCATCGGGGACGCGCCGAACGTGTGCATGCCGGGCACGTGGGTCGGCTGCAGACCTGGACGCGCCGACGCCGGCCCGGCGGAGGCCGGACCGGTCGTCGGGGACGTAGCCGTCATGGCTGACACGCTAACCGCGTTCAGACCCGGGCGGTATCGCGGCGGAAGAGGGCCGCCGCGCCGAGGCCGAAGGCGGCCGTCCAGCCGATCACGTTGAGCACGGCCACCCAGCTGAAGTCGTGGGTGAGCGGGCTGCGGGCGATGGAGCCGACGCCGTACACCGGGGTGAACTTCGCGATCGTCTGCATCACGTGCGGTAGCACCTCGAGCGGCACGAACAGGCCTCCGAAGAGCGCGAGCAGCGCCAGGATCGGGCCCATGAACTGCATCACGTTCTCCGCGGGCGCGAGGTAGCCGACGAACAGCCCCAGCGCGGCGAAGACCAGGGAGCCCAGCCACGCGCCGAGGCCGGCCAGCAGCCAGACGTGGGCCGGCATGCGGACCCCGCCGATCGCGCCGACGACGAACTCGACCAGCACCGAGAGCAGGCTCAGCGAGAGGGCCGAGAGGACCTTGGTCGCCACGTACGCCGGCGGGCGCAGCGGGGTCAGCCGGAGCTGGCGGCTCCACCCCTGGGCCCGCTCGACGGCCACCGCCCCACCGGTCGCGGTCGAGGCCGTCATCGCGCCGTACACGGCCAGACTGATCATGATGTACGCCATCGCGCCGGCCATGTTGGCCTCGTCGATGTTCTGGCCCTTCTGCGGGAGCCCGAACAGCAGGAAGAAGACCGCCGGCATGACCAGGATGAAGAACAGGCTGCGGCGGTTGCGCAGCACCCGGCGGATCTCCAGGCTCAGGTAGGTCAGCGAGAACCCGCCCATCGGCGGGCGCCGGTCGACGTCGGCGCGGGGCAGGGCTGCGGCGGTCATCGGGGCTGTCCTTCCACGATGTCGTCGCCACTGGTCAGGGCCAGGAAGGCGTCCTCGAGGTTGCGCGACGTGACCTCCAGGTCCCGGGCGGCGGTCTGGGTCAGCAGGTAGCGGGCGACCCCGTCGGAGTCGCTGGTGTGCAGCAGCACCGTCTCGCCGCGCACCTCGGCCCGGTCGACGCCGGGCAGCGCGGCCAGCCGCACCTCGTCGGCGCCGGGCAGGGTGGCCCGCACCTGCCGGCCGGCGGCGAGCGCCTTGATCTCGCTGGCGGTGCCGTCCGCGACCACCTGACCTTTGCGGATCAGCACGATCCGGTCGGCGTACGCGTCCGCCTCCTCCAGGTAGTGGGTCGCGAACAGCACCGTGCGGCCGGCCTGGGCGTCGGCGCGGATGGCGTTCCAGAACTCCCGCCGCCCCTCGACGTCCATCCCCGTGGTCGGCTCGTCCAGCACCATGAGGTCGGGATCGGGCAGCAGGGCCAGCGCGAACCGCAGCCGCTGCTGCTGGCCGCCGGAGCACTTGGCCACGCGGCGGTCGGCGATGTCGGTGATGCCGGCCCGTTCCAGCACCTCGGCCGTCGGGCGCGCGGTGGCGAAGAACGAGGCGGTCATCCGCACCGTCTCGGCGACCGTGACGTCCTTGAGCAGGCCGCCGGTCTGCATCACGGCCGCGATCCGGCCGCGGGCGATCGCCTCGGTGGGCGAGTGGCCGTAGACCTCGACCTCACCCGCCGTCGGGCGGGCCAGGCCGAGCATCATGTCGATGGTGGTGGTCTTCCCGGCGCCGTTGGGCCCGAGGAACGCGACCACCTCACCCGGCTCGATCCGCAGGTCGAGCTGGTTCACCGCGGTCACCGCGCCGAACCGTTTGGTCAGACCCCGCAGGAGTACGGCCGGGGTGCGGGTCCCCGTCTGCTCGCCGGCGACGAGCGTTTGCGTTGGCATGACATCACTGTCGTGCCATCCCGGGTCGCGCCCGCGGGCCGTGCGTCACGAACCGCCCGTGACAAATGTCAGAGGGCGCCCAGGTAACGCGCGCGCTCGTAGGGGGTGACCTCGCGCCGGTAGGCCTCCCACTCGGCCCGCTTGTTGCGCAGGAAGTAGTCGAAGACGTGCTCGCCCAGCACCTCGGCGATCAGCTCCGAGCCGGCCATCACGTCGATCGCCTCGGCCAGGTTCTCCGGCAGCGTCTCGTAGCCGGCGGCCCGGCGCTCGGCGTTGGACAGCGCCCAGACGTCGTCCTCGGCGCCCGGCGGCAGCTCGTAGCCCTCCTCGATGCCCTTGAGGCCGGCGCCGAGCATGACGGCGAAGGCCAGGTAGGGGTTGGCGGCCGAGTCGATGGAGCGGACCTCGACCCGGGCCGAGTTGGGCTTGCCGTAGGCCGGGACGCGGACCAGCGCGGAGCGGTTGAGGTGACCCCAGCACACGTACGCCGGTGACTCGGTGATCCGGTCGGGCAGCGCCTGCGGGAACAGCCGCTTGTAGGAGTTGACCCACTGGTTGGTGACGGCGGTGTATTCGCGGGCGTGCACGAGCAGGCCGGCTATGAACGCGCGGGCCACCTTGGACAGCTTCATCGGGTCGCCGGCGTCGTGGAATGCGTTGCGCTCGCCCTCGAACAGCGACAGGTGGGTGTGCATGCCGCTGCCCGGCTGGTCGGTGAACGGCTTGGGCATGAAGGTCGCCTGGACGCCGTGGCTGAGCGCGACCTCCTTGACCACGTGGCGGAAGGTCATGATGTTGTCGGCCGTGGTCAGCGCGTCGGCGTAGCGCAGGTCGATCTCCTGCTGGCCCGGCGCGACCTCGTGGTGGCTGAACTCGACCGAGATGCCGATCCGCTCCAGCGCCAGCACCGCCTGGCGGCGGAAGTCGCGGGCCACCGCGTGGGTGGTGTGATCGAAGTAACCGCCGGCGTCGACCGGGACCGGCACCGAGCCGTCGTTGGGGCCGTCCTCCAGCAGGAAGAACTCGATCTCGGGGTGGGTGTAGAAGGTGAAGCCCTTCTCCGCCGCCCGGGACAGGGCCCGGCGCAGCACGTGCCGCGGGTCGGCCCAGGAGGGGCTGCGGTCGGGCAGCAGGACGTCGCAGAACATCCGGGCGCTCTCGCCGCTGACCCCGCCCTCGAACGGGAACACCTGGAAGGTGGTGGGGTCGGGCATGGCGATCATGTCGGACTCGAAGACCCGGGCGAAGCCCTCGATGGCCGAGCCGTCGAAGCCGATGCCCTCGTCGAAGGCCGCTTCGAGCTCGGCCGGCGCGACGGAGACGCTCTTGAGCGTGCCGAGGACGTCGGTGAACCACAACCGGACAAACCGGATGTCACGTTCTTCCAGCGTACGGAGCACGAACTCCTGCTGACGATCCACGGTCAACCCCTCTGAGCTGCATGTGTGCTAGCCGACCAGTCTTGCGCGGTCTCGTTACGCCAACGTTACGGTAGGACGATGCCTGCCGATGCACGGCCCTTGTGACCCCGATCCCCGTGCCGGCCGGTGAGAGGATTGGACCATGCCCACGTTGCGCATCGCGCTCGCCCAGGTGAACCCGACGGTCGGCGACCTCGCCGGCAACGCCCGCATCGTCCGGTCCACCACGCGCGCCGCCGCCGACGCGGGCGCCCGCCTCGTCGTGTTCCCGGAGATGATGCTCACGGGCTACCCGATAGAGGACCTGGTGTTCCGCCAGTCCTTTCTGACCGCCACCTGCGCGGCCATCACGCGGCTGGCAGCCGACCTGGACGCCGACGGGCTCGGCGAGATCCCCGTGGCGGTCGGCTACCTCGACGCCGACGGGCCGCCCGCGGTCAACGTCGCGACCGACCCGTCCGCCGGCCCGCGCAACGCCCTGGCGGTGCTGCACCGGGGCCGGGTCGCGGCCCGCTACTTCAAGCATCACCTGCCCAACTACGGCGTCTTCGACGAGGACCGTTACTTCGTGCCCGGCAACACCCTGGTCGTGGTCCGCGTCGACGGCATCGACATCGGGCTGACGATCTGCGAGGACATGTGGCAGGTCGGTGGCCCGTTCGCGGCAGCCCGCCGGGCCGGGGTGGGCCTTGTGCTGACCGTCAACGGCTCGCCGTTCGAGCTGCACAAGGACGACACCCGGCTGGCGCTGGTGCGGCGACGGGCCGCCGAGGCCGACGCGACGGTGGCCTACCTGAACATGGTCGGCGGCCAGGACGAGCTCGTGTTCGACGGCGACTCCATGATCGTCTCGGCCGGCGGCGAGGTGCTGGCCCGTGCGCCGCAGCTGGCCGAGCACCTGCTGGTGCACGACCTCGACCTGCCGCTGGGCCTGCTGCCACCGCCGCCCTCGACACCGCCGCTGGCTCCGGCCGCGCGGGTCGAGCTGGCCGGCGACGAGATGGGCATCGAGCGGGTGCACATCTCCGACCCGCACCGCGCGCTGGCGGAGACCCCGGTATCGGGCGGCCAGGCCGAGCGCCTGACCGACGAGGCGGAGGTGTGGGGCGCGCTCGTGCTCGGGCTGCGCGACTACGTCCGCAAGAACGGCTTCCGCAAGGTCGCGCTGGGCCTTTCCGGTGGCATCGACTCGTCGGTGGTCGCGGCCATCGCCGTCGACGCCCTCGGCGCGGCCGACGTCATCGGGGTCTCGATGCCCAGCCGCTACTCGTCGGGCCACTCCCGGGACGACGCGGCCGAGATGGCCAAGCGCACGGGGCTCGAATACCGCGTCCACGAGATCCAGCCCATGGTCGACAGCTTCCTGGCCACGATGTCGCTGTCGGGCCTCGCGCTGGAGAACCTCCAGGCCCGCGTCCGCGGCGTGATCCTGATGTCGATCTCCAACCAGGAGGGCCCGCTGGTGCTCACCACGGGCAACAAGAGCGAGCTGGCGGTCGGCTACTCGACCCTCTACGGCGACTCGGTCGGCGGCTTCAACCCGCTCAAGGACGTGCCGAAGACCCTGGTCTGGAAACTCGCCCGCTGGCGCAATGACGAGGCGCTGCGGATCGGCGAGGAGCCGCCGATCCCGGAGAACTCGATCGCCAAGCCGCCGAGCGCGGAACTGCGCCCGGACCAGCTCGACAGCGACTCGCTGCCCGACTACGACGAGCTCGACGCGATCCTGCTGTCCTACGTCGACGGCGACAAGGGCCGCGCCGACCTGATCGCCGCCGGCCACGACGCGGCGGTCGTCGACCGTGTCCTGCGCCTGGTCGACCTGGCCGAATACAAGCGCCGCCAGTCGGCCCCCGGCACCAAGATCTCCATCAAGGCCTTCGGCCGCGACCGCCGCCTCCCGATCACCAGCCGCTGGCGCGAGACCGGCCCCGACGAGGTGTGAAAGATTCCACGCTCGTCTCTCCGCCCGGCCGTTCCGGTGGGACCATCGGAAGGTGCCCAGGGACCGCATCGGTGCGGCCTTGAGGCGAGAGGAGAGCTGCTATGCCGGAGCAACCGTCCCTCTACGGCGGGCCCCCTAACCGCCGCGTACGCACCCGGGAGCTGATCGCCGCCAAGGAGCGCGGCGAGAAGTGGCCCATGCTGACCGCGTACGACCAGTACACGGCCGCGATCTTCGACGAGGCCGGTATTCCCGTGCTGCTCGTCGGCGACTCGGCCGCCAACAACGTGTTCGGCTACGCGACCACCCTGTCGGTCACCGCCGACGAGCTCCTGCCGCTCGTCAAGGCCGTGGTCCGGTCCACGAGCCGGGCGCTGGTCGTCGGCGACCTGCCGTTCGGCTCCTACGAGGAAGGGCCCACCCAGGCCCTGCGCACCGCCGTCCGGTTCATGAAGGAGGGCGGCTGCCACGCCGTCAAGCTCGAGGGCGGCCGGCGCACGGCGGCCCAGATCGAGGCGATCACCGCCGCCGGGATCCCGGTCATGGCGCACATCGGGTTCACGCCGCAGAGCGAGCACACGCTGGGCGGCTACCGGGTGCAGGGCCGGGGCGACGCGGCCGAGGAGGTGATCGCCGACGCGCACGCGGTGGCCGAGGCGGGCGCGTTCGCGGTGGTGCTGGAGATGGTGCCCGCGCACGTCGCCAAGCGGATCACCAACGAGATCGCCGTGCCGACCGTGGGCATCGGCGCCGGTCCCGAGACCGACGCCCAGGTGCTGGTGTGGCAGGACATGGCCGGGATGCGCACCGGCAAGCTGCCACGGTTCGTCAAGCAGTACGCCGACCTGCGCGGGGCCCTGCGGGACGCCGCGACCGCGTTCGGCGACGAGGTGCGTGGCGGGCAGTTCCCCAGCTCAGAGCACAGCTTCTAGCACCGCCCGGGCCTCCGCCAGGGACGGGCCGTACCAGGTCAGGTGGCGGCCGCTGACCAGCGCGTGCGGCAGGCCCGGGAACGCCTCCGGGCCGTCGTCCGCGGTGAACGCGTAGGGCTCGTCCGGCAGCACGACCAGGTCCGCGCCCGCCGCCCGCAGCTGTGCGAGCGGTGGGCGCGGATAGCGTTCGGCCGCGCCCGCATAGACGTTGTCCACGCCGAGCCGGGCCAGCAGGTCGCCGGCGAACGTGTCGGCGCCGAGCACGATCCAGGGTCGCCGCCAGACCGGGATGACCGCGCGGCGGCGTACGCCGGTGAACGGGTGTGACCAGGCCTCGCGCGCGGCCCGCAGCCAAGGCGGTTCCGGCGGACCGAGCGCCGCCATGAGCCGCTCCAGCGAGTCCAGCGCGGCGTCCAGGGTCCGCGGATAGGTCACCCAGACCGGCACGCCCGCGGCCCGCAGCGCCTCGACGTCCTCCCGGCGGTTCTCCTCCGCGTTCGCCAGCACCAGGTCGGGCGCGGCCGCCCGTACCCGTGCGAGGTCCGGGTACCTCGTGCCTCCGACCCGGGCGACGTCAAGGCCCGCCGGCTCCACGCACCAGTCGGTGGCGCCCACCAGCAGGTTTGGCGCCGTATGGGCGACCGCCTCGGTCAGCGACGGCACCAGCGAGACGACCCGCCGCGGCGGTGCGGCGAGCGGGACGGGCGTGCCGAGGTCGTCGTTCAGACGTCGGTCACCCGGAGCCCGGCGTGCGCCTTGTAGCGGCGGTTGATGGCGATCAGGTTGGCGGTGAACGCCTCGATCTGGTGCGCGTTGCGCAGCCGGCCGGCGTAGATGCCGCGCATGCCCGGAATCCGCGCCGCGAGCGCGGCGACCACCCCGGCCAGGTGCCGGTCCTCGCTGCAGATCAGCACGTCGAGGTCCATCGACTCGACCGCCGGGTCGGCCAGCAGCGGCGCGCTCACGTGGTTGAACGCGGCGGCCACGGTCGACTCGGGCAGCAGCGCCGCCGCCTGCTGCACGGCGCTGCCCTCGTCGACGTGCAGCGGGTACGGCCCGTGGCTGTCGAAGCCGAGCGGGTTGACGCAGTCGACGACCAGCTTCCCGGCGAGGGCGTGGCGCAGCCCGGCCACGGTGTCGCGGTGACCGGCCCACGGCACGGCGATGATCGTCAGGTCGGCCGCGGCGGCCACGTCGGCGTTGGCGCCGCCCTCGACCGCCCGGGTCACGCCCGGCAGCGCGGAGATCTCCTCGGCGGACGCGGTCGCCCGGGCCTGCTGGCGCGAGCCGATCAGCACCCGCTGGCCGGCGCGGGCCAGCCGGTAGGCCAGGCCGCGGCCCTGGTCGCCGGTGCCGCCGATGATGGCGACGGTCAGGCCGGTCACGTCGGGCAGGGTGCTGGGGTCGTAGGCCATGCTGGCATCGTCGCAAAAGATCGCCCGCGGCGTCACTTCCGGGTGAACTGCACCGTCCGTTTGACCGGGTCGGCGGTGACCAGGGTCACCCGGACCCGCTCGCCGAGCGGGAGGTCGCCGGTGCACCGCGCGCGGACCGGTGGGGCGTCGAGCGCGACCGTGCCGCCGGGCTGGCGGCCGTCGGCGGCGTCGGCCGGCGCCGGGGCCGTGCGGCGGGGGCTGTCGACGTCGACCACGGCCGCGTCGAACGTCTCGCCGATCCGGTCCTGGAGCAGCACCGCCTCGGTCAGGTCGACGGCGCCGCGGGCGGCCGCGCCGCTGACCCGGTCGGTCGCGCTCATCACCTTGGGCAGCTTCGGCAGCGCGGCGCGGGCCCACTCCGGGACGTCCTGCGCCGCCGTGAGGGCCAGGCAGACCTCGGTGGCGTACCGGTCGGCCAACCGGCGCAGCGGGGCCGTCACGTGGGCGTACGGGGCCGCCACGCCACCGTGCCCGGACTGCTCCGGCGGCTCGCCGTCGAAGGCCGTGTAGCCGGCGCCGCGCATGAGCTCGGCCGCCTGGTCGAGGAACGCGGCGCCGCGCGGGTCGGCCGCGTCGACGGCGCTGATGACCCGGCCCACCGGCGCGCCCGCCGGCCAGTCGATGCCGAGCGCGTGCGCGGCGGCGCGGAGCCGCTCGACCGCGTCCGGGTCCGGCGGCGGCATGGTGCGCAGCAGGCCCACCCGGCCGGCGAGCATGATGTCGGCCGCCGCGACGCCGGTCAGCAGCGAGATCTGCGCGTTGTGCTCCTCGGAAGGCAGCGGCGCCCGCAGCACGAGCCGGTAGCCGGCCCCGTCGGGCTCGATCTCCTGTTCGGGCAGCGGCAGGTTGATCGCGCCGCGGTCGAGGCCGCGCTCGACGAGCCGGGCGCCGATCTCCGGCAGCAGGGCGATCGGCTCGGGGGCGGTGCCCGCGTCGAGCTGGCCCTGCACGGTGCCGTAGTCGAGCTGGGCCCGGCTGCGCACGAGCGCCCGTTCGAGCGTGACGGCCGTGGTCGCGCCGTCGGCGTCGAGGTCGATGGTCCACAGCACGGCGGCGCGGGTGCGCTCCGGCAGCAGGCTGGCCGCGCCTTCGCTGAGCGCGACGGGGTGCAGCGGGACGTTGCCGTCGGGCAGGTAGACGGTCTGGCCGCGGCGCCAGGTCTCCGCCTCGAGCTCGCCGCCGGGGCGCACGAAGGCCGCCACGTCGGCGATCGCGTAGTGCACGCGGTAGCCCTGCGGGCGGCGGCTCAGGCACATCGCCTGGTCGAGGTCGCGGGAGCCGACCGGGTCGATCGTGACGAACGGGATGTCGGTGCGGTCCGGCCGCTCGGGCAGCGGGGCGGCCGCCGCCTGCTCGGCCTCGCGCTGCGCCGCGGGCGGGAAACTGTCGGGCAGCTCCAGCTCGCGACGCAGCGCGGCGAAGTCGAAGTGGGGCGCTCGGACGCGTCGGGTCACCACCGGTACTTCATACCAGCTCCCGAGCGCCCCGCTCGGGTCGTGCGTTATCGGCTGCTCGACCGGCGCGCGGTCGTCTTGCGCGGGCTGGCCGCCTTGCGGACCGT
The DNA here is from genome assembly GCF_029626225.1 of Asanoa sp. WMMD1127. Lineage (NCBI taxonomy): Bacteria > Bacillati > Actinomycetota > Actinomycetes > Micromonosporales > Micromonosporaceae > Asanoa > Asanoa sp. WMMD1127. Next base: position 7,519,312 of record NZ_JARUBP010000001.1, read on the forward strand.
GCTCTTGCGCGCGGTGCTGGTGGTCCGCTTGGTCGCCGTGGACTTGCGGGCGGTGGTGGTCTTCTTCGCCGCCGTCCGCTTCGCGGGCGCCTTCTTGGCGGTGGTCCGCTTCGCCGGCGCGCGCTTGGCGGCCGTCTTGGCGGTGGTGGCCCGCTTGGTGGCCGTCTTGCGCGCGGCGCTGGTCTTCTTCGCCGTCGTCTTCTTCGCCGCGGTCTTCTTGGCGGTGGCCCGCTTGGCGGGGGCCTTGGTCGCCGTCTTACGCGCCGTGGGGCGCGTCGTGGTCTTCTTGGCCGCGGTCTTGCGCGCCGTCGTGGCCTTCTTCGTCGCCCGCTTGGCCGTGCTCTTGGCCGCGGTGGTGGTCCGCTTCGCCGCGGTGGTGGCCCGCTTGGCGACGCCCGTCTTCTTGGCGGTGGTCTTCTTCGCCGTCGCCCGTTTCGCGGGCGCCTTCTTGGCGGTGGCCTTGCTGGTGACCGTCTTGCGGGCGGGCGTCTGCGCGGAAACGGTCTTCCGAGCGGTGCCCGAGGCGCGGGACGCCGCGCTCGTACGCTTCGCCGCGGTGGGTTTCCTTGTCGCCGCGCGTTTCGCGGCCGTCGGTTTCTTGGCCTTCAACGCTTCGGCCATGGTGGGTTCCTCCTTGCGAGACGTGCGTGGGTCCGGCTCCGTCGCGGAGACCACGGAGTTGCTCGCCGTGACGACTTGCCGCGGCGCCTACCTCTCCTCCCCTGCCCAGCGGCGGTCCTCCTCGTCCCACGCCTCGTTGCGCTCCTGCACGGATTGCAGGGCGTTCTCGGCGTCGGCCTTGGACCGGTAGGGACCGAGCACGTACCTCGCGGGGCACACGTCAGCATCGGTCTCGACCCTGTGATGACGGGTGCACCAGAAGTACTCCGTCCCACGTCCGCTGTCGCTCATGGGATCACTGTGCACCGCAAAACGGCCAAGCGCCACCGTTTCACACAAAAAGAGGGGTCACATCCACTGTAGACCCGCTGCGTCGGGTACGGACGCAATCGCCGCGTGCGTGTCCCGACCGAGTGAAGGGCCGCGATTCTGGGCCCTTGTACGCCTGTAACATACAGTCATGAACGCGGACGACTCCGTCATCGGTCGGATCGAGACCGAGGTCGCGCTCCTCATGCGCTTCGGCGAGGCGACCCGACGGGCCATCCCCGTGGAAGCCCACCGTTCCCTGGACCGGGCGGCCTACGTGATCCTGCGGCACCTCGACGAGGCCGGCCCGCAGAACGTCTCCGCGCTCGCCACCCGCCTCAACCTCGACGGCTCCACCGTGACCCGGCAGGTCGGCGCGATGGAGCGCGACGGCCTCATCGCCCGCGAGGCCGACCCCAGCGACGGCCGGGGCACGCTCGTCTCGGCCACCGCGGCGGGCCTGCGCCGGATGTCCGTTGTGCGGGCGGCCCGCGCCGAGCTCTACGACGAGATGCTGGCCGACTGGTCCGACGGGGATCGCGCCGAGCTGGCCACGCTGCTCAACCGCCTCAACGAGGCCCTGGCCGCGCGGAACCGGGCCCGCCGCCGCCCCTGAGGGCACTACGCCGTCGAGTGGTGCGCGGGCGGCGACGAGACGTTCGGGGGCACGGAGGTCGGCACGCTCGACGAGGTGGTCGAGGCCTTCCTGGCGTACGCCCGGCAGGATCCCGCATCGTTTGCCCAGCGCGAGTGGACACGGGTAAAGCTGTAGGCATGCGGGAGATCCAGATCGCGCCCGGCGTGGCGATGCCGATGATCGGGCTGGGCACGGCGGGGCTGCACGGCGCGGGCGGCGGGCAGGCCGTGCGGACCGCGCTGGCACTGGGCTACCGGCTCGTCGACACGGCGACGGCCTACGGCAACGAGCGCGAGGTGGGCCAGGCGCTGCGCGACGTCGACCGCTCCACGGTTTTCCTGACCACCAAGCTGCGTCCCGAGGACGCCGGCCGGGAGCCCGCGGTGCTGGCGGCCAGCCTGCACGCGCTGGGCGTCGACCACCTCGACCTGTGGCTCATCCATTGGCCGGTGTCGGGTGGGGCCGGTGTGGCGTCGTGGTCGGCCATGCTGGAAGCCCGCGCCGAGGGCCTGGTGCGGGCGGTGGGCGTGTCCAACTACTCGCCGGCGCTGGTCGACGAGCTGATCGCGGCGACCGGCGAGGCGCCGGCGGTCAACCAGATCCCGTGGAGCCCGTCGCTGCACGACCCGGCGCTGCTGGCCGCCTTCCGCGACCGCGGCGTGGTGGTCGAGGGCTACAGCCCGCTGCGCCGCACGAACCTCGACCATCCGGCGTTGCGGTCGGTGGCCTCGTCGCGCGGCGTACCGGTGTCCGAAGTGGTCATCGCCTGGCACCTGGCGCACGACGTGGTGGCCATTCCGCGATCGGCGGACCCGGAACGGCAGCGCAGCAACCTGGCCGCCGCTTCGCTGCGCCTCTCCCCCGCGGAGGTCGCCGCTATCGACGCGCTGGCCCAGGGCTGACCCACAACGCGGCCAGTCGCCGGGCCCGCCCACTCGAGCACCTCGCCGAGGCTGTGCAGGTGTCCCCGGCGGAGCGCGTACGTCATCGACGACAGCAGTCCGCAGGCGGCGACCATCGCCACCGACAACCCGATCACGATCCCCCGCCTGCCCATGGGTTCCACGGTCGCGCCGGTCGGCAATGGCGCGACGTCGCCTTCGGCGCGGTGCGGCAACGATTATCGCGGATCGTCCACTGTGTCTGGAGCGCAACAACCGTCGGCGCAACCGGATTCCGGTCGCGGCCCGGCCGTCGGCGCGCAGCACGCGTCGCCCTTCCACGCCTCGCGGCCCTCCTTCACCGCGACCGCGGCGATGACCAGGGCGGCGACGGGGTCGGCCCACGACCAGCCGAACAAGCTGTTGAGACCGAGACCGACGAGCAGGACACCGGAGAGGTACGTGCACAGCAGCGTCTGTTTCGAGTCGGCGACCGCCGTCAGCGAGCCGAGCTCCCGGCCGGCGCGGCGCTGGGCGTAGGACAGCAACGGCATCACGGCCAGCGACACCGCCGCCAGCGTCAGGCCGATGGTCGAATGGTCGGCCTCGGCGGCACCGACCAGCGCGCGCACCGACTCGATGGTGACGTAGGCGGCCAGCGCGAAGAACGAGACCGCGATGATCCGGAGGGTCGTCCGCTCGCGGGCCCGCGGGTCGGGCCCGGCGAACTGCCACGCCACCGCGGCCGCCGACGACACCTCGATGACCGAGTCGAGGCCGAAACCGATGAGCGCGGTGGACGAGGCGGCGGCGCCGGCGCTGATCGCGACCACCGCCTCGATGACGTTGTAGGCGATGGTCGCCGCGACGAGCAGGCGGATCCGCCGGGCCAACACGGCCCGGCGGTCGCCCGGCGCCAGCTCGATCGCCATCAGCAGCAGCCGTCGGTCTCCGCGTCGGCGCAGGCCGCCGGGTCGACCACCAGCACCAGGTCGAGCAGGTCGCCGAGGGCGTGCCGCAGCCGACCGTCCGCGAGCTCGTAGCGCGTGCGCCGCCCCTCCGGCACCGCCACGACCAGACCGCAGCCGCGCAGGCAGGCGAGGTGGTTGGACAGGTTCTGCCGGGTGACGCCGAGCAGGTCGGCCAGGTCGGCGGGATAGCCGGGCGCCTCGCGCAAGGCCAGGAGCAGCCGCGCTCGCGTCGGGTCGGACAGGGCGTGCCCGAACCGGGCCAGTGCCGAGCCGTGCGTCGTCGTCCGCATGCCGCTTACCGTACAGCGTCGGATGTATTCAGCCAAAGCTGAACCGACGATCAGCTCCCGGCCTTCCCGGTGACGGACTGCTGGTAGAGGTCGGCGTAGGTGGGTGAGTCCTTGATCAGGTCGTCGCAGAAGGCGGCGACGTCCGGGCCGATGAGCTGCATGACGCCCTTGCCGGCCGCGACGCCCTCCTCGAAGAAGTCGACGATCCCGGGGAGCAGGCGGCCGTCGGCCAGGTCGACCGGTCCGACCTTGAACAGGTACTTCTGCATCTCCTTGTAGACGATCTGGTAGTCCGGCGGCAGCGCCTTGACCCGCGCGACGTGCGCCCGCCACTGCTTCTTGCCCTCGATGATGTCCTGGATGCCCACGTCAGCCTCCCAGCCTCTTCAGCTTGCGCGCGACGTTGCGGTTCAACTGCTCGCGCCAGCGGTCGCGGTAGGTGCGGGCGCCCTCTCCCCCGGCCAACGCCGCGCAGAAGCCGGGGATGTCGTCGCCGAGCACCTCGTCGATCGTCTGCCCGTCCGCCGACGCCTCCTCGAGCAGACCGAGGGCGCCGTCGAGGATCGGCATGAGGTTGCGACCCGTGAAATCGCCGTACGGGAAGAGGTTGCCCTGGATCTGTCGCCAGGCCGCCTGGTAGTCCGGTGGCAGGGCCGCCGCCCGGGCCTCGAACGCCTTGTATTCCCGGGTGAGGTCGCTGCCCGTAATGGTTTCCCAGAAGCTCATCTCCCGCCCTCCCTGAGCTTGTCGATGCGTGCCGAGACGTAGTGCCATTTCGCCCAGAACGTCTCCAGCTCGGCCCGGCCGGCGTCGTTGAGCATGTAGAACTTGCGCGGCGGGCCGACCTCGGAGGGCCGCTTGGTCACCTCGACGAGCCCGTTGCGCTCCAGCCGCAGCAGGATCGTGTAGACCGTCCCCTCGATGACGTCGCCGAAGCCGAGCTCGTTGAGCCTGCGCGTGATGGCGTAGCCGTAGGTCTCCTCGCGACTGATGATCTCGAGCACGCAGCCCTCGAGGGTCCCCTTCAACATCTCCGTCAGCTCTTCCACCGCGGCCCCTTCCTGGTACTCCGTGGCACTGAGTACTGCTATACCGTAGCACCGAGTACCGCTATACGGTAGTACCAAGTAGCGCTCGCTCTTCGGCGGTCCGGCAGGATCGCGGCTGGTCCGCGACCGCGTCGGCGAGCGCGGGAAGGTCCGGGATGAGCTGGCGGCGCTCGGCGCGCTGGCGCGTGATCCCGCGACCTTGACGGAGGCACAGCTCCTCTGCGACCAGATGGCCCCGCGACGGGCTCCGCTTCCATGCCAACGACGACGGCGGCCGACGAACGCGCGGCTTGATGGAGGAGAGCTATGACCTTCCTGCACGGCAGCTTCTCGCATCCCACGGGCTCGAGGAACGGAAGTCGGATCACGGCCGCACTGGCCGAGAACCTACCTCCGCTGTAGCGGCCGACGAGCCGTTCCCGCCCGCGGTATGGCCGGCTTCCCGAGGCGGCGCCAGAGCAACGATCGACCGAGCAGCACCCCGTAGAGGATGCTCGTCACGGCGAGAAACGCCATGGCGTAACGGCCTTGCAGCACCAGCCACGCGATCACGGGCAGCCCGAACACCGAAACCCCGAGCACCGGGATAAGCAGCGGAAGCTCCTCGAGATACATCTTCCTCACGACTCCATTGTCGAGCCGAGCCCGTTTCTTCGCCCATCGGCCATGCCCCTTGCCACCTCGCCACGGATGATTCACGCGCGACCACCGGAGGCGTACGGCACGAGCTCGATGGACTCGGCCGGCCCGGTCACCGATCATGACTCTCATGGAGCACCAGCAGGCGCCGCAGTCGGCCAAGGGCGAGGCGAAGGTCATCACGCTCTGCGGCTCGACCAGGTTCGAGGCCGAGTTCGAGGAGGTCAACCAGCGGCTCACGCTGGACGGTTGCGTCGTGATCAGCCTCGGGATGTTCAGCCTCCCCGACACAGCCGACACCTCGGCCCTGAAGGAGCGGCTCGGCGAGGTGCATTTCCAGAAGATCCGCATGGCTGACGAGGTGTACATCGTGGACCCGGGCGGCTACCTGGGCGAGTCAACCCGAAAGGAGATCGCCTACGCGGAGTCGCTCGGCAAGCCGGTCCGGTATCTGAGCTGCGAGTGACGATGCGGCCGAGTTCCTGGGCCGAGTCGGGGCCGCTGAGTTGGCCGCTCAGCCGGACGTGCTGGCGGAGTCGCGGTCCGAACCGACCGGCGTCGGCTGGTCGGAAGCGGACAAGGATGCTGCTGGTGAGGTCGCGACCGTGGCCAGCCCGTCAGCGAGGTTCGCCGGTCGCGGGCGACCCGGTCCCTTCGGGATGCCGGCCAAGGGTACCGCCGAGGTAGAACGGCAATTCCTCAAGAGAGCGACCCATCGACCGACGGATCGCATTCAGCAGAATCAGTTGTGCGGCCGCCGCGGGCCGCGACGCCTCGGTCAGCGTCTCCTCGTCGACCGGGTTCGACACCGGGTCCCGAGTGGAGACCGTATCGAGGAAGATTCCGACAGCTTTCCCGAACCCGTCGATCGCGCGCGCGACGCTGAGCGGAGCGACCAGGCTCGCGGAGGTGAGCGACACGCTCCAGGCGCCCCAGTCGACGTCGACCGGCGTTCCAGCCAGGTGCGCTCGCCGCAGCGCCATCATGAAGCGGGAGTATTGGGAGAGCAGCTCCTCGTACGCCCGCAACTGCTTGTCGCGCAGCCAGTGACGCTCTTGAACCCGACGAGTCACCATCCCGCCCACGAGGACACCGAGCGTGGCCGAGACCGCGCCGCCGAAGGTCGTGCTGATGACCGCCGCCGCATCCACGCACAACAGTTTGACAGCGATGTATGGCGCGAGCCAGATCAATTGCCGCCGAGGCCGACGGCAGGGTTCCGCTCCCCATGCGAATGGCCGCACGGCTCCCCTGCCTACCCCGAACCGCACACCTGGCCGGACCTATAAGAGGATCCAACCGCGATGAGGTTGACGGGCGTCGTATCGACGGCCTACGTTTTGCGCACGCAACAGGAAAGAAGCCTTACTGTTTCCTTCCGACAGGAGTTCAGATGCGCAGAATCGCCGCCGTGGCGGCAATGGCAACGCTCCTCGTCACCGCTGTCGGTGTCGCGCCGGCACAGGCGCAGGGGTCCGGCGACCGCGACCGGGGCTTCCGCCAGGTCGGCTACTTCACCCAGTGGGGCATCTACGGCCGGGCCTTCCCGGTCAAGAAGCTCGACACCTCGGGCGCCGCGGCGCGGTTGACGCACCTCAACTACGCGTTCGGCAACGTCAGTCCCGACGGCAGGTGCTATGTGGACGGTGCCGCGCCCGAGGGTGACCCGTGGGCCGACTACCAGCGGCCGGTGCCGGCCGAGGAGAGCGTCGACGGCGTCGCCGACACGTGGGGCGAGCCGCTCAACGGCAACTTCGGCCAGCTGCAGAAGCTCAAGGTCAAGCACCCTGACCTGAAGGTCCTGATCTCGCTGGGCGGCTGGTCCTGGTCGACGCACTTCTCCGACGCGGCGCTCACCGACGCGTCCCGCAAGGCGTTGGTCGCGTCCTGCATCGACCTCTACCTCAAGGGCAACCTGCCCAACCCCGACGGCAGCGCCGGCGGTCCGGGCACCCTGCACGGCGTGTTCGACGGCATCGACCTCGACTGGGAGTGGCCGGGGGCGCCGGGTGACGTCGACACGGTCTACCGGCCCGAGGACAAGCAGAACTTCACCGCGCTGGTGGCCGAGTTCCGCAGGCAGCTCGACGCCTACGGCCGCACCGAGAAGAAGCACTTCGAGCTGAGCGCGTTCCTGCCCGCCAACCCGGCCAACATCGACGCCGGGTACGAGGTTCCCAAGGTCATGCGCAACCTCGACTTCGCGACCGTCCAGGGCTACGACTTCCACGGCACGTGGGAGGCGACCGCCAACCAGCAGTCGGCGCTGCGCATCCCCGCCGGCGCGCCGGGCCCGACCTTCTCGATCGAGACCACCATCGCCGCCTGGCGGGACCGGGGCGCGCCGCGCGACAAGCTGGTCGTCGGCATTCCCTACTACGGCCGCGGCTGGGCGGGGGTGACCGGCGGGCGCAACGGCCTGTTCGGCACGTCGACGGGCGGCGCGGCGCCGGCCACGTTCGAGGCGGGCTCCGAGGACTACAAGGTCCTCAAGACGAAGGTCGGCACCGACGGCTACCGGGTCTACCGCGACCTGCGCGCCGGCACCGCCTGGCTCTACAACGGCAACACCTTCTGGACGTACGACGATCCGGTGGTCGTTCTCCAGAAGGCCCTGTGGATCCGCACCCAGGGGCTCGGCGGCGCGATGGTCTGGTCGCTCGACGGCGACGACGACAACGCCACCCTGACCAAGACCCTCCACCTGGGGCTTTGGACACCCTGAGCAGCTAAACCGTTCGGCGCAGATGAGGAACCGTTCAGCGCGTCGGCTCCGTTGAACGGCGAGTTGTGTCACACCGGACAGTTAGCCTCCGGCCGTCAATGAGATCCATGACGGCCGGAGGTTTGTCATGAGTGATCCGGAAGTGCGCGCCGAGGGCGCGCCCGCGGTGGCTCGCGCGAAAGACAAGAGCCCGTGGAACTGGTTGCTGTTCGTGCCGATCCTGGTCCCGCTGATCACGCCGCTGTTCAACCATGACTCGCCGCGGCTGTGGGGCTTCCCGACGTTCTACTGGCTGCAGCTGCTGTTCATCGTCCTCGGCGTCACGACGACCACGGTCGTCTACCAGATGACGAAGAAGCGGGGCTGATCGGGATGGGCGACCACGTTACCGAGATCGTCATCTTCACGTTGCTGTTCCTGCTGGTCAGCGGCATGGGCTTCGTGGCCGCGCGGTGGCGCGCGCCCAACGACATGGCGCACCTCGACGAGTGGGGCCTGGGCGGGCGCAGCTTCGGCGGCTGGATCACCTGGTTCCTGGTGGGCGGTGACCTCTACACCGCGTACACCTTCGTCGCCGTGCCGGCCCTGCTCTTCGGCGCGGGCGCGGCCGGGTTCTTCGCCGTCCCGTACACGATCATCATCTATCCCCTGGTCTTCCTCGTCCTGGTGCGGCTCTGGTCGGTCTCGCACCGGCACGGCTTCGTGACGCCGGCCGACTTCGTGCGGTCGCGGTTCCAGTCGCCGACGCTGGCGCTGCTGATCGCGATCACCGGCATCGTCGCCACGATGCCCTACATCGCGCTGCAGCTGGTCGGCATCGAGGCCGTGCTCAAGACGATGGGCGTGACCGGTGACAGCACGATCGCCCGGCACCTGCCGATCATCATCGCGTTCGCGATCCTGGCGGCCTACACCTACCAGTCCGGGCTGCGGGCGCCGGCGCTGATCGCGTTCGTCAAGGACACGCTGATCTACATCGTGATCCTGGTGGCGATCATCTACCTGCCGTACAAGCTGGGTGGTTGGGGCAAGATCTTCGACGCGGCGGACGCGAAGTTCGACGCGTCACCCAATCCCAACGACGGCATCCTGCTGACCGCCGCCAACCAGTGGCAATACATCACGCTGGCCCTCGGCTCGGCGCTCGCGCTGTTCCTCTACCCGCACAGCCTCACCGGCGTGCTGGCGAGCCGCAACCGCGACGTGATCAAGCGCAACATGTCGGCGCTGCCGGCCTACAGCCTGCTGCTCGGCCTGATCGCGCTGCTCGGCTTCATGGCGATCGCGGCCGGCGTCAAGCCGCTGCCGGGTGCCAAGGAGGGCTCGGTCGACAGCAACACGGTCGTGCCGCTGCTGTTCGACCAGCAGTTCCCGTCGTGGTTCGCGGGCGTCGCGTTCGCCGCCGTCGGCATCGGCGCCCTGGTGCCGGCGGCCATCATGTCGATCGCCGCGGCCAACCTGTTCACCCGCAACATCTACAAGGAATATTTGAAGCGCGACGCCACGCCCGCCCAGGAGGCCAACGTCTCCAAGATCACCTCACTGGTGGTCAAGGTCGGCGCGGTCGCCTGCATCGTGTTCCTCGACCCGCAGTTCTCGATCGACCTCCAGCTCATCGGCGGCGTGATCATCCTGCAGACACTGCCGGCGGTGGCGCTCGGCATCTACACCCGGTGGTTCCACCGCGGCGGCCTGATCGCGGGCTGGGTGGCCGGCATGGGCCTGGGCACGTGGATGCTCTACCAGATCCCCAACGCCGCGACGGGCCGCGCCCACTTCGGCGGCTCGGCGTTCCCGCTGGAGAAGTTCGGCTTCATCGACTCCAAGACCACGGTGTACGTGGGTCTGGTCGCCGTGGCCGTCAACCTCGCCGTGGCTGCGCTGGTCACGCTGGCGCTGCGGGCCGGCAACGTCCCGGACGGCGGCGACGACACGCAGCCGGACGACTACTTCGCCGACGAGGGCGACCCGCGGATCTCCGTGCCGGCCCAGCCGGCCGGCGGCACCGACGCCGACCTCGACTCGTCCCCGTCACCGAAGACCGCTTGACAGAACGGCGCCTCCTTATCGACTATCGATGCATCGGTAATCGATAAGGAGGCGCCTCGTCATGAAGTGGACGCGCGACTGGCTTCGCGATCTTCAGCTCCTGATCGGCGCGAGCATGGTCGTCTTCGCCGGGATCATCGTGTTCCGCCTGGTGTCGGTGTTCGCCGGCGGCGCGGTCTGCGCCGGCATCGTCGGCGCGCCGGTCGACGTGGCGGTCACCGGGCTGCGCCCGGGCGCCCAGGCGGCTGACACCGCCGCGGTGTGCGTGGAGTCGCCGTCCGTCAGCCAGGTCATGCTGATGCTGCTCCACGACGGCCCGGCCCTGGTCGCCGCCGGCATCGCGGCCGCCCTGCTCTATCGGATCGTCCGCGACGCCCGCCGGCACGACCCCTTCACCGCGACCACGGTCCGGCGGCTGCGCCAGCTGGCCTGGTTCCTGCTCGTCGCCGGCGTCGTCGTCACGTCGGCCGCCAACACCTCGTCGGGCCTGCTGCTGCACACGATGGTCGAGCGCGGCACCGCCCCCAACCAGGCGATGTGGACCTGGCTGTTCGTGGCCGTCGGCGTGGGGGCGGTCGCCGAGATCGTCAACCGCGGCGTCGCCCTGCGGGCCGAGCTCGACACGGTCATCTGATGCCGCCGGGGGAGGAGCACCGGGTCGAGGTGCACATCGACAAGCTCCTGGCGGAGCGCGGCATGACCCTGACGGAGCTCGCCGACCGCGTCGGCCTCACACTGGCCAACCTGTCGATCCTGAAGAACGGCCGCGCCCGGGCCGTGCGTTTCTCGACCTTGAGCGCGTTGTGCACGGCCCTGGACTGCCAGCCGGGCGACCTCTTCACGGTGCGGGAGCGCTGATCGCCACCAACGGCCGCTCGATGGTGACCGCCCGGGCGCCGCCTGCGCCCGCGACTCGGTCGGCAGCCACGCTCCTCGGCCACGCTCCTCGGCCAGGCTCCTCGGCCGCGCTGCGCGGCCGCGCCCCTCGGCCCGCTGCGCGGCCGCGCCCCTCGTCCGCGCCCCTCGGCCGCGCCCCTCGTCCGCGCCCCTCGTCCGCGCCCCTCGGCCGCGCCCCTCGTCCGCGCCCCTCGTCCGCGCCCCTCGGCCGCGCCCCTCGTCCGCGCCCCTCGTCCGCGCCCCTCGGCCGCGCCCCTCGGCCGCGCCCCTCGGCCGCGCTGGTCGGCGGCGCTGGTCGGCCGCCACTCCGTCGGCCCCCCGCGCCCGCTTCGTAGATCTAGGTAAATTTACGTCGCTCTAGCAGCTGTCGCTCTAGCAGCATTTAATTACCTAGATCTCCATCTGCGGGCCGGCGGCGGCCGCGAGGGTGGTGAAGCGTCAGGTGAAGGCGTGGACCAGTAGGTAGATGCCGATGCCCGTGCCGAAGATGACGATGATCGTCTTCAGGAGGCGGCCCGGTAGGCGGCGGGCCAGGCGGGCGCCGAGGTAGCCGCCGACGATCGTGGCCGGCGCCAGGACCGCGACCGTGGCCCAGTTGACCGGGCCGAACAGGGCGAACACCACGACGGTGGTCAGCCCGACGGTCGCGGACAGCAGGTTCTTGACGGCGGTGACCCGCGCCAGCGTCTCGTCGAGGACCAGCGCCAACCCCGCCACGAACATGACCCCCAGCGCCGCCCCGAAGTATCCACCGTAGACCGCGCCCAGCGCGACCATCGAGTGGAGCATCGCCTGCTGGCGCGCGTGGCTGATCCGGGCCGGATGGCCGACGACGCGCCGCAGCTGGTCCTGGAACGCCAGCACCGCGGTCGCGCCGAGCACCAGGAACGGCACCACCTTGTCGAACGCGGTCTCGGGCGTGATCAGCAGCAGCACGCAGCCCGCGATGGCTCCCGCGACCGCGGTCGGCAGCAACAGCACGGTCCGCCGGAGCTGGCCGCGAAGGTCGTGCCGCGACCCGTACACGCTTGCGAAGTAGCCCGGACACACCGCGACGCTGTTGCTGACGTTGGCGGGCACCGACGGCAGCCCGATCCCGAGCAGCGCCGGGAAGGTGATCAGCGAACCCCCACCGGCGATCGCGTTCATCAGGCCGGCCGCCAACCCGGCGGCGAGCAGCAGAACGGCCTGGGAGAGATCCATCGCAGGGGAGCCTAGCCGCACCGGTACGATGGGGCATGACGGGCGAGTCGGCTGGGCGGTCGCGTCGGCGGCCTGCGAGGGCCGTCGCCGAGGAACGTCCGGACTCCGCAGGGCAGGGTGGTTGTTAACGGCAACCCGGGGTGACCCGCGGGAAAGTGCCACAGAAAACAAACCGCCAGGCGTACGCGCCTGGTAAGGGTGAAACGGCGGGGTAAGAGCCCACCAGCGCACCGGGTGACCGGCGCGGCTCGGTAAACCCCACCCGGAGCAAGGCCAAAAGGGCCGTCCGACCGCAAGGCCGGACGACCTGCGCAGGCGTTCGAGGGCTGCCCGCCCGAGCCTGCGGGTAGGCCGCTGGAGCCTGCCGGCAACGGCAGACCGAGATGGATGGCCGCCACCCGCCGCCGAGAGGCGGCAGGAACAGAATCCGGCGTACAGGCCGACTCGCCCGTCACCTACCCTTGGTCACCCTGTTTGACCTGCTGCTTCGAACGGCAGTGCTGGTCGACGTTGGTCGATGTTGGGTGGCGTTTGACGGCCCGGTGGCGGCCCGGACGGCCCACACACGGCCCACAGACGGCCCGGCGGAGATCGTCTACATCGCGGCCTATCGGCTGGCTTTGACCTTCGCGCTGGTGGCGGTTGTGGCGGTCGGTGGGCCATCCCGTCGCACATCCACGCGGCGCAACCGCGTCTGGAAGGCTGAGCCTATGCAGGTTTCCTCCCCGCCGCCGGAAACGATCGCGGCTGCCACCAGCCCCGACTGGTCAGCTCGAGCCGACGCAGGACGACACCTCGCCGCCTGGGCTGATCAGGACGACATCGCTGTCATCCTCCAAGGGCTCCTGATGGACCGTGGTGACACCGCTGTGGTCGAAGCGACCTGCCTGGCCCTGTTACGCCGCAACGACATTGACGGCGCCCGACTCGTGGCCCGAGCGACCGCCACAGCCGACGACCTCCTCGCCGTCGGCCTCGATCACCTTGACCACCTCCACGACGCCGTAACCACCTACCTCATTCCCGACGGCCCCGCGGATCAACTCCTCGCCCTCTGCGACGCCTTGGCCCCCGACCCCGACCCCGCCACCGCGACTGGAGCCACCCGACTTGCCGACTGGGCACGCCCGTCGTCGCCCGCTGGTGATCAGCCTCATTACCCTGTGCCCAATAACAAGATCGTCTAGCCGGAGCTGTCACGGATCATCTGACCCGGATCCGTAACGCTTCAACTGGAACCCGGCAGACTGTCGTAGGGCCGAAGGCCCTACCCGCCGGAGGCCCACCCGCCGGAAACGGGTTCCCGAGACATCGCCCGAGTGCTGAGTCAGAGGAGTTGGCATCTGCCGGTCGCTCCTATGGCCGGGATTGCGCCTTGTTGCTGCCGGCACGGTCGGCGCGCCACTGGAGGAAGAGGTAGGTGAACAGCAGGCCGAAGAACGCCAACTGGAGCACACCGAGAATGCTCAGGCTCGGTCGTTGCCAGCTACCGGGCATAAGCTCTCGCGCCTCGAACAGAAGCCCCGCAACGCCACCGCAGGTGGCACCCGATGCCCAAAGGCGGGGACGGTATACGGCGCGACCGAACAACCTGGCAGTGCCGCCGCGTCGGCTGCGCGCCAGCACAACCGCGGCTAGAACGATCAGCGCCGTGCTGCCGCTGATGACCACGAACATCAGCACGAGCGAAGCCGCGTCGGGAGACGTCACGGCGTCAGGGTAGCCACAGCGCGCCGCAACCGGGGCTGGCGGTCAGCTCGCGCCAGGAGTCATTACTGGCGTCCATGGTGTTGGGGGCCGGCTCCCTTTCGCGCCGCGCGCTCGCTGCTCAGATATCGAACCGGCTTGCCGAGCGACTCCGCGTAGGCGATCTCCTTTCGGGTCGACTCGCCCAGGTAGCCGCCGGGGTCCACGATGTACACCTCGTCAGCCATGCGGATCTTCTGGAAATGCACCGCGCCGAGCCGCTCCTTCAGGGCCGAGGTGTCGGCTGTGTCGGGGAGGCTGAACATCCCGAGGCTGATCACGACGCAACCTTCCAGCGTGAGCCGCTGGTTGACCTCCGCGAACTCGGCCTCGAACCTGGTCGAGCCGCAGAGCGTGATGACCTTCGCCTCGCCCTTGGCCGACTGCGGCGCCTGCCGATTCTCCATAAGAGTCATGATCGGTGAACGGGCGGACGGAGTCCATCGCCGTCGCGGAGCCTCGCGTGCCATCGCCGGTCAGTTCGGGTGGAACTCACGGCCTAGCCTGACACCTGGCCAAGTCTCAGGCGGGATCGACCGTCTTCACCATCACGCAGTTCTTCAGCCCCTTGGGCCGGTCGTAGGTGAAGCCGAGCCGTTCGTAGAGGCGACGCGTGCCGTTGTAGAGGAAGGACGACGACATCTTCTTGGTCTGGTTGGTCAGGTCGTGCGGGTAGCTCTCGACCCGTCCCCCGCCGGCCTGGGCGATGAGGTCCAGCGCGCCGGTGATCGCCAGCTCGGTCACGCCTTGTCGCCGGTGGCGCTTGTCGACGAAGACGCAGGTGATCCGGTAGTCGGGGTCCGCCGCCTTCGTGGCGTCGTACTCCTTGCGGTGGTGGATGCTGGGCAGCTCGACCGGGGTGCCGTACTGCGCCCACGCGATGGCCTCGGCGCCGTCCATCACCAGCGCGGCGTGCGCCTGGCCCTGCTCGACGTACGCCTTCTTCAGCGCCCGGTTGACCTCCGCGCCCTGGCCGCGCTCGGGCCCGTCGGGGTGGAACCAGATGCACCAGCAGCCCCCGAAGATGCCGTTGTGCCGCAGCACCAGCGCATCGAAGGCCGGCCAGGTTTCGGAGCTCAGCGGCGCGATGGTGTACGACATGCGTGCACGATTTCACACAGCGCTGCCCTGTGTGACCCGCCGTCACCCGAGGTGGGTCCACCGAGGTCACACGAAGATCGCGAGGGCGCTAACGTATCGAGCCATGTTGGTTCGGCCGACCGCGGTCTGGCGGGAGACGGTGGCGCGGGAGGCGGCCGCGCTCGCGGCCGGCAGCCTTGATCCCGCCGACGCCTTCGCGGTCGCGCTCTGGCCCGAGGCGATGATCCGCGAGACCGAGGCCGTGCTGGACCTCTTCGAGGACGACGTCACCCACCTGGTGCGCCAGCCCGCCACCGACCGCGAGCTCAGCGCCGTCATCGAGGTCACGGTGAAAGCCCTCAACGCCGTCAACGCGCGCCACGGCGGCCGCGCCTACGAGACCGGTGAGCGGGAGCTGCTCTGCGCCTACATCGAACACGTGCTCGACGACGCCGGGATCGACGTCGACGCGTTCGCCGCGCGCCACCGGCTCACCCGGCACGAGATCACCGACCGGTGGCGCACGTGGTGACGACGACTCAGCGCAGGTGGGACGTGTCGTTGACCGTCCGCACCGCCACCCCGCCGTCCGGCCAGTAGTCCACAGTCGACAACCCGGCCGGGTCCAGATAGAGCCGGTGCAGGAAGCCGTCGCCGCCCGCCAGGGCGTCCCGAAGGATGAGCTTCAGCGGCGACACGTGGGAGACCACCACGACCGCGCTCGACGGATAGGCGGACTGCAGCGCCGCCACCGCCCTGCGGGCCCGGGTCGCCACCGCCGTGAAGGACTCGCCGTCCGGCGGCGCCACCGACGGGTCCGCCAGCCACGCGTCCAGCTCAGCGGCCCAGCGCGACCGTACCTCCGCGAACGTCAGGCCTTCCCACGACCCGAAGTCGCACTCGATCAGATCGTCGTCGACGCGGACCGGCACCCCGCCGCCCAGCTCCCGGGCGATCGCCTCCGCCGTGGCCACACACCGCGACAGCGGCGAGCTCACCACCGCGACCGCGTCCGGAGCGCGGGCCGCCACGACGACCCCGGCCGCCGTCGCCTGGGCCTCCCCGACGGTCGACAACGGCACGTCGCCCCGCCCCGAATAGCGGCCCTGGGCGGTCAGCGCCGTCGCACCGTGCCGCACCAGCAGCAGCCGGGTCGCGCCCGACAGCGGCCGCGGCTCCCACGACCGGGGTGCGGACGCCGCCGCCGGCGCGGCGCTGGACACCGGGGCGATGCCCGCGGCCGCGTCCATGGCCGCGTTGGCCAAGGCGTCCGCGTGGGTGTTGCGGTCGCGCGGTATCCAGGTGAACGACACCCGGTCGAACCGGCTGACCAGCGACGCCGCCTCGGCCGCCAGGGGGCGCAGGCCGGCGTTCTTGATCTGCCAGCGGCCCGACATCTGCTCGACGACCAGCTTGGAGTCCATCCGGACGTCCACCTCGGCCGCGCCCAGGTCGACCGCGGCCTGCAGCCCGGCGATCAGACCGCGATATTCCGCCACGTTGTTCGTCGTGATCCCGAGCGCCTCCGAGCGCTCGGCCAGCACGTCACCGGAGACAGACCGGACCACCGCGCCGTAACCGGCCGGCCCCGGATTCCCCCGGGCGCCCCCGTCGGCCTCCATGACCACCCGGGTCGGCGCACTCACAGGCCGGACTCCGCGGTCCGCACCATGATCCGCCGGCATTCCTCGCAGCGGACGACCTCGTCGGGCGCCGTCGCCTTGATCCGGGCCCGGTCCGCGCCGGACAGCTCGATGCGGCACCCGCCGCAACGACCCGCGGACAGCAACGCCGCGCCCAGGCCGCCCGACGACGCCCGGATCTTGTCGTAGAGCGCCAGCAGATCGTCCGGAATGTCCCCGGCAACCGGCCCCCGGGCCGAGATCCGCGACTGCTCGTCAGCGGTGATCTCGGCGAGCAGCTCGTCGCGGCGCACCTCAGTGTCACCGCGCCGGCCGCGGGCCGCCTCCAGCCGGCCGACGACCTCGTCGAGCGACCCCTGCGCGGTCTCCCGCTGCTCCATCAGCTCCAGCTCGGTGTCCTCGAGCTCCGACTGGCGCCGGGTCAGCGAGACCAGCTCGTGCTGGATCGCCTCCAGCTCGCGGGCCGGACCGCTGCCCATGGTGAGGCGGGCCTGGTCACGGTCCTTGCGGGCGCGTACCTGCTCGACGTCCTTCTCCATGCGGGCGATGTCACGGTCGAGGTCGTCGACCGCCACCTGGGCCCGGACCCGCTCGTCCTCGAGCGCCGACAGCTCCCGGGCCAACGTCTCGAGCTCGGCGTGCTCCGGGAGGCTCCGGCGCCGGTGGGCGAGCTGGGCGAGCGCGGTGTCGATCGCCTGGAGGTCGAGCAGCCGGCGCTGCGCCTGTGGTTCGGCCTTCACGGAAGCGGCTCCTTCGGCGGGGTGCGTGGGACGGACGCGGCGTGCAGCGTCCACGGGTCGGTGTCGAGGTCCGAGACCAGCACGTCGACCTCCAGCGTGGCACGCAGGAAGCCGGCCAGGTCGTCGAGCCACGGGCGCTCGGTCGCCCAGTGTGCCGCGTCGAGCAGCGCGGGGCCACCTCCGGCGACCGCCTCGCTGGCGGGATGGTGGCGCAGGTCCGCGGTGAGGTAGGCGTCGACGCCCGCGGCCGCCGCCGCGCCCAGGAACGAGTCGCCGGCGCCGCCGCAGACGGCCACCGTCGAGATCACCCGGTCGGGGTCACCCGCGGCCCGGACGCCCCACGCGGTCCGCGGCAGCACGGCGGCGGCCTGCGCGGTCAAGGCGGACAGCGGCCGCGGCACGGGCAGCCGCCCGATGCGCCCGGTGCCCCGGGCGGAGTCGGGGACGGGCACCAGCGGGCGCAGGTCGACCAGCCCCAGCCGGGCGGCCAGCGCGTCGGACACTCCGGGCGACGCCACGTCGGCGTTGGTGTGGGCGGTGAACAGCGCCACGTCGTTCTTGACCAGCGAGTGGACGATCCGTCCTTTGTAGCTGGTCGTGGCCACCGACGACACACCCCGCATCAGCAGCGGATGGTGCGCCACGATCAGGTCGGCGCCGACGTCGACCGCCTCGGCCACCGTCTCGGGCACGCAGTCGACCACACACAGGATCCGGCCGACCGACGCCGACGGATCGCCGACCACCAGGCCGACCCGGTCCCAGTCTTCCGCCCACGCGGGTGGATAACGGTCGTCCAGGGCCGCGACGGCCGCCGCCACACTCGTGTTCATCGGCGCAGAGCTTACCGCCGCGCCGCGGCGATCAGGCCCACGCCGGCCGAGGCCGGATCAACATGCGGACTCGGGCCCGTCGTGGGCCCGACCGTCGCTCCCGCCAGGGACCGCTCCGCTGCGCTGCGCTGCCAGGTCCGCGGCGGGTCGCGGACACGAGCAGAGCCGCGGACAGCCGCAGGACCGCGACAAGCCGCCGACAGCCGCAGGACCGCGACAGGCCGCGGACAGCCGCAGGAGCCGTGGCCGGTTATTCGGCAAGGACCCGGTGGTCGCCCGACAGGCGCACGTCGAGGGCGTCCAGGGCGAGGTGCCAGGGAAACACGTCGACCAGGTCTCCCCCGGTGCCCGGCGGGTGCAGTGGCAGCACGTCGTCGCCGAAGAGCACCGTGATGCCCCATGACCGCAGCCGGTCCAGCGACTCGCGGAACGCCGGGTGGGCGCCCATCGCCGCGTTGGTGAACGGCATCGCCACGATCGGCAGGCCCTTGCCCTGACCCTCGACCACCAGCCCGAGGGCGAGCGTGTCGGCGATCCCGACCGCCCACTTGTTGACCGTGTTGACGGTGGCCGGCGCCACGACGATCGCGTCCGGCGCCGGCAGCACGTCGGGGTCGCCGGGGTTCTTGTAGAAGGAGCGCACCGGGTGCCCGGTCAGCCCGGCCAACGCCGGCACGTCGACGAACTTGCGCCCGTCGGGCGTGGTGACGACGCAGACGTCCCATCCGCGCTGTTTGGCCAGGTCGACCAGCCGGGCGATGCCGCGGGAGATCGGCGAGCCGCAACAGATCGCGTAGAGAACGCCTCTCATACCGCCACTAAACTCCGACGCCCATGTGCTCCGCCAGTTCGGCGACCGCCGGTGGCGGTGTGCCGCGGGTGCGGCGCAGGACGTCGGACATGACCTCGTGGGCGATCGGCCGGCAGCGGATCTCCGAGGGGGCGAGCCGGTCACCCTCCAGGAGCATCTCGCTGGCCTTCTCGACGTCGCCCATCTGCGCGAAGCCGCGGGCGATGTCGAGCAGGTGATGGGCCCGGCGCTCGGGCAGCAGGCTGGCGAAGCCCTCCTGGTCGATGCCCTCGTGCACCTCGACGGCCGCACGGCCCTCGCCGAGCTCCACGGCCGCGGCGGCCCGGTGCACCTTGACGTTGGTCGGCCCGAAGCACGTCCAGTAGTGGTTGTGGTCGCCGCCGACCGCCTCGGCCGCCTCTTCGGCGCCGTTGAGCAGGTCGCGCACCGTCGCGCCGTCGCCGATCCGGGCGGACGCCATGGCCCCCTGCAGCAGCAGCATCCCGTAGACCGACATCCGCTGGGGGTCGCTGTCGTTGCCGCCGCCGGGCGCCAGCCGGTTGGCGATGTTGACGTTGACCTCGAGGGCGGGGCGGGCCCGGCCGAGCGCGAGCAGCGCGCTGCCGACCCGGTAGGTGGCGGTACCGGCGAGCAACGGGTCGCCGGCCCGCTGGGAGACGGCGATCGACCGGTCGGCGGCCAGCCAGGCCAGCTCGTGCTCACCGAGCTTGCGCAGCGACGACGAGGCGATCTGGTAGACCTGCCCGAGCAGGTGCGCCGCGGCGGTGGCGTCGGAGCCCCCGGAGTAGGCGGTGTCGGCGGCCTGTGCGTCGCGCAGCAGCTTGGGCAGCGCCCGGGCCAGCACACCGTATTTCGCGTGCTGGAACGTCAGCCAGGCGTGGCTGACCGCCTTGCGCATCTCGGTAAGCGGCTGCGGGTTGGGCTGCGTGTCGAAGAACGCGCTGATCGAGTCGTAGCGCTCCAGGGCGGCCCGGATCTCCTCGACCTCGACCTGGTCGATGCAGTTGATCGCGTCCGGTCGGCGTTCCGGGTCCTTGCCCAGCAACAGCTGCACATCCAGCTGGAGGACGTCGGCGATCTCGTAGACCACCGAGAACTTGTCTAGCCGGCGGACACCCCGCTCGACCTTGTCGACCCAGCTCTTCGACTTGCCCAGCCGGTCGGCGAAAACCTGCTGGGACATCCGCCGGCGGGCGCGCCAGTAGGCGACGCGGCGACCGATGGGGAGCTCATCCATGTCCGTCCTCCCCCCTGGTCGTACAGGGGCTGTCTGATTCGGGGCTTGCTGGGCGGTGTTGCGGATATCACCCGTTTGTGCCGATCGCACATCGAGTGCGTTTCCTGTCACAGCTGCGCTCGTAGTTTTCGATTGCAAGTTGCATTCGGCTATCTGTCAAACGCAACGACCGCGTGTCGATCCGAGATACGGCGCCGACCACCTGCTAGGGCGAGTCGGACCCAGACGTAGGGAGTTTCTGACCATGCGGTGGACTATCCGACCACCATTCGCCCGACTCACGCTGCGTCGGTCGGCGGTGAAATATGCCGACCACCGCTGGGACGTGGTGCCCGGCGCCTGGCTCGACGGCAGCCGGTTCGCGTGCGAGCGGGCGGGTTGCCCGACGACGACCTGCCACCCGGCGGTCGACAGTTGGGAGCGGCGCGCCAGCGCCGACCCGTCCACGGTGGAGGGTTGGTGGAAGCAGCGGGCGCACGCGGTGCTGCTCGCCACCGGGCGCGCCTTCGACGTGCTCGAGGTGCCCAACACGCTGGGCGGCCGGGTGCTGGCCGCGGCGCGGCTGCACGCCGGCGTGCTCGGCCCGGGCCGCCTGCAGGTGACCGGGCCCGTCGCCGCCACGCCACTCGGCCGGTGGATGTTCCTGGTGCGGCCGGGTGACCCGCTGCGGCCGGAGCTCGAGAACTCGCTCGACGTGGTGCGCCACGGCACGGGCTCGTGGGTGCCGGCCCCGCCGACCCGGCTGCCCGAGGGCGCCGTGCGCTGGGTCGTGCCACCGGAAGACGTCGCCTGGAGCCTGCCGGACTCCTACGCCGTGCAGCGGATGATCGTCGACTCGCTCTTCACCCGACTGGCCGGCCTGCCGCACCTGCCCCGCCAACTGTCCACCACCCGCCGGGCGGCGTGACCGGGTCGCCGAATCGCGCATCCCGTCGACGAGACCACGCAAGATCCCGTCAACAGGACGCGAGAACTCGCACGTCCGGCCGGGCGACCGGTCGTTGATGCAGGTGGCAGCGCATTTCGGCGCGCGACGGGGAGGGGCGCACATGTTAGGTGACAAGGTAACGGCGGTCTCCGCGCAGGTCGACCCCCTGAACGGCGGACATCGATGCCAACGATGGGCCGGCACCCGACCAGCCGGATCGCGGCCGGCCGGCTCGCGACCGAACGGGTCACGCCCCGCCGGCACCCACCGTCCGGTCCGCCGTTGAATGCACACGAGTTACCATGGTAGTCGTCCTAAGCTGCGACTGACAGGGCCGGGGAGGTGAGCTTGCGTCCCTCGTCGGTGACGACAACACAGTCATATCCGACGAGATCCCCCAGCCAGCGCACCCCGGCCGGGCCCATCGCCAGCGCCGCCGTGGCGTAGGCGTCCGCCGTGCCCAGGTCCGGGCCGATCAGTGTGACCGACCGGAGCCCGGTCGACGGCCGGCCCCGCCGCGGGTCGACGACGTGGTGCCCGCGCTCGTAGACGCCGGACGTGGCCACCGCCAGGTCGGTGCCGGAGACCACGTGGCAGGCGGCCCGCGCGTTCCACGGATGGCGGATGCCGATCCGCCACGGCCGGCCCGACGGGGCGTGGCCCCGCACCCGCACGTCGCCGCCGGCGTTGACACAGTGGTCGGTCGCGCCCGCGGCCAGCAGCCGGTCCGACGCGACCTGCACCGACCAGCCCTTGACGAACCCCGACGGGTCCAGCCGGCCGGTGGCGTACCCGTCGAAGTAGCCGTCGGTCTCGCCCCACAGGTCCGCGCAGCGGGACAGCACCGACCGGAAGTCGGCGGAGGCGTCGGCCAGAGCCAGCTCCCCGCGGTCGAAGCGGCACACCTCGCTGCCCGCCTTGAACGTGCTGAACCGGGCGTCGACCTCGTCGAACCAGGCGAACACCTCGTCGAGCAGCGCGGCCGAGCCACCGGTGGCCAGCTCGACGCTGATCATGGTGCCCATGCACGCGCGCACCCGGAACTCAGTCACGCTCGCCCTTCTTCATCCGCTCGATCGCGACCCGCAGCGACTCCCGGTAGCTCTCGCTGGTCTCCGTCGCGCCCGACACGGTGTCGAGGTCGGCGCCCTGCTCCCGCACGGCCTCCTCGCCCAGCTGGGACTCGACGAGCGCGCTGAGCTGGTCGGAGCGGGCCTCCAGGTCGGGCATCTCCAGCGTGCGCACGCGCTCGATGCGGTTGCCGGAGAGGTCGATGACGACCTGGACCGCGCCGTACGGGTTCTCCACCCGCGGCCCGACCACCTTGTTCGACTTGGGCGCGGCGGGCGGCGGAGCGGCCGCGGTGTCGCCACCGCCGGACTTCGGCTTGGTGGTGCTCTTCTTCCCGCCCGACGGCGTCGGCGACTTGGCGGCCGGCTTGTCCGGGGCGGCCGAGGCCGGCGGCGTGGCCGGGGCGCTGCCCGAGGCGGACGGGGTCGGGCCGGCGTTGGCCGCCGCCACCGAGGCCGGCGCCGCGTCGGAGCCGCCCTTGGCCACGACCAGCAGCGAGGTGCCGGCGGCGAGCCCGGCAACGGCCAGCACGGCACGGCGCACGGGAGTTCCTCCTAGAGTTCGAAAGCGGCGAGGTGGATCTTCTTGCGGGGTACGCCCGACCGGCGCACGACCTTCTGCGCGGACTCGACGAACCCCGGCGGCCCGCACAGCCAGACGTCCCGCTGGGCGAGGTCGGGCACGAGCCGGCGCAGCCCGTTGGGGCTCATCACCTGGCGCGGCCCGGGGTCGGTGCGGGCCCCGATCACGTACCAGACGTCGAGGTCGCGGGCCTCGGCCAGCCAGTCGATCTCGCGCTGCAGCACCACGTCGGCCGGCGTGCTGGCCCGGTAGACCAGCGTCGCGCCGGGCGGCAGCTCCTCGAGCATCGCCCGGATCGGGGTGATGCCGATGCCACCGGCGATCAGCAGCGAGCGGTGCGCGGTGCGCTGGGCGGCGGTGAACGAGCCGCGGGGCCCGATAGCCCAGACCCGCGCGCCGGCGTCGAGGTCGCGCAGCTCGCGGGTGAACTTGCCGACCACCTTGACGGTCAGCCGCAGCCAGCGCCCGTTCTGGGCGGCGGAGACGGAGAACGGGTGCGACTGCCACCACAGCCCGTGGGACAGGAAGCGGAACCGGAACCACTGTCCACCCAGGACCTTGAGCCGGTCGAGGTTGCGGCCGGTGAGGTAGATGGAGATGGTGTCCGGTCCCTCGGCGACCACGTCGGCCACGCGCAGGGCGTACCGCAGGTTGAAGAACAGAGGCGCGATCACCCGGCCGTACGCGAGCACGACCACCACGCCGATGTAGGCGGCCAGCCAGCCCGTGCGCACGATGCCCGGCTTGAACAGCTGCTGCCCCAACGAGAACTGGTGCCCGAAGGAGAGGTAGAGCACCAGGTACGTCGACATGTGCAGCCAGCGCCACATCTCGTAGGGCATGGCATTGCGGACCGCCCGGATCGAGAACAGCCCGACCGCGGTGAGGATGCCGGCCGACAGGAACGCCGTGAGCATGTCGGGCACGCCGGTGATCAGCACCCGGGCCTCGACCAGCGGGTTGAAGCCGTCGAGGGCGCCGTAGCCGACCAGGATCAGCGCCATGTGGCCGAGCACCGCGACGATCAGCGCGCCGCCGATGTCGCGGTGCCAGCGCGTCATCAGCTCCTCGCCGGCCAGCCGGTCGAGCAGCCGCAGCCGGCTCATCAGCAGGATCTGGACGAGCATCACGTAGCCCGCGACCAGGCCGACGATCCGGCCCGCGGCCAGCGTGACGGCGCCGGTGTCGGAGAGCGAGCCGGCCGGCGTGGTCAGCCACCAGGGCAGCACGGCCAGCACCAGCCCGACCCAGAACCCCAGGACGAGCAGGCGGCGGCCGGTGGCGCCGCGCCGGGCCGGAAGGTTGACGGGCATGCGCGCGGGTCGGCCGCCGGACCGAAGCGGGGGGTCCTCGGTCCGGCGGCGACCCGCCACTACGGCGCCCGTGGGGTAGTCACGCAAAGAGCTTCACCGGGGCGTACTTCTGTCGGGGGAAGATCTTGTCCACCTCGGCATTGGTCAGGCCGAATCGGCCCTGCGCGACGGCGCCGTAGACGTTGAACATGTTGTTGTACTCCGGGACGTTGCCGCCGTCCAGCTTCTCCAGCCCGTCCCAGCGGCCGAGCAGGTTGCCGGCCAGCTTCTTGCCGGACAGCAGCGCGATCACGCCGCCGTGCCCGTGGTCGGTGCCACTGCCGTTCTGGCTGACCCGGCGGCCGAACTCGCTGGACACCATCACGGTCACGTCGGCCGCGGCGGGGCCCAGGTCGTCGAAGAAGGCGGCCATCGCGGCGGCGAGCTCGTTCATGTGGTTGAAGACGTAGCCGCCCTGGGTGCCCTGGTTCTCGTGGGTGTCCCAGCCGCCCATGCCGATGGTCGCCACGCGGACGTTGGCGCCACCCTTGATCAGCTGCGCGAGCTGGCGGAACGCGTTGCCGATCCCCTGGTATTCGACGCCCTCGGCCGGCTCGTAGCCCTCGGCGGCGAGCTTCTGGGCCAGGCTCAGCGCCGCGAGGCCCTCCTGCACCGACTCCTGCACCGGGTGGTTGATACCCGTGAACAGCGACTTGATCGCCTTGGCGGTGCCCGCCCGGAACCGCTGGTCGCCGTTGAGGTTGAAGGAGCCGACGCTGTTCATCGCGATCGCGCCGTTGTTGCCGACCAGCGAGCGGGGCAGCGTGCTACCGATCCCCACGCTGCGGAACGCGGTGCCCGGGCCGAGCGCGTCGACGAGGCTGTCCAGCCAGCCCCGGCCGCCGGTCTCCCCCGGCAGGCCGCCGAGGTTGCAGGCGTCCGCGGCCTGGAAGTGGCTGAGCGACAGGCGCGGGTCGGTCACCGCGGGCACGAAGCCGAGCTGCCCGGCGTTGAGGTATTTCCGCAACGGCTCGAACGAGCCGGAGAGCCGGAACCCGCGCTGCAGCGCGATCCCGCCGTTCTCCGGGATCAGCTGGTCCGGCCGGACCTTGGCCAGCACCGGGTCCTCGGCCGGCGCCACCATCGCGAGGCCGTCCAGCCCGCCGTAGAGGAAGACGTGGATCAGCGTCCCGGTCTTCGTCGCCGCGAAGCTCGCCCGGGTCGAGACGAACTGCGTGGTGGCCAGGGCCGTCGCGGTCGCCGCGGCGCCGGTGACGAACGTCCGGCGGGTGATGCCGCGGCCGTCCTGCTGCGCCTCCTCGAGCTCGTTGAGCTGCTGGAGGCGGTCGCGCTCGGCCGCGTTCTCGGCCTCGACGGCCATGGCCTCGGCCCGCAGCACGGCGTCGGCCCGGTTGTCGGCCAGCCGGGCCAGGTCCGGGCAGTCCGGGTGGATGGGGAAAGTCGACACGCTGCTCTCCATGGGGATCACCGGAGGTGGTGCTGCGGGGATGCGAGCAGCGCCCGCACGATGGACGTCAGGGCGCCGTTGAACGACGCGTCGACCCTGGTGCCGGCGGAGACCCCGGCGATGGCGAGGACCGCCGCCTTCTCCTTGGCGCTCAGCGTCTGGTGCACGAGGCGCTTGGCCAGCGCGTCGACGAAGGCGCCCGCGGTGGCCGGCGGCTTGGAGCCGGCGAACTTCTCAGGATCGACGTACGAGAACTGCCGGCGGTTGCCGTTGATGATGTCCAGGGCCTCGTTCCAGCCGTTGATCATCGTGCCGGCCGACGTCCACGCGACGAACACGTCGGGGTAGCCGTTGGGCGTCGCCTGGCCGGTCGGGAACTGGCCGAGCTCCTCCATCTTGTTGCGGATCTGCCGCAGCCCCTGCGCGAACGGCGGGCGGTTCTGGTTGCCCTGCTGGAAGCCGGGGCTCGGCGTCGGCGAGACGCCCAGCGTGCGGTAGGTCGCGGCCAGGTACTCCATCGGCCGGCGCACCTTCTGGCCGACGGCGGCCCAGAACTCCGACGACCGGAACAGCGTCATCAGGAGCGGCTTGATGGCGCCGCGGTCGTTGAGGTAGGCCTTGGCCAGCCGGTCGACCAGCGACTTGGGCGGCGCGTCGGAGACGAACCGGGTGGCCAGGTTCAGCGCGATGTAGCGGGCCGTCGACGGGTGCAGGGCGAGATAGCGGAAGTACATGTCGCTGGCCGCCTCGCCACCCTCGGCGGTCTTGTTGGGGTGACTGAACCCCATGATCTTGACGGGGCCGACGTGGTGCCGCTCCGGCTGGAACACGTACTGGTCGTCGCGTACGCCGCGGCCGGTCTGCAGCAGCGCCGCCTGCTTGACGTCCTTCTCGGTGTAGCCACCGTCGACGCCGACCGAGTAGAGCTCCAGGTTCTCGCGGGCCAGGTTCTCGTTGACGTTGTCCTTGGAGGACTGGTTCTGGTTGAGGTAGATCAGCAGCGCCGGGTGGCGGTTCGCGGCGACCAGCATGTCCGAGTAGTTGCCCAGCGCATGCTTGCGGATGACGTCCCGGTCGAAGCTCGACCGCACCATGTCGGAGCCGTCGAAGAACGGGCCGACGTGCAGGAAGTCGTTCCAGAAGTCGACCATCACCTCGAACAGCTGCCGGTCCGAGAAGATCATGCGGCCGACCGCGGCGTCGACGACCTCCTGGTCGGCCTGGGCCCCGCGCTCGTTGAGCGCCTCCCGGTTGGCCCGCACCTGCGGGATCGACATGGACAGCGTGCTCAGCTCCGAGAGCTTCAGCTCGCCGGGCGTCGGCGCGATCTTCGCCGGGTCCAGCTGGAGCCGGAGCCACGCGTCGATGCCGAGCCGGCGGATGTCGCTGATCACCTTCGGTGTCGGCCCGAAGGTGGCCCGCCGGGCCAGGTGTACGACCGGGTCCTTGGCCAGGACGGTCTTGACGGTCACCTTGGTGTTGGCCGCCGCCGCGCTCGGCGTCGCGTAGAGCTTGCCGGTGGCCGGCGCGTTCTTGCGCAGCTCGTTGCCGGCCCGCGAGCCCATGTAGGACTCGTTCTGCTCGGTGTAGGTGCGCACCGTGCTCGGCTGCTGCTGGGCCGGGGAGTCGGCGATGGCGTTGTTGAGCTCGGCCGCCGTGGTGTCGACGCCGTCGCCGCCCAGCACCCTGTCGATCAGGTCGCGGCCGACGCCGGTGAAGCTCAGCGCGCCGGCGCCGCCGGCCACCGCGACCGCGCCGCCGAGGGCGAGGAGGGCGCGCCGCCGACCCTTGTCGGGTGCGCCGCCGTCGTCGTCCTCGTCGTCCTGCTCGTAGATCTCCGGCAGGCCGGCGACCGAGTCGGCGCCGAGACCGCCGTCGGGCCCCACCCAACGCGGTCCGCGCTGCTGGGGTGGTGCGTATGTCGCGGGCCGCTCACGGTACCTGTCCGTGGTGGGGTGCGGCCGGCTGTCCCAGCGGCCGTCGTCGCCCGGCCATTCTGGGGACACGTTCCGGTTGGCCATGTACGGATCCCGCTTCTCGCGAGTGACGCCGCGGCCGTCCGCGGCGAGGGTCGTCACGGAAGTTAAGCCACGTACCGACCCTGCTCAAGGGCGGTTTTCGGGTGGTAGGCGGGCCCACTTAAGACATCACGAGTCGATCACCACGCAGGCCCACGGCGGGGTCGAAGGCAGCACGCTGCTTCGATGTCTGGCTGCGTGACCTGCGGCGACCGGCAGAACGGCCCTGCTGGCGACGGTCCTAAGCAAGCACCACAGGAAAACTTAAGAAGCGGCTAAGCGCGGCTAATGCCGAGCGGCAAGTAACTCTCCGCCGTCGATCCCCCGCTCCCAGATGGTGGACGTCACCTTGACGCGGGCCACCCACCTAACCCACTCTTCCTATCAATCAAGTAGGAAAACAATGGATTGGATAGGGCGATGCCTCTCCCCCTGCGCAGGCTCGGCAATCTGGCCGCCGTCGCGATCGTGGCCGCCGCGACGCTCGGGACCGCCGCCGCGTGCGGCGGCGACGACGCGTCCGGCGGCAGCGGCACCGCGAGCGACCCGGTCACGCTCCGCCTCGGCTACTTCCCCAACATCACGCACGCGCCGGCGATCGTCGGCGTCGAGAAGGGCATCTTCGCCGACAAGCTCGGCACCGGCGTCACGCTCGAGACCAAGACCTTCAACGCCGGACCGGAGGCCGTCGAGGCCGTCTTCTCCGGCGCGCTCGACGCGACGTACATCGGTCCCAACCCGACGGTCAACGCGCACTCCAAGTCGAAGGGCGAGGCGGTCCGGGTGGTCTCGGGCGCCGCGTCGGGCGGCGTGGCCCTCGTGGTCAAGGCGGAGATCACGTCGGCGGAAGGACTGCGCGGCAAGAAGATCGCGACCCCGCAGCTCGGCAACACCCAGGACGTGGCGGTGCGCTACTGGCTCAAGGAGAAGGGCCTGACCACCACCAAGGAGGGCGGCGGCGACGTCAAGATCGTGCCGCAGGCCAACTCGCAGACGCTCGAGACGTTCCGCAGCGGCGCCATCGACGGCGCCTGGGTGCCGGAGCCGTTCGTCTCCCAGTTGGTCAACGCCGGCGGCAAGGTGCTGGTCGACGAGCGCGACCTGTGGCCCGGCGGCAAGTTCGTCATCACCAACCTGATCGTCAGCACGAAGTTCCTCGAGGCCCACCCCGAGGTGGTGCAGAAGCTGGTCGACGGCCAGGTGGCCGCCAACGACTTCGTCAACACCAAGCCCGACGAGGCGCAGCAGGCCATCTCCACCCACATCGGCAAGATCACCGGCAAGCCGCTGGACGTGAAGCTGATCAAGCAGGCCTGGACGACCCTGGAGTTCACCGACGACCCGATCGCGTCCTCGCTGAAGGCCGGCCTCGACCACGCGGTCGCCGTGGGCCTGACCGAGCCGGTCGACCTGGCCGGGCTCTACGACCTGAGCTACCTCAACACGGCGCTCAAGGCGCAGGGCCAGACCGAGGTCCCGCTGCCGTGACGACGACGGCCAACCCGGGGAGCGCGACCGCCGCGGTCGCGCTCTCCGGCGTGACCAAGGTGTACGGACGCGGCACGGACGCGGTGGTCGCGCTCGACCGGGTGTCCCTCGACGTGGCGCCCGGCGAGTTCGTCTGTCTCGTCGGCGCCTCCGGGTGCGGCAAGAGCACCCTGCTCAACCTCGTCGCCGGCCTCGACCGCGTCAGCGGCGGCGGGATCCAGGTCGCCGGCGACGCCCGACCCGGCCTGATGTTCCAGGAGCCGGCGCTGTTCCCGTGGCTCACGGTCGGCGCCAACGTCGAGGTCCCGCTCAAGCTGCGCGGCCTGCCGGGCCCGGAGCGCAAGGCCCGGGTCGCCTCGCTGCTGGACACCGTCCACCTGGGCGAGTTCGCCAGACGGCGACCGCACGAGCTGTCCGGCGGCATGCGGCAGCGGGTGGCGCTGGCCCGCACGCTGGCGTTGGACACCCCGGTGCTGCTGATGGACGAGCCGTTCGGCGCCCTCGACGCGATGACCCGCGACATCCTGCACGACGAGCTCGAACGGCTGTGGACCGCGCGCAACGCCGCCGGCCAGCCGCTGACCGTCCTGTTCGTCACGCACAACGTACGCGAGGCGGCCCGGCTCGCCGACCGCATCGTGCTGCTCTCCAGCCGGCCCGGCCGGGTCATCTACCACACCCCGGTGGACGTGACCCGACCGCGCCGGATCGACTCCCCCGAGGTGGCGGCGGTGGCCGCCGACGTCACCGACCGGCTCCGTGCGGAGGTGGGCCGCCATGGCCACTGACCTTGCCCGCGACAACGACACCATCTCGGGCCTCGACGCGCTCGAGATCGCCAGCCAGCAGAAGGTGCCCGGCCGGGCGTCCCGCGTCTGGGCCGCGACCTGGCCCAAGCTGACCGCGCTGGCGTTGGCCCTGGCGATCTGGCAGGTCGTGGTCTGGAGCGGTTGGAAGCCGGAGTACGCGCTGCCGGGCCCCGCCACCGTCGGCTCCGACCTGTGGACCTATGTCACCAGCTCCGCCATGTGGGAGGGCCTGCTGATCACGGCCCGCCGCGCCGGCATCGGGTTCGGGGCCGCGATCGTGGTCGGACTCCTGCTCGGCCTCGGCGTGGCCCGGGTGCGCGTGCTGCGCGCGGCCCTCGGCTCGATGATCACCGCGTTGCAGACCATGCCGTCGATCGCCTGGTTCCCGCTGGCGATCCTGCTGTTCCAGCTCAGCGAGCAGGCCATCTTCTTCGTCGTGGTGCTCGGCGCCGCGCCGTCGATCGCGAACGGCGTCATCCACGGCGTCGACTACGTGCCGCCGTTGCTGCTGCGGGCGGGCCGCAACCTGGGCGCCCGTGGGCTCAACCTCTACCGGTTCGTCATCGCGCCCGCCGCGCTGCCGGCCATCGTGGCCGGGCTCAAGCAGGGCTGGGCGTTCGCGTGGCGCAGCCTGATGGCCGGCGAGCTGCTCGTGGTCATCGCCAGCACGACATCGGTGGGCGTGCAGCTGACGTACGCCCGCGAGCTGTCCGACGCGCCGCGGGTGATCAGCGTGATGATCGTCATCCTGCTGCTCGGCCTCGGCGTCGACGCGCTCTTCAACCAGGCCGACCGGGCGATCCGCCGGCGCTGGGGCCTGCTGGACCGGGGGTGAGCCGGGATGCAGGTCTCGGCCCGCACCGACTACGCGCTCCGGGCGATGCTCGCGGTGGCCGACGCTCCCGGGCTCGTGACGGCGGCCGCGTTGGCCCGGGCGCAGCAGATGCCGCCCGCGTTCCTCCAGAGCATCCTCGGTGACCTGCGCCGGGCGGAGCTCCTGCACGGCCGGCGCGGCGGCGGCTACACGCTGACCCGGCCGGCGGCCGAGATCACCGTCGGCGACGTGGTGCGGGCGGTGAACGGCGCGCTGACCACGGTGCGCGGATTGCCGACGGAGACGGCCGCCTACCCGCCCGCCGCGGCCGCGCTGCGCGACGTCTGGCTGGCCGTGCACGACCGGATCGCCGACGTGGTCGACCGGACCACGCTGGCCGACCTGCTCAGGCCGGTGCCGTCGCGCGGGCCAGCCGGGGCAGCGGGAACTCACCCACCCGGCAGGCCTCCCCGAGGCGCGGCCAGCCCGACCGGATGACGCCGCGCGGAGGCGCTCCTCGACCTCGGCGCAGCTGCCGACCAGCGCGGTGCCGGCGCCCGCGCGGACCAGGCCGACGCCGGCGTTCCAGGCGTGGACCGTGGTCAGCAGGCCCCGACTCCGACCTGGGTGGGATAGCCCAGCGTGCCCGCGCGGGCGGGTCGGCGCCGGCCGTCGTGGTCGGGGGCCGCACCTGCTGGCCGTCGGCGACGGGCAGAAACCAGCGGAACGCGTTGGTCCGGTCCTTTGTGGATGACGGGGCCCCACCACCCCGGCAGGGCCCCGGCTCGCGGTCAGACGGTGAAGTCGGCGAACAGCAGGGCGGCCAGGGCGAGCGCCAGGCCGATGTTGACGACGGTGGCGCTGGCGAACACCGTGATCGGCCGCCAGCCGGCCTCGCGCAGCGCGGTGAGCCGGAACTCGAGGCCGATGCTGACGAACGCGAGGATCAGGAACCACGTGCGGAAGTTCGTCGCCACGGCCTGGGCGGCGGTGTTGTCGGCGGCGCTGACCGTGTTGGCGAACCACGTGCCCAGCACCGACGCGGCCACGAAACCGAGCACGAACTTCGGGAAGCGCCGCCACAGCTCGCCGGCGCCGGGGCGGGCGGAGTCGGCCGTACGCTCGACCTTGAAGGCGAACCACGCGGTCAGCGCGACGGCGACGATGCCGATCAGCGCGTTCTGGGTGACCTTGACGATCGTCGCGATCTTCAGCGCGTCCTCGCCCGCTAGCGTGCCGGCGGCGGTGACGGCCGCGGTGGTGTCGATGTTGCCGCCGATCCAGGCGCCAGCCACCGCGTCGGAGAGCCCGAAGACGCCGGCGAGCCACGGCAGCAGGAAGATCGACGGAAGCGCGAAGACGATGACCAGGCTCGCCGCGTACGCCAGTTGTTCGCGCTTGGCCCGCACCGCGCCGGCGGCGGCGATCGCGGCGCTGACACCGCAGATCGAGACCGCCGAGGCGAGCAGCGCCCGCAGCTTGTCGTCGAGGCCCAGCCGGCCGCCGAGCCACCAGGTGAACAGGAAGACGCCCGAGATCAGCAGCAGCGCCTGGACGATCGCGGGGCCGGCCGCGGTGACCAGCAGCGAGAGGTTGATCGAGACGCCGAGCAGGACGAGCCCGGTCTTGATGAAGAACTCGGTGCGGAAGGCCGGCGCGACCCGGTCGCGCACCCCGGTGGCGGTGATGAGCGCGTTGCCCAGCAGGCCGATCACGATGGCGTAGACCGGGTACTCGACGGACTTGGCGACCCGGCTCAGGCTCGTGTCGGCGAGCCAGCCCGGGACGTTCTTGTCCAGATATTTGGTCAACCAGGCCAGCGTGAGCACCAGCACGAGGCCGGCCCCCACCCAGGCCCAGTCGACCTTCCGCTCCTCCGTCTCGGCCGGGACGCCGGCCAGCGCCTCGGTCTCGTTGACGGTGGTCACTGCAGGATCCCCTTGCTGATCACGCCGGTCAGGATCAGGACCAGCAACACCAGACCCACCACAGTGGCCGCCCAGTCCTCGCTGAGTCTGCTCATCACACCTCTCCCTCTTAACCTATCGGATTGATAGGTTAACTAGGATCGATGCGCGCGGCAATCCCCTCAGCAGTACTCGGACATCCGGGTGTTGTAGGCGGTCGCCCACACCCGGCCGCCGGACCACAGGAACGCCTCGTAGTAGCCGTTGCCGAGCCGGCGGAACGACAGGACCTGCACCTGGTTGGGCGAGTCCAGACGATGTCCTCGTAGCCCACGGTCGTGCCCTGCAGCCGCAGGTAGTTGTCGGCCTTGCTCCACGTGTTGGGCCCCACGATGCCGTCGGCGCTGAGTCCGTAGCGGCGCTGGAAGCTCCTGGTGCCGGCCTCGGTGCCTGGCCCGAACCGGCAGTCGATGCCGCTGTTGTCGATGAAGCCCTCGGCGGCGAGAATCGTCTGCCACAGCGCGACCGCGGTGCTGTTGCGGTACGGGCCGGTGCGGCTGAGCGTCGCCTCGTCGCCGAAGTCGTCCGTCACCGCGCCGGCGCCCGAGATGACCCCCTGCGCGGCCGACGCGTGCGCGGGTGACGGGGTCGTCAGGCCCGCGACCAGCAGCACGAGCACGCCGGCCGCGGCGACCAGCGTGCGGCGCCGTTCGAGAAAACTCATAGGAACCCTTCCTCCATGAACAAAGTGACCGAACTATATATTGTTGTCGATCATTGGAGTCCGGGCGTCAGGCCGCGTGGGTGGCGGGTGGGTCGGCGAGGCGGGCCGCGACGGCGTACGCCTGGGTGCGGATCTCCGGAATGGCCGTTGTCTCCCACCAGCGGCCTCGGCGGAGGCTGCCCAGCACGTGCAGGCCCTCGACCGGACTGCCGTCGCGGCCGGTCGGGTGGCCCGCCGCGTCGACGTCGATGCCCAGCCCGAGCGGGTCCGCGCGGGCCAGCCCGTCGGCGACCAGGGTGCGGACCAGGGACAGGCCGGCCGGGTGGCCCGGACCCGTGCAGTTGACGACCGCGTCGAAAGGCCAGGGCCCCGAGTCGCCGACGGTCACCTCGAAGCCGCGTGGCACGGTGCGGATGTCGGTCACCCGGCCCGCGGCGACGACCAGCGCGCCCGACGAGCGCGCCGCCGCGATCGTGGCCGCCACCGGCGGGGCGCAGCGGTGCCGGTGCACCTCCCACCAACGGGCCAGGTGGCGCAGGAAGCGGCGTCGCTCCTCGTCGGTCAGGCCGGCCCAGACCTCGTCGACCCGCGGCCGCAGCGCGTCGACGGTGGCCCGCCAGTCGGTGCTGCGGCGCAGTTCGCGCAGCAGCGCGCGCAGCCCCGGCGGAAGGTCGGCCGACAGCGCCACCGGGGCCGCCTGATCGGTGTGCGCCCGGGGCAGCAGCCCGTGGCGGGAGACCGCGACGATCCGGCCCGTGTGGCCGCGGGCGAGCAGGGTGAGCACCGCGTCGACCGCGGTCAGGCCGGTGCCGAGCAGCAGGACGCGGTCCGGTGCGGCGATCCGGTCGAGGGCGCCGGGCGTCCAGGGCAACGGCACGTAGCCGGGCGCCCGACGCACGCCGACCGCGGCCGCGGCCGGGAAGACCGGCGGGGGTGGGCCGAGCGCCAGCACCACGTCGGAGGCCCGCCGGGTGGTGCCGTCGCTCAGCTCGACCGCCCAGCGCCCCGCCCCCGCCGGCCGCACCCGCAGCGCACGCCGGGCGATGTGCGGCACCGCACCGAGCCGCTGCGCCAGATAGTCGCCGTAGCCGCCGCGTGGCTGGAACGAGTCGCCGCTACATCGGGCCCAGGCGGCGAAGTCGCCGGGCGCGCAGGGGTCGACCGACATCGAACCCGCGCGGGAGTTGAGCAGGTGGCTCGGCTCGCGGGTGGCATAGGCTGAGCCCGGCCCCAGCGCGGCGGCGGGGTCGACGACGACCACCGGGCGTCCACTGTGCCGGCTGACGGCGATCGCCGCCAGGGCTCCGGCCGGACCACCGCCGATGACGATCACTGGCTCCATAGCGCACCACCGCCCTAAAATCCTATAGACATAGTAGGTTATCGGCGGACGCCGACAGAGGAGTGCCGCGATGCCGTTGTGGAAGCCCGACCCGACCTTCTACCCCTCGCCGCGCCAGGCGGTCGGCGCGCCGGCCGAAAAGCTGGCCTACGTCGCCGCGTTCGACCGGTCCGCCGAGAAGCCCGACGCCATCGCGGTGCTCGACGTCGACGAGACGTCCGACAGCTACGGCCGCGTCGTCGGCTGGACCGATCTGCCCTACAAGGGCGACGAGCTGCACCACTTCGGCTGGAACGCCTGCAGCAGCGCGCTCTGCCCCTCGTCGCCGCACCCGCACGTCGAGCGCCGCTACCTGATCGTGCCCGGGCTGCGCTCGTCGCGGATCTACGTGCTCGACACCAAGGACGACCCGCGTGCGCCCAGCATCGTGCGCACCATCGAGCCCGCCGAGCTGGCCAGGGCCGGCTACTCCCGGCCGCACACCGTGCACTGCGGCCCCGAGGGCATCTACGTCTCCAACCTCGGCGGCGCCGACGGCGCGGAGGCTCGATGATCGAGGACGGGCTGGTCGGCGAGCTGCTGCTCGGCCGGAAGTACGGCCACGCGATCCACTTCTTCGACCTGCGCAAGCGCCGCCACCTGCAGACCCTCGACCTCGGCGACCAGCACCAGATGGCGCTCGAGCTGCGCCCGGCCCACGACCCGACGATGGAATACGGCTTCGTCGGCGGCAGATGGTCGAGGTGTCCCGCGACGGTCGCCGGGTCTACGTCACCAACTCGCTCTACGGCGCGTGGGACGACCAGTTCTTCCCCGACGGCGTGGGCGCCTGGGCCGCCCGCCTCGACGTCGATCTCGACAACGGCGGCATCACGCCCGATCCCCGGTTCTTCCCGCACGGCGACGACTTCCGCGGGTTGCGCGTGCACCAGACGAGGCTGCAGGGCGGAGACGCCTCGTCGGACTCATACTGCTTCCCGTGAGTTGGGTGGAGATCGCGACCCTCGCCGGCCTCGGAGCGTTCCACGGCCTCAACCCGGGCATGGGGTGGCTGTTCGCGGTCGCCATCGGGCTGCAGGAGCGGTCCGCCGTGGCGGTGGTCAAGGCGCTGGTCCCGATCGCCGCCGGCCACGCGCTGTCGGTGCTGGTCGTGGCCGGGCTCGTCGAGGGCCTGCGGTCGGTGCTGGCGACCCGCGTGGTCGCGATCGCCGGCGGTCTCGTGCTGGTCGGCTTCGGACTGTGGCGGGCGCTGTCCCGCCGGCACTTCACCTGGGCCGGCATGCGGCTGACACCGTGGCAGCTGACCGGCTGGTCGTTCCTGATGTCGTCGGTGCACGGGGCCGGTCTGATGCTCGTGCCCGTGCTGGTCGCCAACCCGCCGCCCGGCCTGCACCAGGACCACGTGCTGCACGCCCCGGCCGACCCCAGTGCCCTGCTCTGGCAGGGTCTCGCGGCGACCACCGTGCACACCGTGGCCATGGTCACGGCGGCGGGGGCGGTCGGGCTGCTCGTCTATCGGGTGCTGGGGCTCGAGGTGCTCCGCCGCGCCTGGGTCAACCTCGATCTGGTGTGGGCGGTGGCGCTGATCGGCTCGGGCGCCGCCGCGGTCGCCCTCACCCTTTGAGCGAGCCGGTGCGCTTGGCCGTCGGGTCGGTGGCCACGCAGGTGACCCCACGATCGCCCGAGGTCCACGACAGCTGGCTCGGGTGCAGGTAGAACAACTCCACCTTGTCGTCGGCGACCGACGACGGCGCGTAGGTCTCGAACCGCTTCAGGCACTCCTGCTGCGCCTGCCGCCCCAGCGCCGCGTCGCCCGGGTAGGGCCCGGCCGGCAGCGCGAAGATGGCGAACACCTCGCCCTCGTGCGGCTGCTCGCACGGCAGCACCGGCAGCCCGGCCAGGTCGTCCGTCTCCTTGAGACCGTCGACACAGTGGCCGACGGCCAGCTTGGCCGCCGACACCTCGCCACCCGACGCGGAGTCGCCCGCGTTGCCGAGGGCGACCGCGGCGCCGACGACCGCCGCCACGACGATGACCACGGCGAACAGCACGCCGAAGACCAGCAGGCCGCGGGCGGGCGCCGGTGGGGGTGACGGTTGCGACATCACGCGCGGGAAGGTAGCACCGCGACGGGTGCCGGGCGAGCCTTGTGACACGATCGCGGCCATGTTGCGCAGCGTCCACGACCGCGCCGAGCTTGCCGCGTTGCTTCGCAAGGACGCCGCTCTGCACGCGTACGAGCTGGGCGACCTCGACGACTTCTTCTGGCCGTACACGACCTGGTATCGCCTGCGGGACACGCTGGCGCTGCTCTATCACGGCCAGCCCACGCCGACGCTGCTCGCCTTCGGCGCCGACGAGCCGCTGGGCGACCTGCTCGCCGCGCTGCGCCCGCTGCTGCCGCGCGCCTTCTACGCCCACCTCTCCCCCGGCGCCGGTGTCGCGCTCGCGCCCGCGTACACCAGGGAGCACGACGGCGGGCCGCACCTGAAGATGGCGCTGGGCGGCGCGCCGCTCGGCCCGGCGGAGGGCGAGCCGCTCGGCCCGGCCGACCTGGCGGAGCTGGAGGACCTCTACGCGGCGGCGTACCCCGGGAACTGGTTCGACCGCCGCATGCTGGAGACGGGCCAGTACGTCGGGATCCGCCGCGCGGGCCGGATCGTGGCGGTGGCCGGTGTGCACGTGTGGTCGCCGGTCTACCGGGTGAGCGCGATCGGCAACGTCACCGTCCACCCGGACCGGCGCGGTCAGGGACTGGCCCAGCGGGTCACCGCCGCCCTCTGCCACCGGCTGCGCGCGACCACCGACGTGGTCACCCTCAACGTCAAGACGGACAACGCCGCCGCCGTGGCCGCGTACCGGAAGATCGGCTTCACCACCGTGGGCCACTACGAGGAGGCCACCTACGTTTCGGCCAGCGCCGAAGGATCCCGCGCCTAGCGTGACGGCGTGAAGATCGTCGCCGCCATCGCCACCACCGTCTTTCTCTGGGCCTCCGCGTTCGTCGCCATCCGCCACGTCGGCGCCGACGTCCGCCCGGGCGCGCTGGCCCTGGGTCGCCTCCTCGTCGCGGCCGCCCTGCTGGGCGTGCTGGTCGCGGCCGGCGGACCGCGATGGCCGGACCGGTCCGCCTGGCCGCGCCTGGCGATCTGCGGTGTCGCCTGGCTCGGCGTCTACAACGTCGCCCTCAACGCGGCGGAGCGCCGGGTCGACGCCGGCACCGCCGCCATGGTGGTCAACCTCGGGCCGGTGCTGATCGCCGTGCTCGCCGGGCTGTTCCTGGGCGAAGGCTTCCCGCGGACCCTGCTGCTCGGCGTGGCCACCGCGTTCGCCGGCACCGTGCTGATCGGGGTCGCCGCCGCCGGCGAGGCCCGGGCCGACCCCTGGGGCGTGGTGCTGTGCCTCGTCGCCGCGGCCGGCTATGCGGTCGGGGTGGTCGCCCAGAAGCCGCTGCTGGCCGGCGGTGACGCGCTCACCGTCACGTTCCTGGTCACGGTGGTCGGCGCCGCGGCCTGCCTGCCGTTCGCGGGTCAGCTCGTCGCCGATGTCCGCGACCCGGCCACCGCCGCCTGGGTGGGCTACCTCGGCGCCGGGCCGACCGCGCTGGCGTTCACCACCTGGGCGTACGCCCTGGCCCGGACCGACGCCGGCCGGCTCGGCGCCACCACGTACCTCGTACCCCCGCTGGTGGTCGTGCTCGCGTGGGTGACGCTGCGCGAGGTGCCGGCAGTCCTCGCCCTCGTCGGCGGCCTGCTCTGCCTCGCCGGCGTCGCGGCGGCCCGGACGAAGCGCTTGACCCCCACGCGACGTGAGGGTGTTGAGTTGACGGCGGAGAGGGGGTGAGTCGCGATGGGTTACCTGGTCAGCCAGGTCGCGGCCCTGGCCGGTGTCACGGTGCGCACGTTGCACCACTACGAGACGACCGGGCTGCTCGTGCCGGGTGAGCGGACGGCCGCGGGCTACCGCGTCTACTCCGACGCCGACCTGGAGCGGCTGCAGCAGATCCGGTTCTACCGGGAGCTGGGCTTCAGCCTCGACGAGATCGCGTCGTTGCTGGACACCGCCGATCCGCGGGAGCACTTCCGCCGCCAGCACCGGCTGCTGCTGGAGCGGATCAAGAAGTTGTCCGAGATGGTGACCGCCATCGAGTTCGCAATGGAGGCACAGAAAGTGGGGGTGAACCTGACACCCGAGGAGCGGTTCGAGGTCTTCGGTGACTTCGAGCCCGAGCAGTACGCCGAGGAGGCCGAGGAACGCTGGGGCGGCACCGACTCGTACGCCGAGTCGCAGCGCCGCACCGGTCGCTACAGCAAGGCCGACTGGCTGCGGTTCCGCGCCGAGAGCGAGGACTGGGGCCGCCGGCTCGTCGCGGTGATGGACGGCGGGCTGCCGGCCGACGGTCCGGAGGCGATGGACCTCGCCGAGGAGCACCGCCAGCAGATCAGCCGCTGGTTCTACGAGTGCACCTTGGAGATCCACACCGGCCTGGCCGACATGTACGTCGAGGATCCGCGGTTCACGGCGTACTACGAGAAGATCAAGCCGGGTATGGCACGTTTCCTCAACGAGGCGATCCACGCCAACGCGGTGGCAAGGTCATAACCTTGGCCACATGAGTGGTCGCGCGGTCGAAGCCCTCGAGAACGCCGGAGTGGCGCACCGGGTCGTCAACCACGGCCCGGTGCGCAGCCTCGCCGAGGCCGCCGCGGCCCGCGGGGTCGAGATCCCCGACGTCGTCAAGACCATCGTCGTGCGTCGGGGCGAGGGCGACTTCCTGTTCGTGCTCGTGCCCGGCGACCGGGTCATCTCGTGGCCCAAGCTCCGCACGCTGCTCGGCGTGAGCCGGTTGTCGATGCCCGACGCGGCGACCGCGTTCGACGCGACCGGCTACGAGCGGGGCACGATCACCCCGTTCGGCTCGCTCGTGCCCTGGCCGGTGATCGCCGACGAGCGGATGGCGGGCCGGGAGATCACCCTCGGCGCCGGCGAGCACGGCGTGGCGGTGGCCGTCGACGCGGACACGGCCGTGCGCGTGCTGGGCGCGACCGTCGCCGACGTGTCAGATCCGGAGCAAACCGCTTCATAACCCCTCGTTCACGGCGAGTTCCGGCGGAAGCGATAGGTTCGAAGAGGTGTCCGTCCCACATCGGCGCGCGCCGCTCCGCATGGGGCGCGTGGGCCGGTAGCGTTCTGCGGGGCGCTGCGCGCCGACGACCGCGACACGAGGGGTACGCATGACAAGCGACCTTGGCCCGGGCAACGAGATCCGGATCAACGGAGACGGCGGCGACGATCGCAAAGCGCCGCCCGGGGTCGTGGTGATCTTCGGCGCGTCCGGCGACCTCACCGAGCGCAAGCTGATGCCGGCGCTGGCCCGGCTCGCGCAATATAAGCGGCTGCCCGACGAGTTCCGCCTCGTCGGCGTCGCCCGCAGCCACCTGTCCGACGACGAGTTCCGCAAGCGCTTCCCCGCCGGGCCGGCCGCCGAAGCGCCGGGCCTGGTGGAGAGCATGCGCTACGTCAGCGGCGCCTACGACGACCCGCAGACCTACGCGCGCCTGCGCGACCTGCTCGACGAGTTCGACACCGACGCTGGCACGGCCGGCAACCGGCTGTTCTACCTCGCCACCCCGCCGCAGGCGTTCGTGCCGATCATCGAGAACCTGGCCGCGGCGGGTCTCAACCAGCCCGGCTCGCCGGACGGCTCGGCCCGGCTCGTGATCGAGAAGCCCTACGGCCACGACGAGGCCAGCGCCCGCGACCTCGACCACCGGATCCACGCCGGTTTCGAGGAGAGCCAGGTCTTCCGGATCGACCACTACCTCGGCAAGGACACCGTGCAGAACGTGATGGCGCTGCGGTTCGCCAACACGATCTTCCAGCCCATCTGGAACCGCACGTGGATCGACCAGGTGCAGATCACGGTGGCCGAGACGCTCGGCGTCGGCACCCGCGGCGGCTTCTACGAGCACGCCGGCGCGATGCGCGACATCGTGCAGAACCACGTGCTCCAGGTGCTCGCGCTGGCCCTGATGGAGCCGCCGGCCTCGTTCGCGCCCGAGGCGCTGCGCAACGAGAAGGTCAAGCTCCTGCAGTCGATCCGGCACCCGTCCGACGGCGACATCGACCGCATCGCGGTCCGCGGGCAATACACGCGCGGCGGCACCAGCGGCGACCTGATGCCGGGCTACCGCGAGGAGCAGGGCGTCGACCCGCTGTCGCGCACCGAGACCTATGCGGCGATGCGGCTCGACGTCGACAACTGGCGCTGGGCCGGCGTGCCGTTCTACGTGCGCACCGGCAAGCGGCTGCCGCGCCGGGTCACCGAGGTCGTGCTGCAGTTCACCCGGCCGCCGCACCTGCCGATCAGCGCCGCCCAGGTGACCGGGCTGCAGCCCGACGCACTGATCCTGCGCATCCAGCCCGACGAGGGCATCACGCTGCGGTTCGGCGCCAAGGTGCCCGGCCACTCCTTCCGGGTGCGCACCGCCACGATGGAGTTCTCCTACGAGTCGACGTTCCGCGAGGAGTCGCCGGAGGCCTACGAGCGGCTCCTGCTCGACGCCCTGATCGGCGACCCGACGCTGTTCATCCGCTCCGACGAGGTGCTGCAGAGCTGGCGCATCGTCGACCCGATCATCGAGCACTGGGCCGAGAGCACCGGCCGGATCCCGCTCTACGAGGCCGCGTCCTG
The DNA here is from genome assembly GCF_029626225.1 of Asanoa sp. WMMD1127. NCBI lineage: Bacteria > Bacillati > Actinomycetota > Actinomycetes > Micromonosporales > Micromonosporaceae > Asanoa > Asanoa sp. WMMD1127. The sequence continues at coordinate 7,560,810 of NZ_JARUBP010000001.1, forward strand.
GGGCCCCGACGAGGCCGACCAGCTGCTCGCCCGCGACGGCCGGGCCTGGCACAACCCGGGCGGGCGCCGGTGACCTCGGTCTACGTCCTCAACGGGCCCAACCTCAACCTGCTCGGCACGCGGCGGCCCGAGGTCTACGGCAACACGACGCTGGCCGACGTCGAGGACCTGTGCCGCCAGGAGGCCGGCAATCTCGGGCTGGAGCTCGAGTTCCTGCAGTCCAACCACGAGGGTCAGCTGATCGACTGGGTGCACGAGGCCGGCGCCCGCGTGGCGACCGGCGAGTGCCTCGGCGCGGTGTTCAACCCCGGCGCCTACACGCACACCTCGATCGCCCTGCACGACGCGATCGAGGGGGCCGCCCTGCCGGTGGTCGAGGTGCACATCTCCAACGTGCACGCCCGCGAGGAGTTCCGGCACCGGTCCTACGTCTCGCCGGTCGCCCGCGGGGTCGTGGTGGGTTTCGGCGTCTACGGCTACGTGCTGGCGCTGCAGGGGCTGCACCACGCGCTGACGGTCAGCTAGCCACCACGCCCTCGGCGTGCAGGGCGGCGCACTCGTCGGCGGAGAGGCCCAGCTCGGCCAGGATCGTGGCGGTGTGCGCGCCGGCGCGCGGCGCCGGGCCGGGCAGCGGCGGCGCCTCCGGCACGGCGGCCGGGTCGGCGGTGAACCGCGGCGTCGGCGTCACCTGCGTGCCGCCGGGCCGGTCGGGCACGGGCGCGTAGAGGTCACGGGCCGCCGCCTGCGGCGCCACCGGCGCCTCCCCCAGCTCCAGCACCGGCGTCACGCACGCGTCGGTGCCGGCGAACCGTTGCGCCCACTCGTCGCGGGTGGCCTCCGCGAACGCCGCGGTCAGCGCCGCCCGCAACGCCGGCCAGCGCGCCGGGTCGCGGTGTGCGGCCACCAGGTCGGGCTCGTCGCCCAGGCCGAGCCCGGCCAGCAGCGCCAGGAAGAACCGCTGCTCGATCGAGCCGACCGCGACCCAGCCGCCGTCCGCGCAGCGGTAGACGTCGTAGTAGGGGCAGCCGGTGTCGATCAGGTTGGTGCCCCGCTCGTCGGACCAGCGCCCGATCGCCCGGAAGCCCTGCACCATCGCCAGCAGCGAGGTCGTGCCGTCGTGCACGTTGGCGTCGACCACCCGGCCGCCGCCCGCCCAGAGCGCGCACATGATGCCGTAGACGAGGTAGAGCGAGCCGCCGCCGAAGTCGCCGACCAGGTTCATCGGCGGCTGGGGCGGCCCGCCGGCCCGGCCGATCGCGGCGAGCGCGCCGGTCAGGCTGATGTAGTTGATGTCGTGCCCGGCCGCCCCGGCCAGCGGGCCGGACTGCCCCCAACCGCTCATCCGGGCGTAGACCAGGCTCGGCCGGACCGCGAGGCACGGCACCGGCCCGATGCCCAGCCGCTCCGCGACCCCAGGCCGGAAACTTTCCACGAGTACGTCGGCCCGGGCCACCAGTCGCAGCAGCACCTCGACGCCCGCGGGCGCCTTGAGATCGAGCGCGATCGACCGCCGGCCCCGGTCGACCACCGGGTTGAGCAGGTATTCCGCGGGCGGTCCGGCGATCCGGTCGACCCGGATCACGTCGGCGCCCATGTCGGCGAGGAGCATCGCGGCGTGCGGCGCCGGACCGATGCCGGCGAGTTCGATGACACTCAAGCCGGTGAGCGGGCCACTGGACATGGACGGTTGGCCTTAAGCTGAAGGGACTGGGGCCGGGCGTCGGGACGGGCGTCCGGCCCCAGGCCCGCGTGGCCGGGTCAGGCGCAGGCACCGCACGCCGAGATGCAGCAGCAGGCCATAGCCGGGCAGCGGGGTCACCGCGTCCCGCCAGGAGAGCCCGCCGGGCGCGCCCAGCATCAGGAAGACGCTGCTCACCATCATCCCGAGCACGGTGGCGACCGCGGCGGCGCCGACGACCCGCACCAGGGCGAGCGGCGAGGCCGCGCGCCGGGCCAGCCAGCGCAGCACCAGCAGGGCGACCGCGAAGCCGACCCCCGCGGCGACCAGGAAGATGTCGGTGGCGTGGGCCAGGTTGTAGGTAGCCGGGCCCCGGCACGACGCCACTGCTGCCGGCGCGCCACACCAGCGTGGTCCCGGCCATCACCAGCGGCAGCGCGACCGCGAACACCCAGGCGGTGCGCCAGGCCTGCGCCACGGCGAGCTCGGCCTGGAAGTCCGGTGCCACGTCGGGCACCGCACCGAACTCGGCGACCGCCTGCCGCTCGGCGTCGGCCGGGCTCACCCCGGGCGACTCCGCGCGCATCGCGTCGGCCGCGTCGTGCAGCCCGGCCCGGACCTCGACGATCATGTCGGCCTTGCGCCGGCGCGGCCCGTGCAACCGGCGGTCGAGCTCACGCACGTAGCTGTCGATCGCCGTCACGCGATCCATTGTGCCGGGTTTTCCGGTTCAGCGGGTGCGGGCCTGGTAGAGCTCCGTGTCGACGGCGACGCGGACCTCGCCGTCGAGGCGGGCCAGGATGTCGGCGAACAGGGCCGATCGGGTCTCCGGCGGCAGGGCCGCGTACGCCGATCGGGTGGCCAGGGTGGCGACGAAGTCCACGGTGGGCAGTGCCACCTGCCAGCGGTAGACGTGCGAGTCGCGGTGGGCCAGGCCGTGGATGCCCGGCCAGGGCGGCGGGTCCGGCAGCATCTGCCGGTCGAAGGGGATCCGCGGCGCGTGGGCGCGGTGCGCGGCCCGGATCTCCTCGCTCACCGCCTCGTCGATGGTGCGTTCCCTGTTCCAGAACAGGGCGATCACCCCGCCGGGGGTGACCGCCTCGGCCGCCTTGCGCCAGCGGACCGCCGGGTCGACCCGGTGCCAGGCCTGGGCGCTGAACAGCAACCCGAAGCGGCGTTCCGGCGTGTAGCCCTCGAACCTGCCGACGTGCACCGTGACCGGCGCACCGGCCACCCGGCGGCGCAGCACGGCGGCCAGCCGTTCGTTGGGTTCGACCGCGGTGATCGGCACGCCCCGGGCGACGAACTTCATCGTCGCCCGGCCGCTGCCGGCACCGACCTCGAGGGCCGGCCGGCCGTCGAGCCGGGCGTAGGCCAGGACGTCGCCGACCAGTTGGTCCGGGTAGCCGAGCCGGAGCCGGTCGCGGCGTAGCCGCTCTGGCACTTCTGTCACCCGTCGTACCTATCATCCCGACCGCCATCCGCGCGATCCGGTACCGAACACTAAAATCGGCGGACCATGCGCTACGCGATGTTGATCCTGCCGTCCGCCAACCGGGTCTACGCCGACTCGGCCGTCGACCTCACCGCCGCCGAGCTGGAGATCTTCGCCGGCGCGGTGCTCGCCGGCGGGGTCGCCGACATCGCCGCCGAGGAGATCGCCGGTGTCCCCTACGTGACCTTTTCCGCGTCACTCGATGAGCGCGACACCCGGTTCCTGGCCAACCTGTCGTCGATCTACGCGCTGTTCGCGGTCGAGGGCGACCTGCTGCGCCCGATCGCGCTGCGTCGGCTGGACCGCTTCGACGACGACCTCGTCACCATCCCGAAGTACGCCGGCAAGACCAACGAGCAGTTCACCAAGCTGCTGCTCAACACCACCCTGATGGGATCGGCGTTCGCGGGCGGGATGCTCGACCGGCGGCTCACGGTGTTGGACCCGCTGGCCGGCCGCGGCACCACCCTCCACCAGGCGATGATGTACGGCTACGACGCGTACGGCGTGGACCGCGACCAGAAGGACTTCGAGGCGTACGGCGCGTTCATCCAGCGCTGGCTCAAGGAGAAGCGGGTCAAACACAAGGCCGAGCAGGGGCCCGTGCGGCGCAACCGGCAGGTGGTCGGCCGCCGGTTGCAGATCACGCTGGCCGCCAGCAAGGCCGACTACAAGGCGGCCGACACCCAGCGGATCGACATGGTCAACGCCGACACCACCCGGACGCTGGAGTTCTGGAAGCCGGGCTCGGTCGACCTCGTGGTCGCCGACGCGCCCTACGGCGTGCAGCACGGCAGCCGCACCGCCGAGCGGGGCCTGGCCCGCGGCCCGCTGGAGCTGCTGCGGGCGGCCGCGCCGGTCTGGGCCGGCGTGCTGCGCCCCGGCGGCGCGCTCGGCCTGTCCTGGAACACGTTCGTGGCCGACCGGGCGGACGCGGCCGCGGTGCTCGCCGACGCCGGGCTCGAGGTGCTCGACACGCCGGCCCACCGTCGCCTCGCGCACCGCGTCGACCAGGCCATCCGCCGCGACGTTCTGGTCGCCCGCAAGGGCGGCTAGCCGATCTCCGCCAGGCGGGGCACCACCCTCTCGCAGAACTCCGCCGTCCAGGCGACGGGATCGGGGCCGTGCGGCACCATCTCGACCAGCTCGACGCCGAGCTTGACGTAACCCTCCATGTCGGACAGGAACTGGTCGGTCTCGCTGACCGGCTTGCCGCGGCCGATGATGGTCCGCTGGATCTCGCTCGGGTCGCGGCCGACCGCCGCGCAGTGCTCGTCCAGCACCCGGAGCTTGTGCGCGATCTGCTCGTGGCTCTCGGCGAACAGGTTGCAGGCGTCCGCGTACCGCGCGACCAGGCGCAGTGTCTTCTTCTCGCCCATGCCGCCGACCAGGATGCGCGGGCGGGGGTCGGAGATCGGCGGCGGCACGCAGATGGTCTCGGCCAGCCGGTAGTGCCGGCCCTCGAACGGCCCGTCCTCCGGCGACCACATCTGCCGGCAGATCCGCAGCGTCTCCTCGAGCCGCTCGAACCGCTCGGCGACCGGCGGGAACGGGACGCCCAGGGCCCGGTGCTCGCGCTCGTACCAGGCGGCGCCGACGCCGAGTGTCGCGCGGCCGCCGGAGAGCACGTCGAGCGTGGTGACGGTCTTGGCCAGCAGCCCGGGATGCCGGTAGGTCACGCCGGTGACCATCAGGCCGAGGTTGATCTGCCTGGTCAGTCCGGCGAGGAAGCCGAGGGCGGTGTAGCCCTCGAGCATGGGGTCGCGCGCGCCGCCACCGACGTGCTCCATCTGGAACCAGTGGTCCATCAGGGTGAACGTGGCGCAGTTGCCCTCGTCGGCCGTGCGCGCCGTCGCCGCGAGCACGGGTGCGAGCGACTCCGGGCCGCCCGGCAGGCTGAAGTTGATGAAGTGGACACCAGCGAGCATCGGGGGGTCATCCTCCTGGGGGGTCGGTAAACCGACGTTATCCCCGCGAACGACCGGCCGCGACCGACGACGTCTATCGTTGGCGGCCGTGAAGTACATGCTGCTGATCTACAACAACCCGGCCGCCATCGAGGCGCTGTCCGAGTCGGAGCGCACCGCGCTGTTCGCCGACGTCGACGAGATCATGGCGGAGCTGACCGCCTCCGGCGAGCTCATCCGGGGCGAGGCCCTGGCCGCGCCGGCCAAGACGGTGCGCCTGCGCGGCGGTGTCGCGGCCACCACCGACGGCCCGTTCCTGGAGGCGAAGGAGCAGTTCGCCGGCTACATCGCGGTGGACGTCGCGAGCGAGGAGCGCGCGCTGGACATCGCCGGCCGCTGGCCGGACGCCCGCTGGGGCGCGATGGAGGTCCGGGAGATCATCGGCGGCGCCGAGGCCTGAGCCTGTCGAAGCCGCATCGGCGGCTCCGACGTGTCATCCGAAGCACCCGCCCATTGGAGGACACATGTCGACGCTCGACGTTCCCGGCGCCACCCTTTACCACGAGGTCCGCGGCAGCGGCCCGACCCTGCTGCTGATCTGCGGCGGGGTCTACGACGCGGCCGGCTACGCGGGCCTGGCCCGCGCGCTGGCCGACCGCTTCACGGTGGTCACCTACGACCGGCGCGGCAACTCGCGCAGCCCGCTGGCCGGCCCGCCCGGCCCGCAGTCGCTGCCGCAGCACGCCGACGACGCGGCCGCGCTGCTGGCCGAGGTCGGTGGCGGTCCGGCGCACGTGTTCGGCAACAGCTCCGGCGCGATCATCGGCCTCGACCTGGCGGCCCGGCATCCGGCGCTGGTCGACACGCTCGTCGCGCACGAGCCGCCGCTGTTCGACCTGCTGCCGGAGCGGGCCGCGTTCGCGGCCATGATCGACGAGGTGGAGCAGACGTACGCCGCCGAGGGTCCGGTGGAGGCCAACGCGGTGCTCCAGCGCGGCCTCGACATGGGCCCAGCCGACGACGAGCGGGCGCCCGGCGGCGGGCCGGCCGAGGCGCCCGACCCGGAGACGCTGGCGATGTTCGGCCGGCTGGAGCAGAACTTCGCGTTCTTCATCGGCCACGAGGTCCCGCCGTTCAACCGCTACGTCCCGGACTACGACGCGCTGCGGGCCGGCCCGGTGCGGATCGTGCCGGCGGCCGGCGAGGCGTCGGTGGGCCAGCCGCCGCACCGCGCGGCGCAGGCGCTCGGCGAACGCCTCGGCGTGCCGGTCGCGCCGGTGCCCGGCGACCACGGCGGCTTCGGCCAGCAGGTGCCGGCCTTCGCCGCCCGGGTCGCCGAACTGTTGCGTTAGTCCGTCTCGGGGCTAGTCCGTCTCAGGGATGCCGGGGCCGACCTCGCCGCGCTGGAGTCGCTCCTCGTTGCGGTCGGCCTCGCTGTCCGCGTGCTCGGCGGCCTTGCCCGGGTCGGTGGTCTGCCGTCCCTCGGCGTCCTGGAACACCGCGCCCTGCTCGAGCGCCTCTTCCTGCCGGCTCTGCTCAGGTATGTCGGTCACGGCGGTCCCACTACCCGGGCCGGCGCGCCGCAAACTACGGCCGCAGCAGGACGGGACCCGCGTCGATCGGGATCCGGAACAGGGCGTACGGCGGTTGGCGCAGGTCCTTGCCACCGTTGTAGTCGGGCTGCCGGTGCAGCTGGTTGGCGGTCACGTAGAGGTGGCCGTCGGTCGCCACCGACATCGTGTCGGGCCAGAGCAGCCGCGGGTCGTGCACGAGCGTGTCGAAGACGCCGTCCGGGTGCAGGCGGAAGATCGCGTTCTGCTCGTACGCCGTGCAGTAGACCCGTCCCAGCTCGTCGCTCTCCAGGCCGTCGCCGCCGCTGCCCCGGTCGCCGTGGTCGACGACGGTCTCGGCGACCCGGTCGTCGTCGAGCGAGCGGTCGCAGAGCGCGTCGACCGACACGCTGTAGAGCCGCCGGGACATCAGCGGGCAGTAGTAGAGCCGTAGGCCCTCCGGCGAGATCGCGATGCCGTCGCTGCCCATGGTCACCGCGGTGGGCTCGCCGTCGGCCGGTCGCTTGAGGAAGTGCCGCCCCTCGACGACCGGGCGGGACTCGCGCGGCGGCACGGCCCTGGTCGACGGGTGGTCGTGCAGCCGCCGCCACGACTCGCCGGTGGCCAGGTCGACCACGATGATGCCGTTGGACCCGTGGGCCTCGGCGGAGTCGGTGATGAAGGCGATGCCCTCGTCGCCCCGGCGCAGGTCGAAGCGGACGTCGTTGAGGTAGGTGCTCGGCAGCGCGACGTCGGTCGGGAACGTGATGACCTGGCCGACGGCGTTCGAGTCGAGGTCGACCCGGACCAGCTTCGGGCCGCCGTGCCGGGTCGGCTTGAACAGCGGCGAACCGGTGTCGAGCACCCACAGCCGGTCGAGCGGGTCGACGACGACCGACTGCACCGACACGAACGCGTGCCGGTCGTCGTCGGCGTCGGGCTGGTTCCACCCCTCGTCGGGGAACGGCACCCGCTCGCCGTCGCGGAGCTCGACGACGGTGGCGGGCACGTCGTCGCCCCACTTCGGGTGGTTGAGGAAGATCCGGCCGGTCTGCGAGACGGTGACACCGGTCGGCATCGGCGGGTCGAAGGTGGCGACCAGCTCGAGGTCGCCCAGCGGTTGGTCGGTGCGGGTCATACCTGCCCCGTACCCGCCTGCCGCCCGATTTATCGCCGTACCTGTAAGGCTGTCCTGGGCCTTTCTCTGACGGATGGCGCGATGTTAGGGTCACCGACCGAACGGTTGTTTACCCGGAGGCCGCCGTGACCGAACTCGACCTGCGCCTCGCCCGCCGCGCGGCCGGCAGCGGCGACGAGCTGAGCGCCATCCTGTCGTCGGTCAACGCACCCGGCATGATCACGTTCTCCGGCGGCTTCCCGGCACCTGACATCTTCCCGGCCGACTTCGTGCGCGAGCAGGCCGTGGCGGAGCTCGGCGGCGCGGCGGCGGTGGCGTTGCAATACACGCCGACGGAGGGCCTTGCCTCGTTCCGGGCCGTGCTCGCGTCGTGGGTCAAGGAGTCGCAGGGCGTCGCGCCCGACGACCTGATGGTGACCAGCGGGGGCATCGAGGCGCTCCAGCTGATCTGCCGCACGCTGCTCGACCCGGGCGACCGCGTGCTGGTCGAGTCGCCCACCTACCTCGGTGCGATCACCGCGTTCAGCGGCTTCGAGGCACGGATCGACGTCGTCGCCGCCGACCACGACGGCCTCGACCCCGACGCGCTGGCCGCGGCGCTGGCGACCGGCCCGGCGCCCAAGCTGCTCTACGTGATCCCGGACTTCCAGAACCCGACCGGGGCCTGGCTGTCGACGGAGCGCCGGCACGCGCTGGTGGCGCTGGCCCGGCGCCACGGGCTGCTGGTCGTGGAGGACGTCGCCTACCGCGAGCTGGGTTTCGCCGGCGAGCAGCGCCCGTCGCTCTACTCGCTGGCGCCCGACGTCGTGGTGCAGGTCGGGACGTTCTCGAAGATCCTGTTCCCGGGCGTCCGGCTCGGCTGGGCGGCCGGCCCACCGGCGCTGATCCCGCACCTGGTGCGGGCGAAGCAGAACTCCGACCAGTGCGCCGGCGGGTTCGGCCAGTGGCTGGCCGAGTCGTTCCTGCGCGACGGCCGGCTCGAGGCCCAGCTGGCCCGGGCCCGGGCCGCCTACGCCGCGCGCTGGGCGGCCATGTCGGCCGGGCTGACCACGCACCTGGGTCCGGAGTTCTCCTGGAGCGAGCCGCGCGGCGGCTTCTTCACCTGGGTGACCGGGCCGCCCGGCCTCGACACGGCCACCCTCCTCCCCCGGGCCCGCGAGTGCGGCGTCGCGTTCGTGCCCGGGGCCCCGTTCCACGCCGGCCGCGACGTGCACCACACGCTGCGCCTGGCGTTCAGCGCGACCACCCCCGACGAGATCGCCGAAGGCACCCGCCGGCTCGGCCTCGTGTTAGGAGCAGACCGATGACCAACGCGGAGAGCCACTTCGGCGGGGCGGGCGGCACACCGACCGCGGCCGGCCGGTTCGTCGACCCTTCGACGATCAAGCCGCACGAGATCCTGCCGGGCCTCGCGTTCCAGCCGGTGCTGGGCGAGAAGAGCCTGCTCAACGTGGTGCGCTTCGACGCGCACGCCGAGGCGCCGGTGCACCAGCACGAGGAGGAGCAGGTGGTGCTGGTCATCGAGGGCGAGATCGAGTTCGAGATCGACGGGGAAACGCGGACGCTCAAGCCGGGCGACGTCGCGGTGATCCCGTCCTGGGTGCCGCACGGCGCGCGTACGACGGGCACGCCCTGCGTCGAGGTCGACTTCTTCACGCCGCCGCGGGCGACGCTGCTCGACCAGGCCCGCGCGGCGCTGCACGAGGGCGACGCGTGAAGCTCGGCCTGACCGGGCGGCACGCGCTGGTCACCGGGGGCAGCAAGGGCATCGGTTACGCGGTCGCGGCCGAACTGCTGGCCGAGGGCGCGTCCGTGGCCATCTGCGCGCGCACGCCGGACGAGGTGGCGGCCGCGGCCAAGTCGCTGTCCGAAGTGGACGGCGCGGTCGTCTCCGGCCATGTCTGCGACGTGACCGACCCGGCGGCGGTCGAGGCGCTGGTGGCCGCCGTCGCCGCGGAGCACGGCGGCATCGACGTGCTGGTCAACAACGCCGGCGGCGCCCATCCCGGCGGCTTCGAGGACCTGACCGACGACGACTGGAAACGCGACCTCGACGTCAAGCTCTTCTCCCAGATCCGCTGCACGCGGGCGGCGTTGCCCCACCTGCGACGCAGCGCGGCGCCACGGGTCGTCAACGTCAACGCGGTGTACGCGCGCTATCCCGACCCCGCGTTCTTCGCCACCTCGGTCAACCGGGCGGCGTGCCACAACCTGACGAAGGTGCTGGCGCAGCAGTACGGCCCGGAGGGCATCCTGGTCAACAGCGTCAACATCGGCTTCGTGGTGACGCCACAGTGGGCCAACATCCGCGCGCGCCGCGCGCCGGAGCTCACCGAGGAGGAGTTCTTCGCCAAGCTCGCGGCGGACGAGGTGCCGCTGGGCCGGTTCGGCACGGTCGACGAGGTCTCCGGCCTGGTCGCGTTCCTGGCCGGCGACCGCGCCAGCTACATCACCGGCGCATCCATCGACGTCGCCGGCGGCATGGGGAAGTACAGCTAGCTTCGTTCGTCGCGGAGTTGGGCGATGAGGCCGTGGACGAAGTCCTTGCGGGGCGTCTCGGCCAGGCTGAGCAACGTCTCGGTGCGGGAGACGCCCGGGATCTGCCAGATGCCCTCCAGCAGGATCGTCCGCAGGTGGGCCTGGTCGCGCACGCGGAGCCGGGCCAGCAGATCGATCGAGCCGGTCACGACGCTGATCTCCTCGACCTCGGGGATCTCGTGCAGCGCGCGGATGATCGCGGCCTGGTCGGTGGCCGCGATGACGGAGAGGAAGACCTGCATGGGGAAGCCGAGCGCGGCCCAGTCGATGTCGGCCCGGTAGCCGCGGATCACGCCGAGCCGTTCGAGCCGGGCGATCCGGTCGCCCACCGCGGGCGGCGACATCTGCAGCTCTCGGGCCAGACCACGCTGGCTGGTGCGGGCGTCCTGCACGAGAAGCTCGAGCAGGCGCAGGTCGATCGCGTCGAGCGAGGCCGGCGCCGCCGGAGTGCTCACCACGTCTGCGATCGCCGCCAGCGGGCTGCGCTTCTTGTGCGGCTCTTCGGTCACGATCGGAACTATAGGCGACCGGCACCTGGATAGATCCAACCCGCTGCCGGGTTGACAAGTGTGAACCTTGGCGGCACCAGAAAAGTTGGCCGTAAGGCATTATCTGATGTCCACTGTTCGATATAACGTGTGCGGTGCGAGGCGGTCGTTACCCGGCCGCCGCTTTCGGTCCCCTGCTCCGAGAGGCACCGCATGGCACTCACGTCCAGAAAGGGCCTCGCCGCCACCGCGGCGGCGCTCCTCGTCCTGGCGCTCACCCCGGGCGCCGCCGCCGCCGACCCCGATCCACGGATCGGACTGCCCGGCGGCTGGCTCGACGCGCAAGAGGCGGCGAGCAACCTCGAGCACCTCGCCCACGTCAACAAGCCCGTGGGCTCGTTCGACCCGGCCAACCCCTCGAACTTCTCCTACGTCGCCTCGGACCTCGCCTTCAAGGGCGACGTCGCGTTCATGGGCGGCTACAACGGCTTCACCGTCTTCGACGTGGCGAACCCCTCGGCGCCGTCGATCCTGTCCACCGTGGTCTGCCCCGGCGGCCAGGGGGACGTCTCGGTCTACGGAGACCTGCTGTTCATGTCGGTCGAGGAGACCCGGGGCCGGCTCGACTGCGGCACCGACCCGACGGTCGGCACCCGCTTCCAGGGCGTACGCGTCTTCGACGTCAGCGACGTGACCAACCCCCAGCAGGTCGCGGCCGTCCAGCTCTGCCGCGGCTCGCACACCCACTCGCTGGTCACCAAGCCCGGTGACACCGACAACGTCTACGTCTACGTCTCGGGCACCGCCGGTGTCCGCAGTGACGGGCTGGCCGGCTGCAACAACAACCCGGCCTCCGGGGAGAACCCGTCGCGCTGGCGGATCGACGTCATCAAGGTGCCGGTCGCCGACCCGGCCGCGGCGGCCGTGGTCAACAACCCGCGGCTGTTCGCCGACCCGGAGACGGGCGCGGTCGACGGCCTGCAGAACACGCCGCCCACCCCGCGGCACCCGTCGGGCAGCAACTGGAGCCCGTCGCCGGTCACCGACGCCTGTCACGACATCACGTCGTACCCGGCGCTCGGGCTGGCCGCCGGCGCCTGCGAGGGCAACGGAATCCTGATCGACATCTCCGACCCGGCCAACCCGAAGCGGCTCGACGAGGTCTCCGACCCCAACTTCGCGTACTGGCACTCGGCGACGATCAACAACGACGGCACCAAGGTCGTCTTCACCGACGAGTGGGGCGGCGGCACCGGCGCCCGGTGCCGGGACACCGACGCTCCCGAGTGGGGCGCCAACGCCATCTTCGACATCGTCGACGGCAAGATGCAGTTCCGCAGCTACTACAAGCTGCCGGTGCCGCAGACGATCCAGGAGAACTGCGTGGCCCACAACGGCTCGCTGCTCCCCGTGCCGGGCCGGGACATCCTCGTCCAGGCGTGGTACCAGGGCGGTCTGTCGCTGATGGACTTCACCGACTCGGCCCACCCGAAGGAGATCGCCTTCTTCGACCGCGGCCCGGTCAACCCCGCCGCCCTGTCGCTCGGTGGTTTCTGGTCGGCCTACTGGCACAACGGCCAGATCTACGGCAGTGAGATCGCGCGCGGCTTCGACACCTTCGGGCTCAAGCCGAGCACGTTCCTCTCCGCCGCCGAGATCCAGGCCGCGCGCGAGGTCCAGGTGGCCGAGACCAACCCGCAGCACCAGCAGCGGATCACGTGGACGCCGAGCCTGGCGACCGCGCGGGCCAAGTACGACCAGCTGGCCCGCACCTGCACCACGACGATCACCGGCACCCGCAACGGTGTCCTGGTGGCCGACGGCGTGACCTGCCTCGACGGCGCCACCGTCCGCGGCGCGATCACGGTCCGGCCGGGCGCCACGCTGCTGGCCATCAACTCGTCGATCAGCGGCGCGGTCGCCGCCTCCTCGGCGGCGGCGGTGCACGTCTACGACAGCACGGTCAACGGCGCGGTCGCGGTGCACGGCACGACCGGCAGTCTCGCGGTGGTCGACTCGACCATCCGGGGCGCGGTCTCGCTCAGCGGCGCCGGCACGCCGGGCTTCGCGTCCGTCGTCGCCGGCAACCAGGTGAGCGGCGTGCTCTCCTGCTCCGGCAACAACCCCGCGCCGATCAACGTCGGCTCGGCGAACGAGGTGCGTGGACTGGCCGCCGGCCAGTGCGCCGCGCTGGACTGATCCGCCGACCGTGGCGCCCGCCTCAGCTCCCCCCGCTGACCGGGCGCCACGCCGGTGGCGCGTGGGCCTCCGTCCGGTCTCCCGGGCCGGCGCACGCGCCGTGCGGGCGCCCATCCCTGCTCCCCCCGCAGGGGTGGGCGCCCTGTTCACGCGCCTTTGCTCTGCAGCCATACACGCAACGCCCGCGACGCGAGGTGTTGCGTGTTTGGCTGCAGAGCAAAGGCGCAGCACATGTACGGGGCCACCGCGCGGCCGTTGCGTATATGGCTGCAGAGCAAGTGTGGTCCGGAACGATGCCGCGACGCCGGCGGTCGCGCAGGCGTGGCCGGCTCGGCCACGGATCGGAGATGACGAAGGTCCATGCAGGTCAACCGACGTGTCGTAGTCGTGTCGTTGGTCGCCCTGGCGCTGATCGCAGGGGCTGTCGGGATCTCGGTCGCCGCCCGGCGCGGCGGCGACACCCCTGATGTCGCCGCACCGTCGCCGGGCCGGGTGGTGCAGCCGGGCGCGCCCGGCCAGGACTCCCGGACACTGTCCCCCGACGAGCTCGCCCGGCTCTCGGCGCCGCCGCACTCGGCGGCCGACGCCGAGTTCATGCGCAGGATGGTCACGCACCACTCGCAGGCCCTCGAGCTGACCGTGCTGGTCGCCGGCCGCACCACCAGCACCGACATCCCGCAGCTGGCCAAGCGGATCGAGGTGTCGCAGCAGGACGAGATCGCGCAGCTGCGACAGTGGCTGGTCGACCGGGGTGAGCCGCTGCCGGAGCCGCACGCCGACCACGTCGGTCACGGGAACCTCATGCCGGGCATGCTCGACGCCACCGACATCGCGGCGCTCGCGGCGGCCCAGGGGCCGGCCTTCGACAAGCTCTTCCTGGAGCTGATGATCCGCCACCACGAGGGCGCGATCACGATGGTGCAGCAGCTCTACCGCGACGGCGGCGGCGTCGAGTCGGCCGCCGACCGGGTGGCCCGCGAGGTCAACGCGGACCAGTCGATCGAGGTCCGCCGCATGCGCGAGATGCTCGCGAAACGCTGACGGGGCGCTCCCCGGCGGGCGAACCCGCCGGGGAGCGCCGGGGCCTCACTGGCCGGTGATGACGAACGAGGTGCCCTGCTCCCGGACGATGTCGCCGGTCGCCGAGTTGGTGATCGTCACGTTGGACAGCGTGGCGGTGCCGTTCGCGCCGTTCATCGCGAGGATGCCGGCGCCGTTGTTGGACTTGTCGATCCGTACGTTGGTGATCGTCGCCGTCACCCGGCCGCCGCCGCTCTTGAACTGGATGCCGTCGTAGGTGGAGTCGACGATCTCCGAGTCGCGGATGACCACGCCGGGGATGCCGGTGCTCGGCGCGAACAGCGTGATCGCGCCGAACTTCTGCGCCTCGCCCCAGAACGCGCCACCCGTGCGGTAGAGACCGTTGTTGGCGATCGTCGTGGTCCCGCTGAACGGGATCGGCGAGTGGTCGGTCGCCAGCATGATGCCCGGGTAGTTCATCGTGTCGTACACCAGGTTGTTCTCGATGGTGTTGCCGTAGCCGCCGTAGACCGCGATGCCGTTGGCCCGCCAGGGCAGCTGGATGGTGTTGTTCGTGAAGTGGTTGTCGTGTCCGATGTCGACCGACTGGTCCTTCACGTAGGTGCTCGACCAGACCGCCAGCGAGTCGTCGCCCGTGGTGCGGAACGAGGAGTTGAACACCCGCGAGTTGCGCGTGCCGTTGGCGAAGTTGATGCCGTCGGCGTACGTGTCGCGGATCCGCATGCCGGAGAACTCGATCCCGTCGCCCGGGTTCCAGTAGGCCGGCGTATCCGAGTAGTCGCGGCCGACCCAGGCGCCGACGTTGACGTGCTCGATCCACACGTTGCTGATCTTCGTGTTCTTGCCCAGCCGGCCGTTGATGCCGTGGCCGCGGGTGTTGCGGTTGGTGGTCATCCCGAAGATGGCCAGGTCGGAGATCTGCGTGTTGTCGTCGATGTCGAAGCCGACGTTGCCCTCGTGCGGGTGGTTGATGTTGCCCTGCACGTTCTGCGGCTCGGTGTTGGTGTAGAGCTTCGTGTGCCACATGCCGGCGCCGCGGATGACGGCGTTGCGGATGCCCTTCTGGTTGTAGCCGGTGCGGGTCGGGTCCGGCGAGAGGATCTTCTGCTCCTGCCGCCACTGCCCGGCCGGGATCCAGACGCAGGAGATCACGCCGTTCTCGTCGTCGGTGACGGCCCGCTGGATCGCGGCCGAGTCGTCGACGTTGTCGTTCGGCACGGCGCCGTACGTCGTGATCGAGGTGCAGCCCGCCGGCTGGCTCAGCGCCGGCGCCACCTGCTCCAGGTCGACCAGGTCGATGTAGTAGAACGCCGCGTCGTCACCGGCGTCACGCTGCAGCTTGAACCGCGTGCCGGCCGGATATGACGTGGCCAGCAACGCCTGCGACTCGTCGAAGAGCCGGCGGGCGTTGGACTGCGGGGTGTTCGACAGGCCCTCGGTGTCGTCGGTCAGGCCGTAGAGCCAGCTGTTGCGCGACGACAGCGTCAGCTTCTGCACGAACTGGTCGTTGGCGTAGAGGCTGATCGTCGCCGTGGTCCCGCCACCGCCGGGCGCGTCCGGAATCGAGTTGCGCACCACGATCGAGTTGGTCGGCACGGTCGAGGTGAACTGCACGTACTGGCCCTGGCTGGTCAACCGCACCGACCTGCGCCCCGACGACTCGGAGCCGAAGTTGGTGTGCCCGAACTGCCGCAGCGGGTCGGCCTCGACCAGCGTGCCGGTGTAGGAGCCGTTCTCCGCCTCGTACGAGGTGTACGGCACGGCGGCGCCGCGACCGACCACGATGGACTGCGTACGCGTGTTGTTGCTCTCGTTGGTCTCCGCCACCACGTTGGTCGCGTCCGCGGTCGCGGTGATGGTCGCCCCGCCGCTGGTCGCGGTCCACGTGCCGGACACGGCCACGGTCGCCGTCGCGCCCGCCGCGATCGTGCCGGTGTTGGTGTTGAGCGTCGTCGAGCCGACCGCGAGCCGGGTGACGCTGGCCGCCGCCGTCGTGGTGCCCCGGTTGTTGACGCTCACCGTGAAGGAGACCGGGGCGCCGACCGCGGGGTTCGACGGGTTCGTGGTGACGCCCGTGACCTGCAGGTCCGGCCCCGGCGCCTGGGCGACCACGAGCTGCGACGCCGCCGTCGTGCTGTTGTTGGCGTTGTTCTGCTCGACGATCGTGTTGGTCGGGTCCACCACCGCCGTCACGGCGTAGCTGCCCTGGGCCCGCGCCCCGGCGTTGAACGTGACGGTCTGCGACCCGCCGGCCGCCAGCGCTCCGACGGTGGCCGAGCCGACGACCAGGCCGCCGAGGCTGAAGTTGACGGTCGTCGCGCCGGCCGCCGCCGTGCCGATGTTCGCCACGGTGGCCGACAGCGTGATGGTGCTGCTCTCGTTGGGCTGCGCCGGGCTCCAGCTCACCGCGCTGACCGTGAGATCAGGGTTGGGCGCCGGCGTGCCGCAGACCTCGAACTCCGCCACCTGGCCCGACGGGGCGCCGGTGTTGGAGGTGAAGCGCAGCCGCACGTCCGCGGCGGTCGCCGAGACCGGGATCGCCACGACGTTGTTGCCCTGCGTGAACTGGTAGGCGGTGGCCGGCACCAGGCTGGTGAACGTCGAGCCGGCCTGGTCACGACCGAGGACCTGGATCGTCTGGGTACGGGTGCCCCACGACGCGTCCGGGTTGAGCTTGACGTTGACGCCGGTGATGCCGTGGTTGGCGCCCAGCGCGACCGTGAGGTCCTGCGGGTAGCCCGCGCCGCCCTCCCAGTAGGTGCCGAGCTGGCCGTCGTTCGCCTTGTCGGGCGTGAAGGTGAACGTGGAGCCGGTCGCGCTCATCGTCTTGCCGGCGGCCACGTTGGTGCAGCCCGGCGGCTGCGTGCCGGTGCGGGTGACCGTGTTGCTGTTGCCCGAGAGGTTGCCGGCGTTGTCCCGCGCCCGCACGTAGTAGGAGACCGTGGCCGTCGCCGGCTGGCTGTCCTGGTAGGACGTCCCGGTGCCGGTCGTCGCGATCTGCGTGCCGTTGCGGAAGACGTTGTAGCCGGCCAGCCCCGAGCCGCCCGTGTCGGTGGACGCGCCCCAGTTGAGCGTGATCGTCGTCCCCGACACGCTGTAGGACAACGTGCCCGGCACGCTCGGCGGCGTGGTGTCGCCGGGCTGCGTGCCGGTGCGGGTGACCGTGTTGCTGTTTCCGGAGAGGTTGCCGGCGTTGTCCCGCGCCCGCACGTAGTAGGAGACCGTGGCGGTCGCCGGCTGGCTGTCCTGGTAGGACGTTCCGGTGCCGGTCGTCGCGATCTGCGTGCCGTTGCGGAAGACGTTGTAGCCGGCCAGCCCCGAGCCACCGGTGTCGGTGGACGCGCCCCAGTTGAGCGTGATGGTGGTCCCGGAAACGGTGTAGGACAGGGTGCCCGGCACGCTCGGCGGCGTGGTGTCCGGCGTGCTGCCGCCCGGGCCGTACACCTCGACCTCGGAGAGCTGGCCGGCCGGCCAGGAGCTGTTGGCGGTGACGTTGATCCGCACGTACCGCGTGGTGGCCTGGTTGAACGTGATCGTGACCGAGTTGCCGGCCACCGCCGGGTTGAACGTGTAGGTCTGCGAGCCGGCCAGATCGCTGAACGTCGTGCCGGTGGTGCTGCCCTGCACGCTCAGCGTCTGCGTGCGGGTGCCCCAGCCGCTCGTCGGGAGCTTCAGCACGACCCGGTTGACGGCCTGGGCCGAGCCGAGGTCGACCTGCACCCACTCCGGGAACGAGTTGTTGGTGCTCTCCCAGTAGGTGCCCTGGTTGCCGTCGACGACGTTGCCGGAGCCGTAGACGTCGGCGTGGCCGCTCTCGGCCGTCGCCTTGCCCTGCGCGAGGTTGCCGGTGCCCGTGCCGCCGGCGCCGTAGACCTCGAGCTCCGACAGCTGTGCCGCGCCCCAGCCGGTGTTGGCGGAGATGCTGGCCCGCACGTACCGGGTGCTGGTCGCGGCGAAGTTGATCGTCACGGCGTTGCCGCTGCCGGGGTTGAACGCGTAGCTCGCGCCGGCGACGAGCGTGCTGAACGTGCTGCCGTTGGTGCTGCCCTGGAGGGTGACGGTCTGGTTGCGGGCGCCCCAGCCGCCGGGCAGCTTCAGCACGACCTGGTCGATGCTGGTGCTGGCGCCGAGGTCGACCTGGCCCCACTGCGGCAGGGCGCCGGAGCTCTCCCAGTAGCTGCCGGCGTTGCCGTCGTTGAGGTTGCCGGCGCCGAAGCCGCCGTTGGTTGAGCTGGCCGAGGCGGATTTGCCGAGGGCGAGGTTGGGTCCGCCGGCGGCCTGCGCCGGCACCTGCCAACCCACGGTGACGAGGGCCGCCGCGAGGGCGGCGGCCGCGATTCGGGTGCGTCTCATCGCTGTCCTTTTCGCAGGTGGGGACTTCTCCCCGGGCGCGGCCGCGGCGGGGAGGGGCGGAAGTCGGCACGGAGCCGGTGGAACGGCGGTGCGGGTGCGCTGCGCGAAAATTCCAGACCTGCGCGATGAAGATTTCAAAGGATTGTTGAAATCTTGCGGCAGGTTGGCGACAGGTTACCGACGTGCTACGAAACCCGTCAATGGGTGCACGTCAATCGATGCGCGGAGGGTGCCGCCGGCGCGGCCGCGTGTACCGCCCCCGTTCGGGCGCTCCCGCCGGCGGCGAGGTCAGGCCGCCGGTTTCCCCGGTCGCCCCGGTCCGCGCGGCCGCGTCGGACGAATTCGCCGGGACGACATTGTGTACGCCGTCCACATGGCAATGTTGACACCGTACACGAGGTTCGTGGAGGCTTCCAGAGTGCCGGCACGCCCCTACCATCACGGCGATCTCCGGGCCGCGCTGATCGCGGAGGGCCTGCGCGCCGCCCGCTCCGGCGGCGCGGCCGCGCTGGGGATGCGCGAGCTGACGCGCGCCGTCGGGGTCACGCCCAACGCCGCCTACCGGCACTTCGCCGACCGCCACGCGCTGGTCCTCGCCGTCGCCGTCGAGGCGCAGGAGCTGGTGGCGCGGGCCATGCACGAGCGGATGCCGTCGATCGGCCGCGACGTCGCGCCGGCTTCGGCTGCCGTCGACCGGCTGCGCGCGGTCGGGCTCGGCTACATCCACTTCGCCCGCACGGAGCGGGGTTGGTTCGAGCTGGCGTTCCTGACGCAGGAGGCGGGACCGGTCGGGGTCGATGGCGTGCCGCCGCCGTACCAGCTCCTGGTCGAGGCGCTGGACGGCCTGGTCGCGGCCGGCGTGCTGACCGCCGCGCAGCGTGCGGACGCCGAATGGCCGTGCTGGTCGACCGTGCACGGCTTCGCGGACCTGGCCACCCGCGGCCCGCTCCAGCACCAGGACCCGGCCGTGGTCGACGCCCAGGCCGCCCGGGTCGTCGACACCGTCATCCGCGGCCTGGGCGTGGCGCCCGGGCTGCTCCACACCCGACCGTCAGGAGAACCGGAGCATGGCTGAGCCACTGGACGCGACCTTCACCGCACCGATCCGCGTCGACGGCGCGTTCCCGACCTACATCGAGCTGCCGGGGTCGCACGACCTGCTGGGCACCCGCAAGCCGGTCAAGGTCAGCGGCACCATCGACGGCCACGCCTTCGACGCGACCCTGATGCCGTCGGGCCAGGGCCCGCACTGGCTGCCGGTCCGGGCGGCCCTGAAGAAGACGATCGGCAAGGACGCCGGCGCCGACGTCGAGGTCCGCCTCACCGCCCGCCGCTGACGGGGCAGGCCCGCGCCCGTGGCTGTCGGGCGCGGGCCTGCGGCCGCACAGGGTCAGACGCCGACCGGGACCTTGGGGGCCGGCTCGGACAGCTCCGCCCGCAGCTTCTCCCCCTCGATGTCGACGTTGGGCAGGGCGCGGTCGAGCCAGCGGGGCAGCCACCACGCGCCGCGGCCCAGCAGCGACATCACCGCCGGCACGATGGTCATCCGCACCACGAACGCGTCGATCGCGACGCCGAGCGCCAACGCGAAGCCGACCGACTTGATGATCGGGTCGTCGATCAGCACGAAGCCGGCGAAGACGCTGGTCATGATCAGCGCCGCCGCGGTGACCACCCGGGCCCCGTGGCCCATGCCGGCGATCGTCGCCTCGTGCGCGCCGGCGCCGTGCACGTAGTCCTCGCGCATCCGGGACACCAGGAAGACCTCGTAGTCCATCGCCAACCCGAACAGGATGCCCACCAGCAGGATCGGCAGGAAGCTGATCAGCGGGCCGGGCGTACCGATGCCGAGCAGGTCGGCCAGGTGGCCCTCCTGGAAGATCCAGACGGTGATGCCGAACGTCGCGCCGACCGTCAGCAGGAAGCCCAGCGCCGCCTTGATCGGCACGAGGATCGAGCGGAAGACGAGCATCAGGAGCAGCACCGACAGGCCGACGACGATCAGCAGGTAGACCGGCAGCGCGTCGGCGAGCTTCTCCGACACGTCGACGCCGACCGCGGTCTGCCCGGTCACGGCGACGTCCGCGCCGCCGAGACCGTGGGTCTTCGCCCGCACGTCGTGCACCAGCGTCTCGGTGCTCTCTGCCGTCGGCCCCTCGGTGGGGATGATGCCGAGCAGCGCCGTCCGCTGGTCGCCACTGACGGTCGGCGGCGTTACGGCGACCAGGTTGGGCGTGCCCTCCAAAGCCGGGGCCACCTGCTGCACCGCCGCGGCGGTCTGCTCCGCCGAGTCGCTCGAGACGACCAGCGTCAGCCGGCCGTTGAAGCCGGGCCCGAAGCCCTCGGCCACCATGTCGGCGGCGACGCGGGCGGGCGTACCCTCCGGTCCGGATCCGGCGTCCGGCAGCGCGAGCCGCATGTCCGCGGCGGGCAGCGCCAGGGCGCCCAGGCCGACGATCCCCAGGATGATCACGGGAATCCGGGCCCGGGTGATGAACCGCGCCCACCGGAAGCCGAAGCCCTCCTTGTGGGCGCGCGGCGCGGCGTCGCGCTGGCGGCGCGGCAGCACCCGCTTGCCTGCGAACCCGAGCAGCGCGGGCAGCAACGTGATCGCCACGAGCACGGCGACCGCGACGGTGCCGGCGGCGGCGAGACCCATCGCGCTCAGGAAGGGGATGCCGACCACGGCGAGCCCGGCCAGCGCGATGACCACCGTGACGCCGGCGAACACGACGGCGGACCCGGCCGTACCCACCGCCCGGGCCGCGGCCTCCTCGGGCTCGATCCCCTCGACGAGGTGCTGGCGGTGCCGCGACGTGATGAACAGCGAGTAGTCGATGCCGACCGCGAGGCCGAGCATCAGCGCCAGCACCGGCGTCACGTCGGTCAGCGAGACCACGCTGCTGAGCGCGAACAGCCCCGCCATGCCGGCGCCGACGCCGATGAGCGCGTTGAGCATCGTCATGCCGGCGGCGACCAGCGACCCGAACGTCACCAGCAGCACGACCAGCGCGACCACGACACCGATCGCCTCGGTGCTGCCGACCTCGGGCGGCGAGTTCATCACCTCACCGCCGTGCCCGACCCGTAGCCCCGCGGCCTCGGCGGCGGCACCGGCCTGCTCGTACGCGTCGCGCTCGGCATCGGTGAGCTCGTCGGCGCGGCCTTCGTACTGGACCTGGACCAGTGCGTACCGCGTGTCCTGGGAGATGGCCTTGGCCTGGAACGGGTCGACCGCGGCGACCACCCCCGGCAGCTGGTTGGCTTCGGCCACCAGCTGCTTGACGGCGTTGGTGAGCGGCGGGTCCGTCAGCGTGCGCCCCTCGGGCGCCCCCACGACGATCGTCCCGACCGCGCCACTGGCCTCGGGAAACTCGTGCTGCAGGGCATCGATCGCGCGCTGCGACTCGGTGCCCGGCATGGTGAAGTTGCTCGAGGTCGGGCCCTTGAAGGCGACGGCCGCGCCGCCGAGCCCGGCGAGCAGCACGAGCCAGAGCACGACGACCAGCCTGCGCCGGCGGTACGCGGCCCGGCCCAGCCGGTA
The DNA here is from genome assembly GCF_029626225.1 of Asanoa sp. WMMD1127. NCBI lineage: Bacteria > Bacillati > Actinomycetota > Actinomycetes > Micromonosporales > Micromonosporaceae > Asanoa > Asanoa sp. WMMD1127. Next base: position 7,582,741 of record NZ_JARUBP010000001.1, read on the forward strand.
GAGCAGGGTTGCCATGTCAGTCCTTCTTCCCGGGTATGAGGGCACGGCGGGCCACGGCGATCAACGCCGGTCGCAACTCCGCCTCAACACGCTTGTCATCGATGACCACAGCCGCGATCCCACCGAGCAACACCTCGGCGGCGACGTGGTCGGCCGGATCGGCGGACCGCCCGGCGAAACCGGCCCTGAGGGCGTCGGTCAGCTCCCGAACCGCGGCGAACGCGGGCTCCTGCAGGAACTGCGGGGTGACGTCGTAGATCAGCGCGACCTCGCGCCGGTAGCGCAGCACGAGCTCGACGAACCCGTCGATGGCGACCTCCTGGACGCCCTTGTCGTCGACGCCGGCGAGTCTCGCGACGAGGTCGATCAGTGCCTGCTTGGCGGGCTCCAGGAGGGCAAGGAGGATCGCGTCCTTGTGGGCGAAGTGGTAGAGCAGGGTCGCCTTGGAACACCCCACCTCAGCGGCGATGTCGTGCAGGGAGGTGCCTTTGAAGCCGTACCGGGTAAACAGCTCCCCGGCGACCCGCAGGATCTCGTCACGCGTCCGAATGCGAACCACGGACTCATTCTTCCTGACCGCTCGGTCAGATTCTGACCGAGCGGTCAGTTCGGTGGCCCAGGTCACATATCATCGCCGCCATGTGGGCCAACCTCACCCAGCCACAAGCCGTCCTGCTCGCCGGCTTGTTCGGCGCAGCGGGAGCGGTACTTGGTGGCCTCATCGCGAATGTCGCCGGTCAGTGGATCGGCTCGGGCGGCCAGCGCCGTCGGCAATGGCTGGAGTTGCGCCACGTCGCATACGCAGAAGTGCTGGAGTGCTTCCACGCCGCGTGGGCCCTCTATGACGATGCCGGGGCTCGGCAGCCGTCACGCAGGGAAGAGGAACGAGCAGGCCTGAAACTGCTGGCGGCCTTTTCTCGCGCCGCACTGCTGACTCGAAGACGATCCACTGACCAGGCGTTGACGCGCTTGCATACCGCGGCGCAGGCCCTTTGGTCACGAGACGGACGTAGATGGTCCGAGGTCGACGACGCGTGCCGCGCCGCTGAGGCGGCATTCCGCCAGGCCGCTCGCGCCGAGCTCGGGATGCGGAGGCACCCCATGACCGATCGCCGGACGGAGGAGCCGTCAGCTGCTGCGTTTGAGGGCCAGCTTGATACTGATCGCTCCGTCTCCGTCAGCGGCGCCGATGAGGACCCCGCCGGAGCTGAGCACACTGATGCCGAACGTCGCTTCTAGGGACTCCACCTGCCACGATGGCGACTCGGCGGTGGCGTTGGCGGCGTCTTGCGCGATGTTCACGATTTCCAGGAGCGCGGCTCGCAACTCGCCACGGCGCGCTTCGATCGGGGTCGTGCCGCGGCGGTAAGGGCCTATCTGCCGCCCGCTCGCGGCGATCTCGACGGTCTCCACAAGCAGTTTCTCGACAGTCATTCCAGCTTCACCTCAAGCCGCACCGTGTTGGACCGTCCACCATGACACCAATCAATGATCTTGTCACGGCAGGAAACCATCCGGACAGGCGATAAGTAAGTCAGCCTCACCGGCATATCGTGAACGCGATGAGCAATAGCCAGGCTCCGGCGGATCAGGAAGCGTGGGGCCAGGACGACGAGTACGTTGTCCAGCTTCGCAACGAAGAGAAAACACTGGGCGCCGCCTTCTTCGTGACAGCCCGGTTCCTGCTGACGGCCGCCCACGTTCTTCATCCCCTGCCGCGCGATCAAACCACGGTTGAGATCGTGCACAGCGGAGTCCGCCTCCAGGGACGCATCGCTCAGCGAACCAGCCGCTTCGACGTAGCGTTGATCGAACTCGTCGATGACCGGCCCGGCCGGGTGCGACCGCCGCCGGCCGGCCGTTGCCGCCCACGTGAAGATTGGTGTTCGCCTTACCGCCCCGATGTCGGCGAGCCCGCCCTGACCGGCTCGGTGGAAGCTGTGGACATCGCCTACCAGTGCGAGGAGGGCGAGGTGATGCGCGCTCTCCAGCTGGTCTCCCGGCTTGACCTCGGTGATTTCTCCGGCTACTCCGGAGCGCCTGTCGAGCGCGTTGTTACCGACGCGCGACCCACGTTGGCCGGTCTGTTGCTCGAGCAGGTTTGGCGCCGTGAGACTGGGCCTCGCCAGGCGCGAACGGCCTCTAATGTGCTGTTCGCTGGAACCCTCGCGCAGGCACTCTCCTGTTTCGACCATTTCGACGTCGGCCATCTCTTGTCCGTGCTCACCAAGCCGAACCAGGACGACGCGCCGACGGACGCCGCCAACGTCGTGACTTCCAGTCGCGCCACAAAGGCAGTTCAAGAGGCTGACATTCTGCTGAGGGCGCTTGACGACTGGGCGGCCCGCGGCATCTACGACGACGGGGAGTTGTCGCTGCTGAGGCTCCGGGTCGCCAACAACGTCATCGATAGCGCGATGAGATGAGTCGGATATCAGGTGATCTGCTCGGCGCCGCCGAAGGGCTAGTTCTCGGAGCATCGACGAACGAGGAGCAGGCGGTCGTTCAGCAGGTGTCGCGTCTCGTCGACGAGCTCGACCGCTCGGTGGCGACGCGTGACTGGCCACGCATCAGATATCTCGCCGTTCTCCTTGACCGATCTGGTCTACAGCCCGGAGCGGCATCCCTCCTGCTACGGGTGGCCGAGATCGCAGCTGGACTGGCGGTGGGAGCTGAAGCCAACAATCTGCGTGCGATGCTGGCGATCCGCGACGGTCGGCCGCGGGAGGGCGCGGAAATTCTCGAGGACGCCTTTCTCGAGGCCAGCATCTGCGGGGCCGACGTGCTAGGTCCCATCACGGTCAACCTGGTCACGGCGTACCAGCTGATGGGCGACCCGTCGGCCACAGCCAAATGGCTCGACCGCTGCGATCGACTCTTGCCACGCGACGCGACCGCGACCGCGGTCCGGACACAGGAGTGGATCTCGCGGGGTGGCCTTGCAGCAAATGAGATCGACGGCCGGGGCGTAAGTCGCGCGCTCGAGGAGATCGTCGGTTCGACCGGCCGGCAGGCCGGCGCCGGACCGCCGACGGACGCGGTCACGGCGGCTGAAGTAGCGCGGCTGGGGCTCGAAGCGGGGCGGCTGAACGGTGATCCCGAGCTGATGCGTAGGTGCGCCGACACCCTCGAGTCGCTTGGGCAGTTGATCGGTTCGACTTACGACGCGGACGACACCCGCGCCCTGGTGGTCCACGCCAACGCGGCGGTTGCGGGATTCGAGGTCGCGCGTCACAGCGACGCCGGGAACGTCGCCGCTGCGGCGAATCGGCTTAGGGACATCGCGGAAAATGTGCGCATTTCGCTGGGCGACAGCCATCCGAAGACGCTGGCGCTCGCCGCAAACGCGTTGATAGCAGACCTCGAGCGAGCGCGCACCGAGACCTCCTTATCCTCTTTCGAGCAGGCGATACGCGAGTTGGACCACTTGGCCGCACGGCAGGCGGCCATCTTGGGCCCAACTCACGCACAGACGCTCACGAGCCAGGCCAACCTCGCTTGCGCACGGGTGGAACTGGCGCTACAGACAGCGTCGCCAGCTCTGCTGGATCGCGCGACGAACGCCCTGTCCAGCGCGATCGAGGCGTGCTCAAACGCGCTCGGCGACGACCACCCGGCAACTCTGGTTCTTCGACAGCAGCTTCGCATCTGCGACGATCAATCCGGTTCGGAGACGTCGGGTGGCCTGGCCACTCGGGTGCTGCCGAAGACTCGGCAGGATCGAGGTGGCGGCTACTCGTCCTTCGAGCTGGCTGGGCAGCGCCTCTTGCACGGGCCTAACTGGCAGCCACCTCCAACTCCCGGGAAACAGCCTGACGCTGGCCAGGACTCGCCCGGGGCGGCGCCGAGCCGCTCGGACGAGGTCGGCACGCTGGTGGAACGGGCTCAGGCAGGTGATTCGGATGCGTTCGGCCAGATCTACGACCGGTACTTCGACACGGTGTTCCGCTTCATCTATTTCAGGGTCGGGAATCAGCTTCTGGCCGAAGATCTGACGTCGGACACATTTCTTCGGGCCCATAAGCGCATCCACAGCTTCAGCTGGGGGTCGCGTGACCTTGGAGCCTGGCTGGTGACGATCGCTCGTAACCTCGTAGCTGATCATTTCAAATCCGGCCGGTACCGGCTGGAGGCGATCACCGGAGAGGCGCTCGGCACCGGCCGGCAGGACGACAGCCCCGAAGGCCGTCCCGAGGACACGGTTGTCGATCACATCACGAACGTCACCCTGCTCACCGCAGTGAAACAGCTCCCCCCTGAGATGCAGGAAGTGATTGTGCTGCGCTTCTTGCAGGGCTTCTCGGTTGCCGAGACGGCACAGGCGATGGGCCGTAACGAAGGCTCGGTGAAGGCGCTTCAGTACCGCGCCGTTCGACGGTTGGCGCGGTTGTTGCCGGAGGGCTTCCAGCCATAGCCGAACGGTCCGTGTCCTTTGTAGCGTCGAAACGGAGGAGGGCCACGGCTCGACCGAGCCGCGACCCTCCTCTCTCGACAGCCTTGACGACCTACGAGTCGCCGCCGGTTTCGCCCACCGGGGCGGCGTTGACGTCGTCGATCGCGTACTTGCGGGCCGCTTCCACCGGGACCGCAGGGGCGATCTCCCCACGAACCGCGAGCTGCCGCAGCGTCGCCACCGCGACCGATTCCGCGTCCACGTGGAAGTGGCGGCGCAGCGCGTGCCGGGTGTCCGACAGGCCGAAGCCGTCCGTGCCCAGCGACGTCCAATCCCCCGGCACCCAGCGCGAAATCAGGTCAGGAACCGCCCGCATGAAGTCGCTGACCGCGACCACTGGCCCCTCGGCGCCCGCCAGCTTGCGGCGCACATAGGGCACCCGCGGCTCCGCGCCCGGGTGCAGCAGGTTGTATTCCTCGGCCTGCACCGCGTCGCGGCGCAGCTCGGTCCAGGACGTCACCGACCACACGTCGGCCGCGACGCCCCAGTCCTGCGCGAGCAGCTGCTGGGCCTTGAGCGCCCACTGCATGCCCGTACCCGAGGCCAGGATGTTGGCCTTGATGCCGCCACCTTCGACGGTCGGCGCCGGCGAGTAGCGGTACATGCCGCGGAGCAGGCCCTCGACGTCGAGGTCGACCGGCTCGGCCGGCTGCAGGATCGGCTCGTTGTACACGGTCAGGTAGTAGAAGACGTTCTCCTGCTCCTCGCCGTACATCCGGTGCAGGCCGCGTTCGACGATGTGCGCGATCTCGAACGCGAAGGCCGGGTCCCACGCCACGACCGCCGGGTTGGTGGCGGCGATCAGGTGGGAGTGGCCGTCCTCGTGCTGGAGGCCCTCACCGTTCAGGGTGGTGCGGCCCGCGGTGGCGCCCAGGACGAAGCCGCGGGTCATCTGGTCCGCGGCCGCCCAGAAGCCGTCGCCGGTGCGCTGGAAGCCGAACATCGAGTAGAAGATGTAGAGCGGGATCATCGGCTCGCCGTGGGTGGCGTAGGAGCTGCCCGCGGCGGTGAACGACGCGACCGAGCCGGCCTCGTTGATGCCCTCGTGCAGGATCTGGCCGCCGGTGGCCTCCTTGTAGGACAGGAACAGCTCCCGGTCGACCGGCGTGTAGTTCTGCCCGTGCGGCGAGTAGATCTTCTGCGTCGGGAACAGCGAGTCCATGCCGAAGGTGCGCGCCTCGTCCGGGATGATCGGCACCCAGCGCTTGCCGAACTCGCGGTCCTTCATGACGTCCTTGAGGAGGCGTACGAAGGCCATGGTGGTGGCGACCTTCTGCTTGCCCGACCCGCGCTTGACGTCGGCGAAGCGCTCGCTGCCCGGGATCTGCAGCGGGATCACCTTGGTGTTGCGCGACGGCAGGTAGCCGCCGAGCGCGCGCCGCCGCTCGTGGAGGTATTCGAGCTCCTCCTTCTTCGGCTGGACGTACGGCGGGAGGTAGGGGTTCTCCTCGAGCTGCTGGTCGGAGACGTCGAGGTAGAGCCGGTCGCGGAACGTCTTGAGGTCGTCCAGCGTCAGCTTCTTCATCTGGTGCGTGGCGTTGCGGCCCTCGAACGACGAGCCGAGCGTCCAGCCCTTGATCGTCTTGGCGAGGATGACCGTCGGCTGGCCGGTGTGCTCGGTGGCCGCCTTGTACGCCGCGTAGATCTTGCGGTAGTCGTGCCCGCCGCGCTTGAGGTTCCAGATCTCGTCGTCGGACATGCCTTCGACCATCTTGCGGGTACGCGCGTCGCGGCCGAAGAAGTGCTCACGGACGTACGCGCCGGACTCCGCCTTGTAGGTCTGGTAGTCGCCGTCCGGGGTGCTGTTCATGAGGTTGACCAGCGCGCCGTCGGCGTCGGCGGCGAGCAGCGGGTCCCACTCGCGGCCCCAGACGACCTTGATCACGTTCCAGCCGGCGCCGCGGAAGAACGCCTCCAGCTCCTGGATGACCTTGCCGTTGCCGCGCACCGGGCCGTCGAGCCGCTGCAGGTTGCAGTTGATCACGAAGGTCAGGTTGTCGAGCTCCTCGCGGGCCGCGACGCCGATCGCGCCGAGCGACTCGGGCTCGTCCATCTCGCCGTCGCCCAGGAACGCCCATACGTGCTGGTCGGAGGTGTCCTTGATGCCCCGGTGCTGCAGGTAGCGGTTGAACCGGGCCTGGTAGATCGCGTTGAGCCCGCCGAGGCCCATCGAGACCGTCGGGAACTCCCAGAAGTCCGGCATGAGCCGCGGGTGCGGGTAGGACGGCAGGCCGCCACCGAGCCCGGCGTGGGACAGCTCCTGACGGAAGCCGTCGAGCCGCTCCTCGGACAGGCGACCCTCGAGGAACGCGCGCGCGTACATGCCGGGCGACGCGTGGCCCTGGTAGAAGATGTGGTCCCCACCGCCCGGGTGGCTCTTGCCCCGGAAGAAGTGGTTGAAGCCGACCTCGTAGAGCGCCGCGGCGCTGGCGTAGGTCGAGATGTGGCCGCCGACGCCGATCTCGGGGCGCTGGGCGCGGTGCACCAGCATCGCGGCGTTCCAGCGGATGTAGGCGCGGATCCGCCGCTCGACGAACTCGTCGCCCGGGAACCAGGGCTCACGCTCCGGCGGAATCGTGTTGATGTAGTCGGTGGTGGTCAGCGGTGGGACGCCGACGTTGCGCTCGCGCGCCCGCTCCAGCAACCGCAACATCACATAGCGGGCGCGCTTGGCGCCACCCGCGTCGATGACTCCGTCGAGCGACTCGACCCATTCGGCGGTTTCCTCGGGGTCGACGTCCGGAAGCTGGCTCGGCAGGCCGTCACTGATCACCGGGCGCTTGCGTTCCGTAGCCACAGGCATTCCTCAGATTGTGGGGACGACTGACATTTCGGAGCCAAGTGTCCCGGGTGTGGGATTCGTCTCCAACGCCATCCTGCCCCTTTTCTCACCCGGGCGTCACGTCACGTACTGCCAGACGCGACACGCGACACACATACCAACCGGTAACTCACCCCGGAAGGAACGAAAACCGGACCTGTCGTACGGCGTTGTCGCCGTTGGTGTCGACCAGGCAGATGGACTGCCAGGTGCCGAGGGCGAGCCGGCCACGCAGGACAGGGATCGAGGCGTACGGCGCGACGAAGGCCGGCAGGACGTGGTCGCGCCCGTGTCCCGGCGAGCCGTGCCGGTGCCGCCAGCGGTCGTCGGCCGGCAGGAAACCGTCGATCGCGGTCATCAGGTCAGGGTCGTCGGAGCCCGAGCCGCTCTCGATGATCGCGATGCCGGCGGTGGCGTGCGGCACGAACACGTGCAGCAGACCGTCGCCCTCGCCCGAGACGAACTGCTGGGCCTCCGCCGTCACGTCGCGCACCGTGGGCCGGCGGCCCGTCTCGACCGTGATCACCTCACTCCGCATCCCGCCAAGTCTAGGGATCACCACGGTCGCGCGCGGGTGGGTCCCGTGGGACCGATGTGGCAGGTGACTGGCCGTGGGTGGCCCGCGTCGGTAATGCTTTTCGGCGTGACCACGCCGCAAGATCTCGACGAACGGTTCCGGACGGCGGTCGGCGCGCTGGCACCCGGCGCCGCCGAGCTCCCCGAGGGGATGACCGGCGAGCTGGCGCGGGCCCTCTTCGACGCCCAGCTGACCAGCCGCCACCTCGACCTGGCGGCCCGCTGGCTGCGCAGCTTCGGCGAGGGCTACTACACGATCGGGTCGGCGGGGCACGAGAGCAACGCCGCGGTCGCCGCCGCGCTGCGGCCCACCGACCCGGCGTTCCTGCACTACCGGTCGGGCGGGTTCTACGCGGCCCGGGTGAGCCAGGCCGGCGTCGCCGACCCCGTCGCCGAGACCGCCCGTGACGTGCTGCGGGGCGTGGTCGCGTCGGCCAGCGAGCAGATCGCCGGGGGCCGGCACAAGGTGTTCGGCAACGCCGCGCTCCAGGTGGTGCCGACCACCTCGACGATCGCGTCCCACCTGCCCCGCGCGGTCGGCACGGCGTTCGCGATCGAGCGCCTGCGCAAGGTCAACGGCAACGGCGACTCCGGTACGCCCTGGCCGGCCGACGCGATCGTGGTCTGCTCGTTCGGCGACGCGTCGGTCAACCACGCCACCGCCACGGCCGCGTTCAACACCGCCGGCTGGATCACCCACACCGGCCTGCGGCTGCCGCTGCTGTTCGTCTGCGAGGACAACGGCATCGGGATCAGCGTGAAGTCGCCGCAGGGCTGGGTCGAGTCGACGTTGCGGGCCCGGCCGGGCCTGCGCTATTTCGCGGCGACGGGCGACGACCCGGCTGGCGCTTACGCGGCCGCGGTCGAGGCGACCGCCCACGTGCGCCGGGCGCGCAAGCCGGCCGTGCTGCACCTGTCGACCGTGCGGTTCATGGGCCACGCCGGCGCCGACGCGGAGGTCGCCTACCGGCCGGCCGCCGACCTCGAGCGCGACCTGGCCCACGATCCCGTCGTCGCCACCGCCCGGCTGCTGGTCGACACCGGGCTGGCCACGCCGGAGGAGATCCTGGCCCGCTACGACGAGGTGGGCTGGCAGGTCCGCAAGGTCGCCGAGGAGGTGCTGGGCGAGCCCAAGCTGACCAGTCCCGCCGAGATCGTCGCCACGCTGGCGCCCCGGCGGGCGGCGCGGGTGGCCCGGGCCGTGTCCGACTTGTCGGTCGTATCCGCGGCGGACCGCTCGACCGCCTTCGGCGGGCGGCTCCCCGAGGACGCCGGCCCGTTCACCCTGGCCCAGACGATCAACGCCGCGCTCGCCGACGGCCTGCTGGCCAACCCGAAGATGGCGGTGTTCGGCGAGGACGTGGCGCTCAAGGGGGGCGTCTACGGCGTGACCAAGGGCCTGCGCGAGCGCTTCGGGGCGACCCGGGTCTTCGACACGCTGCTCGACGAGACGTCGATCCTCGGCCTCGGGCTCGGCGCGGGCCTGGCCGGGATGCTGCCGGTGCCGGAGATCCAATACCTCGCCTACCTGCACAACGCCGAGGACCAGCTGCGCGGCGAGGCGGCCACCATGCAGTACTTCTCCGGCGGGGCCTTCCGGAACCCCATGGTCGTGCGGGTGGCCGGGCTCGCGTACCAGGAGGGGTTCGGGGGGCACTTCCACAACGACAACTCGGTGGCCGTGCTGCGCGACATCCCGGGCCTGGTGGTGGCGGTGCCCGCCCGGGCCGACGACGCCGCGCCGCTGCTGCGCACCTGCCTGGCCTCGGCCGCCGTCGACGGCAGCGTCTGCGTGTTCCTCGAGCCGATCGCGCTCTACCACACCCGCGACCTCTACGAGGAGGGCGACAACGAGTGGCTCGCGCCCTACCTCGGGCCCGCGTCGTGGGGTGACGCGCACGTGCCGATCGGGCGGGCCCGGGTCTACCAGGTGGGCTCCGCCGAGGACCTGACGATCATCACGTTCGGCAACGGCGTACGGATGTCGCTGCGGGTCGCCGCCCGCCTCGTCGAGGAGGGCATCGGCGCCCGCGTGGTCGACCTGCGCTGGCTCGCCCCGTTGCCGGTCGCCGACGTGATCCGCGAGTCGTCGGCCACGGGTCGCGTACTTGTCGTGGACGAGACACGACGCTCCGGCGGGGTCGGCGAAGGGGTGCTGGCGGCCCTCGTAGACGCCGGATATGTCGGGTCTGTCAGCCGGATCGCGTCCGTCGACTCCTTCGTCCCGCTCGGTCCCGCGGCCAGAGAAGTCCTGGTGGCAGAGGATGCGATCACTCAGGGTGCTCGGGCCCTCCTCGCAAGGTAAGTTTCCCGGGGGACCCGTGAAGTCTCCGCCGACGGTTGCCGCTCGCCGGAAAATCGAGCCGGGATCCGTCGGTGTGCCACTTGCGCGCGAGCCGCCGACTGTGTGGACTTTGCGGGAACTGCAACGAACGAGGGAGGCACGCAACAGTGAGCGCGACCGCAGGTCAGGCCGCCGACGGCGTACGCAGCCTGGCGGACCGGTTCGGCATCGAGCCGGGGATGGTCGTCATGGAGATGGGGTACGACGACGACGTCGACCAGGATCTCCGCGACGCCCTGACCGACCGCTCCGGTGAGTTGGTCGACGAAGACACCGACGAGGTGGTCGACGCGGTGCTGCTCTGGTACCGCGACGGCGACGGCGACCTCTTCGAGATGCTCGTCGACGCACTCGGCCCGTTGGCCGGCAACGGCGTCGTCTGGCTGCTGACGCCCAAGGCCGGCCGCGAGGGGCACGTCGAGCCGAGCGAGATCACCGAGCTGGCCCCGACCGCCGGGCTGCAGCAGACGTCGACGGTCAACGCCGGCAAGGACTGGAGCGCCGCCCGCCTCGTGGTGCCGCGCGGCGCCCGCAAGAAGTAGCCGATGCTTCCTGTCGGCACGCCGGCGCCGGACTTCACCCTCAAGGACCAGAACAACCAGGAGGTACGACTCTCGTCGTACCGCGGGTCCCGTGCGGTCCTGCTGGTCTTTTATCCGCTGGCCTTCAGCGGCACCTGCGGCGGCGAGATGGCGGCGCTGAACGCGGCGCTGCCCGCGTTCGCCTCCTCGGGTGTCGAGGTGCTGACGGTCAGCGTCGACTCGGTCTACTCGCACAAGATCTGGCTCGAGCGGGAGTCGTGGTCGCTGCGCATGCTGGCCGACTTCTGGCCCCACGGCGGGGTGGCGTCCGATTACGGGATCTTCAATCCCTCCGCCGGCTTCGCCGACCGTGGGACGTTCCTGATCGACCGGTCCGGCGTCGTGCGGTGGTCGGAGCATCTGGGCCCCGGCGAGTCCCGCGACACGTCCGCGTGGCTGGCCGCGGTCGCCTCCCTGTCTGACGCGTGACGGCGCGGCGTTCGGGTAAGCTTCGGCCGGTCCGGGGCGCGTAGCTCAGCGGAAGAGCACTCGCCTTACAAGCGAGGGGTCGCTGGTTCGAACCCAGCCGCGCCCACAAATCCCTGCCCAGACCCTGTCCGCTTCGCGGCCAGGGTCTGGGTGGGGATTTGTCATTCCTGTTCCGGGGGCGACCCCCGGAGACCCCACGGTGCGGTGGGCGCGGTTCGCGCGTGCGGGCGCGAGCTCAGTCCCAACGTGACCGTTGGGTCTGACCTCCCGGCCGGCCTCGTCGTCGCACGGGAACCGGCGCGTTCAGGGAACGTAGACGAGCTGGACGACGAAGCGGTGGCCGGGCCCGTGCTCGAAGACATCGACGTCGAGAACAAGGTCGCTCCTGCCCTCCTGCTCGGTCCAAAGGTCGACCAGGCAACTCCAGCGGTCGCCGTGCCACAGCGAAACCGAGGTGTCCCATGACTCCTCTGGAAGTGGCACCAGCGTGACGTCGCCGTAGTCGTCGACCGCGGCTGGCATCCTTCACCGGGTCACCCATAACACCCCTGCGGTTTGGTGGGGCGCGGTGCGCGCGTGTGGGCGGCGGACGTTGTCACCCGGAGCGTTGATCGTCTGTGATCGGAGAGTCGAACAGGGCGCGGAGGGCGGCCACGTGGTTGCGGTACGCCGTTCGGCCGGTCGGGGTGAGCCTGACCCAGGTCCGCACTCTGCCGCGGCCGGTGGGTTTGGTCATCTCGACGTGGCCGGCGTCCTGCAGGACCTTGAGGTGCTTGCTCAGCACGGAGTCGGCGACGCCGAGCAGGTCGCGGAGCGCGCTGAACTCCGCCTCGGTGGTGGCGTCGAGGAACGCGCAGATCCGCAGCCGGTTCGGCGCGTGGATGGTCTCGTCGAACGGTTCGGTCATCCTGCCGCTCGCAGCTGGGCGCGCAACGCGCTGTCGAACCTGCGGCCGATGAGGACGGTGCCGACGAACCCGACGGCGGCAAGCACCCACACCGGCCAATCCAGTCGGGTGTACGAGCCGATGGCCCAGGCGGTGAGCACGACGGCGCCGATGAGCACGCCGAGCGCGATCGCCCACCGGCTGGCGCGACCGGCCTGGAATCCGGACACCCAGACGCCGGTCCGCCGGCGGTAGAGGTTGCCGAGGGCGACCACGGCCGCGGCGAACAGCAGGCCCGAGGCGATCTTGACACCGCTGTTGCCGAAGCTGATGCCGACCACGTAGCCGGCGAGCAGGATCCCCAGCGCCGGGTGGTACCACCACGGCGTAACGAGCCGGTCGGCAACGGCAGCGCGGGCATCATCGACAGCGGCAAGCCGCAAGCCGCTCCGCAGCATCGTTTTCCATAACGGAAAGTCAACCACTTTCCAAGACGGAAAGTCAATGGCGAGCGTCACCGGGCACGCGGCAGAAGCGACCGGGGTGGACTTTCGCGTATGGCTCGAGGTCGCAGGGATCGGCGCTGCTTGGCACAATCCGGCTGTGACGATCTCGGTGGCCAACTACCGGACGTTGTTCGCCAGCATCCGCGAGCGTCCCGGGATGTGGCTGATTCGTCCGGACTTCGCCAGCGTCGTGTCCTTCGTAGACGGCTGCGACGAGGCGAACACGCGGGGCTTGCTCGTCGGCTTCCAACCGTGGCTGGTCACTCAGGCCGGCTGCCTTGACAGCCACGTCTGGTGGAGCATCGTCGCCCACCTCACCGAACCAGTCGGCCCCAAGAACGTGCGCCAGATGGACATCGACCTTGACGGCCGCGCAGTGGAGACCTTGTTCGTGCTGCTCGACGAGTTCCTCGAGCTGCGCGACCAGCATGATGGCCTGAACCGCATCTATGCCGCGCACCAGCAATGGCGCAGTCTCCGCGAACAGAACGGATGCACCGCCACCGACGCGACCGCATGCCCCAGCGTCCCGTGGCCCAGAGCCGCCAGCCGGATCGAATCCAACTGAAGCAACTCGCCTCGACCGGCACCCCACCGAACACCGCTCGTGGCGTGGCCTGGCCAGCAGCACCCGTTACGCAGACGGGATCATGGTCAGCGCGCGCGGGCGGCATCCGCTTAGATTCGGTCGTATGCGCACCGTGGCTAGCGACCGCCTTCTGCTTCGGCCCTGGCGCGATGAGGACGCCGACTTCCTCCTCGATCTCGAGTCCCGCTGGGAGGTCGTGCGTTTCCTGGGTCCCAACCCCACGACCATGACCACCCGCGCGGAGGCGCTGGCGTCCATCGCCCGCCGGCGCGCGGTCGACGACCCGATCCACGGGATCTGGGCCATCACCACCGCCGCTGACGGCCGCGTCGTCGGCAACCTCCTGCTCAAGCCGGTCCCCCTCTCGGCCGGGGAATCGGCCGGCGGGACGGCCGACGTCGAGATCGGCTGGCATCTGCATCCGGACGCCTGGGGGCACGGCTACGCCACCGAAGCGGCGGCGGCCGTCATGGACGACGCGTTCATCCGCGGCCTGAGGAGGGTCATCGCGGTCACGAATCCGGCGAACACCGCCTCCCAGGCCGTCTGCCGCCGGCTCGGCATGACGCACGTCGGCCGCACGACGAGGTACTACGGCACGCCCAAGGAGCTCTTCGAGAAGCTGGCCGAGACCTGACGACCGCTGTTCATGCGTTCCCGTACGGGTCCGTCCGCTCGCCGTGCAGCCGGCGGTCGAGGTCGACCACCGGCACGTGTGGTGGCAGCGGCTCGTCGACGGAGAGTTCGCGCAGGCGGTCCAGGTAGGCACGCCAGACGACGGCCGTGCCACGCGCCAGGCCGCGGCGGGCGGCCCGCACCGCCGACGCCTTGCCCACGTAGCTCCACACGGTCGTACGCCCGTGCGGCAGGTCCAGACCCGCGGTGACGTCGACGCGCTCGTAGTTGCCTTCCCTGGCGTCGAGCTCGGCCAGCTCGTCCGGCGAGACGGGCAGCAGCCGGCCCCGGACCGTCGAGCCGGGAGCGCGGTCGATGCCGAGGAACAGGATCTGACCGTCGAAGCGCTCGAGCGTTCCAGGCCGGTAATAGGCCACGGCCCGGCTCAGATCCGTGTTGTCCGTGCACACCGTCCACGACCGACGCCAGCCGGCGAGCTGCGCCCAGGCGGCCGCCGGATGGTTCAGCGACCCGTACGCGAAGACCGCGTGCTCAGCCACCATTGAGCGCGACCAGGTCGTCGGGTGTCGTCTCCGCCAGCGGGATCGAGCGGATCGCCGGCAGCAGCGTGGGCGTGTCGGCCGCGACCACCCGCACGTCGGCGGCCGTGATGCTGACCTCGGCCGGTCGGGCAGCCAGGTGGTCGCGGCCGGCCGCGACGGCCCGCGCCACCACGGCCGGGTCCGCGTCGGGGCAGTGGCCCAGCACCAGGTATAGGTCGTCGTCGACGTCGGCCGGCGTGGCGTGGTAGCGGTGCAGCACGCCGGCCGCCGTCATTCCCCGCCGCAGCGCGTCCAGCCGCCGCCCCTCGCCGTCGAACGCCTCCCGCGGCCAGCCGATCAGGTTGACGCTGCCGCCGTGCACCGAGAAGGACCGCGCCCGCAGGCTCTGCCCGCGGCTGGTGAACGTGCCCTCCGCACCGAACCGGACCGTCAACGGCGTGCGGAACGCCGCCGCGACGAGGGAGAGGGCCGCCGCGTAGTCCATCTGCCGCCGCTCGCCGCGGTGTTCGAGGAAGTAGTCGTTGACGCCGCCCGGGCCGTTGAGCGCGACCAGCGTGCCGTGGACCTGTTCGGGGACGTACGGCCGGAACGCGTCACCCAGGAACGAGGCGACGATCTCCTGCAGCGAGGACACCAGCGTCGCGAGGGGGTCCCGCTTGGGGCCGTAGAGGGCGACCGCAGACACGTACCGCATGACGATCAGCATTTCGCACTCAACCTCGGGGCACCCGCGCGGCGTCTACCCCGCGTGGATGACGAGGAGCGGTTCCGGGAGTTCGTGCGGAACCAGTGGGCGCCGTTGCTGCGGACCGCCTACCTGCTGACCGGCGACCGGGGTACGGCCGAGGACCTGGTGCAGTCGGCGCTGGAGAAGACGCATCGCCGCTGGACCAGGATCCTGCGCACGGACGCCCCCGAGGTGTACGTGCGCCGCGTCATGGTCAACACCGCCAGCTCGTGGTGGCGGCGGCGCCGGCCGATCGAGGTGCCGCTGGTCGCCTCGGACGGCGGGGCCGGCGCCGACGCGTACCTGCAGATCGAGCAGCGGCAGCAGCTCCTGGCGGCGTTGCGGCGGCTGCCACCGCGTACCCAGGCGGTCCTGGTGCTCCGCTACTTCGAGGACCGCAGCGAGGCCGAGACCGCCCGCGTCCTGGGCTGTTCCGTCGGCTCCGTGAAGAGCCAGGCGTCGCGCGGGCTCGCCCGGCTGCGACTCGACTTCGCCGACACACCGCCGGCGCGACTCCAGGAGGACCCATGTTGAGCGACACCCTGCGCGCGGCCACCGCGACGATCGAGGGACCCGCCGACCCGTGGCCCGCGTTCGCGGAGCGCGAGCGGCGGCGCCGGCGCACCCGGCGGGTCCGGCGCACCGCGCTCGCCGCGGTGGTGGCCGCGGCGGTCGGGGTGCAGACCAACATCGTCCCGTTGCCGGGCTGGGCGCCCGGCATCGCGCTCGCGTCACCGTGGTCGGCGCTGGCGGCCGAGCCGGCGCGGGGTTCGCTGACCGGCGACGCCGCGTGGGTTGCGGCCTTCCGCGACCGGGTCACCGGCCTCGACAACCCCGACGGTTTCTGGGCGGTGGCGGGACGCGACCGCATCAAGGTCCTCTACGCCAGCGACGCACCGGGGACGCGGGTCGCGCTCGTGCTCGTACCGCTGCGGTTCGGCTTCGTCACGAGCTGGGAGCTCATCTGGTACGAGGGCCCGGCCGGCGCCACTCCCGACCAGATGACGCAGGGCGGCAACGAGGACGCCCGGAACCCGGTGGTGACGCTGACGCAAGCGGACGGTCAGCGGGGCGGCTACGCCCTGGTCGTCGGACCGCGCGGCACCACCGTCACGATCACCGGTGACCCGCGCTACGCCACGTCTGGTGTGGTGCAGCGGCGCCAACTGGCCACATCGGACGGTGACGGGGTGGGTCTCGTGCTGCTCCCCCCGGCGCCGCTGCCGCCGGCCCTGGAGGCCCGGGTCACTCGCGGTTCCACCGTGCTCTACGAGGGCGGCTTCTCCGGTGGCTGGGGCTCGTCGGCGGGCGGGGACCCGTTCGCGCCGACGGACGACCAACTGCGGTCGGCGGCGGTCGGCAGCCGGGGTCCCGCGCCGTCCCCCGAGCTGCTGACGTGGTTCGTGCAGCTCGCGTTGCGCGACAGCAACCTGCCGGCGGCCGGCACGACGGTGCGGTTGCGCTGGTCGGGTGTGGTCAACGGGCAGCCGGCGGTGCTGCTCACGGTGCAGCCGCCTGGCGGTGGGGTGATCGCGTACGCCATGCACGGTGACGTGTCGAGCAGCCGCATGGACCTGCGACTCCTGCTGCCGGCGGCCGAGGCGGACCGGCGTCCCATCGGCTGGCGACTGCGGGCCGAGGGTGGTGACGGCCGGACGGACCGGGTGCTGGTGGCGACCCCGGCCGGCACGGCCACGGCGGCGGTCACGGTCGCCGGGGGCGCGCCGGCGCCGGTGGAGCTGGACCCGTCGGGCGCCGGCACCACATCGGTGCCACCGGACCAACCGGCGACGGTGACGGCGTACGCGGCCGACGGGACCGTGCTGGCCAGCACTCCGGTGCCGCCGTTCGAGAACGACAGCTCGCTCCTGCCCGGCGACACACCCGGCACCCGCATCGTCCCGTGACGGTCACGCCGTGGCCGCCGGTTTCGGTGCGGTCGGCGCCGGAGATTCAAGGCGGCATGGAGAATCTCACGGCTCTGGGCGCGGCCGGGGTCGGCTTGGCGTTCATCGTGCTGAACAAGAAGGTCGTCGAACACTCGGCGTTCCGCCCTCAACACATGAGCCGCTTCGAGACCAACGCCCGCCGCGTGGTCCTGGTTATCTGCGCCTCGTGCCTTGTGGTCGGCGCGGTGTTGAGCATGTTCGGCGTATTCGATTAGCCGTCAGGTGACGGGCCATGGCGACCCGGCACAGGTTCCTCTAGGGTCGGCGGTAGGGCTGGTGCGGCCCGCCGCTTGCGCCTTCGGGTTTGGTGAACGCATCTTTCGGATGTTGACTCGGATCTCCTTGACGGCGGACCCGGTCGGCAACGCAAGCACCGACGGATGGCTCGCCGTGGAAGAGGAATCCGTGGTTCAGCACAGCGATCCCAAACAGATGGCCAAGGCGTTGCGCGGTGAGTTGCGGGCGCGTTATGACGTCGACGCCGCGCACAGTGAATGCCTCGAGATCGTCGCGCGGCAGCACGGTGTCGCCAACTGGAACGTCCTGGCCGCGCGGCGCCCGGCGGCGCTGCCGTGGGGGGCGGCCGCCTCGACCATCCCGGTTCTGCAGATCTACTCGGTCGACGAGGCGCTGCGGTTCTACGTCGAGTTCCTCGGGTTCACGCTCGACTTCGGTGGGCCGGCCGGTGGGCCCGGGACCGCCTACTACGGGCAGCTGTCCCGGGGCGCCACGACGCTGCACGTGACCGAGGTGGCCTACGAGGCCGGGCCCGGCGCGACGGTGTTCATCTGGATCGACGGGATCGAGAGCCTGCGGGAGACGCTCAACGCGCGGCGCGAGGTGGTTCCGGTCTGGGGGCCGGCCGTCTGGGCGCCCGAGCTCGAGACGGCGCCGTGGGGCGCGCGGGTGTTGACGATCGCCGACCCGTTCGGCAACCACCTGCGCTTCAACGAGCCCACCGACCCGGCGGAGCGGGCGGCTCTCCCGAACTGGGGGTGACGTCGAGCGTCGGTTGAGACGGCTGCCGGTGGAGAGGGCACGGACCGCCACCGGTGGCCGCGCCGCACCGTTCACCGTTGCGCTTCGTGCCGCCGCACTGCACGGCCGGGTCGTGCACGTGGCAGAGGCCCGACGGACGTGGGCCGATCGGGCAGGCATAGCCCTTGCGGGTGATCGCCCGGCAGCGGGCGCGGCGTTCCGTCATGCCGGTGGACGCTAGGAACACCGGCACCGCATGGCTGACCGCATGCCGGAAGACGGGTCCAGCGACGGGAAACCGTTACGGCCCTGCAATCGAACGGCGATTCCGGTCACATTCCCAGTGCGAAGACCCCCTGGCGTAACCGGCGGCGGGTTGGATCACGCCGTACCGGAAAGCTGGTTCGAACTTCGGGATGGTCCATGTCGTCTCCTGCCCTGACCGTCAACGCCGAGTCGGTCGAGGCCGAGCTGATGCGTCGGCTGGCCGTGCTCGCGCCCGCGTCGGCGGCGGAGGCGCTCGGCATGACCAGCGGCCGGGTCGGCGGCGGCGTGGTCATCTCGCTCCGGCACGACCCGGCCGGCGGGTTCTTCAACCGGGCCTTGGGGCTCGGGCTCACCGAGCCCGTCACCACCGACGTGATCGCCGAGGTGCTCGACTTCCATCGGCGGCACGGCAGCCCGGCCTGCCACGTCCAGATCGCGCCGGATCTCCTGCCGCCCGACTGGGCCGGGATCGCGGCCACCCACCAGCTCCACGTGGGCAGCGCGCTCGTGAAGGTCGCGGCCGAGGTCGACGACGTGAAGCCGGCCGGGACCGACCTGCGGATCGGACCGGTCGGCGCCGACCAGGTCGACGCGTGGGCGGCGCTCACCTGGGAGCTGTTCGAGATCCCGAACCCGCATCTGGCGGCGGCGGTGGCGGCGGTCGCGCGTACCGACAGCTCGCAGGCCTTCGCCGCCTGGGACGGTGACGTGATGGTCGGCGTGGCCAATCTGTTCATGCACGGCGAGACGGCGCAGCTCAACTCCGGCGCGACCCGGGCCACCCACCGCCGCCGCGGGGTCCAGTCGGCGTTGATCGCCGAGCGCACGGCCTGGGCGGCCGACGCCGGCTGCCGCTGGGTGGTCACCGAGGCCGAGAAGCCGGCGGTCGAGGGCGGCAACCAGTCACTGAACAACATGATCAGAGCCGGATTCACCCCGTTGTACGAGCGTCCCAACTGGATCTGGCGACCCTGAGCCGGATCAAGGCTGTTCAGGTCCGAAAACCGCCGGACGCCGGGGCCGGGCCGGGGTTGGCTGGGGCGCATGACCGCACACCACCGTTTCCGTGACCTGCACCGCCCCGGCCAGCCGCTCGTGCTGCCCAACGCCTGGGACGCCGCCACCGCCCGGCTCGTGGCCGACGCCGGGGCCGCCGCCGTCGCCACGACCAGCGCCGGCGTCGCCTGGAGCCTCGGCGTCGGCGACGGCGGCCGGCTCGGTCGCGACCGGGCCGTCGACCTCGTCGCCCGGGTCGTCGCGGCGGTCGGGGTGCCGGTGAGCGCCGACATCGAGGACGGGTACGGCGACGTCGCCGGCACCGTCCGCGGCGTGCTGGCGGCCGGGGCCGTCGGGGTCAACCTGGAGGACGGCGAGGCGTCGCGGGCGCAGCACGCCGCGCGGATCGCCGAGGCCCGGCGGGCGGCCGGCCCGGAGCTGTTCGTCAACGCGCGGATCGACACTTACCTGCGGTCGCTCGGCGATCCGGCCGACCGGCTGCGGGAGACGCTCGCACGGGCCGGCGCCTACGTCGCGGCCGGGGCGGACGGCGTGTTCGTGCCGGGCGTCGCCGACGCCGAGACGATCGCCGCGCTCGTGGCCGGGGTGCCGGCGCCGCTCAACGTGATGGTCGGGCCCGGGTCGCTGTCCGTCGGCGAGCTCGCGGGGCTGGGTGTGGCCCGGGTCAGCGCCGGCGCCGCGATCGCCCTGGCCGCCCACGCCGCCACCCGGCGGGCGGCCGAGGAGCTGCTGACCACCGGCACCTACGCCGCCCTCGACAGCGGCCTGGACTTCGCGACGACGGACACGCTGATGCGCTGACCCGCGTCCACTATGGAGGCCTTCGTCAGCGCAGGGTGCGCGACGCGTAGCCGACGAGCTGGTCCAGGCGGCTGACCGCGTCCCGGGCGGCGGCCCGGCCGCGGTCGGTCAGCTGGTAGGTGTCGCTGTCGAGGCGCTCGACGAACCGGTGCCGGGTCCGCAGGGGATCCAGCAACCGCGCCGCCCGGTCGATCTCGCTCTTCGGCAGCCCACCCCGCCGCAGCTCGTCCATGATCTTCCAGCGGTCGGCCCGCGTGGCGTCCACCGCGAGCAGAACCCGCAGCTCGAGCTCGTTCAACATGGCGGCTCCTCTGCGGCGACGGCGCCGGGGGCCACCATTTTGCCGAACCACCCTGACCGGCCCAATCAGCCACTCGGCCGACCCGGACCCGCCACACCGAGGCCACGATCGGCGCGCGCGCGAGCGTCGTAACCGGTTATGGTGGTTACATGAGCGTGGGTTGGGAGCAGGTGCTTCGGTGGCGGATGCGGCGGCACCATCTCGACGGGGACAAGGCCGCCGATCCGGTCGCGGCCGCCCGCCGCGTCGTGGGTGTGCACGCACAGGTCGCCGCCTCCGCCGTGACCGCGACGCACCTGCGCACGAAGCGCCCCACCACCGCCGAGCGCCTCGACGGCCTGCTCTACGACAAGCGCGCCCTGGTCCGGACCTGGGCCGCCCGGGGCACAATGCACCTCCTGCCGGCCGACGACTTCCCGCACTGGGTCGCGGCCATGTCGACGCGCAAGCGCGAGACCACCAACTCCTGGCTGAAATATCACGGCGTCACCGCAGACAAGATGACCGACATCCTGGCCGCGCTGCCGGACGTGCTCACCGACGAGCCGCTGACCCGCGCGGAGCTGGCCACCGCGATCATCGACGCCACCGGCCACCGGGACCTCGACGGACCGCTGACGCAGGGCTTCGGCGCCGTGCTCAAACCGGCCGCCTTCCGGGGCCTGCTCTGCTCCGGCCCGCCGCGCGGCCGCAACGTCACGTTCGTGGCGCCCCGGAGCTGGCTCGGCGACTGGGCGCCCGTCGACGCGGAGACGGCGATCGACCGGCTGGCCGCCGACTACCTCGGCGCGTTCGGCCCGGCCACGCCGGAGGAGTTCGCCCGCTGGTTCGACCTCACCCCGGCCCTGGCCAAGAAGTCCTTCGCCCGGCTCGATTTGGCCACGGTCGACGTCGACGGCACGCCGATGCGCATCCCGGAGAAACACCTGGCCGAACTCGAGAAGAAGCGCGAACCGGCCGTCGCCGTCCTGCCCGCCTTCGACCCCTACGTCACCGGGAGCACACGGCAGCTCGAGCTGATCGGCGCCGCCGGGCACAAGGCCGAGGTCTCCCGCCCGCAGGGGTGGATCTCGCCGACCGTGGTCGTCGACGGCTGGATCCGCGGCACCTGGGACCCCGAGACCAAAGAGATCACCTACTTCGGGACGATCCCGGCGACGGTACGCCGTACGGTGGTCAGCATGATCGACGCGAACCTCTCGACTGGCGGGTGAGACGGGGCTACAGTCCGAGCCAGTCTCGGCTTACCGGCCGGTAATGACATGTGGGGGGCACGGGAGCTGATGCCGGAGCTGCCAGGTGGGTTCCTCTGGGGAGTGTCCACCTCCGCCTACCAGATCGAGGGCGCCGTCGACGAGGGCGGCCGTGGCCGGTCGATCTGGGACACCTTCAGCGCGACGCCCGGCCGTATCGTCGACGGGACCACCGGCGCGGTCGCCACCGACTCCTACCACCGCTATGCCGACGACATCGCGCTGATGCGGGAGCTGGGCGTCGGCGCCTACCGGTTCTCCGTCGCGTGGCCGCGCGTCCAGCCCGACGGCGCCGGCCCCGCCAACGGCAACGGGCTCGACTACTACGAGCGCCTCGTCGACGCCCTGCTCGAGGCCGGCATCGCCCCGGTCGCCACCCTCTTCCACTGGGACCTGCCACAGGCGCTGCAGGACCGCGGCGGCTGGCTCGACCGGGAGACCGCGCACCGGTTCGGCGACTACGCGGCCCTCGTCGCCGGCCGGCTCGGCGACCGGGTGCGCATGTGGATCACGCTCAACGAGCCGTTCGTCCACATGTCGCTCGGCTACGGCCTCGGCACCCACGCGCCCGGCGAGCAGCTGCTCTTCGGCGCGTTCCCGGTGGCGCACCACCAGCTGCTCGGGCACGGGCTCGCGGTGGCCGCCCTGCGTGACCACTCGGCCAGCCCGGTCGCGATCGCCAACAACTACTCCCCCGCCCGGCCCGTGAGTCAGGAGCCGGCGGATCTGGCCGCCGCGGCGGCGTACGACGCCCTGCACAACCGGGTCTTCACCGACCCGTTGTTCGGCCTCGGCTATCCCGAGGGCGCCGCCGACCTGTCCGTGGTCCGCGACGGCGACCTCGACGTGATCGCGGCGCCGCTGGACGCGCTGGGCGTCAACTACTACAACCCGACCGGCGTACGCGGCCCGCAGGACGGCAGCCCGCTCCCCTTCGAGATGGTCCCGCTCGACGGCTACCCGACCACGGCGTTCGGCTGGCCCGTGGCGCCCGACGGGTTGCGGGAACTGCTGGTCGGGCTGCACGGCCGCTACCAGAGCGCGCTGCCGCCGATCTACATCACCGAGAGCGGCTGCGCGTACGACGACGTCGTCACCCCCGACGGCGCCTGCGCCGACCCGGAGCGGATCGCCTACCTCGACGCCCACCTGACCGCCCTGCGGCAGGCACAGGACGACGGTGTCGACGTGCGCGGCTACTTCGTCTGGTCGCTGCTCGACAACTGGGAGTGGGCCGAGGGGTTCACCAAGCGGTTCGGGCTCGTGCACGTCGACTTCGAGACGCAGACGCGTACGCCCAAGAGCTCCTTCGCCTGGCTGCGGGAGCGCATTCGTGACCACCGTTGACCCGGAGGCGTCCGCCCTGCCGGCGGCGCTGGCCGAGCCGACGGTACGCGTCCGGCGCGGCTGGATCGCGCTCCTCTTCTCGGCCAACCTCGGCGTCTGGATGGCGTTCTTCACGCCGATCCAGATCCTGCTGCCGAACCAGGTCGCCGCGATCGCGCCCGACCACAAGGAGACGGCGCTGGCCTGGGCGATGGGCTTCGGCGCGCTGGCCGCGATCGTCGCGAACCCCGTCGCCGGCGCGTTCTCCGACCGCACCACGCTGACGATCGGTGGCCGCCGGTTCGGCCGCCGGCACGTCTGGACGCTCGGCGGCGCGGTGCTCGGCGCGCTGTCGCTGGTCGCGCTGGCCCAGCAGCAGACCATCGTCGGCGTCACGTTGGCCTGGGTCGCCGCGCAGGCGTGCTTCAACGCGATGCTGGCCGCGCTGACCGCGGCGCTGCCCGACCGGGTGCCGGTGGACCAGCGCGGCGGCGTGTCGGGGTGGGCGGGCATACCGCAGGCGCTCGGCCTGGTGATCGGCGCCGTGCTGGTCACCACGATCTTCACCGGCAACGCGTCGGGCTACCTGGCGGTGGCTGTCGCCGTACTCGTGCTCGGGCTGCCGTTCGCGTTCTTCACCGGCGACGACCCGCTGCCGCGCGAGCACCGGCCGCCGTTCTCCTTCGCCGGACTGGTCCGCGGCATGTGGATCAGCCCGCGCCGCCACCCCGACTTCGCCTGGGCCTGGGGCACCCGGTTCCTGGTGCAGGTCGGCAACGCGCTCGGCACGCTCTACCTGCTCTACTTCCTCGAGGACGGCGTCGGCTACGCGGATCCCGAGGGCGGGCTGCTGATCCTGATCCTGCTCTACACGGCCGGCATGATGGCCACGGCCGTGGTCGCCGGGCGGCTCTCCGACCGCTCCGGCCGCCGCAAGATCTTCGTGATCTGGTCCGGCGTGATCATGGCGGTGGCGGCGCTGATCCTGGCGGTCTGGCCGGTCTGGACCGCCGCGCTCGTGGCCGCGGTGCTGCTCGGCGCGGGCTACGGCGCCTACCTGGCGGTCGACGCGGCGCTGATCACCCAGGTGCTGCCGGCGGCGACGACCCGCGGCAAGGACCTCGGCGTGATCAACATCGCGAACTCGGCACCGCAGGCGCTCGGCCCATTCGGCGCGGCGTGGATCGTGGTCTACCTGGGCGGCTACCCCACGTTGTACGCCGTGACCGCGGCCGTGACCCTGCTCGGCAGCGTGCTGGTCCGCAAGATCCGCTCGGTGCCGTGAATCCGGACATTCCGCACAGGAAACCTGGTGGCGGAGCACCCGGGAGTCGCCCGTAGGCTTGGCGCGTGACGGTACGCGTGCGGTTCGCCCCATCCCCGACGGGAATGTTCCATGTCGGCGGCGCCCGGTCGGCGCTGCAGAACTGGATCTATGCCAAGCAGCACGGCGGCGTGTTCGTGCTGCGGGTCGAAGACACCGACGCCGCCCGCAACCGCCCGGAGTGGACCGAGGGCATCCTGTCCGCGCTCGACTGGATCGGCATCGCCCGGGGCACCTACGAGGGTCCCTACTTCCAGTCGGCCAACGCCGACGAGCAGCGGGCGGCCGCCGAGCGCCTCTACAGCGCCGGGCGGGCCTACTACTGCGACTGCACGCGCGAGATGGTGCAGGCCCGCACCGGCAACGCGTACGCCGGTTATGACGGTTTCTGCCGTGACCGCAACCTGGGGCCGGGCGAGGGCCGGGCACTGCGGTTCCGCACGCCGGACGAGGGCGAGACCCGGGTGGTCGACCTGATCCGCGGCGAGCCGACGTTCGACAACGCGAAGATCGAGGACTTCGTCATCGCCCGGGCCGACGGCTCGCCGGTGTTCCTGCTGGCCAACGTGGTCGACGACATCACGCAGGGGATCACCCACGTGATCCGGGCCGAGGAGCACCTGCCCAACACGCCCAAGCAGCAGCTGCTCTGGGACGCGCTCGGCGTCAAGCCGCCGATCTGGGCGCACGTGCCCGTGGTGGTCAACGAGAAGCGGCAGAAGCTGTCGAAGCGGCGCGACAAGGTGGCGCTCGAGGCCTACCGCGACGAGGGCTACCTGGCCGACGCGATGCGCAACTACCTCATGTTGCTGGGCTGGGCGCCGAGCAACGACCGCGAGATCGTGCCGTGGTCGGTCATCGAGGACGAGTTCCGGCTGGAGGACGTCAACCCCTCCCCCGCGTTCTTCGACGAGAAGAAGCTGCGCGCGTTCAACGGCGAATACATCCGCGCGCTGTCGGTCGACGAGTTCATCGCCGCCTGCCAGCCGTGGCTGACCGGCACCGCGACGATCCCGGCGCCCCCGTGGCAGCCCGCGGAGTTCGACCCGGCGGCGTTCGCGCTGGTGGCGCCGTTCGCGCAGACCCGCGTCGCGCTGCTCAGCGAGATCGTGCCCAACGTCGACTTCCTGTTCCTCGGCGAGCCGGCGTTCGACGACGCGGCGTGGGCCAAGGCCATGAAGGACGGTGCGGCCGACCTGCTCGACGCGGCCGCCGCGGCCTACGCGGAGCTGCCGACCTGGGACGCGGAGTCGCTGAAGAGCACGCTCGAGGAGGTCGGCGCCGCACGGGGTCTCAAGCTGGGCAAGGCCCAGGCGCCCGTACGCGTCGCGGTCACCGGTCGCTCCGTCGGCCTGCCGCTGTTCGAGTCGCTCGCCGTGCTGGGCCGGGAGCGCACGCTCGCCCGCATCCGCGCGGCCCGCGCGCGCCTCTGAGCGGACCGGGTACACGCCACGTTGTGCGCGCCGGTTACGATGCCGGCCTGCCGATGATCACGGCCATGTCCCCCGCGAGGGTCACCGAGATGGCAGAACCTGCAAATAACCCGACGCTTGGGTGCAACCTGGGGGTCGTTCGCGGAGTCTATGCATTAAGCAACAGCCAGCCATCGGCACGGGGCGAGGAGGACGGTGGTGGGGCGATCGGTCCGCAAACGGTTGTTGATGGTGGCTGCCGCGGGCGTCGCGCTCGCCACCATCGGGGTGGCTCTTCCGGCGGCGGCCGCCGTCTCTCGACCGACCACAGTGGCCGGTCAGGCGCCGAAGGCGCCCAAGCCCACGGCGTTGACCATCACCGGCGAGGGCATGGCCGACATCACCGTGACCGCCAAGGAGAAGCCGCAGCTCTTCGGTGACCTGCTCGAAGAGGTCAACTTCATGGCCGGCGCCGGCGGCGCGCACAGCCAGATCGCCGCGCCGAAGAAGTCCACGCTGGGCAAGAAGTTCGCGGTGGTCGTCCACTACGACGACAAGCCGCGCTACGCCTACGACCTCTACCCGATGGCCAGCGGCGGCCCCAAGGCGTTCCGGCCCGCGGCGCAGCCCGACAAGAAGAAGACGACCGCGGTCTGGTTCCTCGGCCGGATGACCATGTCGGAGGCCCTGCGCATCGCCGGCGCGCCGATCCCCGAGAAGCCCGACGTGATGAGCGGCGGCATCGGCGGCGGCGAGCGGGTCATCCCGGAAGACTCGCTGCCCAACGGCCGAGACCTCGACACCCTGCTGGCCGAGCTGCGCCGCCTGGTCCTGCTCAACGGCGGCGTCGTGCTGGTGCTCGCGCTGATGGTGGCCGGGGTCGCGCTCATCGTCCGCCAGCGAACGCGCTAGGCGGCCCCCGATCGAGCGATCACCTGCTCGATCAGCCGGATCTCGTCATCCAGGTCGGCGGCGAACTCACTGTCCCAGTCACCCGCCGCCGGCCCCGCCCCGAAGCGGCCGTTGACCTCGGAGTTGGCGAACCCGAGCATCAGCGTCGACAGGAGCCTCTCGAGCCGTGCCACCTCCTCGGCCGGAACACCCGCCGTGGCGAGGATCTCCGAGATCAGGTCGTCGAGCCGGCGCGACTCGGCGGTGGCCCCGGGCCGCGACATGATCAGCGGGTACGCCCCCGGATGCCGCCGCGCGAGCGCCCGCACCGCCCGCGACACCGCCCGCAGCCGCTCCTGCCAGTCCCCACTCCCCGGCGCCATCGTCAGCAGCTCGCCGAGCAGCCGCTCCACCATGCCGTCGAGCAGGGCATCCTTGCTGCGCAGATACGGGTAGATCGCCATCGGACTGAGCCCCAACCGCTGCCCGACAGCCCGCATCGACACCGCATCGACCCCGCGCTCGTCCGCAAGCGCGATCGCCTGATCGATGATCTGCCGCTGCTTGTCATCCATATCGGACAAAATCTACATTGCAGTCACCCGCCGCCGCACTCAGGCCGCCGCCTTACCTTCGTTCGAGCAGCCCGGGCTGCGTGGGTGTCGCGGTAGGACCAGTTCTTTGGCCCGTCGCATGAGAGTGGCACACGCGGCCCGGCCCGCAGCCGTGCGCGCGGTGCGTAACGCATGGGCCCGGCCCGCGGCGGTGGGCGCGGCGCGCGACGCATAGGCGCGGCGCACAGGCCCGGTCCGCGGGGGTGGACGCGGCGCGTGGTCGTGGGGCGTGGGCGTGGGCGCGGCGCGAGCCGCGTGCCCGTGGGCGCGGCGCGAGCCGCGTGCCCGTGGGCGCGGCGCGAGCTGCGTGCCCGTGGGCGCGGCGCGAGCTGCGTGCCCGTGGGCGCGGCGCGAGGCGTACCCGTGGGCGCGGCGCGAGCTGCGTGCCCGTGGGCTGGGCGCGGCGCGAGCCGCGTGCCCGTGGGCGCGGCGCAAGCCGCGTGCCCGTGGGCACGGCGCGGCGCGAGCCGCGCCCGTGGGCACGGCGCGGCGCGGGCCGCATGGGGCGCGGCGCACGGCGCGTCACGTGCGCATCGGCGCGGCGCCGGACGCGCGGGCGCGCCGCGTGACTTAGCCCGCCGAGAATGTGCTGCACGTGGCGCGCGGACGAATGGACCTCGCGCACATGCGCAACGCAGGGCGCACCGGCGCGCAGGAATGCGCTGGCCGGCGACAGAGGCGGCGCTCTCCCGCATGGGTGACGTGGTGGTTCTCCCCTTGCGGCGGCAGGCGCGCGTTGTCTTGGCGGACGCAGCCGCCGACGGCGTTTCGCACCTCCCGCTCGCACCGGCGTGTCGCCGCGGCGGCAAGGGTTCGTCCGAGCCGCTACATGCCGAAGCATGTGCGTACATGCTTCGGCATGTACGCGCCGGGAGACAAGGGCACCACCGTCCGGCGCTGGCTGCGTTCAACCGCTGAACCGTCCGCCGTCGCAGGACGGCGTCAGCACGCGAATGGTCAGCTTGCGCCGACGTCCAAAGCCGGGGACCGACACGCGTCGCACTGCGCCCGCCAACGTCTGTCGGCCCCATGCCGACACGGCGTTGCGCCCTTGTGCCTGGCATCGGCGTCAGGCGAGGCCGGCCAGCGCTACAGGAGGATGCGGCTTCGCCGGTCGCATGCTCGTGGCCGCCGCGGGCGGCCGCCAGGCAGAGTATGTCGGCTGTCCTGCCGCTCAACGCGGCCTGCGACAGCCCTCAGGCGGCCTTCAGCACCAGCGGTCTGGTGGGCGTTCGCGGCGGGTGGCTCGGCGCCGGGGGCGCACCGCGCCGTGGCGGTGGGCGCCGGCCCAGCCCGGGCGTTCGCTGCGGCAGGCCGGGGCGCGGCCGAACTGGATGGGGCCGCCGGGGACCGTGTCCGGCGGGACGTGGTCCTCGTCCGGTTGCTCGGCCTCCGCGTGGGGCGGGCGAGTGCAGATGCGGCGGATCTGGCGCCCCGCGGGGCGGCCCGATTCGTCCGGTGTGTGTGGTGAGCTCTCCGCGTGAGCGCAGCCGGGATCGGCCTCCCCGTGCGCCATCACGGCCTCCTGTTCTCCGCCGTTCCGCCATCCGGCCGCCACCGGGTGGCCCATTGGGCCTTCACACCCTAAACGGCTGAGCAGCGAAAATCGCGCCCGCGGGGCCGGCGTGACAGCCTGCATATTGCAGCAATTCGCTGCGTCAGCGGAGGGCGTCCTCTTTGGCCCGTCCCGGGAAGAGTGTCGCCCATCCCGGGCCGACGATGAACCAGATCACCACGACGGCAGGCATACGGGTGAGCCACGAGGTGAGGCCGGCCGAACGGGACGCGTCGTCGACCATCAGGACGCCGGCGCCCAGGAGCGCGGCCGCGATCGCGCACGCGGCGACCGCCTTGAACCACTCGCGCCACTCGTGGCGGGCGCGGGCCCAGCCGCCGCGCGGGGGCTTCCACGGCGGCGGGCCGCCGGCGAAGCGGTGCGCGAAGCGCTGGTCCGCCCAGCGGATCATGGCGTGACCGAACATCACGGAGAAGCCCAGGTAGACGGCCGCCAAGCCGTGGAACGGGCCGGCGGTGCCACCCCGGCGGAGATCGATCACGGTGGCGGCGAGCAGCACGAGGTCGAGCACCGGCGAGCCGATCAGGAGCACCACGCTCAACCGGCGCATCCGGAACACGTACCGCGCGACCAGACCCAGCCCGAGCAGCACCCAGAACCCGACCTCGCTGGCCACGATCAACGCCACGATCATGTCCCCAAGCCTCACCGCCAGAACCGGGGCAGGCGTCGGCGCGTACGACGAAACCGGTCTCCTCCCCAAGGCGGAGCCGGCTCCTCTCGCAGGCGGACGAGCCACCGCCCACGCTGTGGTTCCATCGATGGTGTGATGCGCATTCCCCCGCGCGGGTCGCTCGCCCGCGACCTGGCGTTCGCCGTGGCGGCGTTGGTCGGCGGAACGCTGATTCTGGTGTCCGGCGCCTACGTGAGCATGGACTTCGGCTGGGACGGCCCCGCCTGGCTGCCCTGGCTGCCGCTGGTCGCGGTGAGCGGCGCCATCGGGCTGCGCCGGCGCGCGCCGGTCCTCAGCCTCGCGATCGGCACGGCGGCGGTGGTCGCCGACCTCGCGCTCGGCGGCTCGCTCGGCACGCTATTGATCTACACCCAGGTGGTGTACGACGCCTGCGTCTTCGGCCCGGCCCGGCTCTGGCGGCGGTTGCTGGAGGTCTCGATCGCCGTCGTGGTCGCCACCGCCACCCTCGGCGTGGTCCTCGTGGGCAGCCTGCGCGGGCTGGCGCTGGGCATCCCGGCCGTGCTCGTGCTGGTCCTGCCGATCCTGACCGGGCTGAGCGTCCGCCAGTACCGCGACCAGGCCGCCCTGGACCGCTCCCGGGCCGACCAGACCGCGCGTGTCGCGGAGCTCGACCGGCGGCAGGCCGTCGCCGCCGAGCGCACCCGGATGGCCCGCGAGCTGCACGACATGGTCGCCAACCACCTGAGCGTGGTGGCGATCCACGCGACCGCGGCGCTGAGCGTGCCGAACCTGTCGAAGGCCCAGGTCGAGGAGTCGCTGCGGGTGATCCGGGAGAACAGCGTGCAGGGGCTGGCCGAGATGCGCCAGATGATCGACGTGCTGCGCGGCCCGGACGGCGAGGCCGGGGACGACCCGGTGACGCCGGGGCTGGGCGAGGTGGAGCGGCTCGTCACCGGCGCGCGGGCGGCGGGGCTCACGGTCGAGCTGACGACCATCGGTGAGCCGCGGGCGTTGCCGGTGGGTGTCGAGCTGGCCGGCTACCGGATCGTGCAGGAGTCGTTGACCAACGCGCTCAAGCACGGCACGGGCTCGGCGACGGTCACGGTCGACTACGGCGCCGACGAGGTGCGCCTCACCGTGCACAATCCGATCGCCCCGCCCGGCCCGCTCGACCACCTCGGCGCCGGCGCCGGCCTGATCGGCATGCGCGAGCGCGCCGCCCTGCTGCGTGGCCGCCTGGACGCGGGCCCGGCGGGCGGAGCGCGGTGGCGGGTGCACGCGGCCCTACCGGTCGACGCGGGCGTTCTGGCGCTGCACGCCGACGCGGCCTGACGTCGCGGCCCGGGCGGCCAGCGGCACCACGGCCGCGGCCAGCAGGTAGCCGCCGAGCACGTCGGTCGGCCAGTGGGCCAGCAGGGCGACCCGGGTCCAGCCGATGAACAGGGCGAACGCGAGCGCCGCGAGGCAGGTGGCGAGGCGGGCGGCGGCGCCGGCGCGGGGCCAGACCAACAGCACCAGGGCCAGGGCGAACGCGGCCGCGTTGCTCGTGTGGCCGCTGGGGAAACCGGAGCTGGACACCGACACGAAGCCGTCGACCGGGCGCGGGTTGTGCAGCGCCCAGTGGAAAAGGCTCCACAGGATCGGCACGGTGGCCGTCACCAGGGCACAGAACACCGCCGCCGTGCGGTCGCGGCGGATCCAGAAGTGCAGGGTCGCGGCCACGCCGACGGCCACGTACGGAATGGTGGCGGCGAGCCCGGTCAGCGTGCGCAGCCAGTCGATCAGCTCCGGACGGACGGCGCCGAAGCCACGCAGGGACGCGCTCACCGACGCGTCCCACCGCATCATCGGCGCCCAGTCGGCGACGACCAGGCCCAGCAGCGCGCCGAAGGCGGCCAGCGCGACCAGGGGCAGGGCGGCCGACGGGCGCGCGAGCGAGCGGTGCATCCCGCCCAGCCTATGGTGTATCCCGTGGACGACCAGGCAGCCGACGGTCTCGCGGCGACGTTGCGCCGGATCGAGCGGTCGGCGGGCGCCCTCGCCACGGCCAGCGTCGCGCGGATGGACGAGAGCCTGGTGTGGTTCCGCCAACTGCCGGCCGACCAGCGCGCCTGGGTGATGCTGGTGGCCCAGGCCGGCGTGCGCTCGCTGGTCGAGTTCATGCGCCAGGGCCCGCAGAGCCGGCCCCGCGAGGTCTCCGACGAGGTGTTCGCGGCGGCGCCCCGGGCGCTGGCCCGCAGCATCAGCCTGCAGCAGACGGTCGCGCTGATCCAGGTGACCATCGACGTCGTCGAGGAGCGCGCCGCCCACCTGGCCGCGCCCGGCGAGGAGCGCGACCTGCGCGAAGAGGTGCTGCGCTTCTCCCGCGAGATCGCCTTCTCGGCGGCCCGGGTGTACGCGCGGGCCGCCGAGTCCCGCGGCTCCTGGGACGCCCGGTTGCAGGCGCTGCTCGTCGACGCGCTGCTCCGCGGTGACTCGACCGACACGCTGGCCAGCCGCGCGGCCGCCCTCGGCTGGGCCGACGCCCCGCCGGTCGCGGTGGCGGTCGGCCGCTCCCCCGGCGGCGAGGTGGCGCCGGTGCTCCACACGGTCTACCGGCAGGCGCGGCGGATCGGCGTCGAGGTGATCAGCGGGGTGCACGGCGACCGGCTCGTCGTGGTGCTCGGCGGCGCCGCGGACCCGCTCAACGCGACCGAGAAACTGCTCGACGGCTTCGGCACCGGGCCGGTGGTGGTCGGTCCGGCGGTGGCCAGCCTCGACGAGGCGACCGAGTCGGCCCGGGCGGCCCTGGCCGGCTTCCGGGCCGCACCCGCCTGGCCGGACGCGCCCCGGCCGGTCGCGGCGGCGGCGCTGCTGCCGGAGAGGGCCCTTGCGGGTGACGCCGCGGCCCGCCGGGCGCTGCGCCGCGACGTCTACGGCGCGCTGGTGCGGGCCGGCGGGGAGCTGATCGAGACGCTGGACGCGTTCTTCGCGGCCGGCGGCGTGCTGGAGAGCGCCGCCCGGGCGCTGTTCGTGCACCCCAACACGGTCCGTTACCGCCTGCGGCGGATCGGCGACGTCACCGGGTTCTCGCCGCTGTCGCCGCGAGACCTGTTCGCGCTGCGGATCGCGCTGACCGTCGGCCGCCTTGATCCACGCGGCTCGGCACCGGCCGGAGAAGCCTGAACGCTCGTTTGGGTTATATCCGGCTATACCG
The DNA here is from genome assembly GCF_029626225.1 of Asanoa sp. WMMD1127. Taxonomy (NCBI): domain Bacteria; kingdom Bacillati; phylum Actinomycetota; class Actinomycetes; order Micromonosporales; family Micromonosporaceae; genus Asanoa; species Asanoa sp. WMMD1127. Next base: position 7,615,370 of record NZ_JARUBP010000001.1, read on the forward strand.
TACGTGATCGCCGCCACTCATTGTAGAAAACATACAAAACCAATAGTGTGGTTTGGTGCCTGCCGGCAACCACACAACCCACGAGTATCCCGCAGAGTCGTAAACGTGCTCGCCGTACTCTCGCCTGGCCAGGGCTCGCAAAAGCCCGGATTCCTCGCTCCGTGGCTCGAACTCCCCGGAGCCGAAGCCCGCCTCCGCTGGTGGTCGGCACTCTCCGGAGTCGATCTCGTGCACCTCGGCACGCAGGCCGGGGCCGACGAGATCAAGGACACGGCGCGCACCCAACCCCTGCTCGTCGCGGCGGCGCTGCTCGCCGCCGAGCGGCTGCCCCTGCACGACGTCTCGGTGGTCGCCGGGCACAGCGTCGGCGAGCTCGGCGCCGCGGCCATCGCCGGGGCGCTGACCCCCGAGACGGCCGTGACGCTGGCCGGCGTCCGCGGTCGCGAGATGGCGGCCGCCTGCGCGCTCGAGCCCACCGGCATGTCCGCCGTCCTCGGCGGCGAGGCCGACGAGGTGCTCGCCGCGATCGAGGCCCACGGCCTGCACCCCGCGAACCGCAACGGCGCGGGCCAGGTCGTGGCCGCCGGCGCGGTCGACGCGCTGGCCAAGCTCGGCGCCGAGCCGCCGGCCAAGGCGCGGGTCATCGCGCTGCAGGTCGCCGGCGCCTTCCACACCCCGTTCATGGCCCCCGCCGAACAGGCGCTGGCGGCCGTCGCGGCCGGCATCATCCCCGCCGACCCGACCCGGATCCTGCTGTCCAACCTCGACGGCGCCGCCGTGGCCCACGGCCGCGAGCTGCTGACGCGGCTGGTCCGCCAGGTCACCGCGCCGGTCCGCTGGGACCTGTGCATGCGCTCCATCGCCGACCTGGGCGTGACCGCCGTGATCGAGCTGCCGCCCGCCGGCACGCTGGCCGGTCTGGTCAAGCGCGAGCTCAAGGCCAACGGCATCGAGATCGTGACCCTCAACACGCCCGACGACCTGCCCAAGGCCCGCGATCTCGTGGCCCGGCACGGCACCGCGCCCAGTCACGAGCCCAGCCCGGCGTTCCGCGTCGTGGTCGCCGGCACCGCCGGCCTGTTCGTCCCCGCCGAGGGGCTGGTCGAAGGCGATACCGTACGGACTGGTCAGATCATCGGGCACGTCTCCACCCGGCAGGGCCCGGTCGACGTCGCCGCCCACGGCGACGGCCTGCTGACCGAATGGCTCGCCCACCACGACGACCCGGTCGCACCGGGCCAGCCGCTCGCGCGCATCGGAGGACATCCCGCATGACAGGCTCTCGCATCCTTGCCTTCGGCCATTACCAGCCGTCGCGGGTGCTGACCAACGACGACCTGGCCCAGATCGTCGACACCAACGACGAGTGGATCCGCGACCGCGTCGGCATCGTGACGCGGCGGATCGCCGACAGCGAGACCGTCGCCGACATGGCCGGGTTCGCGGCCGAGAAGGCCCTGGCCAACGCCGGCCTCACCGCGGCCGACATCGACCTTGTCGTCGTGGCCACCTGCAGCTCCGTCGACCGCAGCCCCAACGTGGCCTGCCGGGTCGCCGCCAAGCTGGGCATCAACGCGCCGGGCGCCTACGACCTCAACACCGCGTGCTCCGGCTTCTCATACGCCCTGGGCACCGTCGACCACGCCATCCGCGCCGGGGCCGCCCGCAACGCGATCGTCATCGGCGCCGAGAAGCTCTCCGACTTCACCGACTGGACCGACCGCTCGACCTGCATCATCTTCGGCGACGGCGCCGGGGCGGCGGTGGTCACCGCGGCCGCCGACGACGAGCCCGCCGGCGTGGGCCCGGTCATCTGGGGCTCGGTGCCGGAGAAGTCCGACGCCGTCCGCATCGAGGGCTGGCGCCCCTACATCGCGCAGGAGGGTCAGCAGGTCTTCCGCTGGGCCACCACCGCGCTGGCCCCGTTGGCCCTCCAGGCCTGCGAGCGGGCCGGCGTCGCGCCCGAGGAGATCGCGGCCTTCGTGCCGCACCAGGCCAACGCCCGCATCATCGACGGCATCGCCAAGCGGCTCGGCATGCCGCAGGCGGTCGTCGCCAAGGACATCGTCGAGTCCGGCAACACGTCGGCCGCGAGCGTGCCGCTGGCCCTGTCGAAGCTGATCGAACGGCGCGAGGTGCCCTCGGGCGCACCCGTCCTGCTGTTCGGCTTCGGCGGCGGCCTAACGTACGCCGGGCAGGTTGTTCGCTGCCCGTAACGCACGCTCATCGACAACATCAACGAACCGGAAGGACAACACAGAAATGACCCGTGACGAGATCACGTCGGGCCTGGCCGAGATCCTGGAAGAGGTCGCCGGGGTCAACCCCGACGACGTGGCCGAGGAGAAGTCCTTCACGGACGACCTCGACGTCGACTCGCTCTCCATGGTCGAGGTCGTCGTGGCGGCCGAGGAGAAGTTCGGCGTCAAGATCCCCGACAACGAGGTGCAGAACCTCAAGACCGTCGGCGACGCCGTGACCTACATCGAGTCGAACGCCTGACATGAGTCGCACCGACGTCGTCGTCACCGGGCTCGGAGCGACGACCCCGCTCGGCGGGGACGTCGCGTCGACCTGGGACGCCATGCTGGCCGGCCGCTCCGGGGTGAGTCCCCTCACCCAGGAGTGGGCCGGTCAACTGCCTGTCCGGATCGCCGCCCAGCTCGCGGTCGAACCGTCCGAGAAGATCGACCGGGTCAAGCTCCGCCGGCTCGACCGGTCCGAGGCGATCGCGCTGATCGCCGCGGGCGAGGCCTGGGCCGACGCGGGGCTGGCCGACTCGGGGCTCGACCCCGAGCGGCTCGCGGTCAGCATCGGCTCGGGCATCGGTGGCGCGACCACGCTGCTGGCCCAGGACGACATCCTCGAGGCGTCCGGCCCGCGGCGGGTCTCCCCCCACACCGTGCCGATGCTGATGCCCAACGGTCCGGCCGCCTGGGTCGGGCTCGAGCTCAAGGCCCGCGCGGGCGTCCACTCGGTGGCCAGCGCCTGCGCGACGGGCGCCGAGGCGATCGCGCTCGGCCTCGACATGATCCGCGCCGGCCGGGCCGACGTGGTCGTGGCCGGGGGCACCGAGGCGGTCATCCACCCCCTGCCGATCGCCGGCTTCGCCTCGATGCGGGCCATGTCGACCCGCAACGACGATCCGGAGAAGGCGTCCCGGCCCTGGGACAAGGGCCGCGACGGCTTCGTGCTCGGCGAGGGCTGCGGCGTGCTCGTGCTGGAGCGCGCCGACCACGCCGCCGCGCGCGGCGCCCACGTCTACGCCCGGCTGGCCGGCGCCGGCCTGACCTCGGACGGCTACGACATCGTGCAGCCGCATCCCGAGGGCCACGGCGCCATCCGGGCCATCGCCAAGGCGATCGCCGACGCCGGTGTCGCCAAGACCGACATCGTGCACGTCAACGCCCACGCCACCTCCACCCCGGTCGGTGACGTGGCCGAGATCGCCGCGCTGCACGCCTCGCTCGGCGACCACCCCGTGCTCACGGCCACCAAGTCGATGACCGGCCACCTGCTCGGCGCCGCCGGCGCGCTGGAGTCGATCGCCTCGATCCTGGCGATCCGCGACAGCGTGGTGCCGCCGACGATCAACCTCGACGACCCCGACGACAAGCTCGACATGGACGTCGCCGCGCTCAAGGCGCGGCCGATGGACGTGCCGGCGGTGATCAACAACTCGTTCGGCTTCGGCGGGCACAACGTGGCCCTGGTGTTCACCCGCGCGTGACACCGGGCTTCGCACAACACGGGGGGTAACTGCGATGACCAGGAGCATGGCGCTCGACGAACAACAGGCGGCCGTCGACTACCGGGATCCGGAGGTGCGGCTGCGGGCCCTGTTCGACGCCGGCACCCTGCGCCTGGTCGCGCCCCGCGACGACTCGGGGGTGCTCGCCGCGCGCGGCGAGATCGACGGCACGCCGGTGGTCGCGTACGCGACGGACGCCACCCGGATGGGCGGCGCGATGGGCACCGAGGGCTGCCGGCACGTCGTCGACGCGATCGACGCCGCTGTCCGCGAGCGGGTGCCGGTGCTCGGGCTCTGGCACTCGGGCGGCGCCCGGCTGGCCGAGGGTGTCGTGGCGCTGGACGCGGTCGGCCAGGTCTTCGCGGCCATGGTGCGGGCGTCCGGCCGGGTGCCGCAGATCTCCGTGGTGCTCGGGCCGGCGGCCGGTGGCGCGGCGTACGGGCCGGCGCTGACCGACATCGTGGTGATGAGCGGCGCGGGCCGGATCTTCGTGACCGGTCCCGAGGTGGTCCGCAGCGTCACCGGCGAGCAGGTCGACATGGAGCGTCTCGGCGGCCCCGAGCCGCACGGCCGGCGCTCCGGCGTCGTGCACGTGACCACCAAGGACGACGGGTCCGCGCTGGCCGAGGCCCGCAAGCTCGCCTCGCTGCTGGGCCGGCAGGGGCGGATCTCGCCGGTCGACGTGGCCACCGACGACCCCGACCACGACCTGACGAGCACCATGCCGGCCGAGACCAACCGGGCGTACGACGTGCGGCCCGTGGTCAAGGCCCTGCTCGACGAGCCCGGCGTGGAGCTGCACGCCAAGTGGGCCCCGAACATCGTCACCACCCTTGGCCGGTTCGGCGGCCGCACGGTCGGCGTGATCGCCAACAACCCGCTGCGCCTCGGCGGCTGCCTGGACGCGGCCAGCGCCGAGAAGGCGGCCCGGTTCGTCCGGATGTGTGACGCGCTGGGCGTGCCGCTGGTCGTCCTGGTCGACGTGCCCGGCTACCTGCCCGGCCTCGGCCAGGAGTGGGACGGCGTGGTGCGCCGCGGCGCCAAGCTCCTGCACGCCTTCGCCGAGGCGGTCGTGCCCCGGGTGACGCTCGTGACCCGCAAGGCGTACGGCGGCGCGTACATCGCGATGAACTCCCGATCGCTCGGCGCCACCGCGGTGTTCGCCTGGCCCGCCGCCGAGATCGCGGTGATGGGCGCCTCGGCGGCCGTCAACGTGCTGCACCGCAAGAAGCTGGCCGCCGCGCCGCACGAGGAGCGCGAGGCGCTGCGGACGTTGCTGATCGAGCAGCAGATCAAGGAGGCCGGCGGCGTGCAGCGGGCCCTGGAGATCGGCGTGGTCGACGACGTGATCGAGCCGGGCGAGACCCGGCGCCGGATCGCCGAGGCACTGGCCGCGGCCCCGGCCGCCCGGGGAGCGCACGGCAACATCCCGCTCTGAGCGCGCTAACGGTTGCGCGGGTGGTTCTTGCCCATGCGCTCGTTGCCGCGCCGGTAGTTGCCGGTCCACCGGGCCATCACGCCCTGCGGGTCGGCGTCGACCTCGGCCAGGAACTCCGCCGCCCGACCGCCACGCAGCGTGGTGGCCGGGCGGCCGTGGTGGAGGATCACGACTGACCCGTCGGCCCGTTCCTCGTAGGTGAATCCGTGCGCCGGTGGCATGCCGGGCAGCGTAATAAGGTGTGTGCCGTGGAAGCGACCGAGATCCGCAAGCTCGCCGCGCTCGAAGACCGCCACTGGTGGTACGCCGAGCGCCGCGCGCTGCTGGCCCGATCGCTGCGCCGGCTCGGCGGCCCGCCCGGCGCCGCGCTCGACATCGGCGCGGCCGGTGGCGGCAACACCCGGGTGCTGCGGGCGCACGGGTGGCGGCCGGTGGCGCTCGAATACAGCACCGAGGGCGCGGAGGTGGCGCTGGAGCGAGGCCTGTCGGTGATGCGCGCCGACGCCCGCACGCTGCCGGTGCGCAGCGGGTCGCTCGATCTGGTGACGGCGTTCGACGTGCTCGAGCACATCGACGAGGACCACGAGGCCACGGCGGAGATCCTGCGGGTCCTGCGGCCGGGTGGCACGGTGCTGATCGCCGTACCCGCCGACATGAGGCTCTGGTCGGCGCACGACGTGGCGGTCGGTCACGTGCGGCGCTACGACCGGGCCGGGCTGCGGGCCGTGGTCGAGAAGGCGGGGCTGGTCGTCGACGAGCTGTGGAGCTGGAACGTGCTGCTCAAGCCGGTCGCCGCGTGGCGCCGGCGCAGCTCCACCGGCAGCGACCTCGACGACATCGCCGCGCCCGTCAACCTGGGCCTGCGCGCGGTGGTCGCAGCCGAGCGCTATCTTCCGGTGAAGTCCTGGCCCGGCGTCTCGCTGATGCTGCGCGCCCACCGCCCCGGTCCCGTCGCAGAGAGGTAGTCCCCCGTGCTGGCCCCGCTGAAGAACCTGCTCGGCAACGTCACCATGTACGTCGCCCTGCAGAAGGCGCTCGGCTCCGACCGCCTCCGCTACCGCTGCCTGGACGAGCTCGACCTGCACGACGGCGACACGGTGATCGACGTCGGCTGCGGGCCGGCGTACTACTTCGACCGGCTCCCGAAGGTGACCTACTTCGGGTTCGACACGTCGGAGCGCTACGTCGCCCACGCGCGGGCCCGCTACGGCTCCCCGCGGGCGACGTTCTCCACCGAGATCTTCGGTGAGCAGCACCTGGGCGTCCTGCCGCCCGCCGACGCCGTGCTGCTGCTCGGCCTGCTGCACCACCTCTCCGACGACGACTCGCGGTCGCTGCTGCGGGTCGCGTCGCAGGCCCTGGCGCCGGGCGGCACGGTCATCGCGGTCGACACCTGCTACGCGCCCGGGCAGGGCCGCGTCTCGAAGTGGATGAGCGACAACGACCGCGGCGAGCACGTCCGCGAGCCGGCCGCCTTCGAGGCGCTGGCCCGCGAGTCCTTCGCCGACGTCTCCGGCGAGGTCGTCGACGACGCGATCCGGGTGCCCTCCGCGTTCTGGCTGATGCGGATGGCCAGCCCGCTGCACGCCCGGGTCTGACCCTTGCGCCGGGTCCACCTGGAGGCGGCCGAGGACCATGTGCAGCGGCTGGCGCGCGAGGGTGACCCGCTCGGCGCGGTCAAGGAGCTGGTCTGGAACGCGCTCGACGCCGACGCGAACCTCGTCGAGGTGGTCCTCCACCGGTCGCCGCTCGGGGCCGTCGAGCGGGTGACCGTGCGCGACGACGGCACCGGCATGGCGCCCGAGGCGCTGGCCGCCGCGTTCGACCGGATCGGCGGCTCGTGGAAGAAGTGGACCGCCGGCACCCTGCTCAAGCAGCGGACCCTGCACGGCAGCAACGGGCAAGGGCGGCTCCGGGCGTACGCGCTCGGCGACCACATCCGGTGGACCACCGTGGCCGACGGCGTGGGCGGGCGGTCCCGGACGGAGGTCTACGCGCACGCCGGCGCTCGCAACGACTTCCTGATCGGCGACAGCGAGCCGACCCGGGCCGCGACCGGGACGGTGGTCGAGGCGTGGGGCAAGCAGTCGCCCCGGCTCGACCGCCTGCCGCTGCGGGCCCACCACCGCCGGCTGACCGCCGAGTTGGCGCCCTACCTGACCGCGTACCCGGAGGTCACCGTCGTCTACGACGGCGTGCCGGTCGACCCTGGCACCTCGATCCGGCACACCGCCGTCTATCCGCTGCCCGTCGACGACGCGCGGCTCAAGGTCGTCGAGTGGTCGGCGGCGGTGGATCGCGAGCTGCTGCTCTGCGACGGCAACGGCATCCCGGTCGCCTCGGTCGACGCGGGCATCCGGGCACCCGGGTTCGCGTTCACGGCGTACGTCCTGTGGGCGCCGATGGCCGACCACGTGGGCGACGTGCACCTCGGCGACGCGTACGACAGTGCGGTCACGGTTCTGTTGGGCGTGGCCCGGGAGCAGCTGCGGGCGCACTTCCGGGACCGGACCGACGACCGCCGCCGTGAGCTGCTCGAGCGCTGGCGGGCCGAGGGCAGTTATCCGCCCATGCTCGGCGACGAGCGCGAACAGGAGACGTTCGACCAGGTGGCCACCACCGTGCACCGGCACCTGCCCCGCCGTGCCGCCCAGCGCCGGGCCACGCTCGCGCTGCTGCGCGAGGCGCTGCGGGCCCGGCCGGAGCGGGCGCTGCTGGACGAGGTGTTCACGCTGACCGACGACGAGCGGGCGCAGCTCGACAAGCTCTTCGCGCGGGCGTCCTATCCGGACCGGGCGCGCCGCGACTGATCGTCCTCGGCGCCCCGGTCGATCCGCAGCTCCCGTTCGAGCTCCGCCAGCGCCGACCGCAGGTCGTCGATCCGCTGGGTGATCGCAATCCGGTCGACCTCGTCGGGCACGCCGTCGCCGTCCCGGTCGGCCAGGCCCTCGCTGATCTCCAGCCGCCGGGCCTCCTCCATGGAGTTGACGATGACCGCGATCAGGATGTTGAGCAGCAGGTTCGCGGTGATCAGCACGTAGCTGACGTAGTAGACGAGGGTCCACGGCGAGACCTCCAGGCCCTGTTGGATCAGGTCCGGCAGGGTCTCCTGCGAGAGCAGCACGAACAGGGTCAGCACGGCGCGGCCGATCGTGCCGTACTGGTCCGGGAAGCGCTCGCCGAAGATCAGCCAGCCGGCCATGCCGTAGACGTAGAGGGTGACCAGCGCCAGCGCCAGGAAACCGCCCACGCCGGGCAGGCTGCGCAGCAGGGCGGTGACGATGGTGCGAAGGCCGGGCGAGAACCGCACGAGCCGGAGTACGCGGGCGATGCGCACGATCCGCAGGACGGTCGAGTCGCCGCGCAGTGGCGGGATGAAGGCGGCCGCGATGACCACGAAGTCGAAGACGTTCCAGCCGTGCCGGAAGAAGTCCTGCGGCCGGCGGCCGTACGCGCCGATCCGGATGGCGATCTCCAGCACGAAGACGGCCCGGAACGCCCACTCGAGCCCGTGCAGCAGCGGCCGGGCGTGGCCGAGGTGCGGGTAGGTCTCGATGCCCAGCACCACCGCGTTGGCCCCGATCACGGCGACGATCACGACGTCGAAGGCGCGCGACCCGGTGATCCGGGCACACCTGCGCGCGAACGCCGACGTGCTCGCCGGTGTGGCCCGCTGGGTCGGCACCGCCCGCTTGATCATCAATGGATCGTAGTTGGCGCGCCCGCCGGCCCCTTAGGACACGATGGCCGAACGGCGGGCGAGCACCGCGTCCGCGATCGCCCGCGGCGCCGTGTCGGGGTTGCCGGAGCGGTAGGGCGGGCGTGGGTCGTACTCGTGCGCGAGCTGGATCGCCTGCGCCACCGCGTCGCCCGCGATCCGGCCGGCCAGCGCGAATGCCATGTCCAGGCCGGCGGAGACCCCGGCCGCGGTGACGTACTTGCCGTCGAACACGACCCGATCCCCGACCGGCAGCGCGCCGTGGTCGGCCAGTTGGTCGCGGACCAGCCAGTGGCTCGTCGCGGAGCGGCCGGTCAACAGGCCGGCCGCGGCGAGCAGGAGAGAGCCGCTGCAGACCGAGGTCGTCCAGGTGGTGTGCGGGTCCACGGCCCGCAGCCACCGCTGGACCGGCCCGTCGACCATGTGCGCGTTCTGGCCCGGGCCGCCGGGCACGACCACCACGTCGGCCGTCGACACGTCGGCCAGCGCCGCGTCCGCCACGAGACGCAGCGAGCCGACCTCGTTGGTCACCGGGCCGGGCCGCTCGGCGACGAACACGACCTCGGCGCCGGGCAGATGACTGAGCACGTCGTACGGGCCGACGGCGTCGAGCGCGGTGAACCGGTCGAACAGCAGGACGGCGATCAGCACGGGGTTCTCCCTCGGGTCAGGAACGGCAGGACGGTGGCGTGGAAGCGTTCGGGCGCGCGGCTGTGCACACGGTGCCCGACCGGGATGGTGACCAGCCGGGCCGCCGGGATGGCGCGGGCCATCTCGGCCAGCAGCGTCGGGGCGACATGGCTGCGCGGGCCGCCGGAGATCAGCAAGGTGGGCGCGGCGATCGCCGGAAGTCGGGCCCACCATCCGGGGTCCGGGCGGCGCAGTTGCCGCACCGCTGACGCGACCGCGCGGGGATCGAAGCCCCGCCGGGCCGCCAGCACGGCCAGCGCCGGCAGGGCGAAGCGGCGGATGGTCAGGCCGGGCACCGGTGGCTCCTCCAGCACGAGCCGGCTGATCCGCGCGGGCCGCGCCTGCGCGAGCAGCACGGCGGTGTGGGCGCCCAGCGAGTGCCCGACGAGGGCCACCCGGTCGAGACCGAGCCTGTCGAGCAGCGCGGCGACGTCGTCGCGGAAGCCGGCCAGCGGGTACGCGCCGGCCCGTGGGCTGTCGCCGTGGCCGCGCAGGTCCACCGCGATCGTGCGGTGACCGGCGTGCCGCAGCGCCGCGGCGAGCCGGTCCCACGTGCCGGCGTTGCTCGCCCCGCCGTGCAGGAGGACGACGGGCGGGCCGGCGCCCAAGTCGCGATAGGACAGATCGGTCATGCGACGTGTGCGTCCACGGCCGCCCGCAGCAGCGCGCCCGGGTCGTCGCCGCCGACGGCCAGCTGGAGGCTGCCCCAGCTCCAGAGCTGGGCGATGCCGTGCAGGTTGGCCCAGAGCGCGCCGGCCACCACGGCGGCCGGTGCGGTCGACCGCGTGCCGGCCCGCTCGATCAGGTCGACCAGCACCGCGAACAGCGGCAGGGCGGTGTCACGGAGGCCGAGATGGCCGCTGGCCAGGAGGTCGTGCCTAAACATCAGCCCGAACATGCCCGGATTGGCGCGGGCGAAGGACAGGTAGGCCCGGCCCAGCGCGAGCAGCTGGTCGCGCGGGTCGCCGTCGGGGTCGACCGCCACCTCGGCGGTGAGCCGCGCGTAGCCCGTGCGGGCGATCGCCGACAGCAGCTCGAGATGGGTCGGGAAGTAGCGCCGCGGCGCCCCGTGCGACACCCCGGCGCGGCGAGCGATCTCCCGCAGGGTCAGCGCGGCCAGCCCGTCCTGCTCCAGCACCTCGATGCCGGCTCGCACGAGCCGGTCACGCAACGGTTCGTTGGCCATAGACAGTGTCTACCAGACATGCGTAGACACTGTCTACCGCCGAAAGTGCCAGATCACGGCGGCCGGGGTGTTCGCGTAGGCGGCGTCGACCGCGGCGGCCGCCCACTTCCGGGCGAACGGCCCGCCGCCGGCGTCGCTGCGCGGCCAGAGCGGCTCGTGGCAGCCGCGCACCGCGAAGCCAGCCGCGAGCGCGGCGGCGACGTAGGCGCTGGGCCGGAACCGGCTCGCCGGCAGCCGCGCCTCGACACCGGCGTCGTCCACGGTGGACGCGATGCCGCCTAGATAGAGCGACTGCCAGTGGATGTCGGAGGTGACCAGGTGGCCGCCGGGCCGCAGGACGCGGGCGAACTCGGCGAACACCGGCTCGAGCGCGGGCACGTGGGTCAGCGCGAGGGCGCAGGTGACCAGGTCGACCGAGGCGTCCGGCAGCGGCAGCTCGTGCAGGTCACCGTCGACGAAGGCGGCGCGGGGCGCGGCGGCGCGGGCGCGCGCGAGCATGTCGGGCGAGCTGTCGACCCCGACCACGGTGTGCCCGGCGGCGGCCAGGAAGGCGGCGTGCCGGCCGGTGCCACAGGCGGCGTCGAGGGCCCGGCCGGTCGGCAGCGCGCGCAGGATGCCGTGGACGATCGGCTGCTCGACGTCGATCAGCGGGTTGCCGGGCTCGTCGTAGGTCCGGGCCCAGACCCGGTAGCCGCTGACCGTGTCGGTCTCGCCGACGTGGTCGCCGGCGCCAAGCTCGCCGCGCTCGTCGGCGGCGAGGATGGCCCGCGTCTCGGCGAGCCGGGCGGCCACGAAGGACTCATCGAACTCGCCGGCGAACGCGCGGTGCAGGGCCAGGCCTTCCAGACCGAGCAGGAAGGCGGCCGGGTGCCGGAACGCCATGGCGGCACGCTAACGAGCGGGCCGGCGGTCACGCGAACGGGTTTCAGGGCACACGAAAGAGCGCCCCGGCGGTGGCCGGGGCGCTCTTTCGGATGACTCAGGCTTCGAAGACGCCCGCGTCGACGAGCCGCTTCTCGGTGACGTCCCAGCCGTGCGACGGGTAGGTCTCCGCGAGGCCGTTGAGCTCGGCCCGGATCTTCGCGGCGTGGCCGGCGCCGGCCAGCACCCGGATCTCCTCGACGAACGCGTCGGAGTCGGTGCGCAGGTGCGCGGTCTTGCCGTTGGTCAGGTTGCGCACGTAGGCGAACTTCCCGCCAGCCAGCGGGATGAGGTACTTGAACTCGCCGAGCACGCTGAGGGCGCCACCCTGTCCGGCCTGGCCGGCCCGGACGGACGCGCGCGCGGTCTTGGAGGTGTTGCTCGCCACGGGGGGACTCCTTGCCAGATTTACGCGTACAGGGAAAGGCCCGCAGGGGCCCAGTTGAGAGTACACCAGCTCGCCGATCGGCCGACCGGACCAATCGTCCCAACCAGTTTTCCGATTCCCTGGCGCAACATCGGCCTCAGGCGTCATCATGATTGCTGACTGCCCGGACGGGATCGAGGTCGTAGGGGAAGACGCACCTCGGGTCTTCGGGAGGTCACCGTGCCAACGCGTGGCGTCGTTTACGTCCACTCGACCCCGCTCGCCGTGTGCCCACACGTCGAGTGGGCGATCGCGCGCGTCCTCACCGCGCCGGTCACTCTGCACTGGACCGCGCAACCGGTCGACCCGGGCGCGCGGCGCACCGAGTGCAGCTGGACCGGTCGCGCGGGGACCGGCGCGGAGCTGGCTGCTGCCCTCAGGCAGTGGCCCATGATCCGTTTCGAGATCACCGAGGAGCCCAGCCCGGGCTGTGACGGTGAACGCTTCATGTTCGTACCCGGCCGCGGCCTGTTCCGGGCGACCGCCGGCGCCGCCGGTGACATCCAGCTCGGCGAGGACCGGCTGCGGGCGATCATGGCCAGCTCCCGCGCTCCGGAAGCGCTCCAGCACGCCTTGGACAAGGCGCTCGGCACGTCGTGGGACGCGGAGCTCGAGCCCTACCGGTATGCCGGCGACGGCGCCCCGGTGACCCTGCTCACCCGCGTGGGCTGATCGCGGGCCCCCACGGGGGCCGATCGGACGACCTGGAAACCGCCCACCGGCCATCACCACCGACCAGGGGCCACCGACCCGTGCGAATTCCGAAGCGACCGTATTGCCTGCTTCACTTGCCCATTACGCAACGACCTGGCCATCATGGCTCGATGGCCTCCCCCCGGAGCCGCCTCGCGTTGCTTTTCGCCGCGGTCGTGGCCGCGATCCTCGTGGCCATCACCGCATGCGGCAAGCAGGCGCCCCGCGCGGCAGCACCGTCCTCGTCCCCCACCCCCGCGGCGACCGCGGCGCCGGCGACCCCGAGCCCCGGCGGTGACCCTGCGGCCCGGGCGGCGGCCCTGGTGGGCACGCTCTCCGACGAGCAGCTCGCCGGTCAGGTGCTGATGCCCTACGCCTACGGCAGCTCGGCGACGAAGGTCACTCCGGCCTCGGCGGCCGGCAACCAGAAGCTCGGCAAGGTCGACACCCCGGCGCAGATGATCCAGAAATACCACCTCGGCGGGCTGATCCTCGTCGGCTTCTCCGCCGACGACCCCACCTCGACCAACCAGGCGACCACCAACGTCGACAACCCGAAGCAGATCACCGAGCTGACCGGCGGGCTGCAGCAGGCGGCCGGCGGCACGGCGCCCATCTTCATCGGCACCGACCAGGAGTTCGGCACCGTCACCCGCATAAAGGACGGCGTGACGCTGCTGCCCAGCGCGATGGCGCTCGGTGCCGGCGGTAACCCGGCCGGCACGCAGCAGGGCTGGAAGGTGGCCGGTGACGAGCTGCGGGCGATGGGCCTCAACGTCGACTTCGCCCCCGACGCCGACGTGCTCGGCACCGCCGACGGCGGCGTGATCGGCTCGCGCTCGTTCGGCTCCGACCCCAGGGCCGTCAGCGACCAGGTCGCCGCGTCGGTCCGCGGTCTCCAGTCGGCCGGCGTCGCGGCCACGCTCAAGCACTTCCCCGGGCACGGCAGCACGCCGTCGGACTCGCACACCGACCTGCCGGTGATCGGCAAGAGCAGGGCCGACCTCGACAAGGTCGACCTGGCGCCGTTCAGGTCCGGCATCGACGCCGGCGCGCAGATGGTGATGAGCGGCCACCTCGACGTGAAGTCGATCGAGCCGGGCGTGCCCGCCTCGTTCTCGCACAAGGCGCTCGTCGACGTGCTCCGCGGCCAGCTCGGGTTCAAGGGCGTCGTGGTCAGCGACGCGCTCAACATGGCGCCGGCCGAGAAGTGGCCGGCCGGCGAGGCCGCCGTGCGCGCCCTCAACGCGGGCAACGACCTGCTGCTGATGCCGCCGAACGTCGGCGCCGCCCACCAGGGCCTGGTCGACGGCCTGCACAACGGCTCGCTGAAGAAGGAGCGGCTGGTCGAGGCGGCCACCCGCGACCTGACGCTGCGCTTCACGCTGGCCGACGCGCGCACCGGCGGTCAGAACGTGCCCGCTTCCCAGGCGCACCTCGACGTGGCCGGCGGCCTCGCGGCGGCGGCGGTCACCCAGCTGCGCGGCCAGTGCGGCGCCCCGATGCAGGGGCCGGTGAGCGTGACCGCCTCGGGCGGCCGCGACACCGCCAAGGCGACGCTCGAGCGCGCGCTCAAGGCCGAGGGTGTGCGGGTCGTGCCGAGCGGCGGCCGGGTCGTGCACCTGGTCGGCTACGGCGACGGCGCCGGCGACCTCAACCAGGCCGCCGACACCACGGTCGGGATGGACACGCCGTACGTGCTGGGCGGTGCGAAGTCGCCGAACGTGCTGGCCACGTACTCGTCGACGCCGGGCTCGCTGAAGGCCCTCGCCAAGGTGCTGGCCGGAAAGCAGAAGCCGACCGGCAAGTCCCCCGTGGCCGTGTCTGGTTTGCCCCGTAGCGTGTGCTGATTTACCCCGCCCCGCCTGATACGGTTCCCCCGTTCGGAGCGCGGAGGGAGCACGAGGCGGATGGGTCAGCAGGATCCGGCACTCTCCGTGGTCGTGCCCATGTTCAACGAGGAGAGCGTGCTTCCGCTGCTGGCCGAGCGGCTCCGCGCGGTCCTCGACGGCCTGGCCGAGCCCTACGAGGTGGTCGCGGTCGACGACGGCAGCAGCGACGCGACCCCGGCCGCCCTGCGCGGGCTGCGGGAGCGCTGGCCGCAGCTGCGGGTCATCCGGTTGCGCCGCAACAGCGGCCACCAGGCGGCGCTGATCGCCGGGCTGATGCGGGCGCGGGGCGACTACGTCGTCAGCATCGACGCCGACCTGCAGGACCCACCGGAGACCATCGCCGACATGCTCGCCCTGGCCCGGGCGGAGAAGCTCGACATCGTCTACGGCGTACGCGGCGACCGCAGCTCCGACACCGCGTTCAAGCGGCTCACCGCCGGGGCGTACTACCGGCTGATGCGCCGGCTCGTCGGCAAGCAGGTGCCCGCCCAGGCCGGCGACTTCCGGCTGCTGAGCCGGGTGGCCATCGAGGCCCTGCGCGACCTGCCCGAGCGCAGCCCGGTGCTCCGGCTCGTGGTGCCGTGGCTCGGCTTCCCCAGCGGTGAGGTGCGCTTCCTGCGGGCCGAACGCGCGGCGGGCCGGACGAAATACCCGTTCTCCCGCATGCTCGCGCTGGCCGCGGAGAGCGTGACCAGCTTCTCCGCCGCGCCGCTGCGGGTGGCGACCTGGCTCGGCCTGCTCGGCGTCGCGGTCTGCGCGCTGCTGGTGATCGCCGTGATCATCGCCTACGCGCTGGGCCACACGGTCATCGGCTGGCCGTCGATCCTCCTCGCGGTGCTCTTCCTGGGCGCCGTGCAACTGCTCTGCCTCGGCCTGCTGGGGGAATACGTGGCGCGGATCTACACGGCGGTGCAGGCCCGGCCGGCCTACTTCGTCGCCAGTGACAGCGATCCCGGCGACCCCGCCGACAGCGCGGCGCCGGAGCAGCGGCGCGCCGACGACGACCCGGCCGTGCTGGCCGACAGCCGCCGGTGACGGCGCCCGCCGAGCGGCCCGCCGCGGCAGCGGACGCCATCCCGGATCCGCGCGGCGCCGAGGCGGCCCCGGCCGGGTCGGTCTCCGCCGGGGTTTCGGCGCCCCGTCGCGCGTACCCCCTGGTTCGGTGGTTGCCGTTCGTGGCGACGGTGCTCTACGTCGCGGCGGTGCTGATCGCCGCGGACACCGCCGTGCTCGACCTGATGCGGTACGCGCTCTATCTCGCGCTCGCGCTGACGCTGCCCGGCACGCTGGTCTATCGCGCGCTGCGCCGCACGCCGCACTCGCTGCTCGACGACCTCGCGATGGGCACGGCGGTCGGCCTGGTGCTGGAGCTGCCGGCCTGGACGCTGGCCTCGGTGCTCGACGTGCGTGGCGCGCTCTGGGTCTGGCCGCTGGTGGTGGTCGTGCTGTTCGGGGCGGTGCCGCGGCTGCGCCGGCACCTCGTGCCCCGGTACTCCGCGACGGCGCCGGTGGGCTTCTCGTGGGCGGTCGGCGGGGCGGTGGCGTTCTTCACGACCTACCTGTCGTCGACGTTCCTGCAGCGCAACCCGATCCTGCCGACGGGCGAGGACACCCGGCAATACCTCGACCTGGCCTACCAGCTGTCGCTGGCGGGCGAGGCCAAGCACCAGTTCCCGCTGCACGTGCCGCAGGTGGCCGGCGAGCCGCTGTTCTACCACTGGTTCGGCTACGCGCACATGGCGTCGAGCAGCATGATCGGCGGCATCGACCTGCCCGTCGTGGCGCTGCGGCTGGCGATCCCGTTCCTGTGCGCGCTGGCGATCGTGCTGACCGCGGTGGTCGGCTGGCGGATCAGCGGCAAGCCGCTGGCCGGCGCGGTGGCCGCGGTGCTGTTCTTCGTCGTCGGCGAGACCAACTTCACCGACCCGGTCACGATGCCGTTCGGCACCCAGAGCTCGTTCGTCATCTGGCACGGCATGTCGATGATCTACTCCTGGGTGCTGCTGCTGGCGCTGATCGGGGTGGTCTGGGGCTGCATCTCGGGCGCGCTGGGCCGCGGTGGCTTCGTGCTGGCGTTCCTGTTCCTGGTCGCGTCGTCGGGGGCCAAGGCGAGCTCGCTGCCGGTGGTGGCGCTCGCGCTGCTGGCCACGTTCCTGGTCGTGCTGGTCGCGCGCCGCCGGATCCCGTGGACCCTCCTGACGCTGGGCGTGCTCACGGGTGCCGCGCAGCTGTTCGCGATGGCGGTGCTGTTCCGCTTCCAGGCGTACGGCGTGACGCCCGAACCCATGTGGAGCTTCGAGCGCTTCTGGACGCCGCCGGACGGGCCGATGTGGCTGGCGGTGGTGCCGGTCTGGTTCGCGTTCCTGGTCAACATGCAGCTGCGTACGGCCGGCATCGTGCCCTTGATTTGGCTGCGCCGCGGCCGGCTGGACCCGACCCAGGTCTTCCTGCTGGCGGGCGGGATCGGCGGCCCGCTGATCTACCTGATGGTCAAGCAGCCGGGCGACGGCAACCAGTACTTCACGCGGGCCGGCTTCACGTTCGCGGTGCTGCTGTCGGCGTGGGGCTACGCGCTGGTCTTCGAACGGGCCCGGCTGTCGCTGGCCGCCCGGGTCTTCCTGGCCGCCGAGGCGCTGCTGCTGGCGGTCGTGCTGGTGTTCGCCCAGTTCCGGCTGGCCGGCGCGGCGACGCCGTCGGTGCCGCCGCGGGCCATCGACCCGCTGATGCCGCTGCTCCGCTGGGCGCTGGTGCTGGCCACGATCGGTCTGGTGATCGCGGCCCTGTGGCCGGCGTTGAGCCGCTGGCTGCCCGCGCTGCGCGGCCGGGGCGGCGTGGTGGCGCTGACGGCGCTGCTGGTCGTCGGGGCGCCCGGCCTGATCATGGACATGCGCAAGTCGGAGCGGTTCCCGAACGGCGGCGCGTACGCGACGATCTCGCTGCCCAAGTCGCGGGTGGACGCGGCCCGCTGGCTGCGCGACAACAGCGCGCCCGGCGACGTGGTCGCGACGAACGCCCACTGCATCAACGACGCGGCCGCCGCCGGCTACTGCGACCCGCGGTCGTTCTGGCTGTCGGCCTATGCGGAACGCCGCGTGCTGGTGGAGGGCTGGGCGTTCGCGCCGCGGGTGTCGGAGGCGGGCTCGTGGGCGTTCTGGGACCCGGACCTGCTGGCCCGCAACGACGCGGCCTTCACGTCCCCGACGGCGGCGTCGCTGGGGGCGCTGCGCGCGGAGGACGGGGTCCGGTGGCTGGTCGCCGACCGCCTGGCCGGCCCGGAGTCACCGGAGCTCCAGGTGCTGGCGCGGCTGCGCTACTCCAACGACCGGGTCCTCGTCTACGAGCTGAGCTGACCGCGCCGCCGCCGCACGCCAGGGCAGCACGAGGCCGGCGCCAGCGCAGAGGAGGCCGGCGAGCAGGAGCGCGGGCCGCACGCCGGCGGTCGCGGCCATGGCGCCGCCCAGGGCCGTGCAGAGCGGCTGGCTGACCTTGGCGCTGGCCGACCAGGCGGTGGTGACCCGGGTCAGCAGGTGGTCGGGCGTCGCCCGCATGCGGTAGGTGGCGAAGACCGGGTTGAAGACGCCCGCCGTGAACAGCAGCAGCGACTGGGAGGCCAGGACGGTCAGCAGACCGGCCGGGCCGGCGGTGGCGAGGACGAGCAGCAGGATCCAGGGGCCGCGGGCGGCGCCGGACCAGAGCAGTGCGCGGTGCTCCCCCAGTTTGCGGGTCAGTCGGGCGGACAGCAGCGTGCAGAGGAGGCCGGCCGCGGCGGGGGGCCGAGCACGAGACCGTACTGCCAGGCGGTGAGGCGGAGGTCGCGCAACATGAAGACGGTGAGCAGGGGCGCGGTCATGGTGACCGCGCCGCCGACCAGCATCGCGTTGAGGTAGAGGCCGCGCAGGCCGGGATGCCCGAGGATGTGCGCGATGCCGGCCCGGATGCGGGCGGCCAGCGGTTCCGGCGCTGGCGTCGGCTCCGCCGCTGGCGGCGGAGGTGGCTGCGGGGCGACGGGCATGCGGCGCAGGCAGAGGGCGCCGACGACGTAGCTGAGGGCGTCGACGAGGAGGGTGGCGACCGCGCCGAGGCCGGCGATGAGGAAGCCGCCGAGTGACGGGCCGAGGGTGGCGGTGGTCCAGTTCGTCGTCTCCATGCGGGCGTTGGCGACCAGCAGGCGATCGCCGGGCACGAGCTGCTTGATCAAGGCGCCGGCCGCCGACAGGTAGAGGATCGAGCCGGCGCTCTGCACGGCCGCCACCGCGCACAGGTGCGGGACGGTGAGGGCGTCGAGCGCGAACGCGACCACCACCGAGGCGACTGCCGCCAGCTACGCCCATTCGGTGGCCATCAGGACGCGGCGCTTCGGCAGCCGGTCGACGGCCGGCGCGAGCGGCAGGGCGATCACCGCGCTCGCGACGGCGGCGACCGCCGCCATGGCCGCCACCTCCGCCGGGCCGGCGCCGGCCTGGGTAACCGCGAGAAACGGCAGGGCGCCCAGCGCGATGGCGCTGCCCGACAACGTGACGCTGTAGGCGGCCCACAGCGCCCGAAAGCCATGGGCACCGTCCATCCCGGACAGCTTCCCGCATCAGCCGCCGAAACGATGACCCAGCGCGAGCTCGGTGTACAGCGCGGGACAGCGGTCCTCCGCTCGATACAGTGCCCACGGGTTTACACCATTGGAGGGGCTTCCGGGTCGACGAGGTGGTGCAGGGGGTGTCCCGCGGGTCCGGGCCCCGTCCGCCGGCTGCGCACCGGGCCCGCCGAACCACAGGTCGGAGCGCGGCGGCGGCGGTCCCACCCGGGCGGCACAGGGACGCGCTGCTCGTAGTAGGACAGCGGCGGCCGCCGCTGTTGCGCGCCGATCTGCTCGCGGGTCGCCGCGTCCGGGAAGAGCGACTCGGCGTCCACCCCGTCAGCCTGCCGGAGGCGGCATGTCACTCGAAAGGCGAATACCAGGCATGCCAACCCGCGACGTAGCGTCTTGGCGTGAATCTTCGGCGCGGGTCGGCCGCTCCACCGCAGCAGCACAGCGTGCTGGTGGCGGTGGCGCTGGTGATCGCCGCGCTGGCGATCGCGATCAGCCTCGCCGGGATCGTGTTGGCCGCGCTCGCGCTCGGCGACGACGGCGGCGGCGCCGCTCAGGACAGCGGCAGCCACTCCGTTCCGGTGGTGATCTCGGTCAGGTAGTCCTCGTCCACCGTCACGCCCAGGCCCGGGCCGGTCGGCACCGCCACGTGGCCGCCGTCGAGGACGAAGGGCTCCGTGATGTCGCGGGCGAAGTAGCGGTCGGACGCCGACGTGTCGCCCGGCAGGGTGAAGTTCGGCAGTGCCGCCAGGGCCACGTTGGCCGCTCGCCCGAGCCCGGTCTCCAGCATGCCGCCGCACCAGACCGGCACGCCGTTGGCCGCGCAGACGTCGTGCACGCGGCGGGCCTCGAGGTAGCCGCCGACCCGGCCCGGCTTGACGTTGACCACCGACGTCGCGCCGAGGGCGATGGCGTCGGCGGCCGCCCGGGCCGAGGTGATCGACTCGTCGAGGCAGACCGGGGTGCGGATCAGCGCGGCCAGCGCCGCGTGGCCGCGCAGGTCGTCCTCCGGCAGCGGCTGCTCGATCAGCAGCAGGTCGAACGGGTCGAGCCGGGCCAGGTGCCGGGCGTCGGCCAGGGTGTACGCGGTGTTCGCGTCCACCTGCAGCAGCAGGTCGTCGCCGAACCGCTCGCGGACCGCGCGGACGGGCTCGACGTCCCAGCCAGGCTCGATCTTGAGCTTGATCCGCACGTACCCCTGCGTCCGGTAGCCGTCGACCGCGTCCAGCAGCGCCGGGATCGACGACATGATGCCCACCGAGACGCCCGCGGGCACCGAGGACCGGACCGCGCCGAGGTACGAGCCGAACGACGTGCCGGACACCCGCAGCGACAGGTCGAGCAGCGCCGTCAGCACGCCGGCCTTGGCCATCGGGTGGCCCTTGATCCGGCCGAACGCCGCCTCGAGCCGCGGCACGGTGAGCTCGCCGGACTTGGCCAGCGCGACCACCTCGGGCATGAGGAAGCGCCGGATCACCTCGGCGGCGCCGTCGACGTGTTCGCTGGAATAGAGCGGCTCCGCCATCGCCACGCACTCGCCCCAGCCCTCGGCGGAGTCGCCGGCGGCGCGGACGAGCAGCACGTCACGTGCGGTCTCGGTGCCGAAGGAGGTGCGGAACGGGCTGACCAGGGGCAGGGCGATGCGGCGGAGTTCGAGACCACGCAGTTTCAAGGAGCGTTCCTTTACTCGGCTTCCATGACGTACCAGCCGTCACGGGCCATGCCCGCGATGCGGTATCCGGAATCGAACGCCGCGCAGAGCGCGTCACCGACCTCTCTCCGCCAGGCGACGGCGAGCGGCGGGTCGGTGCCCCGCATGGCCTCGATGTCCAAGGGCACGGCGACCAGCAGCGGCCGGCCGTCGTGCACCGCCTTGCCGGGGCTGGGCCGGCCGAAGTCGTCGCGGGCGAGGGCCACCTCGGCGCCGGCCGCGTACACCGCCTGCATGTTGATCTCGCGGGTGTCGCCGGCCGCCGCGGCGATCGCCTCGGGCGAGGCCACGTCCCACTGGATGTAGAGGCGGTCGCTGGTGGCGTCGCCGGCGTTGATGCCGTCGGTCATCCGCCCGTAGAAGTCAGGCAGGTATTTCACCGCCCGCGCGCCGAGCTTGTGCAGGTTGAAGTAGGCGTTGCGGCGGACCAGCGGGTCGAACGTCCAGTGCACCGACTCGATGCGCCGGTCGAGCGCCCAGGCGCGCTGGTGCAGCTTGATGGCGTGCCCGGCGCCGCGACTCTGCGTGTCGGGGTCGACGCCCGTGATGTGCGAGTGCAGGTGGTCGATGCCGAAGAAGGCGACGGCGGCGCCGACCAGCACCCCCTCCCGGAAGGCGCCCACCACATAGTTCCCGGCGTACGACAGCGCGCGCATCATCCGCGCGTCGAGCAGCTGGTTGGGCGAGTCCGTGCGCCAGATCCTGCCGAACAGCTGGGCCACCTGCTCGTGCGCGGCGGGGTCACGGAGCTCCCGCACGGTGATTCCCAGCCGGGCCGCGGCGGCGGTCGCGACCTGTTGTGCCTCCGCGATCAGCTCGTCCACCCAGCCTCCCGTTGTGCAGACCGAATCCTAACTTCAACAGGTGAACCGGCTTCGTGTCGAGGCAACCGTCGGTAATTGATGGTTTTCTTTGCGTTGCGGTGCCGGCGGCAAGCCGCTCATTACGCGTACTTTCGCCGAAAGAGTGCAAAACGGATCTTCGATCTGGCGGCCTGAACGCAGCTTAAGGCATGATTGTTACTGCCCGGTATGTGCGTGGGTAAGAACATCGGTGGGGAATCCTCGGCCTTGGAGGTGACCATGCCGGAGCGGATCTCGGTGACGCTGCCCGACGGCGTGCGACTGCACGTCGAGATCACCGGGCCTGACGACGCGCCGGTCACCGTCATCCTGCTGCACGGTTGGACGCTGGACACCCGCACGTGGCACCGCCAGCTGACCGGCCTGCCCGACGCGCTCGACCTGCCGGTGCGGATCGTGGCGTACGACGCCCGCGGCCACGGCCGCTCCGACGGCACCACCCGCTCGGGCGCCAACCTCGCGCAACTCGGCGACGACCTGGCCGAGGTGATCTCCACGGTCGCCCCGACGGGCCCGATCGTGCTGGCCGGCCACTCACTCGGCGGCATGACGATCATGGAGTTCGCGCACGGGCACCCGCTGTTCTTCGCGACCCGCGTGGCCGGCCTGGTCTTCATCTCGACCACGGCCGAGGGCCACACCCACACGGTGTACGGCCTGAGCCCCCGCATCACCGGCCTCATCCGCACCGTGGAAACCACCGGCGCCGGCATCCTCGCCCGCGGCGGCTCGTGGCGGGTCCACCGCTACCTGCTGCGGGCGCTGGCCCCGTCGCTGCGCTGGCTGCTCTTCGGCGACCGGTGCACCCCGGAGGACCTGATCCTCACGACGGCCGCCGTGGCGCGGGTGCAGCTGCTGGCCATCGGCGCGTTCCGCTCCTCGGTCGGCGAGCAGCAACGGCTGGCCACCCTGCGCGCCCTCGGCGACGTGCCCGCGGCGGCCCTGGTCGGCGACCGCGACCGGCTCACCCCGCCGGCCTGCGCCGAGTCGATCGCCGCCGCCCTGCCGACCGCCGACCTCACCATCTGCCCGGGCGCCGGCCACATGCTGATGCTCGAACGCCCCGCCATCGTCACGGCGGCGCTGGCCGAGGTCATCCGCACCGCCATGGGCGAGCCCAGCGACACCGCCGACCTCCAGGCGGCCTAGGGTCTGTCGCGGCTAGGAGTGGCGTGACCCGTGCGGAAAGCTGTCCGCCGAAGCGGCATTCGTGCTCATGCACAGCACCCCGCTCGGGCCGGCGTCGTGGGACCCGGTCGCGCACCGCCTCCGCGCCGCCGGCTTCGTCGTGCCGTCACTGCGCTCGGTGGGCGCCGTTCATTCGGACGGTGGTGTCGCTGGCGCGTGTGGCCATGCCGCTTGGGCGCCACGTGGCGCTCGTGCGCACGGCAACGCGGGCCTGTTCGTCTCGGCCGTCGTTTCCGATGCCGTCTCGCACAGTTGGTCGACCCGGATGCCGCCGCCAACCGCCCCTCAGCCTTACGCCGGGCCGCGGGCGGCTGAGGTGACCGAAGCCGGCGAGTCGCCGCTCCCATGCAGAGCGCTGGCTCGAGACCGAGCGCCCAGAGACCTTTCCGGGTCCGGATCTAGGTAAATAAATGTCGCCATAGGAGCTGTCATGTCCCGGGAGATGTGTCAAGGGTGTGTCCCGGTTGATGTGTCACGGTTTTGATGTTGGTTGGGTTGGTTATAGGGGGACGTAGGTTTTGCCGGGGGTCAGGGTGGCGGTGCCGATGGGGTGGCCGTCGGGGTCGTAGATGGTGGCGTGGCCGTTGTGGCGGATGACGGTCAGGGTTTGGCCGAGACGGGCTATGCCGACGCCGATGCGGTGGGAGCCGGCGTTGATTTTTCCGTAGTCGGTGACGCGGCAGCGGTGGACGGTGGCGTCGGTCTGGATGGGCAGGGCGGCGGGTCCGCCGTGGCGGGTCGCGGAGGTCCAGGCGTGGTGTGGGGTGGTGCGGCGGGCGAGGGCGCAGTGGGCCCGTCGGGTGTTGTAGTAGTCGCGGTAGTCGTCGAGTAGGCGTTGGAGCTGCGCGATGGTGGTCGGGATGCGGTGGTGGGTGAGCCATTTCTTGAGGGTTTGGTGGTGGCGCTCGACCTTCCCGCAGGTTTGTGGGTGGTAGGGGCTTGAGTGGATCAATCGGGTGCCCCAGCCGTTGAGCGTGGACGCGAACTGTGACGCTGCGGTGGTGGCGGAGGACCAGGTGTTGGTGAACGCGGCGCCGTTGTCGCAGAGCACGATCGCGGGTGGTCCGTGCTGGTTGGCGGCGGCGGTGATCGCGGTGATCGCGGCGGCGGCGGTCTCGCCGGTGGCGGCGGTGCAGGCGACCAGCATCCGGGTGCAGTCGTCGAGGACGTCGAAGACGACCGCGTTGCGGCCACCGGTCAGGGCGACGACGGTCGCGTCGATCTGGTAGCGGTCGCGGGGTTGGGCGAACGCGAATCGCCGCCACGAGCTGCGAGGCCGTTTGGCGGGGTTCGCGTCGAGCAGGCCGTGGCGGGACAGGACCCGGTTGATCGTGGACCGCGACGGCACCGACCATGGTGCTCTGATATCGGCCGCGATCCGGGTCAGGGCGTCGCGGATGTAGTCCGCGCCGTTGTCCGGGGCGAGGTCGGCACGTAACTTGCGGATCCACGCGTCGAGGTCCGGGCCGGCCATGCCCGGGCTGTGGTGTGGGCGGCGGGACCGTTCTCGCCACGCCCCTTCGGCGGCCACGCGGGCCTTGTGTCGGTAGAACGTCCGCGTCGTGACGCCATTCTCACGGCACCACCGCGCCACATTGTCGATCTTCACGCCAGCGGCCAGGACCGCGTCCATCGCGTTCAGCATTTGACGCCGTATCGCCATCCCTGGCAGTCAACCCGGTGTGACACATCTACCGGGACATCAAGTGCGACAGATGTCATGGGACTGAAGAGTCGCCATAGGAGCATTCCTTTACCAAGATCTCGAGCGTTTGCCCGCGCGGCGGCGTGTCGTGTACGACGCGCCGCTGTTTTGGGTGCCGCCCAGAATGACGAGCAACGTTTCGAACAGACCCGGACGCCAGAAGACCTCCTCGATGGCGGCATGGCCACGATCCGGGACTATCACGCCGCGCCCTTGTAGGTGCCGCATCATGCGGCTTCGAGAGGAGCGCAGCCATGTCCCGGACTGACAAGGACCGACCCCACCGCGCGCGCCGCGACGACCCTCGGCGCCGCTGGTGCGACTCTCCGCCGCGCTGGTTCGTCAACGCCAGCTGGACCGCGCCGGACCGGCTCGGTGTGCGCCTGGCGGCCGCGAGGCGATCGCCGCGCATCGCGCCGGCCGTGAGCCCGATGCGGAGCCGTCGACCGACCAGCACCGCCACGGTGCGCCCTAGTTGTAATCACCAGGAGCGTTGTTGACGCGGGTGATGGGTGGTTTGCCGGCAAGGGCGGTGTGTCCGCGGTGGTGGTTGTAGGTGTGTAGCCATGAGGGTAGGGCGTCGGCGCGGTCTTGGTTGGTGGTGAAGGGTCGGGCGTAGATCCATTCGTCGCACATGGTGCGGTTGAAGCGTTCGGCTTTTCCGTTGGTTTGGGGTCGGTAGCGGCGGGTGAACCGGGCTTGGGCGCCGAGGTCGGTCAGGGCTTGGTGCCAGGCGCGGCCGCGGCGGTAGGCCAGGGCGTTGTCGGTCATGACCCGTTGGATGTGGGTGATGCCCAGGGCGGCGAAGTGGGCGGCGGCGCGGTGGAGGAACGCGGCGCAGGTCCCGGTCTTCTCGTCGGGGTGGATCTCGGCGTAGGCCAGGCGGGTGTGGTCGTCGATGGCGGCGTGGACGTACTCGTAGCCAACGCGTCCGTGGCACGGGCGCGGCGGTGTTCGAGGCTGTCTCGGCCCAGGGTGCGCCAGCCGCCGCCGTCGCGGAGCCGGCCGATCTTCTTGACGTCGACGTGGATGAGCTCGCCGGGGTGGTCGCGTTCGTAGCGGCGGATGAGTTCGCCGGTGGGCCGGTCGAGCCAGGACAGCCGGTGCAGGTTGTGTCGTCGTAGGACGGCGTGGATGGTCGAGGCCGGCATCTCCAGCAGTGGTGCCAGGCGGGCCGGGCCCAGCTTGTGTTCGGTGCGGAGCTGGCAGATCCGGGCTTCGATATCGGGTGGGGTCTTGCCGGTCAGTCGATGCGCGGTGCTAGGCCGATCGTGCAGGCCCGCGTCGCCCTCGGCCCGCCAGCGGGCCAACCATTTGTAGCCAGTGGTGCGGGAACAGCCGAGTTCTTTGACAACATGCGCGACGGGGCGGCCCTCGACCACGACACGCGTGATCAGCAGCCGTCGACCGTGCAGGGTCAGACGGGCATTACGGTGGGCCATGAAGACCTCCGGTTCCGGGATGTGGGCGTCAGCACCTCACACCTCGCCGGAGGTCTTCGTTCCGATCAAGCCACCACGCCGTTGTCAACAACGCTCATGGTCACTACACCTAGTGCGACGTCCAGCCCTGCTGGCGTAGGCGTTCGATGCCGTCCAGGAGCAGGTCGAGGGCGAACTCGAACTCGAACTGGTCGTCGCAGCCCGACCCCACCACCGAGGTGTCGTCGTGGGCCGCGGCGCCGGCGATGGCGGCCAGGTGCGGGAACCGGGCCGCGGCCTCGGCCGGGAAACCCGTTGGCGGTGAAGGATCCGTGGTGCCGGAGCGGCCGGCGCGGCGGTTGGTGTCGAAGAGCTCCTGGCTGAAGCCCAGCATCCGCGAGCCCATCGCGTGCATGACGTGGTGGGCCAGGTCCGTGGAGAAGCCGCCGTCGCGCAGGGCGCCGACCATCGAGTCGAGGTAGTCCAGGATCGCCGGCGTCGCGTCGAGTCGCGCCTCGATGGCCAGCGGCGCCCAGGGGTGGCGCAGCAGCACGGTGCGGGCCGACAGGATGCGCCGGCGGACCACCGACTTCCAGTCGGGACCGGGCCGCAGGGGCTCGATCTCGCCGACGACCACGTCGATCATGCCGTCGAGCAGCTCGTCCTTGTTGGCCACGTGCTTGTAGAGCGCCATCGGGACCACGCCCAGCTCGTGCGCGAGCTTGCGCATGCTGAGCGACTCGATCCCCGCCTGGTCGGCCAGCGCGACCGCGGCCCGCAGAACGCGGTCCGTGCTCAGCGGGGTCCGGTTCACCGTCTCAGCCTTCACAGGGGAACCTTAACCGCTTGACAGGTGTACGGCGTACACCTAGCCTCGGGTGTACGCCGTACACCACCCCCGGGAGGGACCATGAAGGCGATCGTCCAGGACCGTTACGGCTCGCCCGACACGCTGGCCTTCGAGGAGGTCGACACGCCCGTGCCGGCCGCCGGCGAGGTGCTCGTGCGGGTCGAGGCGGCCGCGCTCAACGCGTACGACTGGCACATCATGCGGGGTGACCCCAGGCTCGCCCGGCTCTCCATGGGCCGGTCCGGCCCGCGCGCCCGGATCCGGGGCCGCGACTTCGCCGGCCGCGTCGAGGTCGTCGGCGCCGGCGTCCGCGACCTGCGCCCCGGCGACGCCGTCTTCGGCGACCTGGGCGACGCCAACGGCGCGTTCGCCGAATACGTCAGCGTGCCGGAGACCCTGGTCGCGCGCCGGCCCGCCAACCTGACCGCGGAGCAGGCGGCCGCCCTGCCGCTGGCCGGCGTCACCGCCCTCATGGGGCTGGCCGACGTCGCGCCCGACCAGCAAGTGCTGATCAACGGCGCCTCCGGCGGTGTCGGGACGCTCGCCGTGCAACTGGCCAAGACGCGCGGCGCCACGGTGACCGCCGTGTGCAGCACGCGCAACACCGACCTGGCCCGGTCGCTCGGCGCCGACCACGTCGTCGACTACACCCGCGCCGACTTCACCCACGACGCCGGCCGCCACGACCTGGTCCTCGACCTCGTCGGCAACCGGTCCCTGACCGCGCTGCGCCGCGCGCTGACCCCCACCGGCACGCTGGTGCTCTCCGGCGGCGGCGTCTACCGCGGCGGCAGCCTGGTCGGCCCGGTCTGGCTCATCGCCCGCGGTCGCTTGCTGGCGCCGTTCGTGCGGCAGCGCATCGTGGTCCTGTCCACCGTGCCCGGCCGGTCACACCTCGAGACGCTGCGGGCCCACGCCGAGGCCGGCCGGCTCACCCCGGTCATCGACCGCACGTTCCCGCTGCCCGAGGTGCCGGCGGCCATCCGCTACCTGGAGACCGAGCACGCGCGGGCCAAGGTCGTCGTCACGATTTAGCAGGCGCGTGCACCGTCACCCGGTCGAGGCGGGTGAGGAAGTCGGGCCCGAAGGCGGTGCCAGGGGTGTGCGCGCCGGCCACGACCGCGCCGCCGCCCCGGCCACCGGTGCCGGCCAGCAGGTGCTCGGCGGCCCGGTGCACGGCGTCGGCGGTCAGGTCGTAGGCGTTGGGCCCGGTCAGCGTGGCCGTGCGCACGTCACCGGCCGCGTTGCGGACCTCGCCCCACACCTCGATCTTCGTCGCGGCCCGCGTCTCCGCGCTCGGGCCGGGCGGCTGGCGCTTGATCGCCCGGGCCGCCAGCGCGCGGACCGGCGCGAAGCGGATCAGCTTGGCGAGCAGCGTCGGCGCCGGCACCCGGCTGTAGACGGTGATGTCGCCG
Source organism: Asanoa sp. WMMD1127 (assembly GCF_029626225.1). Lineage (NCBI taxonomy): Bacteria > Bacillati > Actinomycetota > Actinomycetes > Micromonosporales > Micromonosporaceae > Asanoa > Asanoa sp. WMMD1127. The sequence goes on from NZ_JARUBP010000001.1 coordinate 7,643,821, forward strand.
ATCCCGGTCGAGTGATGGGCGGTGACCAGGTCGCCCCAAGGCACGGCGCCGACCTTGCGGACCTTGGACGGGAACGCCACCTCGCGGGCCGGGGTGCCGATCGGCGTGGGCACCAGCGTGCCGGCGATCCGCCGCCAGCCGCCCCGGGCGTTCATGGCCAGCCCGGTGGTGGCCGTGCCGCGGCTCATCCCGCCCGGCGCGACGAACGCGAGCTCCAGGGCGGTCGCGTCGGGCAGCGCGGCGTGCAGCAGGTTGGCCAGGCAGTCGGTGGGCACCACGTCGAAGCCCGCCCCCGTGATCAGCACGACGCCGGCCGCCCGGGCGTCGGCGGCCCGCGCCAGCACGGCCTCGAAGACCGGGTGCTCGCCGGTCACGTCGAGGTAGTGGGTGCCGGTGTCGAGGCAGGCGTCGAGCATTGGGCCGGCGGTGGCCACGAACGGGCCCGCGCAGTGCGCCACGACGTCGACCTCGCCGAGGGCGGCCCGGGTGGCCGCGCCGTCGCGCAGGTCGAAGACCACGTGCTCCAGGCCGAGCTCATCGGCGAGGGCCTTGACGGCGGCGGCGTTGCGGCCGGCGAGCAGGGGTCGGGCGCCACGCGAGACGGCCAGCCGGGCGACAAGATCACCGGTGTAGCCGTTGGCGCCATAGATCATCCAACGTTGATGCGGCACCGCATCACCGTAGTCGTTCGAGGGCAATTCTATCGAGGTGCGAGTACGGGCACATCGACCCGGCTACCGATCCGTTCCCGGCGGGCTGCCCGTACTCTCGTTCGGGTTGGTCGCGCGACCCGCGGCCGACCCATCGCACGAGGAGCCATCCGCTTGACCGACGTCACCACGCTCCAGCAGGAGATCGCCACCGAGCAGAAGCACGTCGACCGGGTCTACGCCCGGGTCGAGGAGCTGCGTCGGGAGGCCGCGCGCGCCGAGCGCGAGGGCTACCGGCAGGCGGCGGTGGGCAACTTCGGCGCGCTGGTCGAGCGGGACGCGTTCGTCTTCCACGCCGCCCGGCGGCGCTACCTGCTCGACGCCGAGCACGAAGGGCTGGTCTTCGGCCGACTCGACCTGCGCGGCGGCGCCAGCTTCCACGTCGGCCGGCTGGGCGTGCGCGGCGAGGACGCCCAGCCGCTGGTCGTCGACTGGCGCGCCCCGGCGGCCGCGGCGTTCTACCAGGCCACGGCGGCCGAGCCGCGGGGCGTGATCCGGCGCCGCATGATCCAGTCGTCCGGCGAACGGGTGACGGGCATCGAGGACGACCTGCTGGACCCCGAGGCCGCGCCGGAGCAGATGCGGGTGGTCGGCGACGGCGCCCTGCTGGCGTCGCTGTCGAAGGCGACCGGGCACGGCATGCGTGACATCGTGGCCACCATCCAGCGCGAGCAGGACCAGGCGATCCGCTCCCCCGGCAGCGGCGTGACCATCGTGTCCGGCGGCCCCGGCACCGGCAAGACGGCCGTGGCGCTGCACCGGGCGGCGTACCTCCTCTATTCGGATCGCAACCGGTTCGCCGGCGGCGGCATCCTCGTGGTCGGACCGTCCACGGTGTTCGTCGACTACATCGCCTCGGTGCTGCCCTCGCTCGGCGAGGAGTCGGCGACCCTGCGCTCGCTCGGCACGCTGGTGCCCGGCTGGTCCGCGACCCGCACCGACCCGGGCCCGGTGGCGGCCGTCAAGGGCTCGCTGCGGATGCGCCGGGTGCTTGAGCGGGCCTCGCACGACGCGGTGCCCGACGGGCCGACCTCGCTGCGGCTCCTCTACCGGGGCACGCTGCTGCGCCTCGACCGCGGCCAGCTCGACCGCGTCCGGACCCGGGCCCTGCCCCGCGGCGCCCGCCGCAACGAGGTGCGCCGGGCCGGCTTCGAGGGCCTGTTCGACGCGCTCTGGGCGCAGGCCGAGCAGGCGAAGGTGCCCGGCCTGCCCAAGAAGCGCGAGTTCGAGGACCAGCTGGCCGAGCGCGAGGACTTCCGCTCGTTCGTCAAGGAGTGGTGGCCCCGGCTGCGACCGCGGCACGTGCTGGCCTGGCTGGCCGACCCGGCCCGGCTGCGCCGCTACGCCGCCGGCCTGCTGTCACCGGCCGAGGTGGACCTGCTGACGGGCAGCTTCGACAGCGAGGACCCGACCATCGCCGACGTCGCCCTCCTCGACGAGCTCGACGCCCTGCTCGGGCAGCCGGTGCGGGCGGCCCGCCAGCAGCGCAACGAGTTCCAGGTGGCGCAGGGCGTCTACGAGCTGAGCACGGCGACCGAGCGGGCCCGGGCCGCCCGGGCGGCGGCGACCGCCCGACCCGACGACTACCGGGAGTACGCGCACGTCGTGGTCGACGAGGCCCAGGACGTCTCGCCGATGCAGTGGCGCATGCTGGGCCGGCGCGGACGGCTGGCCTCGTGGACCGTGGTCGGCGACCCGGCGCAGACCGCCTGGACGGGCGACCCGGCCGAGCTCGACCGGGCCCGGGACCGGGCGCTGGGTTCGCGGGCGCGCAACGCGTACACGCTGACCACCAACTACCGGAACTCCGCCGAGATCTTCGAGGTCGCCGCGGCCGAGATCCGGACGATCGCGCCGGACCTGCCGCTGCCGACGGCCGTGCGGTCGACCGGCGTGCCACCGGTGGCGTCGACGGTGCCGGGCCCGGCGCTGCCGGACGCCGTGCGGTCCGCTGTGGACGATCTGCTCGACCAGGTCGAGGGCACGATCGGCGTGATCACGCCGGTCCCCCGCGTCGGCGAGGTGGCCGGCTGGCTCGGCGGCGTCGGCGACCCGCGGGTGCAGGTGGTGACGAGCCTGCAGGCCAAGGGCATGGAGTACGACGGTGTCGTGCTGGTCGCGCCGGACGAGATCCGCGCGGGTGGCGCGGCGGGCGTACGCACGCTGTACGTCGCCCTGTCCCGCGCCACCCAGCGGTTGGTGACCCTGGACGTCAGCGCCTGACGGCGACCGCGGTGTAGGTCGTGTCCGGCGTCGGCGGTGTCGTGAACCGGGCGTTGGGCAGATAGAGCCGCTGGCCGTACGCGGCGATGGTGGTCGGCACGTCGAACGCCGGGCTGGTGATCGTCTTGACCACGGTGCCCCGCGTGCCGGACCGGTTGAGGTCGACGACGGCGATCTGGTTGAGGCGGTTCTGCACCACGTAGAGGCGGCGCCCCTCGAGCCAGAGGCCGTCACCGTTGGTCATCGGCACGCCGCCGAGGTCGACCTGCGTGGCCGCGCCGTTGTCGGCGTCCACGGTGAACAGCAGGCCGGTGTTGGACTGGACGACCAGCAGGTCGCGGCCGTCGGGCGTACGCGCGATGCCGTTGGCGTTGGTCGCGCCCGGCGTGAAGACGAAGTCCCCGGACAGCGGGACGGTCTCGAACCGGTCGCCGAGCGTGCCGAAGCGGCCGAACGGCACCTTGTAGAGCACGGGTTGCTGCGAGTCGGTGAACCAGGCGGCGTCGGGCGTGAGGATCACGTCGTTGACGAAGCTGGTCCCGTCGGTGAAGTTCCAGATCTTGAGGGTCCTACCGGTCACGGCGTCGACCACCCGCCCGTCGCCGCTGGTCTGGCCGGCGACGAAGAGCCGGCCGCGGCCGTCCAGCTTGAGCCCGAGCGACCCCGAGCCGAAGCCCGGGTTGATGATCTCGCCGCGCCCGGTGACCAGGCTGGCCCGGTAGATGGCCCCGTCGACCCGGGACCCGAAGAAGGCGTACGGCAGTGTGCCGATCGCGATGCCCTCGGGCTGGAAGCCGTTGGGCAGCTGGATCGTGGTGGGGAACAGGTCGTGGTTCGCGTCGTGTGCGGTCGCAGTGCCGGCCGGACCGAGCAGGGTGGCGGCGAGTGCCGCGGTCAGACCCAGCGCGATGGTGGCCACCCGGTGGCGCACGATGGCTTCTCCTTTCGACGTCCTCCGTTCAGGTATCCACGCACGTACCCACTATTCGGTTCAACGTTCAACCGACTTGCGGCGGCGGGACGGGGTCGCCGCCGGCGAGGAGGTCGGTGAGGGCGACCAGCCGTTTGCGGCGGGCCGCCGGGCTGGGCGCGCTGGTGAGCTTGAGGATGACGGCGTACCGGCTGGTCTTGTCGAGGCTCGCGAATCGCGCGGCCGCGGCGGGATTGGCGGCGAGGGCCGCCGCCAGGTCGTCGGGGGTCTTCGCGTCGCGCTGCGCCGGGTACGCGGCGGCCCAGCGGCCGTCGGCCTTCGCGGCCTCGATCTGGGCGTGGCCGGCGGCCCGCATCCGGCCGGCGGCCACGAGGGCCTCGGCACGGTCCACATTGACCTGTGACCAGCGCGCGCCCTTGCGGCGGGGCGAGTAGCGCTGCAGGAAGTGCTCGGCGTCGAGGCCGCGGCGTTGGCTGTCGATCCAGCCGAAGCAGATCGCCACGTCGCCGGCCTCGGCCGCGGTGATGGTCGGGCGGGCGGCGCCCTTCTTGGCGATCACCAGCCAGGCCTCGGCCGCGGTCTCGTGGTGGTCGGCCAGCCACGCCTCCCAGGCGGGCAGGTCGTGGAAGGTCAGCGGTTCCATGGGGCGACGCTACCGGTCGTCGCGCCGCGCTTGCCTACATACCCCCTGGGGGTATAGTAGGCGGCATGCGACACGACAGCGGAACGATGCACGAGCACCACCAGTCGCATGCGCCGGCGGCCGGTCACGGTGCCCACGCTGCCCACGGCGGGCACGACAAGCACGCCGGGCACGACCCCGAGCAGTTCCGGCGGAAGTTCTGGCTCTCCCTGGCGCTGACCGTGCCGATCGTCGTGACCAGCGAGATGGTCATGGACTGGTTCGGCTACTCGCTCGACTTCCCGGGCATCGACTGGATCGGCCCCGTGCTGGGCTCGATCGTCTTCGTCTACGGCGGCTGGCCGTTCCTGGTCGGCGCGGTCCGCGAGGTCCGCGACCGGGCGCCCGGCATGATGCTGCTGATCGCGATGGCGATCACGGTGGCCTACGGCGCCTCGCTGGCCACCGCCGTCGGCGCGTTCGACCTCGACTTCTGGTGGGAGCTCGCCGCCCTGGTGACCATCATGCTGCTCGGTCACTGGCAGGAGATGAAGGCGATCGGCCAGGCCCAGGGCGCCCTGGCCGCGCTGGCGGCGCTGCTGCCCGACGACGCCGAGCGGGTGGTGGGCGACCGGGTCGAGACCGTGCCGGTCGCGGCGCTGGCATTGGGCGACGTGGTGCTGGTCCGCCCCGGCGGGCGGGTGCCGGCCGACGGGCGGATCGTCGACGGCGCGGCCGAGGTCGACGAGTCGATGATCACCGGGGAGTCGCGCCCGGTGCCGCGCCAGGCCGGCGACCGGGTGGTGGCCGGCACGGTGGTCACGGACTCGGCGGTCCGGCTGCGGATCGACGCCGTCGGCGCCGACACGGCCCTGGCCGGCATCCAGCGCCTGGTGGCCCAGGCCCAGGCCTCCGGCGGCCGCGCCCAGGTGCTGGCCGACCGGTTCGCGGCGGCGCTGTTCTACGTGGCCGCCTCGGTCGCCGTGGTCACCTTCCTGGCGTGGTGGGCCGTGGGCAACCTGGACGACTCGGTCGTCCGTACCATCACGGTTCTCGTGATCGCCTGCCCCCACGCCCTGGGCCTGGCCATCCCGCTGGTCATCGCGCTGTCGACCGCCGTGTCGGCGCGCGCCGGCATCCTGGTCAAGGACCGGCTCGCGCTGGAGCGCATGCGCACCGTCGACGCGGTGCTGTTCGACAAGACCGGCACGCTGACCAAGGGCGCGCACAAGGTCACCGGCGTGGCGGCGGTCGACGGGGTCACCGAGGCCGAGGTGCTGCGCCTGGGCGGCGGCGTCGAGGCCGACAGCGAGCACCCCCTCGCCAAGGCGATCGTGGCGGCGGCCGGCACGCCGGCGCGGGCCACGGACTTCCGGTCGCTGACCGGTCGCGGGGTGCGGGCGACGATCGACGGCACGGCGTACGCGGTCGGCGGGCCGGCCCTGCTGCGCGAGCTCGACGTGGCGGTTCCGGAGCGCCTCGCGGCGGCGACGTCGGGTTGGTCCGCGCGCGGCGCCGCGGTGCTGCACCTCGTGCGGCTCTCCGACTCGGCCGTGCTCGGCGCGTTCGCGTTGGAGGACGAGGTGCGCCCCGAGGCGCGGCAGGCGATCGCAGCGCTGCGCGACCAGGGCGTACGCACGATCGCGATGATCACCGGCGACGCCCGCGCGGTGGCCAAGGCGGTCGCCGCCGACCTCGGCTTCCGGCCGGGCGTCGACGAGGTCTTCGCCGAGGTGCTCCCCGCCGACAAGGACCGCGCGGTAGCCGACCTCCAGGCCCGCGGCCTGCGGGTGGCGATGGTCGGCGACGGCGTCAACGACGCGCCGGCGCTGGCCCGGGCCGACGTCGGCATCGCGATCGGCGCGGGCACGGACGTCGCCATCGAGTCCGCCGGCGTCGTCCTCGCCTCGTCGGACCCCCGCGGCGTCAGCGGCGTGATCCGCCTGTCCCGGGCCGCCTACCGCAAGATGATCCAGAACCTGGCCTGGGCGGCCGGCTACAACGTGATCGCGATCCCGCTGGCGGCGGGCGTCCTGGCCTGGGCGGGCCTGACACTGAGCCCGGCGATCGGCGCGGTGCTGATGTCGGTGTCGACGATCGTGGTCGCCCTCAACGCCCAACTCCTCCGCCGCGTCCGCCTGACACCCCAGGAGTCGTAGCTCGCGCCGGTCCGCCGCCCCGGCTTCCCCCCGCACCCCGGCGCCCGGCGGAGACCGCGCCGCGGGAAGACCGCGCGGAGATCGGTCCGGAAGACCGCGCGGAGAGCGGCCCGGAAGACCGCGCGGAGAGCGGCCCGGAAGACCGCGCGGAGAGCGGCCCGGAAGACCGCGCGGAGAGCGGCCTGGGCCGCGGGGCGTGCGCGGCGCCGCACGACGCGGGCCAGGAGGGCGGGACGCCTGATCGCCCATCGCCCGTCCTGGCCTGGTCGCGGGTCACCCTCGCCGGCATTGGAGCTGAGCAGCAGCCCGGATGTGCGGCGCCAAGACCGGCGGCAGCCTGCAGGGTGCGATCCGTGAACGTGGCCAACCATGGGTGGACAAGCGCGTCATCACCCGCTGGGGCGGTGGTCTAGAACTAAGCCCGGCCCCGGTCATGATCGAGTGCGTCGCATCTGGGGCCTCTGGGTGTTTCCGGAAGATCAGGTGCATCAGATCGAGAGGTCCGGCGGCGTGTCGTCCAGGTCTTGCACACATGATCATGGCCGGGTGGCCCCGTCGACAGGACCAGTCGCACATGATCATGGGTGGCTACCGCCAGCGTCCAGGCGCATTCGCCGGTAGCCGCCTCGGCTCTCCTTGGGCGCTGGCCGATAACCCAGGGTCGGCGCACACGATCATGGCCCGACAAGCCCCTGCAGGCCGACGAGCCGCCGCGGGTCGCGATCGCCGGGCGTTCCAAGGCCGGCAAGTCGACGCCGGCCAGGTCAAGCGCGCACGTCCGGACGGCTCGGCCCGGCCCGGCCCGGCTCGGCTCGGCCCGGCTCGGCCCGGCTCGGCCCGGCCCGGCCCGGCCCGCGCAGAGTCAACCGCGCACGATGCCCTTCCGCATCGAAGGCCCTCCGCATCGAGGCCACTCGATTGCTCAGGTCCGCCTGACGCTGATCCGCCCGCAGGGCGTTAGCACGGGTCCCTTCTTATGCGGAAAGCGATAAGAAGGGACCCTTCCTTCGCTGTCAGTCGTCGGCCAGGGCGGCGACGACCGGGAGGCGGGCGGCGCGGCGGGCCGGTAGGACCGCGGCCAGCAGGGCCGCGCCGGCCGCCGCCAGCACCACGAGGGCGAGCTGCCCGACCGGGACCACCGGCACGCCGTGGCCGTAGGTGTCGATCAGCGCGGCCGCCGCCACCCACCCCACGCCACCGCCGAGGGCGACGCCGCCCACGGCGCCGACCACCGCGATCAGGCCCGACTCCAGCAGGAGCATGCCGCGGAGCTGGCGGCGGGACAGGCCCAGGGCGCGCATGGTGGCCGACTCGCGGCGGCGTTCGACGACCGACAGCGCCAGCGTGTTGCCGATGCCGAACAGGGAGATCAGCACCGACATGCCGAGCAGGGCCGCGAAGATGCCGAGCAGCTCGTCCAGCGACGCGCCGAGCTCGTCGGCCTCGGCGGCGCGGCTGGTCACCTGGACCACCGGGTACGCGCGCAGCTCCGCGTCGAGCAGCCGCTGGCCGTCCGTTGTGGACACTCCGGGCGCCAGGTCGACCAGGATCTCCACCGCCGGTCGGTCGCCGAACGCCGCCGTGAACGCCGCGTAGGAGACCAGGGCCGAGCCGTCCAGCGGTGAGTCGTCGAACAGCGCCACCACCCGTGGCGAGCCCAGCGCGCCGAGCGGCGCCGTCGAGCCGACGGTCAGGCCGTGGTCGGTCGCGTAGGCGCGGCTCAGCGCGACCGTGCCGGGACCGTCGAGGTCGAGCGCGCCCGCCGTCACCTCCGGGCGGATCGCTCCCCGCAGCTGCTCGGGCGGCACCGCCGCGACCCGGGTGCGCTCCCCCGCCACCGGCTGCTCGGAGCGCACCTCGGCCACCGTCGCGAAGGCCGCGTGCCGGCGGAGGGCCGACGCCAGGCCGGCCGGCATCCCGGCGCGCATCGACTCGAACGTGCCGTCGGTGCGGGCCCGGGTCAGCGTGAACTCGACCGGGAAGTTCTCGGTCAGCTCCCGGCCGCTCTGGTCGCGGGCGGTGGCCAGCAGCACCGCGAACAGCGACATCAGCGCCACCCCGATGACCAGCGCGAGCGTGGTGGCGGCGGCCCGGCGCGGGTTGCGGCGGGCGTTGGCCACGGCCAGCGCCGGCACCGTGCCGAACAGCCGGGCTGGTAGCCAGCCGACCAGCGCGACCGCCCGCGGCACCAGCAGCGGGCCGGCGACCACGGCGGCGACGAACAGCAGCATGCCGCCGCCCAGCACGAGCGGGAGGCCGGGGAAGCCGAGCGGCACGCCGCCGACGACGGCCAGCAGGCCGGCCACGGCCAGCACCCCGGCGCCGATCACCCGGGCGGTGCGCCGGCCGCCGGCGACCGCCCGCGGCTCCGCCAGGGCCGCGGCGCGCAGCGCGGCCAGCGGCGCGACCCGGCCGGCCCCGATCGCGGGCACCAGCGCGGAGACCACCGCCACGAACGTGCCGAAGCCGACCGCGACCAGGAACGTCGGCCAGCGCACCACCGGCGTGTGCAGCGGGATGTCGGTGGCGACGAGCTCGCGGCCCCAGATCAGGCCGTACCCGATGACCACGCTCATCACCAGGCCGCCGACCGAGGCGACGATGCCCAGCAGCAGCGCTTCCAGCAGCACGGTGCCGGTGACCTGGCGGCGGGAGGCGCCCACGGCGCGCAGCAGGGCCAGCTCGCGGGTGCGCTGCGCGGCCAGGATCGCGAACGTGTTGTAGATGACGAACGCCGACACGGTCACCGCGACCAGGCCGAAGCCGAGCAGCACGGCGACGAAGCCGGTGACGTACTTGCCGGCCTCGACGGCCAGCCGCTCGCGCAGTTCGAAACCGGTCAGCACCGGGTACGCGGGCCCGAGCGCCGCCGCCACCCGGTCGCGCAGCACCGCCTCGGACACGCCCGGGCGGGCGCTGACCACGACCTCGGCGAACCGCTGCGTGCCGGTCAGCGCCGTCAGGGAGTCGTCGGTGAGGGCGGCGACGGTGGACCCGCCGTAGAGCCGGTTGACGCCGAGGTCCAGCACCCCGACGAGGGTCAGCGTGCGGGGCGACCCGGCGGCGTCGAGCACGGTCACCGGCCCGCCGATCGTGAACCCGGCCCGCGCGACGGTGTTCTTCTCGACCGCCAGCTCACCCGGGCCGGTGGGCAGGCGGCCGGCCAGCAGGTCGTACGCGGCCAGGGCCGGCACGTCCGGGACGGAGAGCCCGTACCCGACGTGGCCGTGGTCCATCATGATCTTGCCCTCGCGGTCCAGCATGCTGAGCCAGGCCGCCATCCGGCCGTCCACGGCCGCGACCCCGTCGAGGGCGGCGATGGTCTCCACCGTGTCGCGCTCGGCGAGCAGCCCGGCCGGCTCGACGGCCACGTCGACGTTGCGGGCCGAGCGGGCCAGGTCGTCGTAGAAGGCGGCCCGGGCGGTGTCGCCGTAGACCAGGGTGCCCGCGAGGAAGCCGACTCCCACCATCACCGCGAAACCGGTCAGCACCAGCCGCACGGCGTGGGCCCGGAAACCGGTGACGGCGAGGCGAAGGAGAGGCCGTTTCACGACGCCCAGTCTGACCAAGGGCAACAGGGGTCACGCCACACCCCTGCGGTAAACATCCCGACACCACCGGCCGACGGACAATGGGAATGGTTACCGGTGTCACCTTTGCATACATAGCGATGTTTGCATAAGACTGGAGCCAGCAGCGAGCGAGCCAGGCAGGAGGACCGGTGGGAGCAGGACACGACCACGGCGCGCGCGACGCCGGCGCGCGGCACCGGGGGCGCCTCTGGGCCGCCTTCGCGCTGCTCGCCGTCTTCATGGTGGTCGAGGCCGTCACCGCGTTCGCCACCGGCTCCCTGGCCCTGCTCTCCGACGCCGGCCACATGTTCACCGACGTGCTCGGCATCGGCATGGCGCTCGCCGCGATCACCGCGGCCCGGCGGGCGGCCGCCCGCGACCCGCAGCGGACCTTCGGCCTCTATCGCCTGGAGGTCCTGGCCGCGCTGGCCAACGCGGTGCTGCTGTTCGGCGTCGCGATCTACGTGCTGGTCGAGGCCGTGCGCCGGTTCGGCGACGCGCCCGCGGTCGACACGACGCCGATGCTGATCGTGGCCGGGCTGGGCCTGGTGGCCAACATCGTGGCGTTCGGGCTGCTGCGCGAGGGCGCACGCGAGAGCATCAACGTCCGCGGCGCCTATCTGGAGGTGCTCGGCGACCTCGTCGGCTCCGTCGGCGTGCTGGTCGGCGCCGGCATCATCGCCGCCACCGGCTGGTTCCTGGTCGACCCGCTGATCGCGGTCGCGGTCGGCCTGTTCATCCTCCCCCGCACCTGGAAGCTCGGTCGCGAGGCGCTGCGGATCCTGGTGCAGGCCGCGCCGGAGCACCTCGACGTCGCGGCCATGCGCACCTCGCTGGGCGCGGTGCCGGGCGTCTGCGACGTGCACGACCTGCACGTCTGGACGCTGACCTCGGGCATGGACGTGGCCTCGGCGCACCTCGGCATCGAGGGCGACGCGGAGGTGGCCACGGTGCTGGCGGCGGCCCGGGAGGCGCTGCACGACGGCTTCGGCATCGACCACGCCACCCTTCAGGTGGAGCCGGTGGCGGCCACCGGCGACTGCCGTACCGCGAGTTGGTGACCGTGGGTGCTTAGATCGGCCTTAACTTTCGTGACCTTCAGCCGAGATTTGCCCGGATAAATCCGGGCAAGCCCGGCTAATGCGCTTTTAACGGCGCTCCCGCAGAGTAGGCATTCCTCGGTAGTCTCCAGATCGATCTTCGCTGGCCGGCACCCCACCGGTGCCTGCGGAGATCGTCGCCTAATCGCCACGGCGAGCCGGGGAACCAGGCACCTGGGGTGAATCCGCGCCAGCGGTAGGGATCAACTTCCGTCCCGAACCCGTCAGCTAACCCGGTCGGCGGCTGACGGAAGGACATGCCCCCAGATGATCGATCCCCCCAGTCATCCGCACCTCCGACGACGATGGATCCGGGTCGCGACCGTCGTGCTGTTCGGCCTCGTCGTCGGGCTCGTCGGCCCGATGGCGCCGGCCAACGCCGACCCCGACGACGAGGGCGGCACCGCCGAGCTGCGGGACCAGCTCGACAAGGCCAGCCGGGGCTTCCTCGACGCGCAGGCGGCGTTGAAGCGGTCCCAGGCCAAGCAGAAGGAGCAGGAGGCCACCCTCCGGACCGTCGAGCAGGACCTGGCCTCGCACGTCGACGCGGTCGCGGAGATCGGCCGCACGGCCTACCGCACCGGCCGGCTCGGCCCGATGTCGGCGCTGATCAACGCGGACTCCCCCGACCGCTTCCTGGAACGGGCCAACGCGCTCGGCATGGTCGCCGCCAACGAGCAGCGTGAGATCAGCAACCTGGAGCAGACCAAGGCGAAGGCTGCCGAGGCGACGGCGGCGATCAAGACGGAGGTACGCGAGCAGGAGCGCCAGGTCGCCCTCATGAAGGCCCGCAAGGACCAGGCCGAGCGGGCACTCGACGTGGCCGCCCGCCAGCAGAAGGCGGCCGCGGCGAAGGCGGCGCAGTCGGGCGGCTCCGGGAGCAACACCGGCGGCTCCGGCGGCGCCACGGCCACACCGGCGAAGCGCAACAGCGACGGCAGCTGGCCCACCGAGTCGTGCAGCGTCAACGACCCGACACCGGCCAACGGCTGCATCACCCCGCGCAACCTGCACGCCCTGCAGCAGGCGAAGGCGGCGGGCTTCACGCGTTATGTCTCGTGTTACCGCAGCGGCGGTTCCGGCGAGCATCCCAAGGGCCGGGCGTGCGACTACGCGGCGGCCAAGGGCGGCTTCGAGGGCGACGCGACCGGTGGAGACAAGACCTACGGCACCAACCTGGCCAACTACTTCATCCGCAACTCGGACCGGTTGGCCGTGCTCTACGTGATCTGGTACCGGCAGATCTGGCTGCCGAGCAGCGGCTGGAAGGCCTACAGCGGGGCGGGCGGAGACCCGTCCAGCGACCACACCAACCACGTCCACCTGAGCGTCTACTGAGGTCCCGAAAACCATCCGGGGGTACGCCGCGCGGCGTACCCCCGGATGCGTTCGTCAGGCCTGCTTCTCCAGCACCCGCGGGAGGCGCTCGGCCAGTGCGTGGTGGGCCGCCTGGGCCTGCTTGAAGGCGTACGCGTAGAGCGGTGTCGGCGCGGTGAGCGTGATCGTGACGTCGGCGCGGATGCCGCCGCCGGACATCGGGTGGATGCGGGTGTTGTTGCGCAGCGTCGTGCCGGGGCGCTGGCGGGCCAGGGTGATGATCTCCGCCGGGCCGGCGCTCGGGCCGGGACGGTTGATCGCCAGCACGTCCGCCGTGTAGGTCGTCGTGAAGTGGAACGGGCCCAGCGGGAAGCGGTCGTTGATGACGAAGCTGCGCACCGCGCCGTCGACCGGCGGTCGCTCGGTGACCTTGACGATGAACGGGTGCAGCTCCGTGTGCCGGCTGAAGTCCGACAGCAGCGCGACCGCCACCTCCGGCTCGCAGCGCGCCTCGAAGGAGTAGGTGAACGTGCCGCTCTTCGCCATCTCGAACTCCTAGTTGAGGCGGTGCAGAGCCGGCGCCGGTAGGGCACGCGGGGTCGGAGCGCTGGCCGGCATGATCGCCGACCATAGACCGATGGCGACGTCCGCGCTGATCGGACGATCGGTCGGAGTGCGGCTCATCGTGGCCCGGCACAGCTCGGCGACGGCCCGCGGCAGGCCCGGCACGGCCAGCACCGGCGCCGGCGCGGCGCCCGGGCGCGAATTGGCGGCCTGGCCCGTGAGCATCTGGTGGAGCAGCACGCCGAGCCCGAACACGTCGTCGGCCGGCAGCCCGGGGGCGCCGGCGGGGCCGGCCAGGCCGAAGTCGATCATCTTGGCGCCGGCCCGGGTGAGCATGACGTTGCGGGCGGAGACGTCGCGGTGCACGACGCCGCGGCGGTGGGCGACGGCCAGCACGTCGGCGACGGTGGCCGCGATCCGCACCGCCTCGGGCCACGGCAGCGGGCCCCCGACCAGCCGGCCGGCCAGGGCGACGCCGTCGAGCAGCTCGAGCACGACGTACGGCGCCACCGAGCCGTCGGGCAGCGGGGCGGCGCCGTGGTCGTACACCTTGGGGACGCTGGGGTGGCGCAGCCGTTCCGTGATCGCGGCCTCGCGGCCGGCGGTGTCGGCGTGCGCGGGAGTGATGACCTTCACGGCCAGCGGGCGGGCGGAGTGGCTGTCGAAACCGTGGTAGACCGTCGACACGCCGCCGCGCGCGATCGGGCCCAGCAGCACGTATCGCCGGAGGATGGTCGTGCCCATCCGCAACCACGCCACGACCCGGGACTCTTCCGGATCTCCGGTGCCCGGACAAGAGGTGACGGGCAGGCTTTAACCGCCCATAAACGTCAGGCGCCGGCGGGCGTGTTGAGGTCGCCGAGATAGGGCTCCGGCGCCCCGAACAGACCGAGCAGCCCGGTGACCCAGAGCTGGCGGTGGACGAACCGGCTCGGCTCGGTGACGACGAGCTTGACGCCGCTCACCTCGGCCGTCTGGAAGCCGGCGACCATCGCGCTGATGCCGACCGAGTCGATGAAGCTCACCAGTCGCAGGTTGAGCTCGATCCGGGTGGGGCGATCGTCGGTCAACGCCGCGGCGATGGCCTCTTTGACCTCGTGGGCGGAGTCGACGTCGATCTCACCGCGGGGGGCGATCTCGAGGACTCCGTTGGCACGCCGAGTTGTCACCATCGACAGACTCACGCAACTACCTCCGAGCTCGATCCTCGGTCCGCATCCAGGGGACCTCTCGACAGTACGCGGACCGCGACCGAGGGTATTCGCATCCATCACATGGTCGCCAGCCTTGCGGCCGCGTACTTCCCCTTTCTTGTATTCCGAAACCGGCATAGCCGGGCAAAACTATGAGTATGTGACCTTCGACTCGCCCGAACGGAGCACAGGCGGCGAATTCGGCCGCGGCCAGCCTACCGCACGTGTCGGTCGTCACTCCCCGGTGCGCCAGCGTCCACAATCGGCACTGGACGGACCTGGTTTGCGCGAGGTGGCACGGGGGCACTGAGCAGGAGTCGGACGCTGGTGCGTCCGAAGTGGCAGGTTCGGCGACAGAGGAGGACGGCAGCAATGTTCGGAAGCAACCTCATCGACCGCCGGAGCAGGACGGAGCGGATCACCGACGACGCGTGGGACCATCTGCGGTCGTTCGTCGACTCGGCGCGGTCGCGCACCGCCGGCTTCGCCGGTGACGCGGGCAGTGCCGTGTCGGGCGCCGTGGGCGCCGTCGGTGGTGCGGCGAGCGTGGTCGGCGACGCGGCCGACGAGGCCCGGCGGCGAGCCAACCTCGCCTACGACGCCCTCGCCGGACGCCGGCTGCCCATCCCGTGGACCCTGGTGATCGCCGCCGCGGCCGTCGGCGCAGCGATCGGCTGGGCCGCCGGTTCGGCCTCGCGGGCCGCGATCGCGCGGATGGGCGACGACGCCGAGACCGGTCGGGTCGACGAGATCGAGTTCGTCGAGGCCGACCGCGCGAAGTCCTCGCTCGAGAGCTGAAAACCGCGCGCGGGGTTGCCGAACGGCCGCACCGGCAACCCCGCTCTGCGCTCGATTGACGTGTGACTCTGCGCGGGCAATGCTCATGGTCATGCGTCACCGGCCCGACACCGAGCGTGTCGACACATTGCCGCCCGAGACGCACTCGTTCCGCATCGCCGACCTGGACCAGGCCCGGGCGTGCATCGCGGAGTTCTACTACGACGTCGTGCTCGACCCCCTCGACCGGACCCGGCCCCTGGCCCTCGCCGCCGACATGGTGCGCCTCGGGCCGGTCACCGTGGGCGACATCCGCTTCGGCGTCGACGTCGCGATCGGTGCGGACGTCCTCGACGCCTATCACGTCAACCTGCCCCTCACCGGCGCCATCGGCAGCGAGCATCGGGGCGCGGTCACCGTCGCCAGCCCGCGCCGCGCCGCCGTCTACCGGGCCGGCGCCGGGGCCCACACCGGCCTGTGGTCGGCCGACTGCCGCACGCTCGGCATCCGCCTCGACCGGGCGGCGCTGGAGGCCGAGCTGGCGGGCCTGCTGGGCCGGCCGGTGCGCGGCCCGATCCGGTTCGGCGCGAGCTTCGACACCACCAGAGGCGCGGGGCTGACCTGGGCCCGCATGGTCAACCTGCTCCGCTCCGAGATCGTCAACCCGCAGAGCGCGCTGCTCCAGCCGCTGGTCGCCGAACGCTACGCGCACAGCCTGCTCGACGGGCTGCTGCTCGCCGTCGAGCACCAGCACACCGAGGCGTTGACCGCCCACGCCCCCCCGGTCCGGCCGCGCACGGTCCGGCGGGCGATCCAGGTGATGGAGGCCGACCCGACGCACCCGTTCACGACCGCGGAGCTGGCCCGGATCGCCGGCGTCTCGGCGCGCTCGCTGCAGGAGGGCTTCCGCCGCCACGTCGGGGTCTCCCCCATGACCTATCTGCAGAACGTCCGGATGGCGTACGCGCGGGAGGAGCTGCGGGACCCGCCGCCCGGCCGCGACACGGTGGCCGCCATCGCGCACGCCTGGGGCTTCGGCCACCTGGGCCGGTTCGCGGCGACCTACCGGGAACGCTTCGGCGAGTCCCCGTCGGCCACGCTGCGCGGGCGCTGAGGGTCGGATCGCCGGGGTCCCCGTTGGGCGACGCCGCGTCGGCGCTGAGCCGTCATTCGCCGGGGTCGCCGTCGGCGACGCCGCGTCGGCGCTGAGCCGTCATTCGCCGGGGTCGCCGTGGCGGTCCGGCGGGGTGCGCTGGGCCGGGATGAACGGCGCGGCGCGGCGCGGCCGGCCGTCGGGCGAGCGGAGGCCGTCGAGGACGCGGTGCGCCGCGGCCAGCCCGTCCTCGGTCGCGCTGGTCAGGGGCGAGGGGCCGCCGCCGGACTCGGCCCGGAGCGACGCGTGCAGCCGGTCATAGCGGTGCAGGAACTCGACCGCGCCGCGCAGCGCCGCGACCGCCCGCACCATGTCACCTTCGAGATCCTGCATGGACGCGCCCCTCCCCGAGATCGGACGGACTTTAGGACGCGTCCACCGGTGCGTCGATCCACTTCACGCCGGGTCTATCCGGATCGCGCGAATGCCGGATCAGGCCGGCGGGAGCCGCGGGATGTCGGCGCGGAAGACGCTCAGCAGCACGCCGTACGCCGAGGCGTCCGCCGCTTCCTCCTCCTGCGCCGGCTCGTGCCCCCACGCCTCGATCCGCTCCACCAGCGCCCGCGCCCGGGCGGGCGTCAGCCAGACGTGGCGGAGCATGGTGTGCTCGACCTCGTCGCCGCTCGGCGGGACCATCTCGGCCAGCGCGGCCCGCAGCAGGAACTCGGCGCCGTGCTGGTCGTGCACCAGGGCGCCAGGCGTCGCCTCGAAGTATCGCTCGGTGCCGCCACGCACGGTGCGGCTCTCGCTCTGGCGCACCAGGCCAGCGTCGACGAGCACCTTGACGTGGTAGCCCACGGTCCCCTTCGGCGAACCGAGCGCGGCGGCCAACTGGGCGATGGTGGCGGGCCGCCGGCGCAGCGCGGTGAGCATGCGGTGCCGCTGGGGATGGCCCAGCGCCTTGTACTGCCGCGGCGTGACGTCCACCCGACGAAGTGTCGACAATTCTCGCCACTTTTTCAACCGTGGGTCTTGCCAAAGCGACGGGATTCTTCGACGCTTAGCGCATGGACACCCTCATCGCGCCCTCTCTCGTCGACTACGTGACGGCCCACTCGACGCCCCCCGACGAGGTCCTTCGCGACCTGGCGGACGCGACCCGGCTGGCGGCCGGCGACGCCGCCCGCATGCAGGTCTCGGCCGACCAGGGGGCGCTGCTCACCCTCTTGACCCGGCTCACCGGAGCACGCCGCGCGGTCGAGGTCGGCGTGTTCACCGGCTATTCGACGCTGTGCATCGCGCGTGGCCTGGCGCCCGGCGGGCGGCTGCTGGCCTGCGACGTGAGCGCGGAGTGGACGGCGGTCGGGCAGCCGTTCTGGGCCCGGGCGGGCGTGGCCGAGCGCATCGACCTGCGGCTGGCGCCGGCGCTCGCGACGCTACGGGCGCTGCCGCACGACGCCGACCTCGACTTCGCGTTCGTCGACGCGCACAAGCCCGAATACCCGGACTACTACGCGGAGATCGTGCCGCGATTGCGCCCCGGCGGCCTGATCGTGCTCGACAACATGTTCCTCGGCGGGCGGGTGCTCGAAGCGGACCGGACCGATGCCCAGACGACGGCGGTGCGCACGCTCAACGCCACCATCGCCGCCGACGACCGGGTCGACGCGGTGCTGTTGCCGGTCCGCGACGGCGTGACCGTGGCGCGGCGCCGCTAGATCGCCTGGGCCACGACGTCCCGGAGCGGAGTCGGTGGGCGGCCGAGGAGGGTGCGCAGGTCGTCGGTCTGCCGTTCCAGCGCGCCGGCCCGGGCGAGGCTCATCAGGAAGCCCATCGGGCCGGTGACGGCGGCGTCGCGGTGCTCGACCGGGCGGCCGGTGAGCGCCGTCAGCGCCTCGGCCAGTTGGGGATAGGTCCACACCGGACCCGTCAGGTCGTACGCCCGGCCCAGGTGAGCGTCGTCGGTCAGCACCGTGGCGGCCGCGGCGGCGAGGTCGGCGCGCAGGGCGGTGTTGAGGCCGCGGCCGCCGGTGGCGGAGACCAGCACGCCGGAGTCGACCGCCGCGCGGAGGCCGGGGTTGACGAACGCGTCCGTGTAGAACGGGTGGCGCAGGATCGTGTGGGCGAGCCCGCTGGCCGCGATCGCCTGCTCGGTCTCGTGGTGCGCGGCGTTCATCCCCGGCTCGTCCCGGTCGGCGCCGAGGAAGCTGGTGTAGGCGATGGCGCGTACGCCGGTGGCGACCGCCGCGTCGATCACGGCCCGGTGCTGCGTGACCCGGCGCTCGTGGTCGAGTTCGGGCGACGAGATGAGCAGCACCCGGTCGGCGCCCCGCAACGCGGACCGCAGGCCGGCCGGATCGTCGTAGTCGCCGCGCCGGACCTCGACGCCCGGGAGATCCACCAGCCGGTCGGGATTCCGGACGGCGGCGACGACGGGCTGGTCACGGCCGACCAGCTCGCGGAGCACGAGCCGGCCCAGCGCGCCGGACGCGGCGCAGATGACGATCATGATGTCAGCCAACATCGTCGTGAGCCGCCGGCGCCACCGGGTTTCCGCCAGGCCATCGGCGCGCGCCGATATGCTCGGCGGCATGTCGTTCGGTCCGATGCTGTCGCGGCTGGTGGTGGCGCGCGGGACCGACGTGGGCCGGCTCGCCCGGACCGCGGGCGTCCCGGAGGCCGAGGTCACGGCGGCGTGCGGCCGGGCGGCGCCGTCCGGGCCGCTGCTGCGGGCGATCGCGCCGTCCCTCGGCTGGCACGCCTCCGACCTGATGCTCGCGGCCGGGATCCGGCCACCGGACGACCTGGCCCCGGCCGACCGCGGCGCCAGCATCGAATGGCTGGTGTACACGGTCGTCAACCACCCGGAGGTACGCCGGCGGCTGCCCGCGCTGCTCGCCGCCGCCGGGCCACCGGGGCCCGCGGCCACCAACCCGGAGTACGACCGCTGGTTCGGTCCCGGCTTCGGCGCCCTGCTGCTCCGGCTGTTCGCCAACCGCAACCTGACCGCGGTCGCCGGCGTGAAGGTGATGTACGGACTCGTCCGGTTCGGCCCGTGGTCGGCGTCGACGCTGATGATGGTCGGGAACGCCCGCAAGGCGGTGTCACCGCAGCTCGTGGCGGCCGCCGCGGTGGTCCTCGGGCTGCCCGTCACCGACCTGGCGGCGCTGGCCGGGATGCCGCCCCCAGATGCGGTGCCCGCCGTCCACCCGGCCACGCCCGACGCCGTCGACCTGATCTGGCGGGCTCGCCGCCTGCCGCCCGCGGCGATCGACCGGCTCGACGAGGAGGCGTCCGCCATCCGCCGGGGCTAACCTGCGCGCATGCGGTCACGCACGAAGGGCATGTGGTGGGGCACGGCCGTCGAGGCGCCGGACCCGGCCGCGCTGGCGCGGTTCTACTCCGCGCTGCTGGGCTGGCCGATCGGCCACGAGGAGCCCGGCACGACGATCCTCGCCGCGCCGGAGGGTCCGATCTACGTGGTGTTCCAGCAGGCGACCGACTACCGGCCGCCGGTCTGGCCGCCGGCCGACGGGCAGCAGCGGCCGATGATGCACTTCGACTTCCAGGTCGGCGACCTGGGCGCGGCGGTGGCGGAAGCGGTCGCGCTGGGCGCCACGGTCGCCGACCACCAGCCGCAGGAGCACGTGCGCGTGCTGCTGGACCCGGCCGGCCACCCGTTCTGCCTCTGCCGCGACGACGGTTGACCCTCGACCTGGTCGAGCCCCGACGATCGCCGCCATGACCGACACCATGATGGCCAGCATCGGCGCGGCCGTGGAGCAGGGCCGCGCCGGGCAGCGGGCCCAGGCGCGCGAAACACTCACGACGCTCTGGTCCGCTACCGACGACCCGCTGCACCGCTGCTCGATCGCGCACTACCTCGCCGACCTGCAGGACGACCCGGCCGCCGAGCTGCTTTGGGACGAGCGGGCGCTGGCCGCCGTCACGGACCTGACCGACGAGCGGGCGCAGCGCTTCCACGCCGATCTGCGGGTCCGTGGCTTCCTGCCGTCGTTGCGCCTCAACCTGGCCGACGTGCACCGCCGGCTGGGCCACCCCGACGAGGCCCGGCGACAGGTCGCCGCGGCCGAGGAGCTGCTCGGCGACCTGCCGGAGGGCGACTACGGCGCGGGCATCCGGGCCGCTCTGGCGGGGGTCACGGCGCTGCTCGCCGAGGGCTCGACGGAGCGGCTCACCTGAGCGGCGGCGCCGGCATTAACCTGTGCGGATGCGTTGGCTGCTCGCGCTGACCGGTGCGGCGCTGATCGCGGTCACCGGCGCCCTGGTCAGGTCCGCGCCGGTCACCGCGGTCGGCAGCTTCGCGGTGCTCGCCCTGCTCGCGGTCCATCCGGCGGTACGCGACGCCGGCCCCGTCCGCCGGTTGCTCCGCGCCGGCCTCGTCCTGCTGGCCGCGGCGGTCGCCCTCGAGCACTGGCGCTGGCCCACCGGCGACCCGCCGACCGATCCGGCCGCCCTGCTCGCGCTGGTGACCGACCCGGGGCGCCAGCGGCTCGAGTTCCTGTGGCAGGTAGGCCTGGCGGGGTGCCTGATCCTCGCCTGCTTCGTCTTCATCGTCGCGATCGGACAGACGCCACGCGACCGTGGCCCGTTCGCGGCCATGTCCCTCGTTGGCGGCCTGATCCTGCTGTCGGCGACCTGGTTCGCGGCCGACCAGGCCTGGCGGAGCCGACCGGAGCCGCCGCGCGGTGACGTGTTCGTGTCGTTCGGCGTGGCGGTGGGCTTCCCGACCGGCCCGGACGTCGAGGCCGCGGTCGGCGCGGCGGTGCTCCTGGCGGGCGCCGCGCTGACCGTCCTGGGCTGCGCCCGCCGGCGCGCCAGCTAGTCGGCCTTGCGCGCGACTCCCGCGTACTCGGATGCTGGTGTCGTGTCGTTGCCGTCCGGTCGCCAGCGCGAGCAGGTCACCAGGCCGGGCTCGACCAGTTGCCAGCCGGTGAAGAACCGCGCGATCGCGGCCGGGTCGCGGACCACCATGGGCGCGGCGCCGCCCTCGTTCCACATGGCGACGGCGCGGTCGACGGCCTCGGGGTTGACCTCGCGCGTCGGATGCGAGATCACCAGGTGGCTGCCGGGCGCCACCGCGGCCGTCAGCGTCGCGACGATCTCGTGGGCCTGCTCGTCGTCGGGGACGAAGTTGAGGATCCCGAGCAGCAGCACGGCGACGGGCTCGTCGAAGTCGAGCGTACGGGCGGCCGCCTCGAGGATCGTCGCCGGATCGCGCACGTCGGCGGCGAGGTAGGCGGTGGCGCCGGAGACCGTGCTCGTCAGCAGTGACCGGGCGTGCACGAGCACCATCGGGTCGTTGTCGACGTAGACGACCCGC
This sequence comes from Asanoa sp. WMMD1127, assembly GCF_029626225.1. Lineage (NCBI taxonomy): Bacteria > Bacillati > Actinomycetota > Actinomycetes > Micromonosporales > Micromonosporaceae > Asanoa > Asanoa sp. WMMD1127. The sequence goes on from NZ_JARUBP010000001.1 coordinate 7,665,426, forward strand.
GACTCCGGCGCGATCGCCTGCGCCACCTGGTGCGTGTTGTCGGCGGTGGGCAGCCCCGTGCCGATGTCGAGGAACTGCCGCACACCGGCCTCGCCGGCGAGGTGCCGCACCGCGCGACCGAGGAACTGCCGGTTGAACCGCGCCGACTGCACGAGCTCCGGGAGGAAGGCGAGCACCTGCTCGGCCGCCGCCCGATCCGCCGGGAAGTTGTCGGTGCCACCGAGCAGGTAGTTCCACAGCCGCGCCGAGTGCGCGACGCTGGTGTCCAGCTCCACGTCCGCCTCCACTGTCGAGTCCGGACAGCATAGAAGAGATACGATCTCCGCTGTGCTGGACGAGATGACGTGGTTCAACGAACCCGCCGACTGGTCGGTCGACGGCGGCGTGCTGCGCGCGGTGACAGGCCCGGAGACGGACTTCTGGCGGGCCACCTTCTACGGCTGGACCACCGACAACGGGCACTTCTTCCACCGGTCGGCGACGGGCGACTTCACCGCCGAGGCGCTGGTCTCCGCCGGCCACGCCACGCGGTTCGACCAGGCCGGCCTGATGGTGCGGGCCGACGAGCGCAACTGGTGCAAGACCGGGCTCGAGGTCACCTCGGGCGCGGTGCAGATCAGCACCGTCCTCACCCGCGAGTTCTCCGACCTCTCGGTGGCGCCGCTGCCGGGCCCGCCGGGCGAGGTGGCGATGCGGGTCAGCCGCTTCGGAGACGCGCTCGCCGTGCACTGCCGCGTCGGCGACGCCCCGTGGCAACTGCTGCGGCTCGGCCAGCTCGACCTGCCCGCGACCGTCGAGGTCGGCGTGATGTGCTGCTCACCGGAACGCGCCGGCCTCGAGGCGACCTTCCGCGACTTCCGGATCGGCCCCCCGATCCCCCGCGACGGCCTCGAATAACCACCGTGAAGTCGCGGCGCCGTCAGAGTTCGACGATCTCGCGACCGAGGGGCCAGAACGCGGCGGGTACGAGCTTGAAGTTGGCGACGCCGAACGGGATGCCGATGATCGTGACGCACTGCGCGATGCCGGCGAGGATGTGGGCGAGGGCCAGCCACCAGCCGGCCAGCACCACCCACAGGATGTTGGCCACGCCGGAGGGCAGGCCGGCCTCGGGGCGGCTGACGATCGTGCGGCCGAAGGGCCACAGCGAATACCTCGCCAGCCGCAGCGCCGCGACACCGAACGGGATCGTGACGACGAGGGCGAAGCAGATCAGCGCGGCGAGGCCGTACCCGATCGCCAGCAGGAAGCCGCTGCCGAAGATGAACCAGAGGACATTGAGGATCAGCCGCATGATCCCAGCATGACCGCCGCGCGCCACCCCCTCAGGCCGGCAGCAGGCCGATGGCGGCCTTCGCCCGGTCGACCGTCGCGCCGGCCGCCGCGCGGGCCCGGGCCGCTCCCGCGCGCAGCACGTCGCGCACGTGGTCGGGCTGTGCGGCGAGCTTGCGGTAGCGGTCCTGGATCGGCGTCAGCGTGTCGACCACCGCGTCGGCGACCGCCTTCTTCAGCTCGCCGTACCGGTCGAACCCGGCGGCCAGGTCGTCGGGCCGCGCGCCGGTGCAGCCGGCCAGGATGTCCAGCAGGTTGGCGACGCCGGGTGAGCCAGCGGGGTCGTACGTCACGGTGGTGCCGGTGTCGGTGACCGCCCGCATCACCTTGCGGCGCACGGCGTCGGGCTCGTCGAGCAGCCGCAGCGCGCCGGCCGCCGACGAGGTCGACTTGCTCATCTTCTCGGTGGGCGACGACAGGTCCATCACCCGCGCGGCGACCGGCGGGTTGACCGCCCGCGGCACGGTGAACGTGTCGCCGTAGCGGCCGTTGAACCGGATCGCGATGTCGCGGGCCAGCTCGACGTGCTGGCTCTGGTCGTCGCCGACCGGCACCTCGTCGGTGTCGTAGAGCAGGATGTCGGCGGCCATCAGGATCGGATAGGTCAGCAGCGACATCCGCACCTGCTGCTGCCGCCGCGACTTCTCCTTGAACTGGATCATCCGCTGCGCCTCGCCGTAGCCGGTGGCGCACTCGAGCAGGTAGTGCAGCTCCGTGTGCTCGGGCACGTGCGACTGCACCATGAACAGGCAGGCGTCGGGGTCCAGCCCGGCCGCCAGCAGCAGGGTAGCGAACTCGAGCGTGCGGTCCCGTACGTCCGCCGGGTCGTGGTCGAGCGTCAGCGCGTGCAGGTCGGAGATGAACACCACCGTGTCGCCGGTGCCCTCGATGATCGGGCGCAGCGCGCCGAGGTAGTTGCCGAGGTGCAGGTTCCCGGAGGGGGTGAACCCGGTGAGTCGTCGTGCCATCGGTTGGCTCCCGTGGGCTGGGGGCCGCCGTGCCCGAGCAGGGCCGCACACACGAACGGCCGCCCGAGCAGGGCGGCCGCGTGGTGGAATGCGCGCGGATGGGTGTGCCGCCCCGTCAGGGGCGCCACCAGCCGAGCCGAGCGCTGATCCGCATGAGCCGAGGATACGCCACCGTCAGCCCTGCCGGGCGGCGGCCAGCGCGAGGGTGGGATGGCGGAGGTTGTGCCAACCGGTGGCCCGGAGGACGCCCTTCTTGATCATCGCGACCGGGCGGCCGGTGAGCAGCCGCTCGCGCGGGCGGCCGTCGAGGTCGGTGAACTGCAGGACGCCGTCGGACCGGCCGAGACTGACGCACAGGGCGTCGCCCTTGACGCGCAAAGGCACCGGCGTACGCCCGGCCCGGCGGGCCGTGATCGCGTGGACGGCGCAGGCGGCGGCGAGGCCACCGGGGCCGCAGCCCATCCGCAGCACCTGCCCGTCCTGGGTGTGGCCGGCCGCGGCGTCGCCGATGCCGTAGACCTCCGGATGCGACCGCGAGCGCAGGGTGCCGTCGACGAGCATGCGGCCGCGGCGGTCCACGGCCAGGCCGGCGCGGCGCGCCAGGTCCGGCACCGCGAAGCCGGCGGTCCAGGCGACCGCGTCGGCGGCCACGTGGTCGCCGCCGTCCAGCCGCACGCCGCCGGCGTCGACCGCGGTGACCGTGGCGTGCTCCCACACCTGGATGCCCAGTCGGTCGAGCGCGCGGCGAACGTGGTCCCGGCCCCGCTCGGACAGCCAGTCACCCAACGCGCCGCCGGTGAGGAGCCGCACCGTGCGGTCCGGGTGGGTCTCCGCGAGCTCGGTGGCCGTCTCGAGGCCGGTCGGCCCGGCCCCGACCACGGCGACCGTGCCGGCGGTGCGCATCCGTTCGCGCAGCCGCTCCGCCTGCTCGGCCGTGGCCACGGCGTGGGCGTGCGCGGCCGCGCCGGGCACGCCGGACAGGTCCGCGTGACTGCCGAGCGCGTACACCAGCAGGTCGTAGTGGATCGGCTCGGCGCCGCGGGCCAGCTCCACCTGGCGCGCGGCGAGGTCGAGGCCGGTGACCTCGTCGACGACCAGCCGGACGCCGGTGCGCCGGAACAGGTCGCGCAACGGCAGGTGACGGGGTCGCCGCCCCGAGGCGAGCTGGTGGTTTCGCATCCGTTCCACGAACCGGTCGCGGTTGTTGACCACCGTGACGGTCGCGCCGGTGCGCCGGGCGAGCTGCTGGGCCGTCGAGACACCGGTGTAGCCGGCGCCCAGGACCAGGATGTGCATGACGTTCTCCCCTCGTCGTTCGCACCGGATGAACGGGAGAGGACGGCGATCCGTGACAATGCCCGCGGGTTACGTCTCCTGCTTCGCCAGGAAGGCCAGCTTGTCCGGGTTGGCGATGGTGCGGATGGTGGTGACGCGGTCGCCGTCGAACTCCAGCGCGGTGACGCCGGCGAGCTGACCGTCGAGGTGGATGACGAGGGCGGGTTCGCCGTTGACCAGCTCCGGCGTCAGGCGCATCCGGTCGGCGTAGCGGACGAGCAGGAGCAGGTAGCGGACGACCTCGTCGCGGCCGACCAGCGGGCGGCGGACCGCCGGGGCCCGGCCGCCGCCGTCGGCCCAGGCGACCACGTCGGCGGCCAGCATCCGCTCCAACGCCGGCACGTCGCCGCGCAGCGTGGCGTCGAGGAACTGGTCGAGGAGCTTGCGATGCTGCTCGGCCGGCGGGCTGAACCGCTTGCGGTCGGCGGAGACGTGCTGCTGGGCCCGGCGGTAGAGCTGCCGGACGTGCGGCTCCGTCGCGTCGAGGATCTCGGCGATCTCGCGGTGGCTGTGCCCGAACGCCTCCCGCAGCACGAACACGGCGCGCTCGGGCGGGGTGAGCCGTTCGAGCAGCACCAGCATGCCGAGCGACAGCGACTCGCGCTGCACCACGGTCTCCAGCGGGTCGAGCGCGCCGCCGCCGGTGCGGACCGGCTCGGGCAGCCACGGCCCGACGTAGCGTTCCCGCTGCGCCCGGGCCGACGTGAGCCGGTCGAGACAGAGGTTGGTGACCACTTTGGTCAGCCACGCCTCGGGCGAGACGGCGAAGTCGCCGCGTTCCCACCGCAGCCAGGCGTCCTGCACGACGTCCTCGGCCTCGGACGCCTCGCCCAGCATCCGGTAGGCCACCCCGAACAACCGCCGCCGGTTGGCCTCGAACCGCTCCACCCGTTCCCGCGTCACCCCCACCATTAAAGGGGGTCAGCAGTAGCCCTCGTGGAGGAAGGCCCGTTGGCCGGGCTCGCCGAGGTCGAGCGGGAGGTCGACGTGGCTCGGCAGGTCGTCGAGGGCGGTGTTGGGCAGGACGAACTCGCGGCCCGTGTAGCGCTGGCGGACGGTCTGCTCGGCGGCCGGGGCGCAGACGAACGGGTCGGCGTAGGTGTTGTAGCCGCGGCCGACGCCCGTGTTGAGGAAGCCGGCGTCCTGGCACTGGTAGAGGACCGCGCGCAGGGCGGCGGCGTTGCGCGGGCCCGCGTAGCCGGTGGCGACGTTGGCGAAGCACTGGTCGGAGTCGGCGCCCTCGTACGGCGACGGTCCGGCGGCGGCCAGCGCGGCGAGGAAGTCCGCGTCGCAGCCGATCTCCGCCGCGGGCCAGGCGCCGGCCAGCAGCGCGTCGCGCCGGCAACCGGTGACGTCCTCGAACGCGTCGACCACGTCCGCCGACCGGTCGATGCTCCGGTAGGCCCGCTCGAGCTCGCGCAGCGCCGACCGCGGGAAGTCCAGCGGGGCCAGGCGGAACCACTCCGCGAACGTCGGCACCCGGGCGTGGACGCCGTGCGGAAGCGTGTAGACCGCGAGGTCCGTGGGATAGGGCCAGGTCTCCAGGCCGGGATAGCCGACGTACGAGAGGATCCCGATGCCGACCAACGCCGGCTCGTCGCCGTAGTCGCGGCGCAGTCGCAGGTAGGCCTCGAGGTTGGCGCTCGAACCGGCCCAGGCGTACGCGAAGCCCTCGGGGTAGAGATGGGTGTCACCGCGGCCGTGCGTGGTGCCGAACAGCGTCGGCGCGACGCAGCGCACCTCGCGCGCCTCCCACGCGGCCTGGTATTGCGCCGGTGTGCTGATGCACCGCTGGCCGGCGGTGGCGGGCGAGGCCACGAACAGGCTGCCGGCCGCGACCACGAGGGCGAGGAGCATCCGCGGGTGCTTCATCGACGACTCCCTAGAGCTTGACGTCGTGCAGATCGAAGATCTCATATCTTTCGGCGCCTCGCTGGACCGGCGCGGTCGGGTCGTAGTCGGGCAGCGGGCCGAAACCCAGGCCGGTGCGGGCCGCCACGTGCCGGACCGAGGTCTGGAAGGTCCGGTAGGGGCCGAGCGGCGGGCTGCGGTCCAGATCGCTCAGCAGGTCGGTCTGCTCGATCAGGTACGCGGTCGCGTGGACGGCCGCGCCGTCGGTGGCCACGGCGACGACCTTCCAGTACGCGCGGGGCAGCCGTACGCCGCGGTAGATCGGGTCGTCCGGGTCGAGAATCGGTCCGGTGTAGACGTTGGCCCGCAGGCGCTGGTCGGCCACGGTGGTGAGGATGTAGTCCTCGAGGCCCTGCCACGTCGCGTTGTTCTGGTTGAAGTCGCGGTGCTGCGGCGCGCAGTTGCTGAAGTGGTAGGTGTCGGCGACCGCGGCCGCCGCCTCGTCGCGCGTGTCGCCCCAGAGCTGGTCGGCGCGCCGGGTCAGGTGGCCGCGGTCGAGGTCGTTGCCGGCGTAGAGGTCCTCGCCCGTCTGCGCCGCCGGCAGCCGCGGATCGACGATCCAGCGGTCGCCCGACGTGACGTGGGTGAACCGGCGCCGGCCGTCGAGGTTGGCCGCCGACAAGATCGCCAGCCGGCGACGGGCGTGCATGACGACGCTGAAGTGGTGGTAGCGCAGCACGCCGTCGGGCGCCGCCGGCCCGGTCGCGGCGTCCGCGACGTCGAGGGTGGGCAGCGCGAGCCGGCGGCCGAGGAAGTCGGGGTCGAACCCGCTCCGCCCCGCGTAGTGGGGATCGACGCGCAGGTGGTCGTCCACGCGAGGGACTCTACGACCGCGGGCCGCGCCTGCCATCCGTTGTGGCGCGCACCGGACTCGACGGCCGCCCGGCGAAGCGTCCCGGCAAGGTGACGCTCAGACCCGCGCGACCATCTTGACCTCGACCAGCTGGCCCGGGATGGCCAGCCGGGTCACGCCGACCAGGGTGCTGGCCACCTGCGGGTCCTCGCGCCCGTAGGCGGCCTTGCGGACCGGGCCGGCGGCGGCGAAGGCCGCGTCGATGTCGAGCGCGTAGACGGTCTCCTCCACGACGTCGTCCATCGACGCGCCGAAGCGGCGCAGCAGGACGTCGGCGTTGTGGTACGCCTGTTGCATCTGCTGACCCATGTTCCCGGCGTCCGTCACCTGGCCGTCCTGGTCGAGCGGGGCCAGGCCCAGGATCTCCGATCCGTCGTTGGCGACCTGTCCGGCCAGATAGATGGTGTCGCCGCGTTTGACGGCCTGGACATAGCCGTACGACTCCTCCCACGGCACACCGAAGTTCTCGACCCGCGATGCGGACATGGCGGTTCCCTCCCTGAGTTGATCTCGCTCGTATTGACGCCACGTCGCGATCCAAACCCCTCGCGGTCAGGTGTTGTCGGTCGGCGCCAGTTCGATGCGGACCCGTCCGTCGACGCCGGCGAGCCCGGAGTCGACGGCGCCCAGGCGGATCAGGCCGGGGTCCGGCACCTGCTGGCCCAGGTCGGCGTAGTAGATGGCGATCACGTCGGTACGCGGCCAGAAGTAGATCTCGCCGGGCACCGGATCGTGGACCGGCCGGCTGCCCTCGACGGTGATCGTGGCCGGGAGCCGGCCGGACTTCGCCTGCCCCCAGACGTCCCGCAGCTCCACCGTCACCGGCAGCAGCGCGGCGAACTGGCGTGCCTCGGACGTGTCGACCAACGTCGCGGTGGCCGTGCCGCCGGCGTGCGACAACACGAGCGCGACCGCGCCGACGGGGCGCGACCGGACCGGGGCGGCCACGCCGGTGGTCGTGCACCCGGCGGCCACGGCGGCGACGCAGGCGGCGGCCAGCAGGCGCACGGTGCGTGCGGCGTTCATGCCGTCCAGCAGACCGCCGCGGCGGCGGCCGCGGAAGTCACCGCCGAAGGGTGTACCAGCAGTACGTGTCTGTCGCGCGCGGGCCGTCGTACCGTCGTCGCATGGACAACCGAGTCGAGGTGCGCGAGTTCCTCACCTCACGGCGCGCGAAGGTCAGCCCGGAGCGGGCCGGCCTGCCGACCGCGGGGCGACGCCGGGTGCCGGGCCTGCGGCGCAGCGAGGTCGCGGCGCTGGCGGGCATGAGCGTGGAGTACTACGCGAAGCTGGAGCGCGGCTCGCTCGCCGGCGTCTCGCCCGGTGTCCTGGACGCGATCGCCCGCGCCCTGCGGCTCGACGACGCCGAACGCGTGCACCTGCTGCGCCTGGCCCACGAGGCCGACGGCAGCAACGCGGTGCTGCGCCCGCGCCGGCGGCCCGGACAGCAGGTCCGGCCCAGTCTGCAGTGGACACTCGACGCCATCACCACGGCGCCGGCAATCCTGAGCAACGGCCGGATGAACATCGTCGCGGCCAACCAGCTCGGTCGGGCCATGTACGTCGACCACTACGCGGACGGCGGCAACCCGCCGAACTTCGCCCGGTTCATCTTCCTCGACGGCCGTGCGGACCGCTTCTACCCGGACTGGGGGCTCGCGGCGGACACGTGCGTGGCCAACCTGCGCACGTCGGCGGCGAAGGACCCGCACGACAAGGGCATCCACGACCTCGTCGGCGAGCTGTCCACCCGCAGCGACGAGTTCCGGCGCCGCTGGGGCGCGCACGACGTCCGCACCCACGGCGCGGGGCGGAAGCACTTCCACCATCACATCGTGGGCGACCTCGACCTGGCGTACGACAGCATGGACCTGCGCGCCGACCACGACCTGGCGCTGACCGTCTACACGGCGGAGCCTGGCTCGCCGACGCACGACGCCCTGCGGCTGCTCGCCACGTGGGCCGCCTCCGCCTCCGCCGGCGTTCCCGCCGGGTGACGACCGTCAGGCATGTGCCACGCCGGCGATCTGCGTGTTGAACGGGATGAACGGCGTGTGCAGTCGGAACGGCTCGATGTCGACGCGGGCGAAACCGGCGGCGCGCAGCAGGCCGGCCAGGTCCCGTTCGCACGAGCAGCCCTCAAAGGTCCACGCCCAGGGCCGGCGCAGCGCCCGTTGGAGAGCGCGGGTGGGCGTGCCGGGCCGGGCGGCGACGTGTTCCACGAAGCGGAAGGTGCCGCCGGGGCGCAGGATGCGGCGGATCTCGGCCAGCACCTCCGCGGGGTCGGCCACCGTGCACAGCACCAGCGAGGAGATCACGCTGTCGACGCTGTCGTCGGGGAGGTCGGTCCGCTCCGCGAGCCGTTCGCGGAGGTCGAGGCGCACACCGTGGCGCGCGGCCGCCGCCCGCAGCCGGCGGTGCATCGGGACGTTGGGCTCGACGGCCACGAGCGTCGAACCGGGGCGCAGGTAACGGAGGTTGGCGCCCACGCCGGAGCCCAGCTCGACGACGGTGTGCGGCAGCTCGGAGTACACCCGGCGTTTGTGCCGGCGCAGGTTCCACTCGATGAACGGGCCCAGCGGGCTGAAGAACGCGGCGTTGAAGGGCCCTCGCGCCCGGTGCACCTCGAAGACGTCGTCGGTCACAGCCGCAACTCTGCGCCGGTCGGGCGGCCCGGTCAGGCGGGGAAATACCCCACTTTCAGAGCTGGTCGCGCCGCGCGCTGTACCAGGCGGCGATCTGCGCCCGGGACCGGAATCCGAGGCGCAGGCGGATCCGTTCGACGTGCCCCTCGGCCGAGCGCTCGTCGATGCCCATGCGGGCCGCGATCTCGCGGTTGGTGCACCCTTGGCTCACCAGTTCCGCCACCTCGCGCTGGCGGGCCGTCAACGTGTCGGTGCGGCGCCGCGCCACGGGCAGGCCGAGGAACCGGCGGACCACGCGGACGAGCTCGTCGCGGTCACCCGCGTACGGGATGTGCGACCGGCCCGGCAGCAGCGCCAACTCGGCCCCGCTGATGCCGTCGGCCAGGGCCCGCGCCTGCGCGACCGGTGCGGCGCGGTCGCCGGTGCGGTGCACCACCAGCGTCGGCGCCCGCACGGCACCGAGCTGGTCGGAGACGTCGAGCGCGTAGCTGAGCGCCAGCAGCTCGCGGGCGGTCGCCGCGCTCGCGCAGGCGCGCTGGTAGCGGGCGAGCTCGGCCCGGGTCGCGCGGTCGGCGTCGGGGGCGAAGATGTCGGTCAGCACGTCCGACCCGAGCCCCCAGTGCGACTCGACCAGCCCCAGGACATGATCGCGTACGCCCGGCGGGGACAGCTCCGCGCCACGGACCCAGCCGCCGTAGAGGACCAGGCGCCGCACCGCGTCGGGACGGCTGGCGGCGAACGCCGCGGCGACCGGTGCGCCCATCGACGTACCCATGAGGTCGAGAGGTCCGTCCAGCGTCGCGGCCACGGCGGCGAGCTGCTCGAGCTCGAAGGCCAACGAGGCCGGCCGGCGGGCGGCGGCCGACAACCCGGTCCCGGCGCGGTCGTAGCGGACGAGCCGGCACCCCCGCCCGAGCGCTTCGTAGAGCGCCCGCTCGGCCGGCAGCTCCCAGCCCAGCCGGAGATGCGTCAGCCACCCCATCACATAGACCAACGGCCGACCGGCGCCGACCGAGGCGTACGCCACCGCGGTGCCGTCCGCCAGCACCACCTGACCGAGCCGCTGCTCCACCCTGCGATTGTCGCTCTTCGCGGGTTCATCCGAAGAAATCCGGGACGCGGTGTCGGATCGGGGCCGCGGCGTTCGTAGCAGGGGTGAGAATGCGCGGGCGAGTCGCCCGCAGCCGCACCGAAGGAGAGCAGCATGAGCGCCACGTACACCTTTGACGTCTTCTCCAGCCTCGACGGGTTCGGCGCCGCCGGTGGTGACTGGACCGGTTACTGGGGCAAGCAGGGGCCGGAGCTCCTGGAACACCGCCTTTCGCTGTACGACGCGGACCAGCGGATGGTGTTCGGGGCCAGGACCTACCGGCTGTTCGCCGAGATGCTGGCCGCGAGCACGGCCGAGTCGGAGGTACGCGACCCCTGGGTCACCCGCATGCGCAACCTGCCGGCGACGGTGGTGTCGTCCACACTGGAGGGACCGCTCGACTGGCCGGACGCGACCGTGGCGAGCGGGGACGCCGTCGACGTCGTCGCCCGGCTCAAGGCGGAATCCGACGTGCCGTTGCGCTCGCACGGCAGTCTCGCGATGAACCGGTCGCTGATGGCCGCCGGGCTGGTCGACCGCGTCCAGGTCACGCTCTTCCCGGTGATCACCGGCCAGACCGGCGTCGACCCCGTCTTCCACAATGCCGCGGACTTCGACCTGGAGCTGATCGAGTCCCGGACGCTGGACGGCCACATCCAGGAGCTCGTCTACCGCCCGACCCTCCACGGCGCCGCACGCTAGCCGAGCGCGCTAGCCGACGGTCGCGGTCAGTCCTTCGCCGCCGCGGCCGTCCGCGATCAGGGCGTCGAGCCTGGCCGCCACCTCCGGCAGCCCGCCGTCGCCGAGTGGCCGGCCGGTCCGCAGCTCGACCAGGTGGCGGATGACCATGAGGTGCTCGGTCAGGTCGGCGGGGCCCGGCGGGTAGCTGCCCTGCCGCACCTCGGCGAGCGTGCCGTCGACCGCGGCGACCACGTGGCCGAGCTGGGTCGCCGCGCCCTTCGCGAACTCGGCCACGTCGATGCCGGCCGCCCGCACCGTGTCCAGGGCCCGCAGCAGGCCGAGCTGCGCGTCGTACCAGACACCGAAGAGCGCGAGATCCCAGACGGCCGCCGCGTCCGGGGCCGCTCCGACGAACCGGGTCGCGCTCACCTGCTCGAGCGTCGGGAGGTGCCGTTCGTACGCGCTTCGTGAGCCGCTGTAGAGGACCGTCGCGAGGCCGGCGCCGACCGCCTCGGGCGAGGCCTGGTTACCGGCGTCCAGATAGTCCGCGCCCAGCCGCGCGACCTGTTCGGCCGCCTGGCGCGCCTCGGCCGGCGTACCGGTGCACATCGCGACGATCGTCCGACCCGACGGTTGCGGGCCCACCTGGCTCAGGCAGTCGCGCACCGCGCCGTAGTCCTTGACAGCGAGCAGGGTCAACGGGCTCGACGACACGGCGTCGCCGACGGTCGGCGCCGGCCGTGCCCCCGCGTCCACCAGGCCGGTCAACCGGCCCGCGGTGCGGTTCCACACCACGACCTCGTGCCCGCCGGCGAGCAACCGCCGCGTCAGCGCGCTGCCGATGGCTCCGGCGCCGACCACCGTGACCCGCTCCATGACCGCCATCCTCGAACCTCAACCGCCGTTGAGGTCAAGTCGGCGCTTCAGCGGCCGCAGTCGAACCGGGCGACGCCGGCGGCCATCCTGATGCCGCCCAGGAGGTGCGACAGGAAGAGCGGTTCGGAGTAGTACTCGGCCTTGTGTCCCATCGCCGTGTAGAAGGCGCGGCCGCCGTCGTAGGGCTGGCACCAGGAGATCGGGTGATGGCGGCCCATGCCGGGCGAACCACCGGGAACGCTGTAGCCGCGTGGGTCGTAGGTGCGCTCGTCGACCTCGGCGAGCACGCGCACGGTGTGCCGCGGGTTGGTGCGGAAGTTGTACCACTCCTCCTCGCGCACCCAGCGGCGCGGCAGGTCCCGGGTGGCCGCGGTGCCACGGCCGAGGACCTTCACGGTCGCCGTCTGGAACTGCGGGTTGACCGCCCCCGGGTGGTCACGGAAGTAAGCGGCGACCAGCCCGCCGTACCACGGCCAGTCGTACTCGGTGTCGGAGGCGGCGTGGATCCCCGCGTATCCGCCGCCGGCGCGGATGTAGCGCTCGAAGGCCGCCTGCTGCGCGTCGTCGAGCACGTCACCGGTGGTCGACAGCCAGATGACGACGTCGTACCGGGCCAGGTTGGCGTCGGTGAACGCCGCGGCGTCCTCCGTGGCGTCGACGGTGAAGCCGTGTGCGGCGCCGAGCTGCCGGATCGCCGTCACGCCGGCCGGGATCGAGTCGTGCCGGAACGCCGCCGTCTTGGAGAAGACGAGCGCGCTGAACCGCGGATGCGCGGTCGCGGGCCCCGCCGCGCCGGCCAGTCCCAGGATCAGGGCCACCGCCACCAGCAGTCTCATCAGGATCTTCATTGACCCTCCTCGAGCGCTTCGCGAGCCGTCCATCGAACGGTATGCCTTTCCTCGCCGCTCGGGAAGAAGCGCTGCTCAAGTCTTACTCAAGATCCGCTGCTGGTAGCCGATGGAACGATAGATGCACATACGCTGACCTCCCGATCGCAGAGAGTAGGGAGGAAGCATGCGACGCAGACGACTGCGGCTCGCACTTCTCGCGGTGCCCGCCCTGGTGGCGAGCAGCGTGCTCGTGGCGACCCCGTCCGCGGGCGCGGACCCCGCGCCGTCCACCACCGCCGGACGGTCCACTGACGAGCCGCGGCTGGTTCGTATCGAGCTGACCGGCGCCGACATGCTCAGCAAGGTCAACGACGCCGGCTTCGACATCGAGCACGGGCTCAAGCGGGTGCCCGACGGCATCGAGGGCGAGGCCCTGGTCACCGTCGACGAGATCGCTGACTTGAAGGCGCTGGGTGTCAAGGTCGACGTCGAGGGCTTCGCGTGGCCCGAGGAGGCCGACGGCGGCCTTGCCGCCACCTTCCGGGCGCCGGTGCGGACGCTCGACCACGAGGAGACCGTGCGGGTCGTCCGCGCCGACTGGTTCACCACCAAGGGCCAGGGCTTCCTCTACGTCGAGGCCCGCACGACCGAAGGCCAGCGGGAGACCCCGGTCGTCGGCATGCAGCTGGAGAACGACACGGGCCGCGGCACCCCGTTCGGCTTCGCCCGCACCATGAGCCGGTTCGTCGACTCCGGCCAGTACATGTTCCACCGGAACCTGTTCAAGCTGGACACCCGGCCGAGCAAGATCAGGGTCACCAGCTCGACCGGCGGCGTCACCACCGGCGCCGTCTCCGACTGGCTCGAGGACGCTCCCCCGCCGCTGACCGACCGGCCGGGCTACCGGTCCAACTTCGTCGACGGCTACCGGCACCCGCAGCAGCTGTACGCCCGTGCCGAGGAGATCGCCCGCCAGTACCCGGACATCGCCGAGATCATCTACCTGCCGAACAGGACGAACGGCTACCAGCGGAAGGCACAGGCGACGATCGGCGGCACCGGGCAGTCGGCGGTCGTCGTGAGCTCCGCGGCGTGGGGCCACGAGGGTGGCAACGACATCACCGTCGAGTTCGTCGACCGGCCGGGCGCGGACCTGCCGCTCGGCGTCGAGGTGACCGGCAAGGCCGTCCGCGTGCTGCTCGCCAAGGACGGCGCCGGCGCGCTCGCCAGCACCGCCGCGCAGGTGTCGGCCGCGCTGGAGGCGCAGTCGCAGGGGCTGATCGACCGGGCCCACCCGTACCGCGCCAACACCGGCACCGGGGTCGTGGCCGCGACGACCGGCCCGGTGGCGCTGACCGATTTCCTCGACCAGAAGCGCGTCGGCGCGCCGGCGGGCGAGGTGCCCCGCGGCCCGAAGACCATTCCCGTGCTGCGGATCGGCAAGCACCGCGACGGTCGGAACCCCGGCGTGCTGATCCAGGCGCAGGACCACGCCCGTGAGTGGGTGCCCGCGACGACCTCGCTGGAGGCGGCCGAGCGCCTGGTCCACAACTACCGGACCGACCGCGAGACCAAGAAGATCGTCAACGACACCGACGTCTTCTTCATCCTGTCCAACAACCCGGACGGGGCGAACTACAGCTTCTACAACTTCGCCTCGCAGCGGAAGAACATGACCAACCACTGCCCCGACACCGACGCCGACCCGGGTCGCCGCGACTCCTGGGGCGTCGACCTCAACCGCAACTACCGGGTCGGCTCGGGTCACGACGGCTACGACGGCGGGTCGTTCAGCTGCACGAGCGGCACCTACCAGGGTCCCGAGGAGCTGTCCGAGCCGGAGTCCAAGAACATCATCTGGCTGGTCGAGAAGTACTCGAACATCAAGTTCATGATGTCGGTGCACTCCAACGGCGGCCAGCTGTTCTGGCAGCCCGGCGCCTACATCGCGGACGGCCGGATCACCACGCCGCGGCCGCCGCTGGGCGACGAGGCGTTCTACTGGCAGTCCGCCGGCCGGATCCTGTCGCAGGTCAAGGCGTACCGCGAAACGGTTGTCACCCCGGAGAACGTCGGCGGCTCGTCGGACGTGCTCTACTCGTCGGCCGGCAACGTGCGTGAGGACCTCTACAACACCTACGGGATCTTCGCGTTCGGCTGGGAGGTCGGCGGCTCGGTCTACAACCCGGCCACCGGCAATTGGCAGGGCGGCTCGTTCCAGCCGGTCTGGGACGGCGACCCGCTGCTGGTCAGCGGCCATTCCGAGACGATGGAGTACGCCAACGGGATCATGGAGATGTTCCGGGTCGCCGCGGACTGGGGCAACGACCGGAAGAAGCCGACGTCCGACCTCGTGCCCGGCGGCGGCCGTTACCACGGCCCGGTCGACGTGCGCTTCGAGACGAGCGAGCCGGCCACCATCTACTACACGACGGACGGCAGCCGGCCCACGTTGCAGTCGCCGCGCTACGAGGCGACCGAGTTCCGCGAGCCCGGCGAGGTGTTCCACGTGACCGAGACGACGACGTTCCACTGGTTCTCGGTCGACGCCGCCGGCAACATCGAGAAGGGCTACGACCCCGACAAGAACCACGGCAACAACTACCGCAGGGCGACCATCACGATCCGGGACTGACGATCTCGCGTACGGACGCCGCCAGGACCCCCGCGGTCCTGGCGGCTCTCCGGCGGCATCTTCGTCATGGCAACCGGTACGGTGCGGTGAGCGTCCAATCAGGATCCGTCGCTATCGGGGCTGGGTGGGATGAGCAGGCGCGCTTTCTGGGTCTGGGGTGCCGCGGCCGTTGCCGTGGTGCTCGTCGTCGCGGTGGTCTGGTGGGTGCGGGCCCGGTCGGGCTCCGGCGAGCGGTTGACCGCGGCCGGCCGCGAGATCAGCAAGGCCGGTGTGACCGTGGTGGTGCCCGAGGCCTGGACGAAGAACCGGCTGGAGTGCGGCACGCCGGTGGCCGACACCTATGTGCTCGATCCCGGAGACGTGGCGACGTGCGCGCTGAGCCCAGAGCCGACGGTCAGCTATGTGGCGCTGCGCGAGTCGGACCTGTCCGCGGACCCGGCGAGCAGCGCCGCCACCACGGCGGGCGAGATCGGCGGTGTTCCGGTGCGCACCGGCGAAGGGACGCTGCCGGACGGGCGTACGCGCTGGATGGCGGTCGTGCCGGATCGCGACGTCGTGGTGGAGGTCGTGTCGGCCGACCCCGGGCTGGTCGAGGCGATCTCCGGCTCGGTGCGGATCGACTGAGCTGGCGCGGTTCCGGCGGAGCTTGGCGCCCCGCCGGAACCCCGTCGTCACGTCAGCCGACGGTGACGGTGAAGCCGGTGTGGCCGACGATCTGCGTCATGTCGGCGAAGTAGAGCCGCCAGAAGCAGGTGGTCGCGATGCCGGTGCAGGTGGCCGGTTTGCTCGGGTCCGCGGCCGACTGCACGCCAAGCGCGATGACCCGGTTGGGGTCGCTGGACAGCCGGAAGACGGGGCCGCCGCTGTCGCCCTTGCCGACCGCGTTTGCCTTGTCGTCGCGCTGGGCTTCGACGCCGTTGGTGACGATGGTGCCGGCGTCGAGGGCGTACGTGACCCACTTCAGCGTGATCCGCAGGCTGCAGCGGACGCCGGAGTAGCTGCCGGACTGGCAGACGTACTGACCCACCTCGGGCGGCGACCAGCCGGCGACCGCCTTGGAGAACTCGCCGATGCCCTGGCCGGTGGGGTCGACCCCGCCGTCGTAGATCCGGCCGCGGTGGTCGGACACGGGGATGAACAACGCCTCGAGGTCGGCCTTCTTGTAGTTGGCGGTGCCGACCGCGATGCGCGGGAAGTAGGTGCCGCTCGGCGTGGTGAAGGCGTTGCCGACCGAGCCGCAGTGCCCGGCGGTGAGCAGCACGTTCTGGTTGTTGCGCCGGCCCGCGAACGCGGTCGTGCAGCGCGCGACGGTGTTGGCGTTGACGGGTCGCTCGATGGTCGACCCGCCCCAGAACGGCACGGTGTCGGCCCACCGGCCGGTCGACGTCGGCGCGTCGCCGACCTCCACCGACGTGGGGATCGCGGTCAGCGCCTGCGCCGCCCGGGTGGTGGCGCTCCCGTCCACCCGGAGCCGGAGCCCGCTGCCGTCGACCAGCGGCGCGGCCAGCACGACGCCGGACGCGGTGCCCTCCTTGACGAGCCGGGTCGCTTCGGCCTTGAGCTCACGCAACGCGTACGCCGCGGGCACGACCTTGATCGGGACGCTCTGCCCCAGCTGCTTGACGACCCTGGCCACCGCGACGGGCGGCGTGCCCTTCCAGTAGAGACGGAGCTCGGTCGAGCCGACGAGCTCGATCCCGGCGAAGTCGGACCGGTCCTCGTCGACCACGGCGCGGATGCGCGTGGCGGCGTCGACCAGCGGCCGCTGACGTTCCTGGAGCTCGTCGACGGCGCCACCGCCGGGCCCCGGCTTGGGCGCGGCCGAAGCCGGCACCGCGACGCCCGCGAGCGTCACGATCGCGACGGTCGTGGTGACCAGAACGGCGCGGGCGGTGCGCCGCACACGAGAGACGGACGTGGAACTCACTGCCAAGACGGCCCCCAACCACTCATTGAGCGTGAATTCATGAGTGGAAGAGTATCGATCTCTTGAGCCGCGCTACGTACCCGAGAGCGCAATAGTGCATATTGACCGATCTTCGGGACTCGACGGCGACGCAGCCCGCCGGTCAGGCCGGGGTTGCCGCTTTGAGCTCGGCGCCCGCGATGACCACGTCGAGGCAGTCGCGGAACAGGTCGTCGACGGTACGGCCCGGCCGGAAGTACTCGGCGATGGCGGCCACCGCGGTCGGGTGCTGCTCGGAGAACGCGGCCAGGTCGAAGTCTTCGAGCGCCGCGGCGTCCGGGCGGGCAGCCTGTTCTTCGAGCACGTGGCCGACCGTGAAGCGCTCGACGGTCAGGACGATCACGCGCGCCTGGCGCAGGGCGACGCCGCGGGCCACCAGGGTGCTCATCGCGAGCTCGGAGATCGCCGTCATCCTCAGGGAGAGCTGGGCGGCGGAGACGACCCGGGCGCCGTCCGGATGGGCGAGCAGCGCGCGGCGCAGCCGTTCGGCGACCGCGCTCAACCAGTCCTGCCAGCGCTGGTCGGGCTCGGGCGGTGACATGTCGCCGAACTCCTGGTCGAGGATCGCGTCGGCGATCGCGGTGACCAGCGCGGCCTTGTTGGGCAGGTGCCAGTAGAGCGTCGGCGACCGCACACCGAGCCGCGCGGCGAGCTTGCGCGTCGTCACGCCGTCGAGACCCTCGGCGTCCAACAGCGCGACGGCCTCGGCGACGATCCGCTGGCGGTCCAACGTCACAGTCCGTACCTCCGCTCGTACTCTATCAGTGCTAGAGTCCTCCCTATCACTGATAGAGCGGAGGCGACGATGGAGAGTACGAACGAGGTCCGCGGCCTGCTGCACCGGGCGACGCACCGCATCCCCGGAATCCGGGCCCACGTCGAGTGGCCGGTCGGGCATCAGGGCAACCCGGCGCACGGACACGTGCCGCGCCGCGGCCGGAACCACTCGGCCGCCCGCCCGGCCCGCTTCATGCCGGCCTGGCAGCGCCGCGTCGAGGCGTTCTTCCGGGGCCTGTCGCGCTGAGCCTCTGGACGCCACTGTGCGGCACACAGTACTGTGTGCCGCATGGTTGGCGAGAAGCTGGAGCTCGAGCTCCGCCGTGGCGTCGTCGCGCTGGCGGTGCTCTCCCAGCTGGGCGAGTTCCGTTACGGCTACGAGCTGCGGCAGTCGCTGACCGACAAAGGTCTTCCGATCGAGGAGGGCACTCTCTACCCGCTGTTGCGGCGGCTGGAGAGCCAGGGCGTGCTGAGCAGCGAATGGCGCACCGACGGCCAGCCGCGGCGCTACTACCGGCTCAGCCCCGCCGGCCAAGAGCTCTACAAGCGGTTGCGCGACTCGTGGAGTGACCTCAACGAGGCCGTACGACGACTGACGGAAGGCGACGACTAGATGCTCACCACCGAGGAACTGATCGACGCGTACGTCGCCGACGTGGCGCGGCTGCTCCCCCGCGACCAGCGCGAAGACGTCGCCGCCGAGCTGCGGGTGTTGCTTCGCGAGGAGCTGGCCGACAGCGACGACCCGTTGGCGCGGCTGCGGGCCTTCGGCCGCCCGGGCGACGTGGCGGCCCGCTACGGGCGGCCGTCGACCGTCGTGGACCCGTCTGACGCGCGCCGGTTCGTGCGGTTGAGCGTCATCGGCGTCGTGGTCATCTGGCTGCTCGGCGCCGTCGCCGCCGACGACCCGCTCCACTGGTACCAGGACTACGGGATCGCGGCGCTGTGGTGGCCGGGCTTCCTCGTCGTGGCGTTCGGGGCGGCCGGCTGGGCCCGGCGCCGCTGGCCCACCCGCTTCGTGTGGCGGCCCCGCAGGTCGACGGCCGGCTTCGTCAACCGACCGGGCAGAATCGCCGCGTTCGCCTTCTGGACGGCCGGCGCCGCGGTGCTGGTCAGCGCGGCCTGGCTGCTGGAGCGCCTCGGCGCCGCGCCGCAGGCGGTCCACGCTCTGACGTTCGACCCCGACTTCGTACGCTTCCTGGGCCCGCTCGTCCTCGCCCTGCTCGTCGCCGAGCTCGCCCAGCACCTGACGGTGACGATCCACGGGCGGTGGCGGCCCGTCACCCGCACCATCGACGTGGCCCTCGGACTTCTCACCTGCGCCGCCCTGATCGGGGTGCTGTTCGCCGGCCCGGTCTATCTCAGCGCCGAGGCGGACAGCACCGTCAAGTTCGCGATCGCCGTCGTCGTCGCCGTGAGCCTGATCGACCTGCTCCTCAAGGCCCGGCGCCTGACCCGCCGACCCCGCCTGGTGCCCGGGCGGCCGTGAGCGGACGTCACGCATGCGCTGGTTGATGCTGGCCGTGGGGACGCTGGCGATGGTCGCCGGCAGCACGTTCCAATACGGGCTCGCCTATCTGATCCCCGCCTTCCGCGACGAAGGTCTCTCGCTGGAGCAGACCGGCTTCCTGGTCGCCTGCCCCACCGTCGGCGTGACGCTCACCCTCATCGCCTGGGGCGCCGCGGCCGACCGGTGGGGCGAGCGGGTCGTGCTCTCCACGGGGCTCGGCTCGGCCGGCGTGGTCCTCGTCGCCGCCCACTGGGTGCACGGCCCGGCCGGTCTGGCGTTCTGCCTCGTGTTGGCCGGCGCCGCGACCGCCTCGGTGCTGGCGAGCGGGCGGCTGATCCTCGGCTGGTTCGCGCGCCACGAGCGGGGACTGGCGATGGGCATCCGGCAGAGCGCGGGGCCGATGGGTCTCGCGCTGGCCGCGGCCACGCTGCCCGCCCTCGCCGCCGGCGGCACCGCCGCACCGCTGTGGTTCCTCGCGGCGCTGTTCCTCGCGGCGGCGACCGTGGCCCTCGTGTGCGTACGCGATCCGGCCGAGCGGCCGACCACCGGCGAGCTGGCACCGGACGGGGGTTCGCCGTACCGCGACGCCAGCCTGTGGCGCATCCACGTCGCCAGCGCGCTCCTCGTGATTCCCCAGTTCACGATCACCACGTTCGCGCTGGTGTTCCTCACCGACGCCCGGGGCTGGAGCCCGCTGGCCGCCGGGCACCTGCTGGCCGGCGCGCAGCTCTGCGGCGCCGTCAGCCGCCTGGCGGCCGGCTGGTGGTCCGATCGCATCGACAGCCGGCTGAAGCCGATGCGGATCATCGCGATCACGACCGGTGTGGGCATGCTGGCGCTGGCCGCCGCCGCGGCGGCCGGATCGGGTCTGGCCGTGCCCCTCCTGCTGTTCCTGGGTGTGGTGGCGGTGAGCAGCAACGGGTTGTCCTTCACCGCCGTCGCCGAACACGCCGGATCGGCCTGGGCCGGCCGCGCCCTCGGCATCCAGACCACCGGCCAGAACGTCCTGACGGCCGCCACGCCGCCGGTTCTCGCCGCAGCCATCGGGGCGGTCAGCTTCGGACCGAGTTTCGCCCTGGTGGCGGCGTTCCCGCTCGTCGCGGCGCTGCTCGTCCCGGTAGCCGCCGAGCGGGCCCCGTCCGACGTGGCCGAGCCGGCGCCCGAGACCGTGGTCACAGCGAGTTCTCAGGGACCCGGGGACCAAAACCACTGACCGCGGTGTTGTTGCAGATGACGCCGCAGCCAGCGGCGGCAGAGGAGGAGTGATCGTGTCACACGACTACCGCAAGACTCCGGAGGCGCTCAGCCGTCTCACCGGCAGCCAGTTCCACGTCACTCAGGAGGACGGGACCGAGCCCGCGTTCCGCAACGAGTACTGGGACAACCACGAGCCCGGGATCTACGTGGACGTGGTCTCCGGCCAGCCGCTCTTCTCGTCGAAGGACAAGTACGACAGCGGCACCGGATGGCCCAGCTTCACCAGGCCGATCGACGCCGACGTCGTCCGCACGAAGACCGACAGGTCGCTGTGGATGACTCGGACCGAGGTGCGGTCCGCCGGCGCCGACAGCCACCTCGGCCATCTTTTCGACGACGGCCCGCTCGACCAGGGCGGCATGCGGTACTGCATGAACTCGGCGGCGCTGCGCTTCATCCCGGTCTCCGAGCTCGAGGAGCAGGGTTACGGGGAGTACCGCTCGCTGTTCGAGCCGGACGTCACGAACGGCACAAAGGAGCACGCATCATGACCAGCGGAGTCAACGACACCGGACGGATCACCCGCGAGCCGGGCACCGAGACGGCCGTACTGGCCGGCGGGTGTTTCTGGGGCATGGAGGATCTGATCCGCCGCCAGCCCGGAGTGTTGGACACGCGCGTCGGCTACACCGGCGGCGTCAACGATCACGCCACCTACCGCAACCACCCTGGCCACGCGGAAGCGGTCGAGATCGTCTTCGACCCGACGCAGACGACGTACCGCGACATCCTGGCGTTCTTCTTCCAGATCCACGACCCGTCGACCCGCGACAGGCAGGGCAACGACATCGGTACGAGCTACCGCTCGGCGATCTTCCCGCTCACCGACGAGCAGGAGCGGGTAGCCCGCGACACGATCGCTGATGTCGACGCGTCAGGGTTGTGGCCGGGTAAGGCGGTCACCACGATCGAGCCGGCCGGCCCGTTCTGGGAGGCCGAGCCCGAGCACCAGGACTACCTGATCAACTATCCGAACGGCTACACCTGCCACTTCCCGCGGCCGGACTGGGTGCTGCCCAGGCGCTCCGCGACCTCGGCCTGACGCGAGGCTGACCGGGCGCGTCCACCGCGACAGCGATGGACGCGCCCGTGTTCATTCGGTGCGGGCGCCGGCCTCGAGGACGGCGAGGTCGCGTACCGCGTACCGGTGATGCTCGGCCTCCTCCTTGAGCACGACCCTGAGGCAGCGGCGCACGACGTAGTCCTGGTCCGGATATGCGTCTCCCGGCTTGCGACCGCACACCCGGTCGAGCTCGGTCTCGGTGAGCTCGTCGACGACCCGCCGCATCGTGGCCATGCGGGCGCGCCGCGGCGCGAGCACCTCGTCGAGCGTCGGGGTGGCCGCGAGGGTGAGGCCGAGCTTCGCCGCCTCGTCGGGCGGCGTCCCGCCGGCCGGGAGGCCCAACGGGTGATGGGGCGCGTCCTCCTCGAGCACGGCGTTGCCGAGCCAGGCGTCGGCGGCCCTCAGCAGGTGCCGTTGGGTCTCGACGAACGACCACTCGCCGTCGACCCGCTCGTGCAGCTTGGCCTCCGGCAGGCGCCGGGCGCGGTTGAGCGTCGCCGCCCATTGCGTCTCGATGGCATCCCAGGCGGCCCGGTAGTCGGCGGCGGACGCGGCGTCACGCGCCAGCACCCGCGTGGGGTGCAGCCGGTCGAGCTCGGCCTCGACGTAGGCGGTCACGTCGACGTCGTTGACCACGACGCGCTCGAAGCCGCCACCGACGTAGACGTCACCCCCGTAGCAGTCCACGATCTTCAGGCCGCTGACCTCGCAGTCGCGGATCTCGAGGCCGGCGAGGTCGCACAGGTGGATGCGGGCGCCACGGAACTGGTCGGTCTCGGCGTACTCGGCAGGCATCGGGACAACTTCCCCCATCCGTCCCGCGGGCGTCAACGGAAGTGCACACTTCCGGCACGACGATTCGAAGGACGGGAACTCCATGCGCGTCGAGATCAGTGTCGAGTCGATCGCCGGCGTCCGGGTCGCGGCCAGCGCCGGCGCCGCCCGCGTCGAGCTGTGCGCCGGCCTGTCCGACGGCGGCCTCACCCCGAGCGCCGCGCTCATCGAGGCCGCCGCCGGGTTGGCCGAGGTGCACGTCCTCGTGCGGCCGCGACCCGGCGACTTCCACTACTCGCGCGACGAGGTGGACCTCGTCGTCCGCGACATCGCCGCCGCGCGACGGCTCGGCGCGGCGGGCGTCGTCGTCGGCGCGCTGGCCGGCGACGGCACGGTCGCGGACGACTGCGCCAGGTTCGTCGACGCCGCCGAAGGGCTCCAGACGACCTTCCACCGCGCCATCGACGTCAGCGCGGACTCCCGTGAGGCACTGGACCGGTTGGCGGACCTGGGTTTCACGCGCGTGCTGACCTCGGGCCGGCGCCGGTCCGCACTCGACGGCGCGCCGCTCATCAGGGAACTGGCCACCCGGACGCAGGTCACCGTCATGGCGTGCGGTGGCGTGCGGGCGGCCAACGCCGCGCCGGTGGTCGCCGCGACCGGCGTCGAGGACCTGCACGCGGCACCCCGGCGACCCGCGGGCACGTTTCGAGGCGGCGACGTGTCCTACGCGGGCGTCGGCGTCCCGCCCGGCCACGACCACTTCGAGACCGACCCGGACGAGGTGGCCGCGCTCTGCGCCCTGCGGGTCACCAGCACGCCGGCGAGGTCCGCATAATGATCTCGTGCTGCTGACCACCGACCTGGCCACGACCGGCGCGCAGGTCGTGCCCGTCCTGGCCATCGGCGCCGTGGTCGCGTTCCGCGCCCGGGTCCGGGCGCACGAACAGATGGCCCAACCGCTGCGCACCAGCATCAGCGCATTCTCGCGCAAGGTCGTCGAACTGCACCAGAACGGCGTACGCGGCCAGGCGCTCCTCGACGCGATCGCCGTTGCCGACGCCGGCGGCGGCCGCTCGCTCTCCGTCGGCACGGTCTATGTCCTGCGGGTGCTGGGCGTGGTCGCCGTGCTGACGACCATCCTCGCCAACCTCGCCGCCGAGGTCATCTGCCTGCTCGTGCTGGGCGGCAGCGTGGCGCCGAGCGCCGGACATGCGGTGTTCGTCATGGTCGCGATCACCGCCGGCCTCGCGCTGCTCGTCGTCGTGCCGCTGCTCAGCAACATGCCCACGTGGGGTCTGTCGCGGGCCGTGCTGCGGACCGCCGACTACGAGCGGGCCCGGAAGATCATCGAACAGGCCGCCGCCGAGGTGGCCGAAGGTCCCCGCTCCACCGGCTGACCCCAACCCCTCACCTGTCCGCGGGATACGCGCGGGTCTCGGTGGCCTTGACCGCGGCCCAGACGCGTCGGCCCGGCGTCAGCTCGAGCTGCGCGGCAGCGGCCGGGGTGATGTCGGCCGCCGCGGCGATGGGCCCGTCGAGCTGCAGGCGCAGGTTGTCGCCGTGTCGCTGGATGGCGGTGATCGTCGCGGGCCAGGTGTTGCGCGGGCTGCCGCTCGGCTGGTCGAGATGGACGGCGACAGCGACGGGCCGGAAGGCCACGAACGCGTCCCCGTCGACGGAGTCGGTGGTCATCAGGGTCAGGCCACCCGCGACGTCGACGCTGCCGCCCGCCGCCCGGCCCCGATAGAGGTTGAGGCCGACCAGACGGGCGACATAGTCCGTACGCGGCTGGGCGGTGATCTCGGCGGCGTCTCCCTCCTGGACGACGCGGCCGCCTTCGAGGATGACGAGCCGGTCCGCGAGCACCAGCGCGTCCAACGGGTCGTGGGTGACCAGCAGCGTCGCGCCGGGGTGGGCCGCGAGGTGCCGGTGCAGCTCGGCCCGCGTGTCCAGGCGGGTGCGGGCGTCCAGCGCCGCGAGCGGTTCGTCGAGCAGCAGCAGCTCCGGCTCGACGGCGAGGGCGCGGGCGAGCGCGACGCGTTGCGCCTGGCCGCCGGAGAGCTGACGCGGTTTGCGGCGCACGTGATCGCCGAGGCCGACCCGGTCGAGCCAGGCGGCCGCGACGACGCGGGCCTCCCGTCGGCCGGTGCCGTGGCTGCGCGGCCCGAACGCGACGTTCTCCAGCGCCGTCAGGTGCGGGAAGAGCAGGTAGTCCTGGAAGACGACGCCGATCGGGCGGTGCTCGGCGGGCACCCATCGTCGGGCCCGGGCGTCGTCGAGCCGGCGGTCGCGCAGCCGGATGTGCCCGTCGGTCAACGGCACGAGGCCGGCGAGGGCGCGCAGGGCGGTGGTCTTCCCGGCGCCGTTGGGGCCGAGCAGCGCGACGACCTCGCCGGCGGCGATGCGCAGGTCGATGTCGAGCCGGAAGGTGCCGCGGTCGACGACGATGCGGGCGTCCACGAGGGGCTCGGTCATGGGGCGCTGATCCACTTGTCCCGGAGCGCGGCGAGGATCGCCACCGACACGACCAGCAGGATGAGGCTCAGCACGATCGCGCCGTCGAGATCCTGTTCGAGGGTGAGATAAACGGCCAACGGCATCGTCTGGGTACGCCCGGGAAAGTTGCCCGCGAACGTGATGGTGGCACCGAACTCGCCGAGCGCGCGGGCCCAGCACAGCACCGCCCCGGCGGCGATGCCGGGCGCGACGAGTGGGAGTGTGACGCGGCGGAAGGTGGTCCACCGTCCGGCGCCCAGAGTCGCGGCGGCCTCCTCGTAGCGGGTGTCGGCGCCGCGCAGCGCTCCCTCGACGGCGATGACGAGGAACGGCATGGCGACGAACGCCTCGGCCAGGACGACACCCTTGGTGGTGAACGCGAACGTCAGTCCGAACGCCTGGTCGAGCCATTCGCCGAGGAGTCCACGGCGGCCGAAGACCAGCAGCAGCGCCAGACCACCGACGACCGGCGGCAGCACGAGCGGCACGGTGACCAGCGCGCGCACCACCCGCCGGCCGGGGAACTCGACGCGGGCCAGCACCCAGGCGAGGGGCACGCCGAGCAGCAGGCAGAGCAGGGTCGCGAGCGTCGCGGTCTCCAGTGACAGCCGGAGCGCGGTGAGCACCGTCGGGTCGGTCAGCCGCTGCGGCAACGTCGACCACGGCGCCCGGATCAGCAGCCCCGCCAGCGGCAGCACGAGAAAGGCGAGCGCGAGGACCGCCGGAAGGACCAGGACGGCGGGGGTACGACCCACCCGGCGCCGGAACCGGGGCGCCGGGTCTTCGTCTACATTGGTCACTACGGGGCCTGGAAACCTGCGTCTGTCAGAACCTTCTCCCCTGGGTCGGAGAGCACGAAGTCGACGAACGCCTGCGCGCCCGCCTTGTTGGGCGCGTTCTTGAGCACGACGATCGGGTAGTCGTTGACGGCCTGCGCGGACTCGGGGAACTCGATCGCGTCGACGTCGTTGGCGGCGGCCTTGGCGTCGGTGCGGTAGACCAGCGCCGCGTCGACCTCGCCCAGGGTCACCTTGGACAGGGCGGCCTTGACGTCCTGCTCCTGCGTCACGGGGGTGACGGTGGTCCCGGCCGCCGCGAGCGCCTTCGTGGCGGCCGCGCCGCACGGCACCTGCTCGGCGCAGAGCGCGACCTTGACGTCGGACTTGCTGAGGTCGGGCAGGCCCTGGACCCTTTTCGGGTTGCCCTTCGCGACGGCGATCACGAGCTGGTTCTTCGCGAAGGTGGTCGGCTGCCCCTCGGCGTTGCCGGCGTCGGTGACCGTCTTCATGTTGGCCGGCGCCGCGGACGCGAAGACGTCAGCCGGCGCGCCCTGGTCGATCTGCGTCGCCAGGGCCGACGACCCGGCGAAGCTGAAGGTCACCTTGGTGCCCGGGTTGGCCGCCTCGAAGTCCTTGCCGATCTGAGTGAACGCCTCGGTCAACGACGCCGCGGCGAACACGGTGACGTCGCCGCTGACGGCGGACGAGGTGGACGCGTTCCCGGTCGACTCGTCGCCGTCGCCGCACGCACCGACTGTGAGCAGGACGGTCGCCGCCAGGCCGGCCACGATTCCGCGTATCGAGCGGCTGATCACGCGCTGGTCCTCCTCTTGTCAGGGCCGTACATCGCGATTTCTCCACGACGACCTGCGGCCAACGCTGAACGCGGTCAGACCCGAACGGTAGCAGCCGCAACTGCCGCCTGCGATTGCTATTTGGCCTCGCTTTCGCGGCGGAACCGGCCGTTTCTGCCTCGCACCTGCATCGCTCCGATCCCGGGGCACGTGGTCGCGTAGGGTCCGATCGGAGGTGCCGATGAGTTTCCGACTGGCGGCGTACGCCGTATGCATTGACGATGGCCGGGTCCTGCTCGCCCGCTACGTGTCACCGACGGGCGACACCAACTGGACCCTCCCCGGGGGCAGGGTGGAACACGCGGAGGACCCGTTCGACGCGGTGATCCGCGAGGTCGCCGAGGAGACCGGCTGCGAGGGTTCGGTGGAACGCCTGCTGGGCGTTGACTCGAGGGTCATCCCCGCGGCCGAGGCGCGGCTGGGAATGGAGCACCAGAACGTCGGCATCTTCTACCAGGTCCGCATCGTCGGCGGCACACCACGCCCCGAGCCGAACGGCGAGACAGCGGAGTCGGTCTGGACCCCGCTACCGGACGTGGCCCACCTGCGCCGGTCGTCGCTGGTCGACGTCGGACTGGCACTCGCGCAGACGCTCCCCCCAACCGGCCACGTCCTCCCCATCCCGGTCGGGGGTCTCCTTCAACACTGAGCACCGCGGGCGGTCGACGGCTCACGGCGTGGCCGCCTCGTCGAGGTTGAAGCCTGGATCGTCGAAACCTCCGGTGCCGCCGGAATCGAAGGAGCCGACATCGTGGAACACGTCGAAGACGGAGTCGGCGATCTGATACGCGCAGAACGCGAACACCAGGAAGCCCAGGCCGAAAGCCAGCGGGATGATCAGTCTCCAGCCGGCCGCGCGTACCGGCGTCGCCGAGGTTGGTCTCTGCGGGTCGTAGCTCACCTCGATCTCGGTGCCGAGCAGGTGAGAACGGAACCCGACCAGGTCGGCGAGGACCGCCGTCACCTCCTGGCCCGATCTCGACCGGAACCCGACCACCGGCCGGAACCTCATCCTCCCGCCGGACCGCGACTCCAACTGGTTGTCCACGACGCGCGCGGTCACGCGCTCGCCCGTAGCGGCCAGGGCCCGCAGCTTCTTCCATCGCCACGCCGCCGCGACGATCAGCCCGGCGCCAGTCACGGCGGGGACGCCCACGACGAAGGCCGTGACGACGTAGCGCAACCAGGCCAGGTCTTCGATCATGGCGAGACTGTAATGAATTCTGGCGAGAAGTCACCCCGTCGCAGCCTCGAAGGCCCACGCCACCATCAGCGGGAAGTCCTGCTTCCAGAAGGCTGCGCCGTGCGCGCCGGTGCGCTCGGTCATGACGACGTCGGCATCCGCCAGGCGGAGGGCGGCCCTGCCGGCGACAAGGTACGTACGCGGAAGCCGACCGAACTCGCCCTGGGTGGACGACGTCGGTGCCGGCTCAGCCGAGGTGATCCGCGTGCCGGGCCAGGTTCGCCAGGACCGCGTCCAGATGCAGGTCCGCGGCGCTGGTGAGGAGCAGGTCCGCGGCGGCGAAGCGGGCGCGGTCCGCGTGCGGGTTGGGCACGGCCACGCAGCGCAGCCCGGCCGCTTTCGCCGCCGCCACACCGTGCGCGGTGTCCTCGAACGCGACCGCCTCCTCCGCCGGCAGTCCGAGCCTTTCCAGCGCCAGGAGATATACGGCCGGGTCCGGTTTGTGCGCCGACTCCTCACCCGTCGCCAGCACCTCGAACCGCGTCCGCAACCCGGCCCGATCCAGCATCGCGCCCACATGAGGCATCGGCGAGCTGCTCGCCACCGCCAGCCGCAGCCCGAGTTCCGCGGCCCGGTCCAGCCAGCCGATGATGCCCGGCGCCGGCTCGAGCGCCGCGTTCAATTCCGCTCGGTACGCCATCCGCCGCTCGTGACTGGACTCCCGGTCATAGGCCGGTCCGACCGCTGCCGCGAGCGCGGCGTAACGCGGCCCGTTGGCGTCGCCGCCATGGTCGGCGAAGAAGCCGGCAGGGTCGAGCTCGAGCCCGTGCCGCCGCCACTCCCAGCGCCAACTCTCCAGCAGCGTGGTCTCCGTGTCCATCAGCAGTCCGTCGAAGTCGAAGAGCAGCGCTTTGACCGTCACAGCGGCAGTATCGCAACCCCCGCTGCCGCCGGTGGCGCGGCGATCAGGCCGGTTTCGGTCGGCGGATCAGGTGGTAGGCCTTGCAGCCCAGACACAGCCCGGTGGAGGCGTTGAGCGCTGCGAGCACGAACGCGAGACCCGTCAGGGTGTAGCCGGCGACGTCGGCGCCGAGCAGAAAGGCGATCAACCCCAGGGCGGTGAGCACGAAGCCGATGCCTTGGGCGAATCGCGGCGGCCGGGCATCCTCCAACTCGGCCGGCGCTCCGATCCGCGGCCAGATGAAGCGGGCGAAGATCTGCGCCCACAACGACCACTGAAAACTCACGAAGGCGGTGAACGCGAACACGGCCACCTGGGAGGCGAGCAGGCCGAGACCCAATGGCCGAGCAACGTCGACGACGAGCAGCACGACGGCGAGCACGATCGCGGTGGCGCCGGCGCTGAATCGCAGGAGGCGCGGATCGAGATGGGAGCGCAGGGGGCACGCGCCGATACTGGTACCGCGCATATGGTTCTCCAGAGAGTGAGATGCCAGCGCTAGTCCGATTCAGGTCAGGGTAGTCGGCCCGGACCCGCATCTGTTAGGACCAGTTGCCACACTTCGGCCCGCGCGCCCGCGTCGAACGGAGCAGACTAAACCGGGTCGGAGGGCGGGATGTGCGGTTGCATGGCTCCGCCTTTCCTTACGTAGCTTGCGCGTGCCTGGTCCAAGCTCTCTGGGCCATTGGGGCCGCCTCGAACGACATCGCTGTCGTGGTTGTCCTGGCCGTCGTCCTCCCACCCGCATTCGTCGCAGATCTCGTAACCGCCTCGCTCGGCCAAGGTGGGGTGACCGCAGCACGGACAGGTGTATGGGACATCTCGTCGGGGCGCGACAACGTTCTTCAGGGCGCTGTAGGCGAAGAACCACTGCGTCCGCCGACGGATGAGATCGTCGTTGGGATCAGGAGCTATATGACGTTCGGACATGTCGCCATCTTCCGGCCTTGGACGCCTGCGCGTCGTCCGGTTGGTAGAGCCCGACGGCAGGGAGCCAGGTCAGAGCCAGCCGTTGTCGCGGGCTTTCGCGGCCGCCTCGCCGCGGTTGGCGACGCCCAGTTTCGCGACGATCGCGGTGAGATGGTTGCGGACCGTGCCCGGGGACAGGTTCAGCCGCCGGGCCACGACCGTTACGGGGACGTCCGGGTCGCCGTATCGGAGCACGTCCAGCTCGCGCTGGGTCAGCGGGCACTCGGGCAGGGTCAGGGCGTCCGCCGCCAGCGCGGGGTCCACGTAGCGGCCGCCGGCGTGGACCCGCCGGATCACGTCGGCCAGCGCGCCTCCCGGGGAGCCTTTGGGCAGGAAGCCCTTGGCGCCGGCGGCGAGCGCCCGCGGCAGCTGAGCCGGGCGGCCCCGGCCGGTCAGGATCACCACGGTGCACGACGGCAGGGTCCGCTGGAGCTCGGCGGCCACCGCGATGCCGTCCAGCGACGGCATCTGCAGGTCGACCACCGCCACGTCGGGCCGATGGGCGCGGGCGGCCTCCACCGCCGCACGGCCGTCCGCCGCCTGCGCCACCACTTCCAGGTCCGGCTCCAGATCGAGCAGGGCGGCGACGGCGACCCTGATGAGCTCCTCGTCGTCGGCGAGCAGGATTCTGATCACGACGACGAGGGTACGACGGCCACGAGCGTGAACTCACCCTCGTCGATCCGGGTGCGCAGCGTACCGCCGGCCTCGGCGAGGCGGTCCGCGAGGCCGCGCAGCCCGTGGCTGTGGGCGTCGGGTGCGGCGCCGGCACGAACCCCGTCGTTGGTCACCGTCATGCGCACCTCGCCGGCGACGTGCTCGATCGCGATCGCGCACCAGCTCGCCCGGCTGTGCCGGAGCACGTTGGTGGTGGCCTCGCGCAGCACGGCGGACAACACCGCGACCGCCGGCAGGTCGTCGCCCGGCGCGGTGACCGTGCACCGTACGCCTGACGACTGCAGCACCTGCTCGATCGCCGACAGCTGCTCCTTCAGGTCCACCTGCCGGTAGCCGTGCACCACCTCACGTAGCTCGGCCAGCGCCGACGCGGCCAGCCGGCGCACCTCCGCCGCCTCCTGCCCGGCCCGCGCGCTGTCCGTACCGGCCAGCCGCTGCGCGAGCTCCGCCTTCAACGCGATGATCGACAGGTTGTGGCCGAGCAGGTCGTGCACGTCCCGGGCGAACCGCAACCGCTCCTCCGCCGCGGCCAGCTGCGCCTGCGCCGCGCGGCCCTGCTCGGCCTGCAGCAGCAGATCCCACAGCCAGACGTGCAGCGTGTTGACGGCCGCGATGCCCGCGCCGAAACTGACCGCGACGATCAGCGAGTGGACCACCGAGCCGGGCGTGACCACCAGCGCGAGCGCGATCGTCACGGCGCTGAGCGCGGCCGCCCTGACCCGGTCGGTCAGCACCGGCAAGGTGCCCACGATGCAGGCGGACAGCCACGACCAGCTCGGCCAGTCGCCGCCCACCGGACCCAACAGCGGCAAGGAGGCGACCGCGGCCACCGCGAACGCCAGGCGCACGCGTCGCCGGGCCCGGTCGGTGAGCCAGGGTGTGACCAGCGCGTGCAGCACCGCGGCCTGCGCCGCCGAGAAGAGCACGATGCCGAGTGCGCCCAGCGCCGCCCGCGCCGGGTCGGGCTCCCGCCACAACCCGACGGCCGGCAGGAACAACGCCGCCGCCGCGTTCGTGACGAGCACGATCAACGTGACGATGCGTACGCGTTCCAGACGCCGCTGCATGGGCCGACTGTAGGCGGTCACCCGTCACGCCCGGACCGGGAAATGTTCACGGGTCGGCTGCGCTCGTTCCGCCCGAGGGTGTCCGCATGACAACGACAGCCGTCACACCCGCGCCCCGACCGCTCGTACGCCATTTCGTCCGCCATTTCGTCGAGATGCTCCTGGCCATGGCCGTCGGCGTGCTGGTGCTCGGTCCACTGTGGCCAGTGCCCGCGACGCTCGCCGCCCGGGCGGACGTCGCCTCCCTGGTGATGGCGACCAACATGTCCGTCGCGATGGCGGTGTGGATGTGGCATCGCGGCCACAGCAACGCCGCGATCGGCGAGATGGTCGCGGCCATGTACCTGCCGTTCCTGGTCTTCCTGGTCCCGTGGTGGACCGGCCTGATCACCGGCGACGTCGTGCTGATCGGCGGTCACGTGCTGATGGTGCCCGCCATGGTCCTGGCGATGCTGCGGCGCACCACCGAGTACGGGGCGGCCCCGCACATCGAGACCGAACGGCGCGGCGTCGCGGCCCGGGTGCTGGAACGGTGGCCGAGCGTGCTGGGACTGCTGGCCACCGTGGACAACCTGCTGGACCCACGGCCAGTGCCGGTCTACGCGATGATGATCCTGCCGGTCGGCTACCTGGCAATCGGCGCGATACGGCGCACACTGCGGCCGCGGCCGGTCCTGCTGGCCCAGCTCGGTGCGCTGCTGGGCTACCTCATCCTGCTGGGCGCGGCGGTGGTCGCCGGGCCGCAGTGGGGCCAGTACCTGGTGGGTGTGGGATGGATCTTCCACGCCGGCTGGGATCTGTGGCACCACCGGCGGAACCTGGTGATCCCTCGGCCACTGGCCGAATGGTGCGCGGTCGTCGACCTGATCATCGGCATCTCGGTCATCATGGTCGCCGCGACGTTGTGACAGTCCGTGCGCCGCCGAAGCCTGACCGGCGCCCAACGGCCACGACCTACCATGATGGCGCTGCGTCCCAGCGCAGACGGCATGCAGTGGCGTGTCCGGGATATAGCGTCGGGTGCCTAGCTGGCGGTCTGCGGGGCAGTGGAAGCTGCTGTCGTGAGTGACTACGAGAGGAGCAGCGTGATGCCGACGGTTGAGGAGACGGACGCGTTTGCCGCCCGCTGCCACGAGGGCCAGGTCGACAAGGCCGGGCGCCCGTACATCGACCACCCGCGGATTGTCGCCGCGGCCCTGGTCGAGCACGGCGACGAGGCGGTCATGGCCGGCCTGCTCCACGACGTGGTTGAGGACTGCGGCGTCACGTCGGACGAGCTGCGGGCGATGGGCTACTCGGAGCGGGTCGTGTCCGCTGTCGACTCGGTGTCACATCGGGAAGGCGAGGCGTACCTGGATGGGATCCGACGGGCTGCTGCTGACCCCCTGGGCCGGCTCGTGAAGCTGGCCGACAACGCCACGAACGGGGACGAGGCCAGGTTGGCCCTGCTGGACGACGAGACCGCCGACAGACTGCGGCGGAAGTACGCGAGGGCACGAGAGATCCTGCTCGCTGCGGAGCCGTCGCGAACGGCCACGGCCTGACAGTCAGTGCCTGAGGCCGAGTGCCCGCTGCTACGTCTTTCACGTGCGCTGCCCTCAATCTCGGCATCGCCGGCGTACGCCGAGCGCCCACTGCTCGAAGCGCAGCTACATCCATGTCTTGCAGGCACCGCAGACGCCGTAGTCGGCCGAATGGACGCGGCGGATCTCCTCGCGGAGGCTTCGCAGCGGTTGATCGAGCGAACGGCACCGCGACACGTATCGTCACCGCAGACAACTGAGTCACACCGGAACGCGCGACGAAGGTCCCTAGCACGACCGGACCCAACGGCGAGGAGTCCCCATGAGTCGGCGCGACGCTGAGCGCGATCGGTACGTCGCCGCGCTGCTCGCAGCCAGAGCGTTCATCGAGATCCGATTCTTGGCGAGGAGCGCCAAGCAGACCCCTGAGGCTCAGCCTGACGACGATGTTCTGGAGCGTATCCGGTGGCTGGCGGATCTCTGCCACAACTTGCCCGGGATAGCCCGGCCCCGGCCGTGGCGGCCATCCCGGACGGGCGCTCCCCTCAGCAGCCGTGACCGGGCGATGAGAAACCGGCCGATGAGCTGGGCGTGGAACACCACCAGCCCGGAAGGGCAGGCATGGATGCTGAGGCACATCGAGCAGGCCGGGTTGCGATGGACGCCGCCACCGCCGCTCCCCGTTCACCGCAGGAGATCGCCGTCTCTGACGCTGCGCCAGGAGACGGGCGCGTTTCTTGGCCGCTGGCCTGTGAAGGCCCCGGCCGGCGAGCAGCCTCTTCCACCGGAGGCGAACGTCCTCAAGGCTCTCGACACCAGCTCGATGTGCGCTCTGCACGAGGAAGCCGAACAACTGCGACTGGGCCTCGGCAAAGGCGGTCCCTGGCTCAAGGCTCACCTGGACCCTGACGGTATCCACTACCTTGTGCCAGATCCCGCGAGCTACTACTGGCCCGGAGGCTCGGACGGCCCGGGCTTCGAGATCCGCTGGTGGCAGTGCACGGCACTGCTTCGCATGTATGACGGCGAACAAGTCAGCAGCATGATCGCCGTATTACCGGAGACCTTCACCGCATTGTCATCGAGCCTGTCTCCAAGGGAGCAGAGGCGACTCGTCCATCTCGCCCGCGCCACCGAACGAGACACCTATCTCTGGGGTCGAGACCACGAGGCCGAATGCGGCCCACAGGTCTGCGGCTACGCCCCCGAAGCCGCCGATCCTCGGACGGCCACCTGACGCGGCACAGCGACACGCCGCGCGCGATCCTGACCGCGCCTTGCCGTTCCCTACCAGCGAGCCTGGTGGAATCCATCTCGAAGGGTGAGTGAGGCGGAGTCAGCTGCGCCGGATGTCGGGCAGCGAATCACCCATGACCAGGCAAGATCATCGCCGCAGGAGCGCCGCGCTGAGCATCTCGGCCAGCCAGCGCGTGTAGTCGCGGTCGTTCCAGCCGCATGTCCCGGTCAGCCTTTCGAAGACCTCTGTTGAGGTGAGCGCGTAGATCTGCGCGGCGGCGCGGCCGACCGTCAGGCCCCTCCGGAGAGCGCCGATCTCGTGCAGGTGCTCGGCGGGACCGCGGGCGCCGGCCAGCCGTTCGCGGTCGAGGCCGGCGAGCATCTCGTGCAGTCCCGTGTCGGCCGGGGCCGTGGCCGCGGCGGCCAGCAGGATGCGCTGCACCGGGAGCGTGCGCCGGTGGATGGTGGTGGCCATCGAGGCGTACAGCGCCAGTTTGCGCGCCGGGTCGGGCTCGTCGAGGATCCGCCGCACCTCCGGCCGGGCCGACTGGGGCACCTCCTGCGCGTCCCCGGCGAGGCTGACGTCGTAGACCATCTTGGCCAGCGCCGGTTTTCCACCGGGGCACGACGCGTAGACGGTTTGCACGGCCACTCCGGCGCCCCGCGCGACCTCGGCCATCGTCGTGGCCGCGTACCCCCGGGTGGTCATCAGCTCGGCGGCCGCCGCGACGATGCGGGCCCGCGTGGCCTCGGCGTTCTCCTGGCGCAGCGGGCTGGCGTACGCCCGCTTTCTCGGCTCTCCCATCAGTCGTAATGTTCCCACACTATTGACTGGATCGACCTCTAATGAAATGTTGGTCATCCATCCAATGAGAGGGAGGGGCCGGATGTCCGCGACGCTTGCGGTGGCCCGGGCGGTCGCCCTGCTGTTGACCGGGCTCTACGCGGGCGGCGTCCTGTTCGTGGTGCTGGCGCCGTCGCTGACCAGGTTGCCCGCCGAGGCGTACGTCCCGTACTGGCAGGCGCTGAACACCGACTACGGGCGGGCGATGCCACCGCTGCTGCTGACCTGCGTGGCGGCGCAGGCGCTGACCGTCGCGCTTTCCTGGCGTTCGGGTGGATGGTCCCTCGCCCTGAGCGTGGGCGCACTGGTGCTGGTGGTGCTGACCGTCGTCCTCACCGTGGCCGGCATGGAGCCGCTCAACCGGGCGGTGAACACCTGGGACGCGGGCCGCCCGCCCGCCGACTGGGCCGAGATCCGGGCGCGATGGTCCGACCGCCACCTGATCCGCACGGCACTCGCCCTGACGGCGTTCGGGTTTCTCGTCGTCGCCCAGTCAACCCGCCCCAGATAACCGAAGGAGATCGATGAAAACCCTCCGATATGCGCTCATCATCACAGTCCTGGCCCTGGCGGGCTGCTCCGCGGCCGAGCCGCCAGCGCCCGCACCCCCGGTCGTCGCCGAACCGGACCCGGCGGAAACAGTGACCGACTGTGGTGACGTCGCGGAGACGGTCCGCACGCATCTGTCCGACCGCGCGGAAACCGTCACCGTTTCGGGCCAGTGCACCACGGTCGAGGTGAAGACGCGACTGTCCGACGAGGACAGTGCAGCGGGAGTCGAGATCTGTGACGCCGCAGCAGAAGTCGCCTACACCGGCGACATCAACTCGGTTCGCGTCCTGAGCGCCACCGGCGCCGAGCTGGCCAACGGCATCACCGGCGCCCGCTGCCTTCCTTGACGAACAAGAGAGCGGGCGGCCGACGCCGCAGCCTGGCGCAACGAGCGGGCATCTACCGCGCCAACGACACGGATCTAGCCCGACTCGGCCGTCAGGACCCGAACGCGTCCCCCAAACGCGTCGACATACACGCCTTGAGCTGGGCGGATACCCGTCGAGGCGAAGGTTGATCTCGATGGCGGGATATGAACTGCGCGCTGCCGATCACCGGCCGATCGTGACGATCCGGTGTGCCCACTTGTCGAGCAGTAGCTGATCGTGGCTGACGGCCAGGATGCCCGCGTTGGTGGCCCGTTGGTAGTCGGTGAGGACCGCGGCGACGTGGGCCTGGGTCGAGGCGTCGAGCATCGTCGTGGCCTCGTCGCAGAGCACGTATCCCGGACGGTGGGCGAGGGCGCGGGCCAGGCAGGCGCGTTGGAGTTGGCCGTCGCTGACCGCGTGCGGGCGTCGGGCGAGCAGGTCGGTGGTCAGGCCGGCCAGGTCGGCGAGTTCCGCGACCCGGGTCTGGACGGTCGCCTCGGGATGGCCGGTCGAACGCAGTGGCTCGGCGATGATGTCGGCCAGGCGCAGCCGTGGATCCGTTGCCGAGCGCGGGCTCTGGAAGAGTACGCCGATGCGGGTGCGGACGGCGGCGGGCACGCGGTGGCGCGTACCGGTGACCGGTGTGCCGTCGATCGTGACCTGGCCGCGGTCGACGGGCTGGACCATGGCCAGGACCCGCACCAGGGTGGACTTCCCGCATCCCGACGGGCCGCGGAGGCCGACGGTCTCACCTTGTCCGATGTGGATCGTCAACCCGTCGAGGACGTGCTGCTGTCCATAGCTGACCGTGATCTGGTCGGCGACAAGCGCGGTCATGCGACGGCCGCCCGGTCGACCAGCGGGTGGTGGCAGCGCGCCGGGCCGGTGAGCGCCGGCAGAGTCGTGCAGGCGTCCGTGGCGCGGGCGCATCGGGGCGCGAAGGCGCAGCCTGACGGCAGGGCGGTGAGCATCGGCGGGTGTCCGGGGATGGCGCGAAAGGCACGGTCGGGCAGGGCGTCGAGCAGTCCGGCCGTGTACGGGTGGACGGGCGCGGCGAACAGCGCCTCGGCCGGCTGGTGTTCCACGATGCGGCTGGCGTACATGACGGCCACGGTGTCGGCGACCCGGTGCGCGGCGGTCAGGTCGTGGGTGATGAGGATGACCGCGTTGCCGGCGTCGCAGCGGGCGCGCAGCAGGTCGAGGGTGTGGTCGACCAGCGGCCGGTCGAGTCCCGTGGTGGGCTCGTCGGCGATCAGCAGCGGCGGATCGGGCGCCAGGGCCAGGGCCGTCGTGAGGCGCTGCGCCATGCCGCCGGACAGCTCGTGTGGATAGCGGTCGAGGTCGCCGGGGTCGAACCCGGCCGCGGTGGCGACCGCGTCGGCGTCGGTGCGGGGGCGGCCGTGCGCGCGCAGCGTCTCCTCCAGCAGGCTGCGCCCGCTCCGGACGGGGTTCAGCGCGGTGGTGGGGCTCTGCGGGATCAGGCCCACACGGCGGCCGAGATGGCGCCGGCCGCCGGCGAACAGGTCCGTGTCGCCGTCCAGGACGGCGCGGCCGGTGACGCTGGCGTTGCCCGGCAACAGGCCCAGCAGGGCGTGCGCGAGGACCGACTTGCCGCAGCCGGACTCACCGACGACCGCCAACAGCTCTCCAGAGTGGACGGTCAAGGACAGGTCGGTGACCGCGTGTACGGTCGCCGTCCGCAGCCGGAACCGGACGGAGAGCCCGTCGACGGTCAGGCGTGGCGTGGGAGTCACAGTTGCAGCTCCGCTCGTACGCGGGGATCGAGATGTTCCCGCCACCGCGCGGCCAGGGCGGCGATCGCCAGCGTGACGACCACGATCACCGCGCCCGGGGCGATGCTGGCCCACCAGGCGCCGGTGAGCAGCGAGCCCTGCCCGTCGTTGATCATGTTGCCGAGCGAGGCGAGGTGTGGCGGCAGACCCAGACCGAGGAACGACAGGGCGGTCTCGTGCCAGACGGCGTGCGGGATCATCAGTGTGGTCGCCAGAGCGAGACGGGGCAGGACGTGCGGCAGCAGGTGGCGGGTGAGGATCCGGCGCCGGCTGGCCCCACCGACCACGGCGGCGTCGATGAACGGCCGGGTGCGCAGGCTGAGGAGCTCGGAGCGGACGATCCGCGCGGTGGACAGCCAGTGCGTGACGCCGATCGACGCGATGACCGCGCCGAGGCTTGGGCGCAGCATCGCGACGATGAAGATGCCCAGCAGCAGGTGGGGCAGGGCCGCGACGGTGTCGACGATCCGCATCAGCACGCGGTCGACCCGGCCGCCGAGCGTGCCGGCGATCCCGCCGACGACGCCGCCGATCACGGTGGCGACGAGCGCGGCGACGGCCCCGACGAGCAGCGAGACGCGCAGGCCGTAGAGGGCGCGGAGCGCGACGTCGCGGCCGAGGTCGTCGGTGCCGGCGGGGTAGGCCCAGGACGGTGGCAGCCGGGTCTGGTCGAGGGCGACCGCACTCTGGTCGAGCGGCCACAGCACCGGCGCCAGCAGGCAGGCGGCGATCGCGAGTCCGAGCACGGCGCCGGCGAGGACGACGCCGGTCTGGCCCGGACGCAGGCGGAAGATCCGTCGGCGGGGAAGGACGGCGTCAAGCGTCAAGGCGGATCCTGGGGTCGGCGGCGGCGTACGCGAGGTCCGCCGCGAGGTTGGCGGCGAGCACGACGGCCGTGGTGAGCAGGGTGATCGCGGCCAGCA
Organism: Asanoa sp. WMMD1127; assembly: GCF_029626225.1. Taxonomy (NCBI): domain Bacteria; kingdom Bacillati; phylum Actinomycetota; class Actinomycetes; order Micromonosporales; family Micromonosporaceae; genus Asanoa; species Asanoa sp. WMMD1127. Next base: position 7,704,158 of record NZ_JARUBP010000001.1, read on the forward strand.
GCGGGAAGTCGCCGCCGAGCGCCGCCTGCACCGTGACCGCGCCCAACCCGGGCAGGGAGAAGACCGTCTCGACGAGGATCGCGCCGCCGACGAGCTCGGGCAGGTGCGTGCCGACGAGGGTCAGGAACGGAAGCAGGGCGGTGCGCAGCGCGTGTCCGAACAGGACGGTGCGACCGGGCAGGCCCCGGGCGCGGGCGGCGAGGACGTGGTCGTCGCGGAGGCTGTCGGCGACGCCGTCGCGGACGAACAACACGAACCACGGCGCCTGCGACACGGCCAGCACCAGCACCGGCAGGACCAGGTGGTGGGCCACGTCGCCGACGCTCGCGCCGGTGGCGGTCACGTCGGTCAGGCCACCGGCCGGCAGCCAGCCCAGCGCGAGGGCGAACACGGCGATCGCGGCCAGCCCGATCCAGAACACGGGCATGGACTCGACGGCGTACGCGGTGGCCCGCAGCGCGCGGTCGAAGATCCCGTTGCGGCGATAGGCGGCGAGCGCGCCGAGCAGCAGGCTGGCCAACAGGACCAGGACGAGCGCGAGGGACACGAGCAGCAGCGTCCAGCCGGCGCGGGCGGCGATCACCGACGCGACGGACTCGTGGCGGCTGGTCGACCAGCCCAGGTCGCCACGGAACAGGTTGCCGATCCACCGCAGGTACTGCACGGGCACCGGGTCGTCGACGCCCCAGTTGGCGCGGATCTGGGCGAGGTTCTCTTCGCTGGTGGTGAACGCCGCGGCGCCCGCGTACTGCTTGGCCGGGTCGACGGGCGACGCGGCGCCGAGGGCGAACATGCCCATGCTGGTGACCGCCAGCACCGGGACGGCGACGAGCAGCCGGCGCCGGACGACCCGTCCCGCGCCGGCCAGTCGACGACTCACTTACGGGTCCAGGTGTTGATGTTCCACCAGAGGCTGTTGGCGACGTCGTGCTCGTGCGCCTCCACCCGCGGCCGCACGCCGACGATCGTGTCCTTCACGACGTAGGTGTGCTCGAGGTAGGCCAGGAACAGCCACGGCAGATCGGCGGCGAGCTGCTTCTGGAAGGTGGCGTACGCGGCCCGGCGCGCGGCGGGATCGGCGAGGTCACGGCCGTCCTGCAACGCCTTGTCGACGACCGGCGACCGGTAGCTGCCCGGGTTGAAGTAACCCTGCCCGGCGAACCGCGACCCGAACAGCTTGTAGGAGATGAAGTCCGGGTCGTACGGCGAGCCGTACCCCATCAGCAGGGCGTCGCGGGTGATGCGCGTGTCGATGGCGTCCCAGGTCAGGCCCTCGGGCTTGATCTCGATGCCGACCTTCTTCGCGTCGGCGGTGACGGCGAGGGCGAGCTCCTTGCGCAGGCTGTCGCTGGCCGGGTACATGAGCGTGAACGCGGCCCGCTGGCCGTCGCGGGCGCGGATGCCGTCGCCGCCCGCCACCCAGCCGCCCCGGTCGAGCGCGGCGGTCGCGGCGGCGGCGTCGGCGGTCGGCTGCCCCACCGCGGACGGCTCGGCGAACTCGGAGCTGGGTGGCACGGGACCGTAGGCCGGCTCGCCGGCGCCCGCCAGCACTCCGCTGATCATCGCCGCCCGGTCGACGGCGCGGTGCAGCGCCTGGCGGATGGCGAGATCGCCGGTGACCGGGTTGCCCATCGGCAGCATCACGCCGCGGTAGTCGGCGGAGTCCGCCCGCTCGACCCGGTAGCCGGCGACGGAGTCGAACCCGGCGGCCAGCTTCGGCGCCAGCTCGGCGGCGTCGAACTCGCCCGCCCGCATCCGCTGCGCCCGCACGTTGTCGTCGGCGACGAACGCCACGACCACCCGGTCGTTGCTCGGCTTCCCGCCGAAGTAGCCCTCGTTGGCGACCAGCGTCAGCTTGTCGCCGGGCGTCCACGACTCGACCCGGTAGGGACCCGTCCCGATCGGTGCGCGGTTGAAGTCGGCCTTGTTGACGTCCTTGCCCCGCAGGGCGGCCGCCGGCACGATGCCGAGCGCCAAGCGCTGCAGGAACGGCGCGTACGCGTGCTTCAGCGTGAACACGACGGTCTTCGGGTCGGGGGCGGTGACCGAGGTGAGCATGTCCAGGTCCGACCGGAGCACCGAGTCGACCTTGGGGTCCAGCACAGCCTGGTAGGTGAACACCACGTCGGCCGACGTCAGCGGGCTGCCGTCGTGGAACGTGACGCCGTCCCGGAGGGTCGCCGTGACGGTCCTGCCGTCGGGCGACACGGTCGGCAGCGCGGCGGCGAGGGCCGGCACGAGCTGGTTACCGGCGTCACGCGCGACGAGCCCGTCGAAGATCAGCGAGGCGCCGTCGACGCCGTAGTTGAGGACCGGGTTCAGCGTGTCCGGCTCGCCCGCGGTCGCGACGACGAACGTCCCGCCCGCGGCCGTGCCGCTCGGGGCGGGAGTCGTCGAACACGCCGCCACGAGCGCTAGCGCGCACACGGCGAGGACGGCTGGGACACGTCGAATCACTGCGATCTCCGGAACTCGAGGGGTCGTGACATTCACTGGGCCGCCGGCCCGGGTGCCCAGGTGAGCAGCACGACCGGTTGGCCGTCCGTGTCGAACTCGACCTGTTCGCACCAGCCGGCCCGGCGGTAGAGGTGGCGGGCGTCGCTGTCCCGGTGGGTGATCAGCCACGCCCTTGGCGCGTCCGCGACGTACGCGGTCAGCAGTCGGCTGGCGATGCCACGGCGGCGGTGGGTCGAAGCGACCATCAACTCCCCGACGATCCGGGCCGGAGCCGACAACGAGCCCAGGGTCTCGGGCGTGACGGCGGTGACCAGCGCGGCGTCGAGCGGGTTGTCCGGCCGAAGCGCCTCGGGCGCCGCCCAGCCGTAGACGGCCCCGACTATCGCCTCACCGTCGAAGGCGAGCAGGCCACCTGCGCCGCGATAGCTGAGCTGGCGGCGCAACTGCGCGGGGAACTGGGCCAGCTTGGCCTCCGGTTCCGACCACGGCGGCCCGGCGAAAGACTGGCGGTAGATGCCTTCCAGCGCCGGCGTGTGGTCGAGCAAGGTCCGGGCGCCGACATGGCGTACATCGATCACCCTGAGCCTCCCCGCCTCGCCGTACTGTTGCATCATCCTGGTTGTTGCAAACTTTTGGCAATAACGCGATAGTGAACGGCGTGGAACGACCCGGTCGGACTGGCGTGCCGCTCACACCGATCGCCTTCCTCAGGGGGCCTGCCGCAGCGGCGGGTGCGGGTCGTTCCACCTCGACTGCCGTGCCGGTGGACTCCGCGGCACGGTTGGGCGGCGCCCACTGCGATGGTCCTCAACCTTTGTGGGCGCCGCCGGTTCCACCGGAGCCGGCTTGACCGGCCGGGTGGTGGCGGTGGAGGCCGTCCCCGCTGCGAGGTTCCTCGGGCTGGTCGACGAGCTCGAAACCCTCTACGGCGCGGTCTTCACCCGGCCACCCTGGAACGAGACCGCCGACACGGTCCGCGCGTTCGTCGCCCGTCTGCCCGCCGACACCGCCCGGCCCGGCTTCACCGCCGCCGTGATGCGCAACCGGGCCGGCGCGCTCACCGGGTTCGCGTACGGCTGCACGACGCCAGGCCGGAGGTGTGGTGGTCTTCGCCAACCCGAGCCTGACGGCCTGAGCCTCGACGGCCGGCCGTAGCGGGACGGTGGGTGGCGGCCCACCGCCCCGCCACGGAGATCAGGCGGTCTTCGCCGCGGCGTACCGGGCGGCCACGTCCTGCCAGTTGACGACCTCCCACATCGCCTTGACGAAGTCCGGGCGGACGTTGCGGTACTGCAGGTAGTACGCGTGCTCCCAGGCGTCGAAGGCCAGCAGCGGCACCGAGGTCTGCGCGACGTTGCCGTGGTGGTCGTAGACCTGCTCGACGATCAGCCGCTTCGACAGCGGCTCGTAGGACAGCACGCCCCAACCCGAGCCCTGCACGAGTGTGGTCGCCGCGGACAGCTGGCCGTGGAAGCCCTCGAACGAGCCGAAGAACTCGTCGATCGCCTCGCCCAGCTCACCGTCGGGCCGGTCGCCGCCCTCCGGGCTCATGTTCGCCCAGTACAGCGAGTGCAGCACGTGGCCGGACAGGTTGAAGGCGAGGGTCTTCTCCAGACCCACGATGCTCGCGAAGTTGCCGGCGTCCCGGGCTTCCTCGATCCGTTCGAGGGCGTCGTTGGCGCCCTTCACGTACGCCGCGTGGTGCTTGTCGTGGTGCAGCTCCAGGATCTGCCCATTGATGTGCGGCTCCAACGCCGCGTAGTCGTAGGGCAGGTCCGGCAGGGTGTAGACGGCCATGGTGGGTGCGGTCCTCCTCGCGATTGATCGCCACTGCTGCAACTCTGTCGCTGTTGCCAACAATGTGCAACAACCGCGCGGGTGCGGTCGTCAGTCCACGTCGAGGAACCGTGCCGGCGCGGCCGCGAACTGCTCCTGGCACCGCGCGCCGCAGAACGACGAGCTGATGCCGTCGTGCTCGAGGGTGAGCGGGGTGTCGGGTGCGACCGGCATCCCGCACACCGGGCACACCGGACGGTCAGGTGAGCCCGTCGGGTGCTCGGCGTACCGGCTGTTGCTGTCGGGGTGCATCCAGCCCGTGCCCTGGTACTCGAGCATGTCGGCGGTCTGCCGCGCGACGGATCGCCCGAAGTAGCGTTCGACGATCCGCAGGGCGAGGTCGGTGCCGGAGGTGAGTCCGCCGGCGGTGGCGATCGTGCCGTCCTCGACGTAGCGGAGCCCTCGAGCGACGGTGACGTGTGGGAAGGTCGCGCGGAGTGCGCGGTAGCTGCCGTGGTGGGCGGTGGCGGTCCTGCCGTCGAGGAGGCCGGCCTGGCCGAGGACGAAGCAGCCGTTGCAGACCGACATGGTCACCGCGGTGTCGTGATGGACACGCCGCAGCCAGGCGAGCGCCTCCGGGGCCAGCTTCTCGGTGTCCATGGCGGGGACGACCACGATGTCCGGAGCGGGAGCGCTGTCGAGATCGTGACCGGGCACCAGGACCATGCCCGCGGAGATACGGACGGGCTCGGTCGTGGCCGCCACCGTGTAGAGGGTGAACGGGTGGCGTCCGTCGGCGAGGTGGGCGTAGGCGAAGACGCCCCAAGGTCCGGCGAAGTCGACGAGCTCGGCATCGGGCGAGATGAGGAAGGCGACGGTGATGTCACCCGTCGCGGGCGGGTCCAGGGGTGCGGTGAGTCGGGCATCGGGGACGGGCATGACGCGTGCTCCTTGTCAGACATCCGCAGGCGAGGGACAGACCGCGGTCGGCGCGAATACCAGGTGTGGCCGGCCGGTGATGGGATGGGCGGTCACGGCCGCGTGCACGCCGAAGACGTCGGCCAGCCGTTCGGGGGAGAGCACGGCCACGGGTTCGCCGGCGGCGACGACCCGACCGTGGTCCAGCAGGACGACGGCGTCGCAGTAGGCCATCGCGTGGTCGAGGTCGTGCAGCGCGGCCACGGTGGTGAGCCCGAGCCCGCGGATGAGGTCGAGCAGTTCCAGCTGTGCGCCGATGTCGAGGTGGTTGGTCGGCTCGTCCAGGAGGAGCACCGGGGCGTCCTGGGCCAGCGCGCGGGCGAGCAGGACGCGCTGGCGTTCGCCGCCGGAGAGGGTAGCGAACCGCCGGTTCTCGGCCCACTCGATGCCGACCCGGCCCAGGGCCGCGTCCACGATGGAGCGGTCGGTCGCGCTTTCCCGCTCGAGCAGGCGCTGGTGGGGAATCCGGCCCATGGCCACGATGTCCCGTACGCTGTAATCGTTGTCGAGCTCCTGATCCTGCGCGACCACCGCCCGCAGCTGACCGGCTCGGCGCGCCGGGACATGCCAGACGTCGTGATCGCCGATGAGCACCGCCCCTTGGCGCGGGCGGATGACCCGGTAGAGACAGCGCAGCAGCGTGCTCTTGCCCGACCCGTTGGGCCCGACCAGACCGGTCATGGAGCCGGCCCCGGCGCTCAGCGTCACCCCGTCCAGAATGGGTACGCCGTCGATGGTCACCGAGACGGCGTCCGCGGCGACCTTCACCGCACCGCACCTGACTGGCTGCGCAGCAGCCACAGGAAGAACGGGGCGCCGAGCGCGGCGGTGAAGATGCCGATCGGCATGTCGTTGGGCCGGTCCAGGGTCCGGGACAGCAGGTCGACCAGGATCAGGAAGACCGCGCCGAGCAGCAGCGACACCGGCACGACCCGCCGATGGTCCGGACCGACCAGCAGACGAACCGCGTGCGGCACCAGCAGCCCCACGAAACCGATCCCGCCGGCCACACTGACGATCGTCGCGGTCAGCAACGACGCGGCGGCGAGCAGGCCGAGCCGCAGCCGGTTCACATCGATTCCCAGCCCTGCGGCCGAGGTCTCCCCCATCGTCAGCGCGTTCAGTCTGCGGCCGTCGGCCACAAGCCAGAGCAGGCACAAGGACAACGCCGCGGCCGGTGCCGGCAGGTCGTTCCAGGACGCCCCGGCGACCGAGCCGAGCAGCCAGAACATGATTCCTCGCAGCTCGGTCGGGTTGGCCTGCAACTGGATGTAGCTGGTCACCGCGGCCCCCAGGTAGCCGACCGCGACACCGGCCAGGATCAGCCGTCCGGGAGCGACCCGGCCCGCACGCTGCGCCAGCCCCACGACCATCGCCACGCCGGCCAGCGCCCCGACGAACGCCGCACCCGCCACGCCCAGCCCGGCGGTCGCGGCCGACGCGAAGGTCAGTGCCACGACCGCACCGACCGACGCGCCGGAGGAGATGCCGAGCAGGTACGGATCGGCGAGCGGGTTACGGACCAACGCCTGCAGGCACACCCCGGCGATGCTCAGACCGGCGCCGCTCACCCCCGCCAGCAGCACCCGGGGCGTGCGGAAGTCCCACACGATCTGGTCGTAGAGGAGGCTGCGTTCGGCGTCCCCCGGGGTGAGATGAGCCCACGTCACCGCGACCACGTCACCAAGAGGCACCGGAACCGTGCCGACGGCGACCGCGACCGCCGCGGCCACCACGACCGCGCCGGACAGCAGCGCGATCAGCACCGGAAAGGCCCGACCGGGTACGAGATGGGCGCGCGCCGTGGCCGGGCTGGTGTTCCGCGTCCGCTCAGCCGGCGGCGTGGACGGCATCACTGATCCGCTTGACCGCGACTGCGTTCAACGGCCCGAGATAGAAGCTGTCGGACACCGACGTGTAGGTCTTCGTCTTCGCCGCCGGCCACTGCGGGAACTGCGTGAACAGCTGCTCGGCGTACTTCTTGGCGTCGTCGTCCGGCTGGTAGAGGCCGATCACCAGGACGTCGACGTCCGCGGCGGCGAGGGCTTCGACGTTGATCGCGGCGAGTTCCTGGTCGCTGCGCCCGCCGAACGCGTTGACGCCGCCGGCCCGGTTGACGATGTCGTCGAAGATCCCGCCGCCGAACACCGTCGGCACCTTGAGCCCCATCGCCGCCGACATGCCCGGATAGACCACCAGCACCCGCTTGCGCTCACCGGCCGCCGACGGCAGCGCGGCCAGCGACGCGCGCGTCTCCCGCACGACCTCCGCCGCCCGGCCCTGGACATCGAAGATCGACCCGAGCTGGGTCAGCAGGTCGAACGACGACTCGATCGACCGCTTCGCGTACGTCGTCACGTCCTGCGGCCGCGGCGAGGTGGCGCCGTTGGCGCAGTTGGACGGCGTCACGAAGCTGTTGATGCCGGCCTTGGCCAACTCGTCCCGGGTGATCGAACCGATCTTGTCGTCGAACCCACCTGCCCAGGTCGACATCACCAGATCCGGGGACTGCGCCAGCACCTGCTCGCGGGGCACCTCGAAGCTCTGGTTGAGCTTCATCCCGCCGGTCGGGATGGCATCGATCCTGGCCACCATGTCCGGATCGTCGGACACGCCGTACCGCTGGCTGTTCGCCACGATCCGATCCTGCACACCAAGCGCGATCATGGACTCGACCTCGGCCACCGATGCCCCGTTGAGCAGCACGACCCGGCGCGGCGCCTGCGTGAAGGTGACCTCGCGGCCGCAGTTGTCGATCGTCAACGGATATGTGGTCCGCGGGCCGTCGGCCGCGGACGCGCCCGCCGACCTCGCCGGCGCGTCCGGCACCCGCGTCCCCGAACAGGCGCCGACCGCGAGCACGACGCAGGCGGCCAGCAAGGCACGGAAATAGCGGAGATCGGAACTGCGGGTAACCAGGTTGCCGGTTCGTGCCATCGCAGGGCTCGCCCTTTCGGCAGTTGGTCCACATCGGAGACTCCCGAGGCGGGCGCCGGGCGTCCGCGCCCCGCGGGGCACATCCGTACGTCCGACATCGAAATAGTCGCCACCGCGCCCGTGCTGGTTCCCGCGCACCGTTCCGCACATCTGGGTGTGGACGTCGTGGAACTCGAGAGCCCGCGTGGACGACTACTTCATCGACGAGTTCGTGGTTGCCGGCGCTGGCCGGCTTTCGACAGGAGTGGGCAATGCGAGCAAGGCAAATGGCGGCGGGGCTCGGCATCGCCGCCCTGGTCGGACTGGCCGGCGCGATCGGGTTCGGCGTCGGGCCGGCGTCGGCGCACGTGACGGTGAACGCGCAGGGCGCGACGCAGGGCGGCTACGCGAAGCTCGCGTTCCGGGTGCCCAACGAGCGCGACAACGCCTCGACGGTGAAGGTGGAGGTGAACATTCCTCCGGAGACGGCGATCGCGTCGGTGTCGACGCGGCCGACGCCCGGTTGGACGGCCACGACGGAGAAGTCGAAGCTGGCGACGCCGTTGAAGGCCCACGGCGAGGAGATCACCGAGGCGATCACGAAGATCACGTGGACGGCGACGGCCGGCAGCGAGGTCAAGCCGGGCGAGTTCCAGGAGTTCGAGGTTTCGGCCGGGCCGTTGCCCGAGGTCGACCAGATCGTGTTCAAGGCGCTGCAGACCTACTCGAACAACGAGATCGTCCGGTGGATCGACGAGCCGACCGGTGGCGAGGAGGCGGAGCACCCCGCGCCGGTGCTCAAGCTGGCCAAGGCGGGTGCCGCCGAGGGAGCGGCCGCTTCGCCGGCGGCCAACGCGAACGTCAACCTGGCCTCGTCCGCCGGGGACGGCGACGACTCCTCCGCCGGGAGCGTCGCGGGTGTCGCCGGTCTGGTTCTCGCGCTGGCCGCCCTGATCTTCGCCGTCCTGGCCTGGCGGCGGTCCGGCAGTCGCCCCAGCTGAGCCGTGTGCCGGCCGCCGCATCGATCGACGGCGGCCGGCACCCGTCAGCGGGTCAGGGTTGCGTCGGCGCCGGCGAGGTCGGTATCGCTCGGCGGGTGCGTCCGCGGCGCACGGCACCGATGATCAGGTCGACGACCAGGAACGCCGCGAGGCTGATGCCCAGCATCGGCAGCGCCCAGCCGACCGCGGCGGCGATCAGCAGGATCACGACGGCGACGACGGGGTGAGTCTGCCGCCAGGCTCCGCGGGCCGGTGGTGTGCCGAGCGGTGCGGTCCGGTCGGCGCGGGTGGGTCGGCGTTGCCACCACATCCGGTAGCCCCACACGATCACGCACAGCAGGCCCAGCGCGAGGGCGGCGAGCAGGAGCTGGTTGACCAGCCCGAACAGGTATCCCATGTGGAGGGACACACCCCAGCTCGACAGCTTCTGCATCAGGGGCCATTCCGCGAAGTAGGTCCTGGCGACGACCGTGCCCGCGGCCGGGTCGACCGCGGCGCTGTCCTGCCGCATCGGAAACTTCATGTCGTTCTGCGCCACCACCCACGCGGCGCCGGGCTCGGCCGGCGGGGTGACCTGGATCGGACCGGTCAGGCCCGCTTCCCGCGCGACGATCGTGACCCGGTCCACGTCGGTAATGGTGACGTCGCCACCAGAGGGTGCGGCATCCCCGTGGTGGCCGCCTCCGGAATCGCCACCGCCCGTGGACCCACCCGGCAGGCCGGTGTCCAGCGTCGGTCGCGGTCCACCCCAGGCTTCCTGCACGATGTCGAAGCTCGCGCCGGCGTAGCGGGACCAGGTCAGACCGGTGGCGGACAGCAGGAGCAGGCCGATGACCAGCCACACGCCGGTGGCGGCGTGCCAGCCGCGGGTTCGCCGGACGCCTTTCTTCGCGGTGAGGTCCGGCAGGACGGTGCGGCGCAGTTTCCGGCGGCCCGTCCATTGGCGGCGCAGCCACAGGAACAGCCCGCCGAGGGCGACCAGCCAGAGCCAGCTCGCGGCCAGCTCGGAGTAATGCCGGCCGACGACGCCGAGATGCAGGTTGCGATGCATGTCGTCGAGCCAGGTCTGCAGCGGCGTGGAGCCGAACCACGTGGTCAGCGTGCCGCGCACCTCGTTGGTGTACGGGCTGACGTACACCGTGTGCTGCTTCTCCCCCAGCTCGGGAAGGTTGAACACCACCTTGGTGGTGTCGGTCGCCGTCACCGGCGGGATCACGGTGGCCAGGTCGCCGGCGGGGTGCGCCTCGCGGGCGGCGGTCACCTGCTCGGCCAGCGGTCGGGCGGTCCCGGTCGGATCCACGCGCAGCTCGTGGGCGTAGACGACCTGGTCGAGCTGAGGGCTGAACACGAATGCCAGGCCCGTCAGCGCGGCCACCACAAGGAAGGGCGCGATCAGGATCCCGGCGTAGAAGTGCAGGCGAAGCACCAGCGGGCCGATGGTGCGCTGGCGTTTGGCCGCGGCGGCGCCGGCGCGGCCCGGATCGGTCGCCGAGGACTTCGGCGTGCCCGGTTCGGTGAGCTCGGTTGTCGTGGACAAGGGGCCTCCAAGGTGGCGTGGCGCCGGCTGGCGCGCCACCGTGTTGGTCGGCGGCGGAGCCCGTTCAGTTCCCGCCATCTATGTCATGGCCCCGAGGGCCGGCTGCGCTCCTCGTCGGCGACCTTCGCCAACCAGGCGTTGTAGGCGTCGTGGGCGTCGGGAACGCCGCCGGCCTCGGCGCGGTCGGCGGCCCGGTCGAGTCGTCGCTGTTCCCGTGTGTCGGCGCGGATCCACTGCCGGAAGACCGCGCCCACCACCAGCACGGTCGGCAGCTCCCCGAACGACCAGGCGATGCCGCCCGCCACGTACTGGTCGTCGGCCGGGGTCGGCCCCCAGTCGCGGGGCAGCGCGGTGAACCAGTCCCCCGCCAGCAGATCGCTGGCCTGCATGATCGCGAGGCCGAGGAAGCCGTGCAGCACCATCGAGATCAGCACGAGAACCATCCGCACGAGTGGGGACGGCCGGGCACGCGGCGCCGGGTCGATGCCGACCACGACCCAGAAGAACAGGTATCCCGCCAACAGGAAGTGGGCGACCATCAGCAGGTGCGCCGCGTGGGAGCGCAGGGCGAGGGCGAACAGGTCGGTGAAGTAGAACGCGTACATGCTCACGACGTAGACGCCGAGCGCCACGAGCGGTTGGGTGAGCAGCCGCGCGGGACGGGAGTGCACGGCCGCGAGCAGCCATTCCCGCGGGCCGGGCCAGGTCGGGTCGGTGGTGGCCGGCACCGCCCGAAGCGCCAGCGTGACCGGTGCGCCGAGCACCAGCAGCACCGGGGCGACCATCGCGAGCAGCAGATGCTCGACCATGTGCACCGAGAACAGCACGGGCGCGTAGCGGGCGGCGCCGCTGCACGTGGCGACCGCGATCACCGCACAGCCGGCCACGAACGCGGCGGTCCGGCCCGCGGGCCACGCATCACCGCGGCGGGACAGCCTGCGCACCCCGGCCAGGTAGGCGCCGGCCAGCGCGACGACGGCCGCCAACAGGAGCGGGTCGACCAGCCACCGGCTCGCCAGGTTCCCGATCGACAGCGCGGGCGGCATCGCGAAGCCCAGCAGGGACGTCGCCAGGTCCTCCGACTCGGCCGCCACCGGGGCCGGCGTCCGGGAGAGTGCGACGGCGACGCCGAGCGCGGCGGCGAACACGAGCAACTCGACGGCGGCGATCCGGACGAAGGCCCGCCGGTCGCCGGCGCGCAGCCGGGGCAGCGTCGCCCGGCGGTGCTGCCAACCGGCCCACCCGGCGAACGCGAACAGCGCGACCTTGATCAGGACGAACTGCCCGTACCAGGTGGTGAGCAGGTCACCCCAGGACGGCAGCCGGACGGCGGCCGACAGCACCCCCGAGACGCCGACCGCCACCAGACACCACCCGGCCAGCGCGGAGAACCGCCCGACCGCTCGCGCCAGGTCGCTGGTGCCGGCCCGGGCCACGATCACCAAGGCGAACAGGCCACCCACCCAGAGCGTCACGGGTACGACGTGCAGGAGCTGGCTGGAGACGGCCAGCTGGTGGTTGTCGGCGGATGCCGCGTGGCCGGTGAACACCGCCGGAGTCACCGCCACCAATGCCAGCACGAGGGCGGACAGCGCCCCACCCGGTCGCAGCGCGAGCGAGCAGGCCAGGAACACCGCCACCGCCAGCATCGCCGAGACGGCCAGGGCGCGACCGAGGTCGACCGACCCGATGAACGTGAGGATCGACGTGCCCGAAACGGTGTCGCCGACGGGCCGCCCGAGCAGGTCCGAGATGGTAAGGCAGAGCAGGGCGGCCGACGAGACGGCCCAGCCCAGGGCCGGCCACCGCGCGGCCCGCACCTGGCGGTAGGCGAGCGGGCTGAGCAGGCGTTCGCGTCGTGGCGCCAGCACGGTGGCGCCCAGCAGCAGGCCCACCGTGGCGGCGGCGAACGCCTGCGTGCCCAGGCGGGCGGCCGGGAGCATCCATTCCGTGAACGGGCCGGGGTACGGCAGCCCCGGCAGGATCCGGTCGTCGACGCCGCCGCCGGATCCCAGCAGGACGACCATGGTCGCGACGGCGACACCCAGCCCGCCGACGGCGACCGGCCATCGACGGACCGTCACCGCGCTCGGGCCCGGCGGTGGCGGACCGCCCACCCGCCGGCGATCGCCAGCGCGGCCGCCGCCCCAGCGCCGAGGATCGCCGAGGTCGGCCGGCGTGACTCGGTCTCGGCCGGTGGCGGAGCAGCGATCGGCGCACCCGGCGAGGCCGCCGCGGTGGCCGGGCCGACCGAGAAGGTGAGCGCGCCCTGCACCGGGTGACCATCCGGAGAAACCACGCGGTACGCGACCGTGTAACCACCGTCGGGCAGATCCCCTTCGAGGTCGAGGGTGGCGGACGTGCCGGACACGGTCGGTTGCCTGGCCGGCATCGGCTCACGGTGGCCGTCGGTGACGACGATCTGCGTGTAGCGCTGGTCGAGGCGCTGGGCGAACGTGAGCACCACCTGTCTGGGCGGCGCGGCCAGTCGAGCGCCGTCAGCTGGGGCCGAGGCGGTGAGCTCGTTGTGCGCCCAGGCCGGAGCGGCGGGCGCGAGCACCCCCACGGCGAGCAGGAGGAGGCCGCCGACCAGGGCGGCGATACGGGCAGGACGGTACGACGCGGGCATGGATGACGACTTCCGTTGACGATTCCTCTCCTACTAGTCGTCGTAGTCGTCCGGGTGGTTCCCGTGATTCCTGGAACCAACTGACCTCCACGGACGACTGATCACCCGGAGCGTCCGCGCGGAGGGATTGTGATGGAACTACCGAACCTCGCCGAGTACCGGCAGCACCGCGACGTCGCGCAGGCCGAGTTCGAGGGTGTGCCCGTGCCCGGCCTGTCGGCGACGTTCTACCGGCGGTCGGTCGGAGACCGATGCGCCACCGTCGGTCACTACACCTACCGCGGTAGGGATCTGCTGATGGCGTGGGGGTTCGTCGACGAGACGCACTGCCGGTTCTCGTCGGTCGTCGCGGCCGACGGTGGCTGGCAGCCGCCCACGCCTGGTTGCCCGGACGTGACGCTGCGGCGAGCCGACGGCGACGGTGGGCCGGTGGTCGGGCTCACCGTCCGCGGCGCCGACGGGCGTTGGGTCGGCGCGGTGAAGTAGCGGTCAACCGCTCTCGGCGACGCGGTCGGCGACGACAGCACGGGACGCACGGCGCACCGACCACAGGGAGAAGGCGGTCAGGGCCAGCGCGACGAGCATCGCGGTCAGATGCAGCGCCGGGCTGTCGATCGGGCTGAAGCCGATGATCGCGACCGGGATCTGCACGACGGCGACCAGCGCGACGAGCAGGCCACGGCGGGCGGCGCCCCAGAAGTAGGCGGTCCACACCGGGGCGGTCACGATCAGGAGCGTCAGCCCGTCGAGGACGGCATGCAGGAACGCGTTGTGGACGTTGTTGTGCGCGAACGCTTGAGCTGGGCTGGCGATCAGCAGAACGGCGGTGACGAGTGCGGCGATGGCGGCGGCGCGACGCATGGCGGACCTCCCACGGTGACCATGTCGACACCGTGGGTGCCAACGCTATGGGCCGAACCGCGACAGGAGAACCAGGCTGGCGGCATGTGCGAATCGCGGTCAGCTCGTCGGCCGCAACCGCTCCCGTCCGCCGGCGGTCATCGCGTCGACGAGATCCTCGCGCGCGCGGGCGACCCGGGAGCGGATGGTGCCGACCGGGCAGCCGCAGACCTCCGCCGCCTCGGCATAGCTGAGCCCCGCGATCTGGGTGGCCACGAACGCTTCTCGCCGGTCGTCACTCAACGCTCGCACGAGGGTGTTGAGCGCCACGCCGACTTCGAAGCCCGCCGGCCGGTCGCGCGATGCGGCGGCCTCCGCCGCGATCCGCCAGTCCTGGGTGGGCGCGACCCGAGGTCGCCTGGTGATCGACCGGACGTGGTCGACGCAGACCCGGCGGGCGATGGCCAGCAGCCACGTCGTGGCCGACGACCGGGCGTCGAAGGACGGCAGGGACCGCATCGCCCGAAGGTAGGTCTCCTGGGTCAGGTCGTCGACGTCGCCCGCGTCCGAGAGGTGCGCCACGAACCGCCGCACCGTGTGCTGGGTCGCCTCCACGAAGGCGGCCGCGGCGGCGCGATCGCCCGCGCCGGCGGCCAGAGCGCGTTCCGTGATCGGATCGACGGGCTCCGCGTCGGGCTCCGCGTCGGGCTCAGGCATGGGGATCAGGCTAGCGTCCGGCGGAGCACTCGGGAACCGGCGGGGCACGCCGGGCGACTATCAGGGTGTGGGATGCGAGCGTTATCGCGAGGCTCTCTCCGCAGGTCTCGACGGGGAAGCGCCACCCGACGACGCCCAGAACATCGATCAGCATCTGTATGATTGCCCATCTTGCCGGTCGTGGCTGGACGCCGCCGCGGCGGTGACCCGAGTCGCTCGCACCTCCGCCGTGCGCGCGCCTGGCAGCGGCACGCCGATTCCGGTGGTCGGGCCGCCGACCCTCCGGCGTTTCCGGCTGCCCTGGCTGCTCCGCGCCGCATTGGCCGGCGTCGGATTCGTGCAGTTCCTGCTGGGCGCGGCCCAGACGGCCGGCATCGGGCAGGCCGGGCACCTGGACCACGTCGGCGTCCCCGGCTCGGGGCACCTGTGGCACGAGTCCGCCGCGTGGAACCTCGCGCTCGGTGCGGGGTTCCTGTTCGTGGCCGTCCGCCGGACGCGCCCAGCGGGCCTGCTTCCGTTGCTGACGACGTTCGTCGCGGTGCTGGCGTTGCTGTCGCTCGGCGACATCGCCGACGGCAGGGTCGACGCCGGCCGGCTGGCCAGCCACGCGTTTCTCGTGGCGGGTTACATCCTGACGGTCGCGCTGTCCCGGCCGGCGATGGACCCGGATCGGCCGCCGACCGGTCGAGGTCGCGGATGGCGTGTGCCGAGCACAGGCGGAGAGGCGTTCTCGGCGGCGCCGGCGACCGATCGAGGGTTGGCGGTCACCGCCCAAGTCCGCGACGAACCCGCCGCCTGAACCCGGCTTCAGGCAGCCGTCCGGCGCCGGCGCCACCATGCCAGCCCGCCGGCGAAAACGATGACCGCGGCCACCACGGCGATGATCCAACCGAGCGGCGAGGAGCCGTCGTCGGACGCGGTGCGGGACACGGGCACCGGAGACGCCGCCGTGGGCTCGACTGCCGCAGGAGTCGGTGTCGGGGCGGCGGACGTCACGCTCGGGCTCGGGCTCGTCGCCGCAGGCGGAGCGGCCCTGTTGGTGAAGGTGTAGGTCCCCTGGATGGGATGGCCGTCGGACGACACCGTGCGCCAACGCACCGTGATCACGCCCACGGGGAGCGGGCGCACCGCCTGGGTGATCGTGCGATCGACCGCCGTGGCCGCGCCCTCGCTGTAGGAGAGCTTGTCCGCCCCGGACACCACCACCGTGCTCCCGGCCTTCTTGATCAACCCGCTGAACTTCAGCGTCAGCTCCGTGACCGGCTCGCGCACGGTGGCCTTGGCCGCGGGCGTCGACCCCGTCAGCTTGGTGTGCGCGAACGCCGGCGACGCGGGCAACAACGCCGTTGTCGCAGCGACGACGGCGGCAGCCACGACGGCGAGTGAACGGGCACGGAACATGTGGATGCCTCCTCGGGTGACGCTCCACACGGTATCCCCAGTCGATGGAAGCAGACAGCCCGGAACTTCCGCCGCCCCACTGGCGACCAACTCTCTGACACACCGATGAGCGACGACCGGAGGATCCACGGCATGAGCATTTCCACGACGGCGCGCGGCCTCGCGCTGGCGGCGACCGCGGCGTTCGCGTTGCTCGCGGGAGCCTGTGGTTCCGCGGCCGAGCCGGCAAGCACCAGCACTCCCCCGCCGCCGTCCGCCTCGGTCCCGGCCGACCCGATCGCGGTGCGCGACATGTGGGTCAAGACGGCCGACAAAGGCATGACGGCCGCGTTCGGCACCCTGCTCAACACCGGCGGCAGTGACATCCGGATCGTGAAGGCGACCTCCACCGCCTCGCCGATGATGGAGCTGCACGAGGTCGCCGAGGTCGACGGCAAGATGGAGATGCGCCCCAAGGAGGGCGGCTTCGAGATCCCGGCCGGCGGCAGCCACGAGCTCAAGCCCGGCGGCGACCACCTGATGATGATGGACGTCAAGGCGCCCGTGAAGGCCGGCGACGAGGTCACCTTCACCCTCACCCTCGACAGCGGCACGACCTTCGAGTTCACCGCGGTGGCCAAGGACTTCGCCGGCGGCAACGAGAGCTACAACCCGGGCGCCAGTGCCAGCCCGATGACCATGGGCTGATGGGTACGCCGGACCGGCCGCTGTCCCGGCGGCGCCTCCTCGGCGGCGGCGCCCTCGCCGTCGGCGGTGGCGTCGTCGGCGCCGGCCTCACCGCCGGGGCGCACGCCTTCGCGGCCACCGACCCGCCACCGGCCACGCCACCTCCCCCGCAGGCCCAGGCACTGGGGACACAGACCGTTCCCTTCTACGGAGCCCACCAGGCGGGCATCGACACCCCGGCCCAGGCGCACGCCGCGTTCGTCGCCTTCGACCTGGTCGCCGGCGTCGACCGCGCCGCCTTGGCGCGGATGATGCGGCTGCTCACCGACGACGCCGCGCGCCTGACCCAGGGCCGCCCCGCGCTCGCCGACACCGAACCCGAACTCGCCGTCGTTCCCGCCCGGCTGACCGTCACCTTCGGCTTCGGCCCGAAGTTCTTCGCCGCGGCCGGCCTCGAGGCTCAGCGCCCGCGCTCGTTGGCGCCGCTGCCCGCGTTCACCATCGACAAGCTCCAACCACAGTGGACCGGCGGCGACTTCCTCATCCAGATCTGCGCCGACGACCCGCTGACGGTCACCCACACGCAGCGCATGCTGATCAAGGACACCCGCGCCTTCGGCCGCGTCCGCTGGACGCAGCGCGGTTTCCGCCGGGGACGCGGCATGCAGGACGACGGAGTGACCCAACGCACCGTCATGGGCCAACTGGACGGCACCCGCAACCCTCCGCTGGGCTCACCCATCTTCGACGGCGCCGTGTGGGTCGACAGTGGACCGCGCTGGTTGCGCGGCGGCACCACCCTGGTCGTCCGGCGGATCCGCGCCGAGCTCGAGACCTGGGACGCCGCCGATCCGACGGCCAAGGAGTTCGCGGTCGGCCGGCGCCTGTCCAACGGGGCGCCACTGAGCGGCGTGGACGAGCACGACGAACCCGACCTCACCAAGACCAACGAACTCGGCTTCACCGTCATCTCCGAGTCGGCCCACATCGCCCGCGCGCACGTCGAGTCCGACCGGCAGCGCATCTTCCGCCGCCCCTACAACTACGACGACGCACCCGGACCGGACGGCACTTCCAACGCCGGGCTCATCTTCGCCGCCTACCAACGGGACATCGGCAGCCAGTTCATCCCCATCCAACGGAACCTGGCCGACAACGACCTCCTCAACGACTGGATCACGCCCATCGGCTCGGCCGTCTTCGCCGTCCCACCGGGCTGCCGGGAAGGCGAATGGGTCGGCCAGTCACTCCTGAGCTGAGTCCGGGTCCGGCCAGAAACGCCCGGCTGATCTCGCGATCGCGCGGTGATCGGTCGCCACGAGTGGGCACACGGTGCCGGGTCGTCAGCCCGACCGTGCTGCCGCAGGGCACACGTGGTCGACAGCCGGGAGGTGGGGCGGGGCGGCCGCGGCGGGCTGCCCCGCCGCTCCGGCGGAACGTTCGCGGTCATCGACGGGAACCGGACGGCCACGATCCACGACTACCACTTCATGAACCCGCTCGGTGGCGTCGTGCTCGAAGAGGTCCCGGTGTCGGGGTGACGACCGTCTCCTTCACCAGAGTCACCTGCAGGTTCGGTCGCCGAACGGCAATCGACGAGGTAGACCTCACCGTGGCCGCGGGTGAGCACCTCGCCCTGACAGGTGCGAACGGTTCGGGCAACGGCTGGACGAGCTGGCCGGCAACGACAGAGCCGGTCGGTCCGGTTTGATTCGGCGGGCGATCGACGAGTTTCTGGCCAGACACACACCCGACGCTGCTTGATCGGGTAAACCTTTGCCAGCCACGTTCGGGTATCGATCGAGGCCGGGCGGACCTCAAAAGCACGATGCCGGCAGGCGGGCTAGATCCAACGCGAGCGTTGGGTCTAGCCCGGGCCCACGCGGACCGCGCCCACCACACCGTGGGGCCTCCGGGGGTCGCCCCCGGAACAGGAATGACACATCCCTGCCCAGATCCTGACCGCGCAGCGAACAGGATCTGGGCAGGGATGTGTGGGGCCGGCGGGGCTCGAACCCGCGACCGAGGGATTATGAGTCCCCTGCTCTAACCGGCTGAGCTACGGCCCCGTGCCGGCGGGACCGGCGCCGGGATCGTATCCCGTCTGTGCTAGTTGCGACCACCGCGGGTGGATGCGACCCGCCGCCCGGGTCCGCCGCACCCCACGGCGGTCACGCCGCTCGGCGCCGCGCCCCCGTCGGGCCCTCAGGCCAGCCGGGACGCGCCGTACGCATTGTCATGCTCATCATCTGAAGACGCCTCCCTCGCGAAAAAGCGCATGCGGAATCGCGCCGTGCCGGAACGGCACGAGCGAAAAGAAAACGAAAACGAAAAAGCCGCCTGTGCCCGGTCGGGATAGGCGGCGTCTGCGCTGGTCAGCGCTAGATTCGACACCTATCCAGGGCGCCCTGGCACGCGCTCACCACGGTGTGCGCCGCGAGCCACTTCATGACGTCGTCCTGTCGTTGTCGGATGCTTGTCGGTTGCGTCAATAACGGTAGATCGTCTGCGCAAGTCCCGGCAATTATTTATTCGTCGTCATCGGCGTCGACGCCGGCTCGGGCGCGCTCGATGACCTCTTCCGCGGTGAGCGGGCTGGCCGGGTGGTAGCTCAGGCACAGCGGCGCCCGCAGCTTGACGAAGCCGGCGCCGTCGGCGGCGGCGTAGAAGTGGCCGGGGCGCAGGCGCGCCACGTCGGAGATGTCGCTGCCCTTGGCCCGCGCCATCTCCTTGGCCGCGTCGATCTGGGTCGGGCTGTTGAGCAGGCCGAACAGCTGCGTCGCGGCGTTGCCGGGGATCCGGTTGTGCAGACCCTTCGGCGCCTGGGTGGCGAACACCAGGCCGAGGCCGTACTTGCGGGCCTGCGACGCCAGCGCCAGCGTGCTCTGCGTGCAGGCGGTCATCGCGCCGGACGGGGCCAGGGTCTGCGCCTCGTCCATGACGAACAGGCCGCCGAGCGGGCGGTCGCCGGCCGGGTTGCTCTTGATCCAGGCGAAGAGGGCGAGTTGGAGCTGGTTGACGAAGCTCTGCCGCTGGCTGTCGTCGGGCAGGCCGACGAAGCTGATCACCGAGATCCGGGCGCGGTACCCGTGCGCCGGCCGCAGCAGCTCGCCCGGGTCGAGCGGGGCGCCGTCGCCGCCGAACAGCGGGTCCGTGACCATGTTGGCCCGCAACAGCTGCCCGATCTCGTTGGCGATCCGGGGCGCGTTGTCGAGCTGGCTGGCGTGCTCGGGGAACTGGGTCAGGAACAGCACGAAACCGCGAAGATCGGTGCCACCACCCCGGGCGTACGCCGTGAGCGCCTCCCGCAGCACCGCATGACCGATCCGCGCCTTGGTCGTCGAACCGTCCACATTGGCGCGTGGCGCGAGCGACGCCACGGCCGCGTCGATGCCGGCGGCGAACGCGTCCGGGTCGTCGGCGATGGCGGAGAAGTCGGGCAGTGGCCGGAAGCTCAGCGGCCGCCCCGCCGCCCGGCGCGGGGTCCAGACGACGACGTCGGTGTAGCGGTGGTACGCCGCTGCCCGCGCCGTCTCCGCCGCGTCCCAGTGCGCCGGCGGCTCGGGCCACGGGTCACCGAGCCGCGCGAGGTCGTTGTTGGGATCCAGCACGATCGACGACACGCCCCGCAGCGCGCACTCCTCGACCAGCCGCCGGATCAACACGGTCTTGCCCGACCCCGACCCCGCGAAGATCGCCGCATGCCGCCGCAACGCCGCCAACCCGACCGGCACGGCCCGACCGTCCTGCACCGCGTGCCCGAGCGTCACGGACCCAGGATCACGCTCCGCAGGGGGTACGCCGCCCGCGCGCCCCGGCCCGATCGGCAGCACCTCGGCGACGTGGCCGCCCGCCTCGACCGAACCGACCTCGGGCGCCGACGCACCCCAGCGTTCTTGGGCCCGGGCACCGGCGCCCGCCACGGGGGCGTCGGCAGTGGCGGCGCCGCTGTCGTGACCGGACCGGTCGCTCGCATCGAGCGCCTCCGAAGGGCCGCCGTGACCCGTTCCGCCACTCGGACCCACCGGATCGGCTCCACCGGCGCCGCCGGCCAAGCCACTGACGCCGGCAGCATCGGCAGGCCGGCCGACGCTCGCCAAACCACGGATGCCCGCAGCATCGGCAGGCCCATCGACGCTGGCCAACCCACGGATGCCCGCAGCATCGGCAGGCCCACCGACGCTGGCCAACCCACGGACGCCCCCAGGAGCCGCGGAGCGGCCGAGCTGATCGGTGCCATCCGCGTCGCCACCCCCGCCCGCGCCGGCAGCGTCACCCTGGCCCCCCGCGCCGGCAGCACCCGCGGCGCCGGCCGGATCGTCGGGCCCACTCGGGCCGACAACACTGAGCAGGCCACGACGGCGGGCCACGCCACCAGGGCTACCGCCGCCGTCGTCACCGCCACGCCCGCTTGTTCCAGCCGCGTCAGCACGCCCGCCGGTGCCGGCGACGCTGGTAAGGCCCCCACGGCGCGCCGCGCCCGCGGGACCTCGGCTGCTGGCCTCACCGCCACCGCCAGTGGCGGCGGCTGCACGCTCGCCGCTGCCGGCTCCGTCGCCACGCCGGCTCGCATCAGCCGCGCCGGCAGGGCCGCCATGGCCAGCCGCCCCGGCAACGCCCCCTTGCGCGGCCGCGCCAACACGGCCACCATGGCCGGACGCCCCAGCAACGCCCCCTTGCGCGGCCGCGCCAGCAAACCCGCCCGCGCCGCCGGCAAGTTCGCTGGCGCCGGCCACGCCGACGTCGGTGGCAGCGGCGATGTCGGCCCCCGCCGCAGCGGAGCCGGCGTCCGAAAGGGCGGCCTGGAGGAAGGAGATCTCCTCCGTCGGCCGACGGACGGCGAACCACGCGCGCAAGCCTTCGAAGCCGCGCTCCCGGATCAGCTGCCGCAGCGCCAGCAGCGCGGTCACGTCGCTGGTCGGGAAGGGCAGCGTCTGCCCGCCGGCCCGGGTGAACGTCTCGATCACCTCGGTCGTGCGGGCACCGCCGGACCACGCATCATTGCGCAGGAAGAAGAGCTTGCGCTTGGCCACGCCTTCGGTCAGGCCGGCGGCCGTGCTGGCGTTGCGGATCCGGTTGAGGGCCGCCACCGGGTGCCGGGCGTGGATCGCGCGGAAGGCCCAGTGTTCCTCGTCCTCCGTGTGTTCGGCGAGGCTGTGCCGCAGCCGCGCGTGCAGCGCCGGCTTGTTGCCCGGCTCCGGGTCCAGCCCGTAGAGTTCGCCGGACGCCCCCCGCTCCCCGATCCACGCGGTCAGCCCGGCCGACAGCAACGACGGCACCACCGCGTCCTCGGTCGAGGGGTCCAGGGCCGGCCCGGGGTCGGCCGCCGCGCGTAGCGCCGCGTAGCGGGCGTCGATCTCGGCCAGCTCACCGGCCGCGGGCGGGTCGCCGCCGTCGAGCACCGGGCCGGTGGAGACCGCGTCGCGGACCAACCGCGCCATCTCGCGCACGGTGTCGTCGCGCAGGCAGGCGCGTACGTGCGTGTCGATGGTCCGCAGCAGCTCCCGCGGCGTGAACTGGACCGCCTCCACGAACGCCGACGCGCGCACCGGCCAGGTGTCGTAGGGCGGGGTGAAGCCCTGGTCCGCGAACGGCGCCGCGAACCGGCGGGCCACCAGCTCCTTGCCGAGCTCCGCCGTGCCGATCTGGCGCAGCTGCACCGCCTCGCGGAACCGGTCCTGCACGGTGTCGGTGGCCTGCGTCTTGATCAGCGTCCACGACTCGTCGAGGCACGCGACCACCGACAGCGTGCGGCGGGTGGTCTCGCGCAACGACATCAGGCCGCCGGCGATCTGCTCCAGCAGCAGCGCGGCCCGCCACTCCAGGCGGGTGCCGCCGTCGAGCGCCTTGGCCGCCTGGTTGATCAGCAGGTCGATCTGGTCGACCGCGATCACGGTCGGGCCGGTCAGGGCGAGCAGCCGCGAGATGTCGCGGACGATCTCCTGCGCGGACCGCCGCGCCCGGCGCATGCCCCACGCCGCCCGCTGGCCCGGTTCGAGCTCGTCGTTGGAGCACAGGAACTCGTGGCCCACGTCCTGGTCGCTGGTCTTCTCGGCGGCCTCCAGCACGAGCGCCCGCATGGTGTCCTGGCAGTCCATGCCGACCTGGCGGTGGTGCTTGCGCACCAGGTCGACGAACGCGTCGAGGAACGGCCGCGTGAGCTCCGCCTCGCCGATGATCGCCCGCCGCACCGTGCGCGGCGCGCCGACGAGGTCGGCCAGCCGGCGCAGGAAGATCTTGAGTTGGCTCTCCTGCTCGGCGGTCTCCCGGTTGAGCCCCTCGATGACGGACAGCGCCGCGCTGCGCCAGAAGGCGCTGGCCTCCAGCAGGCTGATCAGGAAGAAGTAGCCGCCGCCGGCCTGCACCCGCTCGCGGACCGAGCCGAGCAGGTGGGTCTTGCCGCTCCCCCGCTGGCCGAGCACGGCGACGCCGACCGGGCTCGAGTCGCTGCTGCGGTCGGCGTCGTCGACGCCGTCGAGGATGATCCGCAACGCGTCGCGGTGCAGCCCGTCGACGTGGAACGCCGGCTGCCGCCACACGTCGTCGGGGGTGGGCGCCCAGTTGAACCGGAGCGCCTTCAGGGCCCGCCGCTCGACCTCGTCCATGCTCGTCTCACACGCCGATCGCGATCAGGTGCCTCTCCTGGTTGCCGATGCGCACGGCCGCCTCCCGTTGCGCCGCGGTAAGCGTCTTCTGGTTGGACTCCGGGATGATCCGCACGTCGGGCGCGCCGCTCAGCGCGACGAGCGCCGCGTCCACGTCGCCCCGCTCCGCGCCGGCCAGTCGGGGGCGCAGGTCCGCGAGCGACACCATCTCGCCGGCCGTCCGGGCGATCTCGGCGTACGCCTTGCGGATGCGCACGTCGATCTCGACCGATCCCGCCGCGGCCGGGGCGAAGAACTCCGCCGCCGCCATGTCGGACCGGTCCAGGAAACCGCCCAGCCGGTTCAGCACCGTGTAAAGTGCCGCGCCGCCAGCCCCGCCGCCCGCCGGTGGATCGGCCGACAGCTGCGCGATCGCCTCGGCCCAGCCGGCCTCGGTCAGCTCGAGACTGATGCCACGGCCTTCCTTGCGCACGCTGATCCACCCGCGCCGTACCAACCGTTCCCGGTATTCCTTCTTCAGGTCCAACCCGCGGTCGGCGATGCGTGCGTTGGGCAGCTCACGCGCCTCGGCCATCAGCACCACCAGCATGCAGCGCATGGCGAACGTGATCGGCTTATCGTCGGACATGCCGAGGCTCCTCACCGGAGGGGTGGCGCGGGGATCGATGGCCGATTCTGCCCAGCCGCACAACGTGGTCGCAAGGCTCGGCGGAGGGATTCCGATATCCGACACCACTGTCGTGAGTGGATCTCCATCCGGCCTGCCCAAAAGCATCCGCGCGCCAACCGTTCGGACGATTCGGCGACTGACCGATATTGCCTGTCGATGGCGATGGCGGGCACCATAGCGGCGATCAGCGTTTTGCGGGGAGGAGCGATGAGGACCGGGCCGGCGCGCTTCCCCTGGGTCGTGGCGATCCACTCGTCGGTGGACAGCCCGACTCCCGTGGGCGCCGGCGTCCTGGTCGCACCGGACCGGGTGCTCACCTGCGCGCCGGTCGTACGTTCCGGCGGCCGGCCGCGCGACGAGCTCTGGGCCGCGTTCCCGCTTGCCGCACAAGGCCGGGTCCGGGTCCGCCAGGTGATCCAGGCCGGCGATCCCGACGTGGTGCTGCTCGCCCTCGAGGCGCCGGCGCCCGCCGACGTCGAGCCGGCCCGCCTGCGCCTCCCGCCCCTCGACAAGCTCGCCGGGCACCCCTGGTGGTCGTTCGGGTTCCCCGACCACGACCCGGCCGGCCGCCCGGCGGAGGGCACGCTCGGCGACCCGCTCGACACCGGCCACGTCCGGCTGGCCAGCGCGGGCCTGGCTCCGGGGTTCGTCGGCGCGCCGGTGTGGTCACCCGAGTACGCGGCCGTGGTCGGCCTGGTCGTCCAGGCCGCCACGACCGGCGGCGACGGGCGGGCCGTCCCGCTCGCCGACGCGGTCCCCGAGCTCAAGCTCGGCGGGCTGGCCGACTGGCGGCTCGCCGACGCCGGCCAGCCCGCGGCCGGCGCCTGGGGCTGGACCCGGGCCGACCGGGGCGCCCGCTTCCGTGGCCGGACCGCCGTGCTGCGGGTGTTCGGCGACTGGCTCGACCGGCCCGGCCCCGGGGGCCGCCTGCTGGTGGTCACCGGCGCGGCCGGCGTCGGGAAGTCGGCCGTCCTCGGCCGGTTGGTGACCACCGCCGAGGAGCGGTCCGACGCCGGGGTCGCCTGCGCCGTGCACGCCGCCGGCAAGAGCGCCCTGGAGGTGGCCACCGAGATCGCGGTCGCGGCGTCGGCCGCCGTGCCGGCGGCGCCCGGCGACCTGCTGGCCCAGCTGCGCGACCGGCTGGCGACCCGGCCGGACCGGTTCAACCTCGTGGTCGACGCGCTCGACGAGGCGGTGCGGCCGCGGGAGCTGATCCGCACCGTGCTCGTGCCGTTGGCGCGGCACGGTGACCTGCTCGGCGCGCGGGTCGTCGTCGCCACCCGGCCCGCCGACGAGCAGGGCGATCTGGTCGCCGAGTTCGGCGCCGACGCCGACGTGGTCGACCTCGACTCGGCGGAGCACGTCAGCCTGGCCGACCTCGCCGCCCACGCGCTGGCCACGCTCCGGCAGGAAGGCGAGGTGCGGGCCGACAACCCCTATGCGGACCCGGCCCGGGCCGAGCCGGTCGCCCGCCGGATCGCGACGCTGGCCGGCGGCAACTTCCTCGTCGCCGGGCTGGTCGCCGGGGCGCACGGGCGCAACGACGCCGAGGCCGTCGACCCCCACCGGCTGGCCTCGACGGCGACCGTGGCCGAGTCGCTCGACGCCTACCTGGGCGGCGTCTCCCCCGCCGGCGCCACCTCGGCCCGGCTGGCGCTGACCGCGCTGGCCTTCGCGGAGCCGCCCGGCCTGCCGCTGGCCCTCTGGCGGGTCGCGATCGAGGCGCTCGGCGGCCGGGTCACCGACGAGGACCTGGCGGCCTTCGCGGCGGCGACGGGCTTCCTGGTCGAGACCGGCCCGCCGGCGGTGCACCGGCTGCGGCACCGGGCGCTCGGCGAGGCGCTGCTGGGCGCCCGCGCGACCACCGCCGCCCGGGCCGACGACGAGCGCGACCTGCTCTACTCGTGGATCCGCCACGGGCACGCGACCGGCTGGGCGACCGCACCCGACTACCTGCTGCGCTGCCTGGCCCGCCACGCCGAGCGTGCCGGGCTGGTCGACACGCTGCTCAACGACGACGCGTACGTCCTCAACGCCGAGCTCGGTGGCCTGCTCGCGGTGGCCGAGACGGCCGACACGCGGGAAGGTCGGGCGCGGCTGGAGCTGCTGCGGCGCACGCCGCTGGCCGCGCACGCGGCACCAGCCGAGCGGGCCGCGCTGTTCTCGGTGGTCGACCGCATCGACCGGGTGGGCAGCGGCCTGCAGGCCGACGAGGCCGCCTACCGGGCCGCCTGGGCGCACACCCCGCCCCGGCTCGACCCGACCGTCCTGGAAGGACACTCCGACGCGGTGTACGACGTCTGCGCGGTGCCGATGGGCGGGCGCGACTTCCTCGCCTCGGCCGGCGCCGACGGCACGGTGCGCCTCTGGGATCCGCTGACCGGCCGGGTGGCGCGGGTGCTGGCCGGCCATCCGGACGGCGTACGCGGCCTGTGGGCGGTCGAGACCGGCGCAGGGACGCTGCTGGCCACCGCCGGCGACGACGGGACGATCGGCGTCTGGCAGGCGGAGACGGGCGGGCACCTGCGCACGCTGACCGGCCACGACGACTGGGTACGCAACCTGTGCGCCGTGCCGGTCCCCGGCGGCCCGACGCTGCTCGCCTCGGCCAGCGACGACCGCACGGTGCGCATCTGGAACCCGGCCGACGGCACGGCCGTGCACACCCTGACCGGCTTCGGCGGCTGGGCCACCGCGGTCACCCACCTGCCGGTCGGCCAGCACGGGCTGGTCGCGGCGACCGGCCTCGACGGCGTGATCGCCCTGTGGGACCCGGTCAGCGGCGCCTGCACGGCCGCGGTCGTCGCGCACGACGGCTGGGCCACCACGCTCTGCGCCGTGCGGGCCGGCGGCGGGGTGGCGCTGGCGTCCGCGGGCTACGACGGCGTCGTGCGGCTGTGGAACCCGCTCTCCGGTGACCTGCTGGGCGCGATCGACCCGCAGGCCGGGCCGCTGACCGACCTGTGCACGGTCGAGGTCGACGGCACGGTGCTGCTGACCGCCACCGACGAGAGCGGCGTGCTGCACCTGTGGGACGCCCGCACCGGCGAGGCCCGGCCCAGCCTGCGCGGCGACGTGAGCTGGATCCGGGCGGTCTGCGCGCTCCGGGTGCGCGACCGCGACCTGCTGGCCACCGCCGGCGACGACGGCACGGTCCGGCTCTGGGACCCGGTCACCCGCCAGCCCGAGTCGGTGCTCGCCGAGGGCCGGATCGGCGCGGTCGCCGCGGTCTGCGCGGTGCCCTGGCGCGGCGGCGTGGCCGCGGCGTCGACCGGTAGCGAGGGCATCGTGCGGATCTGGGACCCGGCGTCAGGGGCGGCGGTGGCGCGGCTGCCTGTCCGCGACGGCGCGGTGGGCGCCCTCTGCGCGGTGCCGGACGCCGGCGCCCCGCTGCTCGCGACCGGCGGCGACGACAACGTGGCACGGCTGTGGGACCTGCGCGACGGCGCGGCCGGGCCCGAGCTGGCCGACCACCACGAGCGGGTCAACGCCGTCTGCGCGCTCGAGGCCGGCGGCCTGGTGCTGGTCGCCACCGGCGCCGACGACGACACGGTGCGGCTGTGGAACCCGCGGGACGGCTCGCCGTACGGGGTGCTGCTCGGCCACCGCAGCTGGGTGACCGCGGTGACCACGGTCCGGCTCGCGGGCCGGGAGCTGCTCGCCTCCGCCGACGAGGACGGCACCCTGCGGCTCTGGGACCTCGACGGCGGCACCCGGTGGCAGCAGCTCGCCCATGCCGACGCGGTCAACGCGCTGTGCAGCGTCACCGCCGACGACCGCGACCTGCTGGTGTCCGGCGGCGCGGACGGCACGGTCCGGCTGTGGCACCCGGCCGACGGGCGGCCGCACCACGTGCTGGGCGGGCACACGGCCGCGGTGACCGGCGTGACCGCGCTGCCGGCGGGCGACGGGCGCGCGCTGGTGGCGTCCACCAGCCTCGACCGCACGGTGCGGCTCTGGGAGCCGGTGACGGGCCGCTGCGTACGCGCGATCCCCGTGCACCATCGCGCGCTGTCCTGCGCGTACGCCGGTGGGACCCTGGTGGTGGGGTTGGACCGCGGCCTGCTCGGGCTCGCCGTCTAGAAGCGCTCCGCGAGGAAGTCCTCGAAGGTCACGCCGCCGATCGCGTGGTCCGGTGCCAGGTGGGCGCCCGCCCGGAAGGCCGAGAAGATCCGGCCCGGCACCGCGACACCGACCACCCGGCGCCGGCGGCGGGCCGCCTCCAGGTAGGCCCCGGCCAGCGACCGCGCCGAGCGCACCTCCGGCCCGCCGATGTCCGGCACGCGCTCCCGCGGCCCGGCGCCCACGTGCTCGACCATGCGGTCCGCGACGTCGTGCACGTCGATCGGCTGGAAGTCGACGGTGGGCGCGACCAGCACGGGCAGCCGGCGCTGGCTGTGGAACACGCGGTGCAGCAGGCTGTGGAACTGGGTGGCGCGCTGGATCGTGAACGGCAGCCCGGAGGTCTCGATCAGCCGCTCGCTCTCGGCCTTGGCGGCGTAGTAGGCGAGCGGGATCCGGTCGACCCCGACGATCGAGATGTAGACGAGGTGCGGGCCGCCGGACCTGGTCGGGCCGGCGAGGGTCGCGGCGATCAGGCGGGAGGTCGCCTCGACGTCGCCGCGCGGCGCCGTGGCCAGGTGCACGATCGTGTCCATCCCGGCGACCGCCTGCTGGATGCCCTCGCCGGTGCGCAGGTCGCCGCGGACGGACTGGCCCGGCTGCGGCCGGCGGCTGAGGATCCGCACCTGATGGCCGGCGTCGCGCAGCTTGCCGACCACCACGCGGCCGAGGTTGCCGGTGGCCCCGGTGACCAGAACGTCGCTCATGACCGGATTGTCCCTCTAAATTCGGCGGCGCGCCCACCGGTCGGCGGCTGTCAGCCGGTCGATCCGCCTGTTGGGTCCCGGCCACGGGACGTTCATCTGCCGCGCCCGGTCCGCTCGCCACTGTGGACGGGCGGGTCGGTCCATCCCGGGCGAGGCCCGCCGCGGCGACACTGGTCCGATGTCCCACCCTTCCCCGGACGGCGCCGCGCCGGACTGGTTCGCGCGGCTGTCCCCACTCCGCCGGGTCGGCGTGCTCCTCGGTGTCACGCTGGTGCTCTGCCTGCTCGGCGCGGCCGGGTTCGTCGCGCTGCTGCCGGAACCACCCCTGTGAGCACCGCCGGCGAATAGGGTCGAAGGGAGCGAAACCCGCCCGGAAGGACCCGGCCATGGAGCTGACGTTGACCACGTTCCTCTCGGTCGACGGCGTCATGCAGGGTCCCGGCGCGCCGACGGAGGACACCAGCGGCGGCTTCGCCCGGGGCGGCTGGCTCGTCCCGTACGCCGACGAGGACCTGAACGCGTTCCTGGCCGAGGTGTTCGACCGGGCCGACGCGTTCCTGCTGGGCCGGCGCACCTACGAGATCTTCGCGGCCTACTGGCCACAGGTGACCGACGAGACCGACCCGATCGCGAGCCGGCTCAACAGCCTGCACAAGTACGTGGCGTCGCGCTCGCTGGCGGCCACCGACTGGACGCCGGCCACGGTGATCTCCGAGGACCTCGCCGACGCGGTGGCCACGCTCAAGGAGCGACCCGGCCGCGAGCTCCAGGTGCACGGCAGCGGCGAGCTCGCCCGCTTCCTGATGTCGCACGACCTGATCGACGCGTACCGGCTGCTGGTCTTCCCGGTCGTGGTCGGCGACGGGACGCGGCTGTTCGACGTGATGGGCCTCCCGACCGGGCTGGAGCTGGTGCACCACCGGACCACCGCCGTCGGCACGGTGATCAACGTCTACCGGCCGACCGGGCGGGCGGCCTACGGCGAGTTCCCGCTGCCCGACTGAGCGAGGGTCAGCGCCCGGGACAGCGCCGGCAGCACGGTGCCGAGCGGGGCGTCGACCTTGACGGCGGCGTACGGGTCGCCCCGGGTCTCGCCCTGGTTGACGATCGCGACCGGGATGCCCAGCTTCGCCGCCCGCAGCACGAACCGGCGCCCGGACATCACCGTCAACGACGAGCCGAGCACGAGCAGCGCCCGCGCGTCGGCCACGGCCGCGAAGCAGTGGTCGACCCGCTCCACCGGCACGCTCTCGCCGAAGAAGACCACGTCGGGCTTGAGCAGGCCGGCCCGGCAGCGCAGGCAGTCGACCGGCCGGAACGCCTCGACCGCGGCGTCGTCGAGGTCGACGTCGCCGTCCGGGTTGACGCCCAGCACGAGCGCGGCAAAACCGGGGTTGGCGGCCCGCAGCCGGGCGGCCAGCTCGGTCCGCGTGGTGGTCTGGCCGCAGCCGAGGCAGACCACCCGGTCGATGCTGCCGTGCAGCTCGACCACGTTGCGGGCGCCGGCCGCCTGGTGCAGGCCGTCGACGTTCTGGGTGAGGATCGCCGACACGAGCCCGGCCCGCTGCAGCGCGGCGACGGCCTGGTGGCCGGCGTTGGGCTCGGCCCGGTCCATCACCTGCCAGCCGACGTGGCTCCGGGCCCAGTATCGCCGGCGGGCGGCCGCGTCCCGGGTGAAGGTCTGGTAGGTCATCGGCGCGAACTTCCGGGCCGCCCCGGTGGGGCCGCGGTAGTCGGGTATGCCGGATTCGGTGGACAGGCCGGCGCCGCTCAGCACGGCGACGCCGCCCCCGGCCACCAGGTCGGTCAACGCGGACAACGGGTCGGGCACCCGTCCATGGTGCCTCAGGGGGCGAAGGCGCAGAACTCGTTGCCCTCGGGGTCGGCCATGATCCACCACGAGATGTCGTCGTCGGGCTCGCGCAGGACGGTGGCGCCGGCCGCCACCAGCTCGCCCGGATCGGCGGCGGTGAGGTCGACGTCCCAGTGCAGCCGGTTCTTGACCGTCTTCCGCTCGGGCACCGGGTCGAAGACCCAGTAGTCCCACGGGAAGCCGGCCGCGCCGACCACCGAGGCGGCCCCGCCGCCGCCGGCCTCGACCCGCCCGCCGGTCACCGACGCCCACCAGGCCGCCTGGGCGACCGGGTCGGCGGAGTCGACCACGAGCTCGTAGACCTCGACGGCGGCCGGGGACGCGCCCGCCCGGGGCGGGAACGCGTCGAACAGGTTGCCCTCCGGATCGGCCAGCACCCACCAATGGATCTCGGCGTCGGGCACGCGGACGATCCGGGCGCCGGCCGCCACCAGCGGCGCCGGGTCGGCGACCGGCAGCCGCAGGTCGAGGTGGACCCGGGTCTTGCCGACCCGCGGCTCGGGCACCGGGTTGACCCACATCGAGAAGTCGCCGGGCCGGACGCCGTCGATCCGGGGCGGCTTGCCGTCGTCCTCGACCAGCGTGCCGCCGAGCACGGTCGCCCAGAAACGGGCGAGCGCCGGCGCGTCGTCGGCGTCGAGGCAGATGTCCTTCACGGCCACGATACTCACGGCGGTCATTCTGCTCCTACGCAGGCTTTGCTCTGCAGCCAAATACGCAACACCCCGCAGCCGGGGTGTTGCGTATTTGGCTGCAGAGCAAGGGTGACCGGGCATACTGGCAGCTTTCGTCCGGATACGGTGGGCTGATGGCGGATGCGATCATCGCCGAGCGGCTGGGCAAGACCTACGGCTCCGTGGCGGCCGTGGTCGACCTCGACCTCACCGTGCCCGAGGGCACCGTGTTCGGGCTGCTCGGGCCGAACGGCGCCGGCAAGACCACGACCGTGCGCATGCTGACCACGCTGATCACGCCGACGTCCGGGCGGTGCGAGGTCGGCGGCATCGACGTGATCGGCCACCCCGACAAGGTGCGCCGGATCATCGGCGTATCGGGCCAGTACGCGGCCGTCGACGACTACCTGACCGGCTACGAGAACCTGGAGATGGTCGGCCGGCTCTACCACCTCGGCCGTCGGAAGGCGCGGCAGCGGGCCAAGGACCTGCTCGCGCAGTTCGACCTCGAGGACGCGGCGGACCGCCCGGCCAAGACCTACTCCGGCGGCATGCGGCGGCGGCTCGACCTCGCCGGGGCGCTGGTCGTACACCCGCCGGTGATCTTCCTGGACGAGCCGACCACGGGACTCGACCCGCGCAGCCGGCTGGGCATGTGGGGCGTGATCAGCGACCTGGTCAAGGCCGGCTCGACGCTGCTGCTCACCACGCAATATCTGGAGGAGGCCGACCGCCTCTGCGACGACATCCTGGTGATGGACCACGGGCGCGGCATCGCGCGCGGCACGGCGGCCCAGCTCAAGTCGCAGATCGGCGGCGAGCGGCTGGCGGTGACGGTCGAGCACGACGAGGTCGCGACCGCGGCCGACGTGCTGCGCTCGGTCGGCATCGGCGAGCCTGAGGTCGACGAGGAGGCGCGCGGGATCACGGTGCCGATCGACCGCGGCACGGCGGCGCTGGTGGAGGCGGTGCGCAAGCTTGACGCCGCAGACATCACGCCGGTCGACATCGAGATCCGCAAGCCGACGCTGGACGACGTGTTCCTCAAGCTCACCGGTCAGCCGGCCGAGGAGCAGCAGGCCGAGACCGGGGGTACGCCGTGAGCATGGTGACCGAGGCGGCCAGCGACGGCTGGGTCGTCACCAAGCGCAACCTACTCAAGATCAAACGGGTCCCGGACCTGGTGATCTTCTCGACCATCCAGCCGATCATGTTCGTGCTGCTCTTCGCGTACGTCTTCGGCGGCGCGATCGCCACCCCCGGCATCAACTACCGCGAGTTCCTGATCCCTGGCATCTTCGTGCAGACGGTCGCGTTCGGCGCCGGCATCACCGCGATCGGCCTGGCCGACGACCTGCAGAAAGGCATCGTCGACCGGTTCCGCTCGCTACCCATGTCGCGCGGCGCCGTCCTGGTCGGCCGCACGTCCTCCGACCTGATCAACAACGTCTTCGTCGTGATCGTCATGTCCATCACCGGCGTGATCGTCGGCTGGCGGATCAACGAGGGCTTCTGGCGCGGCGTCGCGGGCTTCGCGATCCTGTTCCTCTTCGGGTACGCGATGAGCTGGATCTCAGCCGTGATCGGGCTGTCGGTGAAGTCGGTCGAGGTGGCCCAGAGCGCGGGCTTCATCTGGATGTTCCCGCTGACGTTCCTGTCGAACGCGTTCGTGCCGACCTCGTCGCTGCCGTCGGTGCTGAGACCGGTAGCCGAATGGAACCCGATCTCCTCGATCGTGCTCGCCCTGCGCGACCTGTGGGGCAACGCCCCGGCCGGCGCGGCCCGCGGCACGGGCTTCCCGGCCGAACACCCGATCTGGCTCTCGATCGGCTACTGCCTCCTGATCCTCGCGATCTTCGTCCCGATGTCGATCTCCCGCTACCGCCGCGCCGCCAGCCGCTGACCGCGCCAGGTGCCGCCACCCGCTGACCGCACCGCACCGCCCAGCTCCGACCGCACCGCGCCTCCTTGCACCGTGACCACCGGCCACGCCGCAAGCCGCAGGCCGCGCACGTCGCCACCCACCGACCGCACGGTGGCGTTCTCCGCCGGCCACTCCGCAAGCCACGCACGCCGCCAGCCGCCGACCGCGCCGCGCCGCGCCGTTGACCGCAGCGCAGCCGCGTCAGGAAGGGACCATTCCTATGCGGTGAGCGGTAAGAAGGGTCCCTTCCTTACTCGGGGCTAGGCCGCGGGGGCGGCTGCCGTGGCGTCGTCGGGCAGGCTGGGACCGCGGGCCGGGATCGTGTCCGCGCGGGCCGGGTCGATGCGCCAGATCGTGCGGTCGGCGGCGCCCTGCACGGTCGCGATCATCGAGACGAACGCGGACCGGATCTGGAACTCCACCTGGTCCGGCGGCAGGTTCGACAGCTCGACGAGGAGCGAGGCGCTGCCGAGGATCCCGTACGCGTTGCGGGCGATCCCCTCGTAGTCCCCGCCCGGATAGCGCGTGACGTTGGCCCGCGCGATGTGCGTCATCGCGTCGTAGTTGCGCACCGCCAGCTGCCGCCCGGCGTCGACGGCCGCGGCGTCGGCCAGCGTGGTGGTCGGCCAGAGCATCGACGCCGTCGTCTCGCGTCCGTCGGGCTGCAGGTAGCGCCCCTGCATGTGGTAGTCGACCACGATCCGCGGCTCGTGCGCGTGCCACCAGCGCAGGATCGCCCGCGACTCCGGCACCGGGTTGTCCGCGATCGGCGTCAGCGGGTTGTGGAACCGGTTGATGTCATAGCCCACGCCCGGCTCGGCGTAGTCGCCCGACGCGCTCGGGTCGTGGTTGTAGCGCTGGTCGCGGACCGCACCGTCCGGGTTGGCCTGCACGACGATGTCGAGCGTGACCCGGCTGCGGACCCACCGGTGCCACGCGGTGTTCGGCACGCCGAGCGCCCAGAGCGCCCGCACCGCGGCCGGCGTGCCGAGCGGCTCGTCGCCGTGCTGCTGGGTGACGAACAGCAGCCGGGTCGGTCCGTGCCCGACGGTGGCCACCCGCAGCGGCCGGCCCTCGTTGGACCGCCCCGCGACGCCGAGCCGGACCCGGCCGTCGCTCTCCCGGGCGATCCGGGCCAGGGCGCGGCCGACCTCCTCGGGGCTGGGGTGCGCGGAGATCAGCCGGGCGGGGGCGGCGTCGGCGCCGGGCGCCGCTCCGGGTCCCGCGGCGGACGCCACGGCGGGTGGCGCGAGCAGCACGGCGGCCAGGGCGGCGGCCCCGACGGCGGCAAGCCTCGATCTCACCGGATCCTCCTCATTGAGGTCGCTGGATGGATCAGCTCACCCTAAGGGGATCCGGCGGATGCCGCAGATCGAGCGTTATCGGTGCCAGCGGAGGATCGCGCGCGCCTGGTCGCGGGCGTGGTCACGGATCTGCCGCGCGATCGCGTCGCGGGCCCGCTCGTCCGGCGCGGCCAGCAGCGCCTGACCGTTGCGCCACGCGAGCTCGCGCCAGGCGAAGATGTCGACGTCGGCGGTCGGCGGCACCGTCTCGCCGAACAGTCCCGGGCACAGGTCACGCTGGATCTCGGGATAGACGACCGGTCGCGTACGGAAGACCAGCACGTCGTCGACATGCTTGTGATCGGCGTACGTGTAACCGGGCCCCATCTCCTCGATCATGAACGCGAGGTCGTTGTTGATGTGCGCGCTGATCCCGAGATAGATCATCTGCGTGCAGGTGAGCCGCTCCGGCTTCGTGCGGAACGCGATCCGCCAGGCGGGCGGCACGTCGTGGAGCCGGTGCCGCTCCCAGGCCGCGTACGCGTCGAGGTAGTAGGCCGCGAACGTCGGGATCACCTCGCGGTCCCAGAACTCCGGCGCCGAGAACTCCCCCGCCGCGTTGGCGTCGCGCATCCCCTCGGTGGTCCGCAGGTAAAGCAGCGCGAACGGCCGGTTCTGCACCTCCAGACCGGGGTCCCGGTAGTGCGCGGTCATCTGCTCGATCGTGTGCGCGGTGTCATGGTCGGCCCAGGCGGGCCCGGCCCCCACCCCGAGTGCCAGCCCGACGACCGCGACCACGGCGACGATCCTGCGCCACATGACGCCCCCTCCCCGGAACGGAAGCGATGCTGCCACCGGCGACAGTCCACAGCAGACACGAAGCCGACAGTTGGCGGGGTCCGGAAAACCGGTCGCGCCGGTGGAAACGGGCGCGCACCATCGCCGGATGGCCTTCCTGACCACCGACCGGCTCGTCCTGCGCGACTTCACCGGCTCCCCCGACGAGGTCGAGGAGGTGTACGCGCTCCACGACGACCCCGAGGTCATGCGCTTCATCAACGGCGGCAAGCCGGCCGACCGCGCCATGATCCGCGAGCGGACGCTGCCCGACATGATGCGCGGCTTCCCGGCCTTCGGCGGCCGCCCCGCCTGCTGGGCGGCCGAGGAACGCACCACCGGCCGGTTCGTCGGCTGGTTCGCGCTACGGCCCGTCGGCGGTGCGCGGTCGACGGTGGCCGATCTTGGTTATCGGCTGCGGCGGGAGGTGTGGGGGCTCGGCTATGCGACCGAGGGCGCCCGGGCGCTCGTCGACAAGGGCTTCCGTGACCTTGGCGTCGAGGAGATCGTGGCCGACACGATGACCGTCAACGCGCGCTCGCGGCGGGTGTTGGAGAAGGCCGGCCTGCGGTTCGTCCGCCAGTTCACCACCGACTGGCCCGAGGTCATCGAGGGCTCGGAGCAGGGCGATGTCGCCTACGCGTTGACGCGCGCCGCCTGGGATGCGGGGCGCCGGGCCGCGGGTTAGGGTCCGGCCATGGACCGACCGTTCCTGCGTCCCAACGGGATGGTGCTCGGCGCACCCGACCCGCGCCAGTTGGCCGACTTCTACGAGCGTCTGCTGGGCTGGCCGCGCAACTCCGACGAGCCGACCTGGGTCACGCTCAAGGCGCCCGGCGGTGGGATCGGCCTGTCGTTCCAGGCCGAGACCGACCACGTGCCGCCGGTGTGGCCGGCCGGCGACGGCGACCAGCAGATGCAGGTGCACCTCGACGTCGAGGTGCGCGACCTGGCGGCGGCGGTCGCGTGGGCCGAGCAACAGGGCGCCAAGGTCGCCGACTTCCAGCCGCAGGACGACGTGAAGGTCATGCTCGACCCGGTCGGACACCCGTTCTGCCTGTGGGTGTCGGAGAACCCCGGCTAGGCAGCCAGCTCGGCCCAGACGATCTTGCCCGTCTGGCCGCTGCGCAGCGTGCCCCAGGCTCGGGCGACCGCGGCGACGAGCGACAGCCCCCGACCTCCGACCCGCTGGGGGTCCGGTGGCCGCACCGTCGGCTCGTCACGGCTCTCGTCGGCGACCTCGATCCGCAGGCCGGCCGCGCTGCGGCGGACCACGAGCACCCCACCGTCCCCGGCATGCACGACCGCGTTCTGCACGAGCTCGGTGGTCACCAGCAGCGCGTCGTCGGCCAGGTGACCCAGCTTCCACCGGTCGAGCGCCTCCCGCACCGCACGGCGGGCCGCGCCCGCGGCCGGGCCGTGCTCGAAGCGCATCCGCAAGGCGTCCACGGCGTTCCTTCTACCCACCGCCGGACCAGGGCATGCCAAACTGGCGAGGATGCCGGAGATCGTGGCGCTGCTGGCCTCACCCGCACACAGGTTCGAAGGCCGGCCGGCGGACGGACCCGCGCCCGCGCCGCCCGGGGAACTCGTCGACCAGATCGAGATCCGGGCCGGGCTGGGCGTCGTCGGCGACCGCTACTTCGCCCGGCCGGCGCACCGGGACGCCGCGGTGACCGTGATGGCGCAGGAGTCGCTGCCGCCCGGGATCGGGCTGACCCAGGTGCGCCGCAACATCCTGGTCGCCGGCATCGCCGTGGACGACCTGGTCGGCCGGGTGCTGAGCCTCGACTCCGGCAGCGGGCCGGTCCGCCTGGCGGTGCGCCGCCGGGCCAACCCGTGCGCCTGGATGGACGTGACGGTCGGGCCGGGCGCGTTCAAGGCCCTGCGCGGCCGGGGCGGCATCCGCTGCAGCCCGCTCGACGACGGCACGCTCCGGATCGGCCCCGTGGCCGTCGAGATCACCTGAGCGAGCGGACGATCGCGCCGGCGGCACGCCAGCCGCTGGCCAGCGCGCCCTGGATGGACGGGCTGTCGCGGTGGTCCCCGGCGACGAAGAGCCCGTCGCCGACGGCGACCGGCTGCCGCAGCCGACCCTGCGGCGGCGGCGCGGCCGGGAGCGCGGCGGGGATCTCGACCGTGGTGAGGTGCGCCCAGCCGTCGGTCGGGACACCGTAGAGCCGGCCGAGCTCGGCCCGCACCACCGGCTCCGGCGGCGGGTTCGGCCCGACCACGGACGTGGCGACCAGTGCACGCCCCGCCGGCGCGTAACCCGGCGCGGCGGCCGACATGACCACGGTGTTGGCCACCAGCTCCCGCCGGTCGCCGTCGAGCACCAGCGTCGGTTCGGCCAGCGGCGGCTCGACGGCGGAGTGGTAGTAGGTGGTCAGCGCCAGCATCCGCGGCAGCGGCACCGACGGCACCAACGGGGAGGCGGCCGCGACCAGCACCGCCCGGCAGCGCACCGCCGGACCGTCCACGAGCTGCACCGTGCCGGGCGCCACCGCGCCGACGGGCGCCGACACGTGCAGCCGCTCGGCCGGCAGCGGCGCGGCCACCGCGGCGGGCAGCGCGCCCATCCCGGCCGCCGGCACGGCGATGCGGCCCCGGGCGAACGAGCGCACGATCATCGCCAGCACGTGGCTGGACGTCTCGAGCGAACGGTCGGCCAGCACGCCGGACAGGAACGGCCGGGCCAGCTCCTCGACGAACGCGTGGGACAGCCCCGCCTGGCGCAGCGCGACCTCCGCGGTGGTCTCCGGCGCCGCGAGGAGCCGGGCCGGCGGCAGCGTGGCGTAGCGCCCGACCAGCGCCCCGAACCGGACCAGGTCGAGCCGGGAGCCGAGCTTGGTGGCCGCGCTCAGCGACGCGCCCAGCACGCCGGGCCGCACCGACGCGGCCAGCCGGACCAGCTCGGACCCGCGCCGGACGAGCACGCCGGGCGTGAAGTAGCACAGGTCGAGCGCGGCGTAGTCGACCAGCGCGGCCAGCCGCGGGTAGGCGGTGTTGAGCACCTGGAAGCCGCGGTCGAGCCGGTAGCCGTCCACGACGTCGGTGGCCACCCGGCCGCCGAGCCGGTCGGCGGACTCCAGCAGCACCCAGTCGAGGCCGGCGCGGTCGAGCCGGCGGGCCGCCGCCAGCCCAGCGAGGCCGCCGCCGACGATGACGACGTCGGTGCTGCTGCGCGGGGTGGCGGGCATGCAACGGAGATTAACGGCGGGCGACAGGCCGCGCAGGGTTTCCGTCCGCGGTGGACCGTCGTACCCGAAGATGGGGTGCATGCGGATTTCCGGTGCGGTCGCCCTGGTCACCGGCGCGTCGTCGGGCATCGGCCGGGCCACCGCGCTGGCCCTGGCCGCCGAGGGCGCCAACGTGATCGTGCACGGTCGCGACCGGCCCGCGCTCGAGGCGCTGGCCGCCCGGCTCGACGGGCACGCGCTGGTGGCCGACCTCGGCACACCGGGCGAGGCGGAGAAGCTGGGTCGGGCGGCCCTGGACCGGGCGGGCCGGGTCGACATCCTGGTGGCCAACGCCGGCGCCGGCTGGGCGGGCCCGTTCGAGGAGATGAGCGACGCCGACCGGGACCGGCTGCTCGCGGTCAACCTGGCCGCCCCGATCGCGCTGACCCGGGCCCTGCTGCCGGGCATGCGCGAGCGGGGCGCCGGCTACCTCGCCTACGTGACCTCGATCGCCGGCCGAACCGGGGTGGCGGGCGAGGCGGTCTACGCGGCCAGCAAGGCGGGGCTGGACGGGTTCGCGGAGAGCCTGCGGCTGGAGTTGCGCGGGACCGGCGTCGAGGTGGGCGTGCTGGTGCCCGGTGTCGTGGACACCCGGTTCTTCGAGCGCCGCGGTCGCCCGTACGGCCGGCAGCGACCCGCCCCGATCGACCCCGAACCGGTCGGCCGGGACCTCGCGCGCCTGATCGCGACGGGTGGCGCGGAACTCTATCGACCCGGGTGGCTCCGGCTCCCGGTCGCGGTCCGGAGTACTCTTCCCGGCGCCTACCGTGCCCTCGCCAGCCGGTTCGGCGGCAGTTAGGGCAGTTGCCGGTCGATGCTGTGCAAAGCTCGACGGAGGGCCTGTACGGAGAAAGAACGGTGGCGTGACGTAGGGATCGGGTGTGGCCTTCGCGGTAGCTTTCGCGGTGTTGGGAGCGTTCCTCTTCGGCACCTCGGCCGCACTCCAGCAACACGCGGCCCGGGAGAGCGACTACGCACCGGCGCACCCGGGCGAGGCCAACGCCCCGAAGCACGTCGTGGTCGTCGTCTCGCTGCTCCGGCTGATCCGGGGCCTGTTCCGCCGGCCGCTCTGGCTGATCGGCTGGTGCGCCAACCTGCTCGGATTCGGCGCGCAGGCGGCCGCCCTGCACTTCGGCTCGGTCGCGCTGGTCCAACCGCTGCTGGTCACCCAGCTGCTGTTCGCGCTGCCGCTGTCGCTGTCGCTGCGGCACCGCAAGCCCAACTGGCGCGACCTCGCGTCGGCCGCGCTCATCTGCGGCGGCCTCGCGCTGTTCCTCAGCGTCCGCGGTGTGGCGCCGCGGGCGGACATCGCCAACCGGGGCTGGGCGATCCTGGCCGGCCTGGTCGTCGCCGTCGCCGTCGTGCTGATCATCGGCGCGGCCACCGGGCGCCGGCCCGAGCTGCACTCGACGCTGGTGGCGATCGCGGCCGGGCTCTGCTTCGCCTACAGCGCGGTTGCGCTCAGCCTGACGGTCGACGACCTCGTGCACCGCGGCATCGCCGCGACGGCCACGGACTGGCCCGGCTACGCGCTGGCCGCCTCGACCCTGACCGGCCTGCTCCTGGAGCAAGGGGCGTTCGCGGCCGGTTCGCTCCCTCCGGCCGTGGCCGCGATGAACATCACCAATCCGGTGGCGAGCTACCTGATCGGTATCTTTGCGTTCAACGTCACACTTCCGCAAAGTGCGACGCAGCTCACAGCTTTGTTGATCGCAGCCGTGCTGATATCGGCTGGAGCGATCGGCCTCGCGCACTCCCCGAGCGTGCGGGACGACCGCGAGGAGCAGTACGGGGCCCAGGCCGGCCGATCGCACGGCCCTCCCAGGCCCCAGACGAGCCACTGACGGGCGGAAGCGCAGGCCCGAGCTACGCGTTTCGGCCCGGAAACGGGGGCGGCGACGCAACCTGGAAGTGTGCACCTGAACAAGGGGCCCGAGCCGGCCGCGGCCGACGTGCGCGCGCAGCGCCCCCGACCGCGGCTCGTCCGCGAACTGGCGATCCTCGCGGCCGTGGTCGCCCTCTATGTCGGGATCTCCCGCGGGGGCGGCCTGTCCCGCGAGGGAATCGCCCTGGCCCACGGCCGCGACCTGCTGAACTTCGAGCAGTTCCTGCACATCGACGTCGAGCGGCCGCTCAACGCCTGGCTCGCGCCGCAGAACGTGCTGTCGGTGCTGGCCAACTACGAGTACGCGTTCGGCTACGTGACCACCTCGTTCGGGCTGCTGATCATCCTCTACCTGACCCGGTCACCGTGGTACCGCTGGGCCCGCAGCGGGTTCGTGCTGGTCAACCTGATCGGCATCTCGATCTTCGCGATCTATCCGGCCGCGCCGCCGCGGCTGCTTCCCGGCGAGGGTTTCGTCGACACCGTCACGCAGGGCGGCACGTTCGGCTCGTGGGGTTCGCCGTACACCGCCGACGCCAACCACCTCGCGGCCATGCCGTCGCTGCACGTCGGGTGGGCGGTCTGGTTCACGATCGTGGTCAGCTCGATCTTCGCCGGACGCTGGTGGGTCAAGGCGATCTGCCTGCTCTACGTCGCCACCACCACGACCGTCATCATGGCGACGGCCAACCACTACATCCTCGACGCGGTCGGCGGCGCCCTGGTCACGCTCGTCTCGATCGGCCTGCTGACCCTGGTCACCGACAAGCCCGGGACGCGGCGACCGCGGCTGACGCCGACCGAGGCGTTCGCGCTGCACGCCGAGACCACCAGCGGCGCGGCGCAACACGCCGGCCACGTGATCGTGCTGCGGGACGAGAGGGCCGGCGCGGCGTACCGGGCGGAGCTCGAGACCCGGTTCCGGGCGGCCCTCGACCGGCTGCCGCGTTTCCGGCACCGGGTGGCCGAGGGGAGCTTCTGGCGACGACCCCGCTGGGCGCCGGCCGGCGACCTCGACTGGGGCTGGCACCTGCCGGTCAAGGCGGTGAGCGGCCCGGCCGAGCTGGAGGCGTTCGTCGCCTGCCTGCAGCGCGCTCCCCTGCCGCGCGACCGCCCGCTGTGGCGGTGCTGGACGGTCACCGGCGTGGCGCGCGGCGAGATCGCCGTCGTGCTGCTCACCCACCACGCGCTGTCCGCCGGGACGGTCACCACGGAGCTGTTCGACCCGGTGCCCGAGCCGGCCGAGACGCCCCGGCGGAGCGCGCTGAAGCGGGCCGGCGCGGTCGTGACGGGCCTGGCCGAGCTCGCGCGGGAGGGTCCGGCCCGGCGGGCGCTGCCGTCGGGGGCGCCGCGGGACCGGGATTACGGCATGTCCCGCGTGCCCGCCTCGGTGGTGCGCGCGGCGGCACACGGGTACGGCGTCGAGGTCGACGACGTGCTGCGCGCGGCCGGCGCCGGCGCGCTGCGGCAGCTGCTGCCCGCCGGGGTGGCCGGCGCGGAGGTCCGCGTCGCCCTGCCGCACAGCACCGCCGTGCTGATGGACCTGCCGCTGGCCCCGGACGACGAGGTCGAGCGGCTGCGGGAGACCGCCCGGCGCGGCGACCGGCTGCGCTCGGGCACCCGGGCGATGGCCGCCCGGTTCGTCGTCGGCACCGCGAGCGGGGTGCTCCCGCCGCCGGCCCAGCGGTGGTTTGCCAAGGTCGTTTACGGGAAGCGCTCCTTCGAGGGCATCGTCGCCGTGCTGGCCGGACCCGCTGGCGCGTACCGGCTGGCCGGCGGGGCCGTGCACTGGGTGCACCCCGTGGCGCCACTCGCGCCGGGCGCTCCGTTCGCCGTCGGCGTCATCGGCTGGGACCGGTGGCTCGACATCGGGGTCAGCGTCGACCCGGCCCTCGGCGCGGACGCGCATCGCCTGGCCACCGCGATGGTGGCGGTCATCGACGAGCTCGCCCGGCGGTCGGGTGCCGCGCAGGCCCGGCCACGGACCAGATCAAGCGAGGAATTTGGACCATTCTGGCCTGTTTTCCGCGAAGAAGGCATACCTGTCCGTAAAGATATGAGCTAACCGGCGCACCAGACCCACGGGCCGGCGATACGAGTCCGATCGATGGCGATCGCCGCGAGTGGCCTGAGCACCGCGGACGAAGGGGGCAGCACCACAAGATGGGCTCGATACAGGGGGATCAATCGAGCGAGGTGACGGCCGTCATGGTCGTCGAGTCCCACCAGGCCGACCGGCGACGGGGCAGCATGGCGGACATGACCTCCCTCCCTGACCCGGCGGGCGCCGGCGACGCGTACCT
Source organism: Asanoa sp. WMMD1127 (assembly GCF_029626225.1). Taxonomy (NCBI): domain Bacteria; kingdom Bacillati; phylum Actinomycetota; class Actinomycetes; order Micromonosporales; family Micromonosporaceae; genus Asanoa; species Asanoa sp. WMMD1127. Next base: position 7,747,198 of record NZ_JARUBP010000001.1, read on the forward strand.
GCGCGCCAAGGAGCAAGCCGAGAACTTTCCGGTGGCACTGCGGATCCTGCCGCGGCGGCACCGGGAGCACCTGCTCGCCGTGTACGACGTCGCCCGGGTGATCGACGACCTCGGCGACCGTGGCCACGGCGACCGCCGCCCCGCCCTGCACGCGTTCGACCAGGACATCGACGAGCTGTTCGGCGGCGGCGAGCCACGGCACCCCGTGCTGCGCGGGCTGCGTCCCACGGTCGTCGCGTGTGGACTCGACGCCCGGCCCTTCCACGACCTGGTGGCGGCCAACCTGCTCGACCAGGAGAAGGCGGCCTACGGGACGTTCGACGAGCTGGTCGGCTACTGCCGCCTCTCCGCCGACCCGGTCGGCCGGATCGTGCTGCGGGTCTTCGGCGCCGACGATCCCCGCCTGGCGGAGCTGTCCGACCGGATCTGCACCGCGCTGCAGATCGTGGAGCACTGCCAGGACGTCGCCGAGGACCGCCGCAACGGCCGCATCTACCTGCCGTTGGAGGACCTCGACCAGTTCGGCGTACGCCCGACCGACCTCGACGCCCCGCGGGCCGACCCCTCCGTGCGCCGCCTGGTCCGGTTCGAGGCCGAACGGGCCGGCGCCCTGCTCGACCAGGGCCTGCCGCTGCTGCGCCGGTTGCGCGGCTGGGGCCGGCTCGCCGTCACGGGCTACGTGGCCGGTGGCCGGGCGACCCTCTACGCGCTGCGCCGGGCCGACTGGGACGTGCTCGCCCGAACTCCACGGCCGAAGAAACGCGACATCCTCGCCCAGGCCGTCGCGGCCACGCTGGGCCAGGGGGTGATGTCCCGATGACGGTCGACACGCTCACCTCCGCCTACGAGACCTGCGAGGCCATCACCCGCACCGAGGCCCGCAACTTCTACTACGGCATCCGGCTGCTGCCGCCGGCCAAGCGCACCAGCCTCTGCGCCGTGTATGCGCTGGCCCGGCGGATCGACGACATCGGCGACGGCGACCTGCCGCCGGCCCAGAAGACGACCGCGCTGGCCGGCCTCAAGGCGGAGCTGTCCGAGATCGACCGCAGCGTCGACCCGGTGCTGGTCGCGGTGGCCGACACCGCCCGCCGCTACCCGCTGCCGGTCGGCGCGTTCGGCGAGCTGGTCGACGGCGTCCAGATGGACCTCGACGGCACCCGGTACGACACGTTCGAGCAGCTGGTCGCGTACTGCCGGTGCGTGGCCGGCTCGGTGGGCCGCCTCTGCCTGGGCGTGTTCGGCTCGCGGGCCGACCCGCGGGCCGGCGAGTACGCCGACGCCCTCGGCATCGCCCTGCAGCAGGTCAACATCCTGCGCGACATCCGCGAGGACCTGACCAACAACCGGATCTACCTGCCCAGCGAGGACCTGCACCGGTTCGGGGTGCGGCTGGCCCTCGACGCCAAGGGCGACCTGGTCGACCGCGACGGCTCGCTGGCCCGGTTCATCGCGTTCGCCGCCGAACGCGCGCGCCTCTGGTACGAGCGCGGCCTGCGCCTGCTCCCCCTGCTCGACCGCCGCAGCGCCGCGTGCGCCGCGGCCATGTCCGGCATCTACCGCCGGCTGCTCGAGCAGATCGCCACCAACCCGCGGCTCGTCTACGACCGGCGGCTGTCGCTGACCGGCTGGCAGAAGGCGACCGTGGCGGTCCGCGCGCTGGCGGGTGCGTCATGACCCGCGCCGACGTCGTGGTGGTCGGCGGCGGGCTCGCCGGAATCACCGCCGCGCTGCGCCTGGCCGACGCGGGCCGCCGGGTGACGCTCGTCGAGACCAAGCCCTGGCTGGGCGGCCTGACCTACTCGTTCCACCGCGGCGACCTCGACGTCGACAACGGCCAGCACGTCTTCCTGCGCTGCTGCACCGCCTACCGGGCGCTGCTCGACCGGCTCGGCGTGACCGGGCAGACCCACCTGCAGGACCGGCTCGACATCGCGGTCCGGCAACCGGGGGTCGGCGAGGCCCGGCTGCGCCGCAACGGCCTGCCCGCGCCGCTGCACCTGGGCGGCGCCCTGCTCGGCTACCGGCTGCTCAACCCGGTGCAGCGGCTCAAGTTCACCCGGGCGGCGCTGGCGATGAAGGCGCTGGACCGCACCGACCCGGCCCTCGACGAGCGCAGCTTCGGCGACTGGCTGCGCGAGCAGGGGCAGGACGAGCAGACCGTGCGGGCGATGTGGGACCTCGTCGGCCTGGCCACGCTCAACGTGCCGGCCGACGAGGCGTCGCTGGCCCTGGCGGCCATGGTGTTCCAGGTCGGCCTGCTCACCGACAACGACGCGGCCGACATCGGCTGGGCCACGGTGCCGCTGCGCGAGCTGCACGGCGCCGCGGCGGAGCAGGCGCTGGCCGAGGCCGGCGTGACCGTGCGCACCGGCACGAAGGTCGAGGCGGTCGAGCCGGGCTTCACGGTGCGCCTGCGCGACGCCGACGACCTGACCGCCGACCAGGTGGTGCTGGCGGTGCCGCCGGCCGCCGCGCACCAGCTGGCGCCCGAGGTGGCCGCCGCGGACCTCGACGTCTCGCCGATCGTCAACGTGCACCTCGTGCTCGACCGGCCGGTGCTGACCGAGCCGTTCGTGGCCGGCGTCGGCACGCCGATCCAGTGGGTGTTCGACCGCACCGCGTCGTCGGGCCTGGCCGCGCGCCGGCCGGGCGCGCAATATCTGGCGGTCTCGCTGTCGGCCGCCGCCGAGCTGGTCGACCTGCCCGTCGCCCGCCTGCGCGAGCTGCTGTTCCCGGACCTGCTGGCGCTGTTCCCGGCGCTGGCGGAGGCCACCGTCGACGACTTCTTCGTCACCCGGGAACGCACGGCGACGTTCCGCGCGGCCCCGGGCTCGCAGCGTCTCCGGCCGCCGGCGGTGACCGCGGTCCCCGGCCTTTTCCTGGCCGGGGCATGGACGGACACCGGCTGGCCGGCCACTATGGAGGGTGCCGTGCGTAGCGGCGACACGGCCGCCGACGCCGCCCTCGATGCATCCACTGTGGACAAGAGGGCCGGGCGCCCCGCCGCCGCCGGCCCGCAGAGGCGTCAGGGGGTGCCGGCATGACACAGACGCTGCCAGCGTTGGACCGCAGCCGCGAGCATCTGCTCCCCGCTTTGCGGGCCGCGATCGCCCGGCTCGACCCGACCAGCCGGCTGGCCGCCTCCTACCACCTCGGCTGGTGCGCGGCCGACGGCACGCCCGGCGAGGCCAACGGCGGCAAGGCGATCCGGCCGGCGCTGGCCCTGCTCTCCGCGGAGGCGGCCGGCGCGCCGGCCCGGGTCGGGCTGCCCGGCGCGGTCGCCGTCGAGCTCGTCCACAACTTCTCGCTGCTGCACGACGACCTGATGGACGGCGACGTCGAGCGGCGGCACCGGCGCACGGTGTGGGCCGTCTGGGGCGGTGACACGGCCATCCTGACCGGCGACGCCCTGCTCGCGCTGGCGCACGAGGTGGTGCTCGAGGCCGGCACGCCGTACGCCGCCCGGGCCGGGCTCCTGCTCGCCGCCACCACCCGCGAGCTGACCCGCGGCCAGGTGCAGGACGTCGCGTTCGAGACCCGCGACGACGTGACGCTCGACGAGTGCATCGACATGGCCAGCGGAAAGACGGGCTCCCTGCTCGCCGCCAGCGCGGCGATCGGCGCCGTGCTGGCCGGCGCGCCGGAGTCGGTGGAGACCGCGCTGAAGACCTTCGGCGCCCAGGTCGGCCTGGCCTTCCAGCTCGTCGACGACGTGCTGGGGATCTGGGGCGACCCGGCGGTGACCGGCAAGCCGGTCTTCTCGGACCTGCGGTCGCGCAAGAAGACCCTGCCGGTCAGCTACACGCTCGGTGACCCGCGGCACGGCCCCGCGCTGGCCGCCTGGCTGGCCGAGCCGGGCGAGCACGACGACCCGGCGCTGCGCCGGGCGGCCGACCTGGTGGAGAACGCCGGCGGCCGGGAGTGGGCGCTCTCCGAGGCGCGCGAGCGCATGTCGCTGGCCGAGAAGGCACTGTCCACCGTCGACATCGACGAGGAAGCACGCACGGAACTGATGGCCCTGGGGAGGTTCATCGTGGACCGGGACTCATGACTACGACCGTCACTGGCACGCACCCGCTCGACCAGGCGCCGCGGTCGGTGGCGGCCACGCTCTCCGCCGCGGTCGAGCACCTGCGGGTCCGGCAGGATCCGGCCGGCTGGTGGAAGGGCGAGCTCGCCACCAACGTGACGATGGACGCGGAGGACCTGCTCCTGCGGCAGTTCCTCGGCATCCGCACCGAGCGGGAGACCGAAGAGGCGGCCCGCTGGATCCGCTCACAGCAGCGCGACGACGGCACCTGGGCCAACTTCCACGGCGGGCCGGGCGACCTGTCGACGACCGTCGAGGCGTACGTCGTGCTGAAGCTCGCCGGCGACGACCCGGCCGCGCCGCACATGGCCCGCGCCCGCGCCTTCATCCGCGAGATGGGCGGCCTGGAGCGCACCCGGGTGTTCACCCGGATCTGGATGGCCCTGTTCGGGCTCTGGTCCTGGGACGACCTGCCCGAGCTGCCGCCCGAGATGATCTTCCTGCCGCGCTGGTTCCCGCTCAACGTCTACGACTGGGCGTGCTGGGCCCGGCAGACCGTGGTGCCGCTGACCATCGTCGGCAGCCTGCGCCCGGTGCGCCCGCTGCCGATCGGCATCGACGAGCTGCGCACCGGCGCCCGGCCGCCGCGGTCGGCGCCACTGTGGAGCTGGAGCGGCTTCTTCCAGCGCACCGACCGGGTGCTCAAGCTCTACGGCCGGCACGCGATCCGGCCGCTGCGGGAGCTCGCGCAGCGCCGCGGCGCCGAGTGGATCCTGGCCCGCCAGGAGGCCGACGGCTCGTGGGGCGGCATCCAGCCGCCGTGGGTCTACTCGCTGCTCGCCCTGCACCTGCTCGGCTACTCGCTCGAACACCCGGCGCTCAAGGCCGGTTTCGCGGGCCTCGACGCGTTCACGATCCGCGAGGAGACCGAGGCGGGCTGGGTACGCCGCCTGGAGGCCTGCCAGTCGCCGGTCTGGGACACGGCCCTGGCGCTGGTGGCGCTGCTGGACGCCGGCGTGCCGGCCACCGACGACGCGGTCCGCCGGGCGGCGACCTGGCTGCTGGCCGAGGAGATCGCGGTGCCCGGCGACTGGGCGGTGCGCCGGCCCGGGCTGGCTCCCGGCGGCTGGGCGTTCGAGTTCGCCAACGACCTCTACCCCGACACCGACGACACCGCCGAGATCGTGCTGGCGCTGCGCCGGGTCGCGGCCGGGCTGCCGATCGACGACCCGCTGCGGGCCGACATCGAGGGCGCGGTCGCCCGCGGCGTCGAGTGGACGGCCGGCATGCAGTCCGGCGACGGCGGCTGGGGCGCGTTCGACGCCGACAACACCCGCACGCTCGCCAACAAGCTGCCGTTCTGCGACTTCGGCGAGGTCATCGACCCGCCGTCGGCCGACGTCACCGCGCACGTCGTGGAGATGCTGGCCGTCGAGGGCCGCGCCGCCGACCCGGTGACCCAGCGGGGGGTCACCTGGCTGCTGCGCAATCAGGAGTCCGACGGCTCGTGGTTCGGCCGGTGGGGCGCCAACTACGTCTACGGCACCGGCGCGGCCGTGCCGGCCCTGGTCGCGGCCGGCGTCGACCCCGGCGCCCCGGCCATCCGGGCCGCCGTGCACTGGCTGGTCGCGCACCAGAACCCGGACGGCGGCTGGGGCGAGGACCTGCGCTCCTACGACGACCCGGCGAACTGGGCCGGCAAGGGCGCCTCGACCCCGTCGCAGACCGCGTGGGCGCTGCTCGCGCTGCTCGCGGCCGGCGAGACCGACCACCCGGCGACCCGGGCCGGCGTCGACCACCTGATCGGCACGCAGCGCGGCGACGGCGGCTGGGACGAGGACCACTTCACCGGCACCGGCTTCCCGGGCGACTTCTACATCAACTACCACCTCTACCGGCTCGTCTTCCCGATCACGGCGCTCGGCCGCTACCTGGACGTCACGTGACCGGACCTCACCGGCACGCGCCGGTCATCTGTGTCGCCCTCGGCGTCGAGCGCCGGGCGCTGCGGGCCGCCCACACGGCGGTGCTGCGGGTCGGCATGGGTCCCCGGCGGGCGGCCGCGGCGTTCCGCGCCTCCGGCGGGCTCGGCGGGCGACCGGTGCTCGTGGCCGGCGTCGGCGGCGGGCTCGACGCCGGGGTGCGACCGGGAGACGTGGTGGTGGCCACCGAGGTACGCGGCCCCGACGGCAGCGTCCGGGCGTGCCCGTCGGCCCCGCTGCTCGCGGCGGAGCTCCGCCGGCTCGGCCTCGTGGTGCACCTCGGCCCGATCGCCTCCGCGCGAAAGGTGGCCGGCCGTGCGGCGCGGCGCCGGCTGGCCGCGACCGGGGCGCTGGCGGTCGACACCGAGTCGATCTGGCTCGCGCCGACCGAAGGGCCGTTCGCGGTGGTCCGGGTCGTCGTCGACACCGCCGACCGACCGTTGCTGCGGCCGGGCACCGTCGGCCGGGGCGTGCGCGCGCTGCGCCGGCTGCGGCGGATCGCGCCAGCGCTGGACGCCTGGGCCGACGCCACCGGCGCGCGCGAGGTGCGGCTGGCCAACCCGCGGTCGTTCTGCGCCGGCGTCGAGCGGGCCATCGACGTGGTCGACCGGGCGCTGGTGAAGTTCGGGGCCCCGGTCTACGTACGCCGGCAGATCGTGCACAACACGCACGTCGTCCGTGACCTGGAGGGCCGCGGCGCCATCTTCGTCGAGGAGGTCGACGAGGTGCCGCCCGGCAGCGTGCTGGTGTTCGCGGCACACGGTGTCTCCCCCGCCGTGCGGGCCGAGGCGGAGGCGCGCGGCCTGCGGGTCGTCGACGCCACCTGCCCGCTGGTCACCAAGGTGCACATCGAGGTGCGCCGGCACAGCGCCCGCGAGGCCACCGTCTTCCTGATCGGGCACGCCGACCACGAAGAGGTCGAGGGCACCGTCGGCGAGGCCCCGGCCGACGTGGTGGTGGTCGAGGACGCCGCGGCCGCCGCCCGGGTGGCGCCCCGGGACGCCGGCAACGTCGCCTACGCCATGCAGACCACCCTCGCCGTCGACGAGGCGACCGCCATCGCCGACGTGCTCCGGTCGCGGTTCCCGGAGATCCAGGCGCCGAAGAGCGACGACATCTGCTACGCCACCACCAACCGCCAGCGGGCGGTACGCGACATCGCGGCCGGCTGCGACCTGCTGCTGGTGGTCGGCTCGGCCAACTCCTCGAACTCGCTCCGCCTGGTCGAGGTCGCGCAGCGGGAAGGCGTGCCGGCCCGGCTCGTCGACCACGCCGCCGACATCGACCTGCCCCTGCTCACCGGTGTGCGCCAGATCGGCGTCACCGCCGGCGCGTCCGCGCCGCCCACCCTGGTCGACGAGGTCGTCGACTGCCTGAGCGGACTCGGACCCCTCACCGTGGTGGAGCCGGCCACGGATCCGGAAGTCCTGCGATTCACATTGCCCAAGGAGGTGAGCTGAACGATGGGGATGCCATTCCGGCAGAGCGTTCGGCTGGGCCGCTACCTGTTGAAGCAGAAGCTGCTCCGCAAGGAGAAGTTCCCGCTGCTGGTGGAGCTCGAACCACTGTTCGCCTGCAACCTGAAGTGCGCGGGTTGCGGCAAGATCGAACAGCCTGCGGCGCTGCTCAAGAAGCGGATGCCGGTGGAGCAGGCGGTCGCCGCGATCGAGGAGAGCGGCGCGCCGATGGTCTCCATCGCGGGCGGCGAGCCGCTGATGCACAAGGAGATCGACGAGATCGTCCGGCAGCTGCTGGACCGCAACAAGATCGTGTTCCTGTGCACCAACGCGCTGCTGATGCCGAAGCACCTCCACAAGTTCAAGCCACACCGCAACTTCTCGTGGATGGTGCACATCGACGGCCTCAAGGACCGCCACGACCTCTCGGTCAACAAGGAGGGCGGGTTCGAGGGCGCGATCGAGGCCATCCAGCTGGCCAAGGCGGCCGGCTTCCGGGTGATGACCAACACGACGTTCTTCAGCAACGACTCGCCGCAGAACGTCATCGGCGTCCTCGACTACCTCAACGACGTGGTCGAGGTCGACAACATGCAGATCTCACCGGCGTACGCCTATCAGAAGGCGCCCGACCAGGAGCACTGGCTCGGGGTCAACGAGACCCGGGAGCTGTTCGCCAAGGCCTTCGCCAACGGCCGGCGGCGCAAGTGGCGGCTCAACCACTCGCCGATCTTCCTGGACTTCCTCGAGGGCAAGCGCGAGCTGGCCTGCACGGCGTGGGGCATCCCGTCCTACTCGCTGCTCGGCTGGCAGCGGCCGTGCTACCTGCTCGACGACGGCTACGCGGCCACCTACAAGGAGCTCATCGAGGAGACCGACTGGGACGCGTTCGGCCGGGGCAAGGACCCGCGCTGCGCGAACTGCATGGCCCACTGCGGCTACGAGCCGACGGCGGTGATCGCGACGCTCGGATCGCTCAAGGAGTCCATGCGGGCGGCCGTCGGGCGGTGAGTGCGATGGCCTTGCTGGAGCGCATCCACTGCCCGGCCGACGTGCGGGCGCTGCCGGAGTCCGCACTGCCGGAGCTGGCGTCCGAGATCCGGGCCGCGTTGATCGAGACGGTCACCCGTACCGGCGGCCATCTCGGTCCCAACCTCGGCGTGGTCGAGCTGACCATCGCGCTGCACCGGGTGTTCGACTCGCCGCACGACGCGCTGGTCTGGGACACCGGGCACCAGGCGTACGTCCACAAGATGCTCACCGGCCGCTGGGCCGCGCTCGACAGCCTGCGCCAGGAGGGCGGGCTGTCGGGCTACCCGTCGCGGTCGGAGAGCGCCCACGACATCGTCGAGAACTCACACGCCTCGACGGCGCTGTCCTACGCCGACGGGCTGGCCAAGGCGTTCGCCATCGGCGGCCGGCCCGACCGTCGCGTGGTGGCGGTGGTCGGAGACGGCTCGCTGACCGGTGGGATGGCGTGGGAGGCGCTCAACAACATCGGTGCGGCGCCGTCCCGGCCCGTGGTGGTGGTGCTGAACGACAACGGGCGGTCCTACGCGCCGACCTTCGGCGCCGTCGGGCGGCATCTGACGTCGTTGCGGGACGGGTCCGCCGCCTCGGTGTTCGAGCAGCTGGGACTGCACTACCTGGGGCCGGTCGACGGGCACGACGCGGCGGCGGTCGAGGTCGCGCTGCGCAAGGCCCGGACGCTCGGCACCCCGACGGTGGTGCACTGCCTGACCCGCAAGGGGCTCGGGCACGCGCCGGCGGAGGCCGACGAGGCCGACCGGATGCACACGGTCAGCCCGGCGGGGCCGTCCTCGGGGCGGTCCTGGACGTCGGTGTTCGGCGAGGAGATGGTCGCGCTGGGTGCGGCGCGGCCGGACGTCGTGGCGATCAGCGCGGCGATGCTCGGGCCGACGGGGCTGCAGGCGTTCGCGGACGCGTACCCGTCGCGGACCTTCGACGTGGGCATCGCCGAACAGCACGCGGTGGCGTCGGCGGCCGGGCTGGCCACCGGCGGCCTGCACCCGGTCGTGTGCGTCTACTCGACGTTCCTCAACCGGGCCTTCGACCAGGTGCTGATGGACGTGGCCCTGCACCGGCTGCCGGTGACGTTCGTGCTCGACCGGGCGGGCATCACCGGCAGCGACGGGCCCTCCCATCACGGGATGTGGGACCTGTCGCTGCTCGGGATGGTGCCCGGCATGCGGGTGGCGGCACCGCGCGACGGCGACCAGCTGCGGCTGCTGCTGCGGGAGGCGGTCGAGCGGCGCGACGGGCCGGCGGCGCTGCGCTTCCCGAAGGCGTCGGTGGGTGCGGCCCTGCCGGCGGTCGGGAAGCTCGGCACGGCCGACGTGCTGCGCTGGGGTCCGGCCGGTGACCACCGGTCACCCTCCGCGCCCGGCGGCGCCTGGCGAGCGGCTTCCGCCGCTGGCGGCGCTCCCGCTGTCGCCTCTGACGGCGCCGGCTCGGGCGCCGGACCGGAACCCGCCTTCGGCGGCGCTCCCGCACCCACCTCCCACGCCTCCGGCTCGGACGCCGGACCGGAACCCGCCTTCGGCGGCGCTCCCGCACCCACCTCCCACGGCGCCGGGTCGGGCGCCGGGTCGGGTACCACTTTCGGGGGCGGCGGCGAGGTGCGGTCCGGCAGCGAGCGGGTGCGGGCGTCCGCGGTCGCTCCGTGGCCCGATGCGGTCGCCGATGGTGTGCTCGTGTTGGCGGTCGGGCCGCTCGGGGCCGCGGCGTTGGCGGCGGCCGACCTGCTGGCGCGCGACGGGGTCGCGGTGACGGTGGCGGATCCGCGCTGGCTGTTGCCGGTGGATCCGGAGCTGGTCGCGGCGGCGACGGCGTACCGCCTGGTGGTGACGGTCGAGGACAACGGCGCGCACGGCGGCTATGGCGACGCGGTGTCGCGGGCGCTGCGCGGGGCCGGGGCGCACGTGCCGGTGCGTTCGCTGGCGCTGCCGCAGCGGTTCCTGGCCCACGGCTCGCGCAGCGCGATCTTGAAGGCGCGCGGTCTCGACGCGGAGAGCATCGCGGGTGCGGTGCGGCGGGAGCTGCCGCTGGCGAAGTGAGGTGGCTCCCCCGTTTGGACTCGAACCAAAAACCTGCCGGTTAACAGCCGGCTGCTCTGCCAATTGAGCTACGGGGGATCGCTGGTGTGCCGCACCGATTTCCCGGTGCCGCGCGACCGGTACGAGAGTACAGGATGCGGGCTGTTTCGGGGGCATCGGGTGGGGGTACGACACGCGTTGCCCGGGGGTTCCGGGTCGGTTCTCGCCCGGTGACGGCGAAAACAGGGCAAATTAGTCAGATAGTGCTTCCGGCGCATGGTCCGGCTGCACGATGGGTAGGTAACCGGGGACAGCAACGAGGCCGAGCACGCGGAACAGCGCGTCCGGCACAGGGAAGGAGCCGCAATGCGCGGAAAGCTTTGGTTCATCGGCGGACTCGCCGCCGGCTTCGTCCTGGGCGCCCGCGCGGGCCGGGAGAAGTACGAAGAGATCGTCACGCAGGCCCGCAAGGTGATGGATCACCCGACGGTGCAGGAGGCCAAGGGCACCGCCCAGGCCCAGGCGAACCGCCTCGTGTCCGAGGGCAAGGACAAGCTGAGTCACACCAAGCTCGGCGAGAAGATGAGCACCGGCAACGGCAACAGCGAGCTCGCCTCGTCGTCGGCGTCGAGCCGCTCGTCGACCATGGGCTCGACCACGTCGTCGACCCCGTCGACCTCGTCGGGCGCGCCGACCAAGCCGATGCCCTGACGGGTTCTGGCGTCGAAAAGGGGGCCCCTCGGGGCCCCCTTTTCCGTGCGCCTAGTCCTTGCTGGAGAACGCGGCGTCGAAGGCCGCGCTCGGGGCGTCGAAGGCCAGCCGGCGGACGAACTCGAGCGCCTCGGGGGCGCCGACGAGCCGGTCCATGCCCGCGTCCTCCCACTCGATCGAGATCGGGCCGTCGTACCCGATGGCGTTGAGGGCCCGGAAGCAGTCCTCCCACGGCACGTCGCCGTGCCCGGTCGAGACGAAGTCCCAGCCGCGCCGCAGGTCGGCCCACGGCAGGTGCGAGCTGAGGCGGCCACGGCGGCCGTCGCCGGTGCGTACCTTCGCGTCCTTGCAGTCGACGTGGTAGATCCGGTCCTGGAAGTCGAAGATGAAGTTCACCGGGTCGAGCTCCTGCCACACGAAGTGCGACGGGTCCCAGTTGAGCCCGAACGCCGGCCGGTTGCCGATCGCCTCGAGGGTGCGCTTGGTGGTCCAGTAGTCGTACGCGATCTCGCTGGGGTGCACCTCGTGCGCGAACCGCACCCCGACCTCGTCGAACACGTCGAGAATCGGGTTGAACCGGTTGGCGAAGTCCTCGTAGCCCTTGTCGATCATGCTGGCCGGCACGGGCGGGAACATCGCCACGGTGTGCCAGATCGAGCTCCCCGTGAAGCCCACGACGGTCTTGACGCCGAGCTTGGCGGCCGCGCGCGCGGTGTTCTTGATCTCGTCGGCGGCCCGCTGGCGGACCCCCTCCGGCTCGCCGTCGCCCCAGATGCGGGCGGGCAGGATGTCCTGGTGGCGCTCGTCGATCGGGTGGTCGCAGACCGCCTGGCCGACCAGGTGGTTGGAGATCGCGAACACCTGCAGGTTGTATTTGGCCAGGGTCTCGCGCTTGCGGTCGACGTAGCCGTCGTCGGTGACCGCCTTGTCGACGTCGAAGTGGTCGCCCCAGCAGGCGATCTCGAGCCCGTCGTAGCCCCACTCGGAGGCCAGCCGGCACACCTCTTCGAACGGCAGGTCGGCCCACTGGCCGGTGAAGAGCGTGATGGGTCGCGCCATTGTCCTTCTTCTCCCTGTAGGTGACCCGGGATCCTGGTGGTGGACAGGCGCGAGGAGACCGTCCGACGGTCAGGTGCCGCCACCGGCGGCGTGCCGGCCGGGCTCATCGAACCCGCACGACCGAGCGGGTTGCGCCTCCCGCCCGGCTGCCGACCGCATCCGCGGCTGCGAACCTCACTCTAGATCGGACGACCTTGATCGGGGAAGACTTATCCACAGGGCCTCGACGGGCGGTTCGGCAGCCGGGACCCTGAACGCCGATGGACCGCAATCTGGCCGTGGCACTCGCATCGGGCGGGGGCGTGCTGCATTGGGTCGCCGGCGGGCCTGTGCCCCGATGGTCGATCGACGACGGGTGCCGGTCGGGCCGCCTGATCCGCCTGCTGCCCGGCGTGTTCGTCGACGCGGCCTGCGCCGCCGACGTCACGGTGCGGCGACGGGCGGCGCTGGCCTACGCCGGCGGGGCGGCGCTGAGCCACCAGACAGCGCTCGCGGTCTGGGGACTGCTGAGCGAACCGCCCGCGGCGCCGGTGCACGTGACGACCGGGCGCGGGGCCACCATCCGGTCGTGGGATTGGCTGGAGGTCCACCGGGAGGGCTGGTTCGCGAGGCCGGAGGTCGTGGTGCGCGGCGGTTTCCCGGTGAGCCGGATCGAACGCGCGCTGGTTCAGGCATGGCCGAGCGTGCGGCGGGAGCCGGTCATCCGTGCGGTGAACGAGCGGCTGACGACCGCGGGCCGCCTGGCCGATCTCGTGTCCCGGACGCCGCGGGTCGCCGGGCGGGCCGAACTCACCGGGCTCCTGCGCCTCCTCGCCGCCGGGTGTCGCAGCGAGCTGGAGATCTGGGGCCACGACCGGGTGTTCACCGGCCCCGGCATGCCGCCACTGGCCCGGCAGGTGCCGGTCTCGCTCGGCGCCCGTACGGTCTATCTCGACCTCTTCGCAGAGGCGGAACGCGTCAACTTCGAGCTGGACGGCGCGTCGGTGCACGCCGACCCACGACAGCGCGAGATCGACTTGCGGCGCGACGCCGCCCTGGCGGCGTTGGGGATCCTGGTCGTCCGCTTCTCCCGGCGGCGCCTCGTGTCGGAGCCGGCCGAGGTGCGCCGGGAGGCTCTGGCCATCCTCCGCCGTCGGGGGCGCCAGATCTGGTGAAACGGAGATCGAACTCCCAGATTGGCCGCCCCGGATTTGCCGTGGCATAGCTCGCCAGGTTCCGACCTGCCCGCCTACGGCATCGCACCAGCCGCACTCCACATGGATAGGTCCACGACGGTGCATGAGCTATATTCATATACGGGAGCGGGAGCCACCCAACGAAACGTCCATATCCAACGTTTCTCGGCCCGCAAAAGTGACGGTCCCGCCTCAAATTGGCGGTTAGGTCACGTTCGATGGCCCACTGCCGTCCTTACATATAGATTTTCGCCCATGCTTGAGCGCCACCCGGAAACCGCCCCGATCCCGCCGAAGAGTTCACGCAGGCAAGCCGGCAAGTTCGTTATTGAGGCCGTTCTCGCCAACTTGGGGATGTCGTTGGCTCAGGTTGCCCGATTGACCGGACACGCGCCGACCACGCTCGCCCGCTACAAGGCCGGCAAACGGGTGCCAACTAGAGCCTTCGTGTTGGACCTGCTCGACAAGGCTCCCAACCTCGATTTCACCTTTCAACAGATCGCCCCGAAACTGGGTTACCGCTGGAGCGGGTCTAAGGATCCTCAGCGCTACGAAACCTTCGCCGAATACTTCGCAGCCATCAGGATCATGGAGCGGCGAAACCGAGACCAGTTCGCAATCAAGCTTGGCCTCACGGCACAGGACGCCAAGAATATCGAACACGGCGCACTCCCGGACGCTTCGCTTGTCAAGAAGTTCGTCAGACTGTTTCTTCGCTCCGACTTCAAGGTCGACGACTTAATTGAGGCGTTCTCGCAATTGCGCCCATGTCCCGTGGAAGCTGCGCTACGAGAACGCTTCCTGAACTTTCAGCACCTGCCGGCCACCGATAAGACCAGGAGGGCCATGGAGAACGCCATCATCGAAGATTTGCATCCCCATGGCCCAAGGCATCGCTCACTCGGTGGCGTGGCGGCTCCGGAGGCCGGAACTGGCCGACGAGATCTGGGGCGAGGGGTTGATGCTCGCCGTCCGCGACCACGATCCGCGGCGAGGATTCCTTCCTGGCTACCTGAAGGCGCGAATCCGTGGGCTCGCGCGCTCCATCATCTGGGGCAGGATGCAGTCTGGCGTGGGCACCGTCCTGAGCGAGTACGGGCCGATGGTCCGCGACGCCGAAGAGTTTCTGCTTCAAGAGTTCGGGCGAACTCCCAGCGAGGCGGAAGTCGCACAGTATCTGGACATTCCGACCGCGACAGTGAACGAGGTCTCTCGCGCGCTGCATGCAAGTCAGGCGGCCGTTTCCGACAACCTCGAGTTCCTGTTGCACCACGCGATCGACATCTCCTCGCTGGACGACATGCTGGTCGACGACGACCGTGTACTCGTCAGCATCCTCCGCCAGCTGGGAGAAGAGGTCAGAGAGCTGCTCTATCTCCACTACCTCGACAAACGGCCGACGCGCGACATCGCCCAGGCCACCGGCATGGCGGAAAGCGACGTGATCTTCAAAATGCGGTGGGCCGTGAGCTGCTTGCGGTCTGGTCTGCGATAGGTCGGGTCCGCGAGTGACGACGCACCCTCCGCCGAGGGACTGAAGGCGGAGGGTGCGTCGGGTGGAGGCGGTGGCCGGCACGGGTTGTGGGCGTCCCCTGCCGGCCCCCGCGTCAGGGTGGGATCCCTAGGGCAGCGTCCAGCGCTGGTTCGCCGCGCCGTTGCACGTCCACAGGTGGATGATCGTGCTGTCGGCCGAGTTGTTGCCGCTCACGTCGAGGCACTTGTTCGAGTTGGGATTGACCAGCGACGAGTTGGCGCCGGCCGACCAGTTCTGGGCGCCCGTGCCGTTGCAGGTCCAGAGCTGGATCTTCGTGCCGTTGGCCGTGCCGCTGCCGCTGACGTCGAGGCACTTGCCCAGCGCCCGCAGCGTCGATCCGGTGCGGGTCCAGGTCTGCGCCGTCGAGCCGTTGCAGGTGTAGAGCTGGATCTGCGTGCCGTCGGCGGTCGCGCCGCCACGGACGTCCAGGCACTTCCCCGCCAATCCGACGATCGGGCCCGTGCCGGTGCCACCGCCGCCCGACTTCACGAACGTGAAGTCGTCCACATCGAACAGTCCCGTGCCCGAGCCGGTGAACGTCAGGAAGACGTTGGCCGTCCCGGACGGCACACCCGACAAGGACGCGGACACATTGGCGTACGTGTCCCACGAACCCGTGTTCGGCACCGTGACCGACCCCAGCACCGTGCCGGTGGCGGAGCCGTTGCGCACCTGGATCGTGCCGCCCGGACCGCCGGACACCACGCGCGCCCGGAACGAGGTGGCGCCGCCGACGTTGACGCCGTTGTAGCCGGCCCAGTCGCCCGGCTCGATGTAGCCCAGCGTCTGCCCGTTGTTGGCGCCCGCCTTGGTGAACGCCTGCACACCGGACGCCGACGAGAACGACTCCGCCTGCACGGTCACGTCACCGGTCGGCGGCGGGCCGCCCAGCTCCTTGATCCGGACGTTGCGGAACGAGACGTCGTCGCCCGTGCCGTGGTTCTGGAGGCCGATGTGGCCGGCCAGCGACCGCGCCGCGACCGTGTTGGTGAAGTCGTTGATCTTCACGCCGTTCAGGAAGATCTGCAGCCGCTCGCCCTCGACCAGCAGCTCGTAGGTGTTCCACTCCCCCGGCGGGTTCAGCGCGGCATCCCGCGCCGCGATGTCGGCGGACTTGAACGTGTAGACGGAACCGGTGGTCCGGTCAGCGGCGTCGGTCGCGTCGATCTGGATCTCGTAGCCGTTGTTGACCGCCGACCACGGGTCCGTCGAGGGTGGGAAGCCGATGAAGATGCCCGAGTTGTCGTCGCCGTCCATCTTCCAGTCGAGCTTCAGCGAGTACGAGGTGTACTGCTTGGCGCTGTACCAGTAGAGCCCCATGCCGCCCGTCGACTTGAGCGTGGCGTCGCTGTTGGTGAACGAGCCCGGCCCGGCCTGCGACCACCCGGTCGTCGACCCGTTGTAGATGGCCGTGTAGCCCGTCTCCGGCCGGCAGTCGGCATCGGTGCGCGCCGCCGCGTAGCGGATGCCGCCGAGCAGCATCGTCCGGAACGCCGCTTCGGTGAAGGACTGCTGCGTGTGACCGAGGCCGGTGTAGAACGACCGACCGCCGTCGTACGCCTTGCACCAGATGATCGGGTGGTCGGCGCCCATCGAGCCGCCGGAGTACGACGACTCGTCGAGCGTGGCCAGCACCCGCGCCGTGGACCGGGGGTTGGTGCGGTAGTTGTAGAGCTCGTCGGAGCGGGTCCAGGTCTGCGGCAGGTGGGCGGTCGCCGCCGTGCCCCGGTTCTCCACCTTGATGTTGGCCTGCTGGATCGCCGGGTGCGAGGCGAAGTAGGCGCCGACCAGGTTGCCGTACCAGGCCCAGTCGTATTCGGTGTCGGCCGCCGCGTGCACGCCGACGTAGCCGCGCCCGGAGCGGATGAAGTTCTCGAACGCCGTCTGCTGCGTCGCGTTGAGCACGTCGCCGGTCGTCGAGAGGAAGACCACCACCTCGTACGGCGCGAGGCCGGAAGCCGTGAACGTGTTGGCGTCCTCGGTCGCGGTGACGGTGAAGTTGTTGGCCGCGCCCAGGTCACGGATGGCCTGGATGCCGGCCGGGATCGAGTCGTGCCGGAACCCGGCGGTCTTGGAGAAGACCAGCACGTCGTACGCGGCGTCGGCGGCGTTCGCGGGTCCCGCCTGCGCGGTGCAGGCGATCACCGCCAGGGCCGCGGTCACCGCGCCGATGGCGGTCCGGATGAGTCTGCGCATCTGCACTCCCAGGGACGAGACGGGGGCGCCTGGGCGGGCGCCCCCGTTTTCAACGGGTTAAGGGAGAGTCCACCGCTGGTTGGCGGCGCCGTTGCAGGTCCACAGGTGGACCACGGTGCTGTCGGCCGAGTTGTTGCCGCTCACGTCGGCACACTTACCCGAGCTCGGGTTGACCAGCGACGAGTTGGCGCCGGCCGACCAGTTCTGGGCGGCCGTGCCGTTGCAGGTCCAGAGCTGGATCTTGGTGCCGTCGGCCGTGCCGCCGCCGCTGACGTCCAGGCACTTGCCCAGCGCCCGCAGCGTCGAGCCGGTACGTGTCCACGTTTGCGCGGCCGAGCCGTTGCAGGTGTAGAGCTGCACCTGGGTGCCGTCGGCGGTCGCGCCGCCACGGACGTCCAGGCACTTGTTGGCCAAACCGACGACCGGCCCGGTGCCACCGCCACCGCTCGTGTTGAACGTGAACGCGTCCACGTCGAACAGCGCGCCGGTGCCGCCGGAGAAGGTCAGGAACAGCGTGGTGGTGCCGGCCGGCACCCCGGACAGGTTGGCGGTGACGTTGGTGAACGTCTCCCAGCTGCCGGTGTTGGCGACCGTGGCCGAGCCGAGCACCGTGCCGGTGGCCGAGCCGGCCCGCACCTGGAGCGTGCCGCCGGCGCCGCCCGAGGAGACCCGCGCGGTGAGCGAGGTGGCGTTATTGATCTTGTAGGGGTCGAACGAGATCCAGTCGCCGTTGTTGATGTCACCGACCGTCCGGCCGCCCTCGGCGGCGGTCTTGGTGATCAGCGAGACGCCCGACGCGTTCTTGTAGTGCTCAGCCTGGCGGTGCTTGGGCTGCAGGATGAACTGCTTGTGCGTGGTCAGCCCGCCGTTGTCGGTGTATTCGGCGTCGAAGATCGCGAAGATGTTCGCCGCCGCGTCGTGCTCCCCGTCGGTCGGGACGGTGATCGACCCGGAGCACCCGTTGACGGACGTGATCTGGTGGCCGTGCTGGTCGTGACCGAGGACGTACGTCATCTTCGCCCGGGCGCAGTTGATCGTGCCGTCCTCGGGGTCGCTCGCGCTGATGCTGAACGGGATGGTGTCACCGAAGGTGAACAGCTGCCCGTTGGCCGGCGTGGTGATGTTCACCGTGGGCGCGGTGTTGCCCACGCCGATCTGGACGCTGGCGGTGCCGGTCGCGCCCTGCGGGTCCCGCACGGTCAGCGTCGCGGTGTAGGTGCCGTTGGACGTGTACGTCTTCGACGGGTTGGCCGCCGTCGACGTGGTGCCGTCACCGAACGCCCACGAGTAGGTCAGGGCGCCGCCGTCAGGGTCCGTGGAGCCGGCCGACGAGAACGCGACGGTGAGCGGGGCCTGGCCCGAGGTGGGCTGGGCGCTGGCGACCGCCGTCGGCGCCCGGTTGCCGCCCGCGACGTAGTCGAAGCGGTAGAGGGCCGAGTTGGCGTCGCCGTTGAAGTAGCCGGTGCCGTAGTCGAGCACGTAGTAGGAGCCGTCGGGGCCGAACGCCGAGTCCATCACCTGCTTGCCGACCCAGGGGAACGTGTCGATCGTGCCGCGGGTGCCGTCGGCGTTGACGTGGATCGGCTTGATCCAGCCGCGGCCGAACTCGGTGGCGAAGAACTGGCCGTCGAAGCTCTGCGGGAACTTGGTGGTCGACGGGTTCGAGGCGTTGTAGCGGTAGACCGGGCCGCCCATCGGCGACTCCGAGCCGCCACCGAACTCCGTCGGGGTGCCGCTGTCGCCGCCGTACTTGATCCAGGCGGCCCGGGCCGGGGGCAGCGTGCCCTGGCCGGTGTTGCGGAACGAGTTGTTGGTCGCCCCGCCGGTGCAGTTGTACTTCGGGCCGGTCGTGCCGGTCGCGAAGTTCCACTCGTTGTAGGTCTCGGTGCTGGTGTTGGTGCCGGTGCAGTACGGCCAGCCGTAGTTGCCGGCCGACGTGACCCGGTTGAACTCGACCTGGCCGGAGGGACCCCGGTTGGCGTTGGTGGAGCCGGCGTCGGGGCCGTAGTCGCCGACCCAGACCACGCCGGTGGCCTTGTCGACGCTGATCCGGAACGGGTTCCGGAAGCCCATCGCGTAGATCTCGGGACGGGTGTTGGCGGTGCCCGGCGCGAACAGGTTGCCGGACGGGATCGCGTACGACCCGTTGGCGTTGACCTTGATCCGCAGGATCTTGCCGCGCAGGTCGTTGGTGTTGCCGGCGCTGCGCTGGGCGTCGTAGGCCGGGTTGCGGTTGGTCCGCTCGTCGATCGGCGAGTAGCCGGCCGAGTCGAACGGGTTGCTGTCGTCGCCGGTCGACAGGTAGAGGTTGCCGGCGGCGTCGAAGTCGATGTCGCCGCCGACGTGGCAGCAGATGCCCCGGTCGGCCGGCACGTCGAGGACCGTGACCTGGCTGCCCGTGTTGAGCGTGAAGTCGGCGTTGAGAGTGAACCGGGCGAGCCGGTTGACGCCCTGCCAGGCCGTCCAGCTGGTGCCCGTGGCCGGCGCGTCGCCGGCCGGCGTGGACAGCGGCGGGGCGAAGTAGAGGTAGATGAACCGGTTGGTGGCGAAGCCCGGGTCGACCCCGACGCCCTGCAGCCCCTCCTCGTCGTGCGTGTAGACGGGGATGGTGCCGATCACGCTGGTGGTGCCGTTGGCGTCGGTGCGGCGGAGCTGGCCGCCGCGGGCGGTGTGCAGCACGGAGCGGTCCGGCAGCACCGCCAGCGACATCGGCTCGCCCATCTCGGCGACGCCCTTGGCCAGCGTGACCTGCTGGAAGTCGGTGGCGTTGATGGGGTGCGCCTGCGCGGCGGGCGCGCCGGCGGCGATGGCACTGAGTGTCGCCGCGACGAGCAGCAGCGCGGAGCCGGCGGCCCGGCGGCGCAACGCGCGTCGATTGTCCATATGAGACATGGACAGTCCCTTCCTGACACGTTCTTGCCAGGCAGGGCGCGCGCCGTCGCGCCTTGGCCGTAGCGGATTCCAATCCTGTTAACCGCGGTGGACGACACAGTAAATTAGTTCAGGGACATGTGTCTATAGCTTCTGTCGCATCAGTTGCCACTTTTGCCGATCCGGCGAAAAGTTGGTCTACAACTGCCGGTCGACGGCCTCGGAGGCCAGCTCCGTGAGCACGGGAAGCGCCTCCGCGGAGACCGGAGCGTCGGCCAGCGCGCCCAGGGCGGCGTCCGTACGCACCTTGATCATCTGCTCGATCCGGTCCAGGGCGCCGGTGTCGATGATGATCTGGCGCAGCTCGGCCGCCCCCTCGGGATCGAGGTCCGGGTTGCCGAACAGCTCCTTGAGCCGGCGCTGCTGTTCGCGGTCGGCGCTGCCGCGGGCCAGCGCCATCATCACCGTCGGCTTGCCCTCCCGCAGGTCGTCCAGGATGGACTTGCCGGTCACGGCCGGATCGCCGAACACCCCGAGCACGTCGTCGCGGAGCTGGAACGCGTCGCCCAGCGGGTCGCCGAACGCGGCCAGCGCGGCCAGCGCCTCGTCGCCGGCGCCGGCCAGCGCGGCGCCGATCTGCAGCGGCCGGGTCACCGTGTAGCGGGCGGCCTTCATCCGGATCACGGTCAGCGCGCTGGCCACGGAGCCGTCGCCGACGCCCGAGACGAGGTCGAGGTACTGCCCCGCGATCACCTCGGTGCGCATGATGGCGAACACGCCGTACCCCTGGTGCACCTGCTCCGCGGAGAGGCCGCACTCGTGGAACATCTGGTCGGCCCAGGCCGCGCAGAGGTCGCCGCAGAGCAGGGCGGTGTTGCGGCCGTAGGAGGCCGGGTCGCCCCGCCAGGACGAGCGCGTGTGCAGATCGGCGAAGAGCCGGTGCACCGACGGCTCGCCGCGCCGGCGGTCGCTGCCGTCCATGATGTCGTCGTGGATCAGGGCGAACGCGTGGAACAGCTCCAGCGCCGCGGACGCCGCGATGATGGGGGTGCCGTCCGCTCCCCCGGCCGAACGCCAACCCCAGTAGCAGAACAGCGGCCGGAGCCGCTTGCCGCCGGCCAGCACGAAGCGGTGCAGCGTCGTGAAGACGCCGCGCGGCGCGCCGTCGGGCCAGTCCGGGTCCTGGCGTTCCAGGAACGCGGCCAGCTCGGCGTCGAACCGCGCGCGCAGCTCCGCGGCGTCCACGGGGCGGACGTCGACCGTCATCACTCCTCCTCGGCACCGACCGGCAGCACCCCGGCCAAGCGCAGCAACAGGTCCTTGACCTCGGTGGCGGCGAACCGCTCTCGGGCCGCGGCCGGGTCGGAACAGAGCAGCACCGGCCCGTCGGCGGGATCCGCCGGGAGCCGGCCGTGCGAACCCCGCACCGCGCGGGCGCCCGCGTCGAGCCCGACCACGCTCATCAGGTAGCGCATGCCGAGCTTCTTGCGGGCCAGCGCGACCGCGGCCCGGCCCTTGGCCTTCCCCGGGTTCTCGGGGTCGAAGAAGAGCTCGGCCGGGTCGTAGCCGGGCTTGCGGTGGATCTCCACGAGCCGCGCGAAGTCGGGGGCGCGGGCGTCGTCGAGCCAGTAGTAGTAGGTGAACCAGGCGTCCGGCTCGGCGACCAGCACCAGCTCCCCGGCGCGCTCGTGATCGAGGCCGGCGGCCGCCTTGCCCTCGGCGTCCAGGACCTCGGCCACACCGGGCAGCCCTTCGCACAGTTTGCGTACGGCGGCCAGGTCGGCCTTGTCCTTGACGTAGACGTGGGCGACCTGGTGGTCGGCGACCGCGAACGCCCGCGAGGTCCAGGGGTCGAGGTATTCCATGCCGTCCTGGGTGTAGACCTTCAGCAGGCCCTCGGCGCGCAGCAGCCGGTTGACGTCGACGGGCCGGGACACGTCG
This sequence comes from Asanoa sp. WMMD1127, assembly GCF_029626225.1. Lineage (NCBI taxonomy): Bacteria > Bacillati > Actinomycetota > Actinomycetes > Micromonosporales > Micromonosporaceae > Asanoa > Asanoa sp. WMMD1127. The sequence goes on from NZ_JARUBP010000001.1 coordinate 7,769,213, forward strand.
GTGATGCCGTATTCGGAGAGCACGACGACGGTCGCGCCGCGCCGGTCGGCCGCGTCCAGCAGCGGGCCGATCTCGGCGTCGAGCGCCGTGGCGGCCGCGGCCGCCTGGGGCGCGCCGGGCCCGTGGCGTTGCAGGTCGTAGTCGAGATGCGGCAGGTAGACCAGGGTCAGGTCGGGCAGCTGGTTGGCGAGGATCTGCTCGGCCGCCCGGCGGATCCACCGCGACGAGGCGATGCCGGCGTTGGGACCCCAGTAGGTGAACAGCGGGAAGTCGCCGAGCGCGCCGGTCAGCTCGTCGTGCAGCTCGGGCGGGTCGGTGTAGCAGTCGGGCTCCTTGCGGCCGTCGGCGTAGTAGATCGGCCGTGGCGTGACCGTCCAGTCGACGTCGGCGCCCATCGCGTACCACCAGCAGACGTTGGCCACCGTGTAGCCCGGGTGGGCGCGGCGGGCGGCCTGCCAGACCTTCTCGCCGCCCATCAGCCGGTGGTGCTGCCGCCAGAGGAAGACCTCGCCGAGGTCGCGGAAGTACCAGCCGTTGCCGACGATGCCGTGCCCGGACGGCGGCTCGCCGGTCAGGAACGTGGCCTGGGCCGAGCAGGTGACCGCCGGCAGCACGGTGCCGAGCTCCGCCTGGAAGCCGCGCTCGGCGACCCCGCGCAGCCGCGGCATCCAGGCCAGCAGCCGCGGCGTCAGCCCGACCACGTTGATCACTACCAAAGGCGTTGGACTCATGTACGCGCTCCAGCGGTTTGGGACAGGCCGAGGTCGACCAGGGTGTCGCGGGCGAAGGCGAGCTCGGCGGCGATGCCGTCGGCCAGCGCCGCGTCGCCGGCGGGCCGGCGGGCCGGGGGCAGCACACCCCAGGTGTAGGTCTCCACGTCGAGGTGGTCGCAGAGCGCCGTCGGGCCGCCGACCAGCTCGCCCAGCGCCGCCGTCAGCACCGGCACCGTCGAGGTCAGCGGCGGCATCGGGTCGGCGTGCAGCGGCACGTGGTAGTGCACCCGCCAGGCGCCGCCGGACAGGTCGCGGTCGAGGGCCTCGTCGAGGTCGTCCGCCGCGCTGTCCGGGTCGGCCGGGTCCGCGGCGCGGGCGGTGGCGGCCGAGCGGGTCTGGTGCAGGAAGCGGGGCTCGACATATTCCCGGAGGGTCTCGGCCGCCGCCACCGGGTCGGCCGCCTCGAGCGCCGCCGACACCTGCGTCTTGACCACCGGGATGCCGGCCGCGCGGAGGCGGCCGATCGCCGCCGCCGGGTCCTCCCAGGCGCAGGCCAGGTGGGCCAGGTCGAGGCAGACGCCGATGCGGTCGGTGTCGACGGCGGCGAGGTGGCGCACGGCCTGCGCGGTGGACTCGACGACGCAGCCGGGCTCGGGCTCGAACGCGACCCGAACCGCGCGGCCGGTCTCCCAGGCCATCCGGGCCAGCCCGCTGGACAGCCGCTCCAGCATCCGCTGCGCCGCGCCCGACTGCGCCGCGTCCCAGGGCGCCCGCCAGGCGAACGGCAGCGTCGAGATGGAGCCGCGCAGCGCGTCGTCGGGCATCAGGTCGAGCAGCACCCGGGCCAGGTCGAGGGTGTAGTCGAGGCGCTCCGGCGAGGTCCAGTCGGGGTGGTAGACGGCCTGCTTGACCACGGGCGCGTGGAACGACTGGTAGGGGAACCCGTTGAGGGTGACCACCTCCAGGCCGCGGGCGTCCAGTTCGGACCGCAGTTGCCGGCGCAGCCGGCCCTGGTCGGCCAGCTCGGCCGCGACCGGGGCGGGCAGCCAGAGCCCGAGGCCGAGCAGGTCGGCGCCGAGCTTCTCGCGGACCCGCACGGCGTACGTGTCGAGCTGCGCGACGATGCCCGCGAAGTCCTCGGCCGGGTGCACGTTGGTGCAGTAGCTGAGATGGACGGTCTGGCCGTCCCGGTGGCGTAGGCGCATCAGCTGCCCCCGCGCAGGATCGAGTTGCCCTCGAAGAGCGCGCCCGGGTCGGCGTCGTCGTCGAGCTCCAGCTTGCCGGACTGGCCGTAGAACTCGACGGGGTTCCGCCAGAACACCAGGTCCACGTCGTCCTGCGTGAACCCGCTGGTCAGCATCAGGTCGGCGGTCTCGCGGGTCAGCAGCGGGTCGGAGCGGCCCCAGTCGGCGGCGGAGTTGACCAGCACCCGCTCCGTGCCGAACTGCTTGAGGATCTCCACCATCCGCGGCGGCGACATCTTGGTGTCGGGATAGATCGAGAAGCCGGCCCAGCAGCCGGACTCCTTGACGATCCCGACGGTCACCTCGTTGAGGTGGTCGATGGCCACCCGGCCCGGCTCGATGCCCGACTCGGCGACCACCTTGATGCTGCGCTCCGTGCCGCGGGCCTTGTCGCGGTGCGGGGTGTGCACCAGCGCCGGCAGCTCGTGCGCGATCGCCAGCTGCAGCTGGGCGGCGAACGTCGTCTCCTCCTCCGGGGTCATCGAGTCGTAGCCGATCTCGCCGACCGCGACCACCCGGTCCTTCTCGAGATAGCGGGGCAGCACGTCGAGGACGCCCGCGCAGCGCGGGTCGTTGGCCTCCTTGGGGTTCAGCGCGATGGTGGCGTGGTGCCGGATGCCGAACTGGCCGGCCCGGAACGGCTCCCACCCGACGAGCGAGTCGAAGTAGTCGGTGAACGAGTCGACCGAGGTGCGCGGCTGACCCAGCCAGAACGCCGGCTCGACCAGCGCCCGCACGCCGGCGGCCGCCATCCGCTCGTAGTCGTCGGTGGTGCGCGAGCTCATGTGGATGTGTGGGTCGAAGATGCGCATCACGCCTCCTTCCGCAACGCAGTGCCGGACAACCGGTTGAGCAGCCCCGTGGCGTCGGCCGCCATGGGCCGGCCGGCGGCGGCCCGCTCCTCCGCCAGGCCGGCGAGCATCACCCGCAGCTCCTCGTCGGCCCGCTCGTCGAGCTGGTCCACGATGGACAGCGGCAGCCCCATGAACACGCACTTGAGCACCGCCTGGCGCCAGGTCGCGGCGTCCAGGTGGGCGGCGTACGGGCCGAGGGCGGCGCCGACCAGCCGGGTGTCGTTGGTGCGGATGGCGTCGTGCAGCAGTGGCACGCCGGCGTCGCCGACCGGCAGCAGCGGCAGGGCCCGCAGCACGGCCCGTTTCTCGTTGGCGTCGCCGTATCGGTAGAGGCGCTCCACCTCGGCGGCCACCCGGTCGGCGGGCAGCGCGGCCAGCAGCAGGGCCCGGGCCGCCTCGTCGGCGGTCCAGCCCGGGGCCTTGCCCAGTGGCGCCCGGCCGCAGGCCCGCGCGGCCCGCGGGAACAGCCGGGCGACCGCGCCCGGGTCGGCCTCCACCTGGCGCACGGACTCGTCGACCCAGTCCACGGCGGCCTGGGCCAGCGCGGCGCGCAACTCGTCGGGTCTCATCGCGGCTCCCTTCCCGTCTCGGCGGCTCTGCGGAGAAAGTCGATGGAGCGCGTGGCGACGTCCGGTGCCGCGTGCGAGTGGCGGGGCAGCTCGACCGCGACCAGGCCGGTGTAGCCGGCCGCGTCCAGCGCGCGCAGCACCGGCGGGAAGTCGATCTCGCCGGCGCCGAACTCGAGGTGTTCGTGCGTGCCCCGCCGCATGTCGTCGATCTGCACGTTGACGAGGTGGTCGGCGACCGCGGCGACGCAGTCCGGCACCGGGTCGGGCTCCAGGCAGCGGCAATGTCCGATGTCGAGGGTGATGCCGAAGCTCGCGGGGGCGCCGAGCGCGGCGTGCAGCCGGCGCCAACCGGCGATGTCCTCGACGAACATGCCGGGCTCCGGCTCGAAGCCGAGCGTGACGCCCCGCTCCTCCGCCGCCTTGACGGTGGCGGCGCAGCCGTCGACCAGCCGCTGCCAGGCGGTGTCCGGGTCGACCGCCGGCGGCCGGATGCCACTCCAGAACGAGACCGCCTCGGCGCCCAGGTCGGCGCCGACCGCGACGGCCCGGCGGAGGAACTCGAGGCGCAGCGCCGGGTCGTCGTGCAGCAGCGTCGGGGCGTGCTTGTGCCACGGGTCGAGCAGGTAGCGGGCGCCGGTCTCGATGACGACGCCCAGCCCGAGGTCGGCCAGCCGGTTGGCGACCGCGTCGACCCGGGCCGGCAGGCCGGGCGCGAACGGGTCGAGGTGGTCGTGGTCCAGGGTCAGCGCGACGCCCGCGTAGCCGAGGTCGGCGATCACCGCGAGGGCGTCGTCCAGCCGGTGGTTGGCGAAGCCGTTGGTGCCGTAGCCGAACCTCATGTGGCGGCCACCTTCCGGGTGAGCCGCCGGGCCAGCGGCGCGGCCGCGGCCACCAGCGCGCCCGGCGCGGGTGCGCCCGCGCCGGCGGCCAGCGCGCCCTGCAGGGCCGGCAACGAGGTGATGCCGGCGCCGACCGCCGCGCGCACGACCGGTGCCGACGGGTCGGCCGCCGCCTTGAGCTGGGCGGCGCCGTAGCGGGCCGCGTACCAGCCGGCCAGCGCCGCCGGGACCAGCGCCCGCCAGCCCGTCTGGCGGCGAGGGTTGACCGCGGCCGCCGTCACCGCCGCCGTGCCGACCAGCGTGGCGACCGGGAGCCGGTGATCGGCGCCGGAGACCTCGCGGCGGGACAGCGCGGTGACGGTGTAGGTGTGCGCGGCGACCAGCAGGGCCGCCGGCACGGCGCGGGCGACCCGGCCGCCGGTGGCGCCGAGCAGCACGTCCAGGCCCCGGCAGGCGGCCATCACGGCCGGTCCGGCGGCGGTGTTCTTCGCCTTGACGTCGTACGCCCAGACGGCCGCCGCCAGCGGGAGCGCGGCGGCCAGCGCGCGCCGCCCGCCCGCGAGCCGGGCGACGGTCACGCCGGCCGCGGTCAGCCCCACGGCCACGGTGAGCGCGTGGCCCGAGCCGATCCGGCCGCTGGGGATCGGGCGTTCCGGGCGTTCCTCGGCGTCGAGCTCCCGGTCGGCCCAGTCGTTGGCGGCCATGCCGGCCCAGTAGAGCAGCACCGACGCCGAGGCGAGGGCCGGGGTGCGGGGGCCTAGCGCCCCCGCCGCCGCCGCGCCCGCCACCACGTCGCCGGGCACCGAGAGTCCGGCCGGTGCCCGGACCAGCTCGGCGTAGTCGCGCAGCGTGGGCATCAAGCCAGCCCGGCGACGAAGCTGCGCAGCAGGTCCCACTGGTCGCTCAGCCCGTGCGGCACGTCGCCGATCGGGTCCTTGAAGAAGAAGGCCAGCTCGGTCAGGGGTCCCTGCCGGCCGGCCCGGTGTGCGGCGCTGGCGAGCCGCGCCAGGTCGAGCACGAGCGGCGCCGCCAACGCGGAGTCGCAGCCGTGCCAGGAGAACTCCATCCGCATCCGCACGCCCAGGAAACCGGCGAAGCTGACCAGGTCCCAGGCGGTCTTGAAGTCGCCGAGGTCGTCGACGTACTCGATGCGGGTGTTGCCCTCGGGTTCGTAGCCGAGCGTTTCCGCCAGCACGCGTTGCTTGCTGGCGGACTTGGCGGCGTTGGGGCCGGGCGCGGCCAGGTTGGCGCCGTCGCCGCCGCCCAGCAGGTTGAGGCCGGACCAGCTGCGCACGGCCAGGTTGCGCTGGGCGAACATCGGCGCGAGCACCGATTTCACCAGCGTCTCGCCGGTCTTGCCGTCATGCCCGGCGTACGGGAGCCCGGTCTCGCGGGCCAGCGCGTCCAGTGCCGGGAGCCGCGCGCCGGTCGACGGCGTGAAGTCCACGTAGGACGCTCCGGCGGTGAACGCGGCGTAGGCGGCCAGGGAGCTGCCCGGCAGGGGCGTCCCGCCGGCGGCGAGCTCCGTGCGGAGCAGGTCCAGGTCGCCGTGCGCGGGCCGGGGCTCGGGCAGCGCCTCGGTGGTCGAGACGTTGACGACGACCACCCGCTCCAGCCCCAGCCGGTCGCGGAACGCGGTGATGTCGGCGGCCAGGGCGGCCGCCGTCTCGGCCTGCGTGCCCCCGGCGGGGACGGCGCGGATGTTCTCCTCGACGGCGGCCAGGTCGGCGGCGACGGCCGCGACCAGCCGGGCCGGGACGACACCGGCCTCGCCGAGCGTCTCGGCCTTCTTGGCCAGGCATGTGGTGACGACGTCGTGGCCGCCGAACACCAGGTCGGCGATCGGTGGCAGCGCTGGGCCGCGCAGATCCGGATGCTCGGTCACGCAACCGGTCGGCTCGGCGAGCCCGGCGCGCAACGCCAGGGCCCCGACCATGCTGGTGGTCGCGACGGATCCGCGCGCGCCTACCAACCAGACACCCGTGCTCATGGTGTCCCTCCTGCTCGCTGTGCTTGGTCTGTCCCCCGTGGTGGTCCGACCGGCGCGCGTGGCGTCGGTCGCGAGTGCTTGGCATGGGCCCCGCCCGCCCGGCCGACACGGGATGGCACCCCGGAAACGGCGTCGGAGTCGGCGGCAACGACGCCGGATCCGGACCCGGCCGGGTCGGGCGGACGGGGCTTGGTAGGCAGGGCCGGTCGGCGTCGCGGCCCTGCCTCCCCCGCGTCATGCCGGGGTCAATGGTGTGGCGGCCGGGATGGACGGTCGGCCGCGCCGGGGGCAGGCAGGAGGAGGGGTGGGTGTGGCGGACGGCTCATAGTGCCCTCCGGGGTCAGTGGGCGGGCGCCGTGTGGCACCGGCTCGTGGGCGCGAACGGTGTGACGCGGTGGTGCCTGACCCCCTGGCGTTCGCCAAGGTCGGTGCTGTGTTGGCCGTGGAGTGGGCTGTTGTGGTGGTGTCGGCGTCCGGTGCGACCGGGGATCCCGGTCCGGTCGCACCGGACGACCGGATTCCTCCGGACGACCCGTCCCGCCGCGGGGCGCAACCGCGGCGGGACCCTCGCGGGTCGACCCGAGGGGTCAGGCGGCGACTTCGGCGAGCGCCGGTTCGACGTCGGTCCAGACCGTGCCCTGCTCGGCCGACCGCGCCACCGCGTCCAGCACGAGCTGGACCTGGAGGGCGTCGACGAACGAGGGCGCCGGGTCGGTGCCGGTGGCGATGGCCTCGATGAAGTCGCGCATCTCGTGGGTGAAGGAGTGCTCGTAGCCGATGATGTGGCCCGGGGGCCACCAGGCGGCCATGTAGGGGTGGTCGGCCTCCGTGATCAGGATCCGGTTGAAACCCTGCTCGGCGGCCGGCGCCGCGGAGTCGTAGAACTCCAGCTCGTTGAGGCGCTCGAGGTCGAACACCAGCGTGCCGAGCGACCCGTTGATCTCGACCCGGAGCCCGTTCTTGCGGCCGATCGCGAAGCGGCTCGCCTCGTAGGTGGCGATCGCCCCGCCGTCGAGCCGCGCCAGGAACAGCGCGGCGTCGTCGACCGTGACCTGGCCGGTGGCCGGAGCGTCCCCGTTACCGGACGAGGCGGCCAGGCCGCTGGACTCGCTCGGCAACGGGCGCTCCTTGACGAACGTCTCGGTCAGCGCGCTGACCCCGGTGATCTTCTGACCGGTGACGTACTGGGTCAGGTCGATGATGTGCGCCCCGATGTCACCGAGGGCGCCGGAGCCCGCCTTGTCCTTCTGCAGCCGCCAGACCAGGGGGAACTGCGGGTCGACGATCCAGTCCTGCAGATAGACCGCGCGGACGTGACGGATCACACCGATCCGGCCGGACGCGATGAGCTGGCGCATCATCGCGACCGCCGGGACGCGGCGGTAGTTGAACCCGCACATCGACCTGATGCCGTCGGCCTGCGCCTTGGCCGCCGCGGCGACCATCGCGCGGGCCTCGTCGACCGAGTTCGCCAGCGGCTTCTCGCACAGCACGTGCTTGCCCGCCGCCAGCGCCGCGATCGCGATCTCGGCGTGGCTGTCGCCCGGTGTGCACACGTCGACCACGTCGATGTCGTCGCGTTCGACGAGCTCGCGCCAGTCGGTCGTGGATGCGTCCCAGCCGAGCTTGTGGGCCGCGGCAGCGACCTTCTGCTCGTCACGGCCGCAGATCAGGGCCATCCGGGCCCGTGCCGGCAGGTCGAACGCCGAGTTCACGGTGCGCCACGCGGTGGAGTGCGCGGCGCCCATGAAGGCGTAGCCGACCATGCCGACCCGGAGCTCACGGCCCTCCGGGAAACGTGAATCAGTGGACAAGGTGGGTCTCCCTCTTAAACGAACCCGAGCGGCAGGTAGGTGTCCGCGTTCTCCTTGGTGATGGTCTCCGAAGCCAGGATGATCTCCTTCGGCACCTGGAGCTCGACCAGGTCGGACATCCCCTTGCCCTGGCCGATGAGGCGAGCCAGCGAGATCGCCGACGACGCCATCGACGGGCTGTAGGTCACCGTGGCCTTGAGCACGGAGTTGTCCGCCTTGATCGCCTCGATGGCGGCCTTGGAGCCGGCGCCACCGACCATCAGGAACTCTTTGCGGTTGGCCTGGTTGGCCGCGGCCAGGACACCGATGCCCTGGTCGTCGTCGTGGTTCCAGAGGGCGTCCATCTTCGGGAGCGCCTGCAGCAGCTGGCTCATCTCGGCCTGGCCGGTGTCGACGGTGAAGCCGGCGGCACGCCGGTTGGCCACCTTGAGGCCGTTGGCCGCCAGGGCGGCGTTGAAGCCCGCGGTGCGCTCCTGGGTCAGCTCCAGGTTGTCGAGACCGGCGATCTCGCCGATGATCGGGTTGCTGACACCCTTGGACTTCATCTGCTCGGCGATGTAGTTGCCCGCCGCGACGCCCATGCCGTAGTTGTCACCCTTGATCTGCAGGCGGTAGGCCAGCGCGTCAGGGAAGGCACGGTCGAGGTTGACGACCGGGATGCCGGCCTTCATCGCCTCGAGGCCGAACGCGTTGAGCTCCTTGCCGTCGTACGGCAGCAGGACGATGACGTCCGGCTTCTGCGAGATCAGCGTCGAGAGGGCCGACCGCTGAGCCGCCGCGTCGGCGCCGGCCTCGACCGAGTTGAACGTGACGTCCGCGTATTCGGCGGCCTGCGCCTTGGCGTTGGTGGTGATGGCCGCGATCCAGCCGTGGTCGGCCGCGGGGGCCGAGAAGCCGATCGTGACCTTCTTGCCGGGTGCCGAGTTGGCGTTCGGCGAGGCGTTGTTGTTGCCCTGGGTCTGCGCGTTGTTGTTGTCGTCGCCGCTGTCGTTGCTGGTGCAGGCGGCGAGGAGAGCACCGGCGCCGAGCGCGGCGCCGCCGAGCAGGAACCGCCGGCGGACCGGGTCGTGCTGGGTCATTGACGACCTCCTGGAATCTCAACTTGCGGGGGTATCAGGGTGTGTGCGCCCCGGCGACCGTCCCGTTGCGACGGACACCGTGGATGGTGGTGCGCGGGTCAGCTGGCTGCGGTGACCTTGTTTCGTTTGAGGAACTGCGTAACGGACTTGAACCGGAACTGCTGGATCAGCACCGCGGCGACGATGATGCCGCCCTTGACCATGTTCTGCGCCTCGGTGGACAGGCCGTTGAGGGCGAACAGGTTGGTGATCGTGGCGAAGATGATGACGCCGAGCAGTGAGCCGACGATGGTGCCCCGGCCGCCGCTCAGGAGCGTGCCGCCGATGATGACGGCGGCGATCGCGTCGAGCTCGTAGTTGGTGGCCATGGCGGCCTGCGCCGAGGTGCTGATCGAGGTCAGCATGATGGCGCCGATGCCGCAGCACAGACCCGCCAGGGCGTACAGCATCATGGTGTGCAGCCGGACGTTGATGCCGGCCAGGCGGGCGGCCTCCACGTTGCCGCCGATCGCGACGGTGCGCCGGCCGAACGTGGTGCGGTTGAGCAGGATCCAACCGGCGATCACGACCGCGGCGAGGATGTAGACCAGGATCGGCACGCCCAGGAAGCTGTCGGCCGCGATGGCGTTGATGGTCTGGTTGCCGGACTGCTGCGTCTTCTTCTCCGACATCTGGGCGGCCAGACCGCGGGCGGCCACCAGCATCGCGAGTGTCGCGATGAAGGGCACCAGCCGCCCGTACGAGATCAGTAGGCCGTTGACCAGACCGACGCCGAGGCCCACCGCCAGGGCCGTGAAGATCATGCCGCCGGCGCCGAACTCCTGCGTCGCCACCGTCGTGCACCAGACGCCGGCCAGCGCGATGATCGCGCCGACCGAGAGGTCGATGCCGCCGCCGATGATCACGAAGGTCATGCCGACCGCGACGACGCCGACCGTCGAGCCGAGCTTGAGGATCGACCAGACGTTGTCGATCCACCAGCCTTCGAGGCCGTATAGGTCGGGCCGGGTGATGATGCCGATCACGATGAGACCGGCCAGCACGGCGATGAGCCCGAGGTTGCGTCGGGTCGACTCGCCGGCGTCGCTGTTCCACCAGCCGTTGCCGCTCGGACCCGTCGGCTCCTGGCCCGGACCGCCGGCGCCGATCGCCTCCTTGACGGCCGGCGCGGCCTGCGCGGGCAGCCCGGTCATGTCTGGACTCCGCTCGCTCCGCTGATCAGGACGGTCATGCGGGCGCACCTTCCATCAAGGACCCCGCCATGACGAGGTCGAGCACCGTGTTTTCGTCGAGTTCCCCGGCGCGCGCCTGGCGGACGACCCGGCCTTCGCGCATGACCACCACCCGGTCGGACAGACCGAGGACCTCAGGAACTTCGCTGGAAACCAGCAGCACCCCGACGCCTTGCGCCGCGAGCGCGTGAATCACCTGGTAGAGCTCGGCCCGGGCGCCGACGTCGACGCCGCGGGTGGGTTCGTCGAGCAGGAGCAGGTCGGTGTCGCCGAGCAGCCAGCGCCCGACCACCACCTTCTGCTGGTTGCCGCCGGAGAGCGTGCGCACCGGCCGTTTGACGTCGCGGGGGCGCAGCTCGAGGCGCTCGGCGACCTTCATGGCCTCCGCCCGTTCCTTGCCCGCGTCGGTGAAGCCGAACTTCGCGATCCGGCTGAACGTCGAGAGCGTCATGTTGCGGTAGATCGGCTCGCCGAGCAGCAGGGCCTGTGCCTTTCGCTCCTCGGGGGCCATGCCCATGCCGGCGCGTACGGCGGCGCCCACCGCACCCGGCCGCAGCGCCTTGCCCTTGACGAAGATCTTGCCCGTCTCCGCCTGGCGCGCGCCGAAGATGGTCTCCAGCAGCTCGGACCGGCCGGAGCCGACCAGGCCAGCGATGCCGACGATCTCGCCCTTGTTGACCGTCAGCGAGACGTCGGTGAACTCGCCCTGCCGGCCGAGCCCTTCGACCCGGAGCAGCTCCTCGCCCACGTCGGGCTTGTCGGCGCGCTCGGGGAAGACGTACTCGATGGTGCGTCCGGTCATCCGGCTGACGAGCTCACGGGTCGGCGTCGTGCGGGCCGGCAGGTTGGCCGCCGTGGTCCGGCCGTCCTTGAGGACGGTCACCCGGTCGCCGATCTCGCGGATCTCCTCGAGCCGGTGCGAGATGTAGATGACGGCGATGCCGTTAGAGGTCAGGTCCCGGATGATCCGGAACAGGTTCTCCACCTCGTCGTGGGCGAGCACGGCGCTCGGCTCGTCCATGATGATCAGCTTGGCGTCGTGCGAGAGCGCGCGGGCCATGCTGACCACCTGCTTGCCGGCGGCGGGCAGCGTACGCACCATGCGGGTCGGCGAGATCTCACCGTGGCCCAGCCGGGCGAGGATCTCCCGGGTGCGCTTGTTGATGGTGCCGCGACGCACGAACCCGGCGACCCGCGGCTCGTGGCCGAGGAACGCGTTCTCGGCGATCGACAGGTCGTCGACGAGGTCGAGCTCCTGGTAGATCGTCGCGATGCCGGCCTTGTTGGCGGCCTGCGGGTTGGCGAACCGGACCTGCTCCCCGAGCCACTCGACGGTGCCGGAGTCGGGCTGGTGTGCGCCCGAGAGCACCTTGATCAGCGTCGACTTGCCGGCGCCGTTCTGGCCGAGGAGGCAGTGCACCTCGCCGGCCCGGACCTCGAGCTGCACGCCGTCGAGGGCCCGGACGCCGGGGAAGGTCTTGACGACGTCGGTCAGGCGGAGGACGACGGGGCGCTCGGCGCCGTCGCCGCCCTCGGCGATCGGCTCCGTCCCGCCTGGGCCGGCGGCCGCGCGGTCGTCGTCGACCGGGGTGTCCTCGGGCTTGTCGGCCTTGGGGGCGTCGGCCGTGTCGACCGTCTCCTCCGGGGCGGCGTGGCGCGCCTTCGGGATCCGGACCGAGGTGGCCTGGGTGCCGTCGTCGGCCGCGGCGACCGCGGTGGCGTCGGCCGGCACCGGGTCGGCGCCGCCCGCTGCGGCGACGTTGCCGCTCGACGTCGGGCTGCCGGCCTTCGCGGCCGGTTTCACGCTCGCCGCGGCCTCGTCGGCAGATGCCGAGGCAGTGCCGGCCTTCGCGGCCGGTTTCGCGCTCGCCGCGGCCTCGTCGGCAGATGCCGAAGCGGTGCCGGCCTTGGCGGCGTCAGTGCTCGACGCGCCGTCGGCGGACGCCGAGGCAGTTTCGTCCACTTGCGACTCCGCCGTGGCGGGGTCCGTGGTCGTGGTCGGGATATTCGGTTCGGCGCCGTCAGCCGTCGTGGGTGCGGTGCCGTTGGGGGTTGGTTTCTTGTCTCCGGCGGCGCCGGATGGCGTGCCGGTCGCGGTGCTCTCGGTCATGACGCCTCCATGAAGGCCATGTCACTGGCCAGCACCGCCGCGCCGGTCACGCCTGCGCGGCTGCCGAGTTCGGACAGGACCACCGGCAGGTTGCCGGTGGCGAGCGGGAGCGAGCGCCGGTAGACGACGCTGCGGATCTCGGCCAGCAGGATGTGGCCGAGCTGCGCCAGACCGCCGCCGATCACGATCATCGAGGGGTTGGCGAAGCTGACGAGGCCGGCGAGGACGCCGCCGACGCGGCGGCCGCCGTCGCGGATCAGGCGGATGCAGACCACGTCGCCCTCGATCGCGCCTTCGGCGACGTCGAGCGCGGTGACCTGGCCGTTGGCGGCGAGGCGCTCGGCCAGCGCCGGCGAGCCGCCGGCCCGGGCGGCGGCCGTCGCGTCCTTGGCGATCGCGGCGCCGCTGAACAGCGCCTCCAGGCAGCCGACGTTGCCGCAGGAGCACATCGGACCGTGCGAGTCGACCTGGATGTGGCCGATGTCGCCGGCGCACCCGTCGGTGCCCCGGTAGACCTCGCCGCTGAGGTAGATGCCGCAGCCGATGCCCGTGCCGATCTTGACGAACAGGAAGTCGTCGACGGAGTGGGCGACACCGCCGTGGCGTTCGCCGATGGCCATGATGTTGACGTCGTTGTCGACCACGGCGGGGCAGCCGTGCTCGCGGGTCAGCAGCTCGCGGACCGGGAAACGGTCCCAGCCCGGCATGATCGGCGGCGACACCGGCACGCCGTCGCGGAAGCTGACCGGCCCCGGCACGCCGATCCCCACGGAGTCGAGGCGCTCGTAGTGGCCGTCCACTTTGGCCTTGTGCAGCAGCTCGTTGACCCGCAGCAGGGTGCCCTTGGGTCCGCTGCGGATGTCGGCGGGTTCCGCGTAGGCCGCGACGGGCTCGAGCCGGCCGTTGACCACCTCGACGTCGATCGAGCTGGCGCCCAGGTCGACGGCCGCGAACCGGAGCTTGGGATTGAGCTCCACCAGGGTCGAGCGCCGGCCGCCACGGGAGGCGGCGAGGCCGGCCTCGGCGACGTAGCCCAGCGAGACGAGGCGTTCGAGCTCCGCGAGCAGCCGGGGCCGCGGCATCTCCAGGCGGTCGGCGAGCTCGGCGCGGGAGACCGCGCCGTTGTCTCGCAGCAGCCGCAGCAGCCGCAGGTGCAGAGGCTCAACAGCCCGCACGGCACCCATCCTTCGGTCGACCCGTTCACACCGGCGCAACGTCCGGGTGTTGTGCACGACACAGTATGAGCTTCCGCTGTAGGTGTAAAGAGCTTCAGATCTCCTGGCGATAACTTTTGCTCGTAGCAACAAAAGCTGTCGACGTCAGCAGTGAATCTTCGCGGCTCTGCGCTGGAGATGCCGGTTTCGTCCCGGCAAAACGCCCTGACGTGCGGTGATGCGTTACTTACAGAGGAGCGTCGTCATCCGCCGGCCGGCGATGACCAGGCCGATCACGGTGACGAGCAGAAGATAACCGACGTCGATCAGTCCGCCTATCAGCTCTTCGGTGCCGATCGATATCCCCCGGATCAGGTCGACCGCCCGGTAGAGCGGGGTCACCTCGACCAGCCACCGCAACGCCGGGTGGTAGCTCTCCGCGGGCACGAACGTGCCGGAGAACAGAAACAGGGCAAACTGGACGGACGCCATCAGGTCGAAATCCTGCCAGCTCCGCATGAAGGTCGCGAGGGCCATCCCCAGCGCGCCGAACGCGAAGCCGACCAGCACGGCGGCCGGGAACGCGAGCAGCGCCCGCCCGACCGAGGTGAGATCCAGGGCGACCATCACGACCAGGAACGCGGCCGAGTAAAGGGAGCCCCGGACCATCGCCCAGGCCAACTCCCCCAACGCGATCTCGAACGGCCGCACGGGGGGTGGCGAGCATCCCCTCGTAGAGCCGCATGTATTTCATCTTCCCGAAGAAGTTGAAGGTCGTTTCGGCGAGCGCGCCGGTCATCGCGGCCGACGCGAGCATCGCCGGCGCGACGAACGCCGCGTAGTCGACGACCCGACCGCTCGGCAGGGTGAGGTCGCCGACCAGGCTGCCCACACCGACGCCGATCGACAGCAGGTAGATGACCGGCTCGGCGAACCCGGAGATCATCACCAGCCAGTACGCGGACCGCAGCGCGTCGGCGTTGCGCCCGGCCACGGCGGCCGACCGCCGCACCGGCCCCTCGAAGCCGACCAACCTGGGCAGGACGAGCGCTACCACGACACCCACTCCCTCTAGAAGACCAGGCGCTTGCGGAAGCGGGAGTGGGCCAGCCACCAGCCGCCGGCGGCCCAGAGGGCCAGGTAGGCAACGTGGCCCGACGCCGACCAGTCCGGCGCGACACCCAGTGTCGCCGCCCGGCACAGGTCGACCGCGTGCCAGAGCGGAGTCGCGTAGGCGATCCAGCGCAGCAGTGCCGGCATCGTCTCGACCGGGAAGAAGACGCCGGCGAACAGCGACATCGGCAGCACCGCGAAGCGGAACAGCAGGGCCAGATAGCTGTCGGAGCTGATGCTCGCGCTGTAGCCGAAGGTCGGCGCCGCCACCGCGCAGCCAAGCAGCAGCACGACCGGCAGGGTGGCGAGCGCCCACGGCGAGTGCAGGGTGCCGAACAGTGCCGCCACCAGCAGGAAGGCAGCCGCCGCGAGGAAGGCGCGGAACACCACGAAGGCCAGGTGGCCGCCCAGCACGTCGCGGACCCGGAGTGGGGCCGCCGCCTGGCCAAAATAGATCTTGTACCACTCGAAGTTGCCGAGCACCGGCCAGGTCGCCTCGCCCACCCCCACCTGCAGCGCGGTCGACGCGATCAGGCCCGGCACGACGTAGTCCAGGTAGGACACCCCACCGACGCCGCCGTCGACGTAGGCGCCGACGCCCACGCCGAAGCCGAGCATCGTCAGCAACGGCAGGAGGAACGAGCCCAGCGCCGAGCCGCGCCAGGTGCGCCGGTAGCCGACCAGGTGGTATTCGAAAACGGCCAAGGTGGGGGTCATCAGTCCACCAACGTCCGGCCGGTCAACTGGAGGAAGACGTCTTCGAGGGTGCTGCGCCGGACCAGCACGCTGGCCGGTTGCAGCGCGCGCTCGTGGACGGTGGCCACGGCCGCGTCGCCGTCGTCGACGTAGAGCAGGACGCGGTCGGGCAGCGGCTCGACCCGCTCGCCGATGCCGGCCAGCTTGTCGACGAACGCCTCCTGCGACTCGGCGGCGAAGCGCAGCTCGACGACCTCGCGCGTGGAGTGCTGGTCGATCAGGGCGCGCGGCGAGCCCTCGGCGACGATCCGGCCACCGTCCATCACCACGAGGCGATCGCACAGCTGCTCGGCCTCGTCCATGTAGTGCGTCGTCAGCACCAGCGTCACGCCCCGCTGTTTGAGCCGGAACAACCGCTCCCAGACGAGGTGGCGGGCCTGCGGGTCGAGGCCGGTGGTCGGCTCGTCGAGCAGCACCACCTCGGGCTCGTTGATCAGGGCGCGGGCGATGGTCAGCCGCCGTTTCATGCCGCCGGACAGCGGCTCGACCTTGCTGCCCGCCCGCTCGCCCAGCTGCACGAAGTCGAGCAGTTCGGCGGCCCGGGCGCGGGCCACCTTGCGCGGGATGCCGAAGAACCGCGCGTAGGTCGTGAGGTTTTCCGCGACGGTCAGCTCGGGGTCGAGGTTGTCGGTCTGCGGGCAGACGCCGAGCCGGCCGCGGATCGCCGGACCGTCGCGCGCCGGGTCCATGCCGAGGATGCGCAGCTCGCCCGACGTCACCGGGGACACGCAGCCGATCATGCGCATGGTCGAGCTCTTGCCCGCGCCGTTGGGACCGAGGAAGCCGAACGCCTCGCCCGCCCGCACGGCGAGGTCGATGCCGTCGACCGCGGTGAACCCACCGAACCGCTTGACCAGCCCCGTCGCCTCGATGAGAGGCCTGCCGTCAGTCACATGCGGAACTTAGCCACGGGGTACGACAAGACGACAGCGGATTTACCGCCGCCGCTGATGAGAATCGGTCAGAGGTCGCGGGGTGTCGTCGCCGCCCGGGCTTCCGAGACGAGCGCGCCGGTGGCCTCGACGACCTCCGGAGTGGACGTCTCGGTGCCGGGGTCGTAGCGCACCGACCAGGCCAGCCCGTCGCGACCGCGAACCTTGCGCCCGACCACGCGTACGCCGCCGCCGTCGACCGGATGGTGCGACGTGTAGGACACCGATCCGGTCACCCGCGCCCGCACCTGCTCGGGCACCTCGCGCGGTTCGATCAGCAGCACCGACTCGGGCGCGGCGTCGGCCAGCACCTCGTAGTCGTCGCGCTCCTCGACGACCTCGGCCGGCGTCACCGTCAGCTGGCGCCCGGACCAGACGGCCTTGTGGATGCGGTGCCAGTCGAGCCGGTCGCGACCCGGCAGCCGCAGGCCGCGGTCGGTGGCCACCACATAGGGGCCGGCCTGCGTACGCGACCAGGCGATCACCCGCTCGTCGGAGTCGAGCGCGACCCCGGCGTCGGCCGGCAACTTGATCCGCCGCCGGAACAGGTCCCACATGCTCATAGCCCACCCGCCGCCTGTTCGCGCAGGGCCCGGGCGTGCTGCTCGAGGGAGAACAGCTCGCCGGCCAGCGCGAGATATTGGTCCTTGCTGGTCACCGGGTTGATCCGCTGCACCTTGGACTTGAGCTCGCGGATCCGGGCGTCGGTGGCGCCCCACTGCAGCCGGGCCAGCAGCACGGAGACGTAGTGCGGGTCCGGGTCGGTGTCGCGCAGCATCGGCTCGACGGCGAGCTCGCCGATCAGCGCCTTGCCGGTCAGGTCACCGCAGGCGTCGCGGACCCGCTCGATCCAGACCACGCCGCTCGTGCCGCTGACCGCGCCGCCGGCCTCGGCGATCGCGGCCCGCACGGTGCGCAGCTCCACCGTCGAGTAGGCCTCTTCGCCGATCGCGTCGAACATCGGCCCGGCCAGCACCGGCACCTGGATCGCCAGCTTCAGCGCCTCGCGCTCGACCCGGGCCTGCGGGGTGTCGGCGCGCACGGCCGCGTCGTTGGCGGCGGCGGTCGCGGTGGCGGCCGGAGCGCCGGCGCTGGCCACGGCCCGCTGCACCGGCTCGATCTCCATGCCGAGGTCGCCGGCGAGCTTCCGCACGTACTCCGGGCGCTTCTCGCGGTCCTTGATCTTGGCGACCAGCGGCGCCGCCCGGCGCATCGCCTCGACCCGGCCGTCGACGGTGTCGAGGTCGTATTTCTGGAGGATCTGCCGTAGGGCGAAGTCGACCATCGGCTCCCGCCGCGCGACCAGGTCACGGACGGCGAGGTCGCCCTTGGCCAGGCGCAGCTCGCACGGGTCCATGTTGTCGGGGCTGACGGCGATGAACGTGCGCCCGACGAAGCGCTGGTCCTCGTCGAACGCCCGCAGGGCCGCCTTCTGCCCCGCGGCGTCGCCGTCGAAGGTGAAGATGATCTCCCCGGCGAAGGCGTCGGTGTCCATCAGCAGCCGGCGCAGCACGCTGATGTGGTCGCCGCCGAACGCGGTGCCGCAGGTGGCGACCGCGGTCTTGACGCCGGCGAGGTGGCAGGCCATCACGTCGGTGTAGCCCTCGACGATCACCGCGCGCCCCTGCCTGGCGATCTCCCGCTTGGCGTGCTCGATGCCGTAGAGGACGTGGGACTTCTTGTAGAGCGGCGTTTCGGGGGTGTTGAGGTATTTCGGGCCGTCGTCGTCGTCGAACAGCTTGCGCGCGCCGAAGCCGATGATGTCGCCGGACAGCTCCCGGATCGGCCAGACCAGCCGGCGCCGGAAGCGGTCGATCAGCGAGCCGGAGCGGGCCTCGCGGGCCAGGCCGGCGGTGATCAGCTCGGGGGCGGTGAAGCCCTTCTGGCGCAGGTGGCGGGTCAGCGGGTCCCAGCCCTCGGGGGCGAAACCGCAGCCGAAGTCCTGCGCGGCGGCGCGGTTGAAGCCGCGTTGGGCCAGGAACTCGCGGGCCAACCGGGCGCCCGGGCTGGCCAGCTGCCCGGCGTAGAACTCGGCGGCGGCGGCGTGCGCGGCGACCAGCCGCTGCTTCTGCCCCTGCTGCTGGGCGCGCATCGGGGCGGGACCGCCCTCGACGTAGCGCAGCTGGATGCCGGCGCGCGCGGCCAACCGCTCGACCGACTCGACGAACGTGAGGTGGTCGACGTCCATCAGGAAGGAGATCGCGTCGCCGCCCTTGCCGCAGCCGTGGCAGAAGAAAACGTTGCGGCCCGGAGCGACGGTGAACGAAGGGGTCTTCTCGTCATGGAACGGGCACAGGCCTTTGAGGTTGCCGCCACCCGCGCTCTTGAGCGTCACGTGCTCCGAGATGACGTCGGCGATCGCGGTCCGCTCGCGAACCAGCGCGATGTCCTCCTCGCGGATCCGGCCTGCCATGCGCTCCCCTCACCCTGTCCTCCTCCATCCTGCACTGCCGTGCGGATCTTGGTGGGGGTGGGTCTGCGCCGATGGCCACTGTCCCGAGCAGGGGGCGTGACCGTCGGGGGGTCGGTCACGTCCCCTGTGTCTCCCACCACCGCAGCCCCTTGGCGGTACGCCGGCGAGGACTTCCACCTCGGTTGAGATGAGCCTGCCGCCGAAAAGCCACCCGGACATCCGCCAGGTGGCGCATGTATGGAAGGCCAATTGCATACGTACGCCATCTCGGGTGGTGAGCGGGTGCGTCAATGTCCGTGCGCTGGCCGTTATCTCCGCCACCCGCTCCGACGAAGCTCTTTGGTGAGCGCTGGGACCGCCGGCGCCGGAAACGGCGGAGAAGGTGTCTTACCTTGAGCATCCTTGGTCGTGGTGACGAACATCTGCACTACAGCGATCATTCGCATCGATGGGTCGCCCCACCACACATCGAGCAGAGCGTCTGGGAGGCGAGCCTCCGCGCCCACCTGGGCCGCCACCTGCTCACCATGGGCGGTCGCGACGAGGTCGACCAGATCGACCTGCCGCGCGCCTACATCCCGCGACAGCGAGGCGCCTCCAAGCCGACCCCCGAGGCGCGGGTCACCAGGTCATGCCGCGCCGGCTGACTCTGGGTCGCGGGTACGGATCGGTGCCGGTCGGGCGATGGCTCGGCCGGCGCCGCTCCACCACAGCGGGTCGCGCGTGCCGACGCTGTGGCTGCGGGGCCAGCCCACCCCGCCTGGGCGCCTACCGCACCCGCCGCCGCTTCGGTGGCTGGATCTGCACCTGCCGACCCGGCCGCCCGGGCATTCCGGGGCAGCGGGGTGCGCCGCCGCTGTAAGAGCCGCACCAACTCCACGGACATGGAACTGACGCCACATCGGGCCGCCTCCACCCGGTGTGGCGTCTCCATGAGCGGCTCAGGACGGGTACGTGTTCCCCGGCGTCGTCGCGATCACGACCTGCGCCACCGGTTGCCACCCGAGGCTCGCATACAACCACTGGCCTTCTTCGCTCGCTATGAGGACGCCACGGTCGGCGCCCTGCTCCACCGCCGAAGCGGCCAGTGCGCCCATGACCACGCTGGCCAGCCCCTTGCGGCGATGCGCCGGGGCGGTCTCGATCCGGTCCGCGATCGCGTCCCTGCCGGCCAGTCCCATCGTCCCGCGCGCGGCGACCTGCCCCGACTCGTCCCGGACCGTCGCCGTGACCACCCGGTCGTCGACGTCGACCGCGAGTCGGTAAGGCGCCGGCACGGACGGCGGACGCCCGTCCAGGTCGGCCGTCATCAGCTGCTCCGAGCTCTTGAGCACGACCAGACCGGCCGCTTCCACCGCCGCGACCACCGCGGCCGGGTCGGTGGTCGCCACCGTCAGCCAGGTGACCGCGTCCTCGCCCACGACGAGGTCCGCCAGCCGCGGGAGCAAGGCCGGATCGAGCGCGACGTACTCCACGTCGCGGCCGGGCTGCATGCACCGCACCCGCAACCCGCCGTCTACCTCTTCCGCGGCGGGCAGCGCGCGGGCCACTCTCCAGCCCCGCAGCCAGCGGATGACGAGATCTCGAAGGTCAGGCACCCGCCCAGTAGATCATCCGGCTGGCAGCGCAGGGCGGTCAGCAGGGCGGACGGGCGGTCTCGTCAGGACCGGCGACGGCGAGGCGGGCGCGCCCGCGGACGGAGCCGACGGACCGGGCTCAGCTGACGACGTGGTTGAGCTCGCGCTGGCTGGCCTCGCGGGCGATGTCGATGCGCGACTGCAGCTCGAGCTTGGCGAGGATGTGCGAGACGTGCGTCTGCACCGTGCGCCGCGACAGGTAGAGCTGCGTCGCGATCTGCGGGTTGGACATGCCCTGGGCGACCATGCCGGCTACCCGGACCTCGGTCGGAGTGAGGGCTTCCCAGCCGCGTCGAGCCTGGCGGTGGCGGACGCGCGGGCCGCGGCGGATGCCGTAGGAACGGAAGGTCGCCTGGGTGCGGGCCAGGTCCCATTCGGCGCCGAGCTTGGCGTAGAGGGTGTAGGCGTCCGTGAAGAGGTTGCGCGCCTCGGCCATCTCGCCGCGTTCGGCCAGGGCCAGCGCGGCCGCTTCGAGGGCCTGCGCGCGTGGCAGCGGGCGGCCGGCGGCGCGGTAGCCGTTCGCGGCCTCGAGGAGGCCGGCCGGGTCGTTGGTCACCAGGCTCTGACAGTGCAGCATGACCGCGCGCCGGTGTGGGGCCAGGGAGTCTTCGCCCAGGGCGACCGCTCGGCGGACGACCGAGTGCGCGGTGGTCTTGTCACCGATGAGGATGGCCAGCCGGACCGCGTCGGCCAGCAGCTCGACCGTCTCCTCTTCGTTGTGGTCCTCGGTGACGCCGCCCATCAACACCTCGAGGGCTGCCCGCGGGTCTTCCGCGCGCTCCATCTGCAGGCTCTTGGCCATGGCGAACCCGCGGAAGATCCGGCCGCCGAGCTGCTCGATGAACTGGTCGGCGGCGGCCAGGTGGCGTTCGCTGTCGGGGTCGTTGCGGTGCAGCTGGATCGTCGCGGCCAAGCCGTGCTGGGCGCAGCCCACCATGGGGTTCTTCCACGCCGCCAGCGCCAGATCGATCTCGACCAGGGCGTCGTCCCACTTGCCGACGTCGAACAGCAACTCGCCGAGGGCGCTCTGGGCCTGCGCCAGGCGCACCACATTGCCGACGCGGTCGGCGGAGCGGCGGACGTTTTCAGCGACCCGGATGGCCTCGTCGTAACGGTCCAGGACGCCGAGCGCCACCGCTTGGTTGATCTGCAGGATGAGCCGCAGGTCGGCCAGCGCCGGGTCGCCCTCGGCGACCGCCAGGGCGCGTTCGTAGAGCGGCAGCGCCTGCCGGGACTCGCCCCGCATGCCGTGCAGGATCGTCTGGATGAACAGCGCCCAGCCCATGCCCCACCGGTCGCCGACCTCGGTCGCGGTGTCGAGCGCCTCGGCCGCGACCCGTGCGGCGTCCTCGATCCGGCCGACGTCACGTTGGGCGCGGGCGATGAGGACCAGCAGGCGGGCGCGGTGGTGACCGCCTATGCCGGGCGAGGCGAGGGCCTCGCGCAACGACTGGATCGATTCCTGGCTGTTGCCGGAGAGCGCGTGGCACTGCGTCATCGTCCAGTGCAGATCGACCAGGAGGTCGGGTCGGCGGACGTGCACCAGCGCGGCCGTGGCCACCTCGACCGCCTCGCGCGCGGCGCCGTCGCGATAGAGGGCGTCGGCGAGGCGGCAGGCCAACACGTCGTGGGTGGCGGCGCCGGGCCGGGTGCCGCTCAGAGCCCAACGCAGCATGGGGATCGCCACCTTCGGCGCCTGCCCGACCAGCTGCGGCGCGTTGTCGGCCAGCCAGCCGATCACCCAGGCGTCGACGGCATCGCCGCGGACGTCGGTTTCGACGGCGGGACGCAGTTGGCGCGCGACCCGCTCGGCGGTGGCGCCGTCGTCGGCGAGCGCCCGCGCTGCGTCGCGGTGCCAGGCGGCGCGGACTCCGACCGGCATGCCGTCGTAAAGGCAGTCGCGGATCAGCGGGTGACGGAAGGCGATCTCCGTGCCGTTCTCCACCAGGACGCCGGCGAGAATCGCCTCGTCGAGGATCGGCATCAGCTCGGGCACTCGGCGGGTGGAGACGACGGACAGCTCGCGCACGGAGAACTCGATGCCGAGCAGGGCGCCGACCCGCAGCACGTCGCGGGTGGCGGGCG
Source organism: Asanoa sp. WMMD1127 (assembly GCF_029626225.1). NCBI lineage: Bacteria > Bacillati > Actinomycetota > Actinomycetes > Micromonosporales > Micromonosporaceae > Asanoa > Asanoa sp. WMMD1127. Next base: position 7,791,747 of record NZ_JARUBP010000001.1, read on the forward strand.
AGAGGAACTCGAGGCGGTCGGCGATGGCGCCGGCCAGCGAGCGTGGTGTCGTGGCGTCGACGGCGTCGACCTCGTCGCCCGTGCGGATCAGTGTCTCGGCGCGGATCAGAACGTCGACGAGCTCGGTCAGGTAGAGGGGGTTCCCGCCGGCGCCGGCGGCCAGCTCCAGCAACCGCGGACCGGGCGACCCACCCACCAGATGCTGGACGAACTCGGCGACGTCGGCTTCCTCCAGATTGGACATTCGCAGGACGGAAGGCTCGATCGCCCGGCGGAGGGCGACGACGTCGTCGCGCCGCGGCACCGTCCGGGTGAGGCCGACGACCATGAGCGGCAGTTGCTCGACGGCGCGGACCAGCCTGCCCAGCGTCAGGACGGTGGCCGGGTCGGCCCACTGAAGGTCGTCGACCACCAGCATGGTGGGGGCGGCGGCACAGAGATTGTCGATCAGCGCGAGGGTCTGCTCGGCCGCGGCGGGAATGACGTCCATCCGGTTGCCGATGCCGGGATCGGCCCGCAGCAGGTCGGCGATCCGGTCATGGTCTTCGCGAGGCACCCCGGCCTGGCCGTCGAGCGCTTCCATCAACGGAAGTAGCGGAAATGCCTGACTCAGTTCGTCGCATCCGCCCCAGATGACCCGGATGCCGGCCGAACGGGCGTCGACGGTGGCCGCACGGACCAGAGACGTCTTGCCGATGCCGGGCTCACCCTCGACCAGCACCGCGCCGCCCCGGCCGGCACGCAGATCGCTGACCGCGGCCCGGAGGACGTCGAGCTGGCGTTGACGGCCGACGGGAACCGCGGGAATCGGTGTTTCGGTCACCGCACGACTCCCTCCCCGCCGCGGCTGATGCGGTTTTCGAGCCAATCGTCGGCTATCAATTAACTCAGCCGAATGTGCTTATTGCGGTCGCGTAACTTGCAGATTGCACTGCCGAGGGTGGCTCGAACTATATCGAAGTATGCCCAAAGTTGCATCCACGTTCCGATCGGCCAGGTGGCGTAGTGCCAACTGTCCGTAGCGGTGCCGTCACCCTAAGCTTGTGTACCGATGCGCCGGGTGCTCCAATGTTTTTACCTGGCCAGGGGGCGTATTCCCAGCTCACATAGGAGCGACCATGCACAGTGAGCGTAGACTCCCTGCACTCATCGTGAAAGCCTTCGCCGTGGGCGCGACGATTCTCGGCATCGCAGCGGCGACGTTCGTAGGAGTCTCATCAGCGCAAGCGGCACACTTTTCCGGCGCTAGCACCTCCCACATCAGCACGTTGTGGTACGACATGTAGCGATCTTCATCGCGCGTTCGGCGGGGACGAGCCGCTGAGCGCGGACAAGGGCATCGGCCGGCCCACATCTACTATGGGCGGCGGCAACCCTTGATCGAGTCGGCGCCTGCGGAGGCCGATCGATCTGGAGTTGCCGCCGCTCACAGTTTGTGGGGGCGGCCGGTTGGCACGGGAACTAGCCTCCGCGCAACTGGCCACTGAGACATCAGCCACCTGGCGGATATGGAAGTCTGAGGGCCGTGGGACGCACCCTGACCAGCGCGGAGCTCAATCGCACCCTCCTGTGGCGCCAGCTGCTGCTGGAACGCTCCCACGATCCACTCCCGACCACGCTGGAGCGGATGGCCGGTTTGCAGGCCCAGTACGCCCCCGCCATCTACATCGGGCTCTGGTCGCGGGCCGACCGCGTCGAGCGGGACACCGTCACCCGGCTGCTGCAGGATCGCGAGATCATTCAAGGCACGTTGCTGCGCTCGACGATCCATGTGGTGAGCCGCGGCGACTACTGGCCGTGGGCGCTCGCCGTCCGGGAGGACCGCCGCGTCCAGGCCCTGCGCGCCTGGCGCGGCACGCTGTCGCACGACGAGATGACCAAGGCCGCCGCCACCCTCCGGGACGCGCTCGCCGACGGGCCGCTGAAGCAGGGCGAGATCGACAAGCTGATCGGCGCCGACCGGCGGCGGGGCATCGGGCTCTGGCTCGACCTCGTGCGGCAGCCGCCCAGCGGCACCTGGGAACGCCGCCGCGCCGACCTCTACGCCCTCGCCGAGGACTGGGTCGGGCCGCCGGAGGGCACGGTCGCCGAGGGGCAGGTCCTGCTGGTCCGCCGCTACCTCACCGGGTTCGGGCCGGCCACCCGCAAGGAGATCGCCACCTGGGCCGGCCTCCCGGTCGCGACTGTCACCGCGGTTCTCAAGGAGCTCGACACCACCACCTACCAGGCCGAGGACGGCACCGACCTCGTCGACCTGGCCGGCGGGCCGATCGTCGACGGCGACACCGACGCCCCGCCCCGCTTCCTGCCCAACTGGGACGCCGCCCTGCTGGTCCACGCCCGACGGTCCGGCATCCTCCCCGAGGAGTTCCGCAAGCGGATCTTCCACGTACGCGCGCCGCAGTCCTTTCCGGTGTTCCTGGTCGACGGCGCCGTGGCCGGCACGTGGAAGGCCGTCGACGGCAGGCTCGAGTACGACGAGTTCCGCATCCTGACCCGGAAAGAGCGGGAACGACTGCACGCGGAAGGCGAGCGGCTCGCGGATTTCCACTCCTAAGCCCTAAGGTCGTCCGGGTGCGAACGATCCGGGCGACCGCCGTACCGCTGCTGCTCGTGCTGTTGATCTCCGCCTGTGGCGACGGCGGCCAGCCGAGCGCGCCCACGGCGGCCGGAACCACCACGACCGCGCCGGCGCAGACCCCCACCACGGCCCCGGGCAAGGACGCCATCGGTCGTGGCCCCACCCCGAAGCCCCCGGCGAAGCCGGCCAGCTTCGGCAACCCCGGCGGCAGGGCGACGATCCCGGCGGAGGCCCGCGCGGAGAACACCAGCAAACCGACCAGGAAGATCGGCACGGGTACGAAGGCCAGCTGCACCTCCGCCGCCGTGGTGAAGGCGGTCGCGGCCGGCGGGATCATCACGTTCGACTGCGGGCCCGACCCGGTCACCATCACGATGACCGCCACCGCCAAGGTGAAGAACGCCAACGGTCCGAAGGTGGTGCTCGACGGGGGCGGCAAGGTCACGCTCAGTGGTGGCGGCAAGCGCCGGATCCTCTACATGAACACGTGCGACGCGGCCCAGGGCTGGACCACCTCGCACTGCCAGGACCAGGACCACCCGCGGCTGACCGTGCAGAACCTGACCTTCACGGGCGGCAACTCGACGGGCGACACGACCGAGGGCGGTGGCGGCGGGGCGATCTTCGTGCGCGGTGGCCGGTTCAAGGCCGTCAACACGAAGTTCGTCGACAACCGCTGCGACCCGTCCGGCCCCGACCTGGGCGGCGCGGCGATCCGGGTCCTCAGCCAGTACCACGGCGAGCCGGTCTACATCGTCGGCAGCACCTTCCAGGGCGGCGTCTGCTCCAACGGCGCGGCGCTGTCCAGCATCGGCGTCTCGTGGGTCGTGCTCAACAGCGTGTTCCGCGACAACAAGGCGATCGGCAGCGGCGCCAACCCGGCCCGGTCGGGCTCCCCCGGCGGCGGCAGCGGCGGCGCCATCTATCTCGACGGCAACCTGTTCACACTGCGGATCGCTGGCTCCGTCGTGCAGGGCAACACCGCCAAGGAGGGCGGCGGCGGCGTCTTCTTCGTCAGCAACGACCGCACCGGCACGATGCGCGTCGAGAACACCACGTGGAAGGGGAACACCAGCGCGGGCTTCGAGACCAGCGGCTTCCCCGGCATCTTCTTCCTCGGCGCACGCCCGCCCTCGGTGAGCGGCCCGTCGCTCAAACGATGAGGGTCCCGTTCGACACCGACGGCTACGAGCAGCGGGTCCGCACCGGTCCCTGCTTCGTCTGCGCCGCGCTGCGCGAGGACCCGGAATATCGACACCACATGGTGTACGCCGACGACAACTGCGCCGCGTTCCTGAACCGCTATCCGCCGTTGCTGGGCTACACGCTGGTGGTGCCCCGCGCCCACGTGGTCGACGTGACCGGCGACCGGGCCCTGTTCCGGCACGTCACCGACGTCGTGCACGACGTGGCCGAGGCGCTGCGGCGGGTGGTGCCGACCGAGCGGATCTACCTGATGTCGCTCGGCTCGCACCAGGGCAACGCGCACGTCCACTGGCACGTGGCGCCACTGCCGCCGGGCACGCCGTACGCGCGGCAGCAGTTCGCCGCCGTGATGAGCAGCCTCGGCGTCCTGCCGGTGACCGACGGGGAGCAGGCCGCCCTGGCCGCCCGCCTGCGCGCCGCCGTCGCCGCCGTGCGGGGGTGATGCGGCGCGGACCGACAGGCCTTACGGTGTCGTTTACAACGTTGGAAGGAGCGCCGTGGCCGACGAGCGAGCAGCCGTGCGCGAGGAACTGCACACCGACCGCATCACCGCCCTCAAGGGCGCCTTCTCCCGCGAGTGGGTCGCCGCGATGCGCGCGGACATCGAGGTCGCCTTCGAAGACGCGCGGTCGCGGCCCGGCGGCGCGGTCGGGCGCGGGCCCAAACGGTGGTACGTCGAGATCCACCCTCAGCAGCTCCGCGGGTTCGTCGACCTGGTGAGCCACCCGTGGGTGCGGATGGTGTGCGAGGCGGCGCTCGGCCCCGACTACCAGGTCGTGGAGCTCGGCTTCGACGTGCCGTACCCGGGCGCCAGGAACCAGCCGTGGCACCGCGACTTCCCGTCCCCGCCGGAGACGCACCGCGACCGCCGGTTGACCTCGCTCGCCTTCAACCTCACCGCGGTCGACACCGTGCCGGAGATGGGTCCGTTCGAGATCGCCGTCGGCACGCAGTGGGAGGCCGGCGTCGACTGGAAGCACCAGATGTTCCCGCCGGAGACCGAGTGGCCGCGGTTCGCGCAGCGGGCGGTCGCCAAGCTGCCGCGGATGGGCGACATCTCGGCCCGCTCGGCGCTGACCGTGCACCGGGGCACCGCCAACGTCTCCACCGAGTCGCGGCCCGTGCTGGTCCTCGGCGTGGACGCGCCGGGCGCCGGCCATGACGCGCTGCACGACCCGCAGGTCACCCAGGACTACTACGACGCGCTGCCCGAGGTGGTCCGGCGGCACCTGCACTGCCGCGTGGTCGACAGGCTCGAGCCGATCACGCAGAAGCACCAGATCGAGGAGCTGGAGATGGGCGCGCCCTGATCAGCCGGCCAGGAAGCGCGCGATCGCCTCGACGACGAGCGCGTGGTCGTCGGCCTGGGGCAGGCCGGAGACCGTGACGGTGCCGACGACGCCGACGTCGCGGATGCGGATCGGGAACGCGCCGCCGTGCGCCGCGACCTCCGCCGGCGCCACACCCGCGTCGTGGTCGAGCACGCGACCTTCGGCGGCCAGCCGCCGACCGACCAGATAGGACGCGGCGTTGTACCGGTTGACGACCCGGACCTTGCGCTCGATCCACGAGTCGTTGTCGGGCGCGGTGCCCGGCAGCGCGGCGTGGAAGAGCTGGTGCCCGTGCCGGCGGATGTCGACGGTGACGGGCAGCTGACGCTCCCGCGCCATGGACACGATCAGGGCGCCGAGCGTCCAGGCGTCGTCGTTGTCGAACCTGCTGAACAACAGGCGCTGTTCCTGCTCCTCCAGCGATGCGATCAGGTCCGGCTCGGTCATGGCGTCACAGTACCCGGGGCGCAGCGGGCGGCCAGGTCGACGACGCGCTGGGCGGCGGCGGCCATCGCGCGGTCGGCGAAACGGCCGTCGGCCAGGACGGCCGTTCCCGAGTCGCGGCGCTCCGCCTCGGCCAGAGCGGCCAACAGCGCGGTCGCCTTCTCGAGCTCGGCTTCGGTGGGGCGGAACGCGTCGACGATGACCGGCAGCTGGCGCGGGTGGATCGCGGTGCGGCCCAGGAAGCCAAGGCGGCGGCCGAGCGCGCAGGAGGCGGCCAGGCCGTCGGCGTCGGCCACGTCGGCGTACACCGACATCGCGGGTGGCGGCAGGCCGGCGGCGCGGGCCGCGACCACGATCCGGCCGCGGGCCCACAGGAGGCCGTCGTCGTCGGCCACACCCAGGTCCGAGCGCAGGTCGGCCTCGCCCAGCCCGATCGAGGCGACGGTGGGGTGGGCGGTGGCGATGGCATGGGCCGCCTCCAGCCCGGCCGCCGACTCGATCAGAGGGTGCAGCGGGACGCCGAGCGGTCGCACCGCAGCGGGAGACTCCACTTTGGGCAGTCGCAGCCCGTCGAGGCCCGGACGGCCGGCCAGCGCGGCCAGGTCCGCGTCGACGTCCGGCCCGGTCAGCTCGTTGACGCGCACCTGGATCGGCACCGGATGGGGCTCGGCGAGGAACGACGCGACCGCCTCCCGGGCGTACGCCTTGCGGCTCGCGACGACCGCGTCCTCGAGGTCGAGGATCACCGCGTCGGCGCCCGATGCCACCGCCTTGGCGAACCGGTCCGGCCGGTCGCCCGGCACGTAGAGCCAGGTGAGCAGCATCAGATCGCCCCCCGGGAACGCAGGTCGGCCAGCTCCTCGGCGGTGTAGCCGAGCGCCCCGAGCACCGCGTCGGTGTCCTGGCCGTGCCGCCGCCCGGCGTGCCGGATCTCGCCCGGGGTCTCGGAGAGCCGGAACGGCACGTTCTGCATCCGGACCTCGCCGAGCTCCTCGTCGGGGACACTGTGGACGGTTCCGAGGGCCGCGTACTGCTGGTCGGCCAGGATGTCCCGCACGTCGTAGACCGGCGCCACCGCGGCCTGCGCCTCCTCGAAGGCGGCCACCACCGCGTCGCGGTCGCGCTCCGCCACCCACGCGCTGACCGCGGCGTCCAGCTCGTCGGCGTGCGCCGCCCGGCCGCTGCCCGTCGCGAACCACGGCTCGTCGACCAGCTCCGGCCGGCCCACCAGCCGGAGCACGCGCTCGGCGATGCTCTGCGCGCTGGTCGACACGGCGACCCACCGACCGTCGGCGCAGCGGTACGTGTTGCGCGGCGCGTTGTTGTTGGACCGGTTGCCGAGCCGGGGCTGGAGGTAGCCGAGCTGGTCGTACCACGTGATCTGCGGGCCGAGCATCGCCATGATGGGCTCGATGATGGCCAGGTCGACGACCTGACCGTGGCCGGTGGCGTCACGGGACCGCAGGGCGAGCATGACGGCGTACGCGGTGGCCAGCGCGGCCACCGAGTCGGCGAGTCCGAACGGCGGCAGGGTCGGCGGGCCGTCCGGTTCGCCGGTCGCGGCGGCGAAGCCGCTCATCGCCTCGGCCAGGGTGCCGAAACCGGGTCGGCGCGCGTAGGGACCGGTCTGGCCGAAGCCGGTGATCCGGGCGACCACCAGTCGCGGGTTGGCCTCGTGCAGCTCCGCCGGGCCCAACCCCCAACGCTCCAGTGTGCCCGGTCGGAAGTTCTCCACCAGCACGTCGGCGTCCGCGAGGAGGCGGCGGAGTACGGCGGCGCCCTCGGGATCCGACAGGTTCGCGGTGACGGTGCGCTTGTTGCGGCCCAGCACCTTCCACCACAGGCCGACGCCGTCCCTGGCCGGGCCGTGGCCGCGGGCCGGGTCCGGTTTCGCCGGGTGCTCGACCTTGACCACGTCGGCGCCGAAGTCGGCCAGGAAGGCGGCGGCCAGCGGTCCGGCGAAAAGGGTGGCGAGGTCGACCACCTTCACCCCGTGCAGCGGCGCCGTCATGGAGTGCCCCGCACGGGGTCGACGGCGGCGAGGAAGACGTCGCCGTTGCCGCTCGCCGTGTAACCCGTGACCAGCAGCCGGCCGTCGGCCGCCCGGGTCGCGTAGACGTTCTCCTCGCCGAACGGGTCGGCGGCGTCGTCGCGGGCCGTGCCGTACTGGGCCACGCCGAGCTCGCGGCCCCGACGATCGAGGCGCAGGGTCAGCACGTCGGCGCCGCCGGCCGGGACGCCGAGCGCGCTGCCGGTGAAGCCGACGACGGCGACGGAGCCGTCGGGCTGCGGCACGACGTCGGCGCCGGCGTCGGCCCCGCGTCCGCCGGTGACCGTGCGCCAGCGCTGCTTGCCGGCCTTGGTGTAGGCGACGGTGAGCACGTCGGCCGCGCTCTCGCCGGCGGTGGAGCCGGTGGCGACCGCGAGGCCGTCGGCCGTGACGGCGACGCCGCCCAGCAGGTCGTCGCCGGCGCCGCCCACACTGGTCACCCAGTCGCGGGCGCCGTCCGGCCGGTAGCGGGCGAGCCAGCCGTCGAGGCCGCCGAGGGGGGTCGTGCCCGGCATGGCGGCGGAGGTGCTGCCGGTGACGTAGACGCCGGTGTCGTCGGCCGTGATCGCGAGCGCCTTGTCCTCGCCGGCGCCGCCGAGCTGGCGGCTCCAGAGCAGCCGGCCGGTCCCGTCGACCCGCGCCACCACGGCGTCCTTGTCGCCGGCCGACGGGTCGCCGGCGAACGAGCCGCTGGTGTAGCCGGCCACGTAGACGCCGCCGTCCGGGGCGTTCGCGAGGGCGTAGAAGCGGTCCGCCTTGGCCGGGTCGCCGGCCTGGGTGAGCCAGGACCGTTGTCCGGTCGCGGTCAGCCTGGTCACGAACGCGTCGTCGGCCGGGCTGCCGGGGTGCCGGCCGTCGAGGTCTCCCCGGGTGTAGCCGGCCGCCAGCACGCCGCCGTCGGCCAGCGGGACCACGCCGTAGAGGCGGTCGTTGGCCGGCGTGCCGAACTGGGTGGTCCATCCCCCGACCCGGGTCACGACGGCGTCCAACCCACCGGCGTACGCCTGCCCGGCCACCGGTCCGGAGACGGCGTACGCCAGGGTCGTGGCGCCGTCCGGGTGCGCGGCGACGCCGCCGGCCCAGTCCTGGCCCGCGGTCCCGTGCGGCGGGCCGGGCAGCCCGGCCGGCGGCGTCGCGCTCAGCGTGTCCGACAGGTGGGTCAGACCGTCCACGAAGGCCGGTCGCCACACGTTCCAGTCGTGACCGCCGTCGATGACCCGGAACTCGGCGGCGACGCCGTCGGCGCGGCGGACGCTGTTGTAGAGCGTCGCGGCCTCGTAGTCGAGGTCGTGCGCCGCGTCGGCCGGGTCCGGGTTGGGCCACTCGTCGTCGCCGACCGCGATGTACATCCGCACCGGCAAATCCGGGTCGCGGTCGTCGAGCAGGGCCGGGTAGTTGAGCCGCTGGTAGACCTCGTCGGAGAAGCGCTGGTCGCCCTCGCCGAAGGCGCCGAACTCGCGGGCCGACGAGTCGCTCGGTGGCAGCGGCCGGTAGACGGCCGGGCTGAGCACGAGCGCGTTGGCGAACAGGTCGGGGTGGGCCAGGGCGTAGCGCAGCGCGCCGGCGCCGCCCATCGAGTAGCCGCCGACGAGGCGGGCGCCGCGGTGCGCGGCCGTGCGGTAGGTGGCGTCCACATGCGACACCAGGTCGCGGGTCAGGGCGGTCTCGACCGGGCGGCCGGGGTCCTCGCCCTGGTAACTCGAGTCGACGTACCAGTTGCCGCGGCTGCTCCACGGCGCGTCGGGCAGGACGGCGATGACCGGCGGGACGGTGCCCTCGGAGATCAGGCGGTCGAGGTCGGCCTTGATCCGGGTCCAGGCCTGCATGGTGTCGCCGCGGCCGTGCAGCAGGTAGAGCACCGGGTAGCGGGTGGCGGCCTGCGGGTCATAGCCGTACGGGAGGTAGACGGTGTAGTCGATGGTGCCGCCGAGCGCGGGTGAGGGCGCCTGCGCGGTGGTCAGGGTGCCCGCGCGGAGGCGTTCCGCGCCCGCTTGGCCGGGCACCGCGCCGGCGAGGCCGAGCGCGAGGAGCACGGCGGCCACGCCGCCGCCGATCCGCCAGGTTCTGCCCATCAGGTCACTCCTCGGTGGTGGGGAGGTCGGCCGCGCAGCGGAAGCCGACCTGGTCGGAGCGGGTGAGTCCGGCCCCGGTGAGCAGGAGCTTCACCGAGACGTCGGCGGGTTGCGGACCGCCGTCGACGTACCAGTCGGAGCCCTCGGCCGCGTACGCCGCGCCGCCCTTGAGAATCACGAACCGGGTGCGGCCGTCGGAGTGTTCGCTCTCGGTGAGGTTCCACACGAGCGGTTCCCGGCGGGCCAGCAGTCCGGCCTCGGCGGCGACCTGCCACTCGTCCTCGGTCGGGAGGCGCAGACCCTTCCAGGCGGCGTACGCCCGGGCGTCGGCGAGGTCGACGTGGGTGACCGGCGCGGCGGCCGGGCCCTGGCCGGCGGTGAACCGCTCGCCGCGCACGGGCGCGTAGCCGGTTGCCGCGCGGAACTCGGCGAACTCGCCGTGCGTCACCTCGTGGGTGGCGATCGCGAACCGTCCGAGGTGGACGGCGCGGCGCAGGGTCGCGGTGTGGTGCAGGCGCGGCGGTAGCGGCTTCCACTCGTCGACGTAGGGCGCCTCGCCGTAGAGCCCGGTCTCCCGCACCCGGTGCCGGACGATCAGCTCGCGCCGGCCGCCGTCCACGGCGACCATGCCGGCCGGCGCCACCGCCTGCGGCGCCCACGGGGTGCGGGTGCGCACCGCCGCGCGGGCCGGGAACGACGGGTCGCCGGTCGGTGGGTCGTGCGGCGCGACCGGGGCGTCGGTGATGACGACGGCGGCGATCGCGCCCGCCGGCAGGTGGCCGCCCACGGCGAGCCGGCCGTCGCCGGTGTCGGCGGTGTGCAGCTCGGCCCCGGTGACCAGGTCGACGAAACGGCCCTGGCGCGACGTCACCAGCCAGGGGCCGTCGTGGTCGGCGCCGCGGTTGACCACCGTCCACAGCGGAGCGTCGTCGCGGGTCCAGCGGGACGCGAAGACCTCCCCCGCGCCCGGGTGGTCGGCCAGCGGCGCCCAGTCCTCGGAGCGGAGCCAGGCGGCATGGCTGGCCTGCACGCGGCGCATGGCTCGGAGCACCGCGCGGTCGCGGTCGTTCCAGCCGACCCAGACGCCGAAGACGCTTTCCCAGACCAGCACGCCGACGCCGTTGAGCCAGGCGGAGTGCAGCTCGTCGATATGGTCGCGGTGCCAGCGGCGGGTGTGGTGCAGCATGTGCCGGCGCTCGAACCACTTCGCCCGCAGCACGCCGGGCGTCGTGCTGTCGGCGAACCACTGCGCCCAGGACATCGCGTGGTCCTCGATCCGGGCCAGCGGGACCCGGCTCTCCCCCTCCAGCACCAGGCCGGGCCGGACCTCGTCGAGGGCCGCGCGCAGCTCCCCGGCGCCCTCCTTGAGGGTGTCCAGGAAGACGCCGTCGACGCCGAGCTTGCCGGCCAGCGCCGCGACCTCCGTCGCGTCGGTGCCCGGTTCCCGGCGGGTGCCGGTGTCCCACGGGTTGTAGTCGACGAACACCCGCACGCCACGCTCCTGGAACGCCCGCACGACGTCGGGCAGCTCCGGCACGTCGCGGTACCAGTCGAACTGGTTGCGACCGTCGAGCCCGATCACCGGGTACGCGTGCCAGAGCACGACGCCGTCGAACCCGCCGAAGTCCCGCCGCGCCGCGGCCAGGAACGCGTCGACCGTGAAGACGCCACGGTCGTGGTCGTAGAGCGCCTCGTCCCACAGCCAGGCCAGGCAGACCGAGAAGCAGTCGCCGGTGATCTCGTCATAGTGCCGGCCCGTGTAACCGAGCCGGTCCCGGGCGTCGGCCCGCCACCGGGCGAGCTGCGCGCGCCACGCCGGCCAGTCGGCCGGATCGTCCGGGGCGGCGAAGATCTTCGCCTCGTCCAGCGCGGTCAGGTCGGCGTGACCGCCGAGCGGCACGTCGGTGGGCCGGTCGATCGGGCGCGGGACGTACGGGTTGAAGCTCACGGTGTTCCTCGGTATGTCGCGTCGTGCAGGGCGTCGATCGTGGCCCGGTCGGGCAGGGCGGAGGACGCGCCGGGGCGCTGGGCGCAGGCGGCGCCGGCGGCACAGGCCCAGCGCAGGCTCGCCTCGATGTCCGTGCCGCCCCGCTGCGCCCAGCCGACCGCCAGCGCGCCGGTGAACGCGTCACCCGCCGCCGTCGTGTCGACCGCCTCGATCCGCGGCGCGGGCACGGACAGCCGCGCCCCGTCGCGGTCGGCGTAGGCGGCACCGTCCGCCCCAAACGTCAGCACCACCCGCGGCACCAGCTTCAGCAGCGCGTCGAGCGGCTCGCCGCCGTCGGCGCCCGCGACGACCGCCGCCTCGTGCTCGTTGACGACGAGCACGTCGACCAGGTCGAGCAGCTCGTCGGGCAGCGTCGCGGCCGGCGCGGCGTTGAGCACCACGGTCGTCCCCGCGGCCCGCGCCAGCCGCGCCGCGTCGACCACTGTGGACATGGGCACCTCGAGCTGGAGCAGCAGCACGTCCGCCGTCGCGACGCGGGCACGGTCGTCGGCGTCCAGGTCGGTCAGCAGACCGTTCGCACCCGCCGCCACCACGATGAAATTCTCGGCGGCACGGTCGACGGCGATCAGCGCCACGCCGGACGGACCGGCGACGGTACGCAGCCCACGCACCCCGACGCCGGCCGCCACCAGGCTGTCCCGCAGCACCGGGGCGAACTCGTCGGACCCGACCGCGCCCACGAACTCGACCTCGGCGCCGGCCCGCGCCGCGGCGACGGCCTGGTTGGCCCCCTTGCCACCGGGCACGGTCCGGAAGTTCTCGCCCAGCACCGTCTCGCCGGGCCTCGGCAACTGCGGCGCCGTCACCACCAGGTCCAGGTTGGCGCTCCCGACCACCACCACGCGCGCACTCATGCCGCCACCTCCCTGCGGTCGGCGGAGGCGAGCTCCCGGGTGCGTTCGGCCAGTTCGTCGAAGCCGATGCCGTCGAAGCCGGCGATGCTGCTGGCCAGCCGGTTGTGCAGCGGCTCGACCCAGCGCGCCGGCAGCTCCTTTGCCCCGGCGAGCGCCCCGGTGACCGCGCCGACCGTCGCACCCGTCGAGTCGGTGTCCCATCCTCCGCTGACCACGGCGCAGATGGAGCGTTCGAAGTCACCTCGGCCCCAGGCCAGAGCCGCCGCCACCAGCGCCGCGTTCGGGCGCACGTGCACCCAGTGGAGATGGCCGTGCCGGGCGTACAGCTCGTCGACGACGGCTTCCCAGCCGGCGGACCCGGACCCGAGCGCCCGGGCCTCGCGGACGGCCGCCGCGAACCGGCTCGGCGCCGGCAGCACCGCCTCCGCCGCGTCGAGCACCTCGTCGACGGTGGAGGCGACCGGCGCCGCGGCGGCCAGGGCCGCCGCCCACATCGCCCCGTGCACGCCGCCCCGGACGTGGCTGACGACCGCGTCGCGCCAGGCGAGCTCGGCCGCGCGGTCGGGGCGGCCGGGGTTGACCCAGCCGTACACGTCGGTGCGGATCTGGGCGCCGATCCACTCCCGGAACGGGTTGTGCCGCCGCGCGCTGGCCGGCGGCGCATGACCGAGCAGCAGGTTGCGGTAGGCCACCCGCTCGGCGGTGAACACCCGACCGGCCGGCAGCCAGTCCAGCCACGCCTGCGCCACGTCCTCGCTTCTGAACCCGTGCCCGTGGGTCTCCAGCACCCGCAACGCCAGGAGGGCGTAGTTGAGGTCGTCGTCCTCGGGCATCCCGTCGATGTGCTCGGCGAGGCTGGTCGGCGCGCTGCGCCGGTTCCACGGCCACCGTGCCGCGACTTCGGCGGGAAGACCCCGGGCGGTGAACCAGTCCCGCAAGGGCCAACGGCCGGTGGCGTCCAGGATCTCCCGGATCCCCTCGCGCGGGATCTTCTCCACCGGCTTGCCGAGCAGGCACCCGACGGCCCGTCCGAGCCACGCCCCGTGCAGCCGGTCGACAGCGACGTCCGTCGGCAGCGTCCACGACGCGGGCCAGGCCGACCGCAGCGCGGCCAGGTCGTCCGGCTCGGACACGGCCGGGAGCGCGTCGGCGGCATCCAGCAGCTCGACGGCCAGCGCGCGCAGAGCCGGCGATGCCACCACAGGCGACGCACCGCTGACCGGCGGCGTCAGGTCGCCGCCGGCCGCCACCCACCGCGCGGCCAAAGCCGACACATCGCGCCCCTCGTCGCGACTGGCGGCCAGCTCGTGCGGCAGCAGGTCCTCCGGCTGCACCCAGGTGATCCTCACCGGGCGAGCTCCGCGAACCGCTCCGCCCGCCGGGCGAACCGGTCCCGGTCCCGCTCGAACACCTCCGCGGCCACCGCCGCCAGCTCCCGTGCCGGCGCCTCCAGGTCCGTCTTCGACGCGCCGGCGACCCCGGCGGCCCACGCGGCCGGCACCGCGGCCGCGCCCCCCAGCGCCCCCGCGATCGCGCCGGCCATCGTCGCGGTGGAGTCCGCGTCGCGGCCGTAGTTGACCGAGCCCAGCACCGCCTCGCGGAACGCCCCGCCGGCCACCACGAGCATGCCGATCGCGACCGGCAACTCCTCGATGGCGTGCAACCGGCTCGGCCGCCGCGCGCCCAGACCCGGGCTGCGGTAGTCCTCCCCGACCGTGTCGAACGGCGCCACCGCCGCCCGCAGCGCCGGGATCGCCGAGCGCCAGTCGGACTGCCCCCGGGCCTCCTTCACCACGGCGTCGAGCGCCGCCCGCGTGCCGTCGCGGGCCAGATCCAGGGCTGCGGCCACGACATCATCGACGGAAGCGCCCGGCGCGGCGGCCGCGGCGACCGCGGCGGCGAACACCGCCGCGGCCTCCCGCCCGTAGCTGTGCTGGTGCGCGCCGGTGATCTCGACGGCCTCGGCGTACGCGCCGGCCGGGTCGCCCGCGTTGACGATGCCGACCGGCGCCATGTACATGGCCGCGCCGCAGTTGACGATGTTGCCGACCCCGGCCTCGCGCGGGTCCACGTGGGCGTGGTGCAGGCGGGTGACCAGCCACCGCTCGGCGGCCGCCAGGCGATGGAAGGTCACCCCGTCCCGCTCGAGGTCGGGGATGTGCACCACCCGCTCGATCAGATCGGGCACCAGCAGATCCGCCACGTCGTACGCGTCGAGGTGGTCCCGTTTGGCCGCGTACGCGCGTACCAGGGCATGGGTCATCAACGTGTCGTCGGTGATGTGCCCGTCGCCCTTGTGGTACGGCGCCAATGGCCGCGCGGTGGCCCAGTCGGCGTGGTACGGGGGCACGATGCCCTCGACCCAGCCACCGAACCGGGCTCGGATCTGCTCCGGCAGCGCGGTTTCGGTGGCGCCACCGAGGGCGTCCCCGACCGCGGCGCCGACGAGGCAACCGACCGATGTGTCGAGCAAGAGTGACATTGTTACCTCAGAACCTGCTTGCCACCGTCGACCAGCTGGCTCGCGAGCTGGTCCAGGGTGATCTTGTTGGCGAAGTACTGCTGGAGGGCCGGGGTGGCGTACTTGGTCTTCCACTCCGGGTAACCGTCGGCCATCTGGAACGGTGCGACGGTCAGGTCGGCGGCGCTGTCGGCGGCCACGTCCCAGCCCTGCTCGCCCTTGGTCAGCTTGACCAGCTCCTCGTTGGCCTGCTTGCCGGTCGGCACCAGCCAGTCACCCTTGGCCAGCGCGGCCATGTTGGCGGGGTTGAGGAAGTACGAGATGAACTGCGCGGCCTGCTCCTTGTGCTTGGAGTCCGCCGACACCGACAGCGTCTGCGGGTTGGCCGCCTGGTTGCTGGACAGTCCCTTGATCGGCGGCAGGGTCACCCACTCGAAGTCCTTCGGGGCCTGCTCGACCATCTGCTGGCGCAGCGAGACCGAGCCGGGCAGCATCGCGTACTTGCCGCCGAAGAAGCCCGGCAGCGTGTCGGCGCCGCTCATGCCCAGCGCCTCGGGCGAGGCCGTCCTGGTCGTGTAGATCATGTCGTGGATCCGCTTCGGCACCTCCTTCTCCGCGTCGCCGATCCGCACCTCGGTACGCCCGCCGTTGTCGTAGAAGAACTTGCCGTCGTAGTTGAGCGCCAGGTTCAGCACCCGGTTGGTCGGCGACTTGAGCGCCCACGCCACGCCGTACTGGCCGGACTTGGTCAGCTTCTGGGCATTGGCCTGGAACTCGTCCCAGGTCCAGCCGCCGTCGGCCGGGGGCACCGCCACGCCGGCGGCGTCGAGCAGCTTCTTGTTGGCGATGACGACCTGCGACTCGAGCAGGAACGGGACGCCGGTGACCTGGCCGTCGAACGTGACGGTGTCCCAGACGCCCTGGTCGATCTGGCCCTTGAGGTCACCCGGGATCAGGTCCTTGAGGTCGGCCAGGTAGCCCTGCTTGCTGAACTCGCCGATCGACGACGCCTCGTAGTGCACGATGTCCGGCGCGTCGCCGCCCTCGAACGAGGTCAGCAGCTGGTCGTGCACCGAGTTCCAGTCGCCCTGCACGTACTCGACCTGGATGTCGGGGTGTTCGGCGTTCCACTTGGCGACCAGGTCCTTGTTGGCCTGCAGCGACTCCTTCTGCCAGGCGAGGCTGAGGAAGCGCAGCTTGACCGGGCCGGCCGTGGCCTCGTCGTCGCCGCCGTCACCGCACGCGGCGAGCGCGCCGAGACCGACGACCGCGACCGCGGCAGCCGCGGCCAGTCGACGGAACCGGATGGGGAGCATCAGGGGTTACCTCCTTGTGTGGTGAGGGCGGATCAGCCCTTGACCGCGCCGGCGAGCGACCCGGACGAGAGCCGGCGTTGCATGAACGCGAAGAAGATCAGGCTGGGCAGCGTGGCCAGCAGCGAACCGGCGGCCAGCGGCCCGAGTCGGGCGGTGCCCTCGATGCCGACGAACCGGGCCAGCGCCACGGGCAGCGTCTGCAGTTCGGGCGTCTTGATGAGCACGAGCGCGAAGAAGAACTCGTTCCAGGCGGAGATGAACGCGAACAGCGCGGTCGCCACCAGGCCGGGCGCCAGCAGCGGGAAGACCACGCGACGGAGGATCTGCACCCGGCCCGCGCCGTCGACCGAGGCCGCCTCCTCCAGCTCGCGCGGGATGTTGCGCACGAAGCCCTGCAGCATCCAGAGCGCGAACGGCAGCGCCCACACGACGTAGATCAGCACCAGGCCGGCGTGCGAGTTGGCCAGGCCGGCCTGCCGCAGCACGAGGAAGATCGGGATGATCAGCAGTACGAACGGGAACAGCTGGGAGAGCAGCACCCAACCCAGCGCGACGGTGGCCAGCTTGGAACGGAAGCGGGCGAGGGCGTACGACGCGGGCATGGCGACCAGCACCGTCAGCACCGCGGCGGCGAGCGAGACCTGCAGGCTGTTCCACGCCGCCCGGCCGAGCTCCTGCTCGGTGAAGGCCTGCACGAAGTTCTGCGCCGTGGGGTTGCTCGGGATCAGCGTCGGGTGCAGCTGCGTCAGCTCGCGCGGCGGCTTGAACGCCGTCGACAGCAGCCAGACCAGCGGAAACCCGAGGAAGATCAGGTAGGCGGCGAGGGCCAGGTACTGCAACGCCCGACCGGTGCGGCTCGGCTTGCCCAACATGTCAGTTCGCCTCCCGCAGCCGGCGACGGAGATAGACGGCGAGGAGCGCCACGATGATCACGACCATCACGTTGCCGAGGGCCGCCGCGTAGCCGTAGTTGCCGTAGCGGAACGCCTCCTCGTACGCGAAGAGCATCGGCAGCATGGTCTTGCCGCCGGGACCGCCCGCCGTGAGCACGTAGACCAGGCCGAACGAGTTGAAGTTCCAGATGAAGTCCAGCGAGGTGATCGCCACGATGACCGGCATCAGCGCGGGCAGCGTGACGTGCCGGAAGCGGTGCCAGGCGCTGGCCCCGTCGACGGCGGCGGCCTCGTGCAACTCGCGCGCGACGCCTTGCAGACCGGCGAGGAGTACGACGGTCGTCTGCGGCATGCCGGCCCAGACGCCCACGATGATGACCGCGGGCAGGGCCGTGCTGAAGTCGCCGAGCCAGTTGGTGCGCAGGCCGTCCGCGCCGACGCGGTGGAAGAACTCGTTGAGCAGGCCCGCGTCGGGGTGGTAGACGAGCTTCCAGAGGATGCCGACCACGACCGGCGGCATGGCCCACGGGACGACCGCGAGAACCCTTGCCACGCCGCGGAAGCGGAGTTGTTGGTTGAGCAGCAGGGCGAGGCCCAGGGCGAGGACGAACTGGAGGACGGTCACGCCGAACGCCCAGAGAAGGCCGATCTTGAAGGAGTTCCAGAACAGCTCGTCGCTGAGCAGCTCCTTGTAGTTGTCGAGGCCGGTGAACGTGGCGTCGACGTTGCGGCCGGCGCGGGCGTCGGTGAAGCCGAGATAGATGCCGCGCAGGAGCGGGAAGACCGAGAGCACGAGGACCGGCAGCAGCGACGGGAGCAGCAGCAGCCAGATGGTGGTGCGGTCGGATCGGGCCTGGGCGCCGCGGCGGCGGCCGGGGCGGTCGACGGTCGGGCGCTCGTCCAGCATCGTCATGGCGTCACCCCTTCGCGGAACGGTTGGGTGGGGACCGGCGCGGTTGGCGCGGCGGTCGTCGCGGTCGGCGCGGGCGGCGCGGTTGGCGCGGCGTTCGTCGCGGGCGGCGCGGTTGGCGCGGTCGGCGCCGTGGTTGGCGCGGCGCTGGAGGCGCGGACCGAGAGGCTGGGTGCGACCTGGGCGCGGCGGGGCGGCAGGGCCGGGTCCGCGATGCGTTGCAGGAGGAGCTCGGCGGCGCGGCGACCGCGCTCGGCCGAGCCGAGGGAGACGCTGGAAAGCTGGGGGAACATCATCCGGGCGAGCTCGGTGTCGTCCATGCCGACCAGCGCCACGTCGGTCGGCACGCGGCGGCCCTGGGCGAGCAGCGTGTGCAGGGCGCCGACCGCGATGAGGTCGTTGGCGCAGACGAGGGCGTCGGGCTCGGCGCGGGCGAGGAGCCGCTCGGTGGCCTCGCGGCCGGCCGCGTACTGGAAGTCGCCGACCTCGACCAGGTTCTCGTCGAGGGTGATGCCGTGCTTCGCGAGCGCCGTGCGGAATCCGGCGTCCCTGGCGGCGCCGGGGACGGTGTCGAGGGGGCCGTTGACGAAGCCGATCCGGCGGCGACCGGTGGCGACGAGGTGGTCGACGGCGAGGGCGATGCCGCCGCGCGAGTCGGTGCGGACGTTGTCGACCGGCGCGTCCTCGGCGAGCTGGCCGATCACGACGACCGGCACCGGGCTGTCGGTCACGGCCGCGAGGTGGTCGGCGGTGACGCGGATCGGCGAGATGATCATGCCGTCCACGTAGCGGTGCGCGAGTCGGCGCAGCAGGGTGGTCTCGTTGTCGATCCGGCCGCCGGTGGCGTGCACCAGGAGCTGGCGGCCCGAGCCGGCGACCACGGCCTCGATGGCCCGCATCATCGAGACGTAGACCGGGTTCCCGATGTCCTCGACCGCGAGCGCGATGAGCTCGGTGCGCTGGGACTGGAGCGACCGCGCGATCGCGTTGGGCACGTAACCGACCTCGGCGGCCGCCGCCCGCACCTTGCGCACGGTCTCCGGGCTGCCCCCGACCCCGTTGAGCACGCGCGACGCGGAGGCGATGGAGACACCGGCCCGAGCAGCGACCGTATGCACCGTCGGCCGGCCGTCGGTGGGCTCCTGTAAACGTTTACGACCCACGCCCTGCACCTCCACCCGGTAGCTGTAAACGTTTCCGGGAGTCTGCGCCGCGATCGGTGAGGGGTCAAGGGCCCGTTACGAATACGTTTCCGATCTCGTCACCAGCGGACCCGAGCGTGGCCCGACCGCCACGCTCCGTCGAGGGTGGGCGGTCCGCCGAGCGTGCACGGACCACGTCGTCGCCGATCGACGAATCGCGCAGCGCCGGGAGGGTCAGGCGGCCTGGTCCAGCGCCGACTGGTCGAGGGCGTCCCGCCAGGATGCCTCGGAGTAGCGGAACGGGCGGGTCGACCGCAGGAAGGCGTGGATCGCGGGCAGCAGCAGCTCGGGCGCCGTCTCGTGCGGGTAGTGGCCCGCGCCCGG
The DNA here is from genome assembly GCF_029626225.1 of Asanoa sp. WMMD1127. Classification (NCBI taxonomy): domain Bacteria; kingdom Bacillati; phylum Actinomycetota; class Actinomycetes; order Micromonosporales; family Micromonosporaceae; genus Asanoa; species Asanoa sp. WMMD1127. The sequence goes on from NZ_JARUBP010000001.1 coordinate 7,811,399, forward strand.
GATCTCCGCCGTGTGGAACGCCGGATTGCGGGCCGCGACGGCGCGGTGGTGCTCCGGCGGGATCGTCCGGTCGTCGCTGCCCCAGGCCATCAGCACCGGGATGCCGGCCAGCAGGTCGAGGTGGCCGGCCGCGCTGACGGTCTGGCCGCGCCAGTCGATGACCGTGCGGGCGGTCCGGATGAAGGTGCGGCGGCGGCGCGCGTCCCCGAGGTCGTGCAGGGCGTCGGCCACGGCGCCCGCGTCCTGGCGGGCGATCAGGGCCGGCATCGCCGGCAGCACGCGGCGGGTCAGCGCCGGCGGCAGCAACGACAGGGCGGCCACGACGGTCTCGGCGTACGGCAGGGTCGCCGCCCGCAACGCCGGCGTGCACTGTTGGCCGAGGCCGCCGCTGCTGACCAGAACGAGCCGTTGGGTGCGCTCCGGGAATTGGTAGGCGAACTGCAGCGCGACCCCGCCGCCCAGGCTGTGGCCGACGATCGTGGCCGACGGCAGCCCCAGGCAGACCAGCAGGTCCCGCACCGCCGTGGCGTGTGCCCCGACCGAGTAGTCGCCCGCCGGCGCGTCCGAGTCGCCGTGGCCGGGCAGGTCAGGCGTGATCACCGTATGCGTCAGGGCCAGCGTCTCGACGAGGTGGCGCCACGTCTCGCGGCTGCCACCCAGGCCGTGGACCAGCACGAGCGGCTCGCCGCTGCCGGCGGACGTGTAGGCCAGACCGCCCCGCTCACAGCGCCGGACCGTGTTCATCGCGCTACCGTTCACGGGTCGCCAGTTACCCCGCGGTAGCCCCTTCGAACCTTTCGGCCTCGTGGATGCCGGCCAGCGCCGGCACCCGGGAGAACGCGACCCACAGCGTCGCCAGGGAGATGCCGACCGCGCCGACCGCCATGGCCGCGAACGGGCCGGCCTGCGTCGCGACCACACCGCCGAGAGCCGCGCCGACGGGCACGGCGCCCCACGAGATCAGGCGGTACGCGGCGTTGACCCGACCGCGCAGCTCCGCCGGCACCGCCGCCTGGCGCAGGCTGACCGCGTGCACGTTGGCGATGCCGATGCCGACGCCCATCACGACGAAGACGGCGCAGAACAGGGGCAGCAGGCCGGCGCCGGCGTGACCCGCAAGCAGCACCCCGAGCGGCGCGCCGTTGCCGAGGATCAGGGTGACCAGCAGCACCCGGCCGTAGCCGAAGCGGGTGGTGAAGCGCGCACCGAACCAGGCGCCGAGGAATGAGCCGACACCGCCGGCGGTGAAGACCGCGCCGATCGCGATCGGGCTGAGGTGGGCGTCGCGCACCGCGTAGAGCATCAGGCCGAGCACGAAGGCCTCGTTGAACAGGTTGAACGTCGCCGCCTCGCCGGCCAGGGGGCGCACGTAGCGGTGGCGCAGCAGGACACCGACGCCGGCCAGTCCCTCGCGCCGGGCACGTCGCGGTTCCGCACGACCTGGCGCGGACGGCGGTTCCCCGCCGCCCGCTGCGGGCGGCAGCCCGTCGGCACCCGGCGCGGGCCGCAGCTCGTCGGCACCCGATGCGCGCCGCAGCCCGTCGGCGCCCGGTGCGGGCAGGGTGATCCGGCTCAGGGACAGCGCCGAGACCAGGTAGCCCAGCGCGTTGAGCACCAGCGCCGCCGGCGCCGTGAGGAACTGGACCAGCAGGCCGCCGATGCCGCGGCCGCCGATCTCGCTGGCGGACTGGGTGGCGGACAGCTTGCCGTTGGCGTCGACCAGCTGGTCGGCGGTGACGATCGCGGGCAGCAGCGCGAAGTCGGCGACCTGGAAGACGACCGTGAGCACGGCCGCGACGAAGACGACGACGTAGAGGCCGGGCATGCTCGCGACGCCGGCCCAGGCGGCGATCGGGATGAGCGCGATCAGCAGGGCCCGGCCCAGGTCGGCGCCGATCATCAGGCGTAGGCGGACCCGGCGGAGCCGGTCGACCAGCAGACCGGCCGGAAGCGTGGCCAACAGGAACGGCAGGAACTGGGCGACCCGCAGGGTGCTCGCCTCCGCCGCCGAGGCGGAGAGGGTGACGAGCGCGAAGAGCGGCAACGCGAGCTCGGCGATCTCGCTGCCGAGGGTCGAGGCGGCCGAACCGCGCCAGAGCCGGCGGAAGTCGGGATTGGACCAGGCCGGCCGCCGATCACGCGCGGTCGCGGTCAACGTAACCGGTGTCATAGTCAAGGAGGTTATGAGTAACCAGGTAATCCCGCAAGCCGGTTATGATGGGCGCATGTCCGGCGACAACCCGATGGCCGCGCCCGGCCGGCTCGAGCTGGTCCGCCGGTTCGTCAACACGCGCGACATCGAGGCCGGCACCGACTCGGTCGCCGACGCGGCGGGTTTGCGGGCCTGGCTGATGGACGCCGGCCTGTGGCGGGGTTCCGCCGGTGTGCGCCCCGGCGAGCTGGAAAGGGCCCACCGCCTCCGTGAGGCGCTGCGCTCGGCGGCCGCCGCCAACCACGACCGCTCCCCCGTCCCTGACCCGGCGCTCGCGGTGCTCGACGAGGTGGCCCGCCGGGCCCGGGTGACGCTGTCGTTCACGAAGGACCACGCCTGGCGCGCCGAGTCCCGGGCGACGGGCGCCGACGGCGCGCTCGGCGAGATCGTGATCCGGGTGACCGAGTCGATGACCGCCGGCACCTGGTCCCGGCTCAAGGTCTGCGCCAACGACGCCTGCGGCTGGGCCTACTTCGACTCGTCCCGCGCCGGCACCGGCAAGTGGTGCACGATGCGGTTGTGCGGCAACCGCGCCAAGCAGCAGGCCTGGCGCGACCGGCGTGCGGCCCCACCGGCGACCCGAACCGCGGCAAGCAGCGGGCCTGGCGAGACCGGCGTGCGGCGCCACCGACGGCCCAGCGGTTAAGGTGACGGCATGACCCGGGACGACCTCGTCGCCTACTGCCTGGCCAAGCCGGGCGCGTGGCCCGACGAGCCGTGGGAGGGCGACCAGGTCGCCAAGGTCGGCAGCAAGATCTTCGCCTTCCTGGGCGCCGGGCCCCCGCCGACCGTCGGGCTGAAATGCGGCGCCAACCGGGAGATGGCCGACGAGTGGCTCGCCCGCTATCCGGAGCAGGCGAAGGTGATGGCCTACATCGGACGGTCAGGTTGGAACACGCTCACCGTCGGCACCGGCATCCCCGACGACGAGATCCTGGAGGCGATCGACGCCTCCTACGAGGCCGTCGTGGCCAAGCTCCCCAAGCGCGAGCGCCCGGCCAGCTGACCCGCGACGCCCACGGTGCCGGCGGGGCCAAGCTGCCCAAGCGCGAGCGCCCGGCCACCTGACCCGCGACGCCCCACGGTGCCGGGCGGCGCGGCGGGTCGCGCAGGTTCGGATCCGACGTACCGTGGCCAGGCGGCCCGGAGCGGAGCGGCCGGTCAACTGATCGGTGACGGCCACTCGTGCTCGGGCAGCAGGTCGCGCAGCGGCGCCCAGCGGTCGCTGCCCAGCACCACCTCGGTGTCCAGGTTGGCCGGATCCAGCTGCCGGATGAACTCGCGGCAGCGGCCACACGGCGGCAGCACGTAGATCCGGTCCTGGTCGTCACGCCAGACCGCCACGATGCGCGCGATCCGCTCCTCCCCCGCCGTCACCATCGCGGCGATCGCGCTCGCCTCGGCGCAGAAGCCGGTGCCACAAGGCGTGTCGATGCAGACCCCGACAAAGCGGTTGCCGTCGGCGGTGAGCAACGCCGCCCCCACGTCGCCGACCAGCCGCCCCTGCAACCGTCGCGGCGCGACCACCGCCAACGCGGCGGCGATCAGCTCCTCGAACTCCATCGGATCAGGTTAAAGCGAGCCAGGTCGGGTCGCAGACGGCTCGGGCGAGGTCGCGGAGGAACCAGCTCGGCCACATCGCGCCCGGCCGCCGGCAGATCAGGTCAGGTCGCGGATGGGTCGGGGGAGGTTGGCGATCGGGTCTGGTCGCGGGCGAAGGGCCAGCGGCGGCCGACGGCGACGTGGGTGATGACCGAGAAGGCGAGCGCGTTCAGGCAGGCGTGCACCACGAACTCGTTCGGCTCCAGCCGCCCCAGGTCGGCTGTGCGGGCATAGGCCGTCAGCACCACGTAGAGCACCACCGCCAGGGCCGACACCGTCGTCACCGACAACCACTTGTCCATCACCGCCGTGACGTGGGGGCGCACCGCGTTCTCGAAGAGCATCGAGACCACCAGCGCCGCCGCGGTGAAGGCCGCCGCCCCGGCCAGGATCTTCCCGGGGCTGACCGCGAGATGGATCAGGGTGTACGTGGCCCACCCGCCCGCGATCACCGTCGCGTTCGCCACCACCAACCGCGGCCCGCGCCGCCGGATGCGGTTGAACGGCCACCCGCGCCACGTCACGTAGAGCCACGTCTGCCACGCCCCGATGGTGACCAGCAGCGCGCCCAGGGCGGCGCCCGACATCGGACCGGTCTGCGTGTGCAGGCCCGAGCCGGGCGGCGGCCGCACGTCGGCGACGAAGTAGTACACCAGCAGCGCGGCGCCCCAGGCCAGCCCGCCAGCCAGCAAACCGGCGGGTATCCGCGGCAGGCGCCCGCGCAGCGGCCACCCCTCGTTGACGAGCGTGAACTGCAGCGCCGCGGCGAACGCGGCGCCGGCCAGCGGCAACGTGGCCGGGAACGTCGGCAGGTGCCCAGGTCCGGGGTTCGGGTCGAAGACGCCGCGCGGGTCGACCCCGCCGGCGATCAGCTGGCCCAGGAACGTCAGCCCGACCCCGAACACCACGATGAACGCCGTGTTGAGCCAACCGGCCAGCCACCGCGGTGCGAGGGCGGTGCCGGGCCAGTCCTCCCACCAGAACGCGACGACGGCGACCGGCACGAGCGAGAAGGTGACCAGCGGGCCGATCACCACCACCGACCGGGCCGGACCGTCGAGCGCGAACGACAGCACCACCGCGATCGGCACCACCAGCCCGAGCAGGCCGGCCAGGCCGAGCCACGGCTGGCGGGCGACGCTCCGCGCGATCTCCGCCCGGACGGCCGGCCGCAGCTCCGTCGCCGGCGCGCTGATGACCGGCCGCTCGGGAAGTGCCGCGGTCACCTCAGCCCGGGAGGCCACTCATCACCAGCTCGGGCGCCAGCGGCAGCTCGGTGAACCGGTGCCCGGTGGCGTGGAAGACCGCGTTGGCGACGGCCGCCGCCGCGCCGACCTGGCCGACCTCGCCGACGCCCTTGACGCCCAGCGGCCCGACCACGTCGTCGTCCTCCTCGACGAACTCGACCTGCACGTCGGGCACGTCGGCGTGCACGGCCACCAGATATTCGCCCAGGCTGTTGAGCGCCCATCGGCCCGACTGGCGGTCGATCCGGTTGCCCTCGTGGGTGGCCTGCTGCATGCCCCAGAGCATGCCGCCCATCAGCTGGCTGCGGGCCAGCTTGGGGTTGAGCACCCGGCCGGGCGCGAAGACGCCGAGCATCCGCCGGGTCCGCACCAGGCCCAGCTCGGCGTCCACGGCCACTTCCGCGAACTGGGCGCCGAACGTGAGCAGGCCGTGCGGCGTGTCGAACGGCGGCGGGGTCCAGCTGCCGAGGGCCTCCATGTCGAGGAGCCGGTTGCGCTGCAGGGCGTCGGCGTACGACTCGCCGATGGACGGGTCCAGTGTGGACACCATGCGGCCGTCGCCGACCCGCACCGAGCCGGGCGACAGGCCGTGCAGCGGCGACGCGTCGTCGTTGACCGCGAGCGCCACCAGGTCGTTGCGCAATGTCGTCGCGGCGTTGTGCACGGCCGACGACACCATCGTCGCGCCCATCGAGCCCACCGCCGAGCTCGTGTTGGGCAGGTCGGTGTCGCCGAGCTCGAACCGGATGACGTCCATCTCGACGCCGAGACCGTCGGCCGCGACCTGGGACATGGACGTGGCGACGCCGGTGCCGAACTCCTGCGTGCTGGTCTGGACGATCACGCTGCCGTCGTGGAAGATCCGGGCGCGGGCGTGCTGCACCGGCATCATGAACGCGACCGGGTAGCCCGCCGCGGCGACGCCGGTGCCGACCAGCCAGTTGCCCTCCCGGCGCGTACCCGGCGTCATGTCTCGGTCGGCCCACCCGAACCGGTCGGCGCCCAGCCGCAGGCACTCCGCGAGACCGTCGCTCGACCAGGCGTTGCCGTGCGGGTCGACCGGCGGATGGTTCATGATCCGCAACTCGACGGGATCCAGGTCCAGCTCGTACGCGAGGGCGTCCATCGCGCACTCCAGCGAGAAGGAGCCCAGCGACTCGCCCGGCGCCCGGGTGAACGTCGGCGTCATCGTGTTGCCCCGGATCAGGTGGTGCACGCCGAGGTAGTGCTCGGTGCCGTACACCTGCGAGGAGCCGCCGGTCGCGGGCTCGGCCCAGTCGTCGAACGGCGAGGTGACCGAGAGCTTCTCGTGCTTGATGGCGGTCAGGTGGCCGTCGCGCCGGGCCCCCAGCGTCATCGACTGCTCCTGCTCCTCGCGCAGGCCCATCGAGGTGAACGACTGCGCCCGGGTCAGCGCCAGCCGCACCGGGCGGCCGACCTGACGGGCCGCCATCGCGGCGAGGGTCACGTGCGGCCACACCATGGCCTTCGAGCCGAACGCCCCACCCACGAAGTGGGTGATGACGCGGACGTCGCTGAGCGGGATGCCGAGCAACTGGGCCACGGTGAGCTGCGTCGCGCGTACGCCCATGGTGGAGTCGTAGATCGTCAGCCGGTCGCCGTCCCACTGCGCCGTGGTGACGGACGGCTCGATCGGGTTGTGGTGGTTGGCGGCGTAGTGATAGCGCAGCTCGACCCGCACCTCCGCGTCGGAGAGCGCCGACTCGACGTCGCCGCGCTCGTCCCGACCCGGCATCAGACCGCCGAAGAGGGTCTTGGCCTCGTACGCGCCGGCCCGCCCGTCCTCGATCGTGGCGACCGGCACCCCGACGTCATAGGTGACGTCGACCAGCGCCGCCGCGTGCGTCGCGCCCTCGAGGGTGTCGCCGACGACCACCGCGACCGGCTGCCCCCAGTAGTGGACGACGTCGTCCTGCATCGGGAAGAAGCTCTCGCCCGGCGCGGGCTGCCCGGCCAGCGACGGGATCAGCCGGGGCTGGTTGGCCACTTTCGGCGTGTTCTCGTGCGTCATGATGCCCAGCACGCCACCGGCCGCCTCGGCCGCCGAGGTGTCGATCGACAGGACGCGACCGTTGGCCACGGCGGCGCGCACGATGACGGCGTGGGCGAGCCCCCGCAGCACGATGTCGCCGGTGTAGCGGGCACCCCCGGTCACCTTCTCCGGACCGTCGACGCGGTTGACGGGCTTGCCGAGGAAGCTCATGCCGTCACCTCGCTCAGCTCGCGGACGATCGCCCGCTTGGCGAACGTCACCTTGAACGCGTTCATCGGCGTCGTGCGGGCGTCGGCCAGCTCGGCGTCGGCGGCCGCCGCGACGTTCTCCGGCGTCGCCGGCCGACCGACCAGCGCCGCCTCGGCCCGGTGCGCGCGCCACGGCACCGTGCCGACGCCGCCCAGCGCCAGCCGCAGCTCGGCCACGGTGCCGTCCTCGACCCGCATCGCCGAGAAGACCGAGACGAGCGCGAACTCGTACGACGCCCGGTCGCGGTGTTTGACGTAGCGCGAGGCCCGGGCGACCGGCAGGTTCGGCACGTCGATCGCGACGATCAGCTCGCCGTGCGCCAGCGGGTGCTCGATGTTGGGCGTGTCCTCGGGCCGCAGGAAGAAGTCCTCGATCGGGATGGTGCGCGTGCCGTCGGGGCCGATCGTGCGCACCGTCGCGTCCAACGCCACCAGCGCGACCGCCACGTCCGACGGATGCGTGGCGATGCACTGGTCCGAGGTGCCCAGGATCGCGTGGCCGCGGTTGATCCCGTTCATCGCCGCACACCCGGTGCCGGGTTCGCGCTTGTTGCACGACGACTGCGGATCACGGAAGTACGAGCACCGGGTGCGCTGGCACATGTTGCCGCCCATCGACGCCATGTTGCGCAGCTGTTCGGAGGCGCCCAGCAGAAGCGCCTGCGACATTCCCGGGTAGCGCTCCATAATGCGGGGTGCCCGGGCGACGTCGCTCATCCGGGCCATGGCGCCGATCCGCACGCCGCCGTCGTCGATGTCCTCCAGATAGGTCAGCGGCAGGTCGTTGACGTCGACGAGCAGGTTGGGCTGCACGACGCCGAGCCGCAACAGGTCGATCTCCGTGGTGCCGCCGGCCAGGAACGCGCTGTCGGGATGCCCGCTGACCGCGGCCACCGCGTCGTCGATCGAGCTGGCACGGAAGAAGCTCACCGGGCGCATGTCATCGACCTCCGTCGTCGTCCGCGTCGCGGACCTCGCGGATCGCCGCGTGGATGTTCGGGTACGCCGCGCACCGGCAGAGGTTGCCGCTCATGTGCTCGGCGATCTCCTCGTCACTGCCCGCGTTGCCCTCCCGCAGCAGCGCGATCGCCGACATGATCTGCCCGGGCGTGCAGAAGCCGCACTGGAAGGCGTCGTGGTCGACGAACGCCTGCTGCATCGCGTGCAGCCCGCCCTCCGGCGCCACCCCTTCGATGGTGGTGACCTCGTGGCCCTCCGCCGAATAGGCCATGGTCAGGCAGGACAGCACCCGCCGGCCGTCCATCCAGACCGTGCAGGCGCCGCAGGTGCCCTGGTCACAGCCCTTCTTGGTGCCGGTGAGGTCCAGGTGCTCGCGCAGCGCGTCGAGCAGGCTGACACGCGGTTCCAGCTCGATCGGGTACGTCGAGCCGTTGACGGTCAGGTTGACCGGTTCGCGCGCCGGACCGCGTACACCGGTGACCGCGGCCGCGGTCGATTGGTTGATTGCCATCGCTCGCTCCTCGGCTCTGCCAGATTTTCAGCATCGCCAACCTGGCCGCCGAGGCGCGGGTGATCGGGGAATCCCGCGTGCTATCCGGCGAGAAGCGCGTCGAGGGGCACGCTGGGGTCCGCGAGGCGGTCCAGGTCGACATCCTTGCCGCTGTAACCGGCCCGCACGAGTTTCTGGATATCGTCCTGAACGTCCCATACGTTGACGTTCATGCCGGCGAGCACGTGTCCCTGCCGCGTCCAGAACACGGTGAACTCGGGCGTCTTCCCGTCCACGATGGACGGATCGCCCCGGAACACCACCCGGTCGAAACCGCCGCGTGGCAACCAGCCGGCCATCTCCATGCCCAGGTCATATTGATCGGTGAAGAAGTAGGGCAGCCGGTCGTAGGAGACCTCCTGCCCGAGCATCGAGCGGGCCGCCGCCGGGCCGCCGTTGAGCGCGTTGGCCCAGTGCTCCACCCGGATGTGCTGATGGAACAACGGGTGGTACGCCGAGACCACGTCGCCGGCCGCGTAGACGTCAGGGTCGCTGGTGCGCAGGGCCGCGTCGGCCACCACGCCGTCGTCGACCCGCAGCCCCGCGCCGCGGGCGAGCTCCACATTGGGCGTGATGCCGACCGCGATCAGCGCGGCCGAAGCCGGCACCTCGCTGTTGTCGTCGAGCACGGCGTGGGTGAGCCGGTCGCCGATGCCACCGAACTCGCGTACCTGCGTGTCGAACCGGAAGTCGACGCCGTGCGCCGCGTGCAGCGCCCGGAACACCTCGGCCACCTCGTCGCCGACCACCTGGCGCAGCGGCGCGCGGTCGGTCTCCACCACGGTCACGTCGCAGCCGAACTCCCGCGCGGCGGCGGCGATCTCCAGGCCGATCCAGCCGGCGCCGATCACCACGACGGGGTCGCCGGCGCGCAGCGTCCGCCCGAGGGCCTCGGACTGCTCGATGGTGCGCAGGTGGTGGATCCGCGGGCCCTCGCCGCCGGGCAGGTCCAAGGTGCGCGGTGACGAGCCGGTGGCCAGCAGCAGCTTGTCGTAACGGACCCGCTCGCCGCCGTCGAGCGTCACCTCGTGCGCGGCCGGGTCGACCGCAATCACCCGGGTGCCCATCCGCAGCTCGATGCGCTGGTCGGCGTACCACGCCTCGTCGTGCGGGAAGGCCTTGCCCCGCTCGTCCTTGCCGAGCAGGTAGCCCTTGGACAGCGGCGGTCGCTCGTAGGGTAGCTGGGGCTCCTCGCCGATCAGCACCACCCGGCCGTCGAAGCCCTCGGCACGCAGGGTCTCGGCGGCCTTCGCGCCGGCCAGCGACGCGCCTACGATCACGAACACCCGGTCGGTCATTCCGACAGTCTTCACCATCCGCCGCGTTTTACGCCCGACGTTGACTCGCTGTTGGCTAGCGTCCGTCTGGTGACGCAGTCCACTGAAGAGTTCGCGGACCGGTTGTTCCGCTCGGCGCTGGGCACCGCGGAGCTGCTGTCGGTCTACCTCGGCGACCGGCTCGGCTGGTACCAGGCGTTGGCCGACGGCGGCCCGGCGGACGCCGCGGCACTGGTGGAGCGGGCCGGCGGGACGCCGCGGTACGCGCGGGAGTGGCTGGAGCAGCAGGCCTCGTACGGCATCCTGACCGTGACCGCGGACGGCCAATTCGCGCTGCCGCCCGGCGCCGCCGAGGTGCTCACGGACGCCGGCAGCCTCAACTACCTCGCCCCGATGGCCCGCGCCTTCGCAGCCGCCGCGATGCAGCTGCCGGCGCTGGTCTCGGCCTACCGGGATGGCGGTGGGGTGGGCTGGGCGACGTTCGGCGCCGAGATGCGCGAGGCCCAGGCCGACGCCAACCGGCCGTGGTTCGACCGGGCGCTGCCCGGCGCGCTGGCCGAGGTCGAGCCGCTGCACTCGGTGCTGAGCCGGCCGGGCGCCCGGATCGCCGACGTCGGGTGCGGGGCCGGCTGGTCGTCGCTCGCGCTCGCCCGCGCGTACCCCGAGGCCCTGGTCGACGGGTTCGACGTCGACGCGCCCTCGGTGGCGACGGCGACCGCCAACGCCCGGGCCGCGGGCCTCGCCGACCGCGTGGCGTTCCACGAGGTCGACGCCGGCGGTGGCCTGCCGGGCGCCGGTGACCATGACGCCGCGTTCGCCTTCGAGTGCGTGCACGACCTGCCGCGACCGGTCGAGGTGCTCTCCGCCGTCCGCGCCGCCGTCCGGCCCGGGGCGCCGGTCGTGGTGATGGACGAGGCGGTGGGCGAGACGTTCCGGGCGCCGGGCGACGACATCGAGCGGCTGATGTACGGCTACAGCATGCTGATCTGCCTGCCGGACAGCATGGCCCACCCCGAGTCGGTCGGCACCGGCACCGTGATGCGGCCGGACACGCTGCGGGGCTACGCCCGGTCGGCCGGCTTCACCGACGTCGAGGTGCTGCCGATCGAGGGTTTCGGCTTCTTCCGCTTCTATCTGCTGACGCACTAGGTATACCTAGGCGGCTGTCCCACGGCGTCTAAGGCGGGGGTGGTCGGCAGGTTAGGGAACGGCTCCCGATGTCGCGGCGTCCCGGTCCGAACAGGATGGAGACATCACCGAGTTCGACAAGGAGCCCGCGATGTACCAGCACCCCGACCTGATGCTCACCGTCGCCCACGAACACCAGCGCGACCTGATCGCCGACGCCGACCGCAAGCGGCTGTTCGGCCGGGTGACCCGCCGCCGGCACAGCCGCGGCCGGGGCCGCGCCGACCAGGAGCCCTCCAGACGCGTCCGCCTGACGCCCGGCGCGTTCGCCGTCCGGGCCCAGGCGGTCGGCGCGATCGCGCTGCACGACCTCCCGGCTCACTAGCGCGTCAGGCGGTGGTGCCAGTCGACCGCGGCCGGGTCGGTGAGCGACGCGACCTGGTCGATGACGACCCGGAGCCGGGCCGGGTCGTCGGGCGCCGCCTTCCACGTCGCCGCGAACGCCGGGTCGAGGCCCGCCGGCGCCCGGTCGACGAGCACCGCGACCAGCTCGGTCAGCACCGCCCGCTGGCGCTCGTAGCGCTCGTGCGCGCCCGGCCGGCGCATCACGTAGCGCAGGGCGATGCCCTTCAGCAGCGCGCACCGCGCCCGGATCACCGCCGGCACGACGAGGTCGGCGGCATAGCGGCGCAGCGGGCCGGCACCGTGCGCGGCCCGGGTCGCCTCGACCGCGGCCGCGACGAAGCGACCGGTCAACACGCTGGTCAGTCCCTTGAGGGCGGCCTGGGCCCGATAGCTGCCGTCGTAGTCGGCCACCGCCACCAGGGCCGGGTCGGCGAGCAGGTCGTCGAGCACCGGCGCCAGCACGTCCGCCGGCTCCGGTGAGTAGGTCTCGGCCGCCGCCCGGCACACCGCCGCCCGCTCGTCGGCGTCGTCGATCAGGGCGCGCACCGGCACGTAACCACCGTGGATCCCGTCCTCGACGTCGTGCACCGAATAGGCGACGTCGTCAGCCCAGTCCATCACCTGAGCCTCCAGGCAGCGCCGCTCCGGCTCGGGCGCGGCCACCCGCAGCCATTCGAAGACCGGCAGGTCGTCGGCGTAGACGCCGAACTTGCGCCGGCCGGGCCGGCGGGCCCAGGGATATTTGCACGTGGCGTCCAGCGCGGCCCGGGTCAGGTTGAGCCCGGCCCCGTGCACCTTGGCCTCGAGCCGCGTGAGCACCCGCAGCGTCTGCGCGTTGCCCTCGAACCCGCCGCACGACGCGGCCAGGTCGTCCAGCGCCGCCTCGCCGTTGTGCCCGAACGGCGGATGCCCGAGGTCGTGCGCGAGCCCGGCCACGTCGACCACGTCGGGGTCGCAACCCAGCCGGGCGCCCATCTCCCGACCGATCTGGGCGACCTCGAGCGAGTGGGTCAGGCGGGTGCGCAGGAAGTCGTCGGTGCCGGCCAGGTGCACCTGGGTCTTGGCGGCCAGCCTGCGGAACGCCGCCGAGTGGAGCACCCGGGCGCGGTCGCGCTCGAACGGGCCGCGGCCGCCGCCGGTGTCCTTGGGCGGCTCGGGCACCCAGCGGTCGGCGTCCCCCGTGATCACATCGGTAACGCTACGCCCTGGGTGCGAGCACGCAGAACTCGTTGCCCTCCGGATCCGCGAGGACGATCCAGCCCGCGCCCGGCGACTGTCCGATGTCGACGTGCCGCGCGCCCATGTCGACCAGCCGCTCGACCTCGGCCTCCTGGTCGTCGGGGCGCAGGTCGATGTGCAGCCGGTTCTTGACCCCCTTGGTCTCCGGCACGGGCACGAAAATCAGGCCGGGCAACTCGTCGGGCGTCCGCCGGATCTCCACCTCGTCGGGCTTCTCGTAGGTGATCTGGTAGCTGAGCGCTTCGGCCCACCACCGGGCGAGCCGGGCCGGGTCGCGCGCGTCGACCACCAGGTTCTCCCAGCGGTTGCCCATGTGTTACCTCCGGACGGCACGGACGGACGGAACGAGAAGGTGTCCGACAGGTTACGCGTACGATCGCCGGTCCGCCCGTTCGGTCGTCATCGGGCCCGTCAGGGGCACATGCCCATCTCGACCACATTTGCAACACCCGATCAGACGAGAGTTGCTGACCGATCGCCGAGGGTGAGACTACTGCGGACGATCTTCGCCCGAGGGTAGTTTCGCGGAAGCACATCGTCATGGCCGGCAAGCCGCCGGCCCCGACCCGTTACCCGGGATTCTCGCGCGCCCTCTGGCCGGAGCGGACGCACCGAGGCACCACCCGGGTGGAGGAGCACGTGTGTCCGGCATAGACGACTGCCTACGGCAGGCGATGACCATCCCTGGCGCCATCGGGGCGAGCGTGGTCGACTACACGACCGGGTTCGCGCTCGCGTGGGCGGGCAACGCGCCCACGGGCGACCCCGACGCGTCCGCCGCCGGCTCGTCCGACGTCATCCACGCGGCGACCAACCGCGCCCCGTTCGCGTCGACGCGCCCCAACGACCTGGTCGAAGACGTGGTGATCACCACGCACGGCGGCTACCACCTGCTGCGGATGATCCGCACCGACTTCGACAGCCGGTTGCTGCTCTACGTCTGGCTCGACCGCCACGAGGGCAACCTGGCCGTCGCGCAGAGACGGATCCGCATCCTCGCCGACGACCTCGTCGCGGCCTGATCCGAGCCCGCACCTTGGTCACCTACGCGCACCCGGCCGTCGTGGCCCAGGACATGTCCCCTAGATCCGGAACGCCCGGACCAATCGAGTCGTCAGGAGGAGCGTTGGCCAAGTCCGTCCGGATCCCCCGCACGGGCTCGCCGCGGCGCGCCCTCACCCAGCTGGCGGGCGCCAGCGCGACCGGCGCGCTGCACATCGGCACCGACGACTGCCTCTATCTGGTGGGCGGCGAGGTCGTCTTCGCCGAGTCGGGCAGCTCCCCCAGCATCGGTGACCTGCTCACCGCGTCCGACCGGCTGGCGCCGCAGACGTGGCAGGCCGCGCTGGCCACCGGCGGTCCCGTCGGCAAGGCCGACGTGCGGCCCAGCCACTGGCTCGTCCAGCAGGGCCACCTCACCCACGGCGAGCTCGAGCTGTGCGTGCTGGGCGCGATCTACGACGCGGCGTACTTCGCGCTCGGCTCGGCCAGCGCCCTGCTGCGCTTCGTCGACGGCGAGACCCACGGCATGGGCGCGGTCACCTCGGTCGACCCGGCCGTGCTGGCCCGCGAGGCCGCCCGGCGCCGCAAGCTGCTCGACGAGATCTACCCGGAGCCCGGCGTCGACCACGCGGTCGTCGTGCCGGTCCGCCGGCCGCCGGTGCCGCGGGTGGTGCTCTCGGCGCTCCAGTGGGAGATCGTCGGCCGCGCCGACGGCACGCTCACCCCGACCGGCCTGGCGCGGGAGCTCGGGCGGGCCGGCTACGCCGTGCTCACCGAGGTACGCCGCCTGGCCGCCACGGGCCTCATCGCCCTGCCGGCGGGGGCCATCCCGCTGATCGTCCGCGACGCGCCGCTGAAGCGCGCCGTGCCGGCCATTCCCCTGACCGACGAGGTGGCCGCGAGCCTGCTCGGCGAGGCGCGGGCGGGTGATGGGCCGGCCCGGGTCGCCGCGGGTGACCTCCGGCCGGCCGCGCCGGCGGCCGACGTCGCGGCCGGCCTGGCCGCACCGCGCGCGACGCGCGGTAGTCGCGCAACGGGGGCGGGCACCTCGGCCGGCGACGCGCACGGGGGACGCCACCTTCGCGCGGCCGATTCGGCCGGCGACGTTGGCCTGCCGCCGCGCGACGCCCGCGCGGCCGCCTCGGCCGACGACGGCGGCCCTGGCCGCTCCCCCCGCGACATCCGCGCGGCAGCATCGGCCGACGACGGCGGCCCTGGCCGCTCCCGGCGCGACGTTCGAGCGGCGGCTGCCGTCGGCGACGGGAGCGCCGGCTCATCGGGGCGCGGGCTCCGCGGCGCCGCCTCGGCCGATGGCGACGGCCCGGGCCGCTCGGCCCGCGACATCCGCGCGGCCGCCGGGGGCGACATCCCGGTCCCGCTCGATCCCGCCTCGCGCCCGCGTGGCGACGCGACGCCCGCCATGCCGCGACGCCGGACGCCCATCGGGGCCGACCAGCCCGACCCCCTGACCGCACCCGGCGACGACCCGGCCCCTCCCATCCGTGCCGCGGTCCCGGCGCCGGCTCCACCGGGGTCGCTGCCCGCGCTGCCCCGGCGGGAGCCGGGCGAGCGCCTGCCCCACCTGCCGGAATCATCGAGCGCCGCACCGCCCGTCCCGGCCGACGAGGCGTTGCTCAAGCGCATCCGTACCGCCCTGAAGGCACTCCGATGACGGCGCCCCGATGAGCCGCGGGCCACCGGCGTCATCGGCCGCCGACACCTAAGAAAGGGAGAGATACCGCCTGTGGACACCGATCGTGCGATCGCCGCCGCGCTGCGCACGCTGCGCGAGGTCCCGGACGTGGTCGGGTCCGTCCTGGCCGGGCCCGACGGCCTGCTCATCGCCAGTGACGTCGACCGGGTCGAGCCCGACACCATCGCCGCGATGGCCGCGGCGACGGTCGGCCTCGGCCGGCGGTTCGCCGAGACGGTCGGCCTCGGCAACCACCGCGAGACGGTCATCCAGGCCGACGGCGGTTGCCTGGTCAGCTACGCGGCCGGTGCCGCGCTGCTGACCGTGGTCGCGATGCCCCAGGCCAACCTGGCCCTGGTGCACCGCTTCGCCCGCCAGGTGGCGCAGCGGCTCGGCCTGCTCGTCGAGGCGCTCGCCGCCCAACCCCCGCCGGGGCGCGTCCCCGGTCCCAACCCGCCGCCGGCCCCGCCGGCACGGGAACCGCTGCCCCGCCGCACCACCCGCACCACCGCACCGGGCCGACCCAGCGCTGCCCGGTCGTGAAACACCGGTCCGGTCGTCGTTCGGCTTCGACGACCGGCGCCGCAGACCCGAACACAACGGAGGACAGGCTCATGGCAGACATGGACACCGCACTGAAGGAATGCATGACGATCGAGGGCGCGATCGGTGTCGCGCTCGTCGACTACACCAGCGGCATGTCGCTGGGCGTGGTCGGCGGAGGCAAGGACCTCGACCTGACCGTCGCCGCCGCCGGCAACACGGACGTGGTGCGGGCGAAGCTGCGCACGCTCGAGATGCTCGGCCTCAAGGAGGCCATCGAGGACATCCTGATCACCCTCGACAACCAGTACCACCTGATCCGGTTGCTGACCGGGCGGGCCGGCAAGGGCCTGTTCCTCTACATCGCGCTGAACAAGACCAGGGCGAACCTGGCCATGGCCCGCCACCAGCTCCGCAAGATCGAATCCGACATGGAGCTGTAGGACCGGACACGCTCACGGAGGGGTCCCGCGGCGCGGGACCCCTCCGGACGGTCAGCGGCTGTCCGATCCCTGCGACTCGACGGCGGCCCGGCCGGCCTCGAGCCGGGCGATCGGCACCCGGAACGGCGAGCACGACACGTAGTCGAGCCCGACCTCGTGGAAGAAGTGCACCGAGTCGGGGTCGCCGCCGTGCTCGCCGCAGACCCCGAGCTTGAGGTCGGGCCGGGCGGCCCGGCCCTCGTCGACGGCGATCCGCACCAGCCGGCCGACGCCGTCCCGGTCGATCGACTCGAACGGCGAGATGCCGAAGATGCCCAACTCCAGATAGCGCCAGAAGAACGCGCCCTCGACGTCGTCGCGGCTGAAGCCCCAGGCCATCTGGGTCAGGTCGTTGGTGCCGAACGAGAAGAACTGGGCGGCCTCGGCGATCTGGCCGGCGGTCAGCGCGGCCCGCGGCACCTCGATCATCGTGCCGATCACGACCTCGACCCCGCTGTCGCCGACCACCTCGGCGATGATCCGCTCGGCCTCCGTGCGGACGGTCTCCAGCTCCTGCACGGCGCCGACGAGCGGCACCATGATCTCGGGCTTCGGAGCCCCGCCGTCGCGGGCCCGCTCGACCGCGGCCTCGACGATCGCCCGCACCTGCATCGCGAACAGGCCCGGGATGACGAGCCCCAGGCGTACGCCGCGCAGGCCCAGCATCGGGTTCTCCTCGTGCATCCGGCGCACCGCGGCCAGCAGCTTCTCGTCGCGACCGGCGTCCTGGCCGCGCTCGTGGGCGACCGCGACGTGCACGGCCAGCTCCTCCAGCGACGGCAGGAACTCGTGCAGCGGCGGGTCGATGAGCCGGATCGTCACCGGCAGCCCGTCCATCTCGCGGAAGATCTCGACGAAGTCGGCCCGCTGCAACGGCAGCAGCTCGGCCAGCGCGGCCTCGCGCTCCTGCGTGGTGCCGGCCAGGATCAGTCGCTCGACGAGCTCGCGCCGGTCGCCGAGGAACATGTGCTCGGTGCGGCACAGCCCGATCCCCTGCGCGCCGAACCGCCGCGCCCGCGCCGAGTCGGTCCCCGTGTCGCTGTTGGCCCGCACCGCGAGCCGGCGCTGGTCGTCGGCGTGCGACATGATCCGGTGCACGGCCTTGACCAGCGCGTCCTCCGTCTGCGAAGGGTCGAGCGTGCCCTCGAAGTAGCGGACCACCTCGGACGGCTGCACCGGCACCTCACCGAGATAGATCTTGCCGGTGGTGCCGTCGATCGAGATCACGTCGCCCTGCGCGATGGTCTGCCCGTTGACGGTGAACCGCTGCCCCCGCACGTCGACGTCGAGGGAGTCGGCGCCGCAGACGCAGGTCTTGCCCATGCCCCGGGCGACCACGGCCGCGTGGCTGGTCTTGCCGCCGCGCGAGGTCAGGATGCCCTGGGCGGCGATCATGCCGGGCAGGTCGTCGGGGTTGGTCTCGCGGCGCACCAGGATCACGTCGTCGCCGGCGGCCGCCAGCTCCTTGGCCGTCTGGGCGTCGAACACCGCCTTCCCGACCGCGGCGCCCGGTGACGCGCCGATGCCCTTGGCCAGCTGGTCGGGCTCGTCGGCGAGGTCGAAGCGCGGGAACATCAGCTGGGCGAGCTGGGCGCCGTTGACCCGGTGCAGCGCCTCGTCGAGGTCGATCACGCCCTCGTCGACCAGCTGGCCGGCGATAATGAAGGCGGCGGCGGCCGTACGCTTGCCGACCCGGGTCTGCAGCATCCAGAGCTTGCCGCGCTCGATCGTGAACTCGATGTCGCAGAGATCCTTGTAGTGCTCCTCCAGCGTCGCCATGATCCGCATCAGATCGTCGTACGACGTCTTGTCGAGCTGTTCGAGCTCCTGCAGCGGCACCGTGTTGCGGATGCCGGCGACCACGTCCTCGCCCTGCGCGTTGGCCAGGTAGTCGCCGTAGACGCCCTGCGCGCCCGAGGCCGGGTCGCGGGTGAAGGCGACGCCGGTGCCGGAGTCGGAGCCGAGGTTGCCGAACACCATCGCCACGACGTTGACGGCCGTGCCGAGGTCGGCCGGAATCCGCTCCTGGCGGCGGTAGAGCACCGCGCGGTCGGCGTTCCACGACTCGAAGACGGCCCGGATCGCGAGGTCGAGCTGCTCCTTCGGGTCCTGGGGGAACTCCCGGCCGGTGTGCTTGGCGAAGATCTGCTTGAACTCGTCGACCAGGCCGCGCATGTCGCCGGCGTCGAGGTCGAGGTCGTTGTCGCTGCCCTTGGCCCGCTTGGCGGCGTCGAGGGCGTGCTCGAACTCCTCGCCCGGCACGTCGCAGACGGTCTTGCCGAACATCTGGATGAGCCGGCGGTACGAGTCCCAGGCGAACCGGTCGTTGCCACCCGCCTGGCGGGAGAGGCCGTCGACGGAGGCGTCGTTGAGCCCCACGTTGAGCACCGTCTCCATCATGCCGGGCATCGAGAACGCGGCGCCGGAGCGCACCGAGACGAGCAGCGGGTCGCCGGGCTCGCCGAGCTTGCGCCCCATCGACGACTCCAGCGCGTCGAGGTGGGTGGCGATCTCCTCCGCGAGCCCGGCCGGCTGGTCGCCCGTGTCGAGGTACGCGCGGCACGCTTCCGTCGTGATCGTGAAGCCGGGAGGCACCGGCAGCCCGATGTTGGTCATCTCCGCGAGGTTCGCTCCTTTGCCGCCAAGGAGATCGCGAAGATCCTTGTTCCCTTCCGAGAAGTCATAGACGAACTTTGTCACCGGTTGCCCTCCCACGCGCTCAACGCTGAACGACCAGTCAGTAACCATTCCCACCGTGGGCGCAGGTTAAGCGAGGTTTGCGGCCCGTTGGGAGCCCTCGGTGACTATTGGCACAACGCTACGCACACAGGCGGTCCTGGGAGCGTTTTCCCGCGCATCCACGCGCACGCCGGCGCACCGTCAGCGCGCGGACTGCCACAGGCCGATCAGGTTTCCCTCGGTGTCGGAGAAGTAGCCCGTGAAGCCCATGTCACCCACGGCCTGCCGGCCCATCCGGGTCGTGCCGCCGTTCTTCTCCACCGTGGCGAGCGCCTCGTCGATGTCGTCGACGTCGATCGTGACCACCGGCGCCTTGAACATGCCGCTGCGCTTCATCATCCCGCCGTTGATCGCGCCGGGGTCCTTCGGCCGGCCGTCCTGACCGCTCGGGGTGGTGCCCAGCATCGCGTACGACATCTCGGGCATGTCCTGGATGTTCCAGCCGAACGACTCGGCGTAGAAGCGCTCCGCCCGCTGCACGTCATCGGCCGGGATCTCGAAATGGGTGACGCTGCCCTTCATCGGACGACCTCCTCAGGTCGGCCGGCGCGGTCCCCTCCCCTGCTTCGAGCCTATTACCCGCCGAGCAGGCTGCGGACCCGGTCGGCGCCGGTCGCCAGCAGCAGCGTGGGCAGCCGCGGGCCGGTCTCCTTGCCGATCAGCAGGCGGTAGAGCAGGGCGAAGAACGACCGCTGGGCCACCTTGAGCTCCGGCGTCGGCTTGACGTCGAGCGGCAGGCCGAGCAGTTGCTTGGGCACCCCGTAGACGAGCGTGGTCAGGCCGTCGAGCGACCAGTGGTCGTCGAGCCCGTCGCGCAACATGGCCAGGGCCCGGCGCTGGTCGTCGTCGAGGCCGTCGAGCAGCACGGCGTCGGGGGCCTCGCGGACCCGGGTGCGCTCGTCCGGGGTGAGCTGGGTGCGCACCCAGTTGCTGGCGCAGTCGAGCCGGGGCCGGGTCTCGTCGAGGTCCTTGACCGGGTCGGCCGGGTCCAGGTCGCGCAGGATCCGCAGGGTCTGGTCGTCGTTGCCGGTGGTGATGTCGACGATGGAGGCCAGGGTGCGGTAGGGCACCGGGCGCGGGGTCAGCGGCAGGGGGCCGGCGGCGGTGCCCGCGGAACGGCCGTAGGCGGCCAGGTCGCCGCTGGACGCGGTGCCGCTCTCGACGCGGGCGGTGAGCCCGTCCCACTCGTCGTAGAGGCGCTGGATCTCCTGGTCGAACGCGATGTCGAAGGACTGGTTGGGGCGGCGGCGCGCGTACAGCCAGCGCAGCAGCGGCGGCTCCATGATCTCCAGGGCGTCGGCCGCGGTGGGCACCCCGCCCCGGGAGCTGCTCATCTTGGCCATGCCCTTGATGCCGACGAACGCGTACATCGGGCCGATCGGCGGCTCGGCGCCGAAGACCTCGCGGACGAGCTGGCTGCCGACGACGAAGCTGGAGCCGGGCGAGCTGTGGTCGACGCCGCTCGGCTCGAACACCACGCCCTCGTAGGCCCAGCGCATCGGCCAGTCGACCTTCCAGACCAGCTTGCCGTAGTTGTAGTCGGACAGCAGGACGGTCTCACTGTGGCCGCAGGCGCAGGTGTAGGTCAGGGCGGTGGTCGCGTCGTCGTACGCCGTGACGGTCGTGGTGTCCTTGCCGCACTGCTGGCAGTAGGGCTTGTAGGGGTAGTAGCCGGAGGCGGTGCCGCCGTCGTCCTCGCTCGCGGCGCCGGACCCCTCGGCCGCGGCGGCCTCGTCGGGGTTGGTGATCTCCTTGCCCGGCTTCTTCTTGGTGCGGTAACGGCCGAGGACCTCGTCGATCTTGGCGCGCTGCGACATGGCGTGCAGGATCTGCGCGCGGTACGCACCGGAGGTGTACATCGCCGTCTGGCTGATCGGGGTGACCTCGATGCCGAGCCGGGTCATCGCGTCGGTCAGGGGCGCCTTGAAGTGCTCGGCCCAGTTGGGGTAGTCGCTGCCCGCCGGCGCTGGGACCGCGGTGAGCGGCTTGCCGATGTGCTCGGCCCAGGAGGGGTCGACACCGGCCGGCACCTTGCGGAAGCGGTCGAAGTCGTCCCACGACAGGATGTGCCGCACCTCGCGCCCGCGCCGCCGGATCTCGTCGGCGACCAGGTGCGGGGTCATCAGCTCGCGCTGGTTGCCGAGGTGCACGGGCCCGGAGGGACTGAGGCCACTCGCGCACACGATCGGCTTGCCGGGCGCCCGCCGGTCGGCTTCCGCGATCACCTCGTCGGCGAACCGCGCCACCCAGTCCGACTCGATTGCCTGCGCCACGGTGTTCGCCCCTCCTCGGTGTACCGGACGAAATTACCGCACCGCGGGTCGCCTCCCGCGCGCGACGGTGCCGCCTCCCCAGGGGCGACACCGTCGGGCGCGGTCAGTCCTTCAGGTAGGAGCGGAGGAACGGGGCGACGGCGGCCGGGGCGACGTCGTGGCTCTGGTCCGGGACCACCTGGTGTTCCGCGTGCGGCAGGAGGTCGGCCAGCTGGCGGCCGCTGGTGTGCATGAACGGCTCGCTGTTGCCGCCGTTGAGGACCAGCGTCGGGGTGGTGATGCCCTTCCACTCCGCCGGCAGCGGGCGGCCCGACATCGTGGTGCCGACGATGCGGCCGTCGTGGGAGATGGTGTCGGCCACCGCCTCCATGCCCGCCCAGCTCGGGTCGGCCTTCATGCCGGCCAGCCACTCCGGCGGGAGGCCGATCGCCTTGGTCATCAGGAGCTCGACGGCGTCGCCGCGGCGGCCTTCGGCGATGGCGCGCTCGAGCTGCTCGACGTAGTCGTCCGGGAGCGGCGGGCGGCTGTCGTCGACGATGAACGGCGGGTCGTAGAGGGCGATCCTGGTGAGCTCGGGGAGCTGTTCGGCGGCGCGCAGGGTCAACACCGCTCCCGAGGAGATGCCGTACGCGTACGCCTGGCCGCCGTTGTCCTTGATCACCGCGGCGATGTCCTGGATCTCCTTGTCGACCGAGTAGGGCGCGGTGTTGCCGCTGTCGCCGCGGCCGCGCCGGTCGTAGTGGACCACGGTGAAGTCGGCGCTCAGCAGGTCGAGCAGGCCCTGGTAGAGCGGGTCCCACGCGCGGGTGCTGAGGACGGCGGGGACGAGGACGAGCGTGGGGCCCTGACCCTTGACGTCGTACGTGATGGTCGTGCCGTCCGCGGACGTGGTGGTGCGGGTGGTGGTCATGATGGTCTTGGCTCCCTTGTTGGACTAGACGGTTCGGTACTCCGGAACTAGACCGTACGGTACTCGACTTGGAACTGGACTGTCTAGTACTCTTTTCGACATGGACGAGACGCCGAGCCGCACCGAGCGGAAGCGGGCCCAGATCATGAGCGCGGCGACCAGCGCGTTCCTGGAGCACGGCTACAAGGGCACGAGCATGGACCTGGTCGCCGCGGCGGCGCACGTCTCGAAGCAGACGGTCTACAAGCACTTCGCGGACAAGGAGCAGCTCTTCCAGGCGATCGTCATGGCCGCGATGGAGCCGACGGTCCAGCGCCTGACCTCGGCCGCTCCCCCGTACCACGGCGACGACATCGCGGCCGACCTGCTGGCCGTGACCCGCAACCTGGTGCAGGCGATCATGCGCCCGGAGGTGCTGCGCCTGCGCCGCCTCCTGATCGGCGAGTCGGCCCGCTTCCCGGTCTTCGGCGGCGCGTACTTCGAGCAGAGCTTCTCGGGCGGCCTGGCCGCGCTGGCGAAGCAACTGACGGCGTTGGCCGAAGGCGGCGCCCTGAAACTGCCCGACCCGCGGACGGCAGCCGAACATCTGGCCGGCATGGCCCTCTGGGTGCCGATGAACCAGGCCATGTTCACGGGCTCCGACGAGCCGCTGACCGCGGCGGAGCTGGACCGCTACTGCACGGCCGCGGTGGACGCCTTCCTCCGCGTCTACGCGGCCTGACCACGGGGCCACGATCTTGGCCACTAGCCGCTATAACACTCATGACATATGATGTGAGCGTTATGGCGGAGGCATCAGATGGCATGGACCGTCGTGGTCGTCGAGCCGGTGCTGTCGTGGTTGCACGCGCTGCGGCGCACCGATCGCCGCACCTTGCTGCTGATCAGCGCGGCGATCGACGCCCTGGCGGAGGAAGGACCAGGGCTGGGTCGGCCGCTGGTCGACACGGTGAAGGGCTCGCGGCTCGCCAATCTGAAGGAACTGCGACCGGGCTCGGCGGGCCGCAGCGAGGTGCGACTGTTGTTCGTCTTCGACCCGCTCCGGCAGGTCGTGCTGCTGGTCGGCGGCGACAAGGCGGGCAACTGGCGGGCCTGGTACGCGACGGCGGTGCCGTTGGCCGAAGCGGCGTACGACGCTCACCTCGATCGGATGCGCGAGAAGGGGGCTGATCGGTGATGGACCACCTGGACGACCCGGAGGCGGTGTCCTGGTCCGATCTCAAGCAGGAGCTGCGGCTGAGCGACGAGGAGCGTGAGCGGATCACCGCGACCAAGGACGAACTGATCGCGCAGGCGCGTGCCTATCGGCTCGCCGAGATCCGGCGGCGCCAGCATGCCACCCAGACCGACATCGCGAAGGCGATGGGCGTGACGCAGGCCCGGGTGTCCCGGATCGAGAAGGGCGAGCTCACCCGCAGCGAGGTCGACACTCTCGCCGCCTACGTCCGCGCTCTGGGCGGTCGCCTGAAGATCGTCGCCGAGTTCGGTGACGAGTCCTACGTGCTCGGCTAGCCGCCGGAGTCGGCCATTTCGGCTCCCTCGGGGACGGCGTCCGCGTCGCGGGCGGTCAGCCAGCCGTCGGGGAGGTGGACCTTGCCCGGGGAGTTGGTGCGGCCGCGCGGTTGGCCCAGGGTGTCCAGCGGGAACGGGGCGTCAGCGTCGAGCTTGCCGAGCAGGTCGTCCAGCTCCGCCAGCGTCGAGACCATGGCCAGCGAACGCCGGAGTTCGGCGCCGACCGGGAAGCCCTTGAGGTACCACGCGACGTGCTTGCGGATGTCGACGCAGGCGTCGCGTTCGCTGGCGAACTGGGCGACCAGCAGGTCGGCGTGCCGGCGCAGGACCGCGGCGACCTCGCCCAGGGTGGGCAGGCGGCGGCTCGGGTGGCCGGCGAACGCGGCCTCCAGGTCGGCGAACAGCCACGGGCGGCCCAGGCAGCCGCGGCCCACGACGACGCCGTCGGCGCCGGTTTCGGCGACCATGCGGAGCGCGTCCTCGGCCTCCCAGATGTCGCCGTTGCCGAGCACCGGCACGTCGAGCGCCTGCTTGAGGGTGGCGATGGCCGACCAGTCGGCGGTGCCGGAGTAGCGCTGCGCGGCCGTGCGCGCGTGCAACGCCACCGCCGCCACTCCGGCGTCCTGGGCGGCGAGGCCGGCTTCGACGTACGTCAGGTGGTCGTCGTCGATGCCCTTGCGCATCTTGACCGTGACCGGGACGGCGCCCTCGGCGGCGTCGACGGCCGCGCGGACCAGGCGGGCGAACAGCCGCCGGCGCCACGGCAGCGCGGCGCCGCCACCCTTGCGGGTGACCTTGGGTACCGGGCAGCCGAAGTTGAGGTCGACGTGGTCGGCCAGGTCGTCCTCGACCACCATCCGGACGGCGGCGGCGGTCACCTCGGGGTCGACGCCGTAGAGCTGCAGGCTGCGCGGCCGCTCGTCACCCCCGAAGGCGATCATCTTGAGCGTCTTGGGGTTGCGCTCGACCAGGGCCCGCGTGGTGATCATCTCGCACACGTAGAGGCCGCCGCCCTGCTCGCGGCAGAGCTGGCGGAACGCGACGTTGGTGATCCCGGCCATCGGCGCCAGGACCACCGGCGGGTCGACCTGGTGCGGTCCGAGGAGCAGCGGCGTCACGCATCGAGCGTACGTTGTCGTACCCGTGCGGCATCCTGCCCTCATGGCCGACGCCCGCCTCACCGACGCGCAGGTCCGGGCCCACCGGGTCGCCACCCACCTGGGCGGCGGCGCGGGCGTCCTCGACACGGGCATTCAAGACACGCCACCGGGTACGACCGCCGCCCAGGCCCTGCGTCTCCGGGTCTCCTCGGCGCCGGCCGGGCTGGCGCTCGTGCACGCCGCCCGGGGCGCGATGCACCTGCACCGGGCCGCCGACCTGCCGCTGTTGGCCGCCGCTCTCCGGCCGGACGACGCGGCCGATCTGCGTCCGCAGCAGTTCGGGCCGTTCTTCGCCGACCTGCCGCTGCCGATCGGGGCGGCCGTCGACGAGGTGGCCGGCGCGATGGCGGCCGTGATGGCCGACGGGGTACGGCGCGGGAAGGGCGAGCTGTCGACGGCTCTGCTGGCCCGGGTCGACGAGCGGTTGCGGCCGTGGTGCCCTGGCTGCGCGGCCCACCACGTCCAGGACGCGCTGTTCCGTCTGGCCTCGCTGCCCGCCGGGCTGCGCCTGGTGCCCAACGGCGACGGCTCGGCCGACTTCGTCGCCGCCGCGGTGCCGGCTGGTTCTTCAAGGGACGATGCTCGGGCGGAGCTCGTGCGGCGGTTTCTGCGCTATGCCGGCCCGACCGACCGCGACGGGCTGGCCGCCTGGCTGGCCCTCTCCCCCGCCGCCGCCCGGCGCTGGTGGGAGCTGGCCGACGTCGTGCCGGTCGAGGCCGACGGCCGGTGGCTCTTCCTGCACCCGGCAGACCTCGACGCCGCCCGGGCCGTGCCGAAGGCCCGCGGTGTTCACCTGCTCCCGCCCTACGACCCGATCCTGGAGCTCGGGGATCGTCACCTGCTGGTGCCGGACCCCGTCGCCCGCAAGCAGGTGTGGCGGGCCACCGCCAACCCGGGCGTCGTGCTCGCCGACGGCGCGGTCGCCGGCACCTGGCGGCGGCGCGGCAAGCGGATCACCGTCACGCCGTTCGTCGCCCTGACCGCGACGACCCGGCGGGCCCTGACCGGCGCCACCGACGAGGAGGTGGTCGTGGCAGAGTCGTAGGCGTGACCGACCACGTGCATGACGCCTCCTGCGCCGTCGCCCACGGCGACGCGCCCGCACCGCGCGACGAGCCGAAGACGCTGGTCGCCATCTTCGCGTCGCCCGTGTCCGCGCAGCTGTTGCGGTTCGCGCTGGACCTGGGCTACCGGACCGTGCTCGTCGAGCCCGACCCGACCAGGCTGGAGCAGACCCCGCACGAGCACGCCGACGGCACGGTGTCCACGTTGGACGCCGCCGGACTCGACGCCAACACCGACGTCGTGGTCTGCGACCACCACCGCGCCGAACTGGGCACGCTGATCCGCGACGCGCTGGCCGGGAAGACCCGCTGGATCGGCCTGATGGGCAACCCCCGCCACGAGGGCCCGCACATCGCCGCCCTCCGCGACCTCGGCGTGCCCGACGACGAGATCGCCCGCGTCCACCGACCGATCGGCCTCAACATCGGCTCCCGCACACCGGCGGAGATCGCCGTCGCCACCCTGGCCGGCCTGATCGCCGACCGCAACGCCCGCCCAGGCGGCTTCGACTTCTGAAGCAAGAGCCCCTTCTTGACGCTCATCGCGAGCGGTTGTCCACAGGGGCCACCAAGGGCAACGCCTTCGGCACGAAGCGGCCGCGTCACCTGCGACGTGTCAACAAGGGACCCTTCCTGTGCGGAAAGCGTCAAGAAGGGTCCCTTGCTTGCCTAGAGGCGCTCGAGCAGGTAGAGCTCGATCTGGTCCAGCGACACCCGCTCCTGGGTCATCGTGTCGCGGTCCCGCACCGTCACCGCGTTGTCGGTCAGCGTGTCGAAGTCGACCGTGACACAGTACGGCGTGCCGATCTCGTCCTGCCGCCGGTAGCGCCGGCCGATCGCCTGGGAGTCGTCGAACTCGACCACCCAGCGCTTGCGCAGCGCGGCCGCCAGGTCGCGGGCCTTCGGCGACAGCTCCGGGTTGCGCGACAGCGGCAGCACCGCCACCTTGACCGGCGCCAGGCGCTTGTCGAACCGCATGACCGTGCGCTTGTCGACCCCGCCCTTGGTGTTGGGCGCCTCGTCCTCGTCGTAGGCCTCGAGCAGGAACGCCAGCACGGCCCGGGTGAGGCCGGCGGCGGGCTCGATCACGTAGGGAACCCAGCGCTCCTTCTTGTCGGGGTCGAAATAGGACAGGTCGACGCCCGAGTGCTTGGAGTGCGTGGTCAGGTCGAAGTCGGTGCGGTTGGCGATGCCCTCGAGCTCCGAGAACTCCGTGCCACCGAAGCGAAAGCGGTATTCGATGTCGACCGTCCGCTTCGAATAGTGCGACAACTTCTCTTTCGGGTGCTCATAGAAGCGCAGGTTGGTCTCCGCCAGACCCAGGTCGCGGTACCAGTTCCAGCGCTCCTGGAGCCAGTATTCGTGCCACTTCTCGTCGGAGCCCGGCTCGACGAAGAACTCCATCTCCATCTGTTCGAACTCGCGCGTGCGGAAGATGAAGTTGCCCGGCGTGATCTCGTTGCGGAACGACTTGCCGACCTGGGCGACACCGAACGGCGGCTTCTTGCGGGCCGCGGTCGCCACGTTGTTGTAGTTGATGAAGATGCCCTGGGCCGTCTCGGGCCGCAGGTAGTGCATGCCCTCCTCGTTCTCCACCGGGCCGAGGTAGGTCTTCATCAGCCCGTTGAACATCTTCGGCTCGGTGAACGCGCCCTTGACGCCGCAGTTGGGACAGTTGATCTCGGACAGACCGGTCGGCGGGCGGTCGTGCTTGGCCTCGAACGCCTCCTCGAGGTGGTCGGCCCGGAACCGCTTGTGGCACGACTGGCACTCGGTCAGCGGGTCGACGAACTCACCGATGTGGCCGGACGCGGCCCACACCTCGCGGGCCAGCACCACCGCCGAGTCCAGGCCGACGATGTCGTCGCGCTCCTGGACCATGCTGCGCCACCATTGGCGGCGCACGTTTTCCTTCAACTCGACGCCGAGCGGACCGTAGTCCCACGCCGACCTGGTGCCCCCGTAGATCTCGCTGGACGGAAAGACGAAGCCCCGGCGCTTGGCGAGGCTGACGATGGCGTCGATGCGATCGGCTGGCATGGTTTCCTCCTACGCCGGCTGGCGGCCGGCGGGGGCGGCTAAGGGACAGAGCTACAAACGACCACCCGACGGTACGGTTACCGGCTCGGCGACCGCGACCGAGATTAGTCGGTGACGCCGCAGACCTCGAACTCGCCCGTCCCCCGGTCCTGCGCGAGCACGAATCGCAGCGTGGACGACGAGCCGGAGGCATAGGTCACATCGACGGGTACGACGATGTCGGTGGCCCCGGTCTGCGTCGGCCGCACCTGGAACGACCGGATCCGCGGCTCGAGCGACTCGGTGGCCGCGAAGTCGGCCGGCGACTGCGCCCGCTGCCGGTCGTCGCAGAGCAGCGCATAGGCCTCGCCGTATTCGGCCTGCTCCAACGCCGAGACGTAGTCGGTGACCACGACCCGCGCCCGCTCGTCGATCGCCCGCACGCCGAACACGGTGAGGCCGGCGATCGCCGCGACCCCGCCGCCGCAGCAGAGCAGCACGAACAGCCCGGCCGCGCCGAGCCCGAGCCAGAGCCGTCTGGTGCGTCCCTCGGTCGGCGGCGCCGCGAACGGCGGCTGGACACCTGGCCCCGACGGCGGCACCGGCGGCCCGACCGGCGCCGGCGGCAACGCCGGGCTCGGCACGGCCGTCGGGTGGTAGGGCGGCATCGACGGACTCACCGGGTAACCGTCGGACCCGCCCGGCGACCACCCGCCACCCGGCGAGGCCGCGGGCGGAGCCGTGGGCGGCGAGGACGCCGGCGGTGAGGCCGGCCAGGACACCGGAGGCGTCGACCACGGTTGCCCCTGCGGAGCCGGCCCCGGCGGCAGGTAGTGCGGCGCCACCGCCGGGTCGGCCGGCAGCGGGTCGGGACCACCCGACGGCGGGCCGGGCACGTTCTCCGGCGGGCCGGGCGTCGGGTTCATGCCAGCAAGCGTAGTGCGACCAAGCTCATCGCCCCGGCCCGACCGACCGGTCGCTGGACCGGGTGGACACGGTTCCGCCGGGCTCGGCGCTGGCCAGCGGCTCGAACGCGGACGGCTCGTCGAGCGACTCGGCCAGCAGCGGCGTCGCGTGGATCTTGACGTCGAAGGCGCCGAGCGCCCGCCGGTACGTACCCACCGACTCCCACTCGGTGACCAGCGCCCACGCCGTCGGGTCGTCGAGTCCACGGGCCAGCTGCCCCGACCGGTAACCCCGGCACGCGGCCAGTGCCGCCAGGGCGGCGTGGGCCCGCTGCGTGAACCCGTCGGCGGCCTCCTCGGCCACCACGAACCGGTTGACGACCAGCACGGACGAACCTCCTCGTAGAGTGTCGGGATGCAGCCTACGCAGCCCGGCCTGGCGCACCGCCTGGCCCGGGTCAACCCAACCAAGGCCTTCCTCGGCGCGCTGGCGCTGGTGCTGGCCGGGCTGTTCCTCCCCGGCATCATCGGGGGCCTCGTGCTGCTGCTCCTCGCGGCCGGCCTGATCGCGCTGATCCGGCTGACGTGGTCGATCCAGGCGCCGCAGACCCGCATGATCCGCCTCGTCATGCTCACCGGCCTCATCGGCATCGCGATCCTGAAGATCCTCTAGCGCACGGGGTACGCGTACCCGAGCGACCCATGCGTTTTTGACAATCAATTTCATTATCGGCGACAGTTGGTGGCATGCGCCGCCGCCGTACCCTCGCCTCGGTCGTCGCCGGTCTCGCCGCCCTCGCCGCGACCGGGCTCGCGGCCTGCACCAGCGGGTCCGCCGCCGCCCCGGGCAAGCTCGACGTGGTGGCCGCCTTCTATCCCCTTCAGTTCGTCGCCGAGCAGGTCGGCGGCGGGCACGTCGCGGTGACCAACCTGGCCAAGCCCGGCGCCGAGCCGCATGACCTGGAGCTGAGCGCCCGCCAGGTCGGCCGGGTCTCCGACGCCGCCGTGATCGTCTATCTCAAGGGCTTCCAGCCGGCCATGGACGACGCGGTCGAGCAGGTCGGCGGCGACCGGTCGTTCGACGTCAGCGCGGCCGTTCCCCTGCTCAGCGCCGGTGCGAGCGACCACGTGCACGAGGGCGAGGGCGAAGCGGAGCCGGACCACCACGAGGGCGGCACCGACCCGCACATCTGGCTCGACCCCGACCGGCTCGCGACGATCGGCGACCAGGTCGCCGGCCGGCTCGCCGAGGCCGACCCGGAGCACGCGGCGGATTTCACGGCCAACGCGCAACGGTTGCGGGCGCAGCTGACGAGCCTCGACCAGGAGTACGCCGCCGGCCTGCGCACCTGCGACCGCCGCGAACTGGTGACCAGCCACGCCGCGTTCGGTTACCTCGCCGACCGCTACGACCTGGAGCAGGTGGGCCTGACCGGCGTGACGCCGGAGGACGAGCCGGCCCCGCAGCGGCTGGCCGCCGTCGCCGAGGAGGCGCGCGAGCACGGCGCGACCACCATTTTCTTCGAGACCCTCGTCAGCCCCAAGGTCGCCGACACGATCGCCCGCGAGGTCGGCGCGCGCACGGCGGTGCTGGACCCGATCGAGGGCCTCCAGCCCGGCGCGAGCGGCGACTACTTTTCGATCATGCGCACCAACCTGACCGCCCTCCGCACCGCCCTGGACTGTTCATGACAAAACAGGTCATCGAGGTCGCCAACGCGGTCGTCGGTTACGACGACCGGATCGTGCTGCGCGACGTCTCGCTCACCGTCGCGCGGGGCGAGGTGGTCGCGCTGCTCGGCGCCAACGGTTCCGGCAAGTCGACGCTGGTCCGCTCGATCCTGCGCCTGGTGCCGCTGAGCGCCGGCGAGATCACGTTGTTCGGCGACCGGCGCTTCAAGGGCTGGGAACGCATCGGGTACGTGCCGCAGCGGATCGGCGCCGGCTCCGGCGTGCCGGCCACCGTCGCCGAGGTCGTCGCCTCGGGCCTGGTCGCCCGGCGCGGCATCTTCAAGCCGCCGCGCGCCGCCGACCGGGCCGCCGTCACCGACGCGCTCACCGCGGTCGGGCTCGCCGACCGGGCCACCGACCCCGTGGCCAGCCTCTCCGGCGGCCAGCAGCAGCGCACGCTGATCGCCCGCGCCCTGGCCGGCCGGCCCGAGCTGCTGATCCTCGACGAGCCCACCGCCGGTGTCGACGCCGCCAGCCAGGAGGCGTTCGCCGGCGCCCTGGGCGACTTCGTCGCCGGCGGCGGCACGGTGCTGCTGGTCGCCCACGAGCTCGGCCCACTCAAGCCGCTGATCACCCGGTGCGTGGTCGTGCACCACGGCGAGATCGCCCACGAGGGTTCGGTGCCGGCGCCGGCCGGGCACCACGCCGACCCGGACCACGACCACGTCCACCCGCACGCGCCCGAACAGCCGACGGGGATGTGGGGAGCATGAGCATCTTCGCCAACGACTTCATGATCCGGGCGCTGATCGGCGCCGTCGTGATCGGCCTGACCGCGCCCGCGCTGGGCATCTACCTGGTCCAGCGCCGGATGTCGCTGATCGGCGACGGCGTCGGCCACGTCGCGCTGACCGGTGTCGGCGTCGGCCTGCTGCTCAACACGTCGCCGGTGTGGACGGCGGTGGTCGTGTCGGCGGTCGGCGCGATCGCCATCGAGCTGATCCGGGAACGCGGCCGCACCTCCGGCGACATGGCGCTCGCGCTGCTCTTCTACGGCGGCATCGCGGGCGGCGTCATGCTGGTGGGCCTCTCCGGGAGCCGCAGCAACGCCAACCTGATGACGTACCTCTTCGGATCGTTGGCCACCACCTCCCGGTCGGACCTGGTGCTGATCCTGGTGCTCGGCGCCGTCGTGCTCGGCCTGGCGCTCGGCCTGCGGCCGGCGCTCTTCGCGGCCAGCCACGACGAGGAGTACGCCCGGGTCTCCGGCCTGCCGGTCCGCGCGCTCAACCTGCTGATCGCGGTGCTGACCGCGGTGACCGTGACCATCTCCATGCGCGCCGTCGGCCTCCTGCTGGTCAGCGCGCTGATGGTGGTGCCGGTCGCGACTGCCCAGCAGGTGGCCCGCGGCTTCGTCGCCACGATGGGCCTGGCCATGGTGCTCGGCGTCGCCGCGGCGGGCTCCGGCGTCTGGCTGGCCTGGGAGATCGACACCGCCCTCGGCGCGACCATCGTGGTGCTCGCGATCGCCGGCTTCCTGGTCGTCGCGGTCGCCGTCGCCGCGCTGCGGGCCGTCCGCAGACGCGGCGCCCTGCGCGCCGGCCGGCCCGACCGTGGACCGGGCCGGCCGGTCGCTCCCGAACCGGAGCCACACGAGGTCGTCCTGGATCGGCGCTGAGCTACGGTTCCGGTATGACGGAGGGCAACGGGTACGAGTCGTACGAGCGGGCGGGGGAACTCCTGCGCGCTCTGGCGGCGCCGATCCGGGTCGCCATCGTCACGGAGCTCGGCGGCGGCGAGCGCTGCGTGCACGAGCTGGTCGAGTCGCTGCGCGCGCCGCAGCCGCTGGTCTCCCAGCACCTGCGGGTGCTGCGGGGCGCCGGCGTCGTACGCGGCAACCGGCGGGGCCGGGAGATCGCGTACTCCCTTGTCGACGAGCACATCGCGCACATCGTGGCCGACGCCGTCAGCCACGCCCGGGAGGCATCATGAGCGAGGTCGGAGCGCTGCGCAACACCCACCAGCGACGCGCGGTCAGCTCGCTGCTGGGCACGGTGGAGGGCTTCCACAGCGCTCAGGAGCTGCACTCGATGCTCCGCGACCGGGGCGAGCGGGTCGGGCTGACCACCGTCTACCGCACGTTGCAGAGCCTGGCCGACGCCGGCGAGATCGACGTGATGCGCCCGCCGGGCGGCGAGCACCTCTACCGCCGGTGCAGCGAAGGCCACCACCATCACCTCGTCTGCCGCGGCTGCGGTTCGACGGTCGAGGTCGAAGGCCCGGCGGTCGAGCACTGGGCGGACCGGGTGGCCGAGAAGCACGGCTTCACCGACGTCAGCCACACCCTCGAGATCTTCGGAACCTGCCGGAACTGCTGCCGAGGTTGACCCGTGCGCCGCGGTGGCGGTTGCGGGACCCTGTGCGGGTGAAGATTTACGCCGACCGCTTTCCCCGGTTCTTCGTCCAGGTCGTCACCGACCTGCTCGTGATCGCCTGGATCTACTTCTGGATCCGCGGCGCGCTCTGGCTGCACGACCAGGTGGAGAAACTGGCCGTCCCGGGCCAGAAACTCGAAGGCGCCGGCAGCGCCCTGGCGTCGAACCTCGCCGAGGCCGGCAGCAAGGTCGGCGGTGTGCCCCTGGTCGGCGACGAACTGACGTCGCCGTTCGAGAAGGCGGCGGGAGCGGCGCGCTCGGTCGCGGAGGCGGGCCAGGCGCAGCAGGACGTGGTCGGCGACCTGGCGCTGGCGCTGGGCATCATCACCGCGGTGCTGCCGATCCTGTTCGTGCTGCTGCTGTGGCTGCCGCTGCGGGCACGCTGGATCCGCCGCGCCAGCGCGGCGTCCCGGGTCCGCCAGGCCCCGGCGGGCCGAGACCTGCTGGCCCTGCGCGCCCTGGCCACCCAGCCGCTGAGCAAACTGGCGAAACTGGGCCCGGACGTAGCGGAGTCCTGGCGCCATAACGACGAGTCCACCGTGGACGCTTTGGCGGCGCTCGAGCTCAAGTCACTCGGCTTACGCCAACGGTGACTGCGAACCGTTCGGAGAGCGGCCGGCACCGCCCGCGAACGCGACTCCGGCCATCCGCTCCAGGCGCTCCTTGAGGTGTTCGAACTGCTCGGCACGGTCAAAGGCATCGCCATCACCGAGCCGGTCCTCGAGGAGCTTCTGGAGTCTGGCGGCTATCTCCTTCCGCTCCGCAACGATCTCCGACACCACGTTGGCCAGTTCCGTTTCCGTCAGTTTGGCGGCCCCATCCGCGAGCGGATCATCGAGCAGTTCGGTCAACACCGTGCGCCACTGCCTACTCAGTGCCTCCGCGTAGGCTGCCCGCCTCATCTGCACGTCGTGGTCGCAGTCCAGCTGGATCAACTTCTCTCGGTACGGGCGGATGGCCTCCTTGACCCGATCCTCGATCTCCACCCACACGTACGGGCGGCACGTCACCCGGACCTCGTCCAGCACGTACGGCCACTCGCCACTCCCGTCAAGCGCGTCTTGGAGTTCGATCTCGAGCTCGCGCGCATGGTGCGCCGGGTACTGCCGCGCACGCGCGGCAGAAAGGGCGGTCAACTTTCGGACCGCGAACGGCGTGAGGCGCTGCGCGACCTCACTCAACTCCTCACGATGCATTCGGTGTCCGGTCCAGATGAACGTCGCATGCACGTTGAAGCTGAACACGTGTCCGCTTGCCGCAACGATGATCGGTGTCGCCGATTGTCGGCGCACCTTCACGGTGTCCGGCGGCGGAGGCGGGATGAATACGGTAGTGGGTATCGGCTCCGGACCTCGAAGCGCCCGCCCGAGCCGTTCCACGAAGAGCCGCCACCATCCGACCCCTGAGGTCATGACGCATCCACCACCTCTCGTACCCACCACGGCAACCGATCATCAGAAACTCGTGAACTGGTCAGGAAGAACGCGAGCCGCCGCCGCATCCGCGGCGAGGCCGCCAGCTGGTTCAGCAGGTCGACGGCAGGGGGTCGGAGCCGCTCGTCTCGGTCCGCGTGCCACAACCACGAAGCGAACGCCGACCACGCATTGGTCGAGAGGGCGGGCTCAACGAGCGCGATACGCCACAGCCGTGCGAGCTGTGCCGCGTCCGCTTCTGCGCCCGCCAGCCGCACCAGCAACTCGGGGCGGCCATAGGCGGAGGTGGCCGACGGCTTGTGAGCGAGGGTGACCAACGCCCGAGCGGCGTGCAGTCGCGTGTCCGCGCTCCGCGTCCACTCGGTCAACTCGGTCAGGAGCCAGCCCGCCCGGTCCGGTTGATAGAGCTGGTTCACGGCCTCCGCGACGGAGTAATGCCCACGCTGAAGAGGATCGGTGGCGATCCGCCGGAGGTCCGCCATGCTCCACGCGAGCACCCGCTGCTGAAGCCCGGAGGCGTATACGAGGGCGGCGGCATCGCGTCGATAATTGTTGCCGCCGTAGCACCACGAACGAACCTTCTCTCTGACCAGGTGGCTGACCTGACCTCCGAAATCAGAGACGGCCATGGCCCACGCCGCGGCTTGCCGCGCGGCGCGCCTGCGCGATCCGGCCCAGGGGTCGATCAGCTCCCGATGCAGGCGATGGAAGTCGTGGTGGGCCAGGAGCCCGGCAGTTTCAGCGGCCGCCCGTCGCACGGCCACGTCGCCGTCGTCGACGACAGGTCGGCGACGGTGACGACCTGCCAGTCGGCGAAGATTCGGATCATCCACCGCGATGAGTTCCGCGGTTTTCTGCGCGGCAATCCCGACGCCGCGATGGAGATTGCCGGAATGGTTGCCGATCGGCTCCGGTGGTCCAACCGCCGACGGGTCGACTTCGCGTCGTATCCCGTGAAGGTTCGGCTGGCTCGGGTCCTTTGGGAGATCTCGATCGCCTACGGGCGACGGAACCCGATCGGAATCGTCGTCAACGTCCGGTTGACCCAGGCCGAGCTGGCAACCATGTGCGGCGCCGCCGAGATCACGTTGCAACGGTCGATCCGCGAGCTGCGCGATGCCGGCATCGTCGACACTGGCTATCGCAAGGTCGTGGTCCGAGACGCACCTGCCCTACGCCGCGTCGCCGAGATCGACTGACGGATCAGGCCAGCGACACCACCGCGACGCTGGTCTCCACCAGGCTGCCCAGGTAGAGGGTTCCTTCGTGTTCGCGGACGCCGGTGACCATGTGGTAGTCGGCGTCCGACGTCTGCAGGTCCGCGACCACCTCGCCCGCCCCGTTGACGGCCATGACCCAGGTCGTGCGGGCCGGTGCCGGCTGCAGCGCCGTCGGGAGTGACCAGACCAGCCTGCGCAGGGCCGGCGGGAGAGCGTGCAGGCGGTCCAGCGCTGGATTCCGTAATGTCGCCAGGGCGATCCAGATCCGGCCGTCCGCGCCCGTCGAGAGGTTGTCCGGGAAGCCCGGCAGGTTGTCGATCAGCACGTCGTGGTCGCCGGCGCGTGGCCCGGTCAGCCACACCCGTGAGATCCGGTAAGCGCCCGTCTCCGCCACCGCCACGAACGACTCGTCCGCCGCCAGGGCCACGCCGTTGGCGAACTGCAGGCCCTCGAGCACCACGGAGACCGAGCCCGACGGGGACCGGCGGAGGAGGCGGCCCGTGCCCGTGTGTTCGAGGATGTCGGCCCGCCAGTGTGCGAGGCCGTGCCGTTGTGACGAGTCGCTGAAATAGATCGTGCCGTCCCGGGCCACCGCCGCGTTGTCGCACAGGCGGAAGCCGTCGGCCAGCACCTCCACCGCGCCGGAGGTCGGTGAGACCCGCAGCAGACCGCGATAGGCGTCGCTGACCACCAGGTCACCGTCGGACGAGACCTCGACGCCCAACGGGCGGCCCCCGGTGTCCGCGACCTCGACCGGCGGCCCGCCGGCCAGCGGCAGCCGCAGGATCCGGCCGTCCTCGACACCCGTGTAGAGCCCACCGTCCGGATGCACCGCCAC
The DNA here is from genome assembly GCF_029626225.1 of Asanoa sp. WMMD1127. Classification (NCBI taxonomy): domain Bacteria; kingdom Bacillati; phylum Actinomycetota; class Actinomycetes; order Micromonosporales; family Micromonosporaceae; genus Asanoa; species Asanoa sp. WMMD1127. Next base: position 7,848,180 of record NZ_JARUBP010000001.1, read on the forward strand.
GTCCTCCGGCCCGACGGCACCGACCGCGCCGACCGACCGCAAAATTGGCGTCGGCATCGGCGGCCGGCTCGCGCGAAGACGGGCGCGGGGCGGCGGCGCCGGCGCCCGCCAGACAACCGGGTCGATCCGAGGACGCATGGCCCGCACACTAACGCACATCGATCTCCACGACACCTGCCCAGACCCCACACGACATCCGCCACGACCAGGGACCACAATTGGCGGGTGCCGGGCTATCGCCGTCAGCTCTACCGCGACGACGCGGTGGTCCTGCGTGTGCAGAAGCTGGGCGAGTCCGACCGGATCATCACGCTGCTCAGCCGGCGGCACGGTCGCCTGCGGGCCGTCGCCCGCGGCGTGCGGCGCACCACCTCGCGGTTCGGGGCGCGGCTGGAGCCCTTCGGGCACGTCGACCTGCAGATCGCCGGCGATCCCCACGGCGCCGGCAGCGGCCTGCACACGGTCAGCCAGGTCGAGGCCATCCAGCTCTACGGCAAGCGGTTCCTCGACGACTACCCCCGCTACACGGCGGCCAGCGCGATCGCGGAGACCGCCGAGCGGCTGACCCCGGTCGAGCGGGAGCCGTCGCTGCGGTTGTTCCTGCTCACACTCGGCGCGATCCGGGCGTTGGCCGCCCGCGAGCACGCGGGGACGCTCGTGCTCGACGCGTACCTCCTGCGCGGCATGGGTGTCGCCGGTTGGGCGCCGGCGCTGGCGGAATGTGCCGTTTGCGGGACAGGGGGCCAGCACAAGGCATTCTCCGTACCCGCCGGTGGGGCAGTTTGTCCGGATTGCCGGCCGCCGGGCGCGGCCCATCCGGCGCCCGCGACGCTCGACCTGATGGTCGCCCTGTCGTCCGGCGACTGGCACGTCGCCGACGCGGCCGAGGTCGGCGCGCGCCGGGAGTGCAGCGGCCTGGTCGCCGCGCACCTGCAGTGGCACCTCGAGCGGGGGTTACGCTCGCTGCCGCTGGTTGATCGCACGACGGGGGACGAACAAAAATGATCAGGTCACGCGGTACGCGCCGCGAGGTGCGCCCGCCGACGCCGCACGTGTCGGGTGGCCGCCCGCCGGAGCTGCCGGCCGGGAGCCTCCCCAAGCACGTGGCGATCGTGATGGATGGCAACGGCCGCTGGGCCAAGGAGCGCGGGCTGCCCCGGACGGCGGGACACGAGCGCGGCGAGTACTCGCTCTTCGACACGATCGAGGGCGCGATCGAGCTCGGCATCCCCTACCTGACGGCGTACGCCTTCTCCACCGAGAACTGGCGCCGCTCGCCCGACGAGGTCCGCTTCCTGATGGGCTTCAACCGCGACGTCATCCGGCGCCGCCGCGACCAGCTGGTCGACCTCGGGGTGCGGGTGGTCTGGTCCGGGCGGGCCGGACGGCTGTGGAAGAGCGTGATCTCCGAGCTGCAGACCGCCGAGGAGATGTCGCGCGGCAACTCGACGCTGACGCTGCAGTTCTGCGTCAACTACGGCGGCCAGGCGGAGATCGCCGACGCGGCGGCCGCGATCGCCCGCGACGCGATGGCGGGCAAGATCGACCCGGACCGGATCTCCGAGAAGACCATCCAGCGCTACCTCTACCACCCCGAAGTGCCCGAAGTGGACATGTTCCTGCGGCCGTCGGGCGAGCAGCGCACGTCGAACTTCATGCTCTGGCAGTCCGCGTACGCCGAGCTCGTCTTCCTCGACACCCTCTGGCCCGACTTCGACCGGCGCCACCTCTGGTACGCCTGCGAGCTGTTCGCCCAGCGCGACCGCCGCTTCGGCGGGGCGATCCCGAACCCGGTGCCGCCCCCGCCCGCCGAATAAACCTGGCCAAGGCCGGCGACGGCGTGTACGGTCGTCGCATGCGTTACTGATGCCCCCAGGGATTCTGTGTGCCGGTCCGCCAGTCGGCGGTCTTCGAGCGCCCGGGGCGTCATTCCTTTTCTCAGATCAGTGAGCGCCGCCGGGCATCCGTCTGTCCCTCCCCGTTTCCGGAGGTCCTTCGCATGCCTGCATCCGATAAGTTCACCGTCGACCTGTCCGGCGCCGAGTTGCCCGACCTCGAGCTGGGCGGCGGCGGTGGCAACCGCGCGTCGCGCCGGGCGAAGTCGAAGCCGGCGCACGGCCACGACCGCGCCGTCCAGTCCACAAAGGCCGGTCGTGGAAAGCCGGCGGCCCAACCGAAGCGCTACGCCTTCCGCCGCGCGTAGTAACTGGGGTCCCTTCCTGACGCCAACGTCAGGAAGGGGCCCTTCCTATGCGGAAAGCGAAAGGAACGGCTCGTTCTTGACGTCCGTGTTAGTAACGGGCCGTTCCTCTGCGGAAAGCGTTAACAACGGGCCGTTCCTTCACAGGCGGGGCCAGGGGCGGCGGAGGTCGAGCGCGTAGAGGACCTTGTCGTAGCGGAGGTGGCCGACCGCCACGAAGTCGACGAGCCGCCCGTACTCGTTGAAGCCCAACGTGCGATAGAGCGCCAGCGCGCGTTCGTTGTCGCCGCGGGCGTCCAGGGTCAGCACCTCGATGCCGGCCTTGCGGGCGCTGGCCACCAGCCCTTCGGTCAACGCCCGCCCGATGCCGCGCCCCTGGTAGGCCTCGGCGACCGCGACCCGCTCCAGGTCCGCGTGGGGCCGGTGCGTCTGCCGCGCATAGCGGCGCCAGTAACCGAGCCCGGCGACCCGACTCCCGTCGGGCAGCGGCGCCGACCGGTTCAGCGACGAGGGCGACGGGACGTCGTCGCCCGACGCATAGGCCACCAGCAACGCCGCCTCCCCGGAGCCGGCGCCCTCGACCAACTCGGTCAGCAGGTCGCGAACCTCAGCCCGGTCGGGCGGCAACGTCCACCCGAGCGCGGCGCCGGAGGCCACCAGGTCGGCCAGGATGCGGTGCGCCTGCGGCAACAGCGCGGCGACGTCCGCGGTATCGGTTATCTCGGCCAGTCTCACGCTCATGAACCCACCGCCTCGACGAGTGGGAAGACCTTAACCGAGAACGGGGCGGAACGTACCCGTGGCGATGCTCACGGTGAGGATCGCGGCGGTCAGCAGCACGGCGCCGGCCACGAACAGCCAGTCGGCACGGGTGATCCGCTGCAGGCGGGCGTGCGTACGCGGCGTGCCGCTGTCGAAGCCCCGCGCGTCCATCGCGGTCGCCAGCCGGGTGCCCCGCCGGATCGCGCCGACCAGCAACGCGAACACGGCCGAGGCGAACAACCGCGCCGCCGCCACGGGGTTGCCGCCCGTGTCGATGCCGCGCGCCCGCCGGGCCATCCGCAGCGCCTGCCACTCCTGCCCGAGCAACGGCACGAGGCGGAACGCGGCCAGCGTGCCGATCGCGAACCGGGCCGGCGCCTTGGCGTTCTGCACCAGCGCGTCGGCCAGGTCGGTGGGATCCGTGGTGGTGAACACCATGATGCCGGGCAGCGCCAATGCCACCAGGCGCAGCGCGAGTCCTAATGCGACAGTCAGCACGCCGGTGGTCACGTCGAGCGGGCCGAGCGCGAGAACTGTGTCGCCGCCCCGGTTCGCGCCGAACAGGATGGTGGTCAGCACGACGCCGAACACCGACAGCAGCAGCGGCCAGCCGCGGCGCAGCAGGGCGCTGTAGCGGACCCCGAACAACGGCAGCAGCACGAGCTCCGCGGCGATGGCCAGCGCGGGGGTCAGTGGGTCGAGGGTCGCCAGGACACCGAGCGCGAACACGGTGGCGGCGACCAGCTTGGCGACCGGGTTGCGGCGGGCCAGCGGCGCGTCGGAGCGGGTCATCACCGCGGTCAGCGTCATGGCGCCAGCTCCAGCCGCCGGTCGGCCAGCGCGTCGACGAACGCCGCGTCGTGCGTCACCGCGCACACCCCGTGTCCCTCGTCGCGCAGGTCGGCCAGCAGCGCGACCAGCTCGATCCAGGTGCGCCGGTCCTGCCCGAAGGTCGGCTCGTCGAGCAGCAGGAGGCGGGGCGCCGACGCGAGCGCCGTCGCCACGCTCAGCCGCCGCGCCTCACCACCCGACAGGGTGTACGGGTTGGCCCGCGCGAGATGGTCGAGTCGCAGCCGGGCCAGCAGGTCGTCGACCACCGTCAGCGGGCGGCCGAGCCGGCGCGGCCCCACGGCCAGCTCGTCCCGGACCGTAGACGCCACGAACTGGTGCTCCGGATCCTGGAACACCGAGCCGATGCGGGCCGTCAGGTCGGCGGCCCGCCAGCGGTGCGGTGGCCGGCGAGCGTCCGCGCCGGCCAGCACCGACGAGGCGACCACCCGACCGCCGCTGGGCGCGAGCAACCCGCCGAGCAGCAAGGCCAGCGTCGACTTGCCCACGCCGTTGGGCCCGAGCACAGCCACCGCCTCGCCGGTGCACACCGCGAGATCGGTCGGGGCCAGCCGCGGGGCCAGCGCCACCCCGTCGGCGGTGACCAGCATCTCGCCGGGCGCGGCGGCGGCCAGCCGAGGCGGTGGCAGCGGCTGCCCCGGCACCCAGATGCCGTCGGCCGCCAGCGCCGCGCCGTGCCGACCGAAGACGACGGCCGGCGGCCCCGACGCGACCACGCCACCGCCGGGGGCCAGCACGACGACCCGGTCGACCAGCGGCACGATCGGCTCGAGCCGGTGCTCGACCATGATCACGGTGGTGTCCCGGGACACCGCGTCGCGCAACGACGCCCGCACCAGCGCCGCGCCGGCCGGGTCCAGGTTGGCCGTCGGCTCGTCGAGCAACAGCAGGTCCGGCCGCAGCGCGAGGGCGCCGGCCAGCGCGAGCCGCTGCTGCTCGCCGCCCGAGAGCGCATGGGTGGACCGGTCCAGCGGCTGGTCGAGGCCGACCGCGGCCAGCGCCTCGGTGACCCGCGGCCAGATCTCGTCTCGGGGGACGCCCCGGTTCTCGAGGCCGAACGCCACGTCGTCGCCGACCCGCGACATCACCAGCTGGGTCGCCGGGTCCTGGAAGACGATGCCGACCCGTTCCCGCGCCTTACGGGTGTCCAGGCCGTCGATCTCGGCGATGCCCTCGCGCTCACCGGAGTCGTCGGCGAGCAGGCCGGCCAGGGCGGCCAGCAGGGTGCTCTTGCCGGCCCCGGACGGACCCAGCAGCAGCACCCGCTCGCCGCGCTCGACGCGCAGGTCGACCCCGCGCACCGCCCACGCCTTGCGGCCGGCGTGCCGCCAGCCGAAGCCGCGCAGTTCGACGGCGCTCACGACAGGTCAGACCGCCGCGCGTTCGCGACCGGCCGGGAACCGGTCGAGGACGCCGGTGTTGGCCAGCGACCGGGTCAGCAGCCAGGCGCCGCCGCCGGCGATGACCAGGGAGCTGGCCGCGGTGAGCGCCAGGTACGGGACGCCGAAGGTGCCCCACGAGTTGCCGGGGTACCAGTAGATGACGTCGTAGAGCGCGGCCACCAGTCCGGCCGCCGCGCCGGCGAGGGCGGCCACCGGCAGCCGGTAGACGCGGTAGGCGAACAGCGCGAAGACGAGCTCGGCGCCGAGCCCTTCCAGCGGGCCCTGGAGCACCAGGGTCCAACCCCACGTGGTGCCGAGCGCGACCGACACCAGCGCGGCGACGGTCTCGGTGAAGAACGCGGCGCCGGGCTTGCGGACGACCAGCGCGCCGAGCACGGCGGGCAGCAGCCAGACGCCGTAGAGCAGCGTGCGCGCGGGCAGCGGGATCGCGTCGGCGGGTCCGTTGTAGAGCAGGCCCCAGGCCCAGAACACGACGCCGAACGCGACGCCCAGCACGGCGGCGACGACGATGTCGACCGTACGCCAGCGGTGTGATGCCATCGGTGATTGCCTCCCAGTTCGGTGAACCAGGAGAAGACGCACGCCATGCCCCGGAATGGCCCGAGACATGGCGCGGCTGGAGAAGTAGACCGAGCTCCCTGCGCTGGCATTACCCAGATCAGGTTCGAGGGTCTGCGGAAACTGCCCGCACTCTCAGCGCTGTGCGCTCCCCTGTCGGATGTGAAGTTGTCTCGCCAGGCTAACACCGCTGCCGACAGGTACGCTCGCGCGCATGCGGATCGAGACGCGGGGGCTCAGTTTCGAGGTCGCCGAGGGTGGTCCGCCCGGTGGCCCGCCGGTGCTCCTGCTGCACGGCTTTCCGACCAACCGGCACGCCTGGGCCGGCGTGACCCCGCTCCTCACCGCGGCCGGCCTGCGCACGTTCGCGGTCGACCAGCGCGGCTACTCGCCGGGCGCCCGGCCCAGCGGCGTCGACGCGTACCGCCAGGCCGAATGTGTCGCCGACGCCGTCGCGTTCGTCGACGAGCTGGCCGGCGGCCGGGCCGACGTGGTCGGGCACGACTTCGGCGCGTTCGTCGCCTGGCAGCTCGCCGCCGCGCACCCCGAGCGCGTCCGCTCGCTGACCGCCGTCTCGGTGCCCCACCCGGCCGCCTTCGCGCACGCCCTGCTGACCGACGCCGACCAGCAACGGCGCTCGTCCTACATCGACCTGTTCCGGACCGTCGGCAAGGCCGAGCACGTGCTCACCCGCGACGGCGGCGCCGGCCTGCGCACGGTGCTCGCGGGCGTCGGCGACCAGGTGGAGGTGTTCGCCGCGCCGCTGCTGGAGCCGGGCGCGCTGACGGCGGCCCTCAACTGGTACCGCGCCCTGGTGATCGAGGAGCTGGCCAAGGTCGGCCCGGTCGAGCGGCCGACGACGTACGTCTGGGGTGACCGGGACGTCGCCGTCGGGCAGGTCGCGGCCACCGGCGCCGGCGACCACGTGACCGGCGACTACCGCTTCCTGCCGCTGCCCGGTGTCGACCACTGGATCACCGAACGACAGCCCGAGGTGCTGGCCCAGGCGATCCTCACCCGGATCGCGGACGCCTCGTGACCAGCCACCCCGCCGAGGCCGCCGAACGGCTGCCGCACACCCGCGAGTCGCTCGCCGCCGACCTGACGGCGCTCGGCGTGCGGCCCGGTTCGACGCTGCTCGTGCACGCCTCGCTCAAGCCGGTCGGCTACGTCGCCGGCGGGCCGCAGGCGTTGGTGCTCGCGCTGCGTGACGTGCTCGGTCCCGACGGGACGCTGGTCGTGCCGACCCACACGCCCGACAACTCCGACCCGGCCGAGTGGCAGAACCCGCCCGTACCGCCGGGGTGGTGGTCCGTGATCCGCGAGCACATGCCCGGCTTCGACCCGGCCGTGACGCCGAGCCGGTGGATGGGCGCGGTCGCCGAGCTCGTCCGCACCTGGCCGGACGCGCAGCGCAGCGACCACCCGCAGGTCTCGTTCGCGGCGCTGGGCCGGCTGGCCACCGAGGTGGTCTACGGGCAGCCGCGATCCGGCATGCTCGGGCCCGACTCGCCGCTGGGCAAGATCTACGGGCTGGACGGCGACGTGCTGCTGCTCGGCGTCGGCCACGAGTCCAACACCTCGCTGCACCTGGCCGAATATCGTCAGCCGACCCCGCCGACGGCCCGGCTCGGCGCGGCGGTGCTGACCCCCGACGGCGGCCGCGAGTGGGTCTGGTGGGACGACGTCGACCTCGACGAGGGCGACTTCGAGCTGCTCGGCGCCGACTTCGACGCGACCGGCGTGGTCCGGTCGGGACGGGTCGGCGGCGCGCTCAGCCGGCTCATGTCGCAACGGGCCGCAGTCGATTTCGCCGAGCGCTGGCTGGCCGAGAACCGCAAGTAGTCAGGTGCCGCGCCCGGCCGCCGGGCGCGGCGCGGGCCGCGTTGATGCGCCGGCCAGACCCTGCCTCGTGCCGAGCCGCGGGCCCGGGCGGCGGCGCATCGCGGGCCGTGTTGATGCGCCGGCCAGACCCTGCCTGGTGCCGCGCTGCGGGCCTGGTGGCGGCGCATCGCGGGCGGCGTTGGTCCGCGGGACAGATCCTGGTCAGGAGCCGAGCCGGCGGGCCATCCCGCGGCGCAGCGGCGGCACGGCCGCCGTCAGCCGCAGCATCGTCCGGAAGCCGGCCCGACCGAGTGCGGTCGAGTGGGCGGCCTGCTCGGCGTTGCGCAGCGACTGCCGCACGGCCGCGAACCCGTAGCGGAGCATCTCGCGCTCGTAGCGCCCGATCGCGTCGACCAGTGGCCGTTCGCCGGCGCGGGCGGCGATCAGCTCGCGGCGGAGGAGGTCGGCGTCGCGCAGCGCGGTGTTCGCCCCGACACCGGCCATCGGCGTCATGTTGTGGATGGCGTCGCCGAGCAGGGTGACCCGGCCGGTCGGCCACGGGTCGACGGGCGCGGCGCTCCGCACCCGCAGCGCGTGGACGGTGGCCGGGTCGCTGCGCCCGACCAGGTGGTGGAAGGCCGGTGACCAGCCCGTCATCCGGTCCCGCACGACCTGCCGCAACGCCGCCCCGTCGAGCGTGGTCACGTCCGCCGGGAACCGGTCGGCCGCGTCGGAGAATCCCCAGATGGCGTGGTCGGCCGCGCCGGCGCCGCGCCAGACGGCGGTGAACAGCGAGCCGCGACCGCGCGGGACGACGAGGTTCGCCCGGTCGGTCAGGGCGGCGGGGAGGTCGGCGGCACTCGCCCCGTCGAGCGCGAACCGGCCCGCCACCGCGATCACGCCCGTGTCGACCCGGTGCGCGTGCGGGAGAAGCTGGCCGCGTACCCGCGAGTTCGCGCCGTCGGCGCCGACCAGGATGTCGGCGGTCGCCGTGCCGCCGTCCGCGAAGTGCGCCGTGACGCGGTCGCCGGTCAGCTCGTAGCGGGTGAGCTCGCGGCCGAGGTGCACCACGTCGTCGAGCCCGTCGAGGAGGACCTCCCGGAGCCGGATGCGGCTGACGCCGTAATGCCGGTCCGGGGGCGCGGCGGCAGGGTCGTTGATCTCGTCGTCGGCGAGGCCGATCAGCTCGGTGGCCTGGTCGGTGAGGAAGCCGAAGCCGCCGTCGCCGACCGAGACGGTGTCGAGGAACGACTGCCAGCCGGCCGGCGGAAGGCAGTGGTGCATGGCGCCGGCCCCGGCGGGGTTGATGTGGATGCGGTAGCCCTGCAGCCAGTCGGTGCGCTCCCGGGTCCGCTCGTAGACGTCGACGGTGATGCCGGCCCGGCGCAGGCCGTGAGCGAGCGCGAGGCCGCCGAGGCCGCCGCCGACCACCGCTACGGAGAAGTTCGTCATGCCCCCAGCGTCACTCGCCCGCATGACTCTGTCAACCATTTGTTTGATTGATACGATCACCGGCATGGTTGAGTCGCGTCCTCGCCGGTCGCCGGCCGGGCCCGAGCGCAAGCGGGACGCCGAGCGCACCCGGGAACGGATCCTCGACGCGGCGCTGGTGGAGTTCGGCGAGCACGGCTTCGCCGGGGCCCGGGTGGGTGCGATCGCCCGCCGGGCCGGCGCCAACCAGCAGTTGATCTCCTACTACTTCGACGGCAAGGAAGGGCTCTACCGGGCGCTGGTGGAGCGCTGGCGGACGATCAGCGCCGGCGTCAACCAGGCCGACGCGCCGCTCGACGAGGTGCTGACCGCGTTCGCCGCGGTGGGCGAGGCGCAGCGGCACTGGGTCCGGCTGCTCGTCTGGCAGGCGCTGGAGGGCAACCAGGAGGAGGGCGGGTCCGCGTACCGCCGGATGATGGTCGACGACCTGCGCCGGCGGCAGGCCGCGGGCGAGGTCGCGGCGGACCTGGACCCGGCGTTCCTCCTGCTCGCCCTCTTCGGCGCGGCGCTGGCGCCGACCCTGCTGCGGCACTTCGCCGAGGACTTCACCGGACTGGCCGTCGATTCGCCGGAGTTCCGTGCCCGGTACGCCGACCAGCTGAAGCGCATCGTCGCCCGGCTGGGCTGACGATTCCGCCGCGGGGCGGCAGTCGACCGACCAGCATGAGGCGTATGGGCGACGAGACGCCGAAGCAGCGGTGGGACCGCAACTTCAACGACCTGCTGCAGGAGCTGCGGGTCGCGCAGACCGGCGTCCAGATCCTGTTCGCCTTCCTGCTGACGCTGCCGTTCAGCAACGGCTTCCCGCGTACGACGGACTTCCAGCGCAACACCTATCTCGTGTCGCTGCTGGCCGCGGCCGGCGCCACGGCGCTGATCATAGCGCCGGTGGCGTTCCACCAGGGACTGTTCCGGCAGGGGCGCAAGCCGGAGCTGGTCCGCTTCGGCCACCGGATGGCCACGGCCGGGCTGACGTTCCTGTTGGTCTCGATCGTCAGCGCCGTGCTGCTGGTCACCGACTTCATCGCGTCGCGGACCGTCGCGCTGGTGCTCAGCGGCATCACCGCCCTCTTCCTCCTCACCTTCTGGGCCGTACTGCCCTGGGCGCGCCGCGACTGGGGTGAGCCGGACGAGACTGAGGCGGAGATCACCCGACGCCGGGAGCACCCTGAGGAGTTCTAGAAACCTACCGATGGGTAACTAACCGGGGTACCGTCAGAACCAGCACAGCCAAGCCCGACAAAAGGGGGAAGCCGTGACGACGACGCAGAACAGGCCGCCGGAGGCCGGCGGCGCCGACGGTGCCGGAGTCCTGCCGCAGGAGGCAGGGACGGTTTCCTACCAGGAGTCACGTGAGGTCGCCGAGGCGTCCCGCGAGACGGACTGGGCCAAGCCGAGCTTCGGCAAAGAGTTGTTCCTGGGCCGCCTGCGGCTCGACCTGATCGACCCGTGGCCGCAACCCGACCCGATCCGGGCCGCCAAGGGCGCGGAGTTCGTCAAGAAACTCAACGCGTACGTGCGCAGCGAGGTCGACGGCGAGCGCATCGAACGCGAGGACCGGATCCCGGACGAGGTGTTCCACGGCCTGGCCCGGCTCGGCGCGTTCGGCATGAAGATCGACGAGAAGTACGGCGGCCTCGGCCTGACCAACCTCGACTACGCGCGCAGCCTGATGCTGGCCGGCTCGGTCAGCCCGGCGATCGGCGCGCTGCTGTCGGCGCACCAGTCGATCGGTGTGCCGCAGCCGCTCAAGCTGTTCGGCACCGCCGAGCAGAAACGCCGCTACCTGCCGCGACTGGCCGCCGGCGAGGTGTCCGCGTTCCTGCTCACCGAGCCCGACGTCGGCTCCGACCCGGCCCGTCTCGGCACGATCGCCGAGCCGGTCGAGGGCGGCTACAAGCTCAACGGCGTCAAGCTCTGGGCCACCAACGGCACCGTCGCCACGCTGCTCGTGGTGATGGCGCGGGTGCCGAAGTCCGAGGGCCGGCGCGGCGGCATCACGGCGTTCGTCGTCGAGGGCGACTCGCCGGGCATCACCATCGAGCGCCGCAACAGCTTCATGGGCCTGCGCGGCCTGGAAAACAGCGTGACCCGGTTCCACGACGTCTTCGTGCCGTCCGACCAGATGATCGGCGGCGAGGGCCGCGGCCTCAAGATCGCGCTGACCACGCTGAACACCGGCCGGCTGTCGCTGCCCGCGATGTGTGTCGGCGCCGGCAAGTGGTGCCTCAGCGTGGCCCGGCAGTGGTCCGCGGAGCGGGTCCAGTGGGGCCGGCCGGTCGGCGACCACGAGGCCATCGCGCAGAAGCTGGCCTTCATGGCGGCGACCACGTACGGCATGGAGACCATGCTCAACCTCTGCTGCATGCTCGCCGACGACGACCGCAACGACATCCGCATCGAGGCGGCGCTGGTCAAGCTCTACGCGAGCGAGATGGCGTGGAAGATCGCCGACGAGCTGGTGCAGGTACGCGGCGGTCGCGGCTACGAGTCCGCCTCGTCGATGGAGGCCCGCGGCGAACGCGCGGTCGCCACCGAACAGATCCTCCGCGACCTGCGGATCAACCGGATCTTCGAGGGCTCGACCGAGATCATGCACCTCCTGATCGCCCGCGAGGCGGTCGACGCCCACCTCTCCGTGGCCGGCGACATCATCGACCCCAAGGCCGACCTGGGCCGCAAGGCCAAGGCGGGCGCCCGCGCCACGGCGTTCTACGCTCGCTGGCTCCCCGGCCTGACGGTGGGCAAGGGGCAGAACCCGTCGGCCTTCAACGAGTACGGCCCGTTGGCGCAGCACCTGCGCTTCGTCGAGCGGGCGGCGCGCAAGCTGGCCCGGTCGACGTTCTACGGCATGTCGCGCTGGCAGGCGCGGATGGAGGACCGCGAGGTCTTCCTCGGCCGCATCGTCGACATCGGGGCGGAGCTCTTCGCGATGGCGGCGGTCTGCGTGCGGGCCAACGCCGAGCGGGAACTGCGGCCCGAGGGCATGGAGCTGGCGGACCTGTTCTGCAAGCAGGCCAAGGTACGCGCGGAGGCCCTGTTCACCGCCCTCTGGGACAACACGGACGCCATCGACGCGAAGGCGGCGAAGCGCATCCTCGACGGGCGCTACGCCTGGCTCGAGGAGGGCGTCGTGCACCCGGAGAGCGACCTGCCCTGGGTCGCCGCCTGGCAGCCGGGCCCGTCGACGACGGAAGACGTCCGGCGGCGGGTGCCACCGGCCGGCTGAGGTTGCTGTCGGGGCGCGGCCCGGGCTTCGGCCCGGGCCGCGCTGTGCTGTGCTGGGCTTGCCGTCAGTCGGAACGGCCGTCGAGGTGGCTGCCGGCGGCGACGGTCTCCTCGGCCGGGGTGCGGGGCGGCCGGCGGCGATGGCGCAGCCACTGGATCAGCTCGGCCAGGCCGGCCACGGCCAGCGCGATGCCGAAGCCGAGCGCGAGCCCGAGCAGCGGGCTGTCCTGGAAGGCGGAACCGCCCAGGAAGCCGAGCAGCGTCGTATAGGTCGCCCACGAGAAGCAGGCGATCGCGTCGAAGAAGGTGAACTTCCGCCGCGGATAGTCGATCGCCCCGGTCGTGAGGGTGATCGCCGTCCGCCCACCCGGGATGTAGCGGGCGATCACCAGCGCGACGCCGCCGTGTGCGAACAGCAGCTCGCGTACCCAGGCGAAGGTCTTGGCCCGCCGCGTGCCCTCGGGTATCCGCCTGATCACGTTCTCCCCGCCGGCCCGGCCGATCGCGTAGGAGATGTGGTCGCCGGCCATCGCCCCGGCCCCACCGGCGAGGATCACCAGAAGCACGTTGGGCTCGCCGCTGGCCGCGAAGACGCCCGCGGTGATCAGCGTGGCCTCACTGGGCACGATCGGCAGAAACGCGTCGAGAGCCGCCAACGCGAACACCACGCCGTAAACCCACGGCGACGTGATGAACGGATCAAGGAAGTCTAAGAAGCCATCCATGAGAGAAGATCGCGTTGACAACAGACGTGATCTTCAAAGGGTAGCCGGGCCGGGTCGCTTCACCCAGCCGTACGCACCACGGTTGTCGCAGGTCAACAGTCCCCGCCGAGCACGGCGTCGGCCATGTAGTCGTTGTGTGAGCGGCCGTAGACGGTCCTGCTCCGCAGCAGATCATTCGGCCTGCTCCCGCGCGGCCAGACCGACCCGCCCGTCGCCCAGAGCCCGCGCCAGCGACCGGTCACCACCGCGTATGCGCACCTGATCGGATCCGCCGACCCGATAGTGGCAGGCCTCGAGTCGGAGACCTGGATGGCGGCGCGCGAACGCCCCGTCGGCGAAGGCGTGGCGCAAGGCCGACTCGCGCACGAGGTGCTGGGGGTGGGGCGAGGCGGCCTGGGTCTCGAACCGCTGGAGCGGGCTCCGCCCCCGAGTCCTGCGCCGCACCGGCTCATTCTCTACGGGAAGTTGCTACTGGCCGCTGCTTAGCATCGTCCACACCGCGGAGTTTCAGCCAGGCCAGGCCGTCGAGCTCGACCCTGGGCCTCGATCCGCCACCGTCCGGCGCAGGCGAGCTGTTGTTGCACGGCGACGCCGCGGACGCGTGATGGTCCTCCTGACTGTCGACAACGTTTCCGCTCGCTCAGCTTTCGACGACCGCGCGCCATCTCGTCGTCGCCTGTCACGACAGCACGGCTCAGTTTCTCGGGGACGACATCAGCGCCGAGCGCCAGCCCGACTCGTTCGAGACCGCCGTCGCGAAAGGATGTCGACGGCTTTCCCTCGCCTTCCTACCACCGCGCCGCCGCGGCCTAGACCGAAACCGAGCCACGGGCCCGAGATCGGGACGCAGCCATGCTCGCTGTGCCCGCGTCCGCCGGCTCCGCGCACCGATTAGGTTTTCGGGCCGCGTTCGTCTGTAGGTGTGTGATCCACTCACGGAAGGCTGACGCCATGCGGAAACTGACTTACGCCATGAATGTGACCCTCGACGGCTACATCGCCGCGCCCGGGGACGATCTCGGGTGGAGTGGGGGTGACGGGCCGGACTCGTCGCCGAACGACGAGTTCTTCCAGTTCTGGTCCGACCGGGTGGCGGCGACGGGGCTCGCGCTGTACGGGCGCAAGTTGTGGGAGGAGATGAGTTCCAGCTGGCCGACCGCCGACCAGCAGCCCGGCGTCACACCTGCGGCGGCCGAGTTCGCCCGGCGCTGGCGCGACATGCCCAAGGTGGTGTTCTCCTCGACGACCAGCACGGTCGACTGGAACACCCGCCTGGTCACCGGCGACGCGGTCGCGGAGATCAGCCGGCTCAAGGCCGAGGACGGCGGCCCCATGGACATCGGCGGCGCGACGCTCGCCGGGGCGGCCATGCGGGCCGGGCTGATCGACGAGTACCTCCTGGTCACCTCGCCGGTCCTGGTGGGCGGCGGCACGCCGTTCTTCACCGCGCTGGACAGTTGGGTGAACCTGACCCTGGCGGAGACCCGGACGTTTCCCGGCGGCATCCTGCTGACCCGCTACGAGACGAGGCGATGAGCACCCGGGCGATCACAGCGTCGGGGGCAGCTCCAGCCAGGGTTTGTCGCCGGCGGCGAAGCCGGTGAGCTCGGCGATCTTCCCGTCGACGACGCGCAGGACCGCGATGGCGAACAGCCGGTGCTGCGCGTCGTCGGCGGTGCGCAGGTACAGCGCGGCGGCCGGCATGCGGTTGACCGTCGTCGCGATACCGCGCCAGTCGTTGTGGCCGCGCTGGAAGAGCCCACCAGAGACCCAGCCGTCCACGGCGTCCTTCGCCGTGCTGACGGACGTGCCGGCGTCGGGCAGCATCGCGAAGCGCAGGTCGTCGCGCAGCAGGGAGGCCAACCCGTCGAGGTCGTTGCGCTCATGGGCGTCGATGTAGGCACGCACCACGCCGCGCTCCTCATTCGACACCTCGGGGCTGCGCCAGTCGAGGCGGCGGTCGGGCAGCCGCTCGCGCATCGTCACGCGGGCCCGCTGCAGTGCGCTGGTCACCGACGCGACGGTCAGCTCGAGGGCGCCGGCGGCCTGCGACGCCGGCCAGCCGAGGACGTCGCGCAGGATGAACACCGCCCGTTGCCGGGGCGGCAGGTGCTGGACGGCGACGATGAACGCCAGCTCGATCGTCTCCCGGGCCACCACCGCTTCCTGCGGGTCCTCGGGAAGCATCCGGTCGGGGTACGGCTGCAGGTACAGCACCTCGGAGATGGAGTCCGACAGCGCGGACGGCACGGGCGTGCGGTCGTTGCGCTTCGCCAGGAAGTCGAGGCAGGCGTTCGTCGCGATCCGGTGCAGCCAGGTCCGCAGCGCGGCGTGGCCCTTGAACGACTCCCGCTTGTGCCACGCCCGCAGGAACGTCTCCTGCGTCATGTCCTGGGCGTCCGCGTAGTTCGCGAGCATCCGGTAGCAGTGCACCTGCAGCTCACGCCGGTGGCGCTCGGTGACGAGCGCGAACCGCGCCGGGTCGCCTGAGCGAACCGCCGCGATGAACGTGGCCTCGTCGGCGCCCAGCGGTCGAGCGTCGGTCATGGTCATTGATCCTTCCACCGGTGCCAGGGGCTACGACAACTGACGACGCGGCGGAGGATTTCTGATCGGTGAGCCAGGTCACGCCCGGCAGGTCAGATGCGCGGAGCGGGCGACCACCGGGAGACGACCGCGTGGTGGCGGTGCTCCTCCAACTGACCTGCCGCGTCGGCTCGGGTCCAATGCCAGACGAGGACCGGCCGCTCCGCGGGCGCCGACGCCAGGCCCGTCGCGCGCATGTCGCGGGCCGGCGGGCCGGCCGGCGACACCGGCACCGGGAGGCGACGGCGGGCGCCGGGCAGGACGGCCGGGCGGCGGCGGGCGGCAATGTCCTCCACCCAGCCGAACGCCGCCACCGCGAGCGCCACCAGCAGCGCCACGCAGACCAGCCGCACAGCGACCCGGTCGGGCTGCAGGCCCTCGTACCCCAGCGGGGCCGCGACCCACGCCACCAGGATGACGATCGGCATGTGCCACAGGTAGATGGTCAGGGCGCGGGAGTTCAGCATCGTGACCAGGCGGTCGAACGGCCGCCAGCGGGTGATCCAGTCGGCGCTCGCCGGCAGGAAGCCGAGCGCCACCAGGATCACGCCGGCGGACCAGAGGGCGTTGCCCAGCGGGATGTCGTTGAGGTCGTAGCCGCGGAAGCCCGGATGGGTCAGGATCCACGCCAGGCCCGCGCCGGCGAGCACCGCCGCCGCACCCGTCAGCAACGGGCGTGACCAGCGGCGCAGGAGGCCGTCGTGGTGGGCGAAGCCGAGCAGCCAGGCGCCGAGGTAGAGGCCGAAGTCGCGTAGGACCGGTGGGCCGGACAGCAGGCCGACCTCGAAGACGGCCAGCAGCAGGTACGGCGCCACGAGCATCGGGATGGGGAAACGGCGGAAGGCCCACAGCGCGAGTGGGGAGACGAGCACGAACCACAGGTAGTCGCGCAGGTACCAGATCGTGCTCAGCGCCAGCGCGCCCCAGTGGTTGGCCGGCGGGTCGGCCAGCGGGACCACCCACAGCAGCGACTTCCAGTGCGCGTCCAGGCCCGTCAGCCACATCGCCGGCACGAAGACCGCCGCCAGCACCCACAGCGACGGCAGCAGGCGGCGCAGGCGGCGGCCGACCGCGCCCACGCCGGAACGGTCCAAAGAGGACGCCATCAGTGAGCCGCCGAGGGCGAACATCACCGACATCGCGGGTACGAAGGACAGCAGCGTCCAGCCGGACGTGTGGTAGACGACGACCCGCGCGATGGCCACCGCGCGCAGCAGGTCGATGTAACGGTTCCGCATCGGGTCAAGCCGTACCCCGACGTCTTTCACGATCAAACCTCAGTGGCCGGTGAGCAATCCCACATCACCAACGAGGCTTGCCCAGCGGGATGTCGCAGAACATTCCACCGAGGTGCGCGTGTGCGTTCCCGTCGCTGCGTTCGGCCAGGTGAGCAACGTTTTCGGAGTCGCTCTCGGGCGCGTAGCCGATCTCGCCGTCGTGCTCCAGCCACCCCGACGAGTTGGCGCTGACGCCCCAGACCACGCGGAAGCCGGTCACCGGCGTGTCGACGAGCGCGCGGAACAACCGTACGCAGTCGTCCGGTGACAGCCAGATCGGCACGTCGGCCTCGGTCCACGGTGTCTCCTGGAACGCACCGATCCGCACCGCGAACACGGTCAGCCCGAACCGGTCGCTGTAGAGGCTGCCCAGCGACTCCATCGCCGCCTTGGTCCAGCCGTAGAAGGTGTCCGGCCGGGGCGCGGACCACGCCGGCAGCGGCGTCGCGGTGCGCGAGCGGAAACCGGCCGCGTGGATGGACGAGGCGAGGACCACCTTGGGTACGCCGGCCAGCCGCGCCGCCTCGAGCACGGTGCGCGTGCCGTCGAGGTTGGTGCGCACCAGGTCCTCCCAGAGCGCCTCGCTCGGGATGCCGGCGAGGTGGATGACCGCGTCGACGCCGGCGCACGCCTCGACCATCGCGTCCAGGTCGCCGAGCACGCCACGGACCGCTTCCACACCGTCGGGCGGCTCGTGCGGCGCCACATCGAAGGAGCGCACCGCGTAGTCGCCGGCGAAACGCTGCGTGAGCAGCCGACCGATCCGGCCCGCGCCTCCTGTGATCAGCACCCGGCGCATCGGTCGACCTCCCGGCTCAGAACCCCAGCTTGCGGAGCTGCCGGGGGTCGCGCTGCCATTCCTTGGCGACCCGGACGTGCAGGTCGAGGTAGACCCGGCGGCCCAGGAGCGCTTCGATCTCCTGGCGCGAGCGGGTGCCGATCTCCTTGAGCCGGCTCGCCCGTGCCCCGATCACGATAGCTTTCTGGCTCTGGCGCTCCACGTAGACGTCCGCGTAGATCTTGGTCAGGTCGCCCTCGTCGAACATCTCCTCCACCACGACGGCGATCGAGTGGGGCAGCTCGTCGCGCACGCCCTCCAGGGCCGCCTCGCGGACCAGCTCCGCGATCAGCACCTGCTCGGGCTCGTCGGTGATCATGTCGTCCGGGTAGAGCCGCGGCGACTCGGGCAGGAAGCCGGTCATCACGTCGACCAGGGTGTCGACCTGCTCGCCGGTGGCCGCGCTGACCGGCACCACGGCGGCGAAGTCGGCCAGCTCACTGACCGCGACCAGCTGCTTGGCCAGGGTGGCCTTGTCGACCAGGTCGGTCTTGGTGACCACGGCCAGGACCGTCGCCTTGAGCTCGGCCAGCTCGCCGGTGATGAAGCGGTCGCCGCGGCCGACCGGCTCGTCGGCCGGAATGCACAGGCCGATCACGTCGACCTCGCTCCACGTGGTGCGGACCAGGTCGTTGAGCCGCTCCCCGAGCAGCGTCCGCGGGCGGTGCAGGCCCGGCGTGTCGACCAGGACCAGCTGGGACTCCGGGCGGTGCAGCACGGCGCGGATCACGTGCCGGGTGGTCTGCGGCTTGCTCGACGTGATGGCGATCTTCTGGCCGACGATCGCGTTGGTCAGCGTCGACTTGCCGGCGTTGGGCCGCCCGACGAAACAGGCGAAGCCGGCCCGGTAGGTGTTGTTGTTCATGCGGCGACCGTGCCGAGGACGCTGCCGTCGGGGGCGGCCAGGTGGACGGGCGCGTCGGCAGACAGGTCGCGGACCGCGGCGTGGCCCGCGCCGTCGAGCGTGCTGGCCTCGGTGACCACCGCGGCCGCCTCGAGCTTGGTGGCGCCGGCGGCGGCGGCCGAGGCGACGGCGAGCTGCAGGGCCGTCATGGTCAGCGAGGGCAGGGAGACGGTCGCGGCGGCGTACGTGCGGCCGTCCTGGTCGCGCACCGCGGCGCCCTCGACGGCGCCCACCCGGGCCCGGGCGCCCCGGGCCAGCGTGACCAGCTTGGTGTCCTCGGCGTCGAGGTCGGCCGGTGGCCCCAGCTCGGGGGACTCAAACATCCGCGTGTTGCCTCTCGTCACTGTCGTCGTTCTCGGAGTCGCCGTCGTGGTGGGCCCGGCGGACCAGCACCGTGTCGATCCGGTTGCGCCGCCCGACCACGCCCTCCGCGACCATGTGCAGGCCGTCGACGGTCGCCTCCGCGCCGGGGATCGGCACCCGGCCCAGCGCCTGGGCCAGCAGGCCGCCGACGGTCTCGACCTCGTCGGTGGGCAGGTCGACGTCGAAGAGCTCGCTCAGGTCCTCGACCGGCACGCGGGCGGCGACCCGCACCGCGCCGTCGTCGAGGTGCTCGATCGGCGGCCGCTCGTTGTCGTACTCGTCCGTGATCTCACCGACGATCTCCTCCAGGATGTCCTCGATGGTGACCAGGCCGGCGGTGCCGCCGTACTCGTCCACCACGACCACCAGGTGGGTGCGCGCCGCCTGCATCTCCGACAGCAGGTCGTCGACCGGCTTCGACTCGGGCACGAAGGTCGCGTCGCGCATCACGTCGCCGACGGGCATCTCGGCCTCGCCGTCCTCGCTGCGCCGGATGACGTCCTTGAGATAGAGGATGCCGAGCACGTCGTCGACGTTCTCGCCGATCACCGGGATGCGGGAGAAACCGGAGCGCATGAACAGCGCCAGCGCCTGGCGCAGGGTCTTGCCCTCCTCGATCCACACCATGTCGGTGCGCGGGACCATCACCTCGCGGGCGATCGTGTCGCCGAGCGCGAACACCGAGTGGATCATCTGGCGCTCGCCGCTCTCGACCACGCCGCGCTGCTCGGCCAGGTCGACCAGCTCGCGCAGCTCGACCTGGGTGGCGAACGGGCCCTCGCGGAAGCCGCGGCCCGGTGTCACCGCGTTGCCGATCAGGATCAGCAGCGAGGCGAGCGGGTTGAGCGCCCGGCCGAGCCAGCGGACCAACGGGGCGGTGGCCCGCCCGACGGCGTACGCGTTCTGGCGCCCGATCGTGCGCGGGGCGACCCCGACGACGACGAAGCTCACCACCGTCATCGCGCTCGCGGTGACGAGGGCGGCCCGCCAACCGGCCCCCCACGTGTCGACCGCGACCAGCGCGGCCAGGGTCGTGGCGGTCAGCTCGCAGATCAGCCGCAGGAGCAGCAGGAGGTTGATGTGCCGGACCGCGTCGGAGGCGACGATCTGCAGGGTGCGCGCCCCGCGTACGCCCTCGCGGGCCAGCTCCCCCGCCCGGGCCGGGGAGACGGCACCGAGGGCGGCGTCGGTCATGGCGAAGAACCCGCCGAGGACCACCAGGCCCGCGGCGATCAGCAACAGCTGGATGTCGGGCAGCCCCGGTTGGATCGCCTGGGCGGAGACGGCTAAGTGGATCACCGCGCCCGCGCCGCCCGCCAACCCGTCAGGAGCCGCGACTGCAGCTCGAACATCTCCCGCTCCTCGTCCGGCTCCGCGTGGTCGTAGCCGAGCAGGTGGAGGACCCCGTGCACGGTGAGCAGGTGCAGCTCGTCGGCGGGCGAGTGGCCGGCGGTGGCCGCCTGCTTGGCCGCCACCTCCGGGCACAGCACGATGTCGCCGAGCAGCGCTGGCTCGGAGCCGGTGACCTCGCCCGGACCGTGGTCGACGCTGCCCTCGTCCATGGGGAAGGCGAGGACGTCGGTGGGGCCGTCACCGCCCATCCAGCGGTGGTTGAGCTCGGTCATGTAGTCGACGTCGACGAGCAGCACCGACAGCTCGGCGAGCGGGTTGACACCCATCTCGTCGAGCGCGTGGCGGGCGACGGCGAGCACGTCGTCGGTGTCGACGGCGACGCCGGACTCGTTGGCGATCTCGATGGACAACACTGCCTCTTTCGGAGAAAAGCTATCGGCGCCGGCCGGCGCGTTGGGCGGCGGCGCCGCGCCCCGGCACCGCGTGCACGCCCTGTTGCTGCTGGCTCTCGCGCTCGGCGTCCCACTTGCCGTAGGCGTCGACGATCTCGCCGACCAGCCGGTGCCGCACCACGTCGCTGCTGCTCAGAGTCGCGAAGTGGATGTCGTCGAGCCCGTCGAGGATCTCCCGCACGAGGCGCAGGCCGCTGGTCGAGCCGCCGGGCAGGTCGACCTGGGTGATGTCGCCCGTGACCACGACCTTGGAGCCGAAGCCGAGCCGGGTCAGGAACATCTTCATCTGCTCGGGCGTCGTGTTCTGCGCCTCGTCGAGGATGATGAACGCGTCGTTGAGCGTGCGGCCGCGCATGTAGGCCAGCGGCGCGACCTCGATCGTGCCCGCCGCCATCAGCTTCGGGATCGACTCGGGGTCGAGCATGTCGTGCAGCGCGTCGTAGAGCGGGCGCAGGTAGGGGTCGATCTTCTCGTAGAGCGTGCCGGGCAGGAAGCCGAGCCGCTCGCCCGCCTCGACCGCCGGCCGGGTCAGGATGATCCGGTTGACCTGCTTGGCCTGGAGCGCCTGGACGGCCTTGGCCATGGCCAGGTAGGTCTTGCCGGTGCCGGCGGGACCGATGCCGAAGACGATCGTGTTCTCGTCGATGGAGTCGACGTAGCGCTTCTGGCCCAGCGTCTTGGGGCGGATGGTGCGCCCACGCCGCGACAGGATGTTGAGCGTGAGGACCTCGGCGGGACGCTCGACGGTGCCCTGCTCGAGCATGCCGACCGTGCGGCGGACCGCGTCGGTGGTCAGCGTCTCGCCCTTGCGGACCAGCTCGAGAAGCTCGGTGAACAGGCGCTCGGCCTGCGCGTTCTCCGCCGGGGCGCCGGTGATGGTGATCTCGTTGCCGCGCACGTGGACGTCGCTGGCGACCGAGCGCTCGACGAGTCGCAGGATCTCGTCGCCTGCGCCGAGGAGATTGACCATGATCTGCGGATCGGGCACCGTGATCTTGGTCTGCACCCGGGGCTCGCCGGGGGGTGGAGTGCCGGTCATAAGTCGGACCCGCGGGCCCTGCGCCACCTGCTCTCATCTCGTGCGGACGTAGGTGTCAATCGTATCGGTTGAACGTCGCGGGCACCGCGCCCATTTCCGGTGGTGGGGTCACGCCGTGAACGAACGCCCCTCGAACGTCTGCTGGTCGCGGGTCATCCGGTAGGTGGCCCAGTGCATGCGCACCACCCGCCCCTCGGCGTCGCGGGTCAACCGGAGCAACTCCCCGACCTCACGACCGGATACGGTACGAAGAATGTCCGGATTGTCGGCCGTTGGGCGGAACACCGTCGGCGGCCGACCCGGCGCGTCGTCCGCGCCCCGGGACCGCAGCGCCCCGTCGTGCCAGCTGAACACGTGCTCGAAGCCCTCGCTCCACCACCGGCCCAGCACGGAGCGGTAGCTGTCGGGCGCCGGCTCCCCCGGCGTCCACGGGTCGATCTCGGCCGGGTCGCCGTCGGCCGCGGCCGCCAGCAGCTTGTGCGGCAGGTCCACGGTCGCGACCGCGGTGCCCGAGGCGCCCAGCACGGCGGCGCCGAACCCGGCCGGGCCCGCCTGGCCGGTCAGCGCCCGCGGCCGGCCGTAGACGCCGGCCAGGAAGCCAGGCATCGCGCCGTCGTGCCCCACGTGCACCACCCGTTCGCCCTGCGGCATGAGGATGAGCCCCAGGCCGAAGCCGATCGCCCAGAGGCCCTGGTCGGTGGTGGTCACCGGCCAGCGCATCTCGTCGAGCGTGGCCGGCGCCAGCACCGCGCCGGACGGGTCGACGGCGCCCGGGTCGGCCAGGAACGCCGCCCATCTGGCCATGTCGGCGGCCGTGCTCCAGAGCTGGGCGGCCGGCCCGACGGCGCCGAAGTCCAGCGGCGGCTCGGGGAAGGCGGCATCGGAGTAGGCGTCGACCAGGTAGCCGGTCGTCGCGGTGTCCGGCCGGTCGACCGAGGTGCCGGTCAGGCCCAGCGGCCGGAGCACCTCGTCGGCCAGCACCTCGGCCCACGTGCCGCCGCGCAGCCGGGCCACGGCCAGGCCGACCAGGGCCATGCCGAGGTTGGAGTAGTGGTAGCGGCGCGCCGGCGGCAGCACCCGCTCGGCCCGCTCCAGGTCGGCGACGAGCTGGGTAACGTCCGGCGCGACCAGCGTGTCCCAGACGTCGCCGAACGGCTCGCGCTGGATGCCGCTGGTGTGCGAGAGCAGCCGGCGGACGGTCAGCTCGCCGTGGGCGGGCACGTCGAGGTGGCGGCCGATCGGGTCGTCGAGGTCGAGCAGGCCGGCGTCGCGGGCCCGCAGCGCCAGCACGGCCGTGAAGGTCTTGGTGACCGAGCCGATCCGGAACGCGGCGGCGGGCTCGGCGCCCACCGTGAGAGTCCACAGCGGACGGTCGGCGCGGTGGACGGCGGCCGACAGCGCCGGGATGCGGGCCTGCGCCTGAGTTTCCCGGACGAGCCGGTCGAGCGCCTTCACTTGCAGACCATCGGGCCGAGCGGCTCGCCGCCCAGCACGTGCGCGTGGACGTGGTCGACCTCCTGGCCGCCGTACTCACCGGTGTTGAAGATGAGCCGGAAGCCGTCGGCCAGCAGGCCCTCGGTCTCGGCGACCACCGAGGCGGTCTCCAGGAGCTCGCCGGCCAGCCCCTGGTCGGCCTGGGCCAGGGTCGCCACGTCGGCGTAGTGCTCCTTCGTCACCACGAGCACGTGCACCGCGGCCTTGGGGTCGATGTCGCGGAACGCCAGCGTCGTGTCGGTCTCGCGGACCACGGTCGCGGGGATGTCGCCGGCCACGATGCGGCAGAAGAGGCAGTCGTTCACGCAGGCGATCGTAGGCACCAAGTGATAGGGCATGATGACCCGCGTGGAGCAGACAGCGCATCAGGACGCGATAGAGAGCGCTCTCGCGGCCCTCGACCTCGAGACCAAGATCCGGCTTTTGACTGGTCAGGACTACTGGCGGCTGCCGGCCGTGCCGGAGATCGGCCTGGCCGAGCTCACCATGTCGGACGGGCCGATCGGCGTCCGCGGGGTGCGCTGGTCGCCGGACAACCCGTCGGTCGCGCTGCCCAGCCCGACCGCGCTGGCCGCCACCTGGGACCCGGAGCTGTCCCGGCTGGCCGGCCGGGTGCTCGGCCAGGAGTGCCGTGCCCGCGGCATCCACATCCTGCTGGCGCCCACCGTCAACCTGCACCGCAGCCCGCTGGCCGGCCGGCACTTCGAGTGCTACTCCGAGGACCCGCTGCTGACCGCCGCCGTCGGCATCGGCTATGTCACGGGGCTGCAGGACCAGGGCGTCGGCGCGCAGGTCAAGCACTACGTCGCCAACGACTCCGAGACCGAGCGGTTCACCGTCGACGTGCGGGTGTCGCAGCGGGCGCTGCGGGAGCTCTATCTCGTGCCGTTCGAGCGGATCGTCGACGCCGGCGTGTGGAGCCTGATGGCGGCCTACAACGGAGTCAACGGCTCGCCCATGACCGAGCAGGACGAGCTGGTCAACGGGCTGCTCAAGAGCGAGTGGGGGTTCGACGGCGCGGTCGTCTCCGACTGGACCGCGGCCCGCACCACGGTGCCGACCGCGACCGGCGGGCTCGACGTGGTGATGCCGGCGTTCGCCGCGCCGTGGGGCGACCAGCTGCTCGCCGCCGTCCGCGCGGGCGAGGTCACCGAGGACCAGATCGACGACAAGGTACGCCGGATCCTGCTGCTCGCCGGCCGCGTCGGCGCCTGGGACCGGGTGCCGCCCGCGGTGCCCGTGCCCGCGGCGACCGGCCTCGACGTCGACGCCGCGGCGCGGGAGATCGCCGCCCGGTCCTTCGTCCTGGCCCGCAACACGGACGAGGTGCTGCCGCTGTCGGCCGGCGCGCTGCGCAAGGTCGCCGTGCTCGGCGCGCTCGCCGACGACGCCCGGATCCAGGGCGGCGGCTCGGCCCGGGTGCTGCCGCGGCACATCGTCTCCCCGCTGGCCGGGCTGACCGCCGCGCTGCCCGACGCCGAGGTCGTCTACGCCGTCGGCGCCGACCCGCGACCGGAGCTGGCCGCGGCCACCGGTCTGGAGTGGACGCCGATCACCACCACGCTGCGGGACGCGGGCGGCAACGCGCTCTACGAGGCGACCATCGACGCCGGCGACGTGCGCTGGATGGGCGAGCTGCCGGAGGGCGTCGACCCGGCCGCGGCCGCCACGGTGGAGATCTCGGCGACGTTCACGCCGTCGGTCACCGGCACGCACCAGCTGGCCGCCAACGGCTTCGGCAACCTGGTGCTGCGGGTCGGCGAGGAGACGCTGTTCGACCAGGTGGTCTACGCGCCCGGCGACGACCCGGTGACCACGGCCTTCCTGACCCCGGTGGAGACCCGGTGCCCGGTCGAGGCGATCGCCGGCAAGCCGGTCGACGTGTCGCTGACGCACCAGATCTACCCGGGGCGGCACGGCTTCGTGACGCTGACCCTCGGGCACGGGCGACCGGTCGCCGACGACGAGACGTTGCTCGACGAGGCCGCCCGGGTCGCCGCCGAGGCCGACGTCGCCGTCGTGGTCGTCGGCACCACCGAGGAGGTCGAGTCCGAGGGCTTCGACCGCACCTCGCTCGCGCTGCCCGGCCGGCAGGATGAGCTCGTCGCCCGGGTCGCCGCGGCCAACCCGCGCACGGTGGTCGTGGTCAACGCCGGCTCGCCGGTGCTGATGCCGTGGGTCGACGACGTGGCCGCGGTGCTGCTGACCTGGTTCCCCGGCCAGGAGGCCGGCGCCGCCCTGGCCGACGTGCTGCTCGGCGTGGTCGAGCCGGGCGGCCGGCTGCCGACCACGTGGCCGCGCGCGACCGACGACGTGCCGGTGCTCTCCACGACGCCGGAGGGCGGCACGCTCACCTACGCCGAGGACGTGCTGATCGGCTACCGCGGTTGGACGGCCGAGCCGCTGTTCCCGTTCGGCCACGGCCTGGGCTACACCACCTGGGCCTACGAGTCGCTCGACGTCGAGGCCGGCCAGGTGGTGGTCACGGTCCGCAACACCGGCGCGCGCCCTGGCCGCCAGGTCGTCCAGGTCTACGTGGGCCCGACCACCGATGGCGGCCCGGTGCGACCGGAGCGATGGCTGGCCGGCTTCGCGGCCGTGACGGCGGCCCCGGACGAGGCCGTGACCGTGCGGATCCCGTTGCCCGAGCGGACGTTCCAGGTCTGGGACGACGGCGGGTGGCGGACCGTCTCCGGCACCTACCGCGTCGAGGCGTCGGCGGCGGTGACGGACCCGCGACTCACCGCGACGGTCGATGTGTGACCGATCGTCGATCTTGCGCGGGTCAGCAAATGGCGCACAGTCGACGTTCGCCCGAACGGGGAAGGCGGACTTGCTGAAGACCGGGTGATGTGGTCTCGTATATGGGACGGCCGGCGCCTTCCCCCGTGGGTGCCGGCCGTCAACTCTGTCTATGCGTTGTTACGCCCAGCGGCCGAGCCGCGCGCTGACCACCGAGAGCGCCGCGACCCCCGCTGTCGAGGTCCGCAGCACGTTGGCGCCGAGCCGCACCGCGGTCGCGCCGGCCGCCTCGAACGCGGCCACCTCCTCGGGCGTGATGCCGCCCTCCGGCCCCACCACCAGCAGCACCTCGCCGCCCGCCGGCAGGTCGACCGCGGCCAGCGGCGTGGTGGCCTCCTCGTGGAGCACGTAGGCCGCCGCGGCGGCGCGCAGCCGGCCGGCGACGGTGGCTGTGGACGCGTCCGGGTCGCCGCCGATCGTCGGGCGCCAGGCGCGCCGGGCCTGCTTGGCCGCCTCGCGGGCCGTCGCCACCCAGCGCTCGCGGGCCTTGTCGCCACGCTCGGCGCGCCAGCGGCTGACCGAGCGGGTGGCGGCCCAGGGGACGATCTCGTCGACACCGACCTCGGTCATCGCCTGCACGGCCAGCTCGCCACGGTCGCCCTTGGCGATGCCCTGCACGACGACGAGACGGGGGTTGGGCGGGGGTTCATAAGCCCGGGCGGTGACCGTCAGGCTGAGCACGTTCTTCCCGGCGGCGGTGACCACGGCTTCGGCCGTGCCGCCCCGCCCGTCGGCGAGCAGCAGTTCCTCACCCGGGCCGATCCGCTGCACCGTGGCGGCGTGCCGACCCTCGGGGCCGTCGAGCGTGAACTCGTCGCCGGCCGGCAGCGCGTCGACGAGGAAGAGGGGACGGCTCAATGGAGTCTGCGACGCACGGCGTCAGTGCCCGTTGAAGGCGTCGCGCATCCGCGAGAAGAAGCCGCCCTGCTTGGTGAGCTCGGCCACCTCTTCGCCCCGGGACCGGGAGAACTCGCGCAGCACCCGCTCCTGCTCGGCGGTCAGCTTGGTCGGGGTGCGCACGTCGAGGTGCACGTAGAGGTCGCCGCGGCCGGCGCCGCGCAGGTGCGGCACGCCGCGCGCCCGCAGCCGCAGCGTCGAGTTGGGCTGCGTGCCGGGCTTGACGTCGACGGTCTCCTCGCTGTCGAGCGTCTTGATGGTGAGCCGGGTGCCGAGCGCCGCCGCCGTCATCGGCACGGTCACCCGGCAGTGCAGGTCGTCACCCTTGCGGGAGTAGACGTCGTGCGGCCGCTCGTGGATCTCGACGTAGAGGTCGCCGGCCGTGCCGCCGCCGGGGCCGACCTCGCCCTGCTGGGCCAGCCGGATCCGCATGCCGTCCTCGACGCCGGCCGGGATCTTGACGGTCAGCGAGCGCCGGGTGCGCACCCGGCCGTCGCCGGCGCAGGTGGGGCAGGGGTGCGGGATCACGGTGCCGTAGCCCTGGCACACCGTGCACGGGCGGGACGAGACGACCTGGCCGAGGAATGTGCGCTGGACCGACTGCACCTCGCCGCGGCCGCCACAGGTCTCGCAGGTCGCCAGGTGGGTGCCGGCCGCGGTGCCGGCGCCGGCACAGGTGGTGCAGAGCACCGCGGTGTCGACGGTGATCGGCGCCTCGACGCCGAACGCGGTCTCCAGCAGGTCGAGCTCGAGCCGCAGGATCGCGTCGGCGCCGGGCCGGGTGCGCGGTCGCGGACCACGGGCGCCACCGCCGGCCGCGCCGAAGAACGCGTCCATGATGTCCTGGAAGCCGACGAACGGGCCGGCGCCGGGGCCGCCACCGGGGCCACCGCCGCCCGGGGCCAACGGGTCGCCGCCGAGGTCGACGATCTGCCGCTTCTGGTCGTCGGACAGGACCTCGTACGCCGCGTTGATCTCTTTGAACCTGTCCGCGGCGGCGGGATCGGGGTTGACGTCGGGGTGGAACTGACGCGCCAGCTTGCGGTAGGCGCGCTTGATCTCGTCGTCGCTGGCGTCCCGGGCGACGCCCAGAATCCCGTAGTAATCCCTGGCCACTGTGTTCGCAGTCCTCATGTCGTCTCGCTTGTGCCGGCGCCGTGATCAGGTGGGGGTCAGTTCTGGCCCAGCATCTCGCCTACGTAGCGTGCCACGGCGCGCACGGTGGCGATGGTGCCGGGGTAGTCCATCCGGGTGGGCCCGAGCACACCCAGGCCACCCACGATGGTGACACCGGGGCCGTAGCCGGTGCTGACGATCGACGTCGCCCGCAGGTTGTCGATCTCGTTCTCGTCGCCGATCCGCACCCGGGTGATCGGCTCGACCTCGCCGATCAGCTTGAGCAGGATGACCTCTTCCTCCAGCGCTTCGAGGATCGGGCGCAGCGAGCCCTGGAAGTCGAGCAGGCCGCCACGGGTCAGGTTGGCCGTGCCGGCCAGCGCCACCCGCTCCTCGTGCCGCTCGACCAGCGTCTCCAGCAGCACCGTGGACAGCGCCACGGTGGCGGCCCGCAGCTCCGGTGACGACTCGTCGACCAGCGCCTGCACCAGTGGAGGCGTGTCGGAAAGCTTGCAGCCGCAGAGCTTCTCGTTGGTCAACCGGCGCAGCGTGGTGACGGTCGCCTCGTCGATCGGCGCGGGCAGGTCGACCACGCGCTGCTCGACCCGGCCGGTGTTGGCGATCATCACCACCATGAGCCGGGTGGTGGAGATCGGCACCAGCTCCAGGTGGCGCACCGTCGATCGGGCCAGGCTCGGGTATTGCACGACGGCGACCTGGCGGGTGAGCTGGGCCAGCAGGCGGACCGTGCGGTGCACCACGTCGTCGAGGTCGACGGCGCCGACCAGGAACCGCTCGATCGCGCGCCGCTCGGCCGGGCTCAACGGCTTGACCGTCGACAGCCGGTCGACGAACAGCCGGTAGCCGCGGTCGGTGGGCACGCGGCCGGCACTGGTGTGCGGCTGCCGGATGTAGCCCTCCTCCTCGAGCACCGCCATGTCGTTGCGCACGGTGGCCGGTGAGACGCCCAGTTGGTGCCGCTCCACGAGGGCCTTGCTGCCGACCGGCTCCTGGGTGGCGACGTAGTCCTCGACGATCGCCCGCAGCACGTCGAGCTTGCGGTCATCGAGAGCCATGCGTCACCCCCTCCTGCCATCTGGCACTCGACTGTAGCGAGTGCCAGTCTACGACGCACCCACCCACCTGGCGATGATCGCTGTTTGCCGTGGCCAAGCTGTCCAGAACAAGTCAGAAGTCGCATCTGGCGCGGGTTGATCGATACCCCTACGGTGTCGGGCATGACTGAGCCACCCCGGCCACCCGGTGAGGGTCACTCCGACCCGACCGCTGCGCCGCCCCCTTACCAGCCGACCTCGGGCGGCGGGGGTTACCCGCCGCCCACCTCCGGTGGCGGTGCCTACCCGCCCGCCGGTGGCTACCCACCGCCCGGTGGCGGCTATCCGCCGCAGGGTGAGGGCTACCCGCCGCAGGGCGGGGGCTATCCGCCGCAGGGCGGCGGTTACCCGCCGGCCGGCGGCTACCCGCCCGGTGCCTACGGCCAGCCCGGCGGCTACGGCCAGCCCGCGGGCTTCGCCAACGGCGAGGAGAAGACCTGGGCGCTGGTCGCCCACCTCGGCGGCGCGCTGCTCGCGTTCATCAGCGGCGGCACGCTCGGCTGGGTCGCCCCGCTGGTGTCCATGCTGGCCAAGGGCAGCGTCTCCCCGACCGTCCGGGCCCACGCCGTCGCGGCGCTCAACTTCCAGATCGTCTGGTCGATCGTCGCGATCATCGGCTGGGCCACGGCCTGCCTGATCATCGGCTTCATCATCGCGCCGATCGCGATGCTGATCGCCATAATTTTCGGCATCATCGCGGGCGTCAAGGCCAACGAGGGCCAGCTCTACCGCTACCCGCTGAGCATGAGCCTGATCAAGTAGTTCCGCGGCCGGGGGCTGCCGACTCGGTGGCCCCCGGCTACGGCAGCAGGTCGCGGACCACCGCGTCGGCGAGCAGCCGGCCGCGCAGGGTCAGCACCGCCGCGCCGTCGACGACCTCCAGCAGGCCGTCCGTCCGGGCCCGCTCCGCGTCCGCGCGTCCGGCCGCGTCGAGCACGTCCAGCGGCAGCCCGCTGGCCAGCCGCAGCCGCAGCATCACGTCCTCGACGTGCCGGTCCTGCGCCGTCAGCACCTCCCGGCCCGCACCCGGCGAGCGGCCGTCGGCGAGGCGCTGGGCGTACGCCGCCGGGTGTTTGACGTTCCACCACCGCACGCCGCCGACGTGGCTGTGCGCGCCCGGCCCGACGCCCCACCAGTCGCCGCCGGTCCAGTAGAGCAGGTTGTGCCGGCACCGACCGGCCGGCGTGGTGGCCCAGTTCGACACCTCGTACCAGTCGAAGCCGGCCGCGGTCAGCGCCGCATCGGCGGCCAGGTAGCGGTCGGCGGCCACGTCGTCGGACGGGTGCGGCAGCTCGCCCCGGCGGATCCGCGCGGCCAGCCGGGTGCCGTCCTCGACGATCAGGGCGTACGCGCTGACGTGGTCGACACCGGCCCCGATCGCGATGGCCAGCGAGGCGGCGAAGTCGTCGGCGGTCTCCCCCGGCGTCCCGTAGATCAGGTCGAGGTTGACGTGGTCGAAGCCGGCCGCCCGGGCCTCGCTCGCGGCCTGCGCCGCCCGGCCCGGTGAGTGCCGGCGGTCGAGCACCCGCAGCACGCCCGGCGCGGCCGACTGCATGCCCAGCGAGATCCGCGTGTAGCCGGCCGCCCGCAGCGCCCGCAGGCTCTCCGGCGTGACCGACTCCGGGTTGGCCTCGGTGGTCACCTCGGCGTCCGGCGCGAGCCCCCAGATCTTGTCGATCCCCTCGATGATCCGGGCCAGGTCGTCGGCCGGCAGCAGCGTGGGCGTGCCGCCGCCGACGAAGACCGTGTCGACGGCCGGCGCGGCGCCCAGCGTCCGGGCCGCCAGCTCGAGCTCGGCCAGCACCGTGTCGGCGTAGCCCTCGGTGCGCCAGCCGGGCAGGTCGCCCGGCGCGTACGTGTTGAAGTCGCAGTAGCCGCAGCGCGACGAGCAGAACGGCACGTGCACGTAGACGCCGAAGCCGCGCGCACCGACCGTGCGCAGGGCGGACGCGGGCAACGCGCCGTCGGACGGCACCGGTTCGCCGTCGGGAAGTGGGCCGGGCATGCCACTAGTGTGCGCCCCATGACTCTTGTCCGGATCGACACCGACCGCGGGGTAACCACCCTCACCCTGGACAGCCCGCACAACCGCAACGCGCTGTCCACGCCGCTGATGACGGAGCTGCTGGACGGGCTGGCCGCGGCCGTCGCCGACCCGGCGGTGCGGGTGGTGGCGCTGTCACACACGGGCCCGGTGTTCTGCTCCGGAGCGGACCTCAAGGAGACCGCCGCGGCGTACGCGTCCGGCCAGGTCCCCGTCGGCATGCTCGGCGACGTGCTGGCCGCCGTGGTCGAGTGCCCGAAGCCGGTCGTCGCGCGGATCGGCGGTCCGGCCCGGGCCGGCGGGCTGGGGCTGATCGCCGCGGCCGACATCGCGGTCTGCGCCAACGAGGCCACGTTCGCGTTCACCGAGGTGCGGCTCGGGGTGATCCCGGCGGTGATCTCGTCGACCGTGCTCCGCCGGCTGGCGCCGCGGGCGGCGCAGGAGCTCTACCTGACCGGTGAGCTGTTCGACGGGACCCGGGCCGCCGCGATCGGGCTGGTCACCGCGTCGGTCGGCGCCACGGAGCTGGACGCGACCGTGCGCTCCTACTGCGCGGCCCTGGTGCGGGGCGCGCCGGGCGCGCTGGCCGGCACCAAGGAGCTGCTGGCCCGCACGCCGCTGGCGTCGGTGGCGGAGGACGCGGCCGAGCTCGGCGCGCGGTCGGTCGGCTACTTCCTCTCGGAGGAGGGTCGCGAGGGCGTCACCGCGTTTCGGGAGAAGCGCGACCCGGCCTGGATACCGGGATAGTTCCCCGCTGTCGCACCGCCGTCGTAACCTGTGCCACAAACGTGCATGGAGGTGTCGGTGCGAGGTCGTGGCGTCGTTGTCGGGATCGTCGCGCTCTTCCTGGTGGCGGCGTTCGCCGTCTGGCTGAGCCAACAGGACTTCAAGGCGCCGTCCATCACGCTGCCGGCGCCCTCGCGGGACTGCACGGTGCAGGCCGGCGACGACAGCCCGCCGGTCACCCTCGACGCGGCGCAGATGGCCAACGCCGCCACGATCACGGCGGTCGGCGTACGCCGCAGCGTGCCGGAGCGCGGTGTGGTGGTGGCGCTGGCGACGGCGCTCCAGGAGTCCAAGCTGGAGAACCTGCCCGGCGGCGACCGCGACTCGCTCGGGCTGTTCCAGCAACGGCCGAGCCAGGGCTGGGGCACGCCGGAGCAGATCCGCGACCCGCGCTACTCGGCCGGCCGGTTCTACACGGGCCTCAAGAAGGTGCGCGGCTGGCAGGACATGCGGGTCACCGACGCGGCCCAGGCGGTGCAGCGGTCGGCGTTCCCGGAGGCCTACGAGAAGTGGGCCGACGAGGCGTCGGTGCTGGCCGCGGCGCTGCTCGGCAAGGCCACCGGCGCGGTCGCCTGCACGGTGCCGGGCGAGCCGCTGATGCGCGGGGCCCTGGCGGCGACGTCGTTGACCAAGGTGCTCAACCTCGACTGGGGCAAGGTCGAGACGGTGCCGGCCGGGGCCGGCTTCGCGGTGGCCGCGGGCGACGCGACGGCCGGCTGGCGCTACGCGCACTGGCTCGTCTCGCACGCCACCGACCACGGCGTCAAGACGGTCCGGTTCGCGGGCATGGAGTGGTCGGCCGACGGCGGCCGCTGGTCGTCGGCCGACGGCGTCGGCGCCAACCAGGTGCAGGCCGAGGTCTTCGGCGACGCGTGAGAGCCACCGCCGCGGGGTAGCGAGAGCCCCATGCCCCGCCGGTCCGCGTTCCTGCCCCTGTTGTTCAGCGTGCTGGCGCTCGGCATCGCCGACTCGATGATCGGGCCCTACCTCGTGCTGTTCGGCGCCGACGAGGCCGGCCTGTCGCCCCTGCGGGTCGGGATCTTCATGTCGCTGGTCTCGCTGAGCGGGCTGGCCGTCAGCACCTGGCTCGGTCGCCGCTACGACCGGTCGGCGAGCCGCTGGCCGGCGCTGGTCGCGGTCGTCGCGCCGGCGGTGGGCTACCTGGCGCTGACCACCACCAGCGCGTACCCGTTGCTGCTGCTCGTCGGGGTCGGCCTGCTGGGCGCCGGGATGGCCGCCTTCCCGCAGGTTTTCACGCTCGCCCGGACCCATCTCGACCGGACCGGCGGCGCGGCGGTGCGGCGGGGCACGCCGGCGCTGCGGTCGGTGTGGTCACTGGCCTGGGCGGTCGGGCCGATGGTCGGGGCGGCCATGCTCGCGCTGGGCGGCTACGACCTGCTGATGGTGGTCACCGCGGCCGCTTTCGGGCTGGTGGCGGTGCCGCTGGCGCTGCTCGGGCGGACGCCGGCCCCGCTGCCACCGGCCGAGCCGGCCGCGGACGGCGGGCGGTTGTCACGCCCGCTGCTGCTCGCGGCCGGCAGCTTCACGCTCTTCCACACCGCGATGCTGGCCGGTTCGGTGGTGCTGCCGCTCTACGTCACCCGCACGCTGCACCAGTCCGACTCCGCGGTCGGGCTGCTGTTCAGCGTGTGCGCGATCGTGGAGGTCCCGGCCGCGCTCGCGACCATGCTGCTGCCGGCGCGGAGCCCGGTCCGCGCCATCATCGTGGCCGGCATGGTGCTCTTCGCCGGCTACTTCGTGCTCGTCTCCGCCAGCGCCACGATGCCGCTGCTGATCGCCACGCAGGTGGCGCGCGGCGTGGCGCTCGCCGTCGTCGGGGCGCTCGGCATCACCTACGTGCAGGACCTGGCGCCCGGGGCCACCGGACGGACGACCGCGCTCTACGCCAACACGCTCACCGTCGGTTCGCTGGTGTCGGGCGTGCTGGCCGGGGCGACCGCGCAGACGCTGGGCTATCGGCCGGCGTTGCTGGTCTGCGCCGGGCTGGCGGCGGCGGGCTGCGTGCTGCTGGCCGTCAGCGCGGTGGTCCGGCCGCGCGCCGCGCTCGCGTACCCGGGATGAGTTTTATCTCACTTTCTGTATGATCTTGTGACTGCTTTGTCGGCATTTAGGGCGACCTAAGACTCCCCCGTGTAGTGATCCCCCTCCATATCGTGCCGATCCGCCGATCGCCGTCGATCTTCGGCCGATCGGAGTCTTTCCGGCATGGCAATCGCCTCTAGCATCGCCGGGGTGCGCGAAATCCGTTCGGATTCGCGTCGTGTATCCGGGGCCGCCCAGGCCCGAACCGACGGTCGAAGTGACGGCCCCAGTGACGTCACGGGGAGGAATTGCACGTGTTCGACTACGGAGGCCGCACGGGCTACGAGCCGATCAGCGAGGTCGACCGCAAGGAGTTCCACGAGCAGGGCTTCATGCTGCTGCGCAACGTCCTGACCGAGGACCACCGCGCCGCCCTCGAAGAGGCGGTCGACCGGGTGTACGCGGAGGAGAAGGCCGCCGGCCGGACCACCAAGGACGGCACGCTGCACCTGCTGGGCTTCCTCGACCGCGACGAGCTCTTCGGCGAGCTGCTGACCCACCCGATCGCGTTCCCCTACATGTGGGGCCTCGCCGGCTGGAACATCTACACGCACCACAACCACCTCGACGTCACCCCGCCCGCCGCCGAGCCGGAGAAGCCCTACTGGGGCTGGCACCAGGACGGCTACCGGCAGAACTCCGACCCGGAGACGATGGACCCCAACGTCCCCCGGCCGATGTTCTCGCTGAAGGTGGCGTACGTCCTGTCGGACCTCTCCGAGAACGGCCGCGGCGCGACCAAGGTCATCCCGGGCAGCCACCTGTGGAACTCGCTGCCCCGCCCGGCCGACCTGACGGTGCAGAACCCGGACCCCGAGGGCACCGTCGAGATCACCGCGAACCCCGGCGACGCGTTCATCTTCGACCGCCGCCAGTGGCACTCGCGCTCGACGAACCTGTCGACCATCACGCGCAAGATGCTGTTCGTCGGTTACACGTACCGGTGGATCCGCCCGCTCGACGAGCTGCACGTCGACAAGGAGTCGGAGTGGTACCGCAACCGCACCCCGGTGCAGCGCCAGCTGCTGGGTGAGGGCACCCACACGGCCAACTACTGGGGCATCAACTGGGACGGCTACATCGACGACGAGATCCCGCTGCGCAAGGAGCTCAAGACCCGGGGTCTGCTCGACCGCAACATCCCCTGGCTGCGCTGATCTCTTTTCGGAAGCCCGGCCCCTTTGTTCGGGGGCCGGGCTTTCTCATTTCTGGACGCCGACGCGACGGCGGATCTTGGCCAGCATGCGCTCCGGCAGGTCGTCGGCCTTGAGGAGGTTCGGCAGCAGTTCCGGCTGGCCGTTGAAGGCGCGGAAGGTCTCGCCGATCGTCACGCCGTGGTCGGGGCGGTGGACGACCTCGATGGTGTCGTCCGCGCCGACCTGCCCCGGCGTCAGCACGCGGAAGTAGGCGCCGGGTGCCCCGTGGACGGTGAACCGCTTGATCAGGTCGGGGATGCCCCAGAAGCCGGCGAAGGTCATGCAGGGTTCGCGGGGCTTGGTGACCTGCAGGACGGCGTCGCCGATGGCCCACCGCTCGCCGATGACCGCGCCGGTGACGTCGACGCCGCTGGTGGTGAGGTTCTCGCCGAAGGCGCCGGCGCCGAGCGGGCGACCCAGTTCGGTGGCCCACCACCGTGCGTCTTCGACGGCGTACGCGTAGACCGCCTGGTCGGTGCCGCCGTGGACCCGGCGGTTGCCGATGTAGTCGCCGTCGACGCCCTGGTCCGAGACCGTGACCCGGTCGATGGTCGGCTGCTTGTCGATGCCGGTCTGCCCACCCGGCCCGTCGGCGTAGTCGGTGATTGTGCGGCTGCCGATGTTGACCGAGAGAACGCGCCCTGTCATGCGAGCCAGGCTACGCAACGAGGGCCGGTCCGCGATGATCGCGGCCGACCCTCCGTTGTTCCGCGCGCGTCAGGCAGCGGGGACGTTGAGCTTCTTGGCGATGGCCGACTTGCGGTTGGCCGCCTGGTTCTTGTGGATGACGCCCTTGCTCACGGCCTTGTCGAGCTTGCGCGACGCCTCGCGCATCAGCACGGTCGCCTGCTCGGTGTCGCCGGCCGCGGTGGCCTCGTGGAACTTGCGGATCGCGGTCTTCAGCGACGACTTGACCGACTTGTTACGCAGCCGGCGCTTCTCGTTCTGCCGGTTGCGCTTGATCTGGGACTTGATGTTCGCCACGCGACAGCCTCGTCCTGCTCCTGGTTGGTTGAATGGGGCGCAGGCGAACCTCGCCACACGCGAAAAACCAGACTACCAGTCACTCCATTGACGGGCCAAAACGGCCCCTTACGTAGGCCGCGGTGAGGGCGACGGCCCGGTCGTCGTCCTGCTCCAGTGTCTCGATCGCGCGGCGCGCGGTGCGGCCCGGGATGTCCGCGAGGGCCTGCGTCAGCCGCTGCCGGGCGGCCGGGGTGCCATCGGCGAGGCGGTCCACGAGCGCGCTGGCGATCCCGTCCGCCAGCGCGGGGTCGGCCGCCAGCGCGCGCAGCGCATCGGCGGCGTCGGCGTCGGACTCGCCGTCGACGATCATCTCGATCAGCGGCGGGGCCGCCTCGGCGACGCCGCGGGCGCCGAGCGCCAGGGCGGCGAGCCGGCGGACCGCGTCGTCGTCGAGCGCTTCCCGCAGCAGCGCGGTGGCGGCGTCGCCGTCGATCTCGGCGACGCACTGGGCAGCGCGCATCCGGACCTCGGCCGTGGGCGCTTCGAGGCCGTCGGCGAGCAGGGGCAACGCGCGGTCGCCGGCGCGCGCGAGCGCCCAGCGCAGCGATCCGCTGTCTGGTCTGCGCGATGAGGTCGTCGACCAGCTCG
Organism: Asanoa sp. WMMD1127; assembly: GCF_029626225.1. Taxonomy (NCBI): domain Bacteria; kingdom Bacillati; phylum Actinomycetota; class Actinomycetes; order Micromonosporales; family Micromonosporaceae; genus Asanoa; species Asanoa sp. WMMD1127. The sequence goes on from NZ_JARUBP010000001.1 coordinate 7,885,199, forward strand.
GCGGGGGTGAACCCGGGATCGTCGAGCGCGCGCTTGACCTCCCGCAACGACAGTCCCAACGACCGAAGGCTCTCGATGTGGAAGATCCGCGCGATGTCCGCGCCGGAGTACTCCCGGTAGCCCCCGACGGTCCGGCCCGTCGGCCGCACCAGCCCGAGCGAGTCGTAGTGCCTGAGCATGCGAGCGCTCACCCCGGACCGCCGCGCCACGTCGCCGATCAACACGGCCCCTCCTAGCTGGTGCCACCCAGTGCCACGATCCGCTTCGCCTCCTCGATCGCCAACTCGAACCCGGCGTCGGGGTCAGTGGTCAGCCGCTCGGTGGCGTGGGCGTGCCTCCGCACGCGAGGGTCCGGGTTGTCCGCCGCGGCCTTTACCGCTGGTGCGCCGGCCTCGCCGAGCGCGACCAGTGCCCGGCTGAGGCTCAGCTGGGTCGGTGGCCCGCCGCGGCCGAGCTGGGCCGCGAGCTGGGCGGCCAGGGCGGGCTCGTCGCCGTCCGGTACGAGGGCGACCGCCGCCCGCCACGCGGCCCGCGCCACCTCGTCGTCGACGTCGGCGAGCAGCGCCGGGGTGATCGCCGGCCACGCCTCCGGGTCCCCGATCTTCGACAGCGTGTGCAGGGCCTGACTGCGCGCCTGCGCCGTCCCGGACCGCAGTTCGGCGACCAGCCTGGGAACGGTGACCGCGGGCGGCAGGCGGGTGAGCGCCCAGGTCAACATCTCCCGCACGGAGAACTCGGGCTCGACCGCACACCGCGCGACGAGCACGTCGACCAGCCGCGCGTCCGGCGTGGTCCCGACGGCCAACGCCGCCCGCAACCGCACCGCCGCGTCGTCGCTCCCCAACGCCTTGCCGGCCCGCGCGATGTCGTCCGCCGCCATGCCCATGACAACCACCTCCGGGCTCCAGTGAAGGCCTTGTCACGGTGTCAAGGTCAAACCACGTCACCCCCGCGGCCTGCGCCGCCGCTCCCTCCTTGCTCTGCAGCCATATACGCAACACCTTCGTGCCTGAGCGTTGCGTGTATGGCTGCAGAGCAAGGAATCACCGTATTTCGGTCAAAGCGAACTCTCGTGACGTCTCGGGGCTATCACGGCCGTTGGGCCGGACTCACGGGCGGGTCGGAGGCCGTAAAGAGTGTCTGTTCGGGTCGACACGCTTCGGCGTGTGCGTACATGCCGGAGCATGTCGGCTCCAGGAGAGGCCCACCGCCGACCCGGCGCCGCGGGTCAGAGGGTGAGATCCCAGCCCTGGCGGGCGGCGAGCCAGGTCAGCGCCACCTCGCCGTGCCAGGTCTGGTGGGCGCGGACCGTCGGGGCCGCGTCGTTGAGGGGAGCCGCGCCGCGCGTCAGGAAATAGCCCGACAGGGCGGCCAGGGCGCCGTCCAGGGCGCCGGGCGGGGCGTCGGTCGCGGTCGGGTGGCTAGACCAGAGTTGGTCCGCGTCGAGACCGCCGGCGTAGGCGGTGATGAGCAGGACCGCCGTGTCGAACCAGGCCGGGCCGTGGCAGAGCCAGTTCCAGTCGACGATCCAGGCCCGGCCGTCCGGGTCGATGATGACGTTGTCGAGGCGCAGGTCGCAGTGGGTCAGCTCCGGGCCGGCGGTCGTGACGAGCGCCGCCGCGCCCGATTCCAGTGCGGCCAGGGCCGGCAGGAGGTCGCGCGCCGCGGACGCCGACGGTGGGAGCGGGACCTTGCCGTCGGCCATCCAGCGCCAGCCGCCGAACTCGTCCGCGATCATCGGGGCCAGGGCGGGTAGGCGCAGGTCGAGCAGCGCCGGCGGTGGGTCGGCCAGCGCGGCCGCCGCCGTCGACCAGGCGTCGAGGGTCGCGGTCAGCTCGGCCGGCTGCCACGGCAGCGCCGGGGTGCGGCCCTCGACGGCCTCCGCGCACAGGACGAAGAAGTCCGGGGTGGCCAGCGTCCAGAGCGGCCGCGGCGCCCGCACCGACGGCGGGAGGGCGGCGGTGACCAGCGCCTCGTGGGCGTACCAGTCGCAGAGGTGCCGTTGGTCCGCGGAGCGGGCGGCCTTGACGAAGACCCGGTCCCCGGCGGCGGTGGTCAGCAGCCCGGCGAAGCCGCTGGTGAAGCCCGCGCCGGCGACCGCCGCACCCACCACCGGCGAGCCGAGGCGGCCCTCGATCGCGGCCCGCAGGTCGGCGGAGAGGTCGCCCCAGGACGGGCGCACGGCGGTCGCGGAGTAGGCGAACGGCGGCGTCGCGAGCATGGCGGCCATCCTGCCCGACCGCGTGCTGCCGGCCTACTCAATTGGACATGGGAGCATAGAGAGCGACCTCGACGACCGCCGACCAGAACGGACCACCGTGCCACCGACGCTCGACCCCGGCGCCAACCAGCCTGGTGCCACCGACCCGGCGCGCATCCGCAACTTCTGCATCATCGCCCACATCGACCACGGCAAGTCGACGCTGGCCGACCGGATGCTGCAGCTGACGGAGGTGGTCGACCCGCGGCAGATGCGCGCGCAGTACCTGGACCGGATGGACATCGAGCGCGAACGCGGCATCACGATCAAGTCGCAGGCGGTCCGGATGCCGTGGACCGTGCGCGAGGGTGACCAGGCCGGCCAGAGCGCCGTGCTCAACATGATCGACACACCTGGGCACGTCGACTTCACGTACGAGGTGTCCCGCAGTCTCGCCGCCTGCGAGGGCGCGGTCCTGCTCGTCGACGCCGCCCAGGGCATCGAGGCGCAGACGCTGGCCAACCTCTACCTGGCGCTCGAGAACGACCTGCACATCATCCCGGTGCTCAACAAGATCGACCTGCCGGCGGCCCAGCCGGAGAAGTACGCCGAGGAGCTCGCCCACCTGATCGGCTGCCGGCCGGAGGACTGCCTGCGGGTGTCCGGCAAGACCGGTGAGGGCGTGGCGCACCTGCTCGACGAGATCGTCCGGCAGTTCACGCCGCCGGTCGGCAACGCCGACGCGCCGGCCCGCGCCATGATCTTCGACTCGGTGTACGACATCTACCGCGGCGTCGTCACGTACGTCCGGGTGATCGACGGAAAGATCGAGGCGCGCGACCGGATCAAGATGATGTCCACGGGGGCCGCGCACGAGCTCCTGGAGATCGGCGTCATCTCGCCCGAGATGGTCAAGTCGCCGGGGCTCGCGGTCGGCGAGGTCGGCTACCTGATCACCGGCGTGAAGGACGTGCGGCAGTCCCGGGTCGGTGACACGGTCACGATCAACGGGCGGCCGGCGACCGAGGCGCTCGGTGGCTACAAGGACCCGAAGCCGATGGTCTACTCGGGCCTCTACCCGATCGACGGCTCGGACTACCCGGCGCTGCGCGACGCGCTCGACAAGCTCAAGCTCAACGACGCGGCGCTCGTCTACGAGCCGGAGACCTCCGCGGCGCTCGGCTTCGGCTTCCGCGTCGGCTTCCTCGGCCTGCTGCACCTGGAGATCATCCGGGAGCGGCTGGAGCGCGAGTTCAACCTGGACCTGATCTCGACGGCGCCCAACGTGGTCTACCGCGTGATCATGGACGACGGCGAGGAACTCTCGGTGACGAACCCGAGCGAGTTTCCGGTCGGCAAGGTCGCCGAGGTCTACGAGCCGGTCGTACGCGCGACCGTGCTGACGCCCAACGACTACGTCGGTGCCGTGATGGAGCTCTGCCAGGGCCGGCGGGGGTCGCTGCTCGGCATGGACTACCTGTCGACCGACCGGGTGGAGCTGCGCTACACGCTGCCGCTCGCCGAGATCATCTTCGACTTCTTCGACCAGCTGAAGAGCCGCACCAAGGGCTACGCCAGCCTCGACTATGAGCCCTCCGGCGAGCAGAAAGCGGACCTGGTCAAGGTCGACATTCTGCTGCACGGCGAGCCGGTCGACGCGTTCAGCGCGATCGTGCACAAGGACAAGGCCTACACCTACGGCGTCAACATCGCGGCCAAGCTGCAGAAGCTGATCCCCCGGCAGCAGTTCGAGGTGCCGATCCAGGCCGCGATCGGCAGCCGGGTGATCGCCCGCGAGACGATCCGGGCGATCCGCAAGGACGTGCTCGCCAAGTGCTACGGCGGTGACATCACCCGGAAGCGCAAGCTGCTCGAGAAGCAGAAGGAAGGCAAGAAGCGGATGAAGATGGTCGGCCGGGTCGAGGTGCCGCAGGAGGCCTTCATCGCCGCGCTGTCCACGTCGGACACTCCCGCGGACGCCAAGGCCGGCAAGAAGTGACGTCCCCGCTCGCCGCGGGGCCGTCGGCCGCCTTCTGCCCCCGGTGCGGCGCGGCACTGGCCAGCCGGCCGCCGACGGCGTGCCCCGCGTGCGCGTACCAGATGTATGTGAACGCTCGACCGACCGCGAGCCTGATCGTGGTCGACGGCGGTCGGTTCCTGGCGCTGCGCCGGGCCGTCGAGCCGATGGCCGGGCTCTGGGAGACGCCGGGCGGGTTCTGCGACGGCTTCGAGCACCCGCGGGACGCCGCCGCCCGCGAGGGCCGCGAGGAGCTCGGCGTGGAGGTCGAGATCAAGGACTTCATCGGCATGTACGTCGGGACGTACGAGTTCCAGAACGAGTCACTGCCCGTGTTGGACTGTTTCTTCTTCGCGACCCTCGACCCGGCGGCGATCCGGCTCGAGCCGACCGAAGCGACCGAGATGACCTGGTTCGACTTGGCTGATCCCCCGAAGATGGCGTTCTCGACGATGGACGCCGCCTTGGTCGACGCGGCCAATTCATTGCTGTCGGCGAAATAAACTTCCCATCCGGAGGAAAGATCCGGTTTGGCTTCTCCGCGCCTCGGGAACTTAGCGGCTGTCACACACCCCCCGAGGAGGAGGAAGGGCCATGACCGCAGGTGGGATCATCACCGCGCTCATTATCGGTCTCATCATCGGCGCTCTGGGCCGTCTCGTCGTGCCCGGCCGCCAGAACATCCCCATCTGGCTGACGCTGGTCATCGGTGTCGTCGCCGCTCTGCTGGGCTCCGCCATCGCCCGTGCCGGCGGCTTCGCGGAGACCAACGGCTGGATCGACTGGCGGGAGCTGCTGCTGCAGATCGCGCTCGCCGCGGTGGGTGTGGCTCTCACCGTCAGCATGTGGGGCCGTCGGCGCCGGGTCAGCCGGTACTGACACACCGTAACAACGCACTTCCGGAAGAGGGCGCTCCCGCGGGAGCGCCCTCTTCCTGTGTCCGCGCCCCGTCCCCCGCCGGATCACGAAACGACACCTAGCTCTGTCGTAAAAGAAATTTACGTACTAGTCTGCCGCGAAGAAGGTTACCTACATCCCCCGAACCCCCATCGCGGAAGGGAATGCGTCGTGAAGACGAGGCGGAAACCGTTCCAGGTTGTCACGGTGATCCTCACGGCCGCCCTGCTGGCCAGCGCCTGCGGCAGCGACGATAGCGGCAACGAAGAGCCCGCGGCAGACCCCGCCAAGCTCACCGTCTGGATGATGGGTGAGGGCGGCGACGCTCAGAACAGCTTCCTCGACGGCGTCGAGGCGGAGTTCAAGAAGAAGCACCCCAACACGGACGTGGTCGTCCAATACATCCCCTGGCTCGAGGCGCCCAAGAAGTTCCAGGCGGCGCTGGCCGGCGGCGAAGGCCCCGACGTCACCGAGCTGGGCAACACCGAGACGCAGGGCTGGGCCCAGCAGGAGGCGCTGTCCGACCTGACCGAGCGGATGGGCGGCTGGGCGCCGGGCAAGGACATCCTGCCCGACCTGGTGAAGAACGCGCAGCTCGACGGCAAGCAGTACGGCATCCCCTGGTACGCCGGCGTCCGCGCGATCTACTACCGCACCGACTGGTTCCAGGAGGCGGGCGTGCAGCCGCCGAAGACCTGGGACGAGCTCGTGTCGGTGGCCAAGGCGGTGCAGGCCAAGAAGCCGGGCACCTACGGCATCGCCGTGCCGGGCAACTCCGAGCTGCCGTTCTACTCGTTCCTCTGGGGCGCCGGCGGCGAGATCGCCACGGACAACGGCGGCACCTGGAAGTCCGGTTACACGTCGGCGGAGTCGCGCAAGGCCGTGCAGTTCTGGACCGACCTCGTGAAGGTGCACAAGGTGGCGCCACCCGCGGCCGCCGGGTGGAACGAGGTCGACGCGCGTACCCAGTTCGCCACCGGCAAGGCGGCGATGGCGTTCGCCGGCAGCTGGCAGCAGGCCGCGATGTTGCAGGCCGACCCCAAGCTCGACCAGGTCTGGGGCACCTTCCCGATCCCCGGCCCGACCGGCGGTGAGGCGCCCGCGTTCGCCGGTGGCTCCGACATCGCGATCTGGGAGGACAGCAAGGCCAAGGACGCCGCCTGGGACTACATGACGGTGCTGCTCGACAAGCAGAACAACAAGAAGTGGGCCGACAGCCTGAAGTTCTTCCCGGTCTACTCCGACCTGGTCTCCGCCGGCTACAACGACGACAAGATCATGGCGGCGTTCGCGGCGAGCATGAAGAGCACCAAGCTCACCCCGATGACGCCGAAGTGGGTCGAGGTCAGCCGGACCAAGACGGTCACCCAGGCGATGAACAGCGCGGTCATGAAGGGCCAGAAGACGGTCGACCAGGCGACGACCGACGCGGCCGCCGAGATCGAGAGCATCCTCAACGCCAAGTGACGACGACGACCCGCGTCGGCCCTGACGCACCGGCCCGGCCCGCTCCCCCGGCTCGCTCCTTCCGCCGGGGGGCGGGCCGGCTCCCGTACCTGCTGATGCTGCCCTGCCTGGTGGTCATCGCGGCGCTGCTGCTCTGGCCGCTGGGCCAGGTCGTGGTGATGTCGCTGTACGACCTCGACAGCGTCCGTCAGGTGCGCGGCGACCGTCCGTGGCCGTTCGCCGGGCTCGCCAACTACCGCGAGATCCTGACCGACCCGTTCTTCCACACGGTGCTGCGCAACACGGTGCTGTTCGCGGTGGCCAACGTCGTGCTGACCATGGTGCTCGGGACGCTGGTCGGGCTGCTGCTGCACCGGCTCGGGCCGCGGATGTCGGCGTTCGTGGGCGGCTGTGTGCTGCTCGCCTGGGCGACGCCGGCGCTGACCGGCACGATCACCTGGAAGTGGATCTTCGATGACACGAACGGGTTGGTGACGTGGCTGTTCAACGCGCTGCCTGACGGGTTGTCGTCTTCGCTCTTCGGCCGCGCTGACTGGACCGGCTACGGGTGGTTCAACGCGCCGCTGTCGTTCTTCTCGATCCTGACGCTGGTGGTGGTCTGGCACTCGTTCCCGTTCATCGCGGTCTCGGTGCTGGCGGGTCTCAAGAGCCTGCCGACGGAGCTGCTGGAGGCGGCCCGGGTCGACGGCGCGGGCGCGTGGCGGTCGTTCTGGTCGATCACGTTCCCGCTGCTGCGGCCGGTGTTCGGCATCCTGGTGGTGCTCTCGACGATCTGGGACTTCAAGGTCTTCACGCAACAGTTCGTCCTGGCCGGGGGTACGCAGGACCGCCCGACCTTCATGCTGTCCATCTACTCGTACGCCACCGCTTTCTCGCCGCCGCCCAAATATGGCCTGGGCGCGTCGATCGCGGTCGTGCTGACGGTGATCCTGTTGGTCGTGACCGGGTTCTACGTGCGGTCCCTGCTCAAGCAGGAGGAGCTGTGAGACGGTCCGCCCTGAACCTGCTCGGCGTGCTGGTGGCGCTGTTCGCGGTCTTCCCGGTCGTGTGGATGGTCGCGACGTCGTTCAAGTCGACCCCCGAGATCTTCTCCGGCGGCCCGGTCCCGTTCCCGCGTCACCCCACGCTCGACCACTACCGCTCGATCCTCACCGGCGACCTGATCCCGGGCGTGACCTTCATCGACTTCTTCCGCAACAGCGTCGTGGTCGCGGTCCTGACGGTGCTGCTCAGCGGCGTCGTGGCCCTACTGGCCGCCACCGCCGTGGCGCGGTTCCGCTTCAAGCTGCGGACCAGCTTCCTGATCATGCTGCTGGTCGTGCAGATGATCCCGCTGGAGGCGCTGGTCATCCCGCTGTTCCTGATGATCCAGCGGCTGGGCCTCTACGACACGCTGGCGTCACTGGTGCTGACGTACGTGGGCTTCTCGCTCCCGTTCGCCGTCTGGATGCTGCGGGGGTTCGTCGCCGCGGTGCCGGTGGAGCTGGAAGAGGCGGCGGCGATCGACGGCGCCAGCCGGGCGCAGATCTTCCGGCGGATCCTGCTGCCGCTGGTAGCGCCTGGGCTGGCGGCGACGAGCATCTTCTCGTTCATCGTGGCGTGGAATGAGTTGATCTTCGCGCTGACGTTCCTGAACGACCAGACGAAGTACACGCTTCCGGTCGCGATGACGTTCTTCTTCGGCCGGGACGATACGGCTTGGGGGCCGGTCATGGCGGCGTCGACGATTTTGACGGTGCCGGTTCTGATTTTCTTCCTGGTCGTGCAGCGGCGGATGGTTGGTGGGTTGGCTGCTGGGGCTTTGAAGGGCTGACCGGGGCCGGTGGTGCCCTTCGAGCTTTGTCCGATCTGCCGGCTAGAACGCCGTTGTGTCCGCATTCGCGCGACGCGGCTCGGCGCGGTTCGCGCGACGCGGCTCGGCGCGGTCCGCGCGGCGCGGCTCGGCGCGGTCCGCGCGGCGCGCGGTGGGTGCTGACTTATTCGTAGCGGCGGGTTGCGGCGTGGCGGGCGCGTTGGGCAGGGGTGTCGACGACATCGCGGCCGGACGGGGCTCGGGCTGGGCGGCCCGGCTGGAGGTCGATCGGTGGCGCGTTGACCGCCGTGGCGGTGTTGGCCTGGCGGGCCACCGGGATTGCGCCGCCGTGAGATCCATGCCGGCGTTCCGCGGTGTCGGTCAGGTCGTCGTCGTCTGCCCAGTCGTCGGTGTCCAAGACCGGCAGGCCGGCGTCGGCCGCCGCGGTAGCGGTGGGCGGGGCTGCGGGACTGGGCGGGGCCGAGCGGTAGACGCGGCCGACCTTTTCGGCGCCGGCGCCGCCAGGCACCTGGGCTCGGCCGACCGTCCGGAAGGGGCGCATCGGGCGGCGGACCGACGCGCGACCTTCGCGGTGCGCCGCCGCGCGTACCGCCGCTCCGGCGACCAGGTCGTTGATCTTGACCATGGCGGCGATGCAGACCGGTAGGAGCACGACGCCCCACAGCGGGATGAGCTCGGCCAGCGCGAGGATGATCGCGAACGCGGTCGCGCCTTCGAGGAAGACGAAGCACACCGTCGAGCTGGGGTTGATGTGGCGGAGCCGCAGCACGCGGGCGTAGAACGGGCGACCGCTCAGATCGCCGGCGGCGGCGAACTGGGCCGTGAGTCGTCGAACTGTCATCGGCTACCCCCACTACGGCGGCCGGTGGTCTGGGAACCGCCGCGGCCGGCGGCGGCGCGGGCGGCCGCGCGGCCGTCCGTCGGTCGGTTGGCGCTGAACCCCGGGCCGCCGGGCGCCTCGCCGGAGTCTCCGGAACGCGCGGCGACGACGGCGAAGACCGCGCGCTCGAGCGCGTACCCCCGGTCGTCGGCACCGCCCTTCACCTCGGCGTTGCAGTCGGCGGCGGCGCGCATCGCGACGACCAGGCCCTCGGGCGTCCAGCCGCGGGCCTGGCGCTGGGCCCGCTCGATCTTCCAGGCGGGCATGCCGAGCGTGCTGGCCATCTGGTAGGCGTTGCCCCGCCCCGCGGACGCGACCCGCGCGACCGTGCGGACGCCGTCGGCGATGGCGTCGGCGATCGGGACCGGGTCGACGCCGACGTGCAGGGCCCAGCGCAGCGCCTCGAGCGCCCCCGGGACGTCGCCGACCATCGCCGCGTCGGCCACGGTAAAACCGCTCACCTCGGCCCGGCCGCGGTAGTAGCGGGCCACCGTCGCCGCGTCGATGCGACCCTCGACGTCGGCGAGAAGCTGCGAGCAGGCGGCCGCCAGCTCGCGCAGGTCGTTGCCGACGGCGGCGAGCAGGGCTTCCGCCGCCTCCTCGGAGCCACGGTTGTTGCCACGCCGCAGCTCCTCGCGGACGAACGCGACTCGATCGCGATGAGACTTCAGCTTCGCGGCCGTGACCACCTCGGCGCCGGCGTTGCGCAGCCCTTCGGCGAGTGCCTTGGCCCGCCCGCCGCCGGTGTGCGTGACGATCAGCGTGACGTCGGGGTCGGGGTGCTTCGCGTAGTCGAGCAACGCCGCGACGACGTCCTTGCGCGCGTCCTGCCCGCCCCGCACGACCACCAATCGGCGCCCGCCGAACAGCGAGGGGCTGATCATCTCGGCCAGCTCGCCGGCGGCCAGCGCGTTGCCCTCGTACTGCCGGACGTCGGTGGACGCGTCGCCCGCCTTCGCGGCTTGAATTGCCTTGTCAACGGCGCGCGCCACCAGCAGTTCCTCGTCGCCGAGCACGAGTTGAATTGGGGGAAGGCCGCCGGTCACCGGGCCATACTCGCACGCGCTCCTGAATGACCGAACGTCCTCACCCAAATGAGTAGTCGATCACTCATCAACCGCAAATCGCGACAAATCATTGTGCGACACGGCTGCGCCGAGAATCCCGTACACGGGATCAGCGGCGATCGTGCGAGGCACCCGAGGCAACCACGGCGAGACCACCTCCTCTCCGCACGACCGCCAGGTCACCGGCGTGATCGGTACGCAGCACCCGCGCCCCGTCACGGGTGAGCCGCGCGAGCAGCGCCGGGTTCGGATGGCCGTACCCGTTGTCGACGCCGACCGACACGAGCGCCACCGCGGGGTCCACGGCGTCGAGGAACGCCGGCTCCTGGTAGGCCGAGCCATGATGCGCGACCTTGAGCACCTGGGCCCGCAGAGCACCCGCACCGTAGTGGTCGATCGTCGCCCGCTGCTCCTCCTCTTCGGCGTCGCCGGGAAGCATGACGCCCACCCCGTCGACGGTCGCCCGGAGGACGAGTGAGTTGTTGTTGGGGTCCGACCGTGTCCCTGACATTTCCACGGGCGGGCCGAGCGTGACCAGGTCCGTGGTGCCCACCGACCACCGCCAGCCGGCGTCGACGGCGGCGACGGTCGCGTCTGCCTCGGCGGCCGCGCCGACGACGAGGTCACGTCCCGCGTCCGGCTCCACATGGCGGGGAGTGATCACCGCTTCGAGGCGACGGCCGCGGCCGATGCCCTCCACGCCGCCGACGTGGTCGATGTGGAAGTGGCTGACGACCAGTAGTCGGACCGTACGTACGCCCAGCCGATCCAGGCAGCCGTCGGCCGCGGCCGGCTCGGGTCCCGCGTCGATGACCACGGCGCTCCCGGCTTCGGCGGGTAGCACCATCATGTCGCCCTGGCCGATGTCGCAGGCCACGATCACCCAGCCGGCGGGCGGCCAGGTGCTCGTGAGGACGCGTACCGGCAGGGCACCCACGACGGAGGCCGCCGCCACGACGGCGATCAGGCGGCGGGCGAGCCGGCGCCGGAACGCCACCAGGACGACGGCCGTGAGCACGCCCAGCAGGACGCCACCGCCGACGCCGCCGGGCCAGGGCAGGCTGCCCATGGGCGTGTTGGCGCCGTGGCGCGCGATCAGTACCAGCCACTGCGCCGGCCAGTGCGCGATCCAGGCGAGGAAGCCGGCGGCCGGCGGCCACACCGCGGACGCGATGGTCGCGAAGACGCCGAGAACCGTCGCGGGTGCCACGGCCGGAGCGGCCAGCAGGTTGGCCGGGATCGAGACCAGACTGACCGCGCCGGACAGGCCCGCGACGACGGGCCCGCAGGTCACCTGGGCAGCCGCTGGGATGGCGAGTGCCTCCGCGAGGCCGGGCGGCACGCGACGACGGCGCAGCCAGTCGCGCATCTTGGGCGCGAGGAGCAGCAGCCCGCCGGTCGCCAGCACCGACAGCGCGAAACCGGCGTCGCCGGCCAGCTCCGGGTCGAGCACGACCAGGATGACGATGGCGGCCGCCAGGGCCGGCACGGCGGCGCGGGAGCGGCCGCTGGCCAGTGCCAGGAGGCCGATCGCGCCCATGGTGGCGGCGCGGATGACGCTCGGCGACGGGCGGACCAGGATCACGAAGCCGACCAACGCCAGTCCACACAGGATGGCGGACGTCCACCGGCCGGCCCGGCACCAGCGCGTGATGAGCAGCACGAAGCCGATCACGATCGCCACGTTGGCGCCCGAGACGGCTGTCAGGTGCGTCAGGCCGGTGGTCTTGAAGTCGTCGGCCACGGCGGGGTCGAGGCGGCTGGTGTCGCCGAGGACCAGCCCCGGCAGGAGGCCGCCGGGTTCCGGCGGCAGGGTCGTGCAGGCGCGTTGTAGGCCGGCCCGGAGCACACCTGCGGCGCGTTGCGCCCATGACGGGCGGCCGACCAGCTCGGGCGCGGCGCCGGAGGAGATGACGGCGGCGGTCAGGTCGCCACCGCGCGGGCGGGCGAGCCTGCCCTCGAGACGTACGCGCTGACCCGGTAGTGGCGCGCCCCAGGCCTGGTGGGTCGCGAGGACGAGAATGCGGGCCCGGGCCTCGATCCGGTGCGCGTCGGTGTCGATCGGCCGGAGCCAGCGCAGGTCGGCGGTGACGACGTACATCGGTCGGTTGGCACCCCCGACGAGCCGCGGATCGTCACGGACCAGGACTTCGGCGACGACAGAGGCTCGCTCGTCGGCGTAGCCGGCCAGCGTCGGCGCGTCCCGCACCGCGACCCGGGCTGCGGTGGCGCCCGCTCCACAGACGACTCCTAGCAGCACCGCGACCGCGATCCGCCGCCACACTGGCGTGCCGAAAACGGCCCGCAGTCGCGGCCGCCCCGAGAGGCGACGCCGGAACCGACCGGCGCCGATCCGCTGTCGACCTGGATCGGCAACGGTCGCCTGCCGTGGCCAATCGACTTGGACCCGTTGTCGCGGCCAACCGGCGAGCCTTCGCCATAGCGGCCGATCGGCAGGAACCTCCCGCCGGAGCCAGTCGCCTTGAACCCGCTGTCGCGGCCAACCGGCGAGTACTCGCCATAGCGGCCGACCGGCAGGGACCCGCCGCCGCGGCCAGTCGATTCCAACCCGCTGTCGCGGCCAATCGGCGAGCACTCGCCACAGCGGCCGATCGGGTGGTCGCAGCTCGTTTGAGACGAAGCGTGGTCGCCGCCGACGGTCGCCGTCGCGGGCGTGCCGGGCGCGGCGGTTGGCGACGTACAGCGGGACCGCCAAGGTCGCCGCTCCGGCCGCGATGAGGGCACTGATCACCGCGCTCGCATACAGCGCTCCTAGTGCGCTCAGCCACGTCCCCAGTGCCAGGCCAGCGAGGCGGAGATCGGGTGGCGGTCGCCCGCCGGCGGGATCCGGCGCCGACAACTCGGTGGTCATACCGTCACCAGGTCCTTCAGGTCCTCGTAGCGGCTCGCGCCGATGCCGTCGACGTTGCGCAGGTCGCCGACGCTTTTGAAGCCGCCCTTGGCGGTGCGGTGGTCGAGGATCCGCTGCGCCAGGACGGGGCCGACGCCGGGTAGGGAGTCCAGCTCCGCCAGCGTCGCGGTGTTGAGGTTGACCTTGCCGTCGCCGGCACCGCCGACAGCCGGCCCGCCCGCCGACGGGTCCGGTGCGCTGCCGGGCGGCGGGGTGACGCCGACGAGCACCATCTCGCCGTCGGTCAGGCGGCGCGCGAGGTTGACCGTCGAAAGGTCGGTGCCGGGTGTCGCGCCGCCCGCGGCCTCCACGGCGTCGGCGACCCGCGCGCCGGCCGGTAGGCGTACCAACCCTGGTTTCCTGACCTTGCCCGCCACCGCCACGAAGATCTCGCCTGAAGCGCTGGTCGCTGGGCCCGCGTCGACGGCCGGTGGTGCGGAGACGGCGGTGACGGGTTCGACCTTCGGTCTGGCGCGGTAGGCGAAGAACGCCGCCACCAGCACCACCACGGCGGCGACGACCGCCAAGGCCTTGATGCCGCGCCGGCCGGGGTCGAAGGGCCCAGGCCCACCGAGGAGACGGCGGCCCGCGGGCTCGGGCTCGGGCTCGAAGCCTTCCGGCCGAGGAGACGGCGGCGACGGCTCGACCCGCGGGAACGTGGTCGCGAACGTCGCCGGGTCGTCGAGTCCTTCGAACGGCGACCGAAGTGGACGGGTCAGCGCCGTGTAGGGGTCGGCAGGGCTCGACTCGGCCGTCAGCCGGGCCAGCCGCTGGCGCACGAGCGCCTCGTCATCAGACACGCGGGCGACGTTAGGCCCGATGGCTCACCGGATGTACGCCGTCCGTCGCACCCTGTGGATAACTTCGAACTGTGGATAACCGAATGATCTTCGTGCGATTCGTCGACACTGGACGCCCTGTCTCACTTACGGAAGGGCTTCCCCCATGGCGCGATCACGGACCGGCGTCCACGCGGTGACGGCTAGGAGCGTCGGTGTACGACCACCGAAGCGAGCCCCGGACCCACATGCGCGGCGACGGCGGCGCCGATCTCCGTCACATAGGAGTCGCGCAGCCGCTCGCCCAGGCGCTCCTTCAGGCTGACCGCCAGCTGGTCGGCGCGGTCGGCGCCGTCGAGGTGGTGCACCGCCACGTCGACGTCGTCGTCGCCGGCCGCCTCGACCGCGAGGTCGACGAGGCGGGCGAGGCCGCGGCTGGCGGTGCGCACCTTGTCGCGGACGACGATGCCGCCGTCGACCACGTGCAGGATCGGCTTCACCGACAGCGCCGTGCCGAGGAGTGCCGACGCGGCGTTGATGCGGCCGCCGCGGCGAAGGAACTCCAAGGTGTCGACGTAGAACAGGGTCGAGGTGCGTTCCGCGGCCTCGGCGGCGGCGCGCTGGACCGCGTCGGCGTCTTCGCCTCGCCTGGCGGCCTCGCTGGCCGCCAGCGCGGGAAAGCCGAGCCCCATCCCGGTGGACTTCGCGTCGACGACCGAAACGGCGGGGCCGATCTCGGCGGCGGCGAGGCGGGCGGCCTCGACGGTGCCGGACAGCTGCGCCGACAGGTGCACGGAGACGACGGCGGACGCGCCTTCGTCGAGCAGACGTCGGTAGACATCCGCGAAGGCGGCCGGTGACGGACGGGAGGTGGTGACGGAGACCCGGCGGCCGCCGAGGGCGCGCGCCACCTCGATGGGGGTGACGTCGACGCCTTCGGACCCCTCGACGCCGTTGATCACGACGGTCAACGGCACCACCACCGCCATCGCCGCGTACGCGGACGGCGGCAGGTAGGCGGTGGAGTCGGTGACGACCGCTACGGGCATGCCGGCACGTTAGCCGAGATCAGCCACCGGCGCGGACGATGCCAGGAAGAAGGGGCCATCCAGCCCAATCACGAAAGCGACAAAGCCCAACCACCCAGGACGCCTCGGAACGCCACCGAACCGAGCGCCGAGAGGAGGCACGAGGACGACGCGAATCACGACAAGGCCGCGATCGGCTGGGCAAGCCCGGACCGCCACGCGAGCGCGAACCGCGCTGCGTACGCCAAGGCCACCAGGCCGGCTCGCGACGCACCGCGGGCGCGAACCTCAATGCGGGCGGACATCAACGCGGGCGCGCACATCAACGCGGCGCGCACATCAACGCGGGCGCGCACATCAACGCGGGCGCGCACATCAACGCGGGCGCGCACATCAACGCGGGCGCGGACCCAACCCGGGCTGCGGCCCGCGCTGCGCCGGGACGCGGCTCGGTCCCGCGGGCGCTGCGCGGGGACGCGGCTCGGTCGCGCGGGCGCTGCGCGGGGACGCGGCTCGGTCGCGCGGGCGCTGCGCCGGGACACGGCTCGGTCGCGCGGGCGCTGCGCGGGGACGCGGCTCGGCCGCGCGGGCGCTGCGCCGGGCCGCGGCGTGCCCGTCGGGACAAGGCGCCGGGGCGTGCCGTCGCGCTGCGGGCAGGCCTAGGAACAGAGGCGGTCAGATCTGGCTGTGTGTGCCCACGTTGTGGGCCATCAGTTGCCAGCCCGTCCCGCCCGTGCGCCGCGACCTGTCGCGCAGCTCGGTCCAATGGCAGTTGTGGAGCGACCCCAGTGTCCGGGTGGCCTCGTTGGGCCAGCCGAGCAGCGCACCGCAGCCCTGCCGCGCGGCGCCGCCATGCGTCGTCACCACGACCGTGCCGCCCGGAGCCAGCGACGCCGCGTCCTGCAGCGCCTCCATGACCCGCTTCGCCAGGTCGTCCAGGCTTTCGATGCCGCAGCCCGGCGAGGGCTCGCCGGCGCGCCAGCGGGCGTACTCCGTCGGGTGGCGGGTTTCGATGTCCGTGAGCAGTGAGCCTTGCCACTCGCCGAAATGCCGTTCGCGGAGTCGCACGTCCGGCGTGACCGACAGGCCCGTCAGCGACGCCAGGGCCGACGCCGTGTCGAAGGCTCGTGACAGGTCGCTGCTGATAAGGGCGTCGGGCTGGTACGTGGCCAGCAGCGCCGCGGCAGCAGCGGCCTGGTCGCGGCCCCGGGCGTTCAGGGGCGCGTCGGTCTGGCCCTGTACGCGGCCGCCCGCGTTGTAGTCGGTGTTGCCGTGCCGCCAGACGAGCAGCCTGGTCATTCGGTCGGGCTCGCCTCGTTGCCGGTAGGGGCGGCGGGGGCGGCCGGCACCAGGTCGCGGTCGAGGAACGGGATGGTCGGGCAGTCCTTCCACAGCCGGTCGAGGGCGTAGAACTCCCGCTCCTCGGCGTGCTGGATGTGGACCACCAGGTCGACGTAGTCGAGGAGCACCCAGCGGCCCCCGCGCTCGCCTTCGCGGCGGACGGGCTTGGCCTTTTCCGGGAGGTTGACCAGCCGCTCCTCGATCGCGTCGACGATGGCGAGGACCTGCCGCTCGTTGGGCGCGGAGGCGATCAGGAAGGCATCGGTGATCACCAGTTGGTCGGAGACGTCGATGATGACGATGTCTTGCGCCTTCTTGTCGGCTGCGGCCTGCGCGGCGGCGAGGGCCAGCTCGCGCGTGCGGTCGGTAGCGGTCACCTTGCTCCTCTGGTCGACGGCATTCCCTTCAAGCCTCTCACATGCCCGACCATCGTCCACCCAACCGCGGGCCCGAGGCGCCGCGCGCCAGCGGCTAGGAAACCGCAGCTCACGCTCGGTACAGGTGCCGTTTCGCTATGTATTGGACGACTCCGTCGGGCACCAGGTACCAGACGGGTTTGCCGGCGGCGACGCGCGAACGGCAGTCGGTCGACGAGATCGCCATGGCCGGGACCTCGATCATCGAGACCGCGTCGTCCGGGAGATGGTCGTCACTGAGGGTGAAACCGGGCCGCGTGACGGCGACGAAGTGCGCCAGCTCGAACATCTGGTCCGTGTCTTTCCACGACAGGATCCGGTCCAGCGCGTCTGCGCCGGTGATGAAGAAGAGCTGCGTCTTCGGGCCGTACATGGAACGGATGTCGCGCAAGGTGTCGACGGTGTAGGTGGGGCCCTGGCGATCGATGTCGACGCGGCTGACGTGGAACCGCGGGTTGGACGCCGTCGCGATCACGGTCATCAGGTAGCGGTCCTCGGCCGGCGAGACCTCGCGGCTGTCCTTCTGCCACGGCTCGCCGGTCGGGACGAACACCACCTCGTCGAGGGCGAAGATGTCGGCGACCTCGCTCGCGGCGACCAGGTGACCGTGGTGGATCGGGTCGAACGTGCCACCCATGATCCCGACCCGGCGGGCGCCGTGATCGTCGTCAACGTCCATCAAAGGATCGTATGCCCGTCATCGCCCCCGGGCAGCGAGTGCGAGACGAAGGTCATCGTCGTTGTCGATCACGACACGGCGCAGCACCGCCGGCAGGTCGTCGCGCGCCAGCATCGCCGCCGCCAGGTCGCGGGTGCGCTGCTCGACCGCATAGCGGGGGAACGCCAGGTCGGCGAGGTGCTCGGCCGCGTAGGGCGTGCGCCGCCGCGCCGCGGCCGGCATCTCGGCGAAGTAGCGCTCCACGTAGGGCGCCGTCAGCTCGGTCTGCTCGGGCTGGAACAGCCCCCGCGCGCACGCGTCGAGCAGCCGGTTGGACAGCGTGTCGTCGTCGATCACCGCGGCCCAGGCGGCCGCCTTGGCCTCGGGGTCGGGGCGGGCCGCCCGCGCCCGGGCCGCCCACTCCTCCCCCGCCGCGCTCCGGTCGGCGGCGAGCTCGGCCGCGATCCGGTCGGCGTCGACGGCCCCCAGCACCGCGAGCCGGTGCACGATGCGCCAGCGCAGCTCCTCGTCGACCTCGACGCCGGCCGGCACGTCGACCCCGTCGAGCCACCCGAGCAGGCGCGACGCGTCGACGCCGGCGTCGACCAGGGCCCGCATCGCGGCCAGCCGGCGCGACGCGCCGGCATCGGGGTCGGCGACCAGCACCTCGCACACGGACGCCACCCGGGCCAGCGCGGCCGCGCGATCGCCCGGCGCCAGGTAGCGGTCGATCAGGTTGCGGGCCTGCAGCAGCGCGTCGACCACCACGATCACCTCGGTCTCCGCCGGGAGGGCGGCCACCAGCAGGTCGACGAGGTCGCTGACCGGGCGCTCCGCGTCGCGTACGGCGTCGATCGTCGAGGTCCAGAGCACGGCCCGGCTCAGCGGGTCGCGCAGCCCGGGCAGCACGGCCGGCACCGCCGCCGCCGAGGCGGGGTCGAGCCGGATCTTGGCGAACGTCAGGTCGCCGTCGTTGAGCAGCAGCAGGTCGGGCGCCGGCTCGTCACGCAGCTGCGGCACCTCGGTGCGTTCGCCGTCGACGTCGACCTCGATCCGGCGGCGCAGGGTGGTCGCGCCGTCGGCAGCCCGGTCGTAGAGGCCGAACGCCACCCGGTGCGGGCGCAGCACGGCCCCCGACTGGACGATCGCGGCGGGCGCCTCGACGCGCAGCGTGTTGACACCCGGCTCGCGCAACCACCGCGCCGCCCACGCCGACAGGTCGCGCCCGCTGGCCGTCGACAGCGCGCCGAGCAGGTCGGCCAGCGTCGCGTTGCCGAACGCGTGGGTCTGGAAGTGCGCCCGGATGCCGGCCAGGAACGCCTCGTCGCCCACCCACGCGACCAGCTGGCGCAGGGCGGCGGCGCCCTTGGCGTAGGAGATGCCGTCGAAGTTGACCAGCGCGTCGGCCGAGTCCGGCACGCTCGTCGGGGCCACCGGGTGGGTCGACGGCCGCTGGTCGGTCTCGTAGCCCCAGCCCTTGCGGCGCATCCCGAACGTGGTCCACGCGTTGCGGAACCGGGTCGCCTCGGCCGTCACCCGGGTGCCCATGTATTCGGCGAACGACTCGTTGAGCCACAGGTCGTCCCACCACCGCATGGTGACCAGGTCGCCGAACCACATGTGCGCCATCTCGTGGGCGATCGTGGTGGCGCGCAGCTCGCGCTCGTTGTCGGTGACCGCCGACCGGTAGACGTATTCGTCGCGGATCACCACCAGGCCCGGATTTTCCATCGCGCCGGCGTTGAACTCGGGCACGAACGCCTGGTCGTATTTGCCGAACGGGTAGCGGAAGCCGAACAGCTCGTGGAACCGGTCAAGACACTGCCGGGTGATCGTGAAGATCTCGTCGGCGTCCTTGTCGAGGTGCTCGGCCACCGACGCCTTGCAGAACAGCGCCAGCGGCAGACCGTCGTGAGTGGACTCGACCACATGGTAAGGGCCGGCGATCACCGTGACGAAGTAGGTCGCCAGCGGCGGCGTGGTGACGAACTCCCAGCGGTTGGTGGCCCCCGCGGGCGACCGCGAGGCGACCGCCGCGTTGGCCGCGACCGTCCACGCCGCCGGCGCGGTCACCCGCATCGTCACCGGCGCCTTGAGGTCGGGCTGGTCGAAGCAGGCGAAGATGCGCTGCGCCTCGTCGAGAAAGGACGTGGCGTGCAGGTAGACGCCGCCGTCGGCCGGGTCGACGAACCGGTGCAGGCCCTCGGAGGTGTTGGAGTAGGCCATGTCGGCCTCGACCGTGAGCTCGTTGTCGGCGCGCAGGCCGGTCAGCGCCAGCCGGTTGCCGTCGAGCGCCGCCGGGTCGAGCGCCGCGCCGTTGAGCGTCGCCGCGTGCAGGCGAACGGGCTTGAGCTCGACGAACGTCGCCGAGCCGGGCTCCGCCGCGCGGAACCGGATCGTCGTGGTCGACCGGAAATGGTCGTCGGTCGTCACGTCGAGGTCGATGGTGTAGGCCTCGACGGTGATGGCGGCGGCGCGGTCGGTCGCCTCCTGTTGGGTCAGGCTGCGCATCCGCCTATCGTGCACGAACGTGTCCGGACCGGGCGACCCCACCCTGATGCGGTATAGCCTGACGGTCCGCCCCAGCGGCGCGAGCATCCGAGGAGCAGCGCGATGGCACACCACCCTAAGGGAGACTTCGACCTGGCGCGCGCCGAATGGCAGCGCGTCGGCGACGCCCCCGCCGAGCACGGCTCCGTCGAGGTCGCGTTCGTCGACGACCTCATCGGCCTGCGCAACTCGGCCGAGCCGCAGGGCCCCGTGCTGGTCTTCACCCAGGCCGAGTGGGACGCCTTCGTGGCCGGCGCCCGCGACGGCGAGTTCGACCTGGCCTGAGCGCACCGCGGCCGTCATGCCGCACCCAGCAGATGGCGGATGAGCTGCATGTGCCGGATCCGCGGCGTCAACGCGCGCAGTTGCAACGCCAGGTTGGTGGCCGCCAGGATCGGCTCGTCGTCGGGCAGGTCGAAACCCATCCGCTCGCGCAGCCAGGGCGACACCTGGGCCCAGCTGTAGTAGCTGGTCTCGCGGTCGGGTTCGAGCGGCGCCGGGAAACCGCCGGGCCCGCGCCGGCCGAGCGCCCACAGCCGGACGATCTCGCGCGAACGGCCGATCCGCGCGCCGATCTCGGCCAGGGTCAGCCAGTCGCGGTCCGCCACGCGTACGACGTGGAGGTCGGTCCTGGTCTCCACCTGCTGGATGGCGGTCGCGACGGCGTCGGCGAGCACGGACGCCGGACGGTCGAAGGCCAGCCGGTGCGTGCCGTCGGGACCGGTCTGCGAGCGTGGCGGCGCCGGCAACGTGGCCAGCCGCCGCCGCTCGATGAGGCCCGGCGCCCGATCGACCACCAGAAGGAACTGTTGGACCCGCATGGCCGCCTCCCCCGTCGGGCGCACCGTGCGCCCGTTCGCGACCGAGTCTGGTCGTCGCTCGGCTTCCCGGGAGGAGCCAGCGGAAGCCCGTTTCAGCTTGCGCGGGACACCGAGATGCGCTAGTCGCTGATAGCCTCCATCGCATGCGGACGCTGAGTTTCCTCGGCTGGTGGACGCCCTAGGGGCGGCCCCGCATCCGCGTGCCCAACGTCGACGGCCGCCCGAGTCCGGGTGGCCGTTTCGCGTGTCCGGCCCGGCTCCCGCGGCTACCCCGTCCTCCCGGAGGCAGCCATGACCCGCACCGTCACGACCCGCCGGCTCACCGGCCTCAAACCGACCGGCGAGCCGCACCTGGGCATCCTGCTCGGCGCGATCCAGCCGATGGTCCGCGACCAGTACACCAGCGACGCGACCGTGTTCCTCGCCGACCTGCACGCGCTGACCGCCGCGCACGAGCCGCGCACGCTGCGCGAGACCACCCTCCGCCACGCGACCGTGCTGCTCGCGGCCGGTCTCGACCCGGACCGGACCGTGTTCTACGTGCAGTCGCAGGTGCCCGACCACGCGGAGCTGCACTTCCTGCTGGAGCGCACGGCGGCGCGCGGCCGGGCGGCGTACCCCGTGTTGCAGGCCTCCGACATCCTGTTGCACGACACGGCGGAGGTGCCCGTGGGCGCCGACCAACGCCCGCGCGTCGCGCTCACCCGCGACATCGCGATGCGGTTCAACCAGCGGTACGGTCCGACGTTCGTGGTGCCGGAGCCGGTCACGCCGACGGTCGCGGCCCGGGTGATGGACCTCGCCAACCCGACGGTGAAGATGGGTCAGACGACGTCGTCGGCGTCCGGCGCCATCGGGCTGCTGGACCCGCCCGCCCTGGTCACCCGCAAGCTGAGCCGGGCGGTGACCGAGACCGACGGGATCATCGCGTACGACCCGGCGGCCCGGCCCGGGGTGAGCAACCTGCTGGAGATCCTGGCCGCGTGCGTGGGCGGGACACCGGTCGAGATAGGAACGGCGCTGCGGGGGTACGGAGATCTCAGGCGCGCCACGACGGAGGCGGTTCTCGGCCTGCTGGGGCCGTTGCGCGCGCGCTTCGAGACGTTGGCCCGGGATCCCGGCTACGTGCGGCAGGTGCTGGCGGAGGGTGCGGAGCGGGCGCGATCCCGTACTGCCGAGACCGTCTTCCGCGCGAAGCGGGCGATCGGGGTGCTCGCCTGACGCCTTGTCGTACCGCCGTGCTAGACCTGTCGACGCACGCTCACGTCCGAGGGGATCGCGTCATGACCGCATCGACCGGCGACACCGAGCGCCGCGCCCAGGCCAACCCGTGGCTCGTCCTCGTCACGCTCTGCCTGGGCTTCTTCATGATCCTGCTCGACACGACGATCGTGAACATCGCGATCCCCGACATGAGCACGAGCCTCGACGCCTCGCTCGACCAGATCCTCTGGATCATCAACGCGTACGTGCTGGTCTACGCGGTTCTCCTGATCACCGCCGGCCGGCTGGGTGACCTGTTCGGACCCAAGCGGCTGTTCGTGCTCGGGCTCGTCGTGTTCACGGTCGCGTCCGCCGCCTGCGGGCTGGCCTCCTCGCCGGAGCAGCTGATCGTGTTCCGGGTGATCCAGGGCGTCGGCGGCGCGCTGCTGACGCCGCAGACGCTCTCCACGATCACGGTGATCTTCCCGCCGGACAAGCGCGGCGTCGCGTTCGGCGTCTGGGGCTCGGTGGCCGGCGTGGCGACGGTGGCCGGCCCGACGCTGGGCGGCTACCTGGTGACCGACTTCGGCTGGGAGTGGATCTTCTTCGTCAACGTGCCCGTCGGCATCGTGA
This sequence comes from Asanoa sp. WMMD1127, assembly GCF_029626225.1. NCBI lineage: Bacteria > Bacillati > Actinomycetota > Actinomycetes > Micromonosporales > Micromonosporaceae > Asanoa > Asanoa sp. WMMD1127. The sequence goes on from NZ_JARUBP010000001.1 coordinate 7,907,880, forward strand.
CCGTGGTGCTGGCCCTGATCGCCATGCCCGACCTGCGGCTCAACCGCCGTCACCGGCTCGACTGGGTCGGCACGGCGCTCGCCACGGTCGGGCTGTTTCTCCTGGTCTACGGCCTGATCGAGGGCGAGTCGCACGACTGGGGCCGGGTCTGGGGTCCGATCACGATCGTCGAGCTGATCGGCGCCGGCGTCCTGGTGCTGGCCGTCTTCCTCTACCACCAGCACATCACCCGGACGGGCGAGCCGCTGGTGCCGTTCGGCATCTTCAAGGACCGCAACTTCGCCGTGATGAGCGGGGTCAGCGCCGCCATCGCGTTCGGCATGCTGGGCCTGTTCCTACCCCTGGTGATCTACCTACAGTCGGTGCTGGGGCTGTCGGCGCTGCAGGCCGGCATCGCTGTCGCGCCACTGTCGCTGCTGTCGATGGTGATCGCCCCGTTCGCCGGGCGGGTCGCCGACCGCGCGGCCGGCAAGTGGGTGCTGACGGCCGGGCTCGTGCTCTGGTGCGCGGGCATGGCGACGGTGGTCGCGCTGGCCGAGGTCGGCACCGGCCAGTGGGGCCTTCTACCTGGCCTGCTGATCGCCGGCACCGGCCTCGGCATGGTGTTCGCTCCACTGCAGACGATCGCGATGCGCAACGTGCCGCCGCGCCAGGCCGGCGCCGCGTCCGGCCTGATCAACACGACCCGCCAGCTCGGCGCCGTGATCGGCTCGGCCGCCGTGGGCGCGCTGCTGCAGGCGCAGCTGGCCGGCAAGCTGTCGGAGGCGGCCCGGTCCAACGCGGCCGACCTGCCACCGGAGGTGCGCCAGCCGTTCGTCGACGCGGTCGCCGGGGCCAGCGGCGGCAGCCTGCACGTCGGCGCGGGCCAGTCGGGCGCCGCGCTCCCGGCGGACGTGCCGGAGCAATACCGGCAGGCGCTGACCGAGATCGCCACGCGCACGTTCCACGAGGGCTTCACGGGCGCGATGAAGGCGACCCTGCTCCTGCCGCTCATCGTGCTGGCGGTGGCGGCGGTGACCTGCCTGTTCATCCGCACCCGACGGACGGCGGCCGCGCCGGCCGCCGAGGCGACCCCGGTGGACCGCGGTGGGGACCCGGTCAGGCCCGGGCCGGGGTCCTGAGCGCCTTCTCGAAGCAGCGGCTGTAAGGGTTGGTGACGTACTCGCCGTAGGTCGGGATCGGACGGTAGCCGGCGTTGCGATAGAGGCCGAGCGCGGCGGGGAGATAGCTGCCGGTCTCCAGCCGCGCCACCGCGTAGCCGTCGGCGGCCGCGCGCTCCTCGAGCACCGCGAGCATGGCCCGCCCGAAGCCGTCGCCGCGGTGTTCGGGGCGCACGTACATGCGCTTGATCTCGACCGCGGTCGCGTCGATGGCCTGCAGCGCGCCACAGGCGACCGCCTGGTCGTCCACCACGATCACCAGGTAGCGGATGTCGTCGTGCAAGGGGAAGGAGCCGTCGATCGCGTCGCTGGCCCGCTCGGCCGCGCGCAGTTCCGCTTGCTGGGCGGTCACGAGCGCGAGCAGGTCCGGCTCGTCGCCCCGCCGGGTCTCCACGTTCACCGGCCGACCGTAACCGCGACGGATTTCCGGCCTGTTACACCCGCGCACCCGGCGGCCACGCCGCGCCACCACGCCTCCGCGCCGCCGCTCCGGGTCACTCGTCGTCGGTGTCGTCGTCCTCGGCGGTGTCGTCGTCGAAGTCCGTGCCGTAGACCGGCAGGTTCGGGGTCGGCTGGCGGCGGGCCTTGCGGGCGGCGAGCCGCTCGGCGGCCCGGGCACGGGTGGGGCGCTCGGTGATCCGCGGGTCGGTGCCGCGCAGGCCGGCGGTCGGGTCGATGCCCGCGCCGAGCGTCGGCTCCCAGTCGAACTCGCGGTCGCCGATCCGCACCAGGCTGCCCTGGACGGCGCCGGCCTTGGCGAGCTGGTCCTCGACACCGAGGCGGTTGAGCCGGTCGGCCAGGTAACCGACGGCCTCGTCGTTGTCGAAGTTGGTCTGGCGGACCCAGCGCTCGGGCTGCACGCCGCGTACGACGAAGGCGCCGTCGATCGGGTCCTCCTCGACGGTGAAGCCGGCGTCGTCGACCGCCCGCGGCCGCAGGATGATCCGGGTGGGCTCGCCCTCCGGCATCGCCGCCCGCCGCTGCGCGACGAGCTCTGCCATCGCGTAGGTCAGCTCGCGCAGCCCCTCGCGGGTGGCGGCGCTGACCTCGAACACGCGGAAGCCGCGCTCCTCCAGGTCGGGGCGGACGATCTCGGCGAGATCCCGGCCGTCCGGCACGTCCACCTTGTTGATCGCGACGAGGCGGGGACGGTCCTCGAGACCGCCGTACGCGCTCAGCTCGGCCTCGATCGCGTCGATGTCGGAGATCGGGTCGCGGCCGGGCTCGAGCGTGGCCGCGTCGACCACGTGCACCAGCACGGCGGTGCGCTCGATGTGCCGGAGGAACTCGAGGCCGAGGCCCTTGCCGGTGGCCGCGCCCGGGATGAGCCCGGGCACGTCGGCGATCGTGAACGTGTGGTCGTCGAGCCGCACGACGCCGAGGTTCGGCACCAGCGTGGTGAACGGGTAGTCCGCGATCTTCGGCTTGGCCGCCGACAGCACGGCGATCAGCGACGACTTGCCGGCCGACGGGAAGCCGACGAGGCCGACGTCGGCGACGCTCTTGAGCTCGAGCACGACGTCGAGCCGCTCCCCCGGCTCCCCGAGCTCGGCGAAGCCGGGCGCCTTGCGGCGGGAGTTGGCCAGCGACGCGTTGCCCCGCCCGCCACGGCCGCCGCGGGCCACCTCGACGGTGGTGCCGGCGCCGACCAGGTCGGCCAGCACCTCGCCGTCGCTGGTCAGCACCACGGTGCCGTCCGGTACGCGCAGCATCAGGTTGTCGCCGTTGGCACCGTCACGGTTGGAGCCGGCGCCGCCCGCGCCGTTGGCCGCCTTGACGTGGGGCCGGAAGTGGAAGTCGAGCAGCGTGTGCACCTGCGGGTCGACGGTGAACGAGACGCTGCCGCCGTGCCCGCCGTTGCCGCCGTCGGGCCCGCCGAGCGGCTTGAACTTCTCCCGGTGGATCGACACGCAGCCGTGCCCGCCGTCGCCGGCCCGCAGGTGCAGGACGACCCGGTCAACGAACGTAGCCACGCATCCTCATTTCGATCAAGTCATTGCTCGGGTCCGCCTGGGGCGCGACCGTCGCTCCCGCCAGGGACCGCTCGCTCACGCGTCGCTGCCAGGTCCGCGGTCGGCTCTTCCATTGTGACCGGCCTGTGCGGCCGCGCCGACGTGATGTCGGTCGTGCCCCGGCAAACGCGAAGCGGGCCGGGACACCTGGTCCACGGCCCGCTTCGTCGACTGCTGTGCGGCAGGTGCCTGCCTCAGTGCTCGCTCGGCACGATGCTGACGGTCTTGCGGCCCCGCTTGGTGCCGAACTGGACCGCGCCCGCGGCCAGCGCGAACAGCGTGTCGTCGCCGCCACGGCCGACCAGGTCGCCCGGGTGGAACTTGGTGCCGCGCTGGCGGATCAGGATCTCGCCGGCGCTGACCACCTGGCCACCGAACCGCTTCACGCCCAGGCGCTGGGCCGCGGAGTCACGACCGTTGCGCGAGCTGGACGCACCCTTTTTGTGAGCCATCGCCTACGCCCTACTTCCCGCTGGAGATGCCGGTGACCTTCACCTGGGTCAGCTTCTGGCGGTGACCCTGGCGCTTGTGGTAGCCGGTCTTGTTCTTGAACTTGTGGATCCGGATCTTCGGCCCCTTGGTGTGCGCGGCGATCTCGCCGGACACCGAGACCTTGGCAAGCTTGGCCGCGTCGGTCACCAGGTCGTCACCGTCAACGAGGAGCACCGCGGCGAGCGTCACCGCGTCGCCGGGCTCGCCGACGAGCTTCTCGACCTCGATCACGTCACCCTCGGCGACCTTGTACTGCTTGCCGCCGGTCTTGACGATCGCGTACATGGGACGCGGACTCCTGTCGTAGCGTGGCGGTGGTCTTTCGACGTTCGCCGGGCCGCCTGCGCGCGGAAGGCGCATCGGCGGGCACACGTGAACGCGGCGCACGGAGGTGCGCCACAGGCAAGCGTACGGCATGCCTGCCTGGCATCCCAAACCGGCCCTGCTCCTCAAGCGGGACGCAAGCCGGCACGCGGGACCCGTCCAAGGATACCGCTGTTGCTGGTGAGATCACCCGGCGGCGACGGGTTCGGGCCGGGCGCCCGCGATCCGCAGGGCCTCCACCAGGCGGCGGTAGAGGGCGTCGGTGGCGAGCAGTTCAGCGTGGGTGCCGCGGGCGCGGATGCGCCCCTCGTCCAGCACCACGATGGTGTCCGCGTCGAGGACCGTGGACAGGCGGTGGGCGATCGTGACGACCGCGCCGACGGCGGCCCGATCCCGGATGCAGTCGTGCAGGGCCGCCTCGGTCAGCCCGTCGACCTGGGCGGTGGCCTCGTCGAGGAGGAGCACGTCGGGCGTGCGCAGGATGGCCCGGGCCAACGCGATCCGCTGGCGCTGGCCGCCGCTCACCGAGTTCTCCGTCAGCGACGTGTCGAGCCCGTCGGCCAGCGAGTCGATCTTGTCGTCGAGGCGCACGGCCCGCAGCACGGCCCGGACCTCGGCCTCGGTCGCGTCGGGATGGGTGAACAGGATGTTGTCGCGAATGGTGCCCGGGACGACCGGCGTCTCCTGCTCGACGTAGGCGAGCCGGGAGCGCACCTCGTCGTGGGTGAACGACCGGTAGGGCCGGCCGTCGAGCAGCACCTCGCCGCTCTCCGGCTCGAGAAAGCGCAGGATCAGCGAGAACAGCGTCGTCTTGCCCGCGCCGGAGGGGCCGACGATCGCCGTGTGACCCCGCCGCGGCACGGCCAGGTCGATGCCCCGCACGGCCGGCTCGGTGCCGGGCGCATAGCGCGCGGTGACCGACCGGAACTCGATCACCGCCTCGGCACCCGGCGCGTCGTCGCCCACCGCCGACGGCCCCGCCGCGTCCGCCCCGGTGCCGGCACCCGCTCGCCGCATGGGCTCTTCGGCGGCGCCCGTCCGCGCGGGACGCGGCGACTCGATCTCCATGGCGTCGACCTGGCGGATGCGCGCCGCGGCGGCCATGCCGGCCTGCAGGCTCGTGACGTTCTGCGTGAGCTCGGTGATCGGGCCCATCAGCGCGAACGCGTAGAGCAGGAACGCGATCAGGCTCGAGACCTCGATCAGGCCGCGGTCGGCCCGCCAGGCACCGATGCCGAGGATCACGATGATCGCGAGCTGGATGCCGGTCCACGAGATCGTCCAGACGGTGGCGGTGCGGCGGGCGGCGCGGATGCCGTGCGCCGCCGCATCGCGGGCGTCGGCGACGATCCGCTCGGTCTGCCGCCGCTCCGCCCGGCTCGCCTTGACGGTGCGGATGGCACGCAGGGTGCCTTCGAGCGCGCCGCCGAGCCGACCGACGGACTCCTGGGCCGCCTCCTGCGCCTTCGCGATCGCCGGCATCAGCGCCATCATGATCGCTCCGACCACCAGGACCGAGCCGAGCGTGAGGCCGAGCAGGACGACATCGAGCACGCCCATCAGGACCAGCGTCGCGACCAGCGCGAGCGCGCTGTTGAGCATGCCGACGATGCTGGCGGACGCGTCGTGCAGCAGGCCGGCGTCGGACGTCACCCGAGTGACCAGCTCGCCGCTCGGCCGCCCGGTGATGTCGCGCACCCGGGCCGCGAAGTAGCGCCGGATCATCGACACCCGGGCATCGAGCACCACCTTCTGCGAGACGGTGCCCATGATCACCCATTGCCACAGCGAGATGGCCGCGCCAACCACCATGAGCGCCAGGAGGACGCCCACCGGGCGCCACAGTGACGCATGGGGTTGGCCAAGGGTGTCGATCACCCACTTGGTGACCATCGGCGTGGCCAGGCCGACCGCGCTGGCCAGCAGGCCGAGGACGAACCCCACCACCAGCACCCGCCGGTGCGGCGCGACGAACGAGATGAGAACGCGGAGCCGGGCGAAGCGAGGGGCTGGGTCGGTCATGCGCACTAGTGGAACTTAGGTGTTCCATTTGCGTCAAGTGAATATCCGAATTGAGACTGCTAACCTCACCATGTGCAGGTACAAGAACGTGGTGCGCGCGCCCGCACCAGGCAGGCCATCCTGGCCGCCGCGATCGAGGTGCTGGGCCAGAACCCCAACGCGGCCCTGAGTGAGATCGCCACGGCGGCCGACGTCGGCCGCACGACCCTGCACCGTTACTTCCCAGAGCGCTCCGACCTGCTGCGCGCCGTCGCCGCCGAGGGCGCCGCCCGCCTCGACCGCGCCACCGCCAGCGCCCGGCTCGACGAAGGAACCGGGGCGGAGGCCCTGCTCAGGCTGTGCCGCGAATACTTCGACCTCGGCAGCCTGCTCTCCCTGATCTTCACCGACCCCGAATGCCTGGCCGAGGCGACGCCGGTGGTCGACGACGGCTGTGACGACCGCTTCTCTGACATGGTCGACCGCGGCCACCGCGACGGCACGATCGACGACAGCCTGCCCGCGCCGTGGTTGTCGAGCCTGATGTGGTCACAGCTCTACGCGGGCTGGAGCTACGTCACGCAACACGGCGCCTCGCGCCACGACGTGCTGCGCCTCCTGGTCCGTACGGTCGACGGCGCGGTCGCCCCACGCCCCAACGGCAGCCGTTAGTTCGGGCAGAGCGTGTCGAGGCGGTCCTGGATCGCGCTCAGGGCGGCGTCGTCGATGGTCTCCACGTCGGACGTCAGGCCGTCGACCTGGCCGGCCAGCTGCGTCAGCGTGGTCTTGAGCTGTGCGTCCGTCGCCCCCGAGGAGGCCTTGCGCAGGTCGGCGGCCCACGCGTCGAGCACCTGACCGAGCTTGCGCTCCGCGGCCTGCTCGGCGTTCTTGTCCTTGCGACCCTGCGCCTCGAGTACGGCGGTCAGCTGCTGGACGAACGCCGTCGTGCCCTTCTCGCTGGCCTGCTTCGCGTCGGCGCAGATCTTCGTCGCGTTGCCGCCGGCCTTGGCGGTCGGCTCGGGGCCGAGCGACAGCTGCGGCGCCGCCGAGGCTCCGGGCGCCCCGACAGAGGGGGATGCCGCCGCGGACGGGGTCGAGGCGGAGGCGCTGGCGCCGGGCGTACCGGCCGCATCGCCGCGGCCTTCCACGTCACCTGAGCAACCGGCGACCGCGACCAACGCGGCGGATACGGCGAGCACGGCAAGCTGACGGCGCAGGCGCATCGGTGGTGTCCTCCGGGGGTGGCGGCGGGATGCCGCGACCCTAACGCGCATTCACGAGATCCGCTCAGCCGCCCCCTGAGCCAGCGGGAGACGCGCCGGCCCGGCCACTGCGGACAGTGACCGGGCCGTCGGACGGGACAGCGTTACGGGCGCGTGCGCCGGCGGGTGCCGCCGCGGCGGCCTCGGCGCCGGGTCGTGCCGGCCTCGGCCAGGTCGCCCTCTTCGTCGCCGGCGGCATCGGGGTCGTCGGCGCCGGCCAGGCGGCCGTTGGTGGCCGGTGCGATGTCGGTGGGGGCCTCCACCTCGTCGACCGGGTCGAGGACGACGTCGTCGTAGCGGGACAGGTCGTACCCCATGGTGTCGTCCTCGTCGACCACCGTGGGCTCGACCGTGTCCGGCGCGGACGCCTGGGCGGGGGCCGACTTGCGACCGCGGCGCCGCGAGGACGTCGCCGGTGCGGCCGCCACGGCCTTGACCTTGTCGCCGCCGGAGCCAGAGCCGGAGCCGGAGCCAGCACCGTTGGCGCCGTGCGCGTGACCGCCACCGCCGCCCTTAACCGGCACCGGTTCCGTGTGGATGATCAGGCCGCGGCCCCTGCAGACGTCACAGGTCTCCGAGAACGCCTCCAGCAGGCCGGCGCCGATCCGCTTGCGGGTCATCTGCACCAGGCCCAGCGACGTGATCTCGGTGACCTGGTGCTTGGTGCGGTCGCGGCCCAGGCACTCGGTCAGCCGGCGCAGCACCAGCTCGCGGTTGCTCTCGAGCACCATGTCGATGAAGTCGATGACCACGATGCCGCCGAGGTCGCGCAGGCGCAGCTGGCGCACGATCTCCTCGGCCGCCTCGAGGTTGTTGCGGGTGACCGTCTCCTCGAGGTTGCCGCCGGCGCCCGTGTACTTGCCCGTGTTGACGTCGACGACCGTCATCGCCTCGGTGCGGTCGATCACCAGGTGGCCGCCCGAGGGCAGGAACACCTTGCGGTCGAGGCCCTTGAGGATCTGCTCGTCGATGCGCTTCTCGGCGAACAGGTCGACCGACGAGGTGTGCCGGTGCAGGCGCGGCACGAGGTCGGGCGAGACGTGACCGAGGTACGACTCGACCATCTCGTACGACTCGTCGCCCTGCACGACGATCTCGCGGAAGTCCTCGTTGAACAGGTCCCGGACGACCCGGATCAGCAGGTCGGGCTCCTCGTAGAGGAGCGCCGGCGCGCCACCCGCGGCCGCCTTCTCCTGGATGTCGTCCCACTGCGCCTGCAGCCGCTTGACGTCACGTTCGAGCTCGTCCTCCGAGGCGCCCTCGGCCGCGGTGCGGACGATCACGCCGGCGCCTTCGGGCACGAGCTTCTTGAGCACGTCGCGGAGCCGCTTGCGCTCGGTGTCGGGCAGCTTGCGGCTGATCCCGGACGCGTTGCCGCCGGGCACGTAGACGAGGTGCCGGCCCGAGAGCGCGATGTGGCTGGTCAGCCGGGCGCCCTTGTGGCCGATCGGGTCCTTGGTGACCTGCACGAGCACGGAGTCGCCGGATCGCAGCGCCTGCTCGATCGAGCGGGCCCGGCCCTCGAGGCCGGAGGCGTCCCAGTTGACCTCGCCCGCGTAGAGCACCGCGTTGCGGCCCCGGCCGACGTCGACGAACGCCGCCTCCATCGAGGGCAGCACGTTCTGCACCTTGCCGAGGTAGACGTTGCCGGCCATCGCGCCGGACGACGCCCGGGTGACGTAGTGCTCGACCAGCACGCCGTCCTCGAGCACCGCGATCTGGGTGCGGTCGGCCCGCTGCCGGACCACCATCACCCGGTCGACGGCCTCGCGCCGGGCCAGGAACTCGGACTCGCTCAGGATCGGCGGCCGGGTGCGGCGCTGCTCGCGACCGTCCCGCCGGCGCTGCCGCTTGGCCTCCAGCCGGGTCGAGCCGGAGACGCCCTGCACCTCGTCGGAGGTGGTGCGCGGCTCGCGGATCCGGACCACGGTGTGCACGCCGTCGTCGCCCCCGGTGTCGGTGTCGCCCTTGCGGCGCCGCCGCCGGCGCCGGCGGGTCACGCCGTCGCCGTCCTCGCTGTCGTCCTCGTCGGCGGCGGCCGCCGCGGGCTCCTCGACCTCGTCGGCCTCGTCGATCGGCCCCTTGCCGCGCCCGCGACCGCGCCGGCCGCGGCGCCGCCGCCGGCGGGCGCTCTCGTCGTCGTCCTCGTCGTCGTCGGCCTCGACGGCCGAGCCGGCCTCCTCGGCCTCCTCGGCCACGTCCGCCTCGACCACGGCCGGCTCCTCGGCGGTACGCCGACCGCGCCGGCGCCGCCGCGACGTGCCCTCGGCGGCCTCTCCGGACTCGGCCTCGTCGGCTTCGGGCTCGGGGGAGGGAGCAGCAGTGGTGGCGGCAGGGGCAGCCGGCTCGGCGGCGTCGGTCGTGCCCCGGGTGCGCCGGGTGCGCCGGACCGGGGTGGGCTCCTCGTCCGCCTCCGGCGCCATGAACAGCACGGTGGCCGCCCGGCGCCGGCGCGGCGCCGGCTCCTCCGGCTCGGCGCCGGTGTCGAGCGGCTCGGTGGTCGCCTCGGTGGTCTCTTCCTCGTCGACGGGCTCGCCGGGCACGCCCGGCGCCTGGCTCTCGACCAGTCCCGGGTCGGCGTCCGGCGCGCCCGCGGCGGCGGCGCCGGGCTCGACGTCGCCCGCGGTGGCCCGCCGGCGCGAGCGGGTGGTGGTGGCCTCGCCGGACCGGGCCCGGCTGCGCGTGCGACCCCGCGGCGCGGCGGCCGGCTCGACGTCACCCAGGCCGGCGATCGGCTCGGCGGCCGGATCGTCGGACTCGGCGGCGATCGCCTCGTCGCCGGACGGCCCGCGACCGGACGCCGGCTCGACGTCGCCCAGGCCCGCGGCCGGCTCGGCGACCGGGTCGTCGGACTCGGCCGCGACGACCGCGTCGGCGCTGCGCTCGGCGGGGGCGGCGTCCTCGGTGGCGGCCTTGCGGCGCCGGGTGCGCTTCACGGGCGCGGCGTTCGTACCCTCTGCCGCGGACTCGCCCTCAGTGTCGGCTTTGGGGGTGCTTGCGGCCTTACGTCGGCGGCGGACCGGCACCTCCTCGTCGGCAGCGTCGGCGGCCGGCGAGGCGTCCGAAGCGGCGGCAGCGGCGGTGGACTTGCGGGCCCGGGTGCGCTTGACGGGTGTGGCCGGCGCCTCGGCTGCGGGCTCGTTGCCCTGCACCTCGTCGCCCGTTGGCTCGTTCTCGAGCATGGACGTTCTCCAGTTCTGGCAACCCCGGGCGCGGGTGAGCGCTGCCACGCAGGGTCGCCGCAAAGTGTTTCCGGTGCTGCCCGCTGCTGGGAGCCGCGAGCAGACCGAAGTCTGGCTGGCTAAACGCAGGCCGCGTCGCCGCGGTCAGCGTTCACCGACGACAGCCCCGTCGCGGTCCGCCTCCAACGGATCCGCGATCGCCCCCTGCGCGGTCAGCCGGCCCTGTGCCAGCCGGGTCGCCCGTGGCGGGACCGGCGGCTCCAGGTCGGCCACCACACGGAGACCGGCAAGGACGTCATCGGGTCGTACGGACGGGGTGACCTGCCGCACGACTACGTCGAGTATCGCACACGGCCCCTCAGAGGCTCCGGAAGCCGCCGGACCGGAATCGATCACCTCGATGGACGCCACCGCGGCCCGCGTGTCGAAGGTGCGCCGGCCCTGCTTGGTCTGCCGCTCGACCAGAACTTCGGACGAATCCCGAAATTTCGTGACAGCGTCTGACACATCGGCGAGCGACAGCCCCGGCAGCTCGAGCCGCCAGCGCGACGCGTCGATCCGGTCGGCCAGGCTCTCCCCCGCCGCCTCGACCGCGTCCAGCACGTCGAGCCCCGGCGAGAGTGACGCATCCAACGCGCCGCGCACCCAGTCGGGCTCGACCACCCGTTGCAGGCCGATCTCCAGGTATTCCGCCTCGCTGGCGGTGCCCGTCGGCGCCGCGCTGGCGTACGAAATCTTGGGGTGGGGGGTGAAGCCCTGCGAGAACGCGATGGGCACGCCGGCCCGTTTCACCGCCCGCTCGAACGCGCGCGCGAAGTCGCGATGCGAGGTGAACCGCAGCGGCCCCCGCTTGGCGTACCGGATCCGGATGCGCTGGACGACGGGCGCCTGCCCACCCTCCGGCTGTGGCTTCCTGCTGATCGCCGTGCTCCTCGAAACTCGAACCGTCGCTCCCATCTTCCCACCCGCTACCGTCACGCCATGACGGACGTCGACCCCAAGGCACGCATCGCGGGCGTTTTCGATCGGGCCGCACCGACCTACGAGCAGACCGGCGTCGAGTTCTTCGCCCCACCCGGCCGCGCGCTGGTCGCCCGGGCCGGCGTGCGCACCGGCGAGCGCGTGCTCGACCTGGGCTGCGGCCGCGGCAGCGTGCTCTTCCCCGCCGCGCGGGCGGTGGGCCCGACCGGCGCGGTGGTCGGCGTCGACTTCGCGCCGGCGATGGTGGCCGCCACGGCCGAGGCCGCCAAAGACCTGCCCTGGGTACGCGTGACCAGCGGCGACGCCGAGTTCCCGGAGTTCCCGCCCGGCTCGTTCGACGTGGTCACCGCTGGCTTCATGGTCTTCTTCCTGTCCGACCCGGCGGCTGCCGTGGCTCGGTGGGCCGGGCTGCTGCGCCCGGGCGGCCGGCTGGCGCTGAGCACCTTCGCCGAGGCGACCGCGGCCGGCCAGGCGTTCCTGGCGGACCGCGCGGCCGCCCTGGCGCGGTTCCAGACGCCTGACCCGGCGACCGCCGGCCCGAGCAGCGCGTCCCGGGAGTGGGTGGCCGCCCTCTTCGCCGACGCCGACCTGACCGACGTGACGATGACCGAGATGACGGTCGAGACTTTCTTCGACACCGGCGAGAGGTACTGGACGTGGTGGCTCTCGATCGGGTCGCCGCACCAGTTGGCGCGGGTGCCGGCCGAGCGGCGGCCGGCGGCCCGGGCCGCCCTGACGGCGGTGCTGGACGCGCACCTCCGCCAGCCCGGCGGTGGCTACCGCATGGTCACGCCGATGCGGCTCACGGTCGCCCGGCGGCCGGACTGAATGCCGCGTCGAGGAAGTCGTCGAGCGTGCGCAGCGCGACCTCGGCCGGATAGGTCCCGCTGAGCATGTAGAGCCCCAGCCCTTCGACCAGGGCGAGCAACGTGGTGGCCGCGCCGGTCGGCAACAGCGTCGCGAAGAAGTCGCGCAGCCCGAGCGCCCCCCGCCGCTGCACCTCGGCGACCGACGGCCGGGTGGCCGCGTAGGCCAGGAACGCGAGCGCGACCTTCCCGTCGGCCCGCCGCTCCTCGTCCAACGGGAGCATCTGGGTGACCATCGCGCGGACCAGGTCGCGCGGCGCCGGGTCAGGGCCGAGGGCGCCGACGGCCGCCCCGATCCGCGCCTCGGTGCGGTCGCTGACCACCTCGAGCGCGAACAGCATCATCTCGTCCTTGGTGCGGAAGTAGTGCTGCACCAGCCCCGTCGTCGCGCCGGCCTCGGCGGCCACGTGCCGCAGGCTCACCGCCTCCAGCCCGCGCTGCGCGGCCACCCGCATCAGCGCGTCGGCGATCAGCGTGCGCCGCTCGGTGGGGTCGACCCGCTTCGGCATGCGGCCATGCTTTCACGTTGCGGTCGTATTGACCCGCAGCGCCGCCCCTAGCGGAGGCGGAGCCTGATCTCCTGCGCGCCGGCGACCTCGTAACGCTCGACCTCGGCATAACCGTGCCGCCGCGCGAAGCGCAGCCCGTCGACGTTGGCCGCGAGCACGAGCGTCTCGATCGCCGCCGGGTCGAGCGCCCGGGCCGCGGCCAGCGCGCGCTCGTGGATCAGCGTGCCGAACCCGCGGCCCCGGTGGGCCGGCAGCACCCGGGCGATGACGGTGGCGACGCCGTCGGCGTCCAGCGGCCGCACGGTCGAGTTGCCGACCGCGACCGCACCGGCGTACGCGAGCTCCAGCCGGTTGCGGCCCGCCCGGTCCCGCACGTCGGGGAGGGAGAGCGGCCACGGCGGGACCACGGTGTTGTGGATCCCACGCCACTCCTCCAGCGCGCCGTCGTCGACAGGCGCGACGAACCGCAGCTCAGTCACGACCGCTGCCGACCGGGGTCAGCGGCAGCAGCTTGCGGCCCGTGGGGCCGATCTGGATCTCGGTGTCCATGGACGGGCAGACGCCGCAGTCGAAGCACGGGGTCCAGCGGCAGTCGTCCTGCTCGTACTCGCTCATCGAGTCCTGCCAGTCCTGCCACAGCCAGTCCTTGTCGAGACCGGAGTCCAGGTGGTCCCAGGGCAGCACCTCGAGCTCGTCGCGCTCGCGGGTGGTGAACCAGTCGAGGTCGACGCCGTAGGACGGCAGCACGGCGGCCGCCGCGTCGATCCACCGCTGGTAGGAGAAGTGCTCGCTCCAGCCGTCGAACCGCCCCCCGTCTTCCCAGACGCGGCGGATCACGGCGCCGATTCGGCGGTCGCCCCGGGACAGCAGGCCTTCGATCAGCGAGGGCTGGCCGTCGTGGTAGCGGTAGCCGATCGCCCGGCCCAGCGACCGGTCGCTGTTGATCGCCTGCTTGAGCAGCTTGAGCCGGTTGTCGATGACCTCCGGCGGCTGCATCGAGGCCCACTGGAACGGGGTGTGCGGCTTGGGCACGAACCCGCCGATGGAGACCGTGCAGCGGATGTCCTTGGAACCGGTGGCCGCCCGGCCGGCCTTGATCACCTCGTGCGCGAGGCGGGCGATCTGCAGCACGTCGTCGTCGGTCTCGGTGGGCAGGCCGCACATGAAGTAGAGCTTCACCTGGCGCCAGCCGTTGGTGTAGGCGGTGACCACGGTGCGGATGAGATCTTCCTCCGACACCATCTTGTTGATCACGCGCCGGATCCGCTCGGAGCCGCCCTCGGGCGCGAACGTCAGGCCCGTGCGGCGGCCGTTGCGCGACAGCTCCTGCGCCAGCTCGATGTTGAACGCGTCGACCCGGGTGGACGGCAGCGAGAGCGAGACGTTTGTGCCCTGATACTGCTCGGCCAGGCCGGAGCAGATGTCGCCGATCTCGGAGTGGTCGGCGCTGGACAGGGAGAGCAGGCCCACCTCGGAGAAGCCGGAGAACTCCAGACCCTCCTTGACCATCTGGCCGACCGTGGTGATCGAGCGCTCGCGGACCGGCCGGGTGATCATGCCGGCCTGGCAGAACCGGCAGCCGCGCGTGCAGCCCCGGAAGATCTCCACCGCGTAGCGCTCGTGCACGGTCTCGGCCAGCGGCACCAGCGGCTTCTTCGGGTACGGCCACTGGTCGAGGTCCATCGTCGTGCGCTTGTGCACGCGGAACGGCACGCCGGCCCGGTTGGGCACCACCCGCTGGATGCGGCCGTCGGGCAGGTAGTCGACGTCGTAGAAGCGCGGGACGTAGACGCTCTCGGTCTTGGCCAGGCGCAGCAGCAGCTCGTCGCGGCCGCCGGGCGAGCCCTCCGCCTTCCAGGCCCGGACCAGCGCGGTGACCTCGAGGACCGCCTCCTCGCCGTCGCCGAGCACGGCCGCGTCGAGGAAGTCGGCGATCGGCTCGGGGTTGAACGCGGCGTGGCCGCCGGCCAGCACGATCGGGTCGTCGTCGGTGCGGTCCCGCGCGTACAGCGGGATGCCGGCCAGGTCGAGCGCGGTGAGCAGGTTGGTGTAGCCGAGTTCCGTGGCGAACGAGACGCCGAGCAGGTCGAACGCGCGCACCGGGCGGTGGGCGTCGACGGTGAACTGCGGCACGCCGTGCTCGCGCATCAGCGCCTCGAGGTCGGGCCAGACGGCATAGGTGCGCTCGGCCAACACGTCCGGCTGCTCGTTGAGCACCTCGTAGAGGATCTGCACGCCCTGGTTGGGCAGGCCGACCTCGTACGCGTCGGGATACATCAGCGCCCAGCGGACGGTGGTGGCGTCCCAGTCCTTGCGTACCCCGCCCAGCTCGCCGCCGACGTACTGGATCGGCTTGCTGACCCGCGGCAACAGCTCTTCGAGCCGCGGCCACACGGTTGCGACGGTCATCGACCCCTCCTTCAATCCCAACGCACCAGGGTACGCGGCGCGCCTGAACGGGTCGGTCGCGCGTACACCGGCGTCTTGAACGGGTTCAAGATCGGCGTAGCATCGATGCCGTGATCACCCTCAGCGTGGCCGACCGGCTGTCGGCCTGGCGATACGCGTTCGCCACCACCAACCCGCCCGAGCAGGGCGTCGTCGACTCGGTCACCCGTTGGCTGGTCGTCACCCGGGCCGGCGTACTGCCGATGACCTTCACCTCGGGCCTGATCGCCGTGCTCCTGGCGGCCGTCGCCACCGTCTCGGTCGACTGGCTCAACGTCGTGCTGGCCGTGGTCGGCATCGTGGCCGCCCACCTGGCCAACAACCTGATGAACGACCTGACCGACACCGACGTCGGCAACGACACCGCCGACTACCCCCGGGCCCTCTACGCGCCGCACCCCATCCTGGCCGGGCTGGTCACCCGCCGGCAGCTGGTCGTCGGGATCCTGCTCTGCCAGGTGGTCGACCTGGCCATCATGATCACGCTGATCGTGCGGCAGGACTGGTGGATCGCCGCGTTCGCGCTCGGCGGGCTGTTCCTCTCCTGGGCCTACACCGCTCCCCCGCTGCGGCTCAAGAAGATCGGCCTCGGTGAGTTGGACGTGCTGCTCACCTGGGGTCCGCTGATGGTCGGCGGCGTCTACTACGCGGGCACCGGCACGCTGCCCTGGGCGGTGGTGGTCGCCGCGTTCGTCTACGCGCTGCTGCCGACCACGGTGCTGATGGGCAAGCACATCGACAAGCTGCCGTACGACCAGCGCACCGGCACCCGCACGCTGCCGGTCGTGCTCGGCGAGCCGGCGGCCAAGGCGGCCACGGTCGCGATGATGGTCCTCTACTACGTGGGCGTCGTGGCCCTGGTCGCGGCCGGTGAGCTGCCCTGGCCGGCGCTACTCACCCTCGGTGGGCTGCCGACGCTGGTCTGGGTGTGGCGGCGGTTCCGCGAGCCGAAGCCGGTGGACCCGCCGCCCAACAACCCCGTCTGGCCACTGTGGTGGGCGCCGCTGGCCTTCATCCACACCCGCCGGGCCGGCGCCCTGCTGATCCTCGGCCTGGCGGCGTGGGCCGTCTGGGTCGCGGTGCGCTAAGGAGAAAGGAACGGTCCGTTATTAACGCAATGCGTTAATAACGGACCGTTCCTTTCGCTAGGGCCGTGGGCCGAGGAGGTCCCACTTGTTGCCGGCGACGTCCTCGAAGACGACGACCGAGCCGTAGGGCTCGTGCCGCGGCTCGCCGTGGAAGGTGACACCGGCGTCGCGCATCCGCGCGTAGCTCGTTTCGAAGTCGTCGACGCGGAGAAAGAAGCCGACACGGCCGGCGAGCTGGTTGCCGACGACCGCGGCCTGGTCGGCGCCGTCGGCCTGGGCGAGCAGCAGGCCGGTGGCCGCACCCGGCGGCCGGACCACGACCCAGCGCTTGGGCCGGCCGTCGTTGGTCTCCGCCGGGCTGTCCTCGACGAGGTCGAAGCCGAGGGCGTCGACGAAGAAGCCGATCGCCTCGTCGTAGTCGTCCACAACGATCGCGGCAAGTTCGATGTGCATGGTGCGGAAGACTAGCCCGGCTCGTCTAACCTCGGGTCGGGCCGGGAGAGGAGCGCCGCGATGGCGGAGGAGGAACGGGAGGAGCCGCGCTGGAGCGGCGCCGCCCCCGTGCCCGCGCCGGCGCCGAAGCGCAAGCGGTGGCTCGACGACGAGTCGGTGTTCCCGCCGCCACCGCCGCCGCCCGACTCGCCGCCCCGGGACCCGACGCTCGACCTGCCGACGGGGCGGGCGGTCGAGGAGGACACACCGGTCGACCCGTGGGCCGATGCCGACCCGCTGCCGTCGTACCCGGTCTCCTATCCGCCGACCCGGCCCGATCCGATCGTGTCGGCACCGCCCCCGCCGCAGCTGCCGGTGCCGGTGCCAGCGCCCGCACCGACACCGCCGGCCAGGACGCGCAAGGCCAAGCGCCGGCCCGAGCCGGCCGGACCGCCACCGGGCTGGCGCCCACCGCCCGGCTACGTCGCCGTGCCGGTGCGCCGGCGCCGCCGCTGGCCGTGGTTCGCCCTGCTCTCGCTGCTGTGCTGCTGCGGCTGCCCGGCCTGGTTCGGCCAGCCGATGTGGACGCAATATCCGGCCAGCGCGGCCGTGCCGAGCGCCGTCGACGGGCTGACGTTGCGCGACGACCCGCAGAGCCGGCGGGCCACGCAGCAGCTCAAGGACGAGCTCAACAATGCGTACATGTTCAAGGAGGGGACCTTCGCCGGTCTGTTCGTCGACCGCGACGACAAGCTCGCCACCGTCTTCGGCACCACCGGCTTCCACTTCTCCCCCGACGACGACGTGACCAGCGAGATCAACCGACTGACCGGGCCCTACCACCTGCGCCAGGTACGCACCGTCGAGTCGACCGAGCGGGGCGAGAGCCGGCGCTGCGGCGTGGGCACCGACAACGGCGCCGAGGTGGTGGTCTGCTCCTGGGCCGACCACGGCAGCATCGGCACCGGCGTCTTCACGCGGCTCGACGTCAACGACAGCAACAAGAGGCTCAGCCGGCTGCGCGACACGATCGTCACTCGCGGATCGGACGGTTGAAAACTCCGATAGACGGGCACAATGATCGGATGATCCGCCGGTGGTTGTTCGCCGATCAGTTGGGGCCGCACTTCCTCGACGGCCCGCGACAACCCGTGCTGCTGGTCGAGTCCAAAGCGGTCTTCCGGCGTCGCGCGTTCCACCGGCAGAAGGCCCACCTCGTCCTTTCCGCACTGCGGCACCGCGCCGCAGAACTCGGCGACCAAGCGATCTTCCTGCGCACGGAAACCTACGGCGAAGCTCTACGCAAGGTCAGCGGGGAGCCACTCGACGTGTGCCATCCGACCTCTCGCCGGGCCCGTGACTTCGTGCAGCGGCTCGACGGGGTGACGGTGCTCCCGCCGCGCGGTTTCGCCACCAGCCCGGCCGACTTCGTCGCGTGGGCCGACGGCCGGCACGGGCGGCTGCGCATGGAGGACTTCTACCGCGACGCCCGCCGCCGCCTCGACGTGCTGATGGACGGCGACGCGCCGGCCGGCGACCGGTGGAACCTCGACACCGAGAACCGGCAGCCGCCGCCGGACTCCGGCATGGACGTGCCGCCACCGCCGATGCCGGTCGAGGACGAGATCGACGAGGGCGTACGCGCTGACCTGGATCGCTGGGAGAGCGAGGGCATCCGGTTCGTCGGCAACGACGGCCCACGGCTGTTCCCGGCGACCCGCCGCGAGGCGCTCGCCCGGCTGCGGCACTTCGTCACGCACCGCCTGTCGGCGTTCGGTCCCTACGAGGACGCCATGCTGGCCGCCGACCCGTGGATGGCCCACAGCATGCTGTCCGCGCCGCTCAACCTGGGCCTGATCGACCCGCTCGAGGCGGTGCACAAGGCCGAGGACGCCTACCGCTCCGGCGCGGCGCCGCTGTCGTCGGTGGAGGGCTTCGTCCGCCAGCTGATCGGCTGGCGCGACTACATCTGGCACCTCTACTGGTATTTCGCCGCCGACTACGGCGCCGCCGACGGCCTGCGCGCCACCCGACCGGTCCCGGCGTGGTGGCAGTCGCTGGACGCCGACGCGGTCGAGGCCCGCTGCCTGTCCGACGTGCTGGCCGGCGTCCGCGACCGCGGCTGGGTGCACCACATCCCGCGCCTGATGGTGCTCGGCAACTACGCGCTGCAGCGGGGCTGGCGGCCGGCCGAGCTCGTCGACTGGTTCCACCGCAGCTTCGTCGACGGCTACGAGTGGGTGATGACGGCCAACGTCGTCGGCATGAGCCAGTACGCCGACCTGGGCGCGATGACCACCAAGCCCTACGCGGCCGGCGGCGCGTACATCAACCGGATGAGCGACTACTGCCGCGGCTGCCGCTACGACCCGCGCTCGCGCCTCGGCGTCAACGCGTGCCCCTACACGGCGGGCTACTGGGCCTTCCTCGACCGCAACCGGGGCCGGCTGCGCGGCAACGCCCGCCTCGGCCAGGCCATGCGGCAGCTGGACCGCCTCGCTGACCTGGCGGCGGTACGCGACCAGGAGCACACCCGCGGCGACGAGGCGCCGTGACGGCGTCCTATGTGGTCACCGGCGCCGCCGGCGGGGTGGGCCGGGCGATCGCGCAGCGCCTGCTGTCGGTCGACGGCACCACGGTGGTGGTCCTCGACCTCGCCCCCGTCACCTGGTCGCACCCGCGCCTGCTGTCGGTGACGGGCGACGCCACCGACGAGTCGGCCGCGGCCGCCGCGGCGGAACAGGCCGTTGCCGCGGCCCCGCTGGCCGGCTGGGTCAACAACGCGGCCGTCTTCCGGGACCTGTCGCTGGACACCGCCCCGGCGGCGGAGGTGGTCGCCCTGATCACGCTCAACCTGGCGCCCGCGGTGGTCGGATCGGCCGTCGCGATCCGCCACTTCCTGGCCGCGGGCACGGGCGGCGCGATCGTCAACGTCTCGTCGCACCAGGCCCAGCGGTCGGTCCGCGGCGCGCTGCCCTACGCGACGGCGAAGGCCGCGGTCGAGGGCCTGACCCGGTCGCTGGCGGTCGACTACGGCCCGGCCGGCATCCGGGTGAACGCGGTGGCGCTGGGCTCGATCGACACGGAACGCTACGCGGACTACCTCGCCCGCCTGTCCCCGACCGCGGTCGCCCAGGTGGCGGAGCAGATGGCCCGGCTGCACCCGATCGGCCGGGTCGGCCGCTCCGACGAGGTCGCGGAGGCGGTCGCCTTCCTCCTCTCCCCCGGCGCGAGCCTCATCACGGGAACGGTGATCCCGGTCGACGGCGGCCGCGCGGCCCAGGGCCAGGACCCGGAGTCCCGCGGTTAACAACGGGCCGTTCCTCTGCGTAAAACGTTAATAAGGGGCCGTTCCTTCTACGCTCGCCACGCACGAGCGCACGAAGTCGGCGACGACCGGGTTCGCGTCGGAGTCGGGGCGCCAGGCGACGGCGATCTCGGTCGGGCGCACGCCGGTGACCCGCCGGTAGGTGACGCCGGGGCGGGCGTAGAAGCGGGACGCCGACTCGGGCGCCAGCGCGATGCCGTAGCCGCTGGCGATGGCCTGCAGCCAGTCGTCGGGGTGTTCGGTGGTCGCGCCGATGACCGGCGGTCGGTCGCCCCGTTCCTCCGCCGCCAGCCAGTAGTCCCGCCAGGCGCCCGTCTCCGCCGGCGCCGCGACGAACGGCTCGTCCCACAGGTCCTCGAACGGGATCTCCTCCCGGCTCGCGAGCGGATGCCCGCTCGGCAGGGCGACCAGCCGCGCCTCGGTGAGCAGGACCCGCACCCGCAGCGCCTCCTGGCCCGGGAACGGCAGCCGGAGCAGCGCGGCGTCGACGTCGCCGTCGGTGAGCCCCGCGGACGGATCCGCCCAGCTCGCCTGGCGCATCTCCACCCGCCAGCCCGGCCGCGCCCGCCCGAACGCCTCGATGATCTCCGTGGTCGACTCGTTGGCCGCGCTGGCCAGGAAGCCGACCCGCAGCACCCGCGCCGCCCGCCGGGCCGCGCCCTTGGCGTCACGCACCATGTCGTCGTGGGCGGCCAGCCAGGCCGGCGCCGCGCGGGCGAGCGCCCGTCCGGCCTCGGTCAGCGCCATGCCGGCACGCGACCGCACGAACAGCGGCACCCCGAGCCGTTCCTCGAGCTGGTGGATCTGCTTGGTCAGGGCGGGTTGCGACACGTACAGGCGGGCTGCCGCGCGGGTCAGCGTCCCCTCCTCGGCGACAGCCACGAAGTAGCGCACCAGCCTGGTGTCCATATCCATTCCATCAGGTTATAGATGCTGGTATTGGACCCGCCGGCCGACCTGACCGAGGCTCGATGGGTGACCAGCACCTACGTCGCCGTGACCGCGATCGCCGCCGCCGCCAACGCCGCCGCGGCCACAATGGACTTCGCCCGGCCCCGCTGGATCCTGACCAACATGACGCGGTACAAAGTGCCGCACTCCTGGCTGCCCCTGCTCGGCACCGCCAAAGCGGCCGGCGCGGCCGGCCTCCTGGTCGGCCTGGCGGCGCCGGCGATCGGCGCGCTGTCGGCCGGCTGCCTGGTCGCCTACTTCGGAGGCGCGGTGGTCACGGTCGTCCGGGCCCGCTGCTGGAGCCACCTGCCGTCGCCGCTGTTCTTCCTCGCCCTGGCCGCCGCCCCGCTCGTCCTCACGGCGCGGGCGTCGTGACGGCCGCTCCGAGCAGGGCGAGGTCGTCGTCGGTCAGCCGCAACCGGCCGGCCGCCACGTTCTCCTCCAGGTGGGACAGCGAGCCCGTCCCCGGTATGAGCGCGATGGCGGGCGAACGGGCCAGCAGCCAGGCCAGCGCGACCTGCGGCACCGTGGCGCCGCGCCGATCGGCCACGGTGGCCAGCTGGGCCACGGTCAGCGGCTGGAAGCCGCCGACGGGGAAGAACGGCACATAGGCGACGCCGGCCGCGGCGCAGGCGTCGACCAGCGGATCGTCGGCGCGCGCGGCGATGTTGTAGAGGTTCTGCACGCACACGATGTCGGCGACCGCCCGCGCCCGCTCGAACTCTGCCCGGCTGACGTTCGAGATGCCCAGGTGCCGGATCAGCCCCTCCGCGCGCAGCGACATCAGCGTCTCGAGCGCGGCCTCGAGCGGCGCGTCGGGGTGACCCCGGTCGCCCAGGCGGAGGTTCACCACGTCGAGCCGGTCCACGCCGAGGGAGCGCAGGTTCGCCTCGACGCCGCGGCGCAGGCCGTCCGGGGTGAGGCCGCGCTGCTCGGCCGGTGGCAACAGGATGTCGTCACCCTCGACCAGCGCGCCGACCTTGGTCACGATCACCAGATCACCGGGGTACGGGTGCAGGGCGGCGCGGATCAGCTCGTTCGCGGCCACCCCGTCCCGCGCGTAGTAGTTCGAGGTGTCGAGGTGGTTGACGCCGAGCTCCACGGCGCGGCGCAGGATCGCTGTCCCGGTGTCCCGGTCGGGCCGCCCGCCCCGCGGCCAGCCGGTGAGCTTCATGGTGCCGTAGCCGACCCGGTTGATCCGCAGATCGCCGCCGAGCCGCAACTGTTCGTCAATCATGATCAGAAACTTACCCACCTTGACAGGTGTACGCCGTACACCTACCGTCAGGTGTACGCCGTACACCCTGGGGGAAGTCATGAAGTCGGCCTGGCGCCTGCCGCTGCTGCTCGTGCTGTTGACCCTGGTCCCGGTGGTCGCCGGGTCGCTCCGCCTGCTCGAGCTCGCCGGGGGGCCGCAGCTGCTCCCCAGCAACCCGCGCGTCGACGCCTTCCCACTGCCCGTGGTGCTGCACGTGGCCGCGGCGGCGCTCTACGCGTTCCTCGGCGCGCTGCAGTTCTCCGCCCGACTGCGCCGTCGCCGTCCCGCGTGGCATCGCCGGGCCGGCCGGGTGCTGGTCGCGGCGGGGCTGGTCGTCGCCGTCTCGGCGCTCTGGATGACGCTGTCCTATCCGGACGCCCCCGGCGGCGGCCTCTTGTGGGGCGTGCGTCTGGTGGTCGGGTCGGCCATGGCCGCCTGCCTCCTGCTCGGGTTCGCCGCGATCCGCCGCCGCGACATCGCCGCACACCGCGCCTGGATGATCCGGGCCTACGCCCTCGCGGTCGCCGCCGGCACGCAGACCTTCACCCAGGGCATCGGCGAGGCCGTGTTCGAGCCGGCCGACCTGACCACGGCCCTGTCGGTGTCAGCGGGCTGGGTCATCAACGCGACCGTGGCCGAGTGGGCCGTCCGGCGGGCGCCGGTCCCGCGGCGCCGTCACGTGCTGAGCCGTTCGGCGGCGTAGCCGACCAGGGAGGTCCGGCGCCAGGTACGGGTCCCGCGGCGCCGTCACGTGCTGAGCCGTTCGTCGGCGTAGCGGACCAGGAGGTCCGGCGCCAGGTACGGTCCCGCGGCGCCGTCACGTGCTCAGCCGTTCGTCGGCGTAGCGGACCAGGAGGTCCGGCGCCAGGTACGGGTCCCGCGGCGCCGTCACGTGCTGAGCCGTTCGTCGGCGTAGCGGACCAGGAGGTCCGGCGCCAGGTCCGCCAGCGCGTTGAGCGCGATCGAGATGTGCCCGCCGGCGAAGGCCTGCGCGAGGAGCCGCGCCGTGTGCGCCGGCGGAGCGACGCGGGCCAGCGCCACCCACATCTCCGCCTGCCGGTTGGGGTCGTCGATCCGGCCGGCGGCGTGCTCGGCGTCGTGGAGCAGCGGCTCGGGGTCGGCGGCGACGCCGATCACGCGGACGAGGGCGCGGACGCGGCCGAACGGGTCGGTGACCGCGCGGGCCGCCCGCTCGGCCCGCTCGGCGTCGCCGTCGGCGAGGGCCCGCTCCAGCACCGCCAGCAGGTCTTCCGACTGCTGGAACGGTTCGGCCACCGCGGCCGCGAGCCGTTCCGCGCGGTCGAGGTCGCCCGCGGCGAAGGCCGCCCGGAACAGCAGCGTGTCGGGTTCGACGAACATCGACCCGTACCTGGTCGCGATTCGCTCGGCGCGGGGCTGGTCCCCACCGGCCGCCACGGCGGCCACCAATGCCGGCAACAGGTCCGCCAGGTCCCGTGGGTCCGGGGCGATGAGGAGGTCTTCGGCCAGGTCGGTGAGGGCCGCGGCCCGCTCGGGCAGGCCGACCGCGGCCTCGACCAGCAGGACGAGAGTCCACAATCGACGAAGTGGGTCGTCGGCCGGCTCCTGCTTCGCGATGAAGCGGTCGAGGAAGACGGCCGCCCGGTCGGGGTCGCCGGTCCGCGCCGCCGCGCGGGCCAGGCCCGGCCATCCCGCCGGCTCGTCGATCAGCGTTTCGATTCGCGCCGCCAGAGCGAATTCCCGCGCCTGCGCGGCCGTCTCCCACAGCGTGACCAGCAGGCCGACCCGCAGGTCGGGTTCCGGCAACCCGTTGGCGATGCGCACGGCGCGGTCGAGGTCGCCCGCCTCGGCCACCGCCCGGACCAGGTCGGTCAGGAGCACCGACCGTGTGTAGGGCTCGTCGATCTCAGCTGCGGCCCGCTCGGCGAGGTCCACGATGCGGTCGGCGGCACCTACCAGCGCGGTCAGCGCCTGCAACCGCTGGACGGGCGCCTCGACGGCCGCGGCGAACCGGCTGGCTCGCTCCTGATGTCCGGCGGCGACGAAGGCCTTGGTCGCGGTGACGGACAGCTCCGCCCGGCCGTAGGGGTTGGCGACCGCGGCCACCACCCGCTCGACCCGGTCGGGATCGGTGCCGGCGACCGCCGCGATCAGCGGGGACAGCGCCGACGACAGCTGCTCGGAATGGTTGCCGGTGATGGCCGCGGCGACCTGCTCGGCGCGGTCGACGTCGCCGGCGGAGACGAAGCCGCGGGCCAACGCGGTCAGCTCCCACGGGCTCGGCGGCGGCGCATCGGAACCACTCGCTATGCGCTCGGCGTCGCGGGTGAGCGCCACCGCCCGCGCCCGGTCCCCGGCGCCCAGCGCGACCCGCGCGATCTCCAGCACCGCGGCGGCCCGTGCTCGTTGCGGCGGCACGGCAGTCGCGATCCGCAGGGCACGGCGTGGATCGCCGGCCCCGGCCAGCGCCGCCACGAGAGCGGCGACCACCTGGTGGCGCCGATCCGCGAAGGTGATCGCCGCGACCAGCCGCTCGGCCCGGTCGTGGTCGCCGGCGGCGATGGCGGTCTCCATCAGTTTGACCAGCAGGTTGGCCTGCTCGTTGACCTCGTCGACGGCGACGGCCGCCTGTTCGACGTCGTCGAACACCGCCTTCGCCGGCTTGCCCGCGGCGACCATCGCCAGGATGAGGTCGGTCGACGCGTCGACCCGTTGGCGGACATCCGTGATCGCCGCGGCGGAGTGGGCGGCCCGGTCGAAGAGCGCGGCGCTCCGGTCCGGGGCGGCCGACGCCAGGCCCACCAGCAGATACGCCCGGGGCGCCGGTTCGGTCAGCGACGCGGCGACCTGTTCGCCGTGGTCGAGCAGGGCCGCCGCCCGGTCGTGGTCGCCGGCCGCGGTCGCGGCTCGCACCAGTTCGGGCCACACGACGCCGTGAGCCCAGGGGTCCGACAGCGTCCCCGCCGAGCCTTCGGCCCGCTCGATCAGGGCGGCCGCCCGATCCGGTCGCCCGGCGGCGGCCATCGCTGTGGCCAACGTGGTCACCATGCGGGCCCAGTCGAAGGGCCCGACATCGTCGAGATCGACCAGCTGTTCGGCCTGGTCCATGTCCCGAGCCGACAGGATCGAGCCGGTCAGCGCGGTGCGGCCGGTGATCGGGTCCCGGGTGCGGGCGACGCCCTCCCCGGGGCGCGGGTTCTCGTGCGAGTGGGTGCCGTCAGCGGCCTCGGCCAGCTGCGCCACGCGCTCGCGATCCGCCGGCGGCCAATGGTCGGCGAGCCGCCACAGCGCCCGCGCCCGGTAGCCGGGGTCGGTGACCGCCAGGGCGATCCGCTCCGCCCGGTCCAGGTCACCCAGCGCCACGGCCGCGGCGGCGAGCGTCGTGCCGGCCCACGGTCCCCAGCTCGCGATGCCGTCCGCCTCCGCGCGGTCGAGCACGGCGGTGGCGCGCGCGAGGTCACCGTTGGCGGCGGCCGCCTGGGCCAGCCGGCTCAGCTCGACCGGCTGGTCCCGGGGTGCGACATGGTCGTCGATGACACGTTCGGCCCGGTCCAGCTCGCCGGTCTCCACCAGTGCCCGCAGCAGGCCGTTGAGCGCCGACGCCCGTTCCCACCCGGCGGCGACGCTCAGTGCCAGCGCCTCGGCACGGGCCGGCTGGCCCAGCCGCGCCCACATCTCGGGCAGGCCCGGGGGCACAGCGGCGTTGCGGGACAGCAGCCCGTCGCGGGCCGCGGCCAGACGGGCCATCGCCACCAGGTCGGGCGGGTCCGCGGCCAGCACCGCGTCCTGGGCGATCGCCACCTCCGCGAACGCGGCCGCGTCCCCGCCGCTCAGAGCGCGCAGCAGATCGCGCCGGGCCGGGTCGGTGGCCAGCGTGACCAGCGCCGCCGGGTCCGGAAGGGCCCGCAGCATCCGCGGGTAGCCCCGCAGCAGGAAGGCCGGGGTGTCCTGCGGCCAGCCGCGGTCCGCGTACTCCTGTGCCCAGGATCGGATCCGCGCCCGGTAGCCGTCGAGCGCGGCGCCCAGGTGCGCGACCGCCTCCGCCCGCAGGGTCTCGTGGGTGAACAGGAACACCCGTTGCGGGCGGAGGTCACCGGGTTCGTCGCGGCCGCCGACCGTGCGCCCGAAGACCCCACCGAGCAGGGCGTCGAGGCGGAAACGGGGCAGCCCGCTCAACGCCTCCAGCTCCGGCAGGGACAAGCCGCCGCCGCTGGCGGTGACCAGGCCGATGACCTCCTGGTGCGGCTGGTCACCGGCGAGCAGCTCCGCGAGCTCCCGGTTGGCGGCCGCGGCGACCTGGGCGGCGTGCGGGGACGCCGGCAGCTCGCGGACCCGGCAGCGCCGCAACGGATGGTCGGCGGGCACGTCGGCCGGCACCGGCGGGTCGGGCCGGCTCGCCACGACGATCCGCAGCCCGTCGTCCGGCGCCCTGGGCAGCACGGAGGCGATGCTCGCCAGGCCCGAGCCCGGCCGGGCGCCGGTGTCCTCGTCGAGGCCGTCGACGACGAGCACCAGCCGCCGGCCGGCCTTCCGGGTGCGCTGTGCGGCCGCCTGCAGCAGCGCCCGGCGGTGGGCGTCGCGGCCCGACGGGGTCAGGCTCGGCGGCACCTGCTCGCCGGCGACCGCGGCGAGCTGCTCGATCAGGGCGTCGGTGAACGCGCCGCTGTCGGACTGGGTGACCAGCCGCGCGGTGATGAAGAACGAGACCACCTCCACGCCGGCCGGCGGGTCGAGGACGAACGCGGACAGCAGGGCCGACTTGCCCGCCCAGGGGCCGGCCCGCCACCACAGGTACGGCTCGTCGCCGGCGCAGAACCGCGCCAGCTCGTCGAGCTCGGCGCCGCGGTCGAGGGTGCCGCCGGCGGGCGCGATGTCGCGCACCAGCTCCCGGTAGCCGGCGCGGGTCAGCGTCGCGCCCGGCGCCGGCACCACGTCCGGCAGGGCCGCGACGTCCGCGACCTCCAGCAGAGCGGCCAGTGGGCCGGCGGTCAGCGCCCGGTCGAGCCGGACGGCGGTCAGCCGGCCGAGCCCTTCCCTGCGGTGGTGCTCCGCGACCACCCCGATGAGCCGCTCCCCGGCCCACACCGCGGCGCCCGACATCGCCTCCCAGGGCGAGGTGCCCGGATCCGGGTCGTGGTCAGGGGCGGCGACCGTGATCTCGAGGGTCCCGCCACGGCGGTTGGCGAGAACCGCGAGCGACCCGGCGGCGTACGCGAGGTCGCGGAACGGCCGCCCCTCCTTGGTGCGCAGCTTCCAGCGGGGAAAGCCGGCCGTGTGCACGTCGATGACCGCCCGGTGCTCGCCGACCCGCCCGATCGGCGCCGGCGTCACCACGGGCGCCCCGGCGGGCGGCTCGAAGCCGAGCACCACCAGGTCGGCGTCGGTATCGCCCCACACCGGCGTCGCCTCGGCCGTCCACACGCCGGCGAGCCCGGCGTCGAAGCGCACCGACAGCGCCGTCGCGCCGGCCACCACGTGCGCCGCGGTCAGCACCCGCCCGCCGGTGACGCGGTAGCCGGAACCGCGCCGCGACCCTCCGCCCGGCAGCGCCGCGATCACCTCGGCGACCCGGGCGGCCGACCAGGCCTGCGGCATCATTGTTCGTCGCGGACGCCGGCCCCACCGATCAGCGCGGCCCGCTCCGGGTCGTCACCGCGCACCGGCTGCAGCGTCAACCGGATCACCTGGGTCACCGTGCTCGCCCGGCGCGTGCCGGCGTTGCCTTCGAGGACCCAGAAGCGCACCTTGACGCCGGGTTCGCGGGCCTTCTCGACCGCGACGGTCAGCTCGAGCTCGACCGAGTCGGCCTTGAAGCGCAGGTCCTTGCCCTCGCCGCCCCACATGGCCCGGGTCAGCTCGGAACGCAGCTGCCAGATCATGTCGGCCAACTCGATCGCGTCGTCCATGCCACCCTCCCGGCCGGTGCACCCACAGTACCGACCGTCCACCCCCGACAGAGTCAACCGTCGGTGCGACGACACTGCCATACCCTTGCCGCCATGCCCGCTGGATCGGTCGCCATCGGTGTCTTCGGTGACATCGGCGTCTGCACGTTCGCGTGACCGACCTCGGCGCCGGCTACGTGCGGTGGATCGCGGCCCGGGCGGTGCTGCACCGCGGGTGGTGGCTGGTGACCAGCGTCTACCTGGTCGTCGACGCGCGCCTGTCGGCGGCGGAGCTCGTGCTGATCGGCGTCGCTCAAGCCATCACCGGGCTGCTGTGCGAGATCCCGGCCGGGGTCCTCGCCGACACGGTGAGCCGCCGGTGGTCCCTGGTGGTGTCGCACGCGCTGATGGGCACCGCGATGTTCACCACCGGCCTCGTCACCGACTTCCTCCCGCTGCTGGCCACGCAGGTGCTGTGGGGCCTGTCATGGACCTTCGCCAGTGGCGCCGACGTGGCGTGGATCAGCGACGAGCTCGACGATCCGCCCCGGGTGCGGGTGGTGCTGATCCGCGCGGAGCGGGCCCAGCTGGTCGGCACCGTGGCCGGCCTGCTGGGTGTCGGCGGCCTGGCCTGGCTGATCGGCCGCGGCCCGGCGCTGGTGGTGTCGGGCGCGGGCATGCTGCTCCTGGGCGCGCTCGTGGCGGCGCTCTTCCCGGAACGGCGTTTCGTGCCCACGCGCGCCGACCGGTGGGCCGCCGCCCGGTCGATCCTGACCCGCGGCGGCCGGCTCGTCCGCGGCAGCCGCGTGCTGCTGGCCGTCTTCGCGGCGACCTTCCTGGTCAACGGCGTCGCCGACGCCGTCGGACGGCTCTATCCGCTGCGGCTCGTCGACCTGGCCCCGGCCGCCGACCCGATCGTCTGGTTCACCGCCCTGGGTGTGGTGATGTGTCTGGCGGGTGCCGCCGCGCTGCGGTTCGCGCAGCCCCGGATCGGCGGCCCGCACACGGTCCGCCGCGGCTACGTCGCCGCCTGCGCGGTCGCGGCGGCGGGCGTGGCCGGGCTGGCGGTCGCGCCCGGCGCGGCCGGGGGCAGCGTCGCGGTCGTGCTGGCCGCCGGCGCGCTGCCGTTGGCCCGCGGCTTCGGCGCCATCTGGGTCAACGACCGGACGGTAGGCCCCGTCCGCGCGACCGTGCACTCCCTGCTGGCCCAGGCGGAGTACCTGGGCAAGATCCTCTGCGGCCTGGCGGTCGCGCTCGTCGCCGACGTGGCCGGCCTGCTCCAGGCCTTGACGGCGTGCGCGGCCCTCCTGGTGCTGGCGATGGCGATCGCCCACCGCGCCACCCGGGAGTGATGGACTTCGACGAGGCAGTCACTCGAGGTCGAGCTGCCGCAGGTTCGTGTGGGCCAGCTCGATGATCTCGTCGGCGTTGCCCGAAAGGATGGTCCGCGTCGCGTACAGGGTGAAGCCCTTGATCTGGCCGTAGGTGAGCTTGGGCGGCAGCGACAGCTCCTGGCGGGCGGTGCGCACGTCGACCAGCGCGGGCCCGTTGTGGGCGAGGGCGCCGCGCACGGCGGCTTCCAGCTGGTCGTCGGTGTCGACGCGGGCCGCGAACAGCCCGGCGGCCTCGGCGATGGCGGCGAAGTCAGGATCGAGCAGCTCGGTGGCGTAGGTGACGATGCCCGCGGCCTTCATCTCCAGCTCGACGAAGGACAGGGCCCGGTTGTTGAACACGACGACCTTGACCGGCAGCCGTTGCTGGCGCAGCGTGAGCAGCTCGCCGAGGAGCATGGCCAGCCCGCCGTCGCCGGCCAGCGCGACGACCTGCCGGTCGCGGTCGGCGGCCTGCGCGCCCATCGCCTGCGGCAGGGCGTTGGCCATGCTGCCGTGGGTGAACGAGCCGATTAGCCGGCGCCGCCCGTTCATGTGGCGAGCGCCGCGTCGTCCGGCCGGACCACGGCCTCCGCCCGGCGCACCGCGCCCGGCCACGGCCCGCCGGACTCGTCGGCGAGGAAGATCTCCCCTGGAACGACGAGCACGGCGACACCGCGGCGCTGCAGCGCGGCCCGCATCGCCATCTCCAACAGCCGCGGCACCTGGGACGGGATGCTGACCAGCTCGCAGTAGACGCTGCATTCGGCGAACAGCTGCTGCGGACGGGTCTCCTGGAAGTAACCGCTGCCGATCTCGTCCCGGGGGATGTGGGCCGCGATCGCGAGGACCGGCACGCCGCTGCGGTTGGCGTCGTACAGGCCGTTGATCAGGTGCAGGTTGCCGGGCCCGCAGCTGCCGGCGCAGACGGCCAGCTGGTCGGTGATCGCGGCCTCCCCGGCCGCGGCGAACGCGGCCGCCTCCTCGTGGCGCACGTGCTCCCACGCCAGCCCGCCGTCGCGGCGCAGGGCATCCGTGAAGCCGTTGAGCGAGTCGCCGGGGATGCCGTAGACCCGCCGCACGCCGGACGCCTTCAGCGTCGCCACCATCGCCTGCGCCACCGTACGCGCCATGTCCGCTTCACCCCGCCACCGATTCTCGCCCGGGACGGCGGCGCGGCCTCCGGATATCGAGGAATAACTCGCGCGCGGGCATTGCTGGTGGTCAGGTAGCCTTGTGTGCGACAGGCGATGACCCGGCCATCACCGGTGAGCCTCCGGAAGAACGGATCTTCGGATCTCACTAGAACCGGACGGGTTCGGCCCGTTACAGCCGGCCAACGAGCGGGTGGTCGCGCCTTGACCACCAAGCGGGGTGGTACCGCGGCCCTTCGTCCCCCGAAGGGTCGTCCTCGCAGTCCACGACGTGTGTGAGCTGTTCGAGGAGATTGACCACCGATGGCCTATCCCAAGCACGAGAGCAAGCCGGGCGTCCCGGCGAGCCCCGACCTGCCCGCGGTCGAGCGGCGTGTGCTGGAGCACTGGACGGCCGACAAGACCTTCGAAGCCTCCGTCGAGCTCCGCGACGCGGGCGTCAACGGCGACAACGAGTTCGTCTTCTACGACGGCCCCCCGTTCGCTAATGGCCTCCCCCACTACGGCCACCTCTTCACCGGTTACGTGAAGGACGTGGTCCCCCGTTACCAGACGATGCGCGGCAAGCGCGTGGAGCGGCGGTTCGGGTGGGACACCCACGGGCTGCCGGCCGAGGTCGTCGCCGAGAAGCAGCTCGGGATCACCACCAAGGCCGAGATCGTCGACCTGGGCGTGGAGCGGTTCAACGAGGTGTGCCGCACCTCGGTTCTGCAGTACACGCAGGACTGGGAGCGCTACGTCACCCGCCAGGCCCGCTGGGTCGACTTCACCAACGACTACAAGACGCTCGACCTGTCCTACATGGAGAGTGTCATGTGGGCGTTCAAGAGCCTGCACGACAAGGGTCTGGTCTACGAGGGCTTCAAGGTGCTGGCCTACTGCTGGCGCTGCGAGACCCCGCTGTCCAACACCGAGACACGGATGGACGACGTCTACCGCGACCGGCACGACCCCTCGCTGACCGTCTGGTTCACCCTCGACAGCGGCGAGAGGCTGGCGGTCTGGACCACCACGCCGTGGACGCTGCCGTCCAACCTGGCGGTGGCGGTCGGCCCCGACATCGAGTACGCCGAGTTCACCGACGACGCCGGCCAGGTCTACCTCGTCGGGGCGGCCCGCACCGACTACTACGCGCGCGAGCTGGAGGGGTTCGCCCGCACCGGCACCCGCCGCGGCGCCGACCTGGTCGGCAAGCGCTACACGCCGCTGTTCGACTTCCTGGTCGACCGGGGCGGCCCCAACGCGTTCCAGATCCTCGGTGGCGAGTTCGTCACGACGGAGGACGGCACCGGGGCCGTGCACATGGCGCCCGCCTTCGGTGAGGAGGACCAGAACGCCTGCAACGCGGCCGGCATCCCGACCGTGGTGACGGTCGACGACCACACGCGGTTCACGGCGCTCGTTCCCCCGTACGAGGGAATGCAGGTGTTCGAGGCCAACAAGCCGGTGACGCGTGACCTCAAGGAGCGCGGCGTCGTGGTGCGGCAGGAGACCTACACGCACTCCTACCCGCACTGCTGGCGGTGCGACACCCCGCTGGTCTACAAGGCCGTGTCGTCGTGGTTCGTCCAGGTCACCAAGTTCAAGGACCGGATGGTCGAGCTCAACCAGCAGATCGACTGGACGCCGGCGCACGTCAAGGACGGCTCGTTCGGCAAGTGGCTGGCCAACGCCCGCGACTGGTCGATCAGCCGCAACCGGTTCTGGGGCTCGCCGATCCCGGTGTGGAAGTCCGACGACCCGAACTACCCGCGGGTCGACGTCTACGGCTCACTCGACGAGCTCGAGCGCGACTTCGGCGTGCGGCCGGCGGACCTGCACCGGCCCGGCATCGACAACCTGACGCGGCCGAACCCGGACGACCCGACCGGTCAGTCGACGATGCGGCGCGTACCCGAGGTGCTCGACTGCTGGTTCGAGTCCGGGTCGATGCCGTTCGCCCAGGTGCACTACCCGTTCGAGAACGCGGACTGGTTCGAGCACCACTACCCGGGTGACTTCATCGTCGAATACATCGGGCAGACGCGCGGCTGGTTCTACACCATGCACGTGCTGGCCACCGCGCTGTTCGACCGGCCGGCGTTCCGCACCTGCGTCAGCCACGGGATCCTGCAGGGCTCCGACGGGCGCAAGATGAGCAAGAGCCTGCAGAACTACCCGGACGTCTACTACGTCTTCGACGAGTACGGCTCCGACGCGATGCGGTGGATGCTCATGTCGTCGCCGGTGCTGCGGGGCGGCGACATGCCCGTCACGGAGCCGGCGATCCGCGACACGGTGCGGCAGGTGCTGCTTCCACTGTGGAACGTCTGGTACTTCTTCTCGCTCTACGCCAACGCCGACGGCTACGAGGCGGTGCGCCGGGTCGACTCGACGCACCTGCTCGACCGCTACGCGCTGGCCAAGACGCGGGAGCTGGTCGAGACGGTCACCCGGCAGATGGACGCGTACGACATCTCGGGCGCCTGCCTGACCGTGCGCACGTTCCTGGACGCGCTGACCAACTGGTACGTGCGCCGGTCGCGCGACCGGTTCTGGGCCGGCGACCGGGACGCGTTCGACACGCTCCACACGGTGCTGGAGACGTTGACCCGGGTGATGGCGCCGCTGGCGCCGCTGACGGCGGAGGAGGTGTGGCGCGGGCTGACCGGCGAGCGGTCGGTGCACCTCACCGACTGGCCGTCGGCCGACGAGTTCCCGGCCGACCACGACCTGGTCGCGGCCATGGACGCCGTGCGCGACCTCGTGTCGTCGGCGCTGTCGGTGCGCAAGGCCAAGGGCCTGCGGGTGCGGCTGCCGCTGCCGTCGCTGACGGTGGCGACGCCGGACGCCGCGGTGCTGCGGCCGTTCGCCGACCTGGTGACCGACGAGGTCAACGTGAAGTCGGTGGAGTTCACCGACGACGTGGCCGCCCACTGCGAGCGGGTGCTCACGGTCGTGCCGCGGGCGCTCGGCCCGCGGGTCGGCGGCGCGGTGCAGCAGGTGATCAAGGCGGTCAAGGCCGGCGAGTGGTCGCTGGTCGAGGGCCAGCCGGTCGCCGCGGGGGTGACGCTGCAGGAGGGTGAGTACGACCTGAAGCTGGTCGCCGCCGATCCGGACAACTCGGCCACGCTGCCGGGCGGCGAGGGCGTGGTCGTGCTCGACAGCGCGGTCACCCCGGAGCTGGCCGCCGAGGGCGTCGCGCGCGACGTGGTCCGGGTCGTCCAGCAGGCCCGCCGCGACGCGGACCTCGACGTGTCCGACCGGATCCGGGTGGAGCTCAACGGCTCGGCCGCGGTCCGGGCGGCGGTCGAGACCCACCGCGACTTCGTCGCCCGGGAGGTCCTGGCCGACGAGGTCACCTTCGGGGCCGGCGCTTCGGCGGGCTTCACGGGCGAGGTCGGCGACGGCGAAACGGTCCGGGTGACGGTGACGCGGCGTTAAGGCCTTTTCGTCCACTCGCGGGCGGGGGCGGTGTCGGTTACGGTGACACCGCCCACGCTGCGAGGACCCGGAGGACCCGTTGCCCCTGCTCTACACGATCGGCTACTACACCGTGGGCACTGCCATGCGGCGGGGTTGGGCGCCGAAGGTCGAAGGGCTCGAGAACGTGCCCGCCACCGGCGGCGCGATCGTCGCCGGCAACCACCTGTCGGTGGCCGACGAGCTCATCCTCGGCTCGGTCATCCCCCGCCACATCGCATTCTGGGCGAAAGCGGAATACTTCACCGGTGCGGGCCTCAAGGGCTGGTTCAGCCGCTCGGTGATGACCGGCATCGGCGCGATCCGCGTCGAACGCGCGGGCGGCCGCGCGGCCCTGAGCGCCTTCGACGGCGCGATCCCGGTGCTCAAGTCGGGTGACCTGGTCGCCATCTACCCCGAGGGCACCCGCTCCCCCGACGGCCGCCTCTACCGCGGCCGCACCGGCGTGGCCCGGCTCGCGCTGGCGGCCGGCGTACCGATCATCCCGGTGGGCTTCATCGGCACCGACAAGCTCCAGCCGATCGGCCACCGCATCCCCCGCTTCGAGCGCGGCACGGCCACGGTCAAGTTCGGCAAGCCGATCGAGGTCGAGGGCCGCGGCAACGACAGCACGTCGCTCCGCCAGATCACCGACGAGGTGATGACCGCGATCCAGGAGATGACGGGCCAGGAGTACGTGCCGCGCTACGCCCCGATGCTCCGCGTCGGCACCCCCCAGGCGGAGTAGGCGCCGTCAACCGGCCCGGGTGTAGGCGACGAGGAAGTCGGTCGCCGGCACCGCGAAGGCCAGCGCCACGACCGCGAGCCGGACGATCGACGGGCGGCGGGTGAGGTACGCGTACACCGCGACCAGCGCCGGGATCGTGATCGTCTGCAGCAGCCAGCCGTCGCGGGCGACGAGCACGCCGAGGTGGCAGCAGGCGAGCCAGACGGCGTTGGCCAGCACCCAGGCGGCCAGGCCCGCGCGGTAGCACGCGGCGGCGTTCCACCGCACCGCCGCGGTCGCGCAGCCGGCCGCGCGGTCGGCCGCCCGGTCGATGACCGTCGTCGGCAGGTAGAGCGCGCCGCCGAGGAGCACGCCGAGCACCACCAGGACGGGCGGGTAGTCGAGGACGGGGCGGTGCAGCGCCCAGCCGCCGAGCGGGCCGAGCACCCCGACGGTGACCGCGTTGACCGTCACGTCCCAGCCGGGGCGGGCCTTGAGGCGGACGGGCGGGACGCTGTAGAGCCAGCCGAGCACGAGCACCGCCGCGGTGCCGGCGAGCAGCACGGGGCCGGCGACGGCCGCGGCCACCAGGGCACCGGCGGCACACCAGCCGGCGCACCGGCGCAGGTCGGCCGGGGTCAGCACGCCGGTCACCAGCGGGGCCGTGGCCTTGCGGGGGTTGCGGCGGTCGGTGGGCAGGTCGTGCAGGTCGTTGAGGGCGAACACGAACCCCCAGAGAAACGGCCCGAGCACGAGCCCGACCGCGACCGTCCCCGCCATCGCCGGCGCGGCGGGCAGCCAGTCGCCGCTCGCGAGCACCGCGCCGAAGGCGCCACCGCCCCAACCGAGGGGCCAGAACCAGGGCCGGGTCAACCGCACGACGGCCCAGGCGCGTACGAGCCGCCGGGGCCGGACAACGGTTTCGGACCGGACGAGGGGCGGAGCCGCGACAGCGCTGGTCATGCCACCGACGCTAGAAGCGCGCGGGACGCACCTGATCACCTCGGCGAGCGATCCCGCTCCCCCGCGCGGGGGAGATCACGGTCAGCGGAGCGGGCGGAAGTAGCGGTCCGCCGCCCAGCCGGCCACCTCGTGGCCCATGCGCACGCCCGCCGTGTCGGCCGAGCGGAAGTGGATGCCCAGCCAGACGCGGGCGTCGACCACGTCCTGGTCCAGGGCACGCCCGGAGACGTAGGACCGTGTCACGCCCGGCACCGCCGTCGAGGTCAGGGTCAGCCTCAGCCACCGTGTGTCGAGCACCTCCGCCAAGGCCGCGGTGAAGGCGCCGGACGCCGCCGAGTAGCCGCTCACCCAGTCCGGATAGGGCGGCGTCGCGATCATGGGTGTCCAGGTCGGGTCCGGGGTCGTGGCCGGGTTGCCGTCGGTGTCCGCCAGCGCGATCGCGGTGACCGGGCGCCAGTAGGCGTAGCGGTACTTCGAGTGCCAGACCGAGATCGCCGTGTCGGCGAGGCTCATGTCGACCGCCGCGAACATCCGGGCGGCGGCGGCCAGGCTCAGGCCGCGCAGCGCCACCTGGTCGCGCAGGGCCGCGTTGAACTGGACGACCACGTTGCCCGCGAAGAAGCGGGCCGTGTCGGTCTGGGCCGGCGTCCGGACCGTCGACGTCGCGCTGCCGAGGGCCTTCACCTCGGCGAACTCGCGGGCGTAGCGGGCCGAGCCGAGGGCCGGCGGCGGACCCGGCGTGCCGAACTGGGCGCCGTCGCGGACGAGCAACGGGCGCACCGCGCCCAGCCACGGCACGGCGAACGGCGCCAGGGCCGGCGGGGTGGGGCGCCACACGCCCGGGGCCGGCGGCCGGGTGTAGGACACCGGCGCGTTGCGGCCGTCGTCGGCCCGCTGCCGGATCAGCGTGTCGGCGGCTAGCTCGCCGAAGGCGACGCCGGCGGCCTTGGCCGGGCCGTCCGGGATCCGCGACAGCGACGCGGCGTACGCGGCATCCAATGTGGACGAGGCCGCAGGCGAGTAGGTGACGAGCACCCGGTGTGCGGCCGCGACCGCGGCGGCCGGTGCCGAGGCCCGGTGCGGCGCGCGGGCGCGGAACCGGTAGGGCTCGTAGCCGCCGGTGATGCCGACGACCGCGTTGTAGACGGCCGCGTGCACGAAGCCCATGTAGAGCAGCCCCTCGGGCTGCGACCTGGTCGGGTCGCCGACCAGGGTGGTGACCGCGATCGCGTTCCACTCGGCGACCACCGCCGGGTCGTCCCGCGAGGACGCCGCCGCGGGGGCGGCGACGGACGCCAGCACCAGGGCACAGACGAGGACCAGACCACGAGCGCGCATCTCGACCACCTCGGCTCCGCGCGCGTACGAAAGCTGCCCGGGATGCTTCTCCGATGATCTAGGTCGGTCAATGGCTGTCGCCCGGAAGGATGACCCGATCGATCAGTTTCGGAGAAGCCGCCGCCGAGCCGGGTTTCCTAACCTGGCGGTGTCCGCACCGACGCGCACGCGAGGAGCACCAAGGCGATGATCACGAAGCTGAACGTCACGTCCATCTACGTGCTGGACAAGGACGAGGCGCTGGACTTCTACGTCGACAAGCTCGGTCTGGAGAAGGGCAACGACGTCCGGCAGGGCGACTACCGCTGGCTGACCGTACGCGTCCCCGGCGCCGACGGCACCGAGATCTCCCTGGAGGAACCGGGCGCCCCACTGCACGACGAGGCGACCGCCCGCCAGCTCCGGGAGCTCGTGGCCAAGGGCGCGCTGACCGGCCTGGTCCTCATCACGGACGACATCCAGCAGCTCTTCGACACCCTGAAGGCGCGCGGTGTCACCGACTTCACGCAGGAGCCGACCGCGCACTTCTACGGCACCGACATGGGCCTGCGGGACCCGTTCGG
Source organism: Asanoa sp. WMMD1127 (assembly GCF_029626225.1). NCBI lineage: Bacteria > Bacillati > Actinomycetota > Actinomycetes > Micromonosporales > Micromonosporaceae > Asanoa > Asanoa sp. WMMD1127. The sequence continues at coordinate 7,945,594 of NZ_JARUBP010000001.1, forward strand.
CAACCCGATCCGGATTCTCCAGCAGGGAGACGCCACCGCCTGACTCACCCGACGTACGACTGGATCGCGGTGACCGCGGCCCCGCGCGCCCATGCGTCGAAGCCGCCGGGATGCACCTCGACGGCGACGGGGTCAGCGGCCGGATCCCGGTCGGCGGCCAGACCGTCGGCCATCGCGGCCGCGGCGACCGAGGCGAGCCGGATGCCGTCGCCGGAGAGCACCACCAGCGGCGCCATGGTCAGGTTGGCGACCATCGCGACCAGCCGGCCCAGCGCGCGCCCGGCGTCGTGCACCACCCGCGCGGCAACCGGGTCGCCGGCCTCGGCCATGTCGAGGCACTCGGCGTAGCCGGCGACGCGACCCCGGCCGACCGCCACCGCGTCCCGGATCTTGCCGCTGGCCAGCATCGCCTCGGCACAGCCCCGGTGGCCACGGGCGCAGAGCGGGCCGAGCGGGTCGAGCTGGAGGTGGGCGACGAGGCCCACGCCGGCGTCGTCGCTGTCCACCAGGCGATCGTGCACGACCAGGCCGTAGCCGACCCCCACGCCGATGGTGACCAGCGCGAACCGGTCACGGCCGCGGGCGGCGCCGAACCAGTGCGTGGCCCGGGTCAGCGCGAGCACGTCGTTGTCGACCACGGTGGGCGCCCCGGTCGCGGCGGCGACGAGACCACCTAGGTCGACCGGCTCGGCCCAACCGAAGTACGGCGCCGCCGTCACCGTGCGGTGGTCGGCCGCCCGCCCGCCGAGGCTCACCCCGACCCCGGTCAGCGCCTCACCGCCGGCGCAGGTGGCGACGAGCGACGCGACGCTCGCGACCACGTCGGCCGGCGACTTGCCGCGCAACGGAGCGTCCACTGTGGCCAGCACCGTGGAGCGCAGGTCGGCCAGCACGGCGTACCCGTGTGACCCGGTGAGCTTGACGCCCACGAACCGGTGCCCATCGGCGACCACGTCCAGCGGCGTCGACGGGCGCCCGACACCGCCCTCGCGGCCCGGGCCGACCGGCACGACCAGCCCGCCCGCCAGCAACGGCGCGACCAGCCGGGTCACGCTGCCGGCGGAGAGGCCGAGGCGGCGGGCGAGCGCCGTGCGGGACAGCGGGCCGTGCCGGAGCAGCTCGACGGCGGCGGCCCGGGTCGCGGGCGTCAGCGACGGCCAACCGGTTGAACCGTTGGACACCGGGTATCCCACCTCGATCGATCGGGTGTGCTCATGATGCCAGCCGATCTGTTTCTTGTGCATTCAAAGCAATGCACGCGCAGGATTCGCTATTTGCGGCATATCGCCAAGGGTTGACCGGGGACTTATTTTCGGCGTAGAAGTAAGTCAATGGTGACGTCCGTCACTGCCCGGAGGTGGTGTGCCCATGCCCCGCCGCATCGTCCGCGTCGTCGCCTGCCTCGCCACGGCCGCCCTGCTCGGCGGCTGCGGTGTCCTCGGCGCCGACGACGGCCGCACGACGCTCGACTTCTTCCAGTTCAAGCCCGAGGCCATCGAGACCTTCGACCGGCTGATCGCCGACTTCGAGCGGGAGCACCCCGACATCCACGTGGTGCAGAACCACGTGCCCAACGCCGACACCGCGATCCGCACCCGGCTGGTCCGCGACGACGTGCCCGACGTGATGACGCTCAACGCCAACGCGTCGTTCGGCGAGCTCGCCCGGGCCGGCGTCTTCTACGACTTCGCCCGCGAACCCGCGACCAGGACCGTCACCCCGGCGATCCTCGACATCATCAACGCGCTCGGCACCGCCAACCCCGGCGAGGTCAACGGGTTGCCGTTCGCCAGCAACGCCGACGGGGTGCTCTACAACAAGGCGCTGTTCGCGCAGCACGACGTCAAGGTGCCGACCACCTGGCAGGAGCTGATCGCGGCGGCCGAGACGTTCAAGGCGGCCGGTGTGACGCCGTTCTACGCCACGCTCAAGGAGTCCTGGACGGCGCTGCCGTCGTTCAACGCGCTCGCCGCCAACCTGCCGCCCGACGACTTCTGGGAGCAGCGGCGGGCCGGCGCGACCACCTTCGCCGACGCCTACGGCACCGTCGCGGACCGCTACCAGCAACTCTTCTCGTACGCCCAGCCCGACAAGCTCTCCCGCGGCTACAACGACGGCAACCAGGCGTTCGCCGAGGGCGAGACGGCCATGTACCTGCAGGGCATCTGGGCCATCCCGACGATCCGCGAGTTCGAGCCGGACTTCGACATCGGGGTGTTCCCGCTGCCGATGGACTCGCCGGCCGACACGCGGCTGGTGTCCGGTGTGGACGTCGCCATCACCTTGGGCCGCGAACCGTCCAACAAGGACGCCGCCATGACGTTCGTCAACTGGCTGATGCGGCCCGAGGTCGTCTCCGCGTACGCCGAGGACCAGAGCGCCGTCCCGCCGCTGCAGGCGCTCGAGCCGGCCGACGAGGCGCTCAAGGACCTCGTGCCCGTCTTCGCGAGCGGTCAGGTCACCGGGTTCGCCGACCACCAGATCCCGCCGGCGATCCCCTTGCCCCAGATCTGTCAGCAGTTCCTCATCGACGGCGACCGGGCGGCGTTCCTCGCGTCCCTCGACGACGAGTGGGACAAGTTCACCCGGCGACGCGGCTGAGGAGGCGAGATGACGCGTACGAACCGCACCTTCTACTGGATGGTCGTGCCCGCCTTCGTGTTGTTCTTCGTGTTCCACACGATCCCGGTGCTGCAGGGCGTCTTCTACAGCTTCACCGACTACGCCGGCTACGGCGACTGGAGCTTCGTCGGGTTCGACAACTACACCAACATCTTCGGTGACGAGCGGATCCGCGACTCGTACCTGTTCACCTTCCAGTTCGCGATCCTCAGCACGGTCCTCGTCAACGTGCTCGCGCTGGCGATCGCGATCGGCCTCAACGCGAAGATCAAGTTCCGGACGGCGTTGCGCGGCGTCTTCTTCCTCCCCAACGTGATGGCCATCCTGGTGGTCGGCTACATCTTCAACTACCTGTTCAGCTACACGCTCCCCTGGTTCGGCCAGAAGCTGGGCAGCGCCACGTTCTCGACGAGCATCCTGGCCAACGAGAACCTGGCGTGGCTGGCGATCGTGGTGTTCGCGGTCTGGCAGGCCACCGCCTTCGCCGTCATCCTCTACCTGGCGGGGCTGCAGACCATCCCGACCGAGTTGTACGAGGCCGCGTCCATCGACGGCGCCGGCGCCTGGCGGCAGTTCCGGCAGATCACGTTCCCGCTGATCGCCGCGTTCTTCACGATCAACATGGTGCTGTCGCTGAAGAACTTCCTGAACGTCTTCGACCACATCATCCCGCTGACCGACGGCGGCCCCGGCACGGCGACCGAGTCCATCTCGCTGGTCATCTACCGGGGCGGGTTCCAGGGCGGCGACTTCGCCTACCAGACGGCCAACGCGGTCGTGTTCTTCATCGTGATCGTCGCGTTCTCGCTGTTCCAGCTCCGCATCCTGATGCGCCGGGAGGTGCGTGCCTGATGACCACCGACGCCTTGACCCGAGCCACGCCGCCCGCCGCCGACGCGGAGCCGCCGCGCCGCCGGCTCTGGTCGCGCCGCTCGTCCGAGCCGCGGGAGAACTTCAAGGTCAACTGGTGGCTGACCGCGCTGATGTGCGTGCTGTCGCTGACCGTGCTGATCCCCTTGTACTTCGCGATCGTCACCGCCCTCAAGACCCCCGACGAGCTGACCGGCTCGGGCTTCGGGCTGCCGGGCGACCCGCGCTGGGCCAACTTCAGCGAGGCCTGGGAGCTGACCAACTTCCCACGGGCGGCGCTCAACAGCGCGCTCATCACGGTGGGCGCGGTGGTGCTGACGCTGCTGTCCAACTCGATGGTCGCGTATGCCATCAGCCGCAACTGGCATCGCCGCCGCTTCCGCATCCTGTTCTTCTATTTCGTCTCGGCGCTGTTCGTGCCGTTCCCGATCATCATGCTGCCCGTGGTGAAGCAGACCTCGCTGCTGTTCATGGACAACCAGATCGGCCTGATCTTCCTGTACGTGGTGTACGGGCTCGCCCTCAACGTCTTCATCTACGTCGGCTACCTCAACTCGATCCCGCGCGAGTTGGAGGAGGCGGCGATGACCGAGGGCGCGAGCGTCTGGACCACGTTCTGGCGGATCATCTTCCCGCTGCTGGCCCCGATCAACGCGACCGTCGGGATCCTGACCTGCCTGTGGGCGTGGAACGACTTCCTGCTGCCGCTGGTCGTGCTGTCGTCGCCGTCGGCGCAAACCCTGCCGCTCGTGCAGTACGTGTTCCAGGGCCAGTTCAGCACCAACTACACGCTGGCCTTCGCCTCCTACCTGATGGCGTTGGCCCCACTGGTCCTGGTCTACGTCTTCGCCCAGCGCTGGGTCATCTCCGGCGTGATGCGCGGCTCGGTCAAGTGACGTCTCTCCGGTAGGTGGCGAGGGTCTGCAGGTCGGTGAAGCCGAGGCGGGTGTAGAGCTCTCCCGCGCGTTCGGACTCCCAGCCGATCTTCAAGGTGGTGGCGCCGGCCCCGGCCAGGCGGTCGAGGCCGGCGCTGATCATCGCGTAACCGATGCCGCGGCCGGCGTGGGCGTCCTCGACGCGGACCGGCTCCACGAGCCCGACGCCGGTGAGGGGGTCGGGCCAGAAGAGCGCATAACCGGCGACGGTGTCGTCCGGCGCCAGCACCGCGAGGTCGCACCGGGGGTCGTAGAGGGTGGTCTGTCGCAGCCGCGCTTCGACGTCGGGTCCGTTGCGGCCGGCCATCGGATGCGGCGGCGTGCCGCGGCCCGCCCGGTCCACCAACCGGTAGCCCGCCGGCAGCGCGGCCACCGCCGGGCGGTCGCTCGCCGGCATCCAGCCCGACCACACGTCGTCCTCGCGTGCGAAACCGTGCTCTTCGTAAAAGGCGGCCAGCTCCAGGTCGTCGACCGGCACGAGCGCCTCGACGGTCGCTTCGCGCTGGTCGAGCTGGGCCAGGGCGGGCCGGGCCAGGTCGTCGAACGGCAGGGTCAACCCTGGCAGCCGGATGAGGTCGAGCGACCAGGCCTGTGTCGAGTCGGTCAACAGCGCCGCGGCGACCGGCAGGCCGTCGTCGTCGAACCAGACCGGCGTCTGGATCTCGTCCGTGGCGCGCGGGCGGCGCCACCACCACTGCGGGTCGGCGGCCTCCCACACCCCGCTCTTGGGCGCCTCGACGCGGATCCGCTGCAGCAAGGCGGTCACCGCGGCCAACCGCTCCAGCCCCGACAACATTCCGTGGCGCAAGACCCGCTCCTGACCCGTCGAGCTCCGTCGATCTCGACGACCGCGCCAGTATGGTCCTCGCGGCGTGCCTCGGCTACCGCCTTTAAGGAACGGCCCCTTACTAACGCTTTCCGCGGAGGAACGGCCCGTTCCTCACGCTCGAGCGTGGCGCGGACGGCGACGGTCCGCGACGGCGCGTGGCCACCGCGGGCCTGGTCCGGGCGCGGACCTGGCAGCGAAGCGGAGCGAGCGGTCCCCGGCGGGAGCGACGGTCGTGCCCCCGGCGGACCCGGGACCGGCTGTTGGATCAGGCCCCGGGGAACCAGAGCGCGATCTCGCGCTTGGCGCTGTCGGGCGAGTCGGAGGCGTGCACGAGGTTCTCGCGGTTGGAGAGGCCGAGGTCGCCGCGGATGGTGCCGGCGGCGGCCTTGCGCGCGTCGGTGGCGCCGACCAGGGCGCGGACCACCTCGATGACGCTGTCGCCGCTGAGGATCAGGGCGACCAGCGGCGCGCTGGTCATGAACTCCTTGAGCGGCGGGTAGAACGGCTTCTCGACGTGCTCGGCGTAGTGCGCGTCGGCGAGGTCCGCGTCCATCCGGCGGTGGGCCAGGGCGTCGATGGTCAGGCCCTTGCGCTCGAAGCGGCTCAGGATCTCGCCGACGAGGCCGCGGCGGACCGCGTCTGGCTTGATCAGCACGAGCGTGCGCTCGACCGGGCTGCTGGACACGTTGAACACCCTCCTGACGCTGGGGTGTTCATGCTACCGATGGCCGATCACCTGCCCCCGGCCGGCTCTTCCCTATGCGGGCGGCCTGGGCCTAGCCTTCTTGGTGACTCAGGGGAGGTCCACTGTGGCGAACGGCAACCGCCGCCCGCTGGCACCGGTTCGGAAGCTGTTCGCCGCGGTGCTGGGCACCTGTGCGCTGTTCGTGGTCCTGTTCGGGATCGGGATGCAGAGCCTGGCGATCGTGGCGCTCGGCATCGCGCTGATCGTGCTGGCGGTCGGGCTGGTGCTGGTCACCACGATCCGCGGCGGGGCGCGCGCCTGGGTCGCCGGCACCGCCCACGTGCACAGTGTCTCCGAGCCACCCGCGTCGTCGGTGTTCGGGCGCTGTGAGCTGCAGGTACTCGTCGACGCGCCCGGCGTGGCCGGCCGCCTCGTGCGGATGCGCGACCCGCGGGTGCCGGTCGCCAAGTGGCCTGACGTCGGCGCCAGCCTGCCCATCATGGTGGCCATCGACGACCCGCGGCACATCCGGATCCTCTGGGACGAGGTGCTCACCCACGCCGAGGCCGCCCTGGTCCGCGAGACCGACCTGGGGCCTGTCTCCGACATCGGGCCAGTCTCCGGGCCGATTCCCGCGGACGACGATCGGTGGCCGCGGCCGGACGACGGCTACACGGCGGCGCCGGTCGAGACCATCGAGACGACGACGGCCGACCTGACCGACGAGCTGAGCGGGCTGCGGGAGCCGGCGGAGCCGGTGGTCGTCCACCAGACGCCCGGCGGTCCGATCGTGGTCGAGGGGACGCTGGTCGAGCCGGCGGAGGCACCCGTGCCGCCGTTGGCGCGGCGGGCTCGGCCTGATCCGCATCGCACGCGGGCGGAGCGGGCGGACGAGCGATCCGGGGGTACGGGTACGGCTACCGCTACCGTCCCGCCGCCGGCTGAGGTGCCGGGGCAGCGGGGGGCGGCCGGGCCCAACACCGCGCGGCCAGACGACGTGTTCGACCAGGACGCGGCGTGGGCTGATCCGATCTTCACCGAGCGGCGGGTCAGTCGGCCGGCCAGTCGCGGGTCCGCGGATGCGGAGGCTGAGGCGGAGGCCGAGGCCGGGTCTGAGGGCGAGGCGCGGGCGGAGGGCGACGTGGCCGCGGCCGGGTCGGAGAACGACATCCGGTCGGACGCCGGCGGCTCGGCCCGCTCCGGCGCCGTCGTCGACGCTCCGGCGCAGGGCTCGCAGGCCGAGACCGGCTCCGACAGGGATGCCCGCTCCGCGGAAGCTGAGGCCGGCGCCAACAGCGAGGTTGACGATGCGGACCGGTCGACGGACAGTGCGGCGGTAGCCGACCAGGCCGCGGACGACGACGCGGCGACCGACGAAGCCCGGTCTCCGCGAGCTGGTGAGGCGGCTGGCGAGAGCGGCGACCCGGTTCTCGACGAGGAAGGCTGGGCGACCGGCGCGCGATCGGGCCAGGCGGCCCCGGCTGCGGCGGCTGCTGCCACCGCGGCGGCGGCCGCGCCGATCGCCGACGAACCCGAGCCACCGAAGACCCCGCGCAACGGCACCGAGCGCGACACCGACGAGGACGACCAGTTCGCCGACCTGTTCACCGCGTACCCGAGCGCCCGCCCCGGCGCCGCCGGCGCCACCATCCACGGCGTCGGCCTGACCTTCCTGGTCCGCGACCTCCAGCGCTCGATCGCCTTCTACCGGGATATGCTCGGCTTCCAGGAGATCGACGGCGGGGAACGCAACGCCGTCCTGGCATCGGGCGACACCCGGATGGTCCTGCGGGAGATCAAGGACGCCTCACCGGTCAACCGGCGGCTCGTCCACCTCAACCTCGAGGTCGGCGACGTGATGACGGTCTACGAGGACCTGCGGGCGAAGGGGGTCCGGTTCACGTACCCGCCGCGGGTCGTCAACCGGGGCGCCAAGCTCGAGCTCTGGGCCGCGGCGTTCCGCGACCCCGACGGACACGGCATCGCGATCACCCAGTGGCGCAGTCGTGAGAACGGATGACGATGCCACCGACGATCCTCAACGTCACCATCGACTCCACGGACGCGTTCGCGTTGGCCAGCTTCTGGGGCAAGGTCATGTCGGCGCCGTTGGCCGACGACGATCTCCCCGGCGACCCGGAGTGCAGCATCTCGCTGCCCACGGGGCTTCACCTGTACTTCCAGACGGTGCCCGAACCCAAGACGACGAAGAACCGCGTGCACATCTGCCTGCGCCCGGATGTGCCGCGCGACGAGGAGGTGGCCCGCGTCCTCGCGATCGGCGCCACGATCGTCGACGACCGCCGCGACCCGCCTCCTGGAGAGGACGGCGGTTGGGTCGTCTTCGCGGACCCCGAGGGCAACGAGTTCTGCGTGCTACGCAGTGCCGCGGAGCCGCACCCCTAACCGAGGATCGACCGGCGCACGTGCAGCACGTAGAGCCAGACCAGGCCGAAGATCAGGCCCAGCGCGAAAAGCGTCCAGTGCAGAAAACCACCAACAAGCAACGCCACCTGTACGGCGGTTCCGGCCGGCCAGGCCCATGCCCGGCGCAGCATCCCGCACAGCACGAAACAGGCGATGACCAGCCCGACAAGCGTCCACACGGCCGCGGCGCCGGCGCCGTCACCGAGCACGCGGATCGGCTGGATCGCCAGCAACAGCACCACGCCCTGCAACCCCAACGCGGCCGCGCCCATCCCGCGCACGGCGGCCACCGGATTCCGCAACCCGGACCGCCGATAACCCGGCGGCAACCCGTCATCCCCTGACCCCGCGCCACCCGCCGGACCGCCGGCCGACGGTCCGACGTCGACGCCATCCGCGCCGGCGCCGTGAGCGGCAGCCGACGATCCGGCGCCGTCCGCGCCGGCCACCTGACCGACAGCCGGCGACGCCGTGTTGGCAGCAGCCGGCGATCCGGCGCTGGCGCCGTAACCGCCGGTCGGCGACGCGCCAGCGTCGTCCGCGTCCCGCGGCGCCTCGGCGTCGCCGTTGGGCCGCTGCGTCGGCGGCGCCGGCTCGTGTCGGGTCTCGTCGGTCATCGCTTCAGCAACGTTCGTGCCTCGGCCACCGTGAAGACCGAACCGGTGACGAGGACGCCTACCCCGCTCAGCTCCCCCTCGACGTCGCTCTCGGCCAGCACGACGGCGGCCTCGATCGCGTCGGGCATGTTGGCGGCCGTCTCGACCCGCTCCGGGCCGAACACCTCGGCCGCCAGCGCCGCGAGCTCGTCGACCGGCATCGCGCGCGGTGAGTTGTTGCGGGTGACCACGACAGCGTCGACGACCGGCTCGAGCAGGTCGAGGATGCCCGTCACGTCCTTGTCGGCCAGCACGGCCACGACCGCGACCAGCTTGCTGAACGCGAACTCCTCCTGCAGCGCGGTGACCGTGGCGGCCATGCCGTGCGGGTTGTGCGCGCCGTCGAGCAGGATGGTCGGGGCGCTGCGGACCCGCTCGAGGCGGCCCGGCGACGACGTGTTGGCGAAGCCCTCGCGGACCGTCTCCACCACCAGCTGGCGGTCGGCCCCGGCCCCCAGGAACGCCTCCACCGCGGCCAGGGCGAGCGCGGCGTTCTGGGCCTGGTGGGCACCGTGCAGCGGCAGGAAGATCTCGTCGTACTCGCCGCCCAGGCCCTGCAGTGTGATCACCTGGCCGCCGACGGCGAGCGACCGGCGCAGCACGCCGAACTCGCCGCCCTCGCGAGCGATCGTCGCGCCGACCTCGGCGCACCTCTCCAGCAACGGCCGGGCGGCGTCCTCGGTCTGCGCGGCGGTGATCACCGTGGCGCCCTTGTGGATGATGCCGGCCTTGGCCCAGGCGATCTCCTCGATCGTGTCGCCGAGCCACTCGGTGTGGTCGAGGCCGATCGGCGTGATCACGCAGACGCCGGCCTGGATCACGTTGGTCGAGTCGTCGGCGCCGCCGAGCCCGACCTCGACGACCGCGACCTCGACCGGCGCGTCGGCGAACGCGGCGAACGCGAGGGCCGTGGTCATGTCGAAGTACGTCAGCGGCTCCTCGTGCCGGTCGTCGACCAGCGCGGCCAGCGGCTCGACCTCGCGATAGACCGAGACGAACCGCTCCTCGGAGATCGGCTCCCCGTCCAACGAGATCCGCTCCCGCACCGTCTCCAGGTGCGGGCTCGTGTAGCGCCCGGTGTGGATCCCGAACGCCCGCAGCAGCGAGTCGATCATCCGGGCGGTCGAGGTCTTGCCGTTGGTCCCGGTCAGATGGATCGACGGGTACGCCCGTTGCGGCGACCCGAGCAGGTCCAGCAGCTCTTCGATCTTGCTCAGGTCGAACACCATGCGGACGTTGCCGCGCGCCCCGAGGGCGGCGTCAACCTCCTGGAACTCCGTCATGCCGCAAGCGCCTCCAGGGCCGCGCCGATCCGGGCCAGGTCGGCCTCGGCGGTGGCGAGCCGCTCCTTGATCTTGTTGACCACGTGCTCCGGCGCCTTGCCGACGAACGCCTGGTTGCCGAGCTTGGCCCGGCACTGGGCGGCCTCCTTCTCGGCGGCGGCGCGGTCCTTCTCGAGCCGGGCCCGCTCGGCCGCGACGTCGATCGCGCCGCGGGTGTCGAGACCGACCCGCACCCCACCGGCGACCGACAGCGTCGCGGAGGCCGAGAAGTCGGCACCGGCGTCGTCGAGCCGGGCGAGCGACCTGATCAGTCCTTCGTGCGGCGCGACCACGCCGAGCCCGTCGAGCCGCGCGGCGACCCGCTGTGACGGGCGCAGGCCCTGGTCGGAGCGGAAACGGCGGATCTCGGTGACCACCCGTTGCAGGGCGTCGACCTCGGCCTCGGCGTCGTCGTCGACCAGCGCCTTGTCCAGCTGCGGCCAGGCCGCGCGCGCCACGGTGCCGGCGCCGTGCAGGGCGATCCACAGCTCGTCGGTGACGAACGGGATCACCGGGTGCAGCAACCGCAGCAGCTGGTCGAGCACGTGGCCGAGCACCCGCCGGCTCGCGTCGGCCGCCGGGCCGCCGGCCGCGAGGACGGGCTTGCTCAGCTCGACGTACCAGTCACAGACGTCGTCCCACGCGAAGTGGTAGAGCACGTCGCAGATCTTGGCGAACTCGAAGCGCTCGAACTGCTCGTCGACCTCGTCGATGACGTGCTCGAGCCGCGACAGTATCCACCGGTCGACGGTGGACAGCTCGGTCGGCAGCGGCCCGTCGACGTGCGCGCCGTTCATCAGCGCGAACCGGGTCGCGTTCCAGAGCTTGTTGCAGAAGTTGCGGGAGCCCTGGCACCACTCCTCGCTGACCGGCACGTCCTGGCCGGGGTTGGCGCCGCGGGCCAGCGTGAACCGGGTCGCGTCGGCGCCGAAGCGGTCCATCCAGTCGAGCGGGTCGACCACGTTGCCGAACGACTTCGACATCTTCTTGCCGTGCTCGTCACGGACCATGCCGTGCAGCGCGATCACGTCGAAGGGCTGCTTGCCGTCCATCGCGTACAGGCCGAACATCATCATCCGCGCAACCCAGAAGAACAGGATGTCGTAGCCCGTGACCAGCACGCTGGTCGGATAGAAGCGCTGCAGGTCGGGCGTCTGCTCGGGCCAGCCGAGTGTCGAGAACGGCCAGAGACCGCTGGAGAACCAGGTGTCGAGTACGTCGGTGTCCTGCTCCCAGCCGGCGCCCGGCGGCTCCTCGTCGGGGCCGACGCAGCGCACCTCGCCGTCCGGGCCGTACCAGACCGGGATCCGGTGTCCCCACCACAGCTGGCGCGAGATGCACCAGTCGTGCATGTTGTCGACCCACGCGAAGTAGCGCTTCGACATGTCCTCGGGGTCGATCCGGACCCGGCCGTCGCGCACGGCGTCGCCGGCCGCCTTGGCCAGCGGGCCGGTGTTGACGAACCACTGCAACGACAGCCGCGGCTCGACGGTGGTGCGGCAGCGGGAGCAGTGCCCGACCGCGTGCACGTAAGGGCGCTTCTCGGCGACGATCAGCCCCTGCTCGCGCAGCGCGGCGACGACCGCCGGGCGGGCCTCGAACCGGTCCAGACCTTCGAACGGTCCGGGTACGGTGAGCACGCCGCGCTCGTCCATCATCGTGATGCTGGGCAGGTCGTGGCGCTGCCCGATCTCGAAGTCGTTGGGGTCGTGCGCCGGGGTCACCTTGACCGCGCCGGTGCCGAACGTCGGGTCCACGTGCTCGTCGCCGACCACCGGGATGCGCCGGCCGGTCAGCGGGAGCTCGACCTCGGTGCCGATCAGGTGCCGGTAGCGCTCGTCGTCGGGGTGCACCGCCACCGCGGTGTCGCCGAGCATCGTCTCCGCGCGGGTGGTCGCGACGACGATCTCGTCGCTGTAGCGGATCGAGACGAGCTCGCCCTCGTCGTCGGTGTGCACGACCTCGATGTCGCTGAGCGCGGTGAGGCAGCGCGGGCACCAGTTGATGATGCGGTTGGCCCGGTAGATCAGGCCGTCGTCGTACAACTTCTTGAACATGGTCTGCACGGCCCGCGACAGGCCCTCGTCCATGGTGAAGCGCTCGCGGCTCCAGTCGACGGAGTCGCCGAGCCGGCGCATCTGGCCGAGGATCGCGCCGCCGGACTCCGCCTTCCACTGCCAGACGCGCTCGACGAAGGCCTCGCGGCCGAGGTCGTGCCGCGACTTGCCCTCCTGGCCGAGCTGGCGCTCGACGAGGTTCTGCGTCGCGATGCCGGCGTGGTCCATGCCCGGGAGCCAGAGCGCCTCGAAGCCCTGCATCCGCCGGCGCCGGACCAGCGCGTCCATCAGGGTGTGCTCGAACGCGTGACCCATGTGCAGGGAACCGGTCACGTTCGGCGGCGGGATGACGATCGTGAACGGCGGCTTGTCGCTCGCCACGTCGGCGGTGAAGACACCGTCGGATACCCAGGCCTCGTAGCGCCGACTCTCTACGTCCGCCGGCGTGTATTGCGCCGGCAGGGTCGGTGTGGTGAGCTCACTGGTCTCCGGTGTCTGGGTCACCCGTGAAGTCTACGGAGCGTTCGCGCCGACCCCGCATGCGACCACCGCCTGTTCCGTTACGGTGGCGGGCATGTCGAACGACCGTTTCGAAGGCCGGCTCAGCGAGGGCCAGCTCAGCGAAGGCCGGCTCAGCGAGGGCCAGCTCAGCGAGGGCCGGCCCGGCCATTCCGCCGAAGAGGGCGAACCGATCGACGTCACGCCACCCGTCTGGGCTGCGCGGGACGACGAGCCGGAGGAGGAGCAGGGTCCGCGCCCACCGATGTCCCGACGGCGGAGGATCGTGCTGGCCTCGGTCGCGGCGATCGGTGTGGCCGGCCTGGCCGCGGTCGGCATCTGGGGCAGCCGGATCGCCTCCCAGCAGGACCCGACGATGTCGACGCCGGCGTCAGTGGCGGGGCTCCAGCTCAACGACAGCGCCGACGCGGCCGCGACGGCCGAGGACCTCAAGGCGGCGTTCGCCGCGGGCATCGACCTGAAGTCGAGCGTGGGCGCGGTCTACACGGATCCGGCGGCGGCCGACCGGAGCGTCCTCTTCTTCGGCGGTACGGCGTTGCTCTGGTCCCCCGGCAAGGACCTCGACACGCTGTTCGGGCTGATCGGCGACGAGTCGGGCGCCGTCCAGGGGGTCCACGAGGTGCCCGCCGGCTCCCTGGGTGGCGTGATGAAGTGCGGAACGACGGAGGTCGACGGCGGCGGCGCCATGGCGGTGTGCGGCTGGGCCGACCACGGCGCGACCGGAATGGCGCTGTTCCCGTCGCGGCCTGTCGACGAGGCGGCCAACCTGATGCGCGAGATGCGCGGCGCGGTGCAGAGCCGATAGTGAGCGTGTTAGGGCGCCCCGCTTCGGCGGGGCGCCCTTTTCGCGCAAACAAATTAGGGGCCACCTCGAATGAGGTGGCCCCTAATAGAAGAAGTCCGGCGGTGTCCTACTCTCCCACACCCTCCCGGGTGCAGTACCATCGGCGCTGGAGGGCTTAGCTTCCGGGTTCGGAATGTTTCCGGGCGTTTCCCCTCCGCCATGACCGCCGTAACTCTATCGACATATCAAACAACCATCGCTGTGAAGGCTAGCGGTGTGGTGTTTGTTTGTCGGGAGTTGCACAGTGGACGCGTAGCAGCTTTGTAGGTCAAGTCCTCGGCCTATTAGTACCGGTCAACTGAACCCGTTACCGGGCTTACATTTCCGGCCTATCAACCCAGTGGTCTAGCTGGGGGCCTTACCCCACGCGAACGTGGGTGGGATACCTCATCTTGAAGCGAGCTTCCCGCTTAGATGCTTTCAGCGGTTATCCCTTCCGAACGTAGCTAACCAGCCGTGCCCCTGGCGGGACAACTGGCACACCAGAGGTTCGTCCGTCCCGGTCCTCTCGTACTAGGGACAGCCCTTCTCAAGTATCCTACGCGCACGGCGGATAGGGACCGAACTGTCTCACGACGTTCTAAACCCAGCTCGCGTACCGCTTTAATGGGCGAACAGCCCAACCCTTGGGACCTGCTACAGCCCCAGGATGCGACGAGCCGACATCGAGGTGCCAAACCATCCCGTCGATATGGACTCTTGGGGAAGATCAGCCTGTTATCCCCGGGGTACCTTTTATCCGTTGAGCGACACCGCTTCCACATGCCGGTGCCGGATCACTAGTCCCGACTTTCGTCCCTGCTCGACCTGTCAGTCTCACAGTCAAGCTCCCTTGTGCACTTACACTCAACACCTGATTGCCAACCAGGCTGAGGGAACCTTTGGGCGCCTCCGTTACTCTTTAGGAGGCAACCGCCCCAGTTAAACTACCCACCAGACACTGTCCCTGAACCGGATCACGGTCCGAAGTTAGATACCCGAATCAACCAGAGTGGTATTTCAAGATTGCCTCCACCCTAACTGGCGTTAGAGCTTCACCGGCTCCCACCTATCCTACACAAGTTAACTCAAATACCAATGTCAAGCTATAGTAAAGGTCCCGGGGTCTTTCCGTCCTGCCGCGCGTAACGAGCATCTTTACTCGTAATGCAATTTCGCCGGGCCTGTGGTTGAGACAGTAGGGAAGTCGTTACGCCATTCGTGCAGGTCGGAACTTACCCGACAAGGAATTTCGCTACCTTAGGATGGTTATAGTTACCACCGCCGTTTACTGGCGCTTAAGTTCTCCGCTTCGCCCCGAAGAGCTAACAGGTCCCCTTAACGTTCCAGCACCGGGCAGGCGTCAGTCCATATACATCGAATTACTTCTTCGCATGGACCTGTGTTTTTAGTAAACAGTCGCTTCCCCCTGGTCTCTGCGGCCATACCACGCTCCACAAGCGTGTTGCTTCACGTGTCCGGCCCCCCTTCTCCCTAAGTTACGGGGGCAATTTGCCGAGTTCCTTAACCACAGTTCGCCCGTCGCCTCGGTATTCTCTACCTGACCACCTGTGTCGGTTTGGGGTACGGGCCGCTAAGAACTCGCTAGAGGCTTTTCTCGGCAGCATAGGATCACTGACTTCACCTGAATCGGCTCGGCATCACGTCTCACCCTCAATGCGCCACGGATTTGCCTATGGCGCGGGCTACACGCTTACCCCGGCACAACCACCGGCCGGGATCAGCTACCTTCCTGCGTCACCCCATCGCTTGACTACTACCCACCAGGTTCCCACGCTCCCCTCAGTCAGTCCGAAGACCTTCCAAGGTTCGGGTGGTTAGCACAGTGAGGTTCATCAGGGTCGCTCTTTCGCGGGTACGGGAATATCAACCCGTTGTCCATCGACTACGCCTCTCGGCCTCGCCTTAGGTCCCGACTCACCCAGGGCGGATTAGCCTGGCCCTGGAACCCTTGGTCATCCGGCGGAAGGGTTTCTCACCCTTCTTGCGCTACTCATGCCTGCATTCTCACTCGCACCGCGTCCACAACTCGATCACTCGGCTGCTTCACCCGCGGCACGACGCTCCCCTACCCATCCACACACCTGGATCGCCACCTCAAGGGCAACGACCGGGTTCATGTGTGAATGCCACAGCTTCGGCGGTGTACTTGAGCCCCGCTACATTGTCGGCGCGGAACCACTTGACCAGTGAGCTATTACGCACTCTTTAAAGGGTGGCTGCTTCTAAGCCAACCTCCTGGTTGTCTAAGCGACCCCACATCCTTTTCCACTTAGCACACGCTTAGGGGCCTTAGCTGGTGATCTGGGCTGTTTCCCTCTCGACTACGAAGCTTATCCCCCGCAGTCTCACTGCCGCGCTCTCACTTACCGGCATTCGGAGTTTGGCTGATTTCGGTAAGCTTGTAGGCCCCCTAGACCATCCAGTGCTCTACCTCCGGCAAGAAACACGCGACGCTGCACCTAAATGCATTTCGGGGAGAACCAGCTATCACGGAGTTTGATTGGCCTTTCACCCCTAACCACAGGTCATCCCCCAACTTTTCAACGTTGGTGGGTTCGGCCCTCCACGCGGTCTTACCCGCGCTTCAGCCTGCCCATGGCTAGATCACTCCGCTTCGGGTCTAGAACATGCGACTCAAACGCCCTATTCGGACTCGCTTTCGCTACGGCTCCCCCACACGGGTTAACCTCGCCACATGCCACTAACTCGCAGGCTCATTCTTCAAAAGGCACGCCGTCACCCCTCAAGGCTCCGACGGATTGTAGGCGAACGGTTTCAGGTACTATTTCACTCCCCTCCCGGGGTACTTTTCACCATTCCCTCACGGTACTCGTCCGCTATCGGTCACCAGGAAGTATTCAGCCTTACCAGGTGGTCCTGGCAGATTCACGGCAGATTACAGGGGTCCGCCGCTACTCGGGAACAACCACAGAAGACCAGCCACTTTCACCTACCGGACTATCACCGTCTACGGTCGGCCTTTCCAGACCATTCGACTAGCAACTGGCTTTGTAACTCCTTGACTGGTTGTCAGCCCAGTCCGTGATGTCCCACAACCCCGACCACGCAACCCCTGACAGGTATCACACGCAACCGGTTTAGGCTCAATCCGCTTTCGCTCGCCACTACTCACGGAATCACTGTTGTTTTCTCTTCCTACGGGTACTGAGATGTTTCACTTCCCCGCGTTCCCTCCACACACCCTATGAATTCAGGTGCAGGTGACACCACATAACTGGTGCCGGGTTACCCCATTCGGACACCCTGGGATCACAGCTTGGTTGACAGCTCCCCCAGGCCTATCGCGGCCTCCCACGTCCTTCATCGGCTCCTGGTGCCAAGGCATCCACCGTTCGCCCTTGACAACTTGACCACAAAGATGCTCGCGTCCACTGTGCAATTCTCAACAAACAACCAACCCACAACCCCAAGCCCACCACCACAACCCGGACGCTGTGCGCCGGCGGTATGCGTGGACCAGGCCATGCCTGGCAGTCTCCAATCCAGAAAGAAACCCGCACCACAGTGCTTGTTCTTTCAGGACCCAACAGGGTGTTCATCATCAGATCCAGCCGCACCAACCCGCTCGTTCCACGCCATCCCGAAAGATGGCCGTACTAGAAGCGATCGTGGCCGTTGCCAGAAACTAACTCGCCAGTGTCTCCGCCATTGAGCACCCCCACCCCACATTCGGAGGTGGCGGGCTCCTACCCGACCTTCGCCGGGAGGTGCTCCTTAGAAAGGAGGTGATCCAGCCGCACCTTCCGGTACGGCTACCTTGTTACGACTTCGTCCCAATCGCCAGCCCCACCTTCGACGGCTCCCTCCACAAGGGTTGGGCCACCGGCTTCGGGTGTTGCCGACTTTCGTGACGTGACGGGCGGTGTGTACAAGGCCCGGGAA